>NZ_CP069338.1:2692500-3902500 GCF_016859125.1 Archangium violaceum | reverse complement strand
CCTCCAATCGCAACTCCACCTCGTCCAACGGCCGGTCCTCGTACCCGGCGAGCCGCTCGCGCGTTTCCCTCAGGATTTCCTCGTTGGTCTTCTCCGGCCCATGACGGCGCACCCGCTCATGACGGGGCGTGAGGAGCTGCTCCAGCCTGGCGTCCATGCCGAACCTCCCTGCGACGTGCTCGTCCAGCCGGAAGGTGGTGCCTCGGGCGCTCCACGACAAACGGGCCACGGGGAGTCCCTCCCCGCAGCCCCCCGTGTGCCAGCCCAACCTTCCTCCGACGCTACGGCTCCCGCCGGCCCTTCACCTCGTCATCCGCGTCCTTGATGACACGCTTCACCTCCTCGACCTTTCCCTTCACCTCGCCCTTGCGCGTGTCCTTCTTTCCCTCGGCTTCCAGCTCGCGGTCACCCGTGGCCGTGCCCACCGACTCCTTCACCCGCCCCTTCAGCTTGTCCATCCACTCACCCATGGTGTCCCTCCTTGGTATCCAATCGCCGACACCCCAAAGGTGGTACCGCGAAACAGGACGAGCACCCCTCGAGCGCTCGTCCGCATGAGTGCCCAGCTTCCATCAGATACCACTCCAGGCGGATTCCACTCCCAAACCCATCCCTAGCCTCGCGCCTCATGCGCATGAGACTTCCTCGCGTTCCTCTCCTCCGGATCGCTCCTCTCTCCCTCCTCGTCCTTCCGCTCACCTGCTCGTCTGGCACCACCCCCCCTCGGTGCGCGACGTTCCTCCGGCCCCGGGTCAGGAGGCCCGCGTCCCCACTCCGCAGGTCCCTCCCCCCAGGCCCAGGTACGTGCCGTCTCCACCGAGAACAACCTCGTCCGCCCCGCCAAACGCGCATTCAGTGCCGAGTTCCTGAGCCAGCTCTCCATTCGCCCCGGCTTCAGCATCAACGTCTTCGCCCAGGGGCTCACCAACCCCCCGCGTCCTCGCCGTCCGCCCCGATGGCTCCGTCTATGTCACCGAGCACGAGGCCGGCCGCGTCACCCTCCTCCGCGATACCAACGGCGATGGGCTCACCGGACTCGGAGAGAAGGAGAACGGGGTGCACGGACTCGCGCCGCGCGGAGATCAGCTCTACCTCGTCACCGTCAAACAGCTCTACGTGGCCGACATCCGCTCCGATGGTTCGCTCGGCGAGCCGCGTGAGCTCATCGGCACCCGCCGACGGCGGCCAGCACAACAACCGCACCCTGGCCTTCGGCCCCGATTGCAGGCTCTACGTCTCCGTCGGCAGTACCTGCAACGCCTGCCCCGAATCCAACCCGGAGCATGCCACCCTCCTGCGCGTCGACCCGTCCACGGGCTCCCGCTCCGTCTTCGCCCGAGGTCTGCGCAACACCATCGGCTTCGCGTGGCACCCCACCACCGGACACCTCTGGGGCATGGACCACGACTCCGACTCCCGCGGCGATGACTTCCCCCCCGAGGAACTCGGCCTCATCCAGGAAGGCGCCGACTACGGCTCGCCATTCTGCGCCGGCAAACAGGAGGTCGATGCCTTCATCTCCGCAGAGCCCCCGGGCGAGCTGTCCCGCCCCGATTACCGCGCTCGCACCAGGCCCTCCACCCCCGAGTACCAGGGCCACTCGGCGCCCATGACGCTCACCTTCCCACCGGCTACAAGGTCGTGCGCGTCCGCTTCGATCAGCAGGGCCGCCCGCTCGGCTTCGCGGACTTCGTCTCCGGCTGGCTGCTCGACAACGGCCAGGCCCACTTCGGCCGGCTCGTCGGTACCGCCAGGGCCGTGGATGGCTCCCTACTCCGAGCGCCTCCAGGTGACCAGCGAGCGGAACGGGCCCAGCGCGCCGCACACTTGCGCGCTGGCCTGCGCTGGCGGCCCCCTGTGTCCACCAAGCCCGCTCCACTCCAAAAAAACGCGAGGCCCGACGGACGGGAGGCCCGACACCTCCCGCCCGACGGGCCTACGCCTCCTTACCCCAAGGAGTCCTCTACGACGGTCTCAGCCGCAGACCGTCTCAAGCATGATGCGGCAAACCTCGTACGGGTCGCAGTTGGCCGCCGGACGGCGGTCCTCGAAATAGCCGCGACCCTCATTCGCCGTGCCCAGCGGGATGCGGATGGACGAGCCACGGTCGCTGATGCCCCAGCGGAACACGTTGATCGGCGCCGTCTCGTGCAGACCCGTCAGGCGCTCCGTGTTGTGCGCGCCGTACACCTGGATGTGAGCCTCGTGCTTGTCGCGCAGCTTCTCGCAAGCCGCCTCGATGACCTTGATGCCGCCCGGCTCGCGCATCGCCTTCGTGCTGAAGTTCGTGTGGCAGCCCGTACCGTTCCAGTCACCCTTCACCGGCTTCGGGTGCAGCGTGGCGCTGATGCCGTACTCCTCGCCCATCCGGTACAGCAGCCAGCGCGCCAGCCACAGCTCGTCCGCCATCTCCAGCGGAGAGAGGGGGCCAATCTGGAACTCCCACTGCGCCGGCATCACCTCGGCGTTCGTGCCGCACAGCTTGATGCCCGCGCGCAGACACGCCTCCGCGTGAGCCTCCACCAGCTTGCGCCCGAACACCTCGTCACAGCCCACGCCACAGTAGTAGCCCCCCTGCGGCGCCGGGAAACCCTTGTCCGGCCAGCCCAGCGGACGGTTGCCCTCGAAGAGCGTGTACTCCTGCTCCATGCCGAACCACGCCTCCTCCGCGGCGCACTTCTCCGCCACCACGCGCAGCGGCGCCCGCGTGTTGCTCCAGTGCGGGCTGCCATCCGGATTCATCACCTCGCACAGCACCAGGATGTCCTTCGTCCCAGGCCGCAGCGGGTTCGGAAGGTGGCGCACCGGCCTCAGCATCAAATCGCTCTTCTTGCCCTCGGCCTGGTAGGTGCTCGAGCCATCGAAGCTCCAGTCAGGCAGCTCGGAGACGCTGCGGACCTCCCCATCCAACACCTTCATCTTGGAGCGCAGCTTCGCCGTCGGACGCTGCCCGTCCATCCAGATGTACTCCGCCATCACCTTGCCGCTCATTCTCCATGTCCTCCAAGCTGTCGGGAGCCCTTTCGGGCCTGTTGTCTCGGTGGCCCGCCTCGGGCCTGACGCAGAGACCCTTTTGCAGATGCGGTGCCAACGGGCCAAACCGCGGGGGGCTCGACGGAAACCCTCGAAATAGCTCGGGAGCGGACTCGCCCCGTCTCGGAGAGCCGTCCGGGACTCCGACAATTTCGTAGGAGAAGCGCGATGTTCCTACAATTTTGTCGGATTGAACTTCCGGCCCCGAGGGACGCGAGGGCCGCCCCCTCGCTCCCGGACCGCCCCGAGGCCCCCTCCGACCCCTTCGTTCGACCTGAATCCGACGCCGAATGCCTCTCCCCGGGCCGACTCCTCAACGATTCCTGGCCCGGCGGCCGCTCGGAGCCCGAGGGTTTCCGCTACAATTTCGTAGGAGTTCCGCGAGAAACCGACAAAAATGTAGGAACCTCTCCGGGTCCCCCCTGGACGGCACCCGGTTTCATGGGGAGAGCACTTTTCCATGGCGAAGCGGTTGGACGAGCAGACAGGCAAGCACCCCACCCTGGCGAGCCTCCTGGAGGTCAGCCAGGCCCTCGCCGGCGCCCAGGACTTGAGGGCCGCCCTCCATCGCGTCCTGGAGCGCCTCGAGCGCTACCATGGCGTCGTCCGCGGCGCCGTCACCCTCATGGACTCGGATTCCAAGGACCTCTACATCGAGGCCTCCATTGGCTTGAACGCCGAGGGCCGCACCGCCCGCTACAAGCTCGGCGAGGGCATCACCGGCCGCGTCGTCCAGAGCGGCAAGCCCATCGTCGTCCCCGAGGTCAGCCGCGAGCCCCTCTTCCTCCACCGCGCCTTCCTCGGCCGACGCAACAGCGGCCAGGAGCTCTCCTTCATCTGCGTCCCCATCCTCGTCCACCGCAAGACCGTGGGCGCCCTCGGCGTGGACCTGCGCTTCCGCAAGGACCGCGACTACGCCGAGGAGACCCGCCTCTTCGGCGTCATCGCCGCCATGATCGGCCAGGCCCTCTCCGCCCACCGGCTCCTCGAGGACGAACGCAAGAAGCTCCTCGAGGAGAACACCACCCTGCGCCAGGAGCTGCGCGAGCGCTACGACTTCTCCAACATCATCGGCACCTCCGGCCCCATGCGACAGGTGTACGAGCAGATCCACCAGGTCGCTCGCACCACCACCACCGTCCTCATCCGCGGCGAGTCCGGCACCGGCAAGGAGCTCATCGCCAACGCCATCCACTACAACTCCACCCGCGCCAAGAAGCCCTTCATCAAGGTCAACTGCGCCGCCCTCCCGGAGACCCTCATCGAGTCCGAGCTCTTCGGCTACGAGAAGGGCGCCTTCACCGGCGCCCAGTCCCGCAAGCGCGGACGCTTCGAGCTCGCCGAGGGCGGCACCCTCTTCCTGGATGAGATCGGTGAAATCAATCTCTCCACCCAGGTGAAGCTCCTGCGCGTCCTCCAGGAGCGTGAGTTCGAGCGCGTGGGCGGCACCGAGACACTCAAGGTCAACGTGCGCCTCATCGCCGCCACCAACAAGGACCTCGAGACCGCCATCTCCGAGAAGGCCTTCCGCGAGGACCTCTACTACCGCCTCAACGTCTTCACCCTCTTCATCCCACCCTTGCGCGAACGGAAGTCGGACCTGCTCCTGCTCGCAGACCACTTCGTCGCCAAGTACGCGCGCGAACACGGCAAGAACATCCGCCGCATCTCCACCCCCGCCATCGACATGCTCGTCAGCTACCACTGGCCCGGCAATGTCCGCGAGCTGGAGAACATCATCGAGCGCTCCGTCCTCGTCTGCGATGGCAACGCCATCCACGGCCACCACCTGCCCCCCACCCTCCAGACCGCCGAGGCCTCCGAAACCCACACCAATACCTCCCTCACCGACGCCGTCGAGCAGTTCGAGAAGGATTTGATCCTCGACGCCCTCAAGAGCACCCGCGGCAATCGCGCCAAGGCCGCTCGCCTCCTGCGCACCACCGAGCGCATCGTCAATTACAAGGTCTCCAAGTACGAGATCGATTGCTCCCGGTTCCGTGGGTGATCGCCCGGCCCGGGGACCTTCTTGGTCAACCCTCGGCCTTCATCCCCTCACCCCGTCCCCCTCCCGGAGGGAGCGGGGTGGTGGGGTTGATCGCGGTCCGCTCCTTCTGGCTCTCCGCTCGTCTCGAGCGCCAGGCGCGTCGCCCTCCCCGTCAACTTCAGGATTCCCCTCGCGTCCTGCTCGTTCGTTGGATCCAACTGGTCCAGCGGCGTCTGCTCCAGACGCCCCAATGACATCCGCTCCAGCTTGAAGCCCAACAGCTCGCTCCCCACCTCCATCATCACGTGGTCGATGAACAGGCTCCGGTCCGCCAACAACTCCTCGAAGTCGAACGTGCTCGCCGAGTTCGCCAACGCTCTCGCGAAGCGCTCCTCCAACAGCCCCTGCAACCCCTCCGGCTTGTTCGCCCTCGCGCTCCCCACCTCCCTCGCCACCCTCAACACCCCCTCCTCCTCCGGCTCCACCTTCACCCAGAGCGTCGCCCTCACGTCCACCCGGATTCCGTCCTGGCACGACAGGCCCTGCCTCCCCCTCCTCTCCACCACCACCTTCCTCACCGAGAGGTCCAACACCTCCGCCCTCTCCACCACCGGCAGCACCAGCGCGCTCCCGAAGCGCACCCGCGCTCTCCCCCTCCCCCGCTCGATGACCAGCGCCTCCCCGGGTCCCACCCGTCGGTAGCACCTCAGCAGCACCCCACCGCTCGCCGCGCAAACCGCGGCCACACCGGCCATCACCAGCAGGATGGAAGTTTCCATGTGTAACGGCTCCGGGGAACAGGGGAGCAAGACTCCATCACGCCCACGGCCTCGTGCGCCAGAGCCCTCGTCCCTACCTTGGTGTACCCTGGCGCACCATGCGCCCCATAGAGCTCTGCACCGCCGTCCTGGTCACTTCCGGCAACCGCGCCCTGCGTGAGCCCGCGAAGGTCCGATGGGAAGCCGTCGAGGAGCTCACGGGCCTCAGCCTCCGCCCCCACAGCCCCTTCGACTCTCGCGTGACGATGGTGGATGCCGGCGGCGAACACCTGTCCTTCGAGGAGTGGTTGGAGAACCGCCCCGCCTCCTCCGCCCGCCTGTGGGTCGCCCCCTTCCCCCAGGGAAGCGCTTTCGACACCGGCGGTCTCGGTTTCCTCCTCTACTCGGATGGTGAGCGCACCGAGCGCTTCGCCGCGCGCGAAGTCCGGCCCCCCCTCTACGACATCTCCGGTCCCCAGCTCCTCGCGTTCATCCAGGGCCGCCAGGCCGCCTCCGCCCTCACCGAGGTGCTCGCTCGCGAGCTCGACGTCCCCGTCGAGGCACTCGCCCGCTACCTCGGCGCCCGCTCGCCCGACGAGATGCAGCACGTCATCCAGCGCTTCCTGTCCGTCGGTGCCGAGCTCGAATCCTCCTCCGCCGACGAGAGCTGGAACGCCTTCTTCACCCCCGCCGACAGCGCCCCCAGCCCGTCCTTCGAGTTCCTCTACGTCGGGACCGGCTCCGAGGAGGACCTCGAGCGCGAGCTGGATGCCGCTCGCGTCTCCCTCGCCCAGGCACTCGAGGCCGTGCTGGACTTCACCCGACAGCAGGGGCTGCGCTCCTGGAGCAAACACTTCCGCCGCGCCCTGCTCCGCCTCTCCCTCGAGCCCCAGCCCCTCGAGGACTTCGTCGAGCTGCTCCTGCTCAACTCCCTCCCCACCCCCGCCATCCAGCTCGCCCTGTGCGCCGCCTCCTGCGAGGTGTCCGGCGGCACGGGCTCGTGGAGCTCGCTCCACCTCGCCCTCTCCAACAGGCTCCGGGCCTCCATGAAGACCGCCCTGCGCGTCAGCCTCAACCGCTCCGCCCTCTGAGCCGGACGCGCTCCCCGCAGGACCGTCAACCGCCGACCGCTACTCCTTGTCCTTGTCCTTGTCCTTGTGGCGCTTCATCGCCTTCTGGAGCTTCTTCATCTTCTCCAGGATGAGGCTGCGCTTCAGGTTGGACAGGTGGTCCACGAAGACGTGCCCGTCCAGGTGGTCGATCTCGTGCTGCAGCACGTGCGCCAGCCGCCCCTCCACCTCCAGCTCGTGCCACTCGCCCGCTCGGTCCTGGTACTTCACCTTCACCTTGTGGAACCGCGGCGTCCTCTCGTACTGGTCCGGCACCGACAGGCAGCCCTCCTCCAAGGTCACCGGCCCCGACTTCTCCAGAATCCGCGGGTTGATGATCTCGAAGAACGTCCCGTCCTCCCTCCCCACCCATGAGCACCGCAACGGCACCCCGACCTGGTTCGCCGCGATCCCAATCCCCTCCGCCTCCTTCATCGCGTCGAACATCTCCTCCAGCAGCTTCGTGAGGTTCTCCCCGAAGTCCGTCACCGGCTTCGTCGGTGTGCTCAGGACCTTGTTCGGCCAGATGACGATGTCGCGAGCCATACGGTGTCTCTTCTCCCTGCGTTGTCGCGCGTGAAGCGCCCCTTCTACACCGGGCACGCCCTCGTGTGACTTCCCAGTCCTCTTCTTGTTTCCGCCCAGACTCCCCGTACGGCTTGATACACCCCACCCCCATGCACCCCAACGCCCAGCTCATCACCGACTTCTACTCGGCCTTCCAGCGCCGCGACGCCCAGGCCATGGCCTCCTTCTACCTCCCCGATGCCGAGTTCTCCGACGCCGCCTTCGTCGGCCTCCGCGGCCCCCAGGTCACCTCCATGTGGCTCATGCTCTGCGAGCGCGGCAAGGACCTCGACATCTCCTTCCGCGACGTCCAGGCCGATGACCGCTCCGGCCGCGCCCACTGGGACGCCCGCTACACCTTCAGCGGCACCGGCAGGAAGGTCCTCAATCGCATCGACGCCGAGTTCGAATTCAAGGACGGGAAGATCCTCCGCCACACCGACCACTTCGACTTCTGGGCCTGGTCCCGACAGTCCCTCGGACCCGTCGGCCTGTTGCTCGGGTGGTCTCCCTTCCTGCGCAACAAGGTTCAGGCACAGGCCCGCGCTTCGCTCGACAAGTACATGCGGGAACGGGGGCTCTCCGGAGCCTGAGTGGGATACGCGACCCGCATACCCTCACCCCAACCCTCTCCCGGAGGGAGAGGGGGCTTATCCTCGTTCAGTGGTTGATGATTCGAAACCGCGAGGGCTCTCGCTCCGTGAGAGGCGCTTTCCAATCCCTCCTCGGGCTCGTAATAGGTTTCCCCTCGAAGGGGGGAAATCTTGCTTTCACCTGATACGTGCCGTCACGCCGTCCTGGCCCTCGCCGTCGTTTCCCTGTCGTTCCTCGCCGGCTGCGGCTCCGAACCGCTCGAGGCGCGGCAGCTGACATCTACCCAACAGGCTCTCACCGAGGAGAGGGGCCGCCACCACCCCTTCCTCCGCGTGCGCCGCGACGTCCGCACCCTGACTCCCAGGGAGCGCAAGGAGTACGTCCAGGCCGTCCTGAAGTTGAAGAAGGTGCCCTCGCCGTACACCCCCGGCCTCAGCTACTACGACCAGTTCGTCGCCTGGCATCGCTCCCTCTATGTCTGCGATCCCAGCCAGCCGCCCGGCGCCATGCCCATGCCCCACGGCGGCCCGCTCTTCCTTCCCTGGCACCGCCAGTACCTGCTGCTCTTCGAGAAAGCCCTGCGCCAGGTCAGTGGCAACAAGCACCTCACCGTCCCCTACTGGGATTGGACCCGCCCCGAGAGCACCGCCGCCGTCTTCCGCGATGACTTCATGGGCGGCGATGGGGACCCCAACGACGGCTACGTCGTCCACTCCGGCCCCTTCCGCAAGGGCCAGTGGCCCCTCACCATCCACCCGCTCGGCTTCAACGAGCAGCCCTCCCGCTCGTCCTGGCTCGTGCGCGGCTTCGGCACCCTCCCCGGCGCCGACCTCCCCTCCCCCGAGGACGTCCAGGCCTCCCTCTCCGTCCCGCTCTATGACGTGGCGCCCTTCGACACCACCAGCGACTCCACCCTCAGCTTCCGCAACAACATCGAGGGCTTCCGCGACAGTCCCGGCCAGGTCACCATGGTGTGCGCCCCGGATGGGTTCATGACCCTCATCCCCCTCAACCCGCCCAAGCTGCACAACTCCGTGCACGGCTGGGTCGGTGGGCTCCTCGGCTTCACCCCCGATGGGCGCTTCATCTTCGGCACCATGGGCATCTCCACCTCGCCCAATGATCCCGTGTTCTTCCTCCACCACGCCAACGTGGACCGCATCTGGGCCCGGTGGCAGCGCCTCCACGGCATCCCCTCCTACCTCCCCGTCTCCGGCCAACCCGGCAACAACATCGACGACATGCTCATGCCCTTCCACGAGGCGGGCCTCATGGTCACCCCCGCCGACCTGGAGGACACCGCCGCGCTCGGCTACCGCTACGAGTGAGCCTCCCGTCGAGCCTCCCCGGAGGGTGAGGGGCCTGCCCGCCCTCCCTCCGGCCCGCCCCCGTCCCAGGTCCACTTCGCCCGGGCATGAAGCGCGTGGCATCGCCACCCTATCGAGCAACAGAAAGGAGGGCGTTCAATGGATGCCATTGCGCTCTTGAAGGCAGACCACAAGACGGTGGAGACGCTCTTCCGCAAGTTCGAGCAGGCGGGCCGCAACGCGCGGAAGCTCAAGCGCAAGCTCGTGGACCAGATGGTGCGCGAGCTCGCCATCCACGCGGTCATCGAGGAGCAGATCCTCTATCCCTCCGTGCGCGCCAGGGCCAGGGCGCTCGAGGACGATGTGCTCGAGGCACTCGAGGAGCACCACGTGGTGAAGTGGCTGCTCAAGGAGCTGGAGGACCTGCCACCCGAGGCCGAGCGCTTCGACGCCAAGGTGAAGGTGCTCATGGAGAACGTCCGCACCCACGTCACCGAGGAGGAGAACGGGCTCTTTCCCCAGGTGCGCAAGGCCTTCAGTCCCCAGGAGCTCCGGGACATGGCCGAGGCGCTGACGCTCGCGAAGCGGGCCTCGCCCACCCGGCCCCATCCGCGCGCGCCGGATACGCCGCCCGGCAACCTCGTGGCCGGCGCCGTGTCGGCCGTGCTCGACATGGGCAAGGACGCGGTACGTGCCGCTCGCCGCAAGGCCGAGGGGCTGTCACCCCAGCCCGCCCCACGCGCCGGCAAGCGCAGCACTCCCAGGACCCAGAGCAAGACGCGCACCCGCGAGGAACGCGACGCCCAGCAGCGGGGCAACGGCTCCGCGCAGGAGATGGCTTCCGAGTCCTCCTATCTGATGTGACCCGGACAGGAAACCGCGGGGCCTTCGACGGACAGAGGGCGGGCCGCCTACTCCCAGGAGAACGCGAGCCCTCCCTCCAACCCATCCACCCACGCCCGCCTCACCTTCACCTGCCGCACGCCCATCGAGCGCAGCAGCTGCTCGAACGAGGCCTCGTGGCACTCGGCGGGCAGGAAGTCCCCCCGGCGCACCACGTAACCACTGCGTGCCCCCGTCCACTCCACCCTCAGGGAACCGAAGCCCAGCGTCTGCCGGTAGATTTCCGGAGCGGACTCCACCATCCGCCGCGGATTGCCGAATGCCAGCACCTTCGCCGCACGCCCCACCGGTGATGCCAGGAAGTCCAACGTCGCCCGCCGCCCCAGCTCCCTCAGCACCCCATCCCCTCCTCCAAACGCGGGCGCCAGCAGCTCCGCCGCGAAGGAGTACATCCTCAGCAGCGAGTGCGCGGGATAGCTGAAGAAGTCGACGAACTTCTCCTCTCCCCCCACCTCCAGGCAGCGCCGCACCGCCGTCTCGCCCTGCAGCGAGCGCACCGCCTCCAGCGCCCCGGTGAAGTTCAGTCCACGCACCGTGTGCCGCGGTCTGGCGCGGGACATCCGCCACACCAGATCCTGCGCCCAATCACCCGGGGGTTCCATCGACCGCACCGCCAGACCTTCCATGGGTCGACTCCTAGTGGCCACGAGGAGATCGCGCTGAATCATGTCACCGCGACCGGCATGTCCGAACTGCATCCCCCATGCCGCCAGGAGGGTTTCACGCCCGTTCCGTCCGCGGGTTCACACTTCGTTCCAGACCCGAGACCTTCCGGCCCTTGCTCCGTCCGGTGCTCAACACCGCTCGACAGCCGACCGGGGAGCGCGGGCGCAAACCCTGCGCGGTCCCGCTCCACCCCCACGCGCAAACCCTGCGCGTCACGACCAGGAGATGACGTACTCGCTGACGAGCATGTCCACCCGCGAGCCGCGTACCTCCACCTCGCGGGCCTTCATGGCCTCGAGCGTGGCCAACAACACGCCCTCGTGGAAGGCGCACGGCATGAAGTCGCGCCGCATGAGAATGCGGCCCCGTGAGGGCCCCTCCCACGTCACCGTGCGCTCCCCATGATTCACCGCCGCCCGGTAGGCCGCGGGCAGATTGCCCACCAACCACCGCGCCTCCCCCTTCGACAGCAGCATCAGCGCCTTGCCCGTCGCGGACTTCAGCATGTCCGCCGTGGCCCGCCGCCCCAGGTGCCGCAGCGCCTCCGTCCAGCCTCCACACCGCGGCGCCAGCACCCGTGCCGCCGCGTCGGTCACCTTGAGGAAGTCGCTGACCGGGTAGTTGAAGAACTCCACGAAGCGCGGCTCGCTCCCCGCCTCCACGCAGTGGCGCACCGCGTCCTCGCCCGCCAACGCCCGCACCGCCTCCAGCGTCCCGAGGAAGAACAGACCCCGCACGGTGTCCGTCGGCTGCGTCAGCTCCAACCGCCGCGCCAGGTCCTCGCGCGAATCCTGCGCATCCTGGTCCACCCGGACTCCACAGCCATTCGTGCTCATGGCTCCGTCCCTTCCTCCCAACCACACCGGACAGCAATGGACCCGTGCACCCTCGACACGGCGCACGCTCCAGACACCGCGACCCTCGCGGCCGCCCCGCTTCCCGCCGGACGCCACTCAGACTCGGAGTGCGTGTTCCCACACACTGACATCACCCTCATGGGAGCTCCGCCATGGGTACGCGTACACTGACTTGCGTTGAACGGATGGATTCGCAGCGTGCCCCGTCGCCCCTCGGCCCGGCAACCCCTCTTCCCTCCTACCGCCCCCCCTGGACGAAAATGCTTTCTCCTGATTTCTCTGTAATTCCAACCAGGCTTCAGAGTTGACGCGGAAGTGCAACAGACGATGACGGCCCCGAGTGAAATCCCCTCCCTGCCGCGCAGTGAACGCAAGCCCCTGTACGTCCAGGTGGTCACCCAGCCCGCCCTTCATGGGTGCTGGGCCGTCAACATCAGTGAGTCGGGCATCGGGTTGATCGCCACGCCGAAGGGGCCCAGGGAGGGGCCGCGAGAGGGCGAGGAGTTGGAGATGGCCTTCACGCT
Source organism: Archangium violaceum (assembly GCF_016859125.1). NCBI lineage: Bacteria > Pseudomonadati > Myxococcota > Myxococcia > Myxococcales > Archangiaceae > Archangium > Archangium violaceum. Next base: position 3,890,195 of record NZ_CP069338.1, on the reverse strand, counting down.
GCCGGACTCGCGCGCGCGCATCCGCGTGCGGGGCGTGGTGCGCTGGAGGCATGATCCGGCCGAGCGGGACGAGGGCGCGGTGACGACGGCCCTGGGCGTGAGCTTCCAGTCCTTCGAGGGCTCGGACGGGGTGACGCTCAAGCGCTACCTGTTGGACCATCAGCTGTACGTGGCGGTGGTGCACGCGGAGGAGTCGGAGCTGCGGGGCCTGCGCGAGGCGCTGGAGAGCCACGTGCGGCTGCGCTTCGTGAAGTCCGCCGAGGACGTGGACACGCTGCTGGGGCGAGGGGACATCAGCGCGCTGCTGGTATGTGGACGGGACGAGGCACGGGCCATCGCGCTGGTGGAGCGGCTGGCCTCGCGGCGCGCGGAGGCGGACCCCTCCGGCGCGGGGCCGGCCAGTGATTTGTCGCCCCGCATCCTTTATTGCGCTCCGGCGGTGCCCTCGCGGCTGGTGGAGCTGTTCAACCAGGGGAAGATCTTCCGGGCGCTCACCCCGCCCTTCGAGCCGGTGGCGCTGCGCCAGGCCGTGCTCCAGGCCAGCCGCGAGCTGGGCCTGCGCACCGAGCAGCGGCGGGCGGCACTGGAGCTGGAGCGCAACCTGCTGCGCGAGCGGGCACGCGAGGCCCCGCGGCTGGCGCCCGGAGCCAACGTGGCCGACGAGCCCGGCTTCCGCAGCCGCGTCATGCGGCAGGTGCTGGAGATGGTCCGCGTGGCCGCCCCCCACCGCGTGGCCGTGCTGCTGCAGGGCGAGACGGGCACCGGCAAGGAGGTGCTCGCCCGCGTCATCCACCGGCTGAGCGGGCGCAGCAACCAACCCCTCGTCGTGCAGGACTGCGGCGCGCTCACCGAGACACTGCTGGAGAGCGAGCTCTTCGGCCACGTGAAGGGAGCCTTCACCGGCGCGGTGGCGGACCACCCCGGCCTCTTCGTGCTCGCCGACGGGGGCACCATCTTCCTGGACGAAATCGAGAACACCACCCCCAACCTCCAGTCCAAACTGCTGCGCGTGCTGGAGAGCGGAGACGTGCGGCCGGTGGGCGGCACGCAGATACGCCGCGTGGACGTGCGCATCATCGCCGCCAGCAACCGCGACCTGTCCGAGGAGGTCCGCGCCGGGCGCTTCCGCAGCGACCTCTTCTACCGGCTCAACAGCTTCACCATCGACCTGCCACCGTTGCGCGAGCGCCCCGAGGATGTCCTCGACCTGGCGCGCTACTTCCTCGCCCACTTCAACCGCACCCTGCGGCGCACGGCCCTTGGGCTGTCGGCCGAGGCCGAGCAACTCCTGCTCGCGGCGAGGTGGCCCGGCAACGTGCGAGAGCTGCGCAACTGCATGGAGCGCGCCGTGCTGCTGTGTGGGGATGGCGAGCTGGTGACGCGGCGGCACCTGCCTCCCGCGCTCGTGGGCAGCGTGGACGGCATGCGGCAACAGGCGCGGATGACGGGCCTGGGTTCGGGTTCGGGCTCGCTTCGCGAGCGGCTGGAGCAGATGGAGAAGGAGATCATCCGCGAGGCGCTCGAGCGTCACGGAGGCGTGGTGCGGCGCGCGGCCGCGGCGCTGGAGATGGACCCGGTGACGCTCGGCCGCCGGGTGCGTCGTCACGGGCTGCTCACCCGGGAGTCGTGAGCGCCCGGCGCCCCCGGCGTCCCTGTCTTGTCGGTGTCCCAGTCTTGTCATCCAGTCTTGTCATTGTGTCAGACGCGCCTCGCGGACCCGCGTCAGGAGGGACGGGTGGACCGAGCGCGGGCCCTGGCGCTCCGAGTGCGCCCATGGGGCACGGGCCCTGCATCGGGCGCGGGCATGAGACACAGAAGGCTCGCCATCTGGATGGCATTGCTGCTTTTGGGTGCGTGTACCGCTCGCCGTGACGCCACTCGGACTCCTGCTCCGGCACGAGCGTCCGCCATCACCGTTCGGGTCCAGCACGCCGCCGGTACGGCGGACACCTGGAGCCTCACCTACGAGCTCCCCACCCCCTCACACGCCGTGCGCTTCACCCGCCCGGGTCATGGGTACCGACAGTCCCACTGGCGGGTGCTCGAGCCCGCTGGAGTCTCCATCGAGCGCCAGGGCGATGAGGACGTCCTCACGGCGCCAGAGGGCTCGTCCCTCCGTACCCTGCGGCTCGAGGTGTCCACCTACGCGGTCAAGCCCGAGAAGGATTACCAGGTCTTCATCCCGTACTCGGATGGCTCGGTCCTGCTCTACACGGGCGTGCTGGGGCTCACGTCCGGTGAGGCGGAGCCTCCTCCCCTGCTCGTCTTCCTGACGCCCCGCCCGGGAGAGCGGGTCGTCGTCGCCGGACAGAGCAGCGCGCACGAAGTCCGCTGGGAGGGTTCCCCTCAGGGCACCTATGCCTATTTCGGCTCGGGCCCGGCGGTCCAGGACGGGGTGACGGCCGTGGTGGACCCGGGAATGCCCCGGCCGCTTCACGAGCACATCGAGCGCCTGCTCCCGCGCCTCTTCGCGCTGTACACCGCGCGCACCGGCACTCCGCTCACCTTCGAGCCCGCCCTGTTCATCAGCTTCGGCCCGTCTCCCAACCCCGGGAGCATCGACATGAGCGGGGGGACGCTCCCAGGGCTCGTCCAGCTCGACATCCGGCTCGGCGCCAACCGTCTGGCCGAGGCGGATCCGGAGGTGACCACGCGCGTGTCCGAGCTCGTGGCGCACGAGGCCGCTCACCTCTGGAACGGGGAGCTGGCCGTCCACGAGGTCGCCGGCGGAGACTGGATGCACGAGGGCGGCGCCGAGGCCTTCGCCCTGCGTGCGCTCGCGGACCTGGGCACCCTCCCCGTGGAGCATGTCCGCACGCGCCTCTCCCGTGCCGTGTCCGAGTGCCTCTCCAAGCTCGAGGGGGCGCCCCTTCGGGAGTCCTCCCGGCCCGGCAAGTACACGAACTACTACCGGTGTGGATTGCTCATCTCCGCCATCGCCGAGGCCTCCGCACGGCAGGCCCGCCCGAAAGCGGACATCTTCTCCCTGTGGGGACGGCTGCTCCGCGACGTCGGTCCTCGGGGGCACTACGACGAGGCGAGCCTGTATGCCGCGTTCGCTTCAGAAGGTGTTTCTCCCCGTACCCTCGCCGTCATCCGGCGGCTGGTGGACGGACCCAATTCGGACGCAGAGTCCCAGGTCCTCGCGGAGCTGCGGCTCCTCGGATTCGAGCCTCAGGCCTGCGACGGGAAGTCCTCGCGCCACCGCGCTCCCTGCTGGCGTGTCGCGCTCGTGCCCTTCCTCTCACAGTGAGGAACACGGGAAGGACATACCCTCACCCTCGCCCTCTCCCAGGGGGAGAGGGGAGTTCCACATTACTCAGCGAGGATGCAGCCGTCTCGCTCGCTCACGAAGCGCGCCTTCTCTCCCCACAGCAGCGCCGCCGCCGTCTGCACGCTGCGCTCCTCGTAGTCCACCGTCACCGTGGCCACCGCCGGACTCGCCGCCGTCCAGCGCCGGCAGTACTCCTCGCTCATCTGCATCACGAACAGGCAGGAGCAGAAGTCCTTCGCCGTGTACGAGGTCACGAGCTGCAAGTCATTGTTGTCGTAGGGGCGCCGCACCGTATCGCCCCTGTCGCATGAGAGCGTCGCGGCGCACGCGAGCACCAGAAGGGCTCGGCTCGGGCTCATGGCAGGTCCTCCACCACCGCCAGGGACAGCGACAGCAACGTGTCCAGCGAGAAGGAGCCGTCCCGGTCATCCGCCGTGCGCACCACGATGAGGTCCTTCGATGGGATGATCGTAATCGACTGGCCCCAGTGCCCACGCGCCGCATAGGCCCCCTCGGGCACGTGCGGCCACGGGAGCTCGGCCTGCACTCCGGGAATGGGACGGTTGAGCCACCACTGCCAGCCCTGCACATCGTCGGCGCCGCGCTCGTAGGACTTCTGGCGGATGGGCTTGGACACCTGAGTGGAGTCCGTCACCCACCCCTCGGGCAACACCCGCTGGCCCTCCCAGCACCCGTCGTTGAGGTAGAAGTAGCCGAACTTCGCCAGGTCGCGCGGCGTCGCGTGCAGGTACGAGGAGCCCACCACCACACCCTTGCCGTCCCGCTCCCAGGTCGCGCTCTTCATTCCCAGCACGTCGAGCAGCAGCGTGAAGGGCCAGTCCCTTCCCAACGAGGGCTTCAGCGCCGCGTCCAGCACCCCCGCCAGCAGCGTGGCATCCCCGGACGAGTACCTCCATGAGGTGCCCGGCTCTTCGAGCCGCTCATGCGCGGTGATGAAGGACACCATGTCCTTTCGGCCCTCGCCGTACAGCATCGCCAGCACCGAGGAGTCCTGGTAGGTGCCGCCGTTCTCGTAATCCTCCCTCCAGTCCAGCCCCGAGGCGAACTCCAACAGGTTGCGCACCGTGATGGCGCAGTTCTCCCGCCGCCTCGCCTTCACGTAAGCGCAGATGGAGTCGTCCAGCTTCACCGCGCCCCGCTTCACCGCGATGCCCGTGAGCGCGCTGGTGAAGCTCTTCGACATCGACCAGGCCAGGTGCCGCTTGCTCGCGTCGAAGCCACGTCCGTAGCGCTCGTACACCAACCGGCCCTTGTGGATGAGGAGCAGCCCGTCCGTCCGGACGCCCTTGCGCTCCTCGTCCTTGCCCTGGAGCGTGAAGGCGTAGTCCTCCAGGGCCTTCAGCTGCTCGGCCCTGACCTCCGCCACCTCCGCTCTCGCGTCGGGCCAGTCCTCCGTCGGCCAGGAGGAACGTGTGGGGCACTCGGCCCGGGCTGGCTGGGCGAGAGCCAGCGCCCCGGCGAGGAACATGGGGGTCATCGCGCGAAATCGACTCATGGGAGCTCGGTCAGAAGGTGTAGCGAAGCAGGGGCACCACCAGCGCCTTCGAGGCCGTGGCCTCCACCAGGGCGCGTGGCCGCTCGGGGACTCGCGACAACGTGGGCGGAGGCACCGGCGCCGTCGCGCGCATCGTCAGCGTCACCGCCGTGGGCAGCACCAGCGCCTCCACCAACGTGAAGAGCGCCGCGTCCCCCAGGTCATCCACCGTGGCGCCGAGCAGCACCGCGCCCGCCACCGCCAACACGTGCACCCCGAGCGCCACCCACACCGCCGGTTGAAAGCGCGCGCTGCCCGGGTGCAACAGGTTGCCCACCAGCCATTGCGCCCCCACCACCGCCAACGGCGGCAACGCCAGCAGCAGCACCATCGCCGGAGCCGCCGCCATCACCAGGTTGGACGACAGCGAGCCCACCCACGCGCTCAGCGCCAGCGTCGCCGGCACCGCCACCACCGCCGCCCCCACTCCCGTCGCCAGCTCCCATGCCATCCACCGCATCGGATTGTCCGACAGCATCCCCGCCGCTGGCTGCTCGGGCAGCAATCGGGCGGAACCGGGCGCCGCTCGCGACGTCAACGGCACCACCATCAGGACGAGAGCCAGGGCCAGGACCGCTCCGGGAGGCGTGCCCCGGGAGAGCCGCCGCGCATCCGCTCGCACGTGAAGCATGGGCCGGTGTCATATCATCGACAGCCGCTGTCCGTCCCAGCAGCCGGGGGGTCTTTGCGCGTCCCCCCGCTTCATGACAGCGTGAGCCTTCCGCACGCGTGCCTGAACCCAAGCACATCCTCCAACGCTGGCATCCACTCGGGCGACTGGGATTGTTCGCGCTCGTGTATGGCGCGAGTGCCTGGCTGGGCAATCACATCGTCCGCCAGGGCGAGCTCGTCTCCGCCATGTGGCCCGCCAGCGGCGTGGCCGTCACCGCCCTGCTGCTGTCGCGCTTCCGCTACTGGCCCGCCCTGGCCCTGACGGTCTTCCTCCTGGAGCCCTTCGCCTGTCTGCCGGGACGGCTTCCGCCGCCGACCTACTTCTTCATCTCCGCGGGCAACACCCTGGAAGCGCTCCTCGGGGCCTTCCTCCTGCGCCGCTACGCCGGCTTCCGCCCATCGCTGGAGCGGGTGCGGAACGTCCTCGCGCTGCTGGGGCTCTCCGCCATGCTGAGCACCCTCGTCAACGCCACCTCGAGCGTCACCCTGCTCGCCGCCCTGGGGAGGTTCGCCTGGACGGAGTGGTGGAGGCAGTTGCGCATCTTCTGGGTGGGTGACGCCATGGGCGTCCTGCTGGTGACCCCCGTGCTGCTCACGTGGATCTCACGCGGACTCGAGGGATGGAGCCGCGCTCGCCGGTGGGAGCTCGTGGCGCTGCTGGTGACGCTCGCCGCCACCGTGCTCCTCGCCTTCCGCTGGGCGCCCGCCACCAGCGTCTACCACCCGGTCAGCTACGTGGCCCTCCCCTTCATCCTCTGGGCGGCGCTGCGCTTCGAGGCCCGGGGCACCGCGGCGGCCATGCTCACGCTGGCCCTGGTGGCCGTCTCCCAGACGCTGGCGGGCAGGGGCCCCTTCGTCCTCGGGCCCGAGGGCAACACCGCCCCCACCACCAGCCTCGTCTTCCTCCAGTCCTTCCTCGCCTCGGTGTGTGTCTCGGGGCTGATGCTGGCCGCCGCCCTGGGCGAGCGCCGGCACGCGCAAGAAAAGGCCATCCACCTCAACCGCGAGCTGCGTCAGTCCCTGGAGGAGCTCGCCACCGCCCAGCAGGAGCTGGTGCGCCGCGAGCGCATGGCCGCGCTCGGCGAGCTGTCCGCCAGCATCGCCCACGAGGTGCGCAACCCCCTGGGCGTCATCGCCAACTCGGTGGCCGCCCTCACCCGCATGGCCGTGCCCGAGCGCGACGGCACCGCCTGGGAGCTGCTCGGCGTCATGGGCGAGGAGGTCGCCCGGTTGGATCACCTCGTCAACGGGCTGCTGGACTTCGCCCGCCCCCTCGAGCCCCGCCTCTTCACCCAGTCACTCGGCTCGGTGGTGGAGGGAGCGCTGGAGGCCTCGCTGCGCGCGGAGCCGGATGCGAGGAGGAGCGTCCAGGTGACACGCGCGCTGGACCAGGAGCTGCCCGAGGCACCCCTGGACGCGCAGCTGCTTCACCTGGCGCTGAGCAATCTCTTCACCAACGCCTTGCAGGCCATGCCCCACGGCGGCTCGCTCCGGGTGGAGCTGGGCCGTGACGAACCGCGCGGTGTCACGCCCCAGGCCCGCCTCTCCATCACCGACACCGGCTCGGGGATCGTCCCGGAGGTGATGGCCCGCATGTTCGAGCCCTTCTACACCACCAAGGCCGCGGGCACGGGCCTGGGACTCGCCATCGTGCGCCGCATCGTGGAGGCGCACCACGGCCACGTCGAGGTGCACAGCACTCCGGGCCAGGGCACGACGTTCACCGTCCTCCTGCCCCTGGCCCAGCCTCGCTCCGCCTCGGCCGCCTGAGCCGCCCGCCTCAGAACGGGATGGAGCCGTCGTCGTCGTTGCCGGTGAAGTCGTCGTCCCCGTGCGGAGGCGGCTCATCGCCCCCACCGGCGTCACCACCGCCCCGCTGCCGCGCGATCTCCGCCTCGATGGCGGCCAGCAGCGCCCGCTCCCGGTCGTGCCAGCGCGACTTGCTCGGGTCGTTCAGCGAGCGCCTCGCGCCGTTCGCGTAGTACTCCAGGTCCTGCATGCTCGCGCCGTGGATGGGGCCGCCCTTGCTGCGCCCGTAGTTGGGGAACACCGTCACCTCGCCGCCTCCGCCTCCTCCCCCTCCGCCACCACCGCCGTACGACGACCGCCTCGGCGCCGGCGCCGCGTCCGGCGCCGAGCCGATGCTCATCTCTCCCAGCTTCAACGTGAAACCGTCCCCGTTGCGGAACGCCGTCCCCACCCGCACCTGCTCCGTGCGCCCGTCCGGACGCCGCACTGCAACCGTCACCGGATATCCCTGATCGCTCATGCCCGCCGGAAATCATCCCGGACACGAGGTGTCAACGACTCCGCGGGGCAGGGGTGCTCCGGACAACCCGCCCGCGGGGCGGGCGGGCATCACGGGCGTGAACACGGACAGGGCGTACCACGGACAGGGCGTACCACGGACAGGACATACCCTCACCCCGACCCTCTCCCAGGGGGAGAGGGAGAGGGGGGCACATCAGCTCAGCTCGATTCGCTCGCCGCCCTTCTTCCTCACCCAGACCTTCGGCTTCGGGGGCACCGCCGGCTCCGGCCTCTGCGGCGCTGTCTCCTGGAGCGCCTTCGACGCCGCTCGGCCCCGGGGCAACACCACCTCCGGCACCGACTGCGGCTTCGCGTCGTCCACCCAGGCCGCCGGCCGCCGATCCGTCTTCACCAGCAACCGCAGCTTCTGGTAGTGCGCCGAGCAGTAGCCCTTCGAGCGCGCCGGCCTCTTGCACCCGATGACCGCACACCGGCGCTCGCCCTCGACCGGCGCCGCGGGAGGACGTCCCGGCCGGCCTCTCGGCGCCGGCACCAGCTCCTCGAACGTCGCCTGCCTCCCTCGGGGCACCGGCGCGGGCGTCGCGCTCCTGCCGCCCCGCCCCACCACCGGTACGTTCAGTCCCGGCAACGCCAGCTGCAGCGACTGCATCCGCGTGGCCAGCGGCGCCAGGCGCTGAACGATGTCCACCAGCTCCTCGATGATGTCCAGCCGCTCATCCATTCGCGTGATGGCCTTGTGCATCGGCCCCAATCGGCCTCGGAGCTCCGCCTGGACCATCTCCCGCAACGGTTTCTCGATCGACATGCGCGCACCATATGCCACCCAGTGGCCCCTCCCGCCAGTCCCACCGCAACCCGCTTTGTCGACCCGGCCACGCCCCACCCCACCGTCCACCTCCTCGCACCCCGTGCGGAATGCTGCGGCGCTCCAGCCCGGCTTGGGGCATGGTGCACGGTCCAAGGGCACGAGGACTCCCAGAACATGATCCACGATCCGACTGATTGGCTTTGCATCAACACCATCCGCACCCTGGCCATGGACGCGGTGGAACAGGCCCACTCGGGCCACCCCGGCGCGCCCATGGCCCTGGCGCCGGTGGCCTACCAGCTCTGGCAACAGGAGCTGCGCTTCGACCCCACCTTCCCCATCTGGCCCAACCGCGACCGGTTCGTGCTCTCCAACGGGCACGCTTCCATGTTGCTCTATTCACTGCTCCACCTGACGGGCGTGCGCCGCGTCACCTCGGAGTACGGCGTCGAGGACCAGTTGGCCGTGGCGCTGGAGGACATCAAGAAGTTCCGCCAGCTGGACAGCTCCACCCCGGGCCACCCCGAGTACCGGTGGACGAGCGGCGTGGAGACCACCACCGGCCCCCTGGGCCAGGGCGTCTCCAACTCCGTGGGCATGGCCATGGCCAGCCGCTGGCTCGCCAGCTACTTCAACCGCCCCGGCTTCGAGCTGTTCGACTACGACGTCTGGGCCATCTGCGGTGACGGAGACCTGATGGAGGGCGTGGCCAGCGAGGCCGCCTCCATCGCCGGCCACCTCAAGCTGCCCAACCTGTGCTGGGTCTACGACAGCAACCACATCAGCATCGACGGCAGCACGAGCCTGGCCTTCACCGAGGACGTGGGCAAGCGCTTCGAGGCCTACGGCTGGCGCGTGCTGCACGTGGCCGACGCCAACGACCTGGACGCGCTCTCGCAGGCCTTCCGCACCTTCAAGCAGGACCGCGGCCTGCCCACCCTCATCATCGTGCGCAGCGAGATTGGCTGGGGCGCGCCCAAGAAGCAGGGCACCGCGAGCGCCCACGGCGAGCCCCTGGGTGAGGAGGAAATCAAGGGCGCCAAGCGCAAGTACGGCTGGCCCGAGGACGCGAAGTTCCTCGTGCCCGACGGCGTGCGCGAGCGCTTCACCGAGCGGATGGGCGAGCGCGGCAAGAAGCTGCGCACCGAGTGGGAGGCCAGGTTCGCCGAGTACCAGAAGCAGCACCCGGAGCTGGCGGACCAGCTGCAGCGGATGCAGCGGCGCGAGCTGCCGGAGGGCTGGGACAAGGAGCTGCCCACCTTCCCGGCGGACGCCAAGGGCGCGGCCACCCGCGAGACGAGCGGCAAGGTGCTCAACGCGCTGGCGAAGAACTACCCGTGGCTGGTGGGCGGCTCGGCGGACCTGAACCCGTCCACGAAGACGTACCTGAGCTTCTCCGGCGCGATGAAGCCGGGGGACCACTCGGGGCGCAACGTCCACTTCGGCGTGCGCGAGCACGCGATGGGCTCCATCGTCAACGGCCTGGCGCTGAGCAAGGTGCGCCCCTACAGCGCCACCTTCCTCATCTTCAGCGACTACGAGAGGCCCGCCATCCGCCTGTCGGCCCTCATGGAGCTGCCCGCCATCCACATCTTCACCCATGACTCCATCGGTCTGGGCGAGGACGGCCCCACGCACCAGCCGGTGGAGCAACTGGCCAGCCTGCGCGTGATTCCGGGTGTCATCGTCATCCGCCCGGCGGACGCCAACGAGGTGACGGAGGCCTGGCGCGTCATCGCCCCGCTGAAGCACGATCCGGTGGTGCTGGTGCTGACGCGGCAGGCGGTGCCCACGTTGGACCGGACGAAGTACGCGCCGGCCTCGGGCCTGGCCAAGGGGGCCTACGTGCTGGCGGACAGCGAGGGCACGCCGGAGGTCATCCTGATTGGCACGGGCAGCGAGGTGTCGCTGTGCCTGCAGGCCTACGAGCAGCTCAAGAGCGAGGGTGTGAAGGCGCGCGTGGTGAGCATGCCCTCGTGGGAGCTGTTCGAGCGGCAGGACGAGGCGTACCGGGAGCAGGTGCTGCCGTCCTCGGTGAGGGCGCGCGTGGCGGTGGAGAAGGCGGCGGCGTTCGGCTGGGAGCGCTGGGTGGGGCTGCGCGGGGCGGTGATCGGCATGCGCAGCTTCGGTGCGTCGGCCCCGCTGAAGGCGCTGCTGCAGAAGTTCGGCTTCACGGTGGAGAACGTGGTGAAGGTGGCCCGTGAAGTGATGGAGCAGGCGAAGAAGTAGCACCGGGGTGAGGGTCTTCCCGCTCCCGCTCGTGGGTGGAGCGGGAAGGCCCGGCCCTGGAGAGAAGAAGCTACGGAGCGAGCTCCGGGGGAAGACCGAAGCGCGGGAACAACGCCTGGGTGTCGAGGAACGAGTTGATCCCCGTGATGCGATCGCCCGAGAGCTCGAGGACGATCAGCGCCCACGGCTTGTGCGGCCCCCCCGGTTCACCGGGACGGTAGTGCCCGAAAGCGGGCGAGCCGCAGGCCGAGGTCGGCACCAGCCGGGAGCCCCGGCAACCGGAGCCCGGCCCCAACATCCAGGCGCGAATGGACTCGGGACCCTGGAGCCACAGCGCATAGGGAGGCATCGAGAGGGTCGCGTCCTGGTGGAGCAGCTGGGTGAACGCGTCCAGGTCATAGCGCTCGAAGGCGGAGACATACCGGTCGAGCAGCGAGGACTGCGCATCGGACAGCGGCGCGCGAGCAGGGGAGAGGTCGCGGGTGGCGAGCGTCGCCCGGGCACGCTGAAGGGCGCTGTTGACGGAGGCGACCGAGGTGTCGAGGCTCTCGGCGACCTCGGCGGCGGACCAGCCGAGGACCTCGGTCAGGAGCAGCACCGCGCGCTGCTTGGGAGGAAGATGCTGGAGCGCCGCCACGAACGCGAGGCGGATGCTCTGGCGCAGCATCAGGAGCTCGGAGGGATCGGCATCCGCGGGCAGGGCCTGCACGTCGGGAATGGGCTCGAGCCACCGGGAGCCGGGAAGCATGTCGAGCGGCCCGTCGATCGAGCCCACGGGGCCCAGTTCCATCGGGCGCGCGCGGCGCGAACGCTCCTCGAGCGAGTCGAGGCACACGCGGGTGGCGATGCGGTAGAGCCAGGTGCGCAGGGACGAGCGCTCCTCGAAGCGGTCCAGGCTGCGCCAGGCGCGCACCATCGTCTCCTGGACGGCATCGTCGGCCTCGGCGGCCGAGCCCAGCATGCGATAGCAGTGTCCGGTCAACGCGGCGCGGTGCTCTTCGAGGTGGTAGGCAGTGTCCATCACGCCGAAAGTTATCAGCACTCTACCCCTTGCAAGGGGGTGGAAGACGCTCCTGCATCACACCTCGCCCCACCGGAGGATTTTTCATGGGATTCCTGAAGCCCCACACCGAACGCATCTACGCCCTGCTTCGAATCATGACCGGGTTCATGTTCATGCTGCACGGGATGCAGAAGCTCTTCGGTCTGTTCGGCGGCATGCCTCCCGGGGCACCGCCCTTCATCGTCTACGGCGCGGGACTGATCGAGTTCGTGGGCGGCGTGCTCGTCATGCTCGGGCTGTTCGCCGCACCCGCGGCCTTCATCTCGAGCGGCACCATGGCGGTCGCCTACTTCATGGGGCACGTGTTTCCCATCGGCAACATCTTCCCGATCGTGAACAAGGGAGAGCTCGCCGCGCTCTACTGCTTCGTGTTCCTCTACATCGCCGTGCGCGGCTCGGGCCTCTGGAGTGTCGACGCCGCGCGCCGGGGCACGACGAGCTAGGCCCATGCCTGCGAGGAGGCGAGCGCCGCCTCGCACCGTGCTCCTTGGCAGCACGCAAGAGGGCATCCACCCTTGGGATGGCCCGTTGACTCGGACGCGACCTGGAGCCCACATGACCGTGCCGGAGTTCATCGTCACGCAACGCGGGGTCATCATCGAGCGGTGGCTTCACGGCATGGCGGCGCTCGTCACGCCTCGCAGGTACACGCGCGAGGAGCTCATCGACAGCCTGCCCCGCTTCCTGGAAGAGCTCACCGGTGCGCTCCTGCAGCTGGACGGTTCGCCTGGCAGCTCCCAGCTGCCGGGCCACAGCGTGGTGGCCAAGGCGCACGGCCGGCAGCGGCTGCGCCTGGGACTGGACGTGGGGGTCATCGTCCGGGAGTACGCGCTGCTGCGCGAGGTCATCCTCGAGTTCCTCGCCCAGGCCGGAATGGACCTGGCCGAGCCTCACGCGCGCCTGCTCGCCCGCTGCATCGACACCGGCGCCGCCGAGGCCGTCTCGCAGTACGTGCGGGAGGAGGAGCGTCGGGAGCGCCGCGCGCGCGCCGAGTCCCAGGCCCACGAGGACAGCGCCACGCGCGAGGACGAGGAGCGGGTGCGGCTGCTGCTCGACAGCGTGCTCGACTACGCCCTCTTCCTCCTCACGGTGGACGGGCGCGTCTCCAGCTGGAACCCGGGCGCCGAGCGGCTCGTGGGCTACGCCGAGGAGGAAATCCTCGGCCAGCCGCTCGCCCGCTTCTTTCCCCGCGAGGAGATGGCGCGCGGTACCGCCGAGCACCTGCTGCGTGACGCCACGAGCGAGGGGCGGGCCGAACACGAGGGGCGCCTCGTGCGCAAGGATGGGAGCACGTTCTGGGCCAACCTCACCCTGCGCGAGGTGGAGGATGCGGCCGGGCAGCCGCGGGGCTTCTCCGCGGTGGCGCGAGACCTCAGCGAGCGGCGGCGGGCGGACCTGGCGCTGCGTGAGAGCGAGGAGCGCTTCCGGATGATGGTCGACTCGGTGCAGGACTACGCCCTCTTCGGGATCACCCCCGAGGGCATCGTCTCCGGCTGGAATCCCGGCGCCCAGCGGCTCAAGGGCTACACGGCGGAGGAGGCGATCGGCCAGCACATCAACCGGTTCTTCCCGCGCGAGGTGGTGGAGCAGGGAGAGGCCAGGCGCATCCTCGCCCACGCCCACGAGAAGAATGGCGCGGAGTACGAGGGGTGGCTCGTGCGCAAGGATCGGAGCTGCTTCTGGGGCTCGTTGATCCTCGACCCCATCCGCGACGAGACCGGGCAGCTGAAGGGCTTCGCCAACATCGCGCACGACCTCACCGAGCGCAAGCGCACGGAACAGACGCAGACGCTGCTCGCCGAGGCGGGCGAGGCGCTGGCGGGCTCGCTCGACGTGGAGACCATCGCTCAGCAGATGGCCCAGATAGCGACGCCGGAGCTGTCCGACTGGTGCGTGGTGAGCCTCGCCGAAGGGCCGCACCTGCGCCCGGTGGCCGTGGCGCACGCGGACAAGACCCGGCAACCGCTGCTACAGCGGGTGGTGCAGCCGCTGCCGGCCGAGCCCTCCAGTCCCCACGGGCCGGTCCATGTCGTGCATACCGGGCAGGTCGAGCTCATTCCGGACGCGGCCGGGGCCCCCTGGTTCGCCGAGGCGCTCGGGATACAGCCCGCGGGGGCACTCACGAAGCTGGGCACGCACGCGGCCGTGTGTGTGCCCCTCAAGGCCCGGGGCGAGACCTTCGGCGCCATGACCTTCGTGCAGGAGGGCCCGCCTCCGCGCGGACAGGGCCTCACCGACAGGGGGCTCATCGAGGCGATCGCCCACCGCGCCGCGCTCGCCCTGGACAACGCGCGGCTCTACGCGGAGGCCATGCGGCGCGCCGACTTCGAGCGGCACCTGGTAGGCATCGTCAGCCATGACCTGAGCACCCCCATCAGCGCGATGGGCCTGGGCGTCGAACTGCTGCTGGCCGACCGGGAGCTGACGCCGCGCCAACGCACCACGCTCGAGCGCATGGACCAGGCCACCCAGCGCGCCCGCCGGCTCATCCGCGACCTGCTCGACTTCACCCAGGCCCGTGTTGGCGGAGGGCTCCCGGTGAACCCCCAGCCCCTGGAACTGCACGGGCTGGCACGCACGGTGCTCGAGGAGCTCACCTCCGCCAACCCGGCCCGGCAGGTGCGGCTCACGTCCTCGGGCGACACCCGGGGGAGCTGGGATCCGGACCGCCTCGCCCAGGTCATCACCAACCTGGTGAACAACGCGCTCAGCTACAGCCCGCCGGGCACCGCCGTGCACCTCGAGGTGCTGGGGGAGGGCGAGGCCCTGCACCTGCGGGTCCACAACGAAGGAGACCCCATCCCGCCGGGACTGCTGCCGCGGCTGTTCGAGCCGCTCGAGCGAGGGGCGCGGCCCGGCACCGGCGGCCGTAGCATCGGGCTGGGGCTCTTCATCGTGGACCACATCGCGCGGGCGCACGGCGGCGTGGTGGAGGTGCGTTCGGAGCCGCGCGAGGGCACCACCTTCACGGTGCGTCTGCCACGCCAGCGCTGAGGCGCGCACGCGCTTCCCACTGCGAGCGCAGGAGACCCCACACCTGCTGGTCCTTGCGCTGCCCCTCGATGAGGTAGTGCTCGCGCATCACGCCCTCCAGCGTGAAGCCGAGCTTCCTCGCCAGTCCCTGGGACGCGAGGTTGTCCGCCGCCGTGGTGAGCCATACCCGGTGCAGGAACGGCCACTCGAAGAGGCGCTCCAGCACCCACGTCACCGCGCGCGTGCCGATTCCCCGGCCGTGGTACGCGCTCGAGAGCATGTAGCCAATCTCCACGCGCCCGTGGAAGCGCGACAGCTCCCGGGCCGCCACCGTGCCGATGATCCGCCCCTCGAGCTCCACCATCCAGCGGAAGCTCGTGGCCTTCGGGTCGGACAGGTCGCTCGTCGACTCCAGGATGCGCTTGAGCAACGACTCACGCGTGGCCGGCTCCAGCGGCATCATGCGGCGAGAGACCGGCTCCTCGCGCATGGCCTTCCACACGTCCACGTGCTCGGGCAGGGCGGGAACGAGTCGAATGTCCGGTATCGTCATGGCCGAACTGTCCCGCCCAACGGCCTGCCGGGCAAGCGCCCGCTGCACGGAGCGCAGCCAGTCCTCAGCTTCCCGACCGCAAGCGAAACGCGCAAAGGGAGGGAAGACGACATGACGAAGACGAAGCTTCTGCTGGCGGGACTCCTCACGGGAGCGGTGGCGTTCGGAACCGCGTGCAAGACGGACCAGGGCACCGCGAACACCGGCACCGGCACGGATACGACCATCATGACCCAGGATGCCGGCACCGGCGGCGCGGGTGTGGACACGCTGCCCGAGGAGGGCACGCGCGAGATGGAGCCCGGCGCGCACGGCGGCTACCCCACTCCGTCCACCAACCCCGCGGAGCCCGGCACCGGCGGCACCGGCCTCGAGCCGGAGAGCATGGACAACACCGACCGCCTCGGCGGCGAGACGAGTGACGAGCCGCTCAACCCGGGTGCGCCGGCCAACCAGCCCTCGCCGGAGAGCGACATGACGGACACCGACGAGGACAACAAGAGCCTGCGCTAGTCCGCGACAGCCTGGAGAGACCTCGGCCCACGGGCGTCAGGCGCGTGGGCCGAGGTGTTTCCCCGCACGGAGGGGGCTGCGCGGCCTCCAACTCCGCCGCTCGACGCTTCTCCACCTGGGCCTTCAGGTTCTTCAAGCCCTGCTCGAAGTAGATGTCCATCATGTCGTTCATCGCCCATACGAAGTAGCCCCCGATGACCGGGCGCAACAGGCCCTCGTACATCCAGGTCACCTTCGTCCCACCGCCCTCCTGCGTCCACGTGAGGGTGGTGAGGTGCCCGTCGACCTTCTGGCCCTCCTCGTCCAGCTCCTCGAGCCAGACACCCGAGCTCACGTCGCTGCGGGTGATGATCATCTTCCCGTGCTCATGTCCACTCCCGGGAATGCTGTCTCCAGAGGTCTCGCGCCTCGTCCACGCCCACCGCACGGAAACGCACGGACGCCCCCGGCCGACGCGCCGCCAGGCAACCCTGGTCCGCACGAATGACCATGGCGAGCACCGGGTAGCCCCCCAGCGTGGGATGGTCCGGCCCGAGCACGATGGCCTCTCCCGAGGACGGCACCTGGATGGCGCCGCGCACCATGGGCCCGGACAGCCCCGAGCCCTCATCGGCCTGCGGCAACGCCGGCCCTCGCAGCCTCATGCCCACCCGGTCGCTCGTGGGCGACACCGTGAAGGTGCTCTCCAACAACAGCTCCATCGCGTCCGCGCCGAAGCGCCCCAGGTCCGGGCCCAGCACCACGCGTATCTCGGCGTCCAGCGACAGCTCCGCGCCCGCCTCCACCCGCGCGCCGCCTCCGGCTCCGAGCGGCAGCAGATCTCCCCGCTTCAACGGCCGGCCCTCGAAGCCACCGAACCGCGCCACCGGGAGCGTGCCCCGCCCGCCGAGCAGCTCGGGCACGTCGAGTCCTCCCTCCACGGCCACGTAGCGCACCACGCCCCGCTCCGGCGGCGGAACGGAGAAGCGTCCCCCGGCCTCCACCCGGAAGGCCCGCCCATCCACCGACACCCAGGCGTCCCGCCCACGCAGCCCCAATTCCAGCCGCCCATGACACTCGAGCGCCGCCGCGTTCCACGCGTTGCCCACCGCGCGGTTGGCCGCGGTCAACCACTCCGGCACCAGCGCGCCTCCCGGGGGCACGCCCTGGTGCATGTGTCCCGCGCGTCCCCCGTCCTGCACCAGCGCCGGCCCGCCGACCTCGAGCACCTCCAGCCTCGCGTCCATTCAGTCCACCCGCTCGAAGAGCACCCGGGTCCCGAGCCGCAGCACCGCGCCGGAGTCGGGACGGAAGGCGGTGAAATCCACGGCGGTGGCGATGAGGTTCCACCCGCCCGGTGAGGCGACCGGGTAGATGCCCGTGCGGCGCCCGGCGATCCCCACCGAATGCGCCGGCACGCGCGGCCTCGGCGTGGACAGCCGCGGCACGGAGATGCGCGCGTCCACCTCGCCCAGGTAGGCGAAGCCGGGAAGGAAGCCCACGGTGCGCACCGTGTACTCGCGCGAGGCGTGCAGCAGCACCACGTCGTCCACCGAGAGCCCCACGCGCTCGGCCACCGACGCCAGGTCCGGCCCGTCATAGCGCACGCGCACGACGACGAACGGCGCCTCCTTCAGGGGCGCCGACGCCACGGCCAGCCGGCCCAGCACGCGCCGGGGATCCTCCGGAGGCGCCGCCGGGTCGAAGTACACGCACGCGTGCTCCTCGCCCACCACCACGTCCACCACGCCGGGCTCGGCCTTCAGGGACTCCAACACCCCACGCCGCTCCAAGCGCTCCGGCAGCACGAGCCGCAGCGCGCCCTCGCCCAGGGGCTCGGTGCGCAGCGACAGCACGTCCAGCACCGCGCGGACCTCTCGCGCCATCTCCACCGCGCCCGGCGAGTCCCCGTGCACGCACAGCGTGTCCACCGTCCCGCTCAGGGCCAGCCGCAGCGCGTTCTCCCGCGCCACCGTGGAGTCCGTCAGCACCGCGCTCGGCTGCCCTCGAGGAATGAGCGAACCATCCGGCCGCGTCCCCCGGTCCGCGAAGCCCTCGCGCGCGTAGGCCAACCCCGCCGCCCGGGCCGCCTCGCGCAGCGCCCCCGAGCCCGGGCCGATGAAGGTGATGCCCGTGCCCAGCGACTCGACGACACCGTCCACCACCGCACGAGCGAGCGCGGGCTCGCGATTGGCCGAGTGGTAGAGCGCGCCGTGGGGCTTGGCGTGGCGCACGGGCACGCCCACGTCGGTGGCCAGCGTCATCAACCGGGCGCACTGGGTGGCCACCTGGCCGCGCAGCACCTCCGGGGCCACCCGTACCTCCTGGCGCCCGAAGTTCTCCCGGTCCTCATAGGAGGGGTGAGCCCCGGCCCGCGTTCCGTGGCGAGCGCACGCCTCGAGCGCCCGGAGCATGGAGTGCTCGTCGCCCGCGTGTCCGCCACAGGCGATGTTCGCCACCTGCGCGTACGTGTAGAGCCGCTCGTCCTCTTCTGGAAGCTCGCCCAGGTCGATGTTGAGGAGACACTCCGCCATGAGATGACCACCCTAGTCGACCGGCCCCCCCGCACGCAGCCCGGTGGAATGGAAGCATACCCGAGGTGAACACCGGATCGCTCCCGCTGGTGTAGGTCGGGGCTCGAATAAATCCCGCCTCCCCCCGTCGGAACCGGTGTTGGCGACAACCGACCTCCGATACCCCAGAGGATGAACACCATGAACCGCCTCTCTTCCGCCCTCATCACCACCGTCCTCCTCTCCGCCGGCGCGGCCAACGCCCAGTGGGGCCGGCCCCACGAGCAGGCGCAGAACCGCCAGGAAGTCCGTCAGGACAAGCGCGAGCTCAAGGACGACAGGCGCGATGTGGCCGAGTTGGAGAACACGCTGGCGCGCTTCGACCGGGCGTGGTCGCGGCAGGACGAGCGTGAGATGTCCGGCGTGGAAGCGAAGCTGCGCGACCTGCTGCGCCAGGAGTTCGCCGAGAGCCGGAGCGAGATGAGGGACGACCGGCGCGAGGTGCGGCGCAGCGGTCACGAGGAGAACCGGGGAGGCTGGGGCCGTCCGGGGATGGACGACCGCCGCGACCGGCGTGACGACCAGCGGGACGCGGCCGTCGAGGCGGCCACCCTGAGGACGCGGGCGGCCATCGCCCGGGAGCTGCACCAGGTCATGGGCAGCCGCAGCCAGTGGGCCCTGCAGCGCCAGCGCAACCTCATCGTGCAGCTCATCCACATCGCCCAGGACGAGGTGCGGCAGACGAAGCAGGAGCTGCGCGAGGACCGTCGCGAGCAGCGCGAGGACCGTCGCGACCACCGTCGCCGCTACTAGAGCGCGCTACCGGTGATGCCGGCCATCCCGACGGTGCGCTCGAGGGTCATGATGGCGAACGGGCGCTGACCAGCCCCTATGATGGTGGTGATGCACCACCGGGTAGCGCCGCCACGTGTGGAAGAAGTAGTGGGGATGTCCCCACCTCACGACGACGCTCGCGTGCCGGTACTCCGGGACGACGACCCGGACCGAGCCACGCACGGCCCATCCGCCGACGACGAAGACCCACGAGGACCCTCGCTTCACCCATCTCGGAGAGACGAAGACGAGACCTGGCCGGGGCGGCGCAACCCAGCTCCCTCCAATCCAGGTCCACTGCGTGCCGGACCAGTACCAGTATCCGGGTGCCCACGTGAGGTTTGGAGCGGGCGCGGGCGGCGGGGTCTCCACCTTGAGCTGGGGAGGGGCCTGGGTCGTCGTGAGCTCCTCACTCGTCAGCTCGACGGGGACTTCCACCTCCATCGAGCCGGAACGCGCCCATCCGCCCGAGACCCAACGCCAGACATCACCGTCCTGCCGCCAGTAGCCGTTGACGAACTGGTAGCCCGGCATCTTCGCGATCCACGCTCCCGGCTTGAAGCGCCACTGACCGTCATCCCAGTACCAATGGCCCGAGGTCCACACCGCATCGGTGAAGGGACGCGCCGTCGGCGTCTCCTTGGGAAGCGGTGGAGGAGCGGAGGGGGCCGTGGGCACGAGCTCCCCATCCGCATCCACGTCTCCGGCGGACTCGGAATCCGACGTGGCGACCGGGGCCGTCTGCGCATGAACGGCCGGGTTCGCCAGACCCAGAACAAGACAGACCAACCATCGAGGACTCATGATGCGTCTCCGTATCTGCCGCCGAAGCAGCCACTGACACGACTCATGCCACTTCTCCATATGGCTTCGGTCCGAGCGCGAGGAACCGGTCCTGAATACCCCGGAGCCGCCCGAAGGTTAAAGGGCGGCTCCGCCGCACTTGCACCGGGAAATCTTTCGTAACCATCCGTTCATCTGGCTGACATGGGTGGTGCGCACCGTGGCGGGTACGATCGCGAGTCCACCTCTCGGGATGCAACGGGCTCGCGGAGCAGTCTCTCGCTTTGGAGCACCCGAATGCACCGGAAGATGTCGCCGCTGTGGATGTGTCTGGCTCTGTCGCTTTCCGCCTGCGCTTCGTCCTCCTCCTCCGAGCGCGCGTCCGGGGATGCCGCTCGGAAGCCCCTCCCCATGAAGTCCTCGCTGGCCGTGCTGCTCGAGCACCGCGATGAGCTGACCCTGAGCTCCGAGCAGGTCGCCTGGTTGGAGAAGCGGGAGCAGCAGCTCCAGGAGGAGAACGCCCCCCTGAAGAAGAAGGTGGAGGAGTCCCTCCCGCGGCGCGGCGAGGGCGGAAGGAACCCGGGTGGAGGACACAGGGGCGGAGGCATGGGCGGAGGCATGGGCGGAGGCATGGGCGGCGGAATGGGCCGGGGAATGGGCGGCGGAATGGGAGGAGGCATGGGCCGGGGGATGCGCGGCCCGGATGGTGGGGGCGGCCTGAGCCAGGAGGAGAGGAAGGAGCGGATGGCGCAGGTGCGGTCCGCCCTGCGCGAGATGCAGGACAACGACACCCGCGCCTACAACGAGGCGGAGACGCAACTGACCGAAGCGCAGAAGCCTCGGGCCCGGGAACTCATCTCGCAGGAGCGCGAGAAGCTGCTCGAGCAGAACGAGGCCATGCGCCAGCAGATGGGCGGCTACAGTCCCTGAGCTCCGGGCTCGAATAAAGCCCGACGCCTCCCGTCAGAACCGGTGTTGGCGACAACCGGCATCCGAGACCCCAGAGGATGAACACCATGAACCGCTTCTCTTCCGCCTTCATCGCCACCGTCCTTCTCTCCGCCGGCGCGGCCAGTGCCCAGTGGGGCCGGCCCCACGAGCAGGCGCAGAACCGCCAGGAAGTCCGTCAGGACAAGCGCGAGCTCAAGGACGACAGGCGCGATGTGGCCGAGCTGGAGGACACGCTGGCGCGCTTCGACCGGGCGTGGTCGCGGCAGGACGAGCGTGAGATGTCTGGCGTGGAGGCGAAGCTGCGCGACCTGCTGCGCCAGGAGTTCGCCGAGAGCCGGAGCGAGATGAGGGACGACCAGCGCGAGGTGCGGCGCAGCAGCCAGGAGGAGAACCGGGGAGGCTGGGGCCGTCCGGGGATGGACGACCGCCGCGACCGGCGTGACGACCAGCGGGACGCGGCCGTCGAGGCGGCCACCCTGAGGACGCGGGCGGCCATCGCCCGGGAGCTGAACCGGGTCATGGGCAGCCGCAACGCGAGGGACCTGCAGCGCCAGCGCAACCTCATCGCGCAGCTCGTGCAGGTCGCTCGGGACGAGGCACAGCAGACGAAGCAGGAGCTGAGCGAGGACCGTCACGAGAAGCGTGAGGACCGTCGCGACAACCGTCGCCGCGACTAGAGCGCGGCCCGGCTCCAAGGGGGGGTCGACCGCCCCCCCGGCCCCTGGTGACTACATCGGGGGCAGGGACTTGCGGACGCTCTCGCGCGACTCCATGCGAGCGACCCAGGCCTTCACGTGGGGGAAGGCCTCGAGGTCCACGCCCATGGGGGCGCGCATATGCAGGCAGGAGACGAGGGAGAAGTCGGCGAGGGTGAGCCTGCCGCAGAGGTACTCCTGGCCGGCGAGCGCCTTCTCCAGCACGCCGAGCTCCCGGCGGACCTTCTCCAGGCCGGCGGCATACTTCGCCTCGTCCTTCGTGCGGCCCATCATCTTCGTGTAGATCGTCTCGAACATCACCTCACCGGTGGAGGAAGCGAAGGTGGTGGCGTGCCACTGCAGCCACTGCTGGACCTGAGCCATGCCCTTGGGGTCCACGGGCAGCAGTCCGCTCTCGGGCTTCTTCGCGGCCAGGTAACAGAGGATGGCGTTGGACTCCCAGAGAAAGAAGCCGTCGTCCTCGAGCGTGGGCACCTTGCCGTTGGGGTTCTTGGCGAGGAACTCGGGAGACTTGTGTTCGCCCTTCATCATGTCGACGGTGATGAGGGTGACGGGCAGGCCGAGCTCGTGGATGAGCGCGCGGACCTTGAACGCGGCAGAGGAGAACGGGTGCTCGTAGAGCTTCATGGTGTACCTCGGGGTGGGGGGGTAAACGGCGGCGCAAGATAGGCCAGGACCCCGTCATGTCCCTAGCGAGATAGCGGACACCCGCGGGCTCGCACAGCAGCCGGGCGGACACTGCGCGGCTCGTGCCCTCGACGTACCAGATGGATTCCCCGAGCGGACCTGTATTCTGTGCCCCAGCCCATGTCTTCCAAGCCCTCGCTCCTCCAGGTCCTCAAAAGTCCTCGCGTCTGGCTGCTCATCACGCTCGGATTCTCTTCGGGTCTGCCCCTGCTCCTCGTGGGCGGGACGCTCACCATCTGGATGAAAAACGAGGGGCTCAACATCAAGACCATCACCGCCTTCGGTCTGGTCGGCCTGCCCTACTCGCTCAAGTTCATCTGGGCGCCGCTGATGGACCGCTTCGCCCTGCCCTTCCTGGGCCGACGCCGCGGGTGGCTGCTCGTGTCGCAGCTGGGCCTCATGGCCGCCATCGCCGCCATGGCCTTCGTGGACCCCAAACAGTCCCCGCTCACCATGGCCGGCATCGCCACGCTCGTGGCCTTCCTCGCCGCCAGTCAGGACGTCGTCTCCGACGCCTGGCGCACGGACATCCTCTCCGCCAGCGAGCGCGGCTTCGGCGTCGCCACCTTCGTCACCGGCTACCGCCTGGGCATCCTCGCCGCGAGCCCCCTGGCCCTCACCTTCTCGGACTCCTTCGGCTGGAAGCGCACGTACCTCATCATGGCCTCGCTCATGGTCGTGGGCATGGTGGCCACCCTGCTCGCCCCCGAGCCCGAGGGCCGCGCCCCGCGCAACCTGCGCGACGCCGTGGTCAACCCCTTCGTCGACTACTTCCGCCGCCAGGGCGCCGTTGCCGTCCTCGTCTTCCTCGTGCTCTACAAGCTGGGCGAGGCCTTCGCCGGTCCTCCCATCGTCGGCCCCTTCTTCGTCGAGCTGGGCTTCACCAACACGGAGATCGGGTGGATCAGCAAGGTGCCCTCGCTCATCGCCTCCATCGCCGGAGGGCTCATCGGTGGAGCGTTGATGGTGTCGCTGGGCATGCGCCGCAGCCTCTACGTCTTCGGCGCGCTCCAGGCGCTCACCAACCTGACGTACCTGGGGCTCGCGGTGGTGGGGAAGAACTACTGGGTGCTCGCCACGGCCATCTCCGTGGACAACCTGTGCGGCGGCATGGCCACCACCGCCATGGGCGCCTACACCATGGCGCTGTGCAACAAGCGATTCAGCGCCACCCAGTTCGCGCTGCTCTCCGCGCTCTCCAACCTGGGCGGGCGCTTCCTGTCCTCGGGCGCGGGCTTCTTCATCGAGCGCTTCGGCTGGCCCGCCTACTTCTGCTTCACCGTGGCGCTCGCCGCGCCCGCGCTCGTGCTGCTCGCCTTCCTGCGTCCGGAGGCCGGTATCGCCCCCGTGGAAGAGGAGCCCGCGCCCATACCCGCGCCTACTTCGGCCGCTGCTACGCCCACCCCCGCCGCGACGCCCTGAGCGTCAAGGGGTTCCCCGCACGGCTCCGGTCTGCCAAGGTTCCAGATTGCTTCCCAACCCGGAGCACCCATGCGCCGACTCGGTCCGCCGAGCCTCCTTTGCGCCGCGTTCCTCCTGAGCGCGTGCAGATCCCACCCCACCGAGCCCCCGCCGACTCCCGCGCCCGCGCCGGAGTCCTCGGCGGCTTCCACTCCGGGCTACATCCGCTTCACGGGCCTCAGCCTCTCCCTCCTCGAGCCCGTGCCACCCGAGCGCTGCCGGTGGGTACGGCTGGGGCTCGAGGGAGTCCGCGCGGAGCTCTTCACCTTCGACGGCGCGTGCGAGCGGGCGGAGCTCGCCTGGAGCCATGATGGGAGCAAGGGTGCCGTCCTGCTCTCGCCCCACTCCGAGGCGCCCGAGCGCGCGTGGGTGGTGGACTTCGCCTCCGGCCAGGGCGTGGAGCTCGCGCTGCCCCGCCCCGGCGACACCACGGACCTGGGCTTCGACGCCGAGGGCCACCCCATCGCGCTCGTGTCCCCCGGCATGCCCCAGGAGCCCACGCAACCCGCCGTGGCCCGCGCCTTCCTCCATGATGGCGAGGGCTGGCGGCTGCTCGAGTCCAAGGAGACGGCCTACGAGGGCGAGGGCGCCGGCAGTCACGTGCTCGACGCCACGCGGATGCTCGGCCCCACCACCACGCTCCTGGGCCCCGAGGCCCTGCCCGTGACGCGAGAGGTGGAGCGCGGCAGCATGGACATGGCCGCGCTCGGCAATGCCGTCCCCTCCAAGCGCTCCGGCGACAACGGCGAGTGGGGCGTCGCGCCCACCGCGAGCGGCCCGCTCTTCTCCTGGAAGACGTACGCCGAGGAGCCCACCTCCTGCATGCCCCTGCGCTGGTACGAGGGCGCGAAGCTCGCCGAGCCCGAGCGCCTCGCGCTCCCCGCCGACGCCTGCTTCCAGCTCTACGTGCGCGACGATGTGCTGCTCGTCTCCAGCGCCGGGTCCGCGCGCGTCTACGACTTGAAGCAGCACAAGCGACTGGCCTCGGCCGACAAGGTCCTCAAGACGCGCTTCTGGCCCGGCCCGCGGCTCGGCCCCACCGCCCGGACGTCTCCTCCTTGAGAAAGGCGGGAAGGGAAGCGGGGTGGAGGGAGCCGCTCCGCGCCCCGCCTGCCCTCCCGCCTGACGGCGAACCCCGGTTGCCGCCAGGCGGTCGCGCCATGACCGTTATTTCTCGGAGGTATTCCATCATGGCGAACCAGGACCCACGTCCACCACCGCAGCCCGCCGAGGACATGTTCGGACGCCCCACGGATGTGAGGCACGAGAAGGAAGAACCCGAGGGCCAGCCCACTCGCGAGCAGCAGGGCGCCCACCAGCGTCCCGACGACGAGAGCGACGACGCGTTCCGCAAACAGTGCGACGCGTTCCACAAGGACTGCGCCCACCATGCCCAGGAGGAGGTCGCCTACGGCGGCGTCGGAGCGATTCCCGACGGCGACGGCGTGCGCAGCGACCTCGGCACGAATCCGCTCCCCGAGAGCTACTGGTCGGCCTACCCCGACAAGCGGCCGGACGGGCACTGAGGCGCTACTTCTTCTTCTGGGTCGCGAGCCGCTCGAGGCTGGCGGCGAAGCTCTTGCGCTCGGGGTTGAGCGGCGCGTTCAACTGGCGCTGCTCGCGCACCGAGGACGTGGGTGACTCCAGGGGGCCCTCGAGGGCCTCCTTGTCGAAACGGTCCTGACCACTGCCCACGCGGCGCAGGGGCTGCGTGCCGTAGATGCGACGGTTGGGGTCTCTCCCCGCCATGGGACTCCTCCAGGTGCCGGTGGAGGAGAGAGCATAGGCCGAGCGGCGCGGGCATGCACGTGACCCTGGCCAGACATCAGGCTGGAGTGTGCGAGGCAGACACCGGGGCGGGGCTCCGGCGCGCGGCCGCATCCTGCTCGCGCATCGCCGCCAGGGAGAGCCGGATGCCCTCCGCATAGGGCGTCTTCTTCACCTCACCCAGCAGGCTTCGCAGCGCCGAGTCATCCACGATCAACGGCTCCGTGAGCAGGTAGTGCATCTCGAACAGCTCGCGCAGGACGGGGTCGAACAGGCCCAGCACGCGAAGCATGGGGCGGTTGGCCACCATCAGCTTCGGACGCCGGCCGACCTCGGCGAAGATGCGCTCGGCGAGCTCCCGCTGCGTGGTGATGCCCGCGCCCCCGAGGTTCCAGGTCCGCCCATAGGCCCGAGGCTCGTCCATGAGCGCCGTCACCACCGGCCCCACGTCCGGCACGAAGACGAACTCGTGGGGTCTGTCGATGGGCCCGATGAGCTGGGCGTGCTTGCCGTCGAGCGCCGCGCGGAAGGCGCCATGCAGGAAGCTGCGCTCCACGTTCGGCCCATAGAAGTCCGGCAGCCGGAGGATGGTGGTCTGGATGGCGCCCGACGCCCCCGCCTCGAGCACCAGGTCCTCCTGCTGCTTGCGCATCTTCCCCTTGAAGGTGTGCGGCTCGCGCGGATGCTCCTCCGTCACCCGCTCCGCGCGCGGGCGGCCGAACGAGTACAGCGTCCCAATCTGCACCAGACGCTTCACGCCCTCCGCGATGGCACCCTCCAGCGTGCGGCGCGTCAGCACCGGGTGCATACGGAAGTCCGTATAGGGCAGTCCCACCAGGTAGATGAGGGTGTGGACACCCCGCGCCGCCGCGCGCACCGAGGCCGGGTCCTCCGGATTCCACGTCACCAGTTCCGCCCGTGGGTCCGAGCCGAACTCCCTCCGCAGCGACGACATCGAGCGGCCCACCACCCGGAACTCCCGCCCCTGGGCCCTCAGCGCCTGCACCACGCTCTGCCCGATGACACCCGACGCTCCGAACAACGCCACCTTGCCTTGCTCGCTCATGTTTCTCTCCCGGTCCCGAACAGCGGGCGCTTTGTGAACACCGTTCAGTGAACGACGTTCATTTAATGATTGCCGCTCAGGGAGTCAAGGCCTACACTTCGCGTATGGGGACTGCGGAGAGGAAGGAGCGGCAGCGGGCGGAGCTGCGCGAGAAGATATTGGGCGCGGCGCGGGACATCGTGGTGCGCGAGGGCTTCGGCGCGCTGTCCATGAGGAAGCTCGCGGACGCCATCGAGTACGCCCCGGCGACGCTCTACCTGCACTTCGAGAGCCGGGAGGACATCGCACGGGAGCTGAGCGTGCGCGGCTTCCAGCAGCTGCTCGAGTACTTCACACCCACGGCCCGCATCGAGGAGCCGCTGGAGCAGCTGAACGCGCTCGCCCAGGCCTACGTGCGCTTCGGCCTGGAGCACCCGGAGACGTACCGGCTCGTCTTCATGGAGGACCCGAAGCTCAACAGCGCGCTGTTCGGCGAGGGCCATGAAGACCTGGGCATGCGGGCGTTCGAGCAGCTGGTACGTCCGTTCGAGGAGCTCAAGGCCCGGGGCAAGCTCGCGAAGGACGCCGACTCACGACAGCTCGCCGAGATGGTGTGGGCCGGGGTGCACGGCATCGTGAGCTTGAAGCTCGCCTGCTCGGGGTTCCAGGGCACGCCCGCGGAGCCGCTCACCAGCACGCTCGTCTCCACGCTCGTCCACGGACTGCCTGGGCTGACCGGGGCAGCGCGCCCACGCGCTCAAGAACAGCTGGGTACCTGACCCTGGTACTACAGCGGTGGGCCGACGGACTCGGCGCCGATGGCACCGCGGGAGAGCGCGGTGGACAGGGCGGCCTCAAGCGCCTCGGGGCCATGGGAGTCGAGCAACTCGAGCCTCTTGCTGCTCGTAGTCGTTGATGATCTCCTCGAGGAGCAATTGCTGGGCCTTGTCACGCGCGCGCACCTCCACACCCGCTCTTGGGATTGATGTCGAAGGCGCCCTGATAAGAACCAGTCAGGGTGACGAGGAGAGCCCGAGCAGAAAACTCTGAAGAAACGCACCAGCACCTCGGCGGGCGCCTCCTGGCGGAAGGCCAGTGCCTCCAGCGCTCCGGCCCGCAGGGCCGTGTCCTCCAGCTTCAGCAACTCACCCCCAACGCCCGGAGAATGGCGGCACGGGCTGGCGCTTCCGCCCCTCGCAGCCGCACCAGCACCTCCGCCACCTCTCCCAGCGCCAGCAGCGCGTGGGCCGCGGCCGTAATCCGCGGCGCCTCCTCAGACTCGACTTTCGCCATTTTGGGCGCCCCACGGTGTCGAGCGCGTCCGCGTCCTCCAGACGCGCCAGCAGCCGTTCCTCGCGCTCCGCCGTCTCCGCCAGCGTGAAGTCCGGTGCCACCAGGGCTCTTTCCCACTGCACCCACCGGAAGGCCGCCTCGTCCTGGTACTCCTCCAGCACATCCACCAACACCATGACGCCGCTCCTTGGTTGATTCGAACCGAACCGCCCCGGAGGCGAATGACGCCCTCGGCGCACGTCTCCACGTACGTCCCCTCGAAGGGTCTCCCGCCCTGGCGGACACCCCGGGGACGCGGCGTCCATGGCTGTCCACGACACGTGGTGCCTCCCATTGCCATCCGCGGCCTGGACCTTCATCCGGTCCGCGAACTCGATAGCGAAACGCGGAGCAGGACCGGCCCCTCGTGCACGCGGCATGCAGCACACTTGATCCGCTCCGCCCCCTGGACCGGGCGCGAAAGCCCGCCCCCAGGGCAGGCGGGCGTTCGCTTGCATTCGGGATATTTACGAGCGATCACCCCGCCATCGGCTACCCTGCTGGGGGAACCCCCGCCACCTCGCATGTCCTCCTCGTCGACAGCACCGCTCGCTCCCGAGTCGGCCCTGCTCCGCGTCGCGCCTCCTCCCGAGGAGTCACCGCTGCGCCGTGCCGAGCTGCGCCTCAAGCAGCTCCTCGCGGAGATCGACGCACTCGACACGGAGCTCGACTCGCTCGGCCTCGCGCTGGAACGCTTCGCCCGCGCCTACGAGGACGCCCTCGCCGCCCCCTCCGAGGAGGTGAGCCGCTCCGAGCGCCTCCTGCGCCGGCTCCGCAACCTCCAGGACGCCGCCTCCGCCCTCACCCGCCGCCTCGAGCAACCCGTCCTCCCGCCATCGTCGGAGCCCTCGCCGCGGAAGTCCGAGCGCACCTCGCGGCCTCCCGTCTCCGAGCGCCGCGCCCACACGGCCGAGGACAGGGAGGACCCCTTCGACGACGAGGACGCGGATGACTTCGCGGACGACGAGTCCCTTGAGGATGATGAGCCCTCCGAAGAGGAGCTCCTCGCCGAGCGCGAGGACGAGGCCGTGGCCCTCAAGCGGCTCCACCGCCGGCTGGCGCGCCTGCTCCACCCGGACCTCGCGCAGTCGGACGAGGAGCGCACGCGGCTCGACGCCCTCATGGCCCGCGTCAACGTGGCCTACGAGGCGGGCGATCGCACCACGCTGGAGCTCATCGCCGCCAAGGTGGGCGCGGGCGACACCGCCGCGGACTCGCTCACCGATGACGAGCGTCTGGCGCACCTCGAGCGCCGCATCCACATCCTCTCCACCGCCGCGAACACCCTGCGCCAACAGCGCGAGAACCTGCGCTCCACCGCCACCGCCCGCCTCTACGAGGAGGCCCGCCGCCGAGAGGCCGAGGGCCGTGACTACCTCGCCGAGACGCGCGCGGAGATGGAAGAGGAGCTGCACGGACTCGCCCAGGACGCGCGCGCCCGCATGCGCCAGCTCGAGCGCGCCGCGCGCACACTCACTTCCTCGAGGAACAAGCGCATGTCCACGCTCGCCGAGAGCGGCAAGGGCCGCAAGCTCCGCGCCTTCGATCCCGTGCTGGAGAGCCCCCTGGTGCGCCAGGGCGTGCTCCGCCTCGAGCGCCAACGCGCCACGCCCGCCGCGCGCGAGCTCGCCCGCCGTCTCGAGGACACCGTCTCCCAGGAGCCCTGGCAGGTCGCCCTCACCCTCATGGCCTTCTTCGCCGAGGCCGCCGGCCGCCCTCCTCCGGGGCTCGACTCCAGCGAGGCCTGGGCCGAGCGCTACGAGCTGCTGCGCGAGCTCGACATGCCGGAGGCGCCCTCCTTTGATCAGGCCCTCACCCGGCTGCCGCGCCACCTGGAGCTTGGCATGCGCGTGATGAAGAAGGAGGTCCGCTTCGGCCTCCAACTGCGCGACGCCGAGCTGCTCGCCGCCGTACCGCTGGCGCTCCAACGCGAGGACGTGGCCGAGCGGGGCCGCTCCGTGCTCGCCGTCATCGGCCCCCAGGAGCAGTGCAAGCGCTGCGGCGAGGAGGTGCTGCTCCAGCACCTGCTGCGCACCCGCGGGCTCGACGAGCTCAACGGGATGCTGTGCCCCCTGTGCGCCCACGTGCAGAAGAGCTACTGGCTCTACAGCCGCTCCGAGGGCCAGGAGGCCCTGCTGCCCCATGCGCTGCGGCTGCGCACCGTCGTCGAGCAGGGCCTGCGGCTCGCGGGCACCACCGTGGGCTTCCAGTTCCTCCCCGAGGAGCGCGAGGCCCTCACCGCCGCCCAGCTCCTCCAGCGCTTCGTGGACCTGTACCTCCAGCCCTACGGCGTGGAGCTGAACCCCGCGCACCTGCGGCTCGTCCAGGCCGGCAAGACGCTCGAGCCCGAGGTGCTCATCGGCAGAGGCGCCATCAAGCTGGTGCTGGACCCTGAGGCAGGCACGTCCGAGAAGGAAGTCCTCGAGCTGCTGCGCTCGCGCATCGAGCGGCGCTTCCGTCCCGACGCCGCCCGGTAGGATTCAACCCCTCGCGTCTTGACACTTGCCGGATGGGGCCCCGGTTTGCGCCGGGAGCGTTCCCTCCAAACGATGCGCGTCCCATTCCTCGGGAGCCGCTCGTTCATGACCTGGAATCGCATCCCCTGGGCCCAGCTGCTCGCCAGCGCCCTCACCTTCACTGCCTGCACCTCCTCGCCGTCCGGGTCCACCCCCGACGCCTCCACGCCCGACGCCAGCACGGGCGGCGAGTGGGATGGGAGCTACGTCCCACTCGAGGAGAACGGCAACACGTGGCCGTACACGGGCCCCTTGGCTTCTTGCTCTTTCACCGCGACCACCGGAGCCCCCTGCCCCGACGACTTCGACATCTTCGACCTGTCGGCCTGCAACCGCGAGTCGCTCGCGAACGCGAGCACCGATGGCCTGTTCATGCTGACCACCCGCACGAACCAGAGCACCCCCTTCTTCGCCGCCACCTCGCTCCGCCTCGGCAACGACGGCGGCACCCAGTACCTCGGCAACAAACCCATCACCGAGCAGGCGAGTGATGGAAACGCCCGCTTCTACGCCACGGAGAGCATCACCGGCATTGGCACCGTACGCCGCGTGATGCTCGCCACGTGCGAGGCGCCCCAGGCTCCCGAGTTCACCGGCTGCCAGGCCACCTGCAACAACGGGAAGGTCTCCACACTGAGCACCTTCAAGTCCCAACGGGCGGTGTGGCGCGCCGGTGAGGCAGAGGCCTCGGGCCTGGAGCTCGTCTCCGAGAACCACGTGGACATCGGCCTCCCGGTGGACATCTACGTCACCAAGGGCCACGCCTATGTGGTGTCCGTCACCGGCACCAACATCGGGAAGGGGGCGGGCGGCCTCACCGTCTTCGACGTGAGCGACAAGTCCGCTCCCGTGAAGGTGAAAACCATCCAGATGGAGAACGACGACTATTGGAACGGGGTGTGGGCCAAGGGCGACGCGCTCTATGTCGCCAGCGCCGCCCGAGGCGTGCTCGTCTTCGACATCAGCAACCCGGCCGATCCACGGATGGTGCGCAACCTGCCTGGCGGGAGAAGCGATGTCCACACCGTCTTCGTCGATGGCGATCGCCTGTACGCCGCGGATCTCGAGCAGGGCGTCCTCCTCTTCGACATCACGACCCCCACCCAACCCCTCGAGCTCAGCCGCTACATGCCCAACAGCGCCATGCCGCACGACATGTTCGCCATCGGCGACCGGCTCTACCTCAGCGGCTCCGACCTTGGCTTCTTCGTGGCGGACGTGAGCAACCCGAGCGACCCGCGCACACTCGGCAACTTCACCTACCGCTTCCAGTACGCCCACCACAACGCGGTGGGCACCTTCGGGGGCCGCACCATCGCCTTCGAGGGCGGCGAGGGCCCGGGCGAGCACCTGCGCGTACTCGACATCACCGACCCCGCGCGCATCGTGAAGATTGGCGAGTTCCAGCTCCGCCCCGAGTTCTCCATCCACAACATGGTGCTGGTGGGCAAGAAGCTCTACATCGCCTGGTACCAGGAGGGCGTGCGCGTGCTGGACGTCTCCAACCCCACGCGGCCCACCCAGGTGGCCCACTACAACACCTACCGCGCGACCGAAGCGGACACGGGCGCCTACTTCGCCGGGGCCTTCGGCATCCGCGTCCCCGGTGACGGCTTCATCTACGCGGTGGACTCCTGGCGCGGGCTCCTCATCCTGCGCGAGAAGTGAGCCCCGGGGGCCTCAGCCCTGCTGACGGCCCTCGATGGCGCACAGGAGGATCGCCGCCGCGATGCCCAGGCGGCGGTCCAGCCGGCCGGACGTATCCGCGGAGAAGTCCAGGGAGATCTTCTGGATGAAGGGGTTGAAGTGCTGCCGGAAGGTGAAGACCGGCGCACCGCCCACCGCGCCCTGGAAGGTCTGCGGCACCAGGGTGGTGAGGAAGCGCCGCACGATGGCCAGCAGCATGCTGTCCTCCTGGATGGTGCCCACCTCCTGGTCGTTCACATCCAGGATGAGCCACTCGTCACGAAGGATGGACTTGAGGCCCTTGCGGCGCAGCGCGCCCACCTTCCGGCCCGTCTGGGGATCCGTGACGTCGTACGTGGCGCTGATGTCGAGGATGTTGCGCGCCTGGATGGAGAGCACCTGCTCCTGCATGTCCTCGCCGGTGAAGACGCGCAGGTCCTCCTTCAGCTTGAAGGCCTTCATCTTCGAGTAGAAGGCGACGTTGCCCGCCTCGTCGTAGATGTGGAAGGCGCCACCGAAGAGCTTGAAGAACTTGCGGCGGATCATGTAGCGGCGCTGGCCGAAGCGGCCAGCGGCCAGGTCACTGTTCGAGCGCGGCTGGATTGCGGATGTCACGGGAGTCCCCCCGGTCTGAAGCGTGGAAACTCCCTATAGCGCATCGCGCCACGACTTCCACAAGGGGTTGGAGATGTCACGGGGCGTGGGTTGCCGACTTGACCCGGAGGGCCCCGCGCGCACACATGGTGCCCATGTCTACCGTCACCCTGCTCTGTCTCACCCTCCTCGCCGCCACACCCGAGGCCAGGACGCCCACCAAGCCCGCCACGCCCACGGCCGCGGTGAACGCCGTGCTCGACGACTGGCACAAGGCCGCGTCCCAGGCGGACGAGGCCCGCTACTTCGGCTACTTCACGCCGGACGCCGTCTACCTGGGCACGGACCCCACCGAGCGATGGACGCGGGACGAGTTCCGCGCCTGGGCCAGGCCCTACTTCACCAAGGGCGAGGCGTGGAGCTTCACCGCGGTGTCGCGTCACGTGAGCTTCTCGAAGGACGGCGCGGTGGCGTGGTTCGACGAGGCGCTCTCCACGACCAACATGGGCCCGGCGCGAGGCTCGGGCGTGCTCGTGAAGAGCGGGGGCACCTGGAAGATCGCTCAGTACAACCTCTCGGTGCCCATCCCCAACGACCTGCTGCCCGACTTCAAGGAGCGCATCGAGGCCCACTCGAAGAAGCAGCAGGGCAAGTAGTCCGCCCGAGCGCCGCTCAGAAGTCGTCGACGGGGTCCGGGTAGACTTCCTCTTCGTCTTCCTCTTCCTGGGCGCGGGCGCCCCGGCCGCGAGGCTGCGGCTCGGGCGCCGACTCGGGCCCCACCACGTACCACTGCCGGCCCTGCTGCACGCGCTTGAGCAGCCCTTCCTGCTCCAGGGCCGCCAGCAGCTTCGCGAAGGACGAGAAGCCGTGGTCGCGCTCGTCGAAGTCCGGCTCCTTGCGGACGATGGCTTCCTTGATGGCCGACGGGTTGAGCGAGCCCGTGGTCCGCGCGAGCAGACGCTGCACCACCTCCACGACACTCTCCGGCACCTGGGCCTTCTGCGTCTCGGCCTTGCCCTTGTGCCCGTTCGCCTGCTCCTTGCCCTGGCGCTCACCGGCCCCGTGCCCCTTGCCGTGCTTGCGGCCTCGCGAGCCCTCCTCGTTCTCGTGGGCGCGCTTCTCCTTCTCCTTGTCCTTCTCCGCGCGGGTGCGGGGCCGCAGGTAGATGAACTCGTCGCAGGCCTTCACGAAGAGGGGGCTGGTGGCCTCCTTCACCGCGAGCCCGATGAGCTGCCGGCCATTCTCGCGCAGCTTGTACGCGAGCGGGCAGAAGTCGCTGTCGCCCGAGGCGATGGCGAAGGTGTCGATGTGCTCGCGCGCGTAGCACAGCTCCAGCGCGTCGATGACGAGGCGCATGTCCGCCCCGTTCTTCCCCGAGCGCGTCGAGGGCGGCACGTCGATGAGCTCGACGCCGAACTCGTGCAGGTTGCCCTTGGCTTCCTTGAAGCGGGACCAGTCGCAGTAGGCGCGACGGAAGACCACCTTGCCCCGCTCGAGCAGGCGATCCATCGCCGGCTGCAGGTCGAAGTTGGCGGCGGTGAACCCGGTGTTCGTCACCAGGTTCTCGAAATCGAGGAACAGCGCGATGCGGTGTTCTTTCTTCGTATCCAAAAATGCTCCGGTAATGCGTGCCGCCTTGGCGGCGGTGAGAGGGAACGCTCGCTCGGAAACCACTCCGGCGCGCGCCTCCCGGGCCCTACCCTACTCCCAACCGGGACCGTCTCCGTGAACTTCCTGGAGAATCAGCGCCCGAGTGTCTCGCAGAAACGCTCCAGCCTCGCGAGCGCGTCGGGCATGTTGGTGCGGCCCAGCCCCAGGCGGAAGTGGTTGCCCGGGAAGTCATACACGTCTCCCGGCAGCAGCAGCACGCCCTCCTTCTCCACGAGCCGCTGGCAGAACTCCGCCACCGGCAGCGAGCCCAGCAGCTTCGGGAAGGCCACGCTCCCCGCCTTCGGGCGCACCCAGCGGAACAGGTCCGCCCGCCGGGCGAAGAAGTCGTCCAGCACCGCCAGGTTGCGGGCCAGGATGTCCCGGCTCCTCGCCAGCACCCGCTCCTTCGCCCTCAGGGCGATGAGGGACAGCACCTCGCTCGGCGCCGAGTTGCTGATGGTCGTGTAGTCCTTGAATGCCACGCACCGCGCCAGCAGCGCCGCGTCGCGAATGGCCAGCCACCCCACCCGCAGCCCCGCGAGGCCGAACGCCTTCGACATCACCCCCAGGCTCAGCCCCCGCTCGGACAGTTCGACCGCCGCGGGCAGCGTGTCACGCGGGTCGTACTCCAGCAGCCGGTACACCTCGTCCACGAACACGTACGCGCCTCGCTCCTCCGCCAGCGCGAACAGCCCCTTCCACGTCTCCGCGTCCGGCAGCGCCCCCGTCGGGTTGTGCGGGAAGTTCGTCACCACCAGCTTCGTGTTCGGCCGCAGCTCGCGCTTCAGCGCTTCCAGGTCCAGCTTCCAGCCGTCCTCCTCGCGCAGCCGCAGCAGCGACACCTCCGCGCCCGTCGCCCTCGCCACCTCGTACAGCGACTGGTACCCCGGCCACGTCACCACCGCGTGGTCCCCGGGCCCCAGCAACACGTTCATCAGGATGAAGATGGCCTCCTGCGCTCCCGCGAACGTCAGCACCTGCTCCGGCCCCACTCCGCGGTACAGCTTCGCGAGCTCCTCGCGCAGCGCCGGCAGACCCGCCGTCTCCGTGTAGCCCAGCGACAACCGCTCCCACCGCTCGCGCCCGTCCGCGTCCGCCAGCGCGAGCACGTCGCTCATCCTCCAGCCCTCGATGTCGGAGGAGCACAGCAGGTACGGCGCGTTGAACTCCCACTTCGCGAAGTAACGCTCGAGCTTGAAGTCCGGAATCCGCATGCCGACTCGCTACCGCGAGCCGGGCCGCATTGCAAAGAAGCTCGTGACCGGCATCACCCTCGTCAGAGAGAGCCAGCATCCGGCGGAGGGGCGGGCTCTTCCGGCGTGCCCTCATCCGACTGCGTACCTCCATCCATGGAGGCGGGACGCACCGCACGGATGCGCTGGCGAGCGACGAGCTGGTGGTCAAATGACCGAAGAGCGATGTCGGCCTCGACGCACTCCGGTCCAAGCCCGGTGATGTGCTCACCGAACAACCTGAAACGCACGGTCGAGCCGTACCAGTAGCCAGGCTCAAGAACGAGGAGATCCTCCGGGCGGGCCAAAGGCGCGATGATATCCGCTCTGATGGATGCCACAGCGCCATACGTGCAATCCGAGACGTAATTCACTTTCACATGAATGGTTGGAGTGAGCCGCCTGTCCAGGCGGAGTTGACCTTCCTCGGGGCTGACCAGAACTCGTCCAGAGAGGGTCCATCCGTCATATTGGATGTCTTGAACCTCCATCACGGTACGCGGAGGAACCTGTACACCCTGTCTTCCTGTGTCCTTGACTGCCCCACGGCCCGGGGATGATGGAGATTTCTTCCCGAAGAAGGGGAACCCCGTACAGGCTGCCAGCAGAAGCAGGGAGGCAGTTCCAAATCCGAGACGGGTCATTTGCATGACGTCCTCGCGTCGTTCTCGTCAACACATGCACACTCACGGAGGGGCTCTCGCTCAGGTTCATTCCCGGGAACGTTCTGCCCTTGTCCGTGGTCCCAGCCACAAGAATGCGCCAGCTCGTGCATGACGGCCTTGATGACGCACTCACGCGATGCTGGTTCCTCACACCAGTGGGTTTCCTTGACTGGATAAAAACGATGGAGCGTCCCGTGCCAGATCGTGAGTGTAAACGCAAGCAGGGGACGGTCAGGACTCTCCCTCTGCGCCTTGCACTCCCTCCGGCTCCATTCGCTGCACGTCACCGTGATGTCGCGGCATTGCCGGCGCACGCAACTCATGAGGAACTCGTCGTCAATCCCGGACGCTTCCTCGAGACACTCCTCGAGTGTGGGCAACTCCACCGATGAGGGACAGCTCGTTTTCATCGGTGTCCCTGGCGGGCGTGAAGGGGAAGTTGCGCACCCGCCCCCTACGAGAGACCCGAATATCAATGCGAGTCCCAGGGACCACCGGTTCCAGGTGGAACCTACCGAGGAGGCCCGCTTTGGCCGCATGAATCGTTTTGAGCGCACCCGCACTAGCATCCTGCGAAGAGGCGGGCTCCTCCGTGCCCCCATCCGCCTGCGTGCCCCCATCCATGGAGGCGGGACGCACGGCACGGATGCGATGGCGAGCGACGAACTGGTGGTCAAATGACCGAAGAGAGATGTCGGCCTCGACGCACTCCGGTCCGAGTCCGGTGAAGTGCTCATCGAACAGTCCGAATCGCACCGTGGTGCCGTACCAGTAGCCAGGATTGAGAACCATGAGATTCTCAGAACGAGCCAACGGAGCGAAAACATCCGCATGGATGGACGCCACGGACCCGTGCTCACACTCCGAGACGCGCGTGATATCCACGTCAATGCTCGGAATGAGCCGCCTGTCCAGGCGGAGTTGGCCTCCTTCGGGGCTGACCAGAACTCGTACCGAGAGGGTCCATCCATCATATTGGATGTCTTGAACCTCCATCACGGTACGCGGAGGAACCCGCACACCCGCGCCTCCTGCGTTCTCATTGGCCTCACGACCTGGAGATCTCCCAAAGAAAGGGAACCCCGTACAAGCCGCAAGCAGGAGCAGGGAAACAGGTCCGAGTTTGAGCCAGTTCAATCGCATGACGTCCTCGCGCCGCTCTGTCCGGCAGCGGACCGGATTCTCACTTCGCGAAGTCTCACTCAAGTTCGAAATCGGCGTCCACAGTCCGGGGCACGAGAGGCACCGCGAGGTCTGGTAGGATCATCGCCATGTTCCTGAACACGGGCATCTTCAGGCGCTCGAGCGAGAACGAACGGACGCGCGTCGTCAGAGCGAAAGACCTGGCGCGTGTCCCGTCCCCGCTCGGAGCGCACGAGGCCTTCCTCGCGGCCTATGAACGGATGAGCAAGCTGGCCCGCCTCGCCCGACGTCCTGCGATGCTCGTGGCCGCGGTGGATGGCTCCGCGCGCGTGGTGGAGGCCGTGCTCGTCGCGGCCGGCCAGTCGTTGATCATCGGCCGGCACACCAGCTGCGGGCTCCGGCTCCCGTCCGATACCATCTCGTTGCGGCAGCTCGCGGTGCACGTGTGGTCCGAGTCCCCCGATGCCACTCCAGAGACCCGGCTCTGGGACCTCAACACCGAGCAGCCCTTCCTCACCGAGGACGGAGAGCCCAACGCGGCGGTGATCGCCCAGGGCACGCTCTACGCCGCCGTGGGCGAGTACGCGCTCCTCTTCGTGCCCACGCGCGGCGCCCACGAGTCCCCCTGGCCGGCTCGAGCCGAACAGGCCTGGAAGGCACTCCCGCCGCGCCATTTCGTCGACCAGCGCACCCCGACCGGGTCCCGCTTCCGTCACTCCAGGCGCCCGCTGCGGCCGGACGGCCAGGAGTACCACACGCGAATCACCCGCGTGGGCCCGCTGCTGATGCTCGGTGAGAACGAGCAGCCCGAGGATGCCTGGGCCTCGCTGAGGCTGGTGGTCGAGCGGAAGTCGGAGGAGCACCGCATCTCGCTCTCCCGCCTGGAGCAGGGCGTGCTGCTCGGCCGCTACGAGCGCTGCGGAATCCCGCTGGCCGAGCTCGACCATGTCTCGCGCGTGCACCTGCTCCTGGTCCGCATGGGAGGGGACGTGCTGGCCATCGACACCGTCAGCACCAATGGCACCTGGCGTGGCCCCGCGAGAATCCAGACAACCACGCTGGGCGAGACGGACTCGCTCACGTTGGGGGAGGTCCTCCAGATTGACTGGCGCCGCTTGTCACGGCGCGCACCGGGCGAGGATTGAATCCGGCCCCCCCCCCGAGCGATTCAGCGGGCGAAGAGCAACACCAGCGCCACCAAGACCAGCAGCACCGCGCCCACCACCAGCACCACCTTCGCCACCGACACCGGCGCGTCGCCCAGCACCACGCCCGCGTCCTGGCCGTGCACCACCACCCGGTACAGCTTGTCCCGGTACCGATAGGCCAACACATACGCCGGCAGCGCGTAGCGCTTCGTCTCCAGGCTGGAGAGCATCACCGCCACGTGCACGTTGCGATGGCGCCTGCCTGGAATGTGCTCGCGCTCCACCCGCTCGCGCGCCTCCGCCTCCACCCCCGCCAATATCTGCCGCCGCGCCCCCGAGCGCGTCACGTCGAAGCGCTCCACCTGCGCGTCCTCCGGCCCTCGTGGCTCGCGCTCCTGGGTCGTCAGGGAGTACGCGCCCGCCAGCTGCTTGCACTCGCGCTCCTTCAATCCCCGCGACGCGGACACGAGGATGTCCTCGAACGTCATGTCCGCCTGCCCCGCGTGCGGCGCCCAGGCCGAGCGGCCACTCCCCGCGTCCGAGTCCGCCGCCCAGCTCACCCGCGCTCCCGCGCTGAAGCCCCACGCCGGCCACCACATCGGCCGCAGCGACTCCAGCGCCGCCGCCGTCGCCAGGTTCGACGGCCGGAAGAAGCGCTTCTCCGACAGGAAGCGCCCCAGCGCCTCGCGCGCCACCGCCGGCTCCACCGTGAAGGGCAGGAAGGCCTCCGCCTGCTCCAGCGGATCCGCCGTCATCTCCACGTGCATCACCGACGCGCAGAACGCGCACCGCGGCGCCTTCACCTCCGCCGAGTACTCCAGCGAGGCCCCGCACGTGTCGCACCGCACCACCTTCGCCCGCTCCTTCACCGGTACCAGGCCCCGCGCCCGGAGCGCATCCGCCGCCAGCCCGCAGATGGGGCAGCGCAGGTCCCCCTCCTCCAGCGCGCTCCCGCACCGCTCGCACCCCGCCACCACCACCGCCGTCATGACCGGCCTCCCTGGCCCATCAGCAGGTACACCAGCAGCCCCAGCGCCGCCACGACCAGCACCGTCAGCAACACCTTCACCCAGGAGATGGGCGCCTTCCCATACACCTCGCCCGACTGCCCGTTCACCACCACCCGCAGCGGTGGCTTGTCCGGGGCGTAGCGCGCCGCCAGCACCCAGACCGGCACCAGGCACACGTCCAGCGACTCCAATCCCAGATGCGTGTCGTGCTGCAGGTTCCGGTGCGAGTCCCCCGGCATGAAGGCCTCCAGCCGCCGGCCCACCCGCGCCAGCGCCTCCTCGCGCGCCAGCTTCAGGCACTCGTCCCGCGACAGCGACGGCTCCTCCGCCACCCACCCCGCCACCAGCGCCGGCTCGTAGCGCGCCAGCACCCGCAGGTCGAACGGCTCCAGCGCCTCCATCTCCACGTTGGTCAGCCCGCGCGAGGCCGTCACCAGCACGTCCGGCACGTACTCGTCGAGCTCGCCCCGCAGCGGGCGCCACTCCGTCTTCGTCACCGTGCGCGTCCTCGTGACGGTCTTCCCGTTCTCCGTCGTCGTGTACGTCTCCGTCTCGGTGTAGTTCTCACCGATGGAGGCGCTGTACCGGGACGAGGCGAGCGCGCTATAGAGGTACGCTGGCACGTACACGCCCCGCACCTCCTGCAGCGACGCCTTCTTGAGCCCCGAGTGGCTCCACGGGTTGCGCGTGCGCAGCCAGCTCTTCACCCGCTCGCCCGCCGACTGGTGCGTCAGCGCGAAGCCCAGCGTGAAGGTGGGCGCCGGCCTATCCACGCTCGGGGGCCGCTCCACCACCGAGGGCGCCGCACAGTAAGGACATACAGTGGTACGCAAATCTTCCGCCACCACCAGCTCCGCACCACATGATTGGCACCGTAAGTTCATCTCAGGCAGCTCCGTGCGCGCGTGGGCCCTTCCCTTTACCATCGCATTCCACTCAACATCCGCGCGGAATTGCGGTACATCTGCCCACCCTTGCTTATATTCAACCCCATCAACCCCCAGGACGGAATGGCTCTGTCCTTCAACACCCGATTCGTGGCCCCTGGCGGCGAGCCCTCGCCCGCCACGATCGACGGCGGGCTGTGGCCGCTGCTGGTGGTGAAGTTCGGCCGGACCGGCACGATTCGGGACCTGGATGCATACCTGGAGGAACGCCGGGTATGGCTGGAGCGGCGCGAGCCGCACGTCTGCATCATCGACGCGCGTGAGGTGCACATGCCCTCGACGCAGCTGCGCCAGCGCTACATCGACTGGCTGAGCGAGCACGAGCCGCTGCTGCGCCAGTGGCTGCTGGGCACGGCGTACGTCATCCAGTCCCCCGCGGTGAGGATGATGATGAGCGTCATCCGCCACTTCGCGCCGCTGGCCTCGCCGTTCGTCGTCACCGCCACGATGCAGCCCGCGGCCGCGTGGGCCGCCGAGCGGTTCCTGGAGGCCGGGCTCGCCTCCGCCGCCACGCGCATCCGCGCCTGCTACGCCGTCCCGTCGAGCTGAGTCGGGGGCTCCAGCGGGGGCTCCTCGCGGACGCGGTGCGCCAGCGGATCATTCCCATCCGGGAAATCGGCCCCTGACGCGAGGGGGAGGAAGTCATCGTCCTCCCTGGCGCCGGTCCCGAGCGGGGCGGGCGGCCGCTCCCATGTCCACACGAGCGACTCCGCGAGCTCCGGGTCCATGTGCCACACCTCCGCGCCGACGGACGGGCCAGGGAGAAGGTCGGCTCCCGGCGCTCCGGGTGACAGGTGCCCTCGAGTGCAGGGTCTCCGTCCGGAACGGGACAGGAGCGCCCCGCCCTCTTCACTGTTGCCTCCATGAAGGACGGAGGGAAGAGTGGAGCCCTGTCCCTCCCGTCCCCCCGGAGCTCCCCATGGCGCACCCGTCCCCTCCCGTCATCGGCATCATCGGAGGCAGCGGCCTCTACCAAATCGACGGCCTCCAGGACGTCTCCTGGCGCAAGGTGTCCTCGCCCCACGGCGAGCCCTCGGACGAGCTGTGCTTCGGCACACTCGAGGGCACGCAGGTGGTGTTCCTCCCCCGCCATGGCCGGGGGCACCGCATTTCGCCCTCCGACATCAACTTCCGCGCCAACATCGACGCGCTCAAGCGGGTGGGCGTGACGGACGTCATCTCCGTGTCCGCGGTGGGTAGCCTGCGCGAGGACCTGCCGCCGGGCACCTTCGTGGTGGTGGACCAGTTCATCGACCGCACCTTCGCGCGCACCAAGAGCTTCTTCGGCACCGGCTGCGTGGCCCACGTGTCCATGGCGAAGCCGGTGTGCTCGCGGCTGGGCGACGCGCTGATGAGCAGCTGCCAGGGGCTCGAGATCTCCGCGAAGCGCGGCGGCACGTACCTCGTCATGGAGGGGCCCCAGTTCTCCTCGCTCGCCGAGAGCGAGCTGTACCGGAGCTGGGGGTGCAGCGTGATTGGCATGACGAACATGCCCGAGGCCAAGCTCGCCCGGGAGGCGGAGCTCTGCTACGCGACGGTGGCGATGGTGACGGACTTCGACTGCTGGCATCCGGGCCACGACGCCGTCACCGTGGACCAGGTCGTCTCCGTGCTGATGGCCAACGCGGGCAAGGCCCGGGCGCTGGTGAAGAGCGTGGTGCCGCTGCTGGGCAAGCACGCGGGCCCCTGCCGCCAGGGCTGCCAGACGGCGCTCGACCATGCGCTGATGACCGCCCCCGAGGTGAGGGACCCCACGATCCTCGCACGGCTGGACGCGGTGGCCGGCCGGGTCCTCAAGCGCTAGCCACGCTCCCGCTGTGCAACCAACCCTCCCTCTCCCTCCGGGAGAGGGCCGGGGTGAGGGTCTGGGTCCTCCCGTGTTCCCCATCCCGCACACCCCTCGCGAGGAGCCCCATGAAGGTCCACGGAAAGCCGATGCGCAGCATCTGGATCGAAACCGACGGCTGGTCGGTCGGCATCATCGATCAGACGCGCCTGCCCCACGCATTCGTGACGCTGCGGCTCACGACGCTCGACGAGGCGGCGCACGCCATCCGCTCCATGCAGGTGCGAGGGGCGCCGCTCATCGGGGCGGTGGCGGCCTACGGGGTGTGCCTGGCGCTGCGCGGGGACGCCTCCGACGTGGCGCTCGAGCGGGCGTGCACGCAACTGCAGGCCACGCGGCCCACGGCGGTGAACCTGCGCTGGGCGCTCGACGAGATGCGCCAGGCCCTGCGCCCGCTCTCCCCGTCCGAGCGGCTCGCGGCGGCGTACCAGCGGGCCGCGGCCCTGTGTGACGAGGACGTGGCCATCAACCGGGCCATTGGCGAACACGGGCTGGGGCTCATCGCATCGGCGTGGGCGAGCAAGGGCCGTCAGGGGCGGGTGAACGTGCTGACGCACTGCAACGCGGGCTGGCTGGCCACGGTGGACTGGGGCACGGCGCTCGCGCCCCTCTACCTGGCGCATGACAAGGGCATCCCCCTCCACGTCTGGGTGGACGAGACGCGTCCGCGCAACCAGGGCGCGGGCCTGACGGCGTGG
The DNA here is from genome assembly GCF_016859125.1 of Archangium violaceum. Classification (NCBI taxonomy): domain Bacteria; kingdom Pseudomonadati; phylum Myxococcota; class Myxococcia; order Myxococcales; family Archangiaceae; genus Archangium; species Archangium violaceum. The sequence goes on along the minus strand of NZ_CP069338.1, from coordinate 3,847,081 downwards.
GAGCTGGGGCAGCACGGCGTGCCGCACACGGTCATCGCGGACAACGTGGGAGGCCACCTCATGCAGCACGGCGAGGTGGACCTGTGCATCGTGGGCACGGACCGCACCACGGCCCGAGGCGACGTGGCGAACAAGATTGGCACGTACCTCAAGGCGCTGGCGGCGAAGGACAACGGAGTGCCCTTCTACGTGGCGCTGCCCTCGCCCACCATCGACTGGACGCTGGAGGACGGGGTGCGCGACATCCCCATCGAGCAGCGGGATGGACGCGAGCTCACGGACATCAGCGGGCGGCTGCCCTCGGGCGAGGTGGTGACGGTGCGGGTGACGCCGGAGGGGAGCCCGGTGGCCAACTACGGCTTCGACGTGACGCCGGCGCGGCTGGTGACGGCGCTCGTCACGGAGCGCGGGGTGTGCGCTGCCTCCACCGAGGGACTGCTGTCGCTCTTCCCCGAGCGGCGGCCCGTGCGTGGGACGGGAACGTGAGCGGGCCCGGGCACCTCGCGCTGCGCGAGGCGATGATCTCGACGGCGCGGAAGATGAACGCGTCGGGGCTGAACCAGGGCACGAGCGGCAACCTGAGCCAGCGGGTGGAGGGCGGCTTCCTGCTCACGCCCACGGGGATGGACTACGACACGCTGGTGCCGGAGGACATCGTCCTGATGCGCCTCGACGGCAGCCACGAGGGCCGGCGCGAGCCATCGTCCGAGTGGCGCATCCACCGGGACATCCTGGCCGGGCGGCCCGAGGTGGGGGCGGTGCTGCACGCGCACTCGATGTTCTGCACGACGCTCGCGTGCGTGCGCCGGCCGATTCCGTCCTTCCACTACATGGTGGCGAAGGCGGGAGGCGAGGACATCCGGTGCGCGCCGTACGCCACGTTCGGCACGGAGGAGCTGTCGCGCTACGCGGTGGAGGCGCTGGAGGGACGCAAGGCGTGCCTGCTGGCGAACCACGGCATGCTCGCCCTGGGCGCGGACCTGGAGGGCGCCTACAAGCTGGCGGTGGAGGTGGAGACGCTGGCGGCCATGTACTGGCGCGCGCTCCAGGTGGGCGAGCCCGTGCTGCTGGACAAGGCGGAGATGGCCCGCGTGCTCGAGAAGTTCAAGACGTACGGCCAGCAGCCGGAGCCCAGGGGCTGATGAACGGGAGGCCCCTCGACGAACCTGCGTCCGCGCACGATCCGGCTTAAACTTCCCGCATGGACGATCCGCGAGAAATCTTACGGAAGGCCTTCCCGAGCTACGGGCCAGATTGGGATGCGGCGATTGACGCAGGTGTGGACGTGGCCTTGCTCGAGGAGAATCTCCGGCTCACGCCGACCGAGCGGCTCGAACAACTCCAGCGCATGACCGAGCTGTACGAAGCCCTGCGGCCCAAGGACGCCGACGATGCAGCAGACCCCTGAGCTCCTCCGTCTGCTCCTCGATGCAAAGGTGGAGTTCGTTCTCATAGGGGGCGTCGCCGCCATTGCTCACGGCTCGGCCACCTTCACGGTGGACTGCGACGTCACCGCGCCGTTCTCCGAAGAAAACCTCGCCCGGTTGCTCGCCGTGCTCGCACCGCATCATCCCCGCTACGCGCTCGCCGTTCCCAAACGACCCGTTACTGAGTCCCCCGCCGAGCTCGCGAAGAATCGCAATCTATACCTGCTGACCGACCTGGGACGCCTCGACCTGCTCTCCGAGGTTCCACCCGTCGGGAGCTATGCGGAAGTCGCATCCAGAGCAGTCACCCTGGATGTCTACGGACGTCCATGCCAAATCATCAGTCTGGACGACCTCATCGCAGTCAAGCGCCACCTGGGACGGGACAAGGACCGTCTCGTGGAACGCGAACTGCTGGCTCTCCGTAACCGGAAGAAGAGTACCGAGCATTGAGGCGAGCGACTCCACGTGCATGACCAGCGCCAGCCCCACAGCGCATTCCGCAGGAGGATTCCCAAATGAGGGTGCTGCAAACCGTGATCTCGAGCGATGGCTTCCGTGAGCCCAGGTCAGAGCGTGTTCGCACTCAACGCGCACGCCCTGCTCATGAAGGCCAAGACCAAAAACTGCGATGTAGTCGTACTACCCGCCGGCTTCTGGTCAGCGAGAGATAACAAGCATCGCGACCGGCTCATCGCAGATGCACAGAAGGCAGCCCAGGCGCACGGCGTCGCGCTCATCGCCGGTGTCGATGTGGTATGGCCACCCGTTCTCAAGGAGGGCATCCCAGCCTCAATGGTCAAGAACGAGGCCATCCCCTTTTTCGGATTCGCAGTAACCCGCGATGGAACCCTGCACGGCCCCTGGCAACAGCTTTCCATCATCAGTGCGCATACCGGCACCGCGCCAGCAATGGCTCATCGCAAGCGTATCGTTGATATCGCAGGTACTCGGATCATCGTCCTCATCTGTGGTGAAATGCTCAATGAGGACTACCGTCAGCCCCTCGGAAGTGCGACTGCTGACCTGGTAGTCGACATCGGACACAGCACCTACAAGCGGGTGCGGCAGACGATGCGTGTCGTAGCAAGGTTGGCCAACAAACCAGCGCTACACGTGCAGCATCTCTCTTTCATGGACACCATGATCTTCATCGACCGACACGGTCAGGAGCACAACAGATCCGCAGGTCCCGATCACACGTATCTCACCCAAAGCTTCTGGTACGGCTGGACCATTCGCGACATCTGAACGCTCAGCTGGCGCGACGTAAAGGCGAGGGGTCCTTTACTTCCCCAGGATCGACAAGGCATGTCCACGCGCGAAACGTCCCCCCGCCCCGACAAGCTCTCCGCCTCGATGTGGCCGCCCTGCGCCTGCACGCTCTCCCACAAGAGGTAGCGCCAGGCCCTGATTCCAATAGTTCCGCCCCGACACAGCCGCCCAGGCCCACGCGCGGGAGCTGACGAGCCGTTTCGCCCATCGCCGCGATCGCATCCACCACAGCGCGGGCGTAGACGGGACGCCAGCGCGGGAGTTTTGGCGCCCCCATCAACCCAGCGACAAAGCGCGAGGGGCTGGACCGTGTGGACGAGTGCCCCGCGTCGGCTCCCAGCCTCCCGTCCATGTCAGACCCCTCCGTTAATGTCTGTACATCACGACGCATCAGGGAGGCACCTCATGGACGTACCCAGGGAGTCACCTCACGTCTCCGTGAACAAGCTGGGGCGCTATCTCACGGCCACGCCCGCGCTGCGCAAGCGCCTCATCGACAACCAGAAGCACCCGCCCGACCCCCAGTACCTGCGCTATCCCGAGGCCTCCCAGGCCATCACCGACTTCCTGTGCCGCGGCCAGGACGAGGCCCTCCTGCGCCAGCACCAGCACCGGCTCGCCACCACCGTGTTCGCGCATGGGTTCGACGCGCACCGCGCCCAGCTGTGCATCGAGGCCATCGAGTACTACCGCCAGCTCCACCCGCGTCTGGGTCTTCACGACGTGGTGGCCAGCGAAGTGGGCCATGAGCCGCCCGCGCTGGAGATCGCCGGCGTCTCCATCCGCGTCTGGCCCCAGATGGTCCTGCAGACGGTGGACCGTCATGGCAACAACAAGGTGGGGGTGATGAAGCTGTATTTCTCCAAGCACCACCCGCTGGACGAGCGCTCCGGGCAGTACATCGCCACGCTGCTGCAGGCGTTCACCGAGCAGCACCTGTCGCTCCTGGGGCCGGTGGACCCGAAGCTGGTGCGCGTGGTGGACGTGTTCGCCGGGCGCGAGTACCAGCCGCCCAGGGCCCGCACGCGCCGTCTGTGTGACGTCCAACGGGCGTGCGAGGAAATCGCCGCCCGCTGGCCCGTGCAGTAACGGACGCTCGCCCCTGCCCACCTGGTGACGCGTTGCCGGGGGGTTCCCTTGTCGGAAGGGGGTCGCGTCGTTAAGACTTCATGTCCTGCACGACGGGAGGGGCGACGGCCTTGCTGGACGCACTGTGGGAAAGGCGGGCACTGCTCGTCTCCGGGAAGGGAGGCGTTGGCAAGACGACCCTGGCGGCGGCGCTCGCGAGGGCGGCTGTCACCGCGGGCCGCAAGGTACTGCTCGCCGAGGTGGAGGTGGCCCCCGAGGACAAGGACGTCCCCTCGCCGCTGGCCGCCCTGGTGGGAACGCGCGCCTCCGGCGCTCATGTCACCGAGGTGTCTCCGGGCCTCTCCTTCGTCCGCCTGTCCCCCATCGAGGGCCAGCGCCTCTTCCTCCAGGACGTGCTGCCCATTCGCTTGATGGCCGACGCCGCCATGCGCACCCGCGCCCTGCGCCGCTTCCTCGAGGCGGCCCCCGCGCTCCGGGAGATGGGCATCCTCTACCAGATGCTCCACTTCATCCGCCGCACCCGGCCGGATGGCACTCCCCTCTACCCGCTGTGCATCCTGGACCTGCCGGCCACCGGCCACGCGCTCGCCATCGCCGCGCTCCCGGACACGCTGCTGTCCGTCATGCCCGTGGGGCCCATTGGCCGCGCGGTGCGCGAGGGGCTGACGCTGCTGAGGGACCCCCATCTCACGGGCGCCCTGCTCGTCACCCTGCCGGAGCCGCTGCCGGTGAGCGAGACGTTGGAGCTGTCCACCGCCATCCAGCGCCACCGCATCCCCATCGCCGCGGGCGTGCTCAACCGCATGCCGGACAATCCCTTCTCTCCGGATGGCCGGGCCGCCGTGGAGCGGCTGCTGGATACCCACGGGCCGCACCTGGGACAGCGCGCGCTGGGGCGGTTGGACCGGGCCCGTGACGCGCAGGCCCGGCTGGCGGGAAACCTCCCGGCCCCGCTCCTCACCGTTCCCGAGCTGCCCGTCACGGGGAGGGAGCTGGTGGAGCGGATCGCCACGTACCTCGCACGTCCCACCCCCGCTTCCCCTGAAGCGCCCTCTCCCGGGCGCGCCGGAGCCCGGTCATGAGCAACCTCCAGTCGCTGCTGCGTGACAAGCGCGTCCTCGTGCTGTGCGGCGCGGGTGGCGTGGGAAAGACGACGACGGCGGCGGCGCTGGGCGTGGCCGCGGCGCGCGCGGGCCGCAAGGTGCTGGTGCTCACCATCGATCCGGCGCGGCGGCTCGCCGAGGCCATGGGCATGCCCGAGGGCGGCCCCGAGCCCACCGCCATTCCCCCCGAGCGCCTCTACGAGGGCCGCGAGCCCGGCCCGGGCCAGCTCGACGTGTGGATGTTGGACCCGCGCGTCGTCTTCGAGCGCTTCGTGCGGCGGCTGTCTCCCACGCCCGAGGCGGCGCGCACCATCCTGGAGAACCGCCTCTACCGCTTCCTGTCGGACCTGGTGGCGGGCATGCAGGAGTACGCCGCGGCCGAGGCCCTGGACAACTTCCTGGACGAGGGCCGTTACGAGCTCATCGTCCTGGACACGCCGCCGAGCCGCCACGCGCTGGACTTCCTGGAGGCGCCGGGCCGGCTGGCGCGCTTCCTGGATGATCGCATCGTCTCGCTCTTCCTCCCGGAGGAGAAGGGACGCGGGGGCCGGCTGTGGCGCAAGACGTCACAGCTGCTCGGCAACGTGCTGGGGAGCATCTTCGGCGAGGGCTTCACCCAGGAGATGAGGGCCTTCCTGGGCGCCTTCAGCGGGCTGTTCTCGGGCATCCGGCTGCGCGCGGATCGGCTGCGCTCGCGGCTGTCCTCGCCGGACTCGGCCTTCCTGCTGGTGACGTCGCCGGAGGCGGCCTCGCTGGACGAGGCGGCCTTCTTCCGGGACATGCTGCACGAGCGGGGACTGCCCTTCGCGGGCTACGTGCTCAACCGCAGCTGGGCGCGCGAGGACGGGCTGTCGTCCCCCGAGGCGCTGCTGCGGCACGTGGAGGACGACCACACGGCGCGCCACGGGGTGGAGGCGCTCATCCGCCTGGCCGACCAGGAGCGCGCCCGTGCCGAGGCCCACCGGGGCATGCTCGCGCGGCTCGAGGAGAAGCTGCCCGCGGGCGCCGTGGCGGTGGCCGCTCCCGAGGCCGGTGGCGAGTTGGAGGACTTCGGCGGCCTGGTGCGCCTGGGCGAGGCGCTCGCGCCCTCGTGAGCGCGGCGTCGGCCACCGGGCAGTCCGGGTGTCCGGTGGCTGTCATCCGGTGAGGGGGGCCATGCCCTCGGGCCGACAGGAGGGTGCGCTCCACCCACCCGGGCCCTTGGACGAAGCCGGGCCCGTGCCGAGCCTTGGGCACTACTTCCGACCGCAGGAGGTCCCACCCATGGCTCAGAGACACACCGAGGATGGCCGGTCCAATGGCATTCCCAGTGGCATGCCCAACGCTGGAGAGCGCGAGCGCGAACGCCGCGCCGCGGAGGCCCCGCCGGGCTCCCGCGAGCGCTCCGAGTCCGACGTCACCGGCTGGAGCAACGAGCGGGACGAGCCCCCCGAGGTGCGCCAGGGCCGCTTCCACCGCGCCGCCCAGCTTCGCATGGCCCAGCCGCGAACCGAGGAGGGAGGCCCTCCGCCCCAGGACGACACGCGCGACGACGTGGGCCCCCAGCGGCACCACCTCTTCGGCCGGCGCCGCTCCGCCGAGCGTGTGGAGCGCGCCCACCCCGCCCCCCAGGGCCCCTATGGCCGGGATGATCGCGCGGTGGATGATGCCGCCGGGATGGGACCGGGGCCGCGGATGGGCGAGCAGGACCGGTACCACTCGCTGGACGCCGACAAGCCGCACCGGGAGTACCGTGAGTGGGAGCGCACCGGCACCGGGCCGCAACGGTCCGTCGACGAGGAACGCGGCCCGCGGGGTGGAGAGCGCGTGTCCCGCGAGGTGCGCGGCGGCTACGAGCAGCGGCGGCACGAGGAGCGGGAGTGGGAGGATCGCCCGGGGCAGCGGGGAGGCACGGGTGAGGTGTACTCGGGGCTGGTGGGCATGGGCCAGCCGGTGCCCTCGCGTGACGAGACGCGGCGCCGGAGCCGCTGGAAGCGCGAGCCGCTGACGGCCCGGGAAATCATGACGCGCCACGTGAAGGGCGTGCACCTCGACAGCAGCCTGCGCGAGGTGGCGCGCGTCATGAAGGAAGAGGACTGCGGCATCGTCCCCGTGGTGGACGAGCGCGGGCGGCTGTGTGGCGTGCTCACGGACCGGGACCTGGTCATCCGCACCCTGGCCGAGGGGCGGCCGCCGGACAACATGGTCGCCCGGGACATCATGACGGACGACGTGGAGGCGGTGACGCCGGACGAGGACATCCACAGCATCATCGCGCTGATGGGCCGCCGCCAGGTGCGCCGCGTCCCGGTGGTGGAGCGGGATGATCGGCTGGCGGGCATCATCTCGATGGCGGACATCGCCACGCGCGCCGACTACGACGAGGAGCTGCAGGAGGCGCTGGACCGCATCTCGGCGCGGCGCTCGTTCTGGAGCCGGCTCTACTAGTTCCCTCGGTCTGGGGACATGCGCTGACAACTTTCCCTCTCCCCTCGGGAGAGGGAGCATCGGCTCAGGCTGGCGCGGTGGCTGGTGCCTCCGAGCGCCTCGCGTTGCCCTGCGACAGCTCCAGGCCCAGCACCCGCGGGTCGAAGTACGCGTAGAAACGCGCGATGCGGTCGCCATCCCACTCGACGATGGAGACACCCCCGTAGTCCACCGCCGCGCCGTTGTGCGCGGTGCCGTTGGACTCCCACTCCAGCGCCACGCGGTCACCCGCTTCGATCATGTTGCGGAAGGTGGACTTCACCTGGCGCAGCATGCCCTTGTACTCGCGCCAGAACTGACGCGCTCCGTCCTTCCCGTGGAAGGTGCGGTGGGCGGCCACGTTGCTCACCTGCGCGTCATCACTGAAGAGCTCCACGAGGGGCTCCAGGTCGCCGCTCTCCTCCAACTTCGCCAGTGCGTCCACGAAACGCTGCGCTCGCTCCATCGCCATGGGGGCTCTCTCCGTCTGCACGAGGGTCCTTATGAGTCGGAGGGTGCTCACGGGCTTCACGCGGTGCCTCACCCTCTGGCTGTCCGCTCGGCTGGCGGCCGGAAGTGTCGGGCATCGCCCGCGAGGCGAGGAGCGGACGGCCAGGGGTGTCTCCCGGCCCGGGTTCCGCACTGGTCTCGGAAGCCGCCATGGAACGCCTCCAGCAAGTTCCGCCCGCCGCCCATGAAGGCACCGGGTCGGTCCCCTCCCTGCCAGCCGTGGAATCCCGGCCCATTCCCGTGCGCGAGCGGCTGAAACCGCTGCTCGACCCGGGGGTGACGGCCGCGGAGGTGGACGCGTTCCTGTGATGGTGGGGCTGACGTGTCTGTACCTGACGCTGATGGAGCTGCCCGAGGGCTTCTGGATGTACAGCGAGGAGCGGCTCATGGCGCCCGTGCCCGGACCCCTGAAGAAACGAAGGACCGCGCCCGGGTCACGGACGCGGTCCTCGGGTCTCCCCCCGTCTGGGAAAAGGGGGAGAGCCGTGCCGAAAAGAGAGTGGATCAGCTGAGCACGCCGAGCGCGCGATGGTAGTAGGCCTCGCGGCTGGCGAGCCCGTTGTAGCCACCGTTGATGCGGCGGGTGACCTCGCGGAAGTTGCCCGCGTCCGCGTAGCTGTTCAGGTTGCGGCTGTTCCAGAACCAGGCGGCGGTGCGGAAGCCCACGTCCGGATCGGCGGCGCGCTTGGGGTTGTTCTCCAGGTCGATTCCCAGCGCCTGGCCCGCGGCGCGGTAGTTGGCGCGGCCGGTGAGCTGGATGGGACCACGGCCCTTGAAGCGCACGCCGTCGCCCGGCTGCGTGTTGCCCAGGTCCCTGCGGCCCTCGTAGGCGGCGCCGGAGGCGATCTCCTCCATGTAGCGGAACTCACCGCTCTCGTGCGCGAGCTGCGCGAGGAAGGCGGCCTGGCGCTTGGGGGTGTTGATGCCGGCCTCGGCCATGGCCCTGTTGAGGTGGGGCAGGTACTGCTCGGCCTTGGCCTGCGACAGGTTGGGCATGATCTTCCGCAGCTGCGCGAGCGACACGCCGCCCGAGGAGCCACCGGGCTCGGTCGGGCCGACAACGGGGCCGGGGCCGGAGGAGCCGCTGGCCTTGGCGCCGAGCTTCTCGAAGGCGGCGCGCGTCCTGGCACCGTAGACACCGTCGGCCGAGAGGCCATGGGCACGCTGGAACGCCTTGAGGGCCGACTCGGTCTTGGGCCCGAAGGTGCCCGGGCCGGTGTTCATCTCGGCCTGGGTCATGTGGCCCGCCTTCACCAGGGCGGACTGGAGCTTCCTCACCGCCTCGCCGCTCTCACCGCGACGCAGGGTCTCGGTCGGCACGCTCACGCCATTCAGGGAGCCGCCACCCGTGGAGGGGTTGGAGACCACCGGAGCCCCGCCGCCGGCCGGCGCCGTGCCCGGGTTGGGGTTGCCACCGGAGAACGTCACCAGCTCGCCGGTGCTCTTGTAGCCCTTGGGCCCGCCCACGAGCCGGTTGCCCTGGAGCTTGAGGGCGATCTCCTCGCCGGTGGCCGGATCATTGGCGTAGTAGGTGTCGCCCTTGCGGTGCGTGACGGTAATCCAGTGGTCGGTGCCGTTGCCGCCACCGTTGGAGCCGGCCTTGTAGTCCACGCCGATGACGACGGGGCGGCCGGCGTCGATCTGCTTGTTGATGGTGCCCAGGCTCCAGCCGGGCTTGCTGGCGCCGAGCCCCGCCATCCTGGCGGCCTGACCCCAGACGATGGCGTTCCCCGAGTAACCACCATTCTTGTCCAGGTACGCGTCCAGCTCGCCCGGGTTGATGACCTGGCCGGAGATCTTGCTGATGGCCATGGCGGTGGACGCCATGGCGCAGCCGGCGGCGGAGATGCTGCTGCCCGAGCCCAGGGCGCGGCCGCCCCACTGCGCATCGCCCTGACGGAACTTGGGGGTGCCGTCGGCGGAGACGTTGAACGTGCGGCCGTCATCATCGCGCACGGGGCCGCGAACGCCGCCCGTACCACCGGAGCCCCCCGTGGAAGGCGTGGGATCGAAGCCGTCGGAGGAGTTGCCAGGCCTGGAGGTCGAGGAGCCCCCGCCGCCGGGGATGGTCAGCTTCTGCCCGACGGAGATGCGGTTGGGGTTGCTGATGTTGTTGGCCTTGGCGAGCGTGTTCACGCTGGTGCCGAAGCGCTTGGCGATCTCACCGAGGGTGTCCCCGGAGCGCACGGTGTAGCTCCTGGCGGACGAGCCGCTGGCCTGGGTGCTCGAGCCGCCGGGGACGTTGAGCTTCTGCCCGACGAAGATGCGGTTGGGGTTGCTGATGTTGTTGGCCTTGGCGAGCGTGTTCACGCTGGTGCCGAAGCGTTTGGCGATCTCACCGAGGGTGTCCCCGGAGCGCACGGTGTAGCTCTTGGCGGACGAGCCGCTGGCCTGGGTGCTCGAGCCGCCGGGGACGTTGAGCCTCTGGCCGACCTGGATGTTGTTCGGGTTCTTGATGTTGTTGCTCTTGGCGAGCGCGTCCACCGAGGTACGGAATTTCTTGGCGAGCTCGGACAGAGTGTCGCCACGACGAACGGAATAGGTGCTCACGGTGGGCTCCGGGGGGGAGGAGGGGGGGCCTGAATCTCTGGACCCATTCTCGCAGCGGATGAGAAATGGTTGCGTGGGCCCCGAAAAAAACCGGCGCGTTCCGCTTTCAGTGCGTGAACGGGCCCGGAAAAACGGGAGCGGACGCACTCGGAGAGCGGGATCCCCCCAGCGGTTTCTCAAACCTCCTCGTCGAACACACAGGCCCAGCGCGTGCCGTCCCGGAGCCGCTCGCACTTCTCGCCCGGCCCGCAGGAGCCCGGAGAGTCCGGGTGACAGGCGCGTACGCAACGCCGTCGTTCGAGCACAGGAGCTCACACCGCATCCAGACCCTTCCCGCCCTTTCCGGCGGGGCGCGCGTCTCACAGACGTGCGCCTCGGGGCAGGGGGACCGCTGGCAGTTCGTCCCATGGACCACGGCGCAGACCGAAGCGCCCTGGCTGGAGCGGATACAGGCCTGACCAGGAGGACAGCCTCGCGCCTCGCACGTGGGAAGACAGGAGGAGCCGTCGGGACCTCCCTCCCGAGGGCAGGCAGAAGAAGCCCTCGGAGCAGCTCCCCGTCACCTCTGGCTGACAGGGCCGCCCACACCAATCGTTGCAGAGCAATCCCGGAGCACAGGCGCTCGCATGCGTTCCCGACAGCGGCTCGCAGCCCTCGCCTTCCCGCCGATCTCCCTCCAGCGCGCATCGCCTCAGGAGCTCGCCGCCCCAGGTGCTCTGGGCCCCGCAGGCGAAGCCCTCTCCGCATTGGGAATCCGTCACACAATCACTGTCGGCGCAGTAGAGCCCCTGGACCTTCTTGTCGAAGACGCAGGCGAGAGGGGGCTCACAGTCACTGAGAGCATCGGCACCGCCTCTTCCCGCGCGGGAGACAGGCGCGTGAGCGGCACGAGCCAGTTGCTGGCGAGGAGGGCCATGAGCGGCGCGGACAGCAGCAGCCCCGCCACGACCGCGACCAGGAGCCGTCTCCTCACCCGTCTTCCTCCAGGGCTTCTCGGCACTGCCGCTCGCACTCCTGGAGCTTCTTCGGGTGACAGATGGACTGGAGGGTTTCCGGCTCGCGGTCCGTCAGCTTCAACGGCGCCTCACCCCGTCCGCGCGCCCGCGTCGTCGCGCCCGGCGAGCCGCGCCACCGCCTCGATGAGCGTCGCCGGCTCCAGCGGCTTGGCCAGGTGCACCTGGAAGCCCGCGCGGTAGGCCCGCCGCGCGTCCTCCGCGCCCGCGTACGCCGTGAGCGCAATCGCTGGCACCCATTGGTCACTCGCCTCGGCCCAGGCCCGCACCTTCCTCAGCAGCGCGTGCCCGTCCTCCCCCGGCAGGCCGATGTCCGACACCAGCACGTCCGGCATCGCCACCTTCAGCCGCTCCATCGCCTCGGCCGCGGTGCTCGCCGTGTCCACCACCGCGCCCCGCTCGCGCAGCATGAGGGCGATCAACTCGCGCGCGTCCGCCGCGTCCTCCACCAGCAGCACCGACACCCCGTCCAGCTTCACGCCCGGCACCTGGGCCTCCGCGCCCGGCAGGGCCTCCGTGCGGACCTCGGGCAACACCGCCGGCACCGGCAGCAGCACCGTGAAGGTGGCGCCCTTCCCCTCCCCCGCGCTCTCCGCCCGCACGCTCCCCCCGTGCAGCCCCACCAGGTGGTGCACGATGGCCAGGCCCAACCCCAGCCCGCCGTGCTCGCGCGTCGCCGAGCCATCCGCCTGCCAGAAGCGCTCGAAGAGGTGCGGCAGCCAGTCCGCGCGAATCCCCTTCCCCGAGTCCGTCACCCGCACCCGCAGCTCGCGCTCGTCGCGGTCCACCCGGATGAGCACCCGCCCTCCCGCCGGAGTGAACTTCACCGCGTTCACCAGCAGGTTCCAGCACACCTGCTGCAACCGCCCCGGGTCCCCCACCAGCATCGCCGTGCCACTGCCGCCCACGTCCACCTCGAGCGACAGCGACACCCCCTTCTGCTCCGCGTGCGGCCGCACCACCTCCACCGCCGCCTGCACCACCCCCACCAGCTCCACGCCCCGCCGGTGCAGCGTCAGCTTGCCCGTGATGATGCGCGACACGTCCAGCACGTCTTCAATCAGCTGCGCCAGCGTGCGCGCGTTGCGCTCGATGACGGCCAGCCCCTTCTCCACCGCCCGCGCGTCGTTCTGCCGGCTGCGCAGCATCTGCGTCCAACCCAGCACCGCCGTCAGGGGCGTGCGCAGCTCGTGGCTCATCACCGCGAGGAACTCGTCCTTGGCGCGGTTGGCCGCCTGCGTCTCCGCCATCAACCGCGTGTTCTCGATGGCCACCGAGGCCATGCGCGCCAGCTGCACGAGGATGGCCTCGTCCTCGGAGCTGAAGTCGCCCTCGTGGCGATCCGACAGCTGGATGAGGCCCAGGTTGCGCCCGTCACGCCCCACCAGCGGCGCCGCCAGCCAGCCCCGCAGCGGCGGATGCTTCGTCGTGTGCCGGCCGAAGCCACGCCAGGCCGGGTGCGATTCCAGCTCCGCCTGCGTCAGCCGCATGGGCAGGTTCAGCCGGCACACCCACGAGTAGATGCCCGTGCCCTCCGGCGGCTCGCTCCAGTCCCGCCACGCGGCATACCTGTCCGACACGGACGAGGCATGAATGGCCCGCGCCCAGTTCCCCTCCAACGTCAGGCTGGTGAAGGCCTGGTGCGCGCCAATCACCTCGCGGGCCTGCTCGGTGATGGCCTTGAGCACGTGCTCGATGGAGTCCGCCTCGCTGATGACGAGCGCGGCGCTGGCCAACCCCTGCAACTGCACGGAGTGGCGCTGCTCGCGCGCGAGCAGACGCTCCAGCTCGGCCTCGCCCTGGCGCTGGCGGGTCACATCCCGGTGGGCGCCCACCCACTCGCGCACCGAGCCGTCCTCCTCCAGCACCGGCACCGCGCGCGCCAGCATGTGGCGGTACGTCCCATCCAGGTGGCGCAACCGGTGCTCCAGGTGGAAGGGCGTGCGCGTGGAGAGCGCCTCCTCCCAGGCCCGCACGGTGCGCTCCCGGTCCTCCGGGTGCACGGCGTCCAACCAGCCCCAGCCGAGCAGCTCCTCGCGCGTCTGCCCGGTGAAGGCGCTCCAGCCCGGCAGCTCCTCGACGAACTCGCCCGAGGGCGGCGTGGCCCAGATGATGTCCGACGTCGCCGTCACCAGCGAGCGGAAGCGCTCCTCGCTGTAGCCCAGGTCTCGCGCCAGCGCCTCCGCGGTGCGGCGCGAGCGCACCAGGTCCGTCACGTCGTAGGCGAAGATGGCCACGCCCTCCACCCGCCCGGCGGCGTCGCGCTGCGGGTGGTAGGCGATGTCGAAGTACATCTCCTCCGACTGCGCGGTGCCCGGACGCGGCACCCTCACCGACCGGGCGCGCCCCACGTACGGGTTGCCGGAGGTGTACACCTTGTCCATCACCTCGAAGACGCCCTGGCCCTCCAGCTCGGGCAGGGCCTCGCGCGCGGCCTGGCCCACCATGTCCCGGCTCCCATGGAAGCGCCGGTGCAGGAGGTTGGAGAAGACGAAGCGGTGCTCGGGGCCCCGGGTGATGCAGACGGAGGCGGGCGCCAGCATCAGCATCTCCTGGAAGCGGGCGCGCTCGTCCTCGACGGCGGTGCGCGCCGCCTGCTCCGAGGACAACAGCCGCACCCGCTCGTTCTCCGCCAGCCGCCGCTCCGTCACGTCCCGGCTGAAGACGACGAGCCCCTCGCCCGAGGGGAACGCCCGCGCCTCCAGCCACACGCCCGCGGGCCCGAAGAACTCCTCCAGCGACACCAGCGTGCGCACCTCCATGGCGCGGCGCCAGGCCGGGGCGAAGGCGCTCTCCGCCACCTCCGGCAGCGCCGTCCACAGCTCCTGCCCCAGCAGTTGCTCGCGCGAGCGGCCCAGCAGCCGCTCGAACACGGCGTTGAGCCACACCAGCCGCCAGGCCCCATCCACCACGAGGATGCCGTCGGTGACGCCATCGAGGAGCGGATCGAACCCCGAAGGGCCCCGCGGCTCCGGCCCCCCAGTCGGAGTTCTTGGCGTCTCGAGTTTGGCCATGGATGAGGACTCCAGGCTTACCAGAGCGCTCCGACCGCCGCTCGCGAGGGCACCCGGACTGTTCGGCGCAGACCTCTCCGAGGTAGGAGTAGCGAACACCCGGGGGAGCGTGAAGCCGCCCGGGGAGGAAGGAAGCGGCCCGGGGACGCGCGGCCTTGTGCATCCCCGGCGCATCCGTTAGCAGTCGGACCCTTACCCCATGTCCACCGACGTCCAGACCTCGTCCGTCCCCGCGCCGCGCTCCGCGAACCGCTTCCTGTGGGTGGCCCTGGCCTCCGCCGCGTGCCTGTTGGCGCTGGTGGTGGGCCTGTTGCGCCCCCGGCAGGAGACGCTGGAGCGCTACGGCCGGCTCCCGGCCTTCTCCTTCACGCGCCAGGACGGCCAGCCCTTCGGCTTGAAGCAGCTCGAGGGCCGCCCCTGGGTGGCCAACTTCATCTTCACCCGCTGCCCCACCATCTGCCCCGTCTTCACGCAGAAGATGGCGCGCCTGCAGAAGCAGACGGCGGACATCGGCGGCGAGCTCGCGCTCGTCTCCTTCTCGGTGGACCCGAAGTACGACACCCCCGAGCGCCTCACCGCCTACGCCGCGAAGCACGGCGCGGACCCCGCCCGCTGGAGCTTCCTCACCGGCGACTACGAGCAGCTCAAGCAGACCGTCGTCGGCGGCTTCAAGATGGCGATGGGCCGCGAGGGCGATGACGAGAACGACATCGCCAGCATCTTCCACGGCTCGCACTTCGTGCTGGTGGACCGCACCGGCGAAATCCGCGGCTACTACAACAGCGAGCACGACGACGACGTGGAGCGGCTGCGGCGCGACGCCGAGCGGCTGGTGCGCAGCGGCGAGTAGCCTCCCCGACACGGCCATCACCCCACGGGGAGGGGAGCGGACAGACAGGCAGGCAGGGGCGAGGCCGCCCATGACGCGGTGCTCCCAACCGCGAGGCGCGTGCATACCTTGGCCGGAAAGACACGGCCATAGGGAAGGGATGCACATGGTGACGAACGCGACGCGCCTGGTGGACAGGTTGAAGGGAGCGGCGGTGCGGATGGGCACCGAGGGGGTGCGGTACGTGGTGGAGGGCACCATCACGGCGGTGAAGGTGATGGACCGGCTCCAGGAGCTGCTGCCCAGGCAGGAGCAGGTGGTGCGGGTGGCGCGGGTGAAGCTCCAGGAAGAGCCGGAGCTGGCCCGTCCCGTCCCCGCGCGGCCCGAAGTGGAGCCCATGCCCTCGCCGGTGCGCGAGCAGGCGCAGGCCACCGCGGAGCGCGTGCTGGAGGAGGCGCAGGCCGTGCAGGAGCGCATCAAGAAGGCGCGGCCGGCCCGCAATCCCCTGAAGGTCTCCGTCGAGGCGGACGCCGAAGCGCCGAAGCGCCGGACCCGGAGCCAGGGACGCAAGACGACGGCGTCGGCCACGGCGCCCAAGCGCGCCGCGGCACGGAAGGAAGGCTTCAAGGCCAAGCGCGGGCAGAAGCACGACTGAGGCGCCCGCCCCGCGCGCGCCCGTTACCTGCGCGTGACCTTGGGCGAGGTGGCGCGAGGGGCCACCTTGCTGCGCATGCGCGACGCGCTCTTCACCGAGATGCCGGCGGCCTTCATCTTCGCGGCCTTCTCGGCGGCGAGCCGCTCGGCCTCGGCCTTGCGGGCGGCCTCCTCGGCGGCGAGCTGCGCGCGGCGCTGGGCAATCACCTCGCGCATGCCGTCCACGGAGAGGTCCACCTGCGCCAGGTGCAGGCGGTAGAGCAGATCCTCACGCAGGGTGCCCCGGCTGCGCGCGTGCTCCACGGCGCCCGACAGGCCCACGACGATCTTGGGCCGCTCCTCCTGCGTCTGGAGGCAGCGGACGATGAGCCCCTGGGCGATGAAGCTGATGCGCGCCACGTCGGGGATGAACACCACCCCGCGCGTCTTCTTGAGGGCCTCGCCGACCTGCTCGGTCTGGCGGACCTCCACCAACGGGCCCTCCTGGAAAAAGTTCCTCGCCGCCGCCGCCGCCCACGTGCGCCGCTCGTCCTCCGTGCCTCCGCTCAACAGCACCGAAGCACGGTTCGCCACGAGTTCCTCTTCGCGATACCCACGCGGTGTCAAAGGCAGACCTCCCCCGTCTGACAGCTTTGGACAAAGCCTAATTCAAAACGGGTTTCCCGTCGAACCCCGCAAGCGCTCCCGGGCCGGAATTCCGGCTTCTCAGGCGGCGGACAGGGGATTGGCCTCCCACGGGGATACCCGCCAGGTGACCTCGCGCTCCAGCCACCCCAGCTCCGTGGCCACCCCTCGGCCCTCCCGGATATGGGGGCGCAGGGCCTCGCGAAGCCCCGCGGCGGTGGAGACCGGCCCCGAGGGCTCGCAACGCAGCGCGTCACGTATCACGTCCCCCAGCCCCGACGGCAGCCGGAGCCCACGCAACCGCCGGTCCACCTCCTCCGGGGGCAGGCCATGCCTCCACGTCGAGGCGGAGTCGAGCCCCCAAAGTGGTTGGCCCACCAACATCTCCAGCAGCACCACCGCCAGGGAGTAGAGGTCCACGCGGCACGCCGGGAGCTCCCGGAAGCGCGGGGCGGAGGGGGCGTACAGAGAAGCCCGGCACAGGTCCGTCCACTCCCTGCGGCGCTCGTAGCGCCCCACCCGCCGGGAGGCGCGCGTGCCGAAGCCCACCAGCTTCACCCGGCCGTCGGGGCAGAGCCAGATGAGCGAGGGGGAGATGTCCCCGTGACCGAGCGCCCAGCACCACCCGCGCGAGTCCGACCGGGTGTGCAGGTGCTCGAGGGCATCGGCCACCTGCGCGGCGATGTCACACGCGGCGGCCACCGACAGCGGCTTGCGCTCCAACACCGCGGAGAGCTTCAGCACCGAGGCCAGGGAGCGGCCCCCCACGTACTCGAGCACCGCGTAGGGCCGCTCCAGGTGGGACCGCTGCGGGAGGAGGACGAACTGACGCATCTGGAGCAGACCGGGGTGCGTCAGGCCCAGGGCGTGCTTCGCCTCCCACACGAGCTCCCGGAGCCGGCGGCTGTCGACGGAGCGGTGCAGCCGCTCGATGACACACAGGCCCTCGGGGCCCGGGACGTGCTCGAACCGGGCGAGCATGAGTTGCTCCTCCGTCTCGCGAGCCCCCAGCGAGCCGAGGGCCTCGTAGACGAGGCTCCCCAACGCGAAGAAGTGGCGGCGCCGGGTGAAGGGGAGGCGGAAACGACGGACGGGGGGCAGCTCGTGCAGGAAGCTCATCACGGGGGAGACTTCTTACGTCATCTCGCGCCGCGTGTCCTTTGAGGTGGGCGCCGCGGATGACCTGTACGCGCTGGGGGTGAGCCCGTACCGCGCGGCGACGGGGCACTACCCCTTCCCGCCCGAGCGGCTGGAGGACCTGCTGGGATTCGCGATCGCCGTCCAACGAGCACCCGCCGAAGAGGCCGGAGGAGCGCTACCGGGACGGCGCCGAGCTGCATGACGCGCTGATGGCGGCGGCGGCCTTCGGCGGACGGGCCCAGTGGGAGGCGAGCCTCTTCGAGTGGGAGGAACTTCCAGCCAGGCGGGAGGGAGAAGCACCAGGGAGACGCATCCAGAGGCCGGCCTTCCCCACGAAGCGGGTGACACTTCCCGCGCCCCTCGTGAGGCTCGCGACGGGAGCGTCCTCCCTGAGGAAGAGGAGAAGGGAAGGAGCGGAGGTCCCAGCCACCGGGGCACACCCGCGGCGAGGCCTCGCGGGTTCGGGGTGGATGCTGGGAGCGGGGTTGGGGCTCGGCGTGGTGGTAGCGGAAGAACGCGCAGCAGGGAGCGACGGGCAACACCTCGAGTAGCGCGCCCTCCCCTCCAGGCCGTCATGTTCCGTTTCCTCCACCGCCTCTTCAACGGAGAGAACATCGTCCTCCAGAGGCTCGGAGGAAAGCTCATCTTCAATGCGGACTCCAGCTATTGGGCCGATGAGAACTGGCTGCAAAGCAGGCTCACCGTTCCCTTCGAATGCTGTAGAACGCTGAGCGGGCCCATCGACTGCCTCTTCACCCCGCATCGCTGGTGATTCCCCAGTGGCTTGACGGACGAACCCGCTCTTCCGTGTGATTCCAGAGGGATGGCTCGCGACGCCGTCTGTCCCGGTGGGGAACTCGGAGGTGTTCGTCTTCCAGGCTGACGCCGTATCGGTGCAACTGATAGAGCGCTCATTCATGCGAATCGCTGTATCCGGTACTCATCGCGCGGGGAAATCCACTCTCATCGACGAGTTGTCCGACCGCCTCCCCTCCTATGTGACGGTGGATGAGCCGTACCACCAGCTGGAAGAAGAGGGGTACGGGTTCGCGGAGACCCCGTCGGTCGAGGATTTCGAAGAGCAGCTCGCACGGTCCATCGCCAACCTGGACGAGGGTCCTCGCGACGTGTTGTTCGACCGATGTCCGGTGGACTTCATCGGATACCTGTTGGCCCACGAGGACCGCGACGCGTTCGACCTTGACGCGTGGCTCCCGCGCATACGCGGAGCCCTCCAGAAGCTCGATTTGATCGTCCTGGTCGGGATCGAGCGGCCGGACCGGATCGCGCTCTCCGCCTCGGACGACGAGGAGCTGCGCCTGGCTGTCGACGAGAAGCTGAAGGAACTCCTCCTCGATGATCCTTACGCCTTCGAAGTGGAGGTGCTCGAGGTCGAAGGTGCTCCAAGAGCGCGTGCGAAGCAGGTTCTCGAGCACCTTTCCTACTGACACGGCCATGCCGTTGCACGGCGTGGCTACGTCCCCTCCGCGCTCGGCCCTGGCACCCGCACCGGCAGGGAGTGGCTGGTCTCGGTGCCATCCCCGCATCTCTTCTTCACCGGGCTGGACTGCGAGAAAAAAGCACATCCCTCGCCCTCTCCGAAGCGTTGAAGGAAGCTCGCAAGACGCAGGAGGGGCAGGTCATCGAGCTTCCACCCGAACACCAGGCCCTTCCCCATCCCGGCCTCGCCGATGGACTCTTCTCGGGTGCCGTCAAGGAAGGCACGAGCGGATACGCGCTCTGGCGCAAGGCGGGTGGTATCGAGTTCCCCAGCACCGGACAGACACCCGAGGGTCTCAGTGCCGGCATGCACGTCTTCACCCCCAGATCATCGCCCTCCTGATGCCAAAGCGCCCCAGATACCCACTCGTGGCCGCTGGATTCATCTTCGCGGCGGCAGGAGTCTTCGCGCTCAAGTACGGATTCGAGGCTTCCTACATGATGCAATGCCAGAAACTCACCCAGAAGCAACTCGAGGCGGCGCGCACCCATTTCGACCAACTCCATCGGTATGTCCTGAGTGACAAAGGACGCTCCTCCGTACAGTTTCAGTTCAACCTGAGTCCCATGGTGGTGGGCGAATCGCTCTTCGCCATCTATTCCAACCGGACGCTGACAACCGTCTACCTCGGGCCCTATCAGCCCCAGCTCACCGTGGAGATCGACGACAACCTCACCTCGGACAAAGGCTACGATCAGCTCGAGTTCCGGCTCCTCCAGCTCGAGAAGATGCAGGGCTGCCTGTGGGCGAACGAGCAGGACGAGCCCTACTGGCAACCGGGAGCACGGATCGCCATCGAGTTCCTGAGGGCGCAGGTGCTCGATGAGAACGAGCTTCCCAAGCGCTTCGACGTCACCATCCGTTGACGGGCGCGACGTGACGGAGCGAGGACACGGTGCTACACCCCCGCGCCCTCAATCCATGTCCACACCCGAGGAATCTCCTCCACCCTCTTCCTGGATGGCGCGATGAACAACGAAGAGTTGCTGAAGAAGGCACTACACGTGGCCAGGGAAGCGGGCCTGCTCCTGCTTCGCAAGCATGGCTCCGTGCTCCCGTTCGGGAGCATAGGCGGCATGGGAGCCCTGTCGCGGGGGAGGGCCGGGGTAGGTGGTCGTCCAGGAGGGCCGCGCGACACGCATTGGACGGTGCCCTGGGTGAGGTACGCCAGCACCCGCTGCCTTCCTCCGCACCTCGGGCAGGAGAAGACGTCCACTGCGAACGACTTGCGTAACAACCCCGCCCAATCCAGCCTCCGGGCGCGCTGACGCTTCCGGCACATGGTCCGAGCTGCCTCATCTGACGCAGGTGCCTCCTCCTCGCCCGGGGCCGCCGCTGCGGAGAGTGCTCGTGCTGATGGGCGTGAGGTTGACGCAGAAGGCGCACGTGCGGCCTTCGCCCGCGCCACCGTTGCCAGGGGAATCGGGACGGCAGGCGGCGTAGGTTCAAGAACGACGTCGGCGTGAGCGTTGCGCCACGGGCTCCCGGGCGCGGGGGTGATGCAGGCGCAGCGCGGCGAGAAAGGCCTCCAGCGGAGGTTCTGGCTCCTCCGCGCGTGTGGCCACCGACCAATCCAGCCAGAGGCCCTTCGGACCGAGGCTCACCGCGTGCAGCTCCCCGTTGGCGAGGGCCGGTTCCGCGGACCAGCGTGGGGCGAGGGTGATGCCCAGGTTGGCGCGTGCCAACTCCAGGGGCGCGCCGCCCGTGAGGGGAAGGGCCGTCACCCGGCGGGGGAGGATGCTGCCCGCCTCGGCGAACGCGCGCGCGACGAGGCTGTCGCGATGGAACGTTCCCGCCTCGGCCCAGACGTGTTGATCGGCGAAGGCGCGGAGTTCGACCGCCTTCTTCGCGCACCAGGGATGCCCCCTGCCGACCAGCGCAACCAGCTCGTCCCGGAACAGCGGCTCCAGGCGGACGCGTGGAGCGTTCCTGATTTCTCCCGCGACGAGCGCGACATCCAGTGTGCCTTGGACAATCCACTCGCAAGGCGAGGCCGCCGCTTCGGGGACCACCGTGACTTCGATGTCGGGACAGGTCCGTGCGAAGTCCTTCAGGAGGTCGGGAAGCCAGCGGTAGGAATGATGGCAGGCCGTCGTCAGTCGCAGCGTCCCCGTGGCGCCATTCAGCAGCCGGCGTGCCTCCGCTTCCGCGCGGCCCAGCTCCCCCAGGACGGAGCGGGCGACCTCGGTGAGATGGCGCCCCGCGGCCGTCGCCACCAGGCGCCTCCACCTCCTTTGGAAGAGCGCACCGCCGAGCCGTTCCTCCAGGTCGCGGAGCTGCAGGCTGAGGGCTGAAGGCGTGAGGTGCAGCCGCCGGGCGGCTGCATTCAGGCTCCCGGTCTCTTCGAGGGCGACGAGCAGCAACAGGTGGCGTGTTTCGAAGGCGGACACGGCGGTCACCTAAGCACGACTCAACAAATCGCCGAAAACAATTCGCTGCACTGATGTCATCCACCAGCGCATGGTGTCTCGACTTCCTCTTTCGACACCTCTGGAGAGAACCATGAGAATCCAAGCTGCGCTGCGGTGCCTGGTGACATCCCTGATGACCTTCGACTGCACGGGATGCGCTCATGGCGGCGCGCACGAGACTCGGTCGGTGAGTGGTGTGGGGCCGACCGCCGAGCTGATGGAGCAGGTCGCCATCCGGGAGCTCCTCGACCGGTCGAGTGATGCCATCAATCATCAGGACTGGACAGCGCTCATGGCCATGTTCACGGAGGACGCGGTCTGGGAGCGACGGCCGCCCACGGCGTGGCGCATCGAAGGGCGCGAGGCCATCAGGGCATTTCTCGCGCGGAACTCCGACAAGGTGGACGTGGTGTCGTACACGGTCTCCGCCACCGCCATCCACGTGCAGGGGCCGGAGCACGCCTCCGCGCGCTCCACGCTGGTCGAGCTGCTCCGGTTCATGGACACCGGCCGAGGCCTGCGCATCATCGGCACGTATACCGATGAGTTCGTCAAGAAGGATGGGCGGTGGTGGTTCAAGCACCGCACGGGCCATCCCCGCTACGAGGATGAGGTCCCCGGTCCCACGCGCATGCTCGACGGCGATGCGTCCCCCGCCTCCGCGACCGAGAGCATCCGCCCTCCGACGCCCGAGTGAGGCGCTGATCCGTTCCCGCCTTGGCGTAGACTCACCGGATGCTTCGTCCGGGAGGGGCGAAGGGGACCTGGTCTGTGTGCAACCGCTGCCTGGGATCACCTCCCCGAACGCGGTGGCCCCCGCTCCGGGGCTCGCCGCCAATCGTCCGCGAGGGCCAGTTCGTTCACGTCGCCATGGGAACCCTCGTCGATGCGCCCACCCTCCGCCCGACCGAGCACATCTTCGTTGGCTCGAAGGCACCGTGGTTCACGATACCGATGACCTGCCACAAGACGAGGAACACGTCACGACAGCCGGGCCCGATGACGCATAGTCCATGGCGCCGGTGGAATCAGTGCGGAGGTGCGTCTCTCCCGGTGCGCCCGATGAAGACGAAGAGCGCCGCGACGACACCTCCGACGACGGCCGCCACCGGGCCGATGAACGCGCCGAAGCTGGCGCCGAGGATGGTGCCGATCAGCCCCAGCGGTCCGTGCATTCCCTCCCGGATGTGTCCATGAGTGTTGACGCGCAAGCTGGTTGATGGGCGCGTGAGCGAGCTGGGTGATGGGCATCACGCCGGTGGAGGTTCACCACGGCGGGTGATGGGAAGGCGACGAGCCGCCACCCGGGAGAGTGGCGGCCCGCCGCATGCAAGGCATCAGGAGGAGGAGACCTGGTGGTTGAGGACACTGTGGTGAGCGACCACATGATGCCCCGGCGCACTGGGGTGGAGCTGCTCCGGACGCTGCGGGCCGACCCGCTTTAAGCACGGTCCCCCTCCTGCTCTTGAGCGCCGCGCACCCCACGGGCTGGAAGAGGCCGATGCCTTCCTCTCCAAGCCCGTGGATCTCGACACCTTCGAAGCCGCAGTGCTGAAGGTGTTGCGCTCGCGTCCCGCTTCAGGAAGGTAGTGTCAAAGGACTCGCAACGGGGGTCTTGAGCCAGAACGGAACTGGGCGTGGACGGGTAACCGACCGCTCCTCGATTCTTTCCGAGGACTTGGAGCTGGCCCACGGGGTGCATCCTGGCCCGGCGGACCGTACGCAGGGGATGGGGATGGGCTGGCCGTTGAGGATGTTCCAGGAGGAGGGTCTCTATTTCGTCACGTCCAGGTGCTTCCAGGGACGGCTGTTGCTGCGCCCGAGCGCGGAGGTGAACGAGGTAGTGGGAGGCGTGCTGGCGCGAGCCGTCCAGCAGAGTTCCGGCACCATACGGCTGCACGCCTTCACCTTCGCATCCAATCACTTCCACCTGCTGGTGTGGGGTGCCGCGCTCGCCTCCTTCATGCAGTACTTGCGCTCCAATCTGTCCAGGAAGGTAGGGAGGCTGGTGGACTGGAGCGGCGGTTTCTGGGAGAGGCGTTACTCGGCGGAGCCGGTGCTGGACAATGAGGCGATGGTGGGCCGGCTTCGCTACGTGCTGGCCCATGGAGTGAAGGAGGGATTGGTGGAGAGGAGCGCCGAGTGGCCGGGCCTCACGTGTCTGCCACAGCTATCAGGGCCAGCGCGGCGACTGTTCCAGTGGTTCAGCTGGACGAAGCGCTGGAGCAGGCGGGGCAGCGAGGACATGGCAGGAGCACAGGGGCGTTTCGCGGAGGAGTGGGCCGAGCCGGTGGAGTTGGAGGTGGCGCCACTGCCGTGTTGGGAAGGGCTGGGGGAGGAGGGGCGGCAGCGTGCGGTGCGGGGACTGGTGGAGGAGGTGGAATCCGAGGCTCGCGCACCCCAGCACCCGCATACCCGGCCCGAGCATCTCAAACGTAGCCCGCGGCCGTTGGGGCATGCCTCCACGCGCCAGGCGCTGAGGGAGTTGCGCGAGCAGTACCGTGCCTTCATCGCGGTGTTCCGAGAGGCGGCGGCTCGGTGGCAGCGGGGGGACTTTTCGGCCCCCTTTCCGCTCTACTCCTTCCCTCCGCGTGTCATGCCGGGTCGCGTCGCTCGAATTCTTTGACACCCTCTCGGCACGCGGCGCTGCTGACGCGGGAGATTCTGGGCGGGGACGAGACGCGCTGGCCGCTGCCAGGCAGCAAGAGCCAGACGCGCAGGCACGCCTGGGCGCTGTGCGCTCCGGACGCGGTGGTGTACCGGATACAGGAGGGCCGGGACACCGAGGCCGCGCGCAACATGCTCCAGGATTTTGGCGGAATCCTCATGGTGGACGGGCTGAGCACCTACGAGACTCTGAGTGACATCGGCAAGGCGATGGGCCTGCCCTCCTCCAGTACCAGCTTCACCGCACCGGCCTTGAACTCGGGGTTCCACTCCCAGCCATCGAACACCCTTCCATCACACCGGTGGTGTCCACGGAAGCGGGGGAGGCTCAGAAGCTTCCCTGGAAGGCCAGCACCAGTCCCTCGGTTCGCTCACGGGCGCCGAAGCGCTCGCGGCGGGCGAGGTACTGGAGCTGCGCACGCAGATGTTCCTCCACCAGCGGCACGTTCAGCCCGCCGCTGAGCAGGAGTAGATCCTGCTCATCCCGGCGCACCCGGTCGCCATCGAAGAGCTCGCCGCGGGCCACGACTTGGACGGGGCGGCCCCAGACGGGGAAGGCATACCCCAGCTCGAGGTATCCTCCGCACCGGTCTGGGGAATCCCCGGTCCGGCCCCGGGCGCAGATCACCTCCACGAGCGCGCTGGCTCCCCGCCAGACCCCCAGCAGGTCCGCCGAGAGGCCCTCGCCAGGGTCGTTCCCGCCCTCCTGTCGAAACGCGCTCAGCCCGAAGGACACCCCGCTCCCCGAGAGCTCCTGCGGCGAGGGAAAGGTCCAGGGGGCGAGCTCCACTCTCGCCCCGAACATCACCCCCCGGTCGAGATTTGCCATGGCGAAGCCCGGTGTCCCGTTCATCACGCTCACGAGATAGGTCAGACGGTCTCCAGGAAGCTTGCCCCCGAGCACCAGGCCCAGCCTGCGCGCCGGCGTGAGCTCGGTCACGGTGAAGGGGCGCTCCACCATCGAGAGCTGGCTCGAAGGCGCCAGGGCCGAGCGGGAGAAGGGTGGCTTGAGCGTCCCCAGCGCGACCTCCAGCCCCTTCCAGATCTCGAACGCGAGCTGCGCGTCAGCGATCGTCCCCTCGATCTCGGGGTCCGTTTCGAGCAGGTTGGCAGTGAGCAGCAGTTCGACGCGGGGGCCGATGAGTGTGCTCACTCCCAGGCGCGCCCTTCGGATCCGAAACCCTGGCGCGGTGGCGGCATCTCCCCCCTCCGCATCCACCCCCCGGGAGGCGAGCGGCGCCAGCTGAATCTGGGTCAACGCCCCCAGGGCCACCGTCACCTGTTCGGTCTCCACCACCCTCACCGAGGGAGAGAGATCACGGGAGGCGACCGTCTGGCGCTCCACCGTATCCTCCTGCGCCTGCACAGGGCCGCTCACCAGCGCTGCCAGGCAGATGGCCAAGGCTACGAGGTTTCTCTCCAAGAGCCCCTCCGGCTGTGCACATCTCAGCGGCCCCAGGCCTGCTCAGCAAGCCGAATTCCTACGGGAGTCGGGGGACGGACGGTTCCGGTGTTCACTCCAGCATGTCAATGACACGGAGACCCGGGGATGCCTCTTGCTCGTGCCGCCAGCGCCTGCCCGCCAGCGGCGGGACCCTGCCTCTTCCTCGGAGTGGCCCGGAGTTGGCCCGTAGTGGACCTGGGGGGACTCTGAATGGTCCCTGGACCGCCCCCCCCACACACCGGGGAGATTTCCGCGAGAGGCATCTGCGAAAGGCCCGCTCGAAAGTTTCCACCCCCAGCGCTTCCGATGGTCGCCGCCAGAGAAGAGGGTGCGCACGCACCCGCCCGCGCAGCTGGAGGTACTTCGGGAGTAAAGGACGGGCTCTCCTCCGGCTCCGGTCTCGCCCCTGCTTGGGGGACCAGAAATAGCCGCGGTTGCGCGCCTGGTGTTACCGAGCACGCTGGATGAGGGAGAAGTGGGCCTGGGTGAGCAAGCAGAATGATGGAGAGGCCCCCGGGCGTGGCCAGGATTCCATCAGCAAGCCCGGCGAAAAGGGAGGAGGGAGAGGGTCGTCCGAGGAGGCCCGCTCGTCGCGCTCCAGGCACACCCCTCCCCTGCGCAGGCGACCGGTCGCCTTGGGCTCCGCCAGAGAGTGCATCCCTCTGCCGTGCGTCACTCCCACAGCGCCTGCTGCTCTGGCCCCCTGGCAGGTGCCTGGGGTGGGAGCATCTCGGGCAGGAGAAGACGTCCACTGCGAACGACTTGTGTAGCAACCCCGCCCAATCCAGCCTCCGGGCGCGCTGACACTTCCGGCACATGGCCCGAGCTGCCGCATCTGCAGCGGGTGCCTCCTCCTCGCTCGGGTCCGCCGCTGCGGAGAACTGCTGGGACAACGCCGTGGTGGAGAGCTTCTTCAGCAGCTTGAAGCTGGAGCTCGTCTATACCAGCGACTCGTCACGCGCGAGCAGGCCCGCACGGCGCTCTTCGAGTACATCGAGGTCTTCTACAACCGCCAGAGGCGGCACTCGTCACTGGGCTATACGTCAGCCCCATGAGCTTTGAGCTTGCTCCTCCATGAGCCGCCGCGACTCCTCCGCTACGTCCAGCAGCCGCGCCTCGTACCCCCGTTGAGCGTCGACCCACTCCGGGCGACGGTCGATCTCCGACCCGGCCGCCACGACTCTCGCTCTCTGCCGCGAAGGAAGAGGCCGTGAGGACGATCCTGGCCTATGTGCACTCCTGAGAGACCTGGGCGGGCTGACAATCCGACCGGGCCGGGATTGCGGAGCATAGGAGAAATTGGGGCGCTGCTGAGGGGGGCAGGTGCAGAGGGGCCGAGGAGATCGCCGACGGGGTGGCCAGCGTCGCAGGTCATCCTACCCGAGGAGTCTGATTTTATCAAAGTAAAGAGTTTTTTACTGATTTTCCATTTTCAATCGGAGACAGGTGAGTGGGTGGGCGTGTCGTTACCCGGGCGTGTCATGGAATCCGGTGGGGCGAGACTGGTGCCGGCGGATGGCGGCGGACATGACGAGCAGGGGCGGGGTCGGTATCAACTGTCGAGGAGAACATACTGATTTGAAGAGGTTGGCTCTCCGAGGGTAAGAGGCACACCGCTCCACGCCTCTCTCGTGAGTGCTAATGACCGTCCCTTCAGATGCCGATGAGGCAGTTGCTCGGCGGTTGCATGCGCTAGTCGCCCGACAACGGCGATGGCTGCTCGCCCAGGCCAGCGCCCTCTGTCGCAATCCGGCCGATGCCGAGGATCTCACCCAGGAGACGATCGTTCGTTTCCTGAGCACCTTCGGCAAGGTCTCCCAGCTGCCCGATGACAACATCTGTGCCAGCTGGCTCGTCACCACCCTCACGCATTGCTTCTACGACCAGCTCCGCAAGCAGCGCACCCGGGAGCGGAGCGCCTCGGAGCTGGCCCGGCAGGCGCTCGCGGTCGATCCCGAGCCCCCCGCCCGACCCCTCTATGAGCGCGTCTCCGACGAGCAGTTCAGCTCGGCCGTGCAGGCCTTGAGCCCGGCCGCGCGCACCACCTTCGAGCTGCATGCCCGGGGCCGCAAGTACAAGGAGATCGCCGAGGAGCTCGGCATCCAGGAGGGCACCGTAGCCAAGCGGCTCCATGATGCCCGCTCGAGGCTCCGGAAACTGCTCGACCCCCTCATCCAGCTGGGAGAGAACTGATGTCCGCGCCCTGTGAACGAATCGAGCGTTTCGCGGATGGAGAGCTGGCTCCCGACGAGGCGGAGGCCTTTCGTGAGCACCTGCTGGACTGCATCCGCTGCAAGGTCGAGCTGGGCAACCTCCTGCAGCTCGAGATGATGGCCTCGCGCTACGTGGAGCAGCGGCCGATTCCGCTGTTCGCTCCCCCCCGCCGCGTCGTCTCCCGTTGGCGCGTGGTGGCCCTCGCGGGAGCGGCCTGCGCCGCGCTCCTCGCCGTTGCTGTCTTCGTGAGGTCCGGGGCTTCGTGGGCCGACCCGTGGTTGATGCGTGAGCCGAAGCGACGGCTCGAGATGCGCCTGGCCATCGCGGCTGCCGATCACCACCGGCCCCTGGCGGCCCGGAGGATGGGAGAGTCCTCGCAGGGCGCGCAGCTTCCTCTCGAGGCACTCGCGAAGCTCGAACGGAACGGTGATACCGCGGGGCTGGCCGCCGCCCTCCTCGCGAGGAACGACAAGAGCCTGGTGGAGCAGGCGTTGGCCTACCTCGCGCCCCTCCCGAGCACTCCGGAAAACGAGACCCTCCGGGCCACGGCCTTCCTCCTGAAGGGCGCTCCCGAGGAGGCGCTCCGGCACCTGGATCGCGCGCTCGACCAGGACCCCACGTTCCCCCAGGCGCTCTGGAACAAGGCCCTCGCCCTGAGGGAGTTGGACCTCCTGGCGCCTTCGGCCCGTCTCTTCCGCGAGCTCGCCCAGCGGGGAGAGCCCGGGTGGGCGGAGGAAGCACGCCAGCGCGCCGAGGCGCTCAGCGCGGCGGAACAGGCACGCATCCTGCGTTGGAAGGCCATCGTGAGCGCGGGGCAGGCGCTCGCCACGGACGGCACACCGCTCTCCTCCGAGATTCTCGCCGAGCGCGCCCCCATCCTCCGGTTGTACTTCTACGACGCGGTCCGCACCCGCACCTCCCGGGAGCAGGTCCTGGCACTCCTACCCCTGGCACGAGAGCTCGATCACCAGGCCGGAGGCGGGAACGTTCTGGCCCGGTACGTCGAGCGCATCGCCGCGAGCGACTTCGCGCGCCGGGCGCCCCTGGCGCGGGCCTATGGTGAGCTTCGTCAGGGCACGCTGCCGCCCGAGAGGGTCCAGGCGTTGATCGCGCAACTGCTCCGCTCCCCCGAGGATGATCTGCTCCTGGGCGTGCTCGTCTACGCCAGGGCCGTGGGCAGCCATCTCGAGGCGTTCGAGGCTCGGGCCGAGGCCAGCCAGGATCCCTGGTTCCGGCTCCTCGCCGCCCAGGAGCGCGCGGCGGCCCAGGTGGCGCGAGGGGAGGAGGAGGAGGCCCGGCAGACGCTCCTGGGGGCCCTCGCGCTCTGCGCCACCACGCCCATCGAGTATCGTTGTCAGCTCATCCGGATGGAGCTCGCCGGAATCCAATCCAAGCAGTTGCGGCTGGATGAGGCGTGGACGCTCGCGGAGCAGGCCTGGCGGCAGGCCCGCGCGGCGAACAACCGGGAGAAGGAGGCTCTCGCGCTGGGCCACCTCGCACAGAGCGCGCGGCTCCGGAACGATGCGCCGCTCGCACGGGCATGTTTCGCGGAGCTCCTCGCTCGATTCCAGGGGAACAAGGAATACGAGCGGTTCGCCCACCAGAGCCTGGCGCACGTCGCGCTGACTGAGCTTCGTTTCGATCTGGCACGTGCGGAGTTCGATCAGGCGATGGCCACCGGTCTTCCCCTGACGTTCGTCGGGACGCTGGCGCTCGCGGACCTCTCGCGGCAGAAGCCCGCTCCCGGGGACGAGGCCGCGCTCCACCGGGCGATCGCGGAGGCGCCCGCCAGCACCACGGAGGTCCAGCGCTTGATGCTGCGGCATTCCCTGGGCCGGTTCATCATCGAGCGGGATCGCCAGAAGGGCCGCGCTCTGCTCGAGGAGGTGCTCCAGGGGCTGGAGTCCGGTGACCTCCTGGCCCGGGACACGGATGCCCAGAAGCTCAGGGCCTATACCTTCACGTCGCTCATCTTCGACGCGGGCAAGGCTGGCGAGCATGGCGCGGCGCTGGAGCTGTTCGGCCGGGAGCAGGGCAGTCCCCTGCCCGGGCGGTGTCTGGTCGCCGCGACCGAGGACAGCGAGCGGAGCCTGCTCATCGTCCGGGGGGCCGCGGGGCAGCTCCTGGGCTACCACGAAGGAGCGCGCCGGACCCGGCTGCCGGAGAACCTCCATGGCTTCGTCCCTGGCGAGGCCCTCGCCGCGCTCCAAGGGTGTGAGAAGGTGGAGGCATTCGTCCGACCTCCCCTGATGGATCGGCCGGGCCTGCTACCAGCGGACATGGCTTGGAGCTACAGACTGCGCGCGGGGCCCGCTCCCTCACCCCGGGTAGGGCGGAGTGTCCACCTCGTGGTGAAGGACGTGGCGCTCTCTCCCGAGCGTGTGCGGGCCCTGGGGCAGCTCAACGCCTGGAGCGCGGTCTTTGGCCCGGATGAGGAGCGGCGGGTGCTCATGGGCACGGAGGCGACACCTTCCCGGGTGCTCGCGGCCATGCGGGATGCAACGGACATCGATCTGGTGACCCACGGCATCATCACTTCGTCACGATTCTCCTATCTCGTGCTCGCGAAGGAGGGCTCGAGTGACGAGCTGGGCGCGGGGCACATCCGGGTGCAGCACCTGGAGGGAGCGCCACTGGTGGTGCTGGCCGCCTGCCGGGCTGCGCGCGGCGCCTACATCCTCCACGAGCCATCGGGATTGCCCGCGGCCTTCATCCAGGCGGGAGCACGGGCGGTGATGGCCGCCACCGAGGAAATTCCGGACCTGGAGGCGGCCGGGTTCTTCAACGCCGTCCGGGAGAGGATCCGCCAGGGAAGCTCACCCGCTTCGGCTCTCAGGGACGAGCGGCGCCAGTGGCTCGCCGAGGGCAAGGGTCGGCGGTGGCTCGAGGGTGTCCTGCTCTACGAATGAGCCCACGTAAGAAATCACGTGGATGCCGTCTCTTCTGGTGAAGCATCTCGACTCACACCAGGAGACACACATGCCAGAAGCACCTCCTGCGTCACGGACTTCCTCATCGGCTTCCCAGAAGCAGGACGACTCCTTCCTTCCGCGTCCTTCGGTGATGAAGCCGAAGCCCGTGGGCAGTGGCCTCAAGGACAGCCAGGTCGGGGAGAATCCTCCGGGGAGTGGGGGAGGACAGCCTGGTAGCAATGAGCTCAGGGCTCCGGACTCGAGCTCTGACAAGCGAGGAGAGCTCGTACGTAAGAAATAGCGGGCCCCAGAGGAGTCGGAGCCCGGCCGGAGCCAGCGCGGTCTGGTTTCTTCGTCCGTCTGACGTTGGGGGTTGGTAAGAAAAAATAGACATCACGTCTTTATTCGTGAGGCGCGAAACAGGTTGCGCCCCATTGCGGTAAACCCTTTTCCCACCGAGGTTCAAACATGCGTTCAAATCTCAAATCGGGTCTCCGGACCGTTCTGGGTGTCACCCTCCTCTCCGCCACGCTCGGCGCGGGAGCCGCACAGGCGGGCGGCGTGTATGACGATACGTACTCGTACTGGCTCTACAGCAACGGGTGGGCTCTCTTCGCGGGCGGTCCCTATTCCGATGCGTACAACGGGACGCTCCACCTGACGCAGATTCCCGGCTCGGTCGCGACGTTCACCTGCTTGGATTCACAGGCCTTCCAGTTCTTTTACACCAAGGCCTACAATCGCGGCATGTTCGAGGTCTATCTCAATGGTGTGAAGATCGGCACCTACGACGGGTACTCGGAGACCCTTCAGCGGAAGACCCATCTGGTGCCAGGCGGCTACTACGTGGGGTACAGGGGTAACTTCAACGTGACGATCAAGACCCTGGATGCCAAGAATCCGGCCTCGTCCGGGTACTTCGTCGACGTCGACGCCATCGAGTGCAGCGGCTGATGTGCGCCACCACAGAGCCAACAGGCCTGGTCCCCTACCGCGCCCCCCATGGGTGGGCGGCATGGGCAGGCGTGTACCTCAAGGGGGCGGCACCGGCGATACCGAGCGCCCGCCGATCTCCGGGAAGCGCTCGTAGGCCCGTTTGAGCGCGTCCAGGTGGGCGGGGTTGTCCAGGTCGAGCGGCGCATCGGTGAGCTGGACAATCCACCCGTGTTGACGCGCAAGCTGGTTGATGGGCGCGTGAGCGAGCTGGGAGAGGGTGGAGCTGCTCCGGACGCTGCGGGCCGACCCGCTTTTAAACACGGTCCCCATCCTGCTCTTGAGCGCCGCGCACCCCCACGGGCTGGAAGAGGCCGATGCCTTCCTCTCCAAGCCCGTGGATCTCGACACCTTCGAAGCCGCAGTGCTGAAGGTGTTGCGCTCGCGTCCCGCTTCGGAGCCACGCGAGGTGGCCATGACCGCGGGGACCGCGCGGCCCGTCCCGGCAGCGCCGTGCGCGGAGAGATGCTCAACTGGGTGGCCCATGAGATCAAGACCCCCCAGAGCTCCGCGCGGCTCAACGCCCAGTTGCTGCTGCGCAAGCAGGGGAGCAAGGCTCCCCCGAGGAGAAGAAGCGCACCGAGGCGATCCTCCGCCAGCTCGACCGGATGAACGAACTCGTCACCTCCATCCTCGATACGGCGCGCCTGGCCGAGGGGGTGGCTCTACGGACAGAGCTGGTCTGCCAGCTCCTCTTTCGCCCGCGAACCAAGCAGTGCCGATGCCGCGAGCTTCTGAATTCTACCCGCCTTGGAACAGTCATCCGGCTCAGTGAGCGCCTGCTCCAGCAGAGAATCAAGCTTGTCCGTGGGGCCCTCCGCTTTCTTCTTGATGCAGCGGATCGAATCGCCGTTGTGGTAATAATAACGAACCTGCGTCACACCGTCTCGGGTCGCTGGTTTATCTGGAGTGCCCCCACTGGTGAATTCCCAGGTCTTCATCTCATACAGAGCGAAGACGACCTCGCGTTGATCATAGAAGAACAGGTACAAGTCTTCGCCGTGCCCTGGTGGAATGAACTCTAGTTCTGCTTTTTGGACCGCCCCGTTCTTCTCGAACAGCCGGACCCTGCCGCTGCCCTCGCCACCTTTGCACGTCAGGTCGAATTCGCTCTTCTTCAGGCCCTGATCGGCCTGAACTTGTTGATACCTCGCGCGAATCCCCTCGATCCGCGGATCTTCCGGCTTGGACGCCCGCGCTGGCGGAGCGGTGTTCCCGGCCCCAGACGTTTTCGAGGGCAACGGGTCAGGTGATTGTTGACAACCCAAGCCCGCGAAAAACGCTAGCATCACAGAGGCGCGCAGCACATGGTGCATTGAAAATTCCTTCCTGGATGAACCCAATATCACTCTCATCTGAGTATAGGCGGCATGGGAGCCCTGTTGCGGGCGAGGGCCGGGGTAGGTGGTCGTCCAGGAGGGCCGCGCGACACGTATTGAACGGTGCAGGACCCCGAGGAGGCCCGCTCGTCGCGCTCCAGGCACACCCCACCCCTGCGCAGGCGACCGGTCGCCTTGGGCTCCGCCAGAGAGAGCATCCCTCTGCCGTGCGTCACTCCCACAGCGCCTGCTGCTCTGGCCCTGAGGCATCCCCTCATAAAGGCCAAAGGCTTCACGGAAAACGAGCTGCTCGCAGACGCGTTGGGCGAAGCGTTCAATGAGAGGCCGCAGCTGGGCTTCGGGCATGTTGGGCAGAGCCTGGTAGTACATGCAGCCCTGGCGGAAGAGGGAGTAGGTGCGCTTCTTGGAGGTATTGGCTTTGAGGTCGCGCTCCATGCCGAGGCTCTCGCCAGCAGCCCCCAGCAGCGTCAGCAGGGCACATGCCAAGGCACTCAGTAGCAGGAGCCTGTCACGCCTGTCCGTCTGGGCGATTCGGAAGGAGGACAGGCCCATGCCGAAGCGCAAATCCTTCACGTCCCTGAAACTCTCCTCGATGGTGAATCTCCCGCCGTAGAGCGCCACCACCTCGGCTCCGGACGCTTCTCCCAGGCTGGAGGCCAGACACCAGGGCTCCTTCATGCCCTTCTTCTTCACGCATACCACCGCGGCGACTTCCACCTCATCGGCCGTGACGCGTGCGCCTTTGAGCTTGCGCAGGTGGCCTGAGGTCGGCACCCACTCAGCCGCACTCCGGCGCTCTCCCTGGGCGCTGGTGACGATGATTCGCTGGCGGAAGCGCACCACGTACTCAAAGCGGGGCCAGGGCTCCGCGCAGACAGTGGAGAAAGAGAAGCGGAGCAGCCGAGAAATCATCCGGGTGGCGCTGCCAGTCAAGAGTTGGGAGCAGGGGCCACCGGACGTGGAGGCGGTGAGGCCGGGGTGGTGCCCCGGGTGTGGTGCGGCGAGCCGGCCGGTGGGCGGGCGGGTGGTGCTGCACGGGCACGGCACGCGCAGTCGGCAGGTGTTGGGGCCGGAGGAGCCGGGAGGGACACCGAGACAGGTGGAGGTGCGGGTGCGGCGCTACCGCTGCCAGGCGTGCGGGGCCACGTGCACGGTGGCACCGTGGGAGGTGTGGACGCGCAGGCTGTACTCGTTGGCGGCGGTGGCGTGGACGCTGGCGTTGTGGGCCGTGGTGGGGCTTGGGCTGGCGGCGGTGCGTGAGCGCGTCAGCCCCTGGGTACACGTGGGGGCCACCTCGGCCCGGCGTTGGCGTACGCCACTGAAGTGGGTGGAGGCGGTGGAGGAGCGCAGGCTGCTGTCCCGGGTGCGTCCCTGGCCAGCCGGGTGGGAAGCGCGCCGGGCGGCGTGTGGCCACTTCAGGCCGACGACTGGCGGGCGCGGGAGAAGTCCACACATGGAAGGCCTCACCCCCAAGTCCCACGCCGAAGCGGTGGCGGTGTTCCGCCACGGCGTGCTGGGCGCCCTCACCCAGGCTCAGTTGGAGAAGGGGCAGTTACGCGCGGCGTTGCTGACCCTCAGCCAGCAGC
This sequence comes from Archangium violaceum, assembly GCF_016859125.1. Classification (NCBI taxonomy): domain Bacteria; kingdom Pseudomonadati; phylum Myxococcota; class Myxococcia; order Myxococcales; family Archangiaceae; genus Archangium; species Archangium violaceum. The sequence goes on along the minus strand of NZ_CP069338.1, from coordinate 3,812,340 downwards.
GTTTCCGCCCTCCAGGTGCCCAGGCCACACGCGGCTTCTCGGTGCCCACCCTGGAGCGGTGGTACTACGCCTACAAGCGCCAGGGCCTGCCGGGGCTTTTGCCCACCGCGCGTGGCGATAAGGGCCGTGCCCTGGCTCTCACCCCCGAGCAGCGCCAGCTGCTGTTGGACATCGATGATCCTTACGCCTTCGAAGTGGAGGTGCTCGAGGTCGAAGGTGCTCCGAGAGCGCGTGCGAAGCAGGTTCTCGAGCACCTTTCCTACTTCCCCTCCGCGATCAGCCCTGGCACCCGCACCGGCGTGCGAAGTCCAGGCCCGAGGCCATTTCCGTTCGGCTCACAACCTACGCGCTACATCTTCCAGCCCTCGGCCTACCCGGTGGCTTGACGGACGCACCCGCGCTTCCGTGTGATTCCGGAGCGACGGATTGCACGCCGTGTCGCGCCTGGAGATGCACCGTGACCACCCCTCGTGTTGGCTCGCGCCCATCTGGCGCTCGGCGGCATCCCCTGCCAGGCGGCTGGTTTCTCCTCGTCCTCTTCCTCCAGTCGGCCTGCACCACGAGCGCCCCGCACGGCAACCGCCTCGTCGGTTACGGGTATGGCTCGCTCACGCCCCCACCCGCGCCCAAGGCGCGTGAGGCCGCCTCGGCTGAACCCGGCCTCGAGTCCGCCACCGTTTACGTGGTGGACTTCATGGAACCCGGTGCCGTCGCCACCCGGCCGGTGCCCATTCCCAGGGCCGAGTTCCAACAGGCCTTCCTACGCCTCTCCCGTGACGTGCGGCTGGAGAGGAAGACGCCACGGCAGGCCGCCCACGCGCTTCTCAGCCTCCTGGACACGCCACCTGAGGACTCCAGGGTATCCGTGACGGGCTACTGGAAACTGGAGCATTACCGCGGCGAGGGCCTCACCTGGATACCCGAGCGACAGGAGGGCCCGGTTGTCCTCACCCCCCGGGCCGAAGCAGCCCTCAAGGAGAAGTACCTCCGGTGGTGTGCACACCAGAGCGGTGGCGACTGTCTGGGACTGCTGGACGACGACAGCTATCTGCGCACGGATGACCGGCGCACGCTGGCCCTGGCTCTGTCTCTTGGCACCGTGCTCGACGAGACACACGAGGCCCTGGGACGCGAGTTGCTGGACACACAAGCGCTCGTCTCCATGGTCGTCTGGATGGTGGCCCTCTATTGCATGATGTGGGTGGTGCCCGAGCCGACGACCAAGGCCCTGGCGGCCGGCATGACCCTCCTCCTCATCGGCTACCTGGGCCTCCAGACGGTGTACGGACTGATGGACGGGTGGGCCCGCCTGGCTGACACAGCGCACCATGCCACCACCTTCGAGGAACTGCGCGCGGCGGGTGAGGAGTTCGGCAAGGTGCTGGGCGAGGATGCGGCACGAGCCCTGATTCTCGCCGTGGCTACCCTCGGCGGGCACACGCTCGGGCAGGTGTTGCCTCGGATGAAGTCGCTTCCAGGCTTCAACCTCGCGCGAGCGCAGTTCGACGCGCAGGGCGGCGGTGCTGTCATGAGACGCGTGGAGGTCGTGGAGACGGCGCTCGCGACGGAGGCGGCCCTGACCAGGGCCGTGGCGGCGGTGGAAACGGTGGCCACCTCACCACAGGGCCCCCTGGCCGTGGTGCTGCTCAAGAAGGGGACGGGCAGTGGTGGGGGACAGGCCCCAGGGGGCCGCGCCTCCGAGACCGTCATCCGTCACCGAGGTGGCAACCGGCAGGTGCAACTCAGTGACGGCCAACGCTGGCACCTGCCACGCGGCAAATCGGCCGCGGATATCCCCTCCGAGGACAAGGTGGGGGACATGCTCCAGGAAGCCATCACCCAGGCCGCGAAAGAGTGGGGGCCACATAGGCTCACGAATAGAGAGATCGCCGCCATCGAAAAGGCCAGGAAGAACGGTGAGTACTGGCTGGCGCGGCTGCTGGAACGCGAGGCCCGGGGGCGTTTCGTGCAAGTGAAGGTGAAAGAGCAGTTCCAGCATCTCTACGACTTCAGCCTGAGAAAGGGCGTCGACGTCATTGACCCGGTAACGGGCACCCGGTACGAGATTCTCTCCGGCACGGACTCGAATCTGGCGCGCCATGGCAGGCGCATGGCGGGCGAGTTCTTCCGGATGCTCACCTTCTGAAAGAGAAAAGGGCGGCGATGGATTCGCTCGGTAACATCGTCTTCAACGACCGGGAAATCGAAAACGAGCGGTTGGAGCTGACGGACAACAAGGCGAACTACATCCTCGGCCCCAACCTGCTGCTGAAGGACTGTACCCTCGTGCTGAAGGTGTCCTCTCGGCGCCTGAGCCTCCAGCAGCCCCGGTTCGTCGGCTGCACCTTCGAGGTGAAGCAGGAGTTGAAGAATTACCAGAGCTGGGTGGCCGCGTCTCTCAAGGGTTGCCGATTCAAGGGGCGGCTGACGGGGTGCGACTTCGGCCACTGGCCTGAATACATGAGTCTGCCGTGGTATCAGCACGGCTCCATCGAGGACTGTGACTTCACCGAAGCCCGCCTGGATGGCTGCCGCGTCATAGGGTGTGACCCCGCCACCCTTCGCTTTCCCAAGTGGCCCTGCTTCACCATCCTGGACCCCATTGGACGAGCCCCAGAGCTGCGCAGCGTCAAGTGGCCGGGTGCCCATGGCGACATCATCCCGGACACGCTCCTCAAGAACCCACCGACGACCAGGGCCCTGACCTATTACGCTCCCGCCGCCGCCAGGCTGCTCGAGACCACACCCGAAGAGCTCCGCGCCGTCATCGAGAAGTTCGACTGCATCGTCTACTGACGCGGCCATCTCGTACACAGCATGGCTACGTCCCATCCGCGCTCAGCCCTGGCACCCGCACCGGCAGGGAGTGGCTGGTCTCGGTGCCATCCCCCAATTGGCCGTAGGCGTTGAAGCCCCACGTCCATACGGAGCCGTCATAGAGCACCGCCAACGCGTGGGAACCCCCGCCCATCACGGCCACGACATCGCTCAGCCCTGGCACCCGCACCGGCACGGAGCGATAGGACGAGGTGTCATGCCCCAGCTGGCCGGAGGAGTTGTTGCCCCAGGCCCACACGGTCCCGTCGGAGCGCAACGCCAGTGAGTGATGGGAGCCCGCGGCCACGGCCACCACCCCGCTCAGCCCTGGCACCGGCCTCGGCGTGAAGCGATTGGTCGTGGTGCCATCCCCCAGCTGGCCGTAGAAGTTGTTGCCCCAGGCCCATACGGTCCCGTCGGAGCGCAACGCCAGCGCGTGGTAGGCACCGGCGGCCACGTCCATGATCCCGCTCAACCCTGGCACCTGCGCCGGTGTGGAGCGGTAGGGAGTGGATTCATCCCCCAGCAGGCCGTAGCCGTTGTAGCCCCAGGCCCACACGCTCCCGTTGGAGCGCACCGCCAACGAGAAGGACCAACCCGCGCTCACTGCCACCACCTCGTTCAGCCCCGACACCTGCACGGGCGTGGAGCGACGGGTCGTGGTGCCATCCCCCAGCTGACCGGAGGCGTTGTTGCCCCAGGCCCACACGGTCCCGTCCGTGCGCACCGCCAGCGAGTGGTCATAATCGGCGACCACGACCACGGCCTTGCTCAACCCCCGCACCTGGACCGGCCCGGAGCGACCGAGCTCGGTCCCATCCCCCAACTGGCCGGCGTAGTTGGCGCCCCAGGCCCACACGGTGCCCTCGGGGCGCAGCACCGCCAGCGAGTGGTTGTCGCCCGCGGAGACGGACACGACACCGCTCACGCCTTGTACCCGCACCGGCTGCACGGAGTAGCTGGAACCGGAGCCATCTCCCAGCTGGCCGGAGGAGTTGAACCCCCAGGCCCAGAGCGAGCCATCCTCGTGCAATGCCAGGGAATGGTATTCCCCCGCCGCGACAGGGATTCGCACCTGCGTACGCAGCGGCGCGTCGAGCACCGCCCGCGCTTCCGGCACCTCGTTCGCCGGCCCACAGCCGACCACCCCCCCCACTCCGAGCCAGACTCCCAGGAGTCCATTCATCCACAACCCGGTACTGCTTCGCATCCGCTACTCCTGCTCGACCTGAAAGAGGATGCTCCCATAGTCGAGCGGCGGCGCGACACCAACATCACCGGCGATTCACGCGTGGAGAACGACGACGGGGCGCCGGCAGCGCTCCACCAGGGCCCGCGCCACCGCGTCGCTGAGGTACCCGGCTTCACCCGGCGCGCGGGACGTCCCCAGACATACCAGGTCCACGCCCTCGCGCTCGGTGGCCTGGCAGATGGCCCGGGCCACGTCGTCACCGGTGACGCCCTCCATCGTCCACCGCACCTGCTGGGCGCCGTCCTCGTGGGGCACCAGCGCCTTGAGCCGCTCCATGACGAGGGACTGCTCGTGAGGTGGCTCGGGCACCACGCCGTACTGGTCCATCACCCAGGCCCTGTCCGCGACGCGGCGGCGGTGCACGTGCAGCAGGTGGACGCGGCCTCCGGGACGCACCAACGCGCGAGCCTCGGAGATGGCGCGGGCGCTGGCCTCGGAGAAGTCGATGGGCACGAGCACGGAGCGCGGCGGCACGGACGCCCGGACATGGGCCCGGGAGGGCGGCACGCACGCCACGGATTGCTCGGCGTGGCGCAGCACGCCCGCGGACACCGAGCCATGCCACAGCCGGGCCAGGCCTCCGCGCTGGTGGTTGCCCACGACGACGAGGTCCACGCCGCGCGCGTGCGCCACGTGCAGCAGGTGGTCCGCGGGGCGGCCGAAGCCCGGCTCCAGGTGCAGCTCGAGCGTGCCTTCTCCGGGCAGTTCCCCCACGCGCTCGCCCAGCTCGCGCAGCAGCACGCGCTCCACTTGAGGATCGAGCACCTCGATGCGGCGCACCACCGGGTCGAGCACCTCCAGGTGCACGGGGGTGTGGATGCCCAGCCGCTCGCGCTCCTCCACGGGCGAGCACACCACGGCGGCGATGATGTCACAGGGGCCCACGCGGCGCAGCTCGTGCAGCCACGCCACGGCGGCCTCCGAGCTGCGCGAGTCATCCGCGCCGACGAGCACCCGCAGGCGGCGCCGGCCGAGCGCCCACTCCCGGAGGGAGTCGCCATTGCGGCGCACCACGAGCACGGGTGCATGGGCCCGCTGGGCGAGGCGCTCATGGAGGGGAGCGCGGTGCCAGGAGACGGGGCCCCAGCCCTCGGAGGAGAGGACGAGCAACCGGGCGTCCTGGAGGAGCTCGTCGCTGATGAGCACGGAGCCCGGGGGACCTTCCACCAGCCGCGTCTCCACGGCGAGGTCGGGGGAGCGCAGGCGGGAGGCCTCGGCGAGCAGACGCGCGCGGGCGTCCTCGAGGGAGGTGGGGCCCTCGGGAGCGGGGTGGTGGCCATCGAGGACGCCGAGCAACCACAGCGGCTCACGAAGACGGGCGGCGATGGCGGCCGCGGCCAGGGTGGCCCGAACGGAGGACTCCGACAGATTGCTTGCACACACCACGGGCATGACGGCCTCCCACAGAGGGCCAGAGGGAATGCCCTCCTGACAGGAAAACCCACGAGGGGAGGATGACCATTGCCAGAAAGCACCGGAGCCCCCCGGCCGCCCATGCCCCCGCGAGCACGCCCCGTCCCCCGCCCACCAACCACCCTCTCCCTCCGGGAGAGGGCCGGGGTGAGGGTATGCGAGCCCCGAGGCCCTACTCGGCGCTACCGCGACCCGAGCACCGAGTGCCCGTCATGGATGGTGTGGTCCTGGTTGGACCCATTACCGCCGCGCCGCCCATCCTCTCCGAGCGACTGGATGAAGGGCCGTTGCCCATCGCTCGAATAGACATAGGGATGACCCCAGAAGTCGGTCGGCTCGGCGGGGAGGAACTTGGGCACGAGGAAGGAGAGGTCACCCTCCTCGGGGAGGGAGCCATGCTCGGCGCGGTAGGCCTCGAGGGCCGAGAGGATGCGCTCGAAATCAGCGTGGGCCTGGACGGCGCCGGGGTCGCGCTTGCCGCGCAGGCCGAGCCACACGGCGAGGACGAGCGCCACGAAGGCGACCGCCAGGAAGATGACCATCGGATGGGGGGAGCGGCGCTGCGTCACGGTGACCTCTCGAGCCACGCACTACCACAGGGCGCGGAAGAGCGGCACGGGATGTGGCTTGCCCTTGAGGCGGACGGGGGGCAGCTCCTCGAAACCCGAGTCCTGACCGGCCAGCAGGGCGACGGTGCGCTCGCCCACCAGGATTTCTCCCGGCCCGGCGAGGGCGCACAGGCGGGCGGCCACGTTCACCGCGTCGCCGATGCAGGTGTACTCGGCGCGCATGGCGCCGCCGATGTTGCCGGCCACCACCACGCCCGAGTTGATGCCGATGCCCAGCTCGAGCGTGAGGGGGCGGCCCTGACGCGTGGTGGCCCACTCGGCCTCGGCGCGCTCGCGCAGCTCGACCATGAAGGCCATCATCATCTTCGCGGACTGGAGCGCGCGCAGCGGATCATCCGCGCGGGACACGGGCGCGCCGTAGACGGCCATGAGCCCATCGCCGAGGAACTTGTCCAGGGTGCCGCCGCAGGTGAGCACCGCGTCCGACAGTCCGCCGAGCACCTGGTTGAGGACCCCGACGGTCTGCTCGGGCGGGAGGCTGTCGGCGAGCCCGGTGAAGTTGCGGATGTCGGCGAAGAGGATGGTGACCTCGCGATTCTCGCCGGTGAGGACCACCGAGTCGGGGTTCTTGAGGATCTCCTCCACGACGGCGTCGGAGGTATAGCGGGCGAAGAGCTTGCGCATCCGCTCCGTCTCGCCGGTGCGGCGCATGACGCTCTCGATACGCGCGGCGAGCTCGTCCATGGAGGCGGACTTGTTGACGTAGTCGTCGGCGCCCGCGCGCAGACCCCTCACGCGCTCGGTGTCGTTGTCGTTGGCGGTGAGGATGATGACGGGCAGGGCGCGGCTGGGGCCGTCCTTGATGCGGTGGCACAGCTCCATGCCGTCGATGCCGGGCATGTCCAGGTCGCTCAGGACGATGGCCGGCTGCACCTTGTTGACCTGCTCGAGGGCCTCGTAGGGGTCCTGGAAGCAGACGACCTCGTAGCCGAGCGACACGAGCCCGTCCTGGACGAAGGCACAGGCGAGCGGACTGTCATCCACCACCATGACGCGGTGGTGGCCACCCTCGTGGGGCTCGAGGCGGGCGGGGGGCTCCTGGCGGCCGACGCGGCCCTGGAGACCGAGGCCCTCGTAGAGCTGCTTATAGGTGCAGTACCCATTCTCGACGAGGATTTCGCCCAGCTTGCGGCCGGTGCGGCGCTGGAGGGCGAGCGCCTCGTCGAGCTGCGCGACGGTGAGGTACTTGAGGCCCACGAGCAGCTCCCCGAGCGGGGGCTGGATGGGGGTGAGGCCCTGGGGAGGCGGGTTGTGCAGGCCGAGCGCCTCGCCGAGGGCGTCTTGAATCTGCTCGCGGGTGACGTAGCCGAGCGAGATGAGGGCCTCGCCGAGCCGCTGGCCGTTGAGGGCCTGGAGGGCGAGGGCCTCCTCGATTTGATTGGGCGTGACGATGCCGAGCTTGAGAAGGAGCTCGCCGAAGAGCGGGCTGTCCGCGCGAACCGCGGAGCGTTTGCCACTCTCGGCGCGCTCGGCCGGCGGCACGTTGTCCAGGACAGGACGGGTCAACGGGCTCTCCACCTTCGAAAGGGGTGATTCCGGGGGCGCAGCGTATCCCAGCACCCGGGGTGGAGACAGGGACGCGACACGCTTCCCTGGCCGGAGTCCGGGCGGGCGGAAGAATTCTCACGCCACCCTTTACCCCCTATAATCCCTCCCTTCGCTCCCGGGGCCCTACTCCCGGGGCAGCTCCACGGTGAAGGTGGAGCCCTCGCCGGGGGCGCTCCACACCTGGATGTGGCCGCCGTGGGACTCGACGATCTCCCGCGAAATCCACAGCCCCAATCCGAGCCCGTGGAACTGCCTGCCATTCACGGCGCGCTCGAAACGCTCGAAGATGCGGCACTGGTCCTCGGGGGCGATGCCAATCCCGTGGTCCTTCACCACGAGCCGCGCGCGGCCGTCGTGTCCCTTCTCCACGCACACCTCCACGGGCTGACCGCGCCCGTACTTGGCCGCGTTGGACAGCAGGTTGCCCACCACCTGCTCGAGCCGTACCCGATCCCACCGCCCCATCACCGCGGCGTCCGCCACCAGCTTCACCTCGCTACCCGCGCGGGCCAGGGCCTCGGACATGCGCCCCACGGTGTCGCGCGTGAGCGAGGCCAGGTCCATCTCCTCGCGCTGAAGCGTCAACCGTCCGGCGGTGATGCGGCCCGCGTCCAGCAGCTCGTCGATGAGGGCCCCGAGCCGCTCGCTGGTGCGCTCGGCCTTCTCCACGCGCTGGGCCAGCCCGGGCGTGGTGGCCACGTCCCGCGTCACGCGCGCCAGCATTTGAATCTGCAGCCGCAGCGCGCTCAGCGGCGTCTTCAGCTCGTGCCCCGCCACGGAGAGGAAGTCATCGCGCAGGCGCACCGCCTCGGTGGCGGCGCCGTACAGCCGCGCGTCCTCGATGGCCAGTGCCGCGCGCTCGGCCAGACTCTGCAGGAGCAGCTGATCATCCTCGGCGTAGGGCCGTCCGCCGGCCACGTCCCGCACCACGCCCAGGGTGCCGAACACCCGCCCCTTCACCGCGAGCGGCACCACCAACAGGCTCTGCGGGCCATAGCGGTCCAGGTAGGGCAGGTACTCCGGGAGCCCGCCGGACGCGCGCGCCTCCTCCACGTCGATGTCCGGCAACAACACCGCGCGCCCGCTGGAGACGGTGCTCCCATGCAACCCCTCGCCCCGCTTCTGCCGCCGCGCGTGCACCGTGCCCGCGAGAAGCCAGCGCGCCTCCGGGTCCGGGTGGTGGATGGTGACGGGCTCCAGGAAGTCGCCGTCCTCCGCCATGAGCTGAAGCACGCACCCGTCGCCGATGACCTCGGACACCTTGCGGGCAATCACATCCAACACCGCGGGCAGGTCCAGCCCCGCCTCGGCCAGCATCCGGTCCACGTCCACGAGGATGCGCAGGCGCGCGGCGTGGTGGCGGGACTCGGCCTCGGCGGCGCGGGCCTTGCGCAACAGGCGCGCGTTGTCGATGGCCAGCCCCGCGCGCGCGGCCAGGTCCTCCGCGAGCGAGCGGTCCGCCTCCGTGAAGGGCGGCCTCTCCGGCCCTCGCACGAAGGACATGGCGCCCAGGGTGCGCTGGCGCGCCACCAGGGGCACGAGGATGAACGAGCCCCCCTCCGGCTGCCGCCCGCTCCCCGCCTCCGCCTCGCGAGCACCGGGAGGCCTCAGCCCGGTGACGAGCTGCGAGCGCCCGGTGCGCACCACGTCCGTGATGGCCGAGGGCCGCGAGCGCTCCGGGGAGAAGAACTCGATGGTGCCATGGAGCAGCGCCCGCTCGGGGCGCGCGTGCTGGACGGTGAGCCGCCGCAAGGCGCCATGCTCGTCGAGGAAGTCCACCGCGCACCAGTCGGAGTAGGCGTCCACCGCGAGCCGCGCCACCCCGACCACCGTGGACTCCCACTCCAGCGAGCTGGACAACAGCACGCCCGCGTCCGCCAGCAATTGCAACCGCTGCCCGGCGGCCTCCGCCTGGAGCCGGGCCGTGCGCTCCGTCTCGTACAGTCGAGCGCGCTCCAGGGCCTGCGCGCACTGGCGGGCCAGCCCCAGCATGAGGGTGCGCTCCAGCTCGGTGAAGTGCCGCGCCTGCGCGAAACCAAACACGAGCAACCCCAGGTTGCGCTGCTCCACCCGCAGGGGGAGGAAGGCGAAGGCCTTGGCGAGCTGGCGCTCCATGGAGGGCACGAAGGTGGGGTAGCGCGTCCGTGCTTCCTCCGGGGATTCCAACCACACGGGCGAGCCGCGCTCCGCCGCGTCGTAGCCGGGCATCCCGGGCATCTCCCGGGGCAACGACTTCCACGGGGCCAGCTCCTCCTGGGTGGTGCCCACCGCCGCCACCAACTCCACCGAGCGCCCATCCGCCGACTCCTGGTGCACCGTCCCGCCCAACGCGCCCACCGCGGGCACACCCAATTCCAACACCGCCCGCCCCACGTCCTCGCGGGTGAGGGCGCGCCCGAAGGCCTCCGTCACCGCCTGGACGCTGGTGAGGCGCAGCAGCTCGGCCTGTTCGGCCTCGGCCCGGGCCTGCAGCGCGGAGGTGCGCGCGGACTCCACCCACCGGCCGCGCTCGATGGCCAGTCCGGCCAGCCGCGCATACAGATTGAAGCGCCGCGTCTCCTCACACGAGAAGGCGCGCGGCTCGGGCGAGGGCCCCAACAGGATGCCCACACACCCGCCGCTCGCGCCGAGCACCGGCAGCGCCAGCAGCGACGCCGCCCCCATCGCGTCCATCATCCCGGCCAGCTTCGGATCCACTCCCGCGGCCCCCAGCTCGAAGTGCCAGGGCGCGGACGCCAGCTCCGCGCCCTGCAACAGGTGACGCCCACACGAGACCACGGCCTCGGGCGACAACCCGGGCGTGACCTGGGCCAGCAGGGAGCCCTCCACGTCGAACCAGGCGACGGCCGCGCGCTCCATCCCCAGGGAAGCCGCGGCGCAGCGCACCACCTCTTGCAGCATGGCCTTCGCGGATGGAGCCGCAGCCAACTGCTCCAGCGCGCGCGACATGCGCTCCACCGCGGCGACAAAGTTGTTTCCGGGCATCTGCATGCCCCACCCCCCAAACCCGGTCTCCACCAGCCCCGGGCCTGAGATGAGAGTTTTCCACGACTTGCCACGCTTGCCCACCCGCCGCCGGGCGAAGCGTCGGATTCAAGATGAACGGAACTCTCTGGCTCGCCCGGAAGTTCACAGGCTCAATGTTCGAAGACCCGGAGGACGGCGAAGAGGATCTCCAGGACGATGAGCAGCACGACGGTGAGCTCCAGGGTGTGGCTGCGATCCGTGTCCACCTCGCCCTTGAGCAGGCCGTACGTCTGGGCCAGCAGCTGCTGCTTGCGCGTCACCGAGGCCTGCCACGCGGGGATGCGCATGCGCTTGACGGCGGCCTCGTACACCTTGGCCAGGTAGAAATCGCCAATGATTTTGAGGCTGTTCTCGATGCGCTCGATGAACTCGTTGAGGTCCACCAGGGTGGCGAGCGTCTCGCGGGCCAGGGCGCGGTAGGGGCTGCGGAAGAGCGCGCGGAAGCCGTGACGCCGGGCCTGCACCTGGTCGTGGATGCGGGCGATGTGCCCATCGAGCTGCTCGTCGTAGTAGCGGAACTCGAGCAGCTGGGCGTTGGCCACCTCGAGCAGATCCGGAATGTCACCGGAGCCGGAGGGCTCGTAGACGAAGGCGCTGTTCCAGTCGACGACGACCAGGTCCTCCTCGGTGTAGCTGAAGCGCGACTGGGTGACGGCCTCGCGCTCGCGGGAGGACAGCGGCTTGGAGTCCACCTCGCCGAGCAGCACCCGGGCCAGGTCCGCGCGGGCCAGCAGCTCCTCGGCGGAGGGGTTGCCCTCCATCCGCTCGACGAAGAGGACGGTGTAGCTCTCGTTCTGGTCCCACAGGTGGGGCCCCTGCACGGCCGGGGCGATCATCCGGCGCACCGCCTCGATGAGCTCCAGGGCGAGCTCCTCCAGGGCCACGCTGTCATACAGCTCGTCGGCCAGCGAGGTGAGCGCCTCGAGCGTGGTGCCGGAGGACACCGGGACGCGGAGGATGATGGAGGCGGCGCCGTGGTCGAACAGGCGCGCCGTCACGTCCACGGTGACGGGCCCCTCACGCAGGGCGAGCGCGCGCCGGCCCAGCTCGAAGGCCAGGGGCGGGTTGGGCAACTGGAGGTACTGGCTGTTCTCCCGGCCGAGCTTGAGGCGGCGGGTGTCCGAGGAGACGACACGCCGGGCGTGGTCGAGGTTGATCTCCTCGGCGATGTCGAAGGTGCGGTAACAGAGGACCTGGGCCCTCTCGATGATGAGCGGAGCTGCGACCATGGGAAGTCGCAGCCTAACCGCTCATTCCGCCCACAGGAGGCGCAACGGGAGCTCCAATGCACCAAAAGGTTCGGCACGGACGGTACTGGAGCCCGAATGGAGCGCCACGAGCGAGTAGCGGCGGCCGTCGAGCTCGAGCACCTCCAGGGTGCGCACCTCGGGGTCCACCAGCCAGACGTGGCGGATGCCCTCCCGGGCGTAGAGGGGCAGCAGGTGGGCGCGCTCGTCGGGGTGGGCGAGCACCTCGCAGACCCAGTCCGGGGGCAGGACGATGCCGGAGGAGCCCCGGGGCAGGCGGGGAATGCGCTCGCGCCGCCAGCCGAGCAGATCCGGCGAGAGGACGCTCTGGCCGAGGTGGATTTCGAGGCCGGACAAGAGGAGCCAGGAGCCGGGGACGCCACGGCCCGCCCCATAGGTGCCGATGAGCTCGGCGCCGAGCTGGGAGGTGGCATAGGCGTGGAGCGTGGCGGAGCGCGGGGTGACGGGACGCGCGGCCATCGGGAGCCCCATCCGGCGCGGGGCCAGGGGCTCGAGGTGGGAGACGGTGGCGGGGCTCATCATGGCGTTCATGGGGCCACCATGATGAGGAGGGGGTCTGACATCCCCGGGCCGGACGGCGCTACTTCCCCCCCTCCGCGCCGCCGAGGGCCTCGGAGAAGTCCAGCTGGGAAAAGAGGCTGTCGGCGAAGCGCTGGGTGCAGTCCGGGGTGGGGCTGGGGACGAGGGCGCACTGGCGCGGGGCGAGCGCCTCGGGGCCGGCGGCGGCGCGCTCCAGACGCTCGTTGTAGGATTTCCAGTCCTCCTTGGAGAGCTGACGCACGGGGAGGTCGGACTCCTCCACGTGGACGGGGGCGCGGGCGGCGACCTCCCCGGTCCTGGCGCGGTAGGCCTGGAGGGACTCGCGCGCCTTGCGGGCGGGCTCGGCGAAGCCCTGGAGGGCCTTCTCAATCCCCTTCCAGTCCCTGCGGGCCCAGGCATCGGCGTAGAAGCCGCGCCAGGCGTACTGCCGCTGGAGACACTGGAGCTCGGTGTAACCGTAGCCGGTGCCCATGGAGCGCTCTCCGGAGGAGAGGTCGACCCAGTTGGCCTCCTCGAGGGCGGCGCAGGACTCGGCCATCCAGCGGTTGTAGTCGGCCTGCAAGGACATCCACTCCTTGAAGGCGGCGGGCTTCTGCTTCTTGAGGGGGACGATGACCTTGTCGAGCGCCTTGTTCATGGCCTTGCGCAGGCACTCCGCGCGCTTCTGCTCCATGAACTTCATCTCGATGTTGGAGTCGGGCATCTGCTTGGGCGGAGGGCAGGCCTTCCGGGCCCAGGCGTCGATGGGATTGGGATTGGCCACGAGCACGGCGGCGAGGGCGAGCACGAGCATGTCCCCGCTGTCCTAGCACGCGGAAGGAGGGAGCCCAATCCACCCTCCTTCCGGAGTGAACACTCAATCCTCTGGCGAACGCGGAGGGAAGACGACCGGCTTGCCGGGGCCGGGTGCATCATCGGGAAGATTGCCGATGTGCCCGGGAGTGGGAATGGGCCTGTCTCCGGCCTGACGTCGAAGATGTCCCTCGTCATCCTCGGGAAGCGGGGGCTCGTGCTTGGGCCTTTCGTGCTCGGCCATGTGCTCCTCCTTTTCCTGCTCAAGGTAGGAACGAGACACGCCGGGAACAGCGCTGACAGGTGCCCTACCTGCCGGCCGGGGGAGCGAGCTCGGTGCGCACATCCCAGAGCTCGGGGAAGAAGCGCAGGTCCAACGCCTTGCGCAGGAAGCCCACGCCCGAGGAGCCCCCCGTGCCCTGCTTGAAGCCGATGACGCGCATCACCGTCATCATGTGCCGGTAGCGCCAGAGCTGGAAACGCTCCTCCACGTCCACCAGCTTCTCGCACATCTCGTAGGCATCCCAGTGCTTCTCGATGTTCTCGTAGATGCCGCGGAATACCTCCATCACGCCGGCGCTCTTCTCATAGGGCTGACGCCAGTCGCGCTCGACGCGGTCCGCCGGCACCGCGTGCCCCTTGCGCGCCAGGTGCCGCAAGAACTCGTCATATACACTGGGCGACTCCAGGAAGCGCTCCAGCTCCAGGCGCACTCCGGACATGTGCTTGAAGGGCCCGAGCGCGTGCTCGTCCTTGTGGCCGAGCAGGAATTCCAGCGCGCGGTATTGATAGCTCTGGAAGCCCGAGGCCTGCCCCAGCGCGCCCCGGAACTCGAGGTACTCGTTGGGGGTGAGCGTCTCCAGCACGCTCCACTGCTCGAAAAGCATCCGCTGGATGTGCCCCACGCGGGAGAAGATCTTGAACGAGGGCTCCAGGTTGTCGGACTGGATGTAACGGATGACCGCCGTCAGCTCATGCACGAGCAGCTTCATCCACAGCTCGCTCGTCTGATGTTGGATGATGAACAGCAGCTCATCATGATGCGGCGGTTGCGAGCGGGGCACCTGCGCGGACAACAACCGGTCCAGCTGCAGGTAGTCGCCGTACGTGGTCCGTCCGGCCAGGTCGGTGAAGATTCCGGGTTCCAGCTCGCGCTTGTTCATGAAACAAGAATGACGGGCTCACTGCTGGCCCGCAAGAACCGGACCCTCCAGCAAGAGATGGGAGGGCCCGGCTCTCAAACTCCGGCTCGGCCGGAGAGGGGGCCTACCCCGCGTTCTTCGCCTCGGCCAGGGCCTTGGCGGCGGCGCGACCGCGCGGGAGCTTGATGTCCTCCACGCTGTTCGGGTCGGCGTAGTCCACCCAGTTCGACGGGCGGCGGTTGGTCTTCTCGAGCATGCGCAGCTTCTGGTAGTGCGCGGCGCAGTAACCCTTGGTGCGGCTGGGCTTGCCGCAGCCGATGATGGCGCAATCACGCGCCCCACCCTCGGCGGCCGGCTTGCGGCCGCGCTTCTTGCCACCCGTCGCCGCGGGAGCGGGAGCCGCCGCCGCGCTCCGGGCGGGACGGCCCGGGCCACGACGGCCCGTCGTCGCGGCGCGACCACCGCCGCCACCGCCACCGCCACCAGCAACGCCGAACAGGGGACCCACCGCGCTGGCCAGGGGCGCCAGCTGCTCGGCCACGTTGCGCAGCCTGTCGAGATCCGACGTGCCCGCCTCCAGACGCGACACAAGGTCGCGCAGCGGCTTGAGCTGCGCCTCGATCTCGTTACGAACCATCTCCCGGAATGCCTTGTCGACCGACATGCTCGTGTATCCTCTTCTCGATGAGACCGTCTCCTGGGCGAGACGCCTCATCAGGGGTTTGTTGATGAGGAGCTGTTCTACTTCAACAGCTGCCCAGTCATAACTCCACAGATACACGATTTGTCGATTAAATTTAAATGAATGTTGCGCTTTTCGTGGCGATTCTGGACATCACTGTCCGCTTGTTCAGGTAGCGATTGAGCAGGGATCGGCGTGATCCAACGCCCCCAACCCATGACGCGTGCGCCGCATTTCCAAGCACAAAGCCTCGCGTGTGGCCGCCAGGGCCCGGACGAGGTCCTGCTCCTCCCGGTCATCGAGGGCCGCGTCCAGCCGGGGAAAGAGCTGCAGCTCCAACGAGCGGATATGCGCCAGCGCCGCGTCCCCGAGGGCCAATAGCCGCACCTGCCACTCCAGGCCGCCTCGCGGAAACCACTCCAGCTCGGCCATCAGCTCATGCATCGTCAGGAGGAGCTCGGCCTCCTGCAAGGCTCGAGCATGCCCCTCCACCCGCACTATCAGTGGTTGCAGGTGGCGTTCCGTCAACCGGATGTGAAGCCGAAGCGCATCGAGCAGCGCCTCGACCCGCGCCTCTGGCGGCACCCCACCCCCACCCGTCTCCAGCGTCTCGAGGCACGCCAGCAGCTCCCGGTGCTTCCCTGACAACATTTCGAAAGGCCCCATGGCCCCACAACCATCGCCACCGCTCGGAAGGCGGACAACCACCGGGCCCGGAAGTCCCCCTCCGTCAGCGCCCTCCCGCCTTCCTGACAGGCGTTGAGGCTGGAAGTTGGCAGGCAGGCACGCGGCGGGGGTGTGTCATCCAGGCCGGGCGTCTCCATCTTCAGACCGCGTGGACGCGACCCAGAACCCCTTACGCCGCGCGGTCTTCCGGTTCGCCGAGACGGGCGCGGCCCTCTCCGCGCTCTACCACCGGGCCCGCCTGCTCGGAGCCGAGCACCTGCCTGCCCGGGGCCCGGTGCTGCTCGTGGGCAACCATGGCCTCTGGGGCTATGAAACACCCGCCTTCTTTCATTTGATACATCAAGCTACAGGCCGCTACCCGTTGGGACTGGCCGAGCGGGGGTTCTTCAGAATCCCCCTGGTGAGAACCGTTTTGCCCTGGTTGGGAGGTGTCGAGGGCACCCGGGAGAAGGCGTTGGCCTCACTGAGGGAAGGACACCTCGTCGTCTGCTACCCGGGCGGGGCCTGGGAGACATTCAAGAAGCCCCGGCACCACTACACGCTGCGGTGGGAGGGGACGCTTGGTTTCGCGCGGCTCGCCGCCCAGGCGCGGGTGCCCATCGTGCCCTTCGCTGGCTTTGGCGTGGATGACACCTTCCTCTGTCCGAATGACGAACGGTGGTGTGTGCCACTCGCACCCGGAGAGAAATACCGGGTGCCGCTGGGCATTGGCCTGGGCCCGCTGCCCCTGCCCGTGAAGATGACGTTCGTCATCGGACCGGCGCTCACCCCGCCGCCCTCGGATGCACCCGAGTCCCGGCTGAAACACTTCCGAGACCGCATCGCCACCACCGTGAGCCACCTTCTCGTCCGAGCCTGTCATGCGTGAAGCCATCCTTCCCGCCGCGCCGCGGCTCGTCCCCGAGCCGGAGGAAATCCAACCAGGGTATGAGCTGTCGTGTGAGCAGCGGATGGTGCGCGGCGCCCCGGTGCGACTCTTCACCTTCCCGGGGGGCGCCCGGGACGAGTCGCGCACCGTGCTGTGTCTGCCTGGGCTGGGAGCCTCCGGCCGCTCGTTCGCGCCCATGCGCCCCCTGGCGGACCAGCACCGGTTCCTTCTATGGACCCCGACGCTGCATACGCCCCTGACGCATACGCCGTTGCAGTGGAACATGGCGTCGCTGGAGCACCCGGACGCGCGGCTCCCCGAGCGTTTCGCCCTGGTGGGCTCGTCCTTCGGCAGCCTCCTCTCCATCCTCTTCGTGCTCACGCACCCCGAGCGGGTGAAGGCCCTGGTGCTCGTCTCGCCGGTGGCCAGCGTGCAACGGGTCCGGCGCTGGGCCCTCGCCCTGTCCACGCTGGTGCGCATACCCAAACCCTTCGCATACATCTTCGCCCCCACCGTGGCGAGGGTGCTGGGTGGACGCCACCTGCCTCCCGAGGGCCGGGCCGAAATCGTGCGCGAGGCGCGCCGGCTCTCACCGCTGGAATTGCTGCGGCGGCTGCAGGACATCCTGGCCGTGGACTACCTGGATGACCTCGAGCGCCTGCGCGTGCCCACCCTCATCATCCACGGCGCCAGGGATATGCTGGTGCCCCTCTCGTATGCGCGGGACGTGGCCGCGCGCATCCCCGGCTCGCGCCTGGAGGTCATCCGCGAGGCCAGCCACCTGCCCTACATGAGCCACACCGACTCCTTCAATGCCTTCGTCGGCGACTTCCTCGCCCGACACGGCTCGTAGAAAACACCATGGACCAGGCCACCCAACTGTCCCGCTCCGCCCTGCTGTTCCTCTCGCGCCAGGAGGGCTTGAAGGATGTCGCCACCGGCGTGCCGGCCCTGCGGCGCATCTCCCGGCGCTTCATCGCCGGTGAGACGTTGGAGGAAGCCGTGCCCGCGGTGAAGGAGTTGAACGCGCGTGGGCTGTCGGTCTCCTTCGACCACCTCAACGAGGCGGTGCGCAACGAGGCCGAGACACGCGACGAGGTGCGCGAGTACCAGCGCTTGCTGGCGCGCATCGACCAGGTGGGCGTGCGCGGCAACGTGTCCCTGAAGCTCACGCAGTGCGGACTGCTCTTCGACCGGGAGCTCGCCCTGGCCAACGCGCGCGAGGTGGTGGCCGACGCGAAGCGGCGCGGCTCGTTCGTGCGCGTGGACATGGAGCACGGCGCGGTGACCCAGACGACGCTGGACGTGGTGCGCGCGCTGCACCGGGAGTTCGGCGAGCCGCACGTGGGCGCGGTGCTCCAGAGCTACCTCTACCGCACCGAGGCCGATGCGCGCGCCCTGTGCGCCGAGCGCATCCGCATCCGTCTGTGCAAGGGCGCCTACCTGGAAGGGCCCGACGTGGCGTACCAGGACAAGCGCGACGTGGACGAGAACTTCCTGCGCGTCATGCGCATCCTGCTCGACAGCGGGGTGTACCACGGCATCGCCACGCACGATGAGCGGATGATTCACGAAACGCTGGCGTATGCCCGGAAGAAGGGGCTGCCGCGCGGCGCGTTCGAGTTCCAGATGCTCTATGGCATCCGCCGCGACCTGCAGGAGCGACTGGCGGCCGAGGGCCACCCGGTACGCGTCTACGTGCCGTACGGCAGGCACTGGTACCCGTACTTCATGCGCCGGCTCGCCGAGCGTCCCGCGAACGTCTGGTTCGTGATGAAGAACCTGGTGAAGGGATAGCCCGGCCCTACCGCAGCATCCGGCGCAGGGCCTCCTGCACCGCGTGGGTGAGGACCCGGAAGGCGGACACGCCCGCCATGGCATAGAGCACCCAGGCGGGCGCCCGAGCCCCCGCCACCTGATGGATGCGCTCCAGCGCGTCCCCCACCTCCTCGTTGGCGATGCGCGGATCGACCCACCGGCCCACCCCATCCAGGAACCACGCCACGCGCCGCACCACCCGGTACTCCGGCGCCACGGGGGAAAGCCACGTCCGGGAGGTCTCCCCCTCCGGCTCCGGAAGGGGCGTGTGCGGCCGCGGCGCGTGAACCCCCAGCGTCCCACGGCCACCGCGGAGGTCCGCGGCGAGCACCTGGCGGCGCGAGTCCGTGAGCCCGTCCTCGACGTCTCCCTCCATCCCGAACGCGCTCAACAGCGGGAACCGGGAACCGGGCTCGGGCGGGTAGTGGACTTCCATTCAGACTGCCTCCGCGGGCTGCAGCAGATTGAGCAATGCCGTGCGCTGTTCCCTCGCCACCCTGCGCCCTTCCCCCGTCAACTCGTAATAACGCCGTGGCCGTCCGCCCCGCTCGGGCATGGGCTCTCCATCGAAGCTGCGCAGCAAGCCCTCCCGCTCGAGCGCCTTGAGCGCCGGATACACGGAGCCCTCGTTCAGGCTGATCTTCCCGTGCGTCCTCTCCCTCACCCGCTCGATGATTTCCAGACCGAATCCCCTGCCGCCCATCAGCGACATCAAGATGGCGGTCCGCGCGGATATCGGAGTGTCCATGAACCTCAGGCTATCCTGAAATCCGGGGAGATCAACCTAGAACCTTGAGGTTGCAGGGAGACGCAAAAGATTCAGACGGGCAGTGATTCGAGGGGCTCGGGCTCCCTCGGCACGGCACGCCAGACCCGATTGCGCGGCACGGGCGTCCGGGTCGCGGGCAGGAGCTTCTCGGTGAGTACGGAGCGACGGGACAGCGAGAGTCCATCCTCGCAGCCGTCATCCAGCCGGGGCACCTCCACCAGGAGGTACGTCGACGTGAGCTCGATCATGTCCCCCCCTTCCTGGAACGAGGAATCAGTGTTCGACAGATTATCCTCAATTCATGAGGATTGCAAGACTCCGCTCCGGCTGTGCTGAAGGACGGGTGCGGACCTGGTGAAGCTCGCTCACGAGGGCGAGGACCTGAGGCTCAGCGCTGGAGGGCGTCGTGGCCGAGCTCCCGGGCCGCGTCCTCCACCGGATCCGGGCGCTTGTCGCGCATCGTCACGAACTCCTCGGCCGCCGTGGGGTGGATGCCCACCGTCGCATCGAGCAGCTTCTTCGTGACGCCACACTTCAGCGCCACCGACAGGCCCTGGATGATTTCCGGAGCGTCCGCGCCCACCATGTGGAAGCCCAGCACCCGGTCGGTGTCGCGCTCGACGATGACCTTCATCATCGTGCGCTCGTCCCGCCCGCTCAGGGTGTGCTTCATGGGCCGGAAGTTGGAGACGTAGACGTCCACCTTGCCGTGACGCTCGCGCGCCTCGCGCTCGGAGCACCCCACCGTCCCCACCGGCGGCTGGCTGAACACCGCAGAGGCCACCCCCGTGTGGTCCATCTTCGTGGGGTTGTCGTGGAAGAGCGTCTCCGCGAGGGCTCGACCCTCGGCGATCGCCACCGGCGTGAGGTTGATGCGGTCCGTCACGTCCCCCACCGCGAAGATGCTCTCCACGCTGGTGCGCGACCACTCGTCCACCTGAATGGCTCCGTGCTCATCCAGGCGCACGCCCACATCCTCCAGTCCGAGCCCCTTCGTGTTGGGCACCCGTCCCGTCGCGTACAGCACCGCGTCCACCTCGAGCGTGTCCCCCATGCGGGTGAGCAGGCTCAGCGTGCCGTCCGGACGCTTCTCGATGTCGCGGATGAAGGTCTCCGGTCGCAGCTCGATGCCCTTCTTGCGCAGCTCCTGCGTGAGGAACGAGCGGATGTCGTCATCGAAGCCACGCAGCAGCGTGTCGCCGCGGATGATCATCATCACCTTCGCGCCCAGCGCGTTGAAGATGCCCGCGAACTCCACCCCGATATAGCCCCCTCCCACGATGGCGAGCCGGCGCGGCAGCTCCGGCAGGGAGAGTGCGCCGTCCGAGGAGATGGCGTGCTCGATGCCCGGCACCTCGGGGAGGAAGGGACGCGAGCCCGTGGCCACCAGGATGCGCTCGGCCGAGTAGCGCTGGCCGTTGACCTCCACCGTGTGCGCGTCGACGACGCGGCCCCGGCCCTCGATGAGCTGGACTCCCGAGTCCCGGAGCAAGCGCCGGTACACGCCGTCGAGCCGCTCCAACTCCTTGTCCTTCGCCGCCTGGAGCTTCTTCCAGTCGAAGCCGGGCTCGGAGAGCTCCCAGCCATAACCGGCGGCGTCCTCGAAGTCATGGCGGAAGTGCGCGCCGTAGACGAGCAGCTTCTTGGGCACGCAACCGCGGTGCACACAGGTGCCGCCGATGCGACTGTCCTCACAGATGGCGACCCGAGCACCATAGGAGCCCGCCCGGCGACTGGCCGCCACACCGCCCGAGCCCGCGCCAATGGTGAACAAGTCGAAGTCGTACTGGGGCATCGTGTCTCCTATATATCCCCTCTCCCTCCGGGAGAGGGACGGGGTGAGGGTATCCGTCACCGTCTTCCAGACCGTGAACATGGTCAGGGTGGTCCCGATATGCGCCCCACGTGAATGGGTTGACACGGTGCGCCCCGAGCCTCTGGCGAGAAGCCAACGTTCCGTCTGGCCACCAGGAACACCGGGCAACGAGAACAGCCCTGGGCAATACCCTCACCCCGACCCTCTCCCGGAGGGAGAGGGAGGGATGGATGGAGGGAGGGTCACGCGGACAGGGCCTTCGGGGACTCCGGTGGTATCCGCACGTCCTCTCCGGGTTCTTCCGGTGGCAGCTTCCTCGCCTTCCACAGCGCGAACAGGGCCGGGTACACCGTCAGCTCCAACAGGAAGGACGTCAGCACGCCTCCCACCATCGGCGCCGTGATTCTCTTCATCACGTCCGCCCCCGTCCCCGTGCTCCACATCACCGGCGCCAGCCCCAACAGCGTCGTCAGCACCGTCATCAGCTTCGGGCGGATCCGCCGCGCCGCTCCCTCGACGATGGCCTCCCGCAGGTCCGCGAAGCTTCTCAGCCGGCCCTCCTGCTGCGCCTTCTGGTGCGCCAGCGTCAGGTACAGCAGCATCACCACCCCTGTCTCCGCGTCCAGTCCCGCCAGCGCTATCAACCCCACCCACACCGCCACGCTCAGGTTGTAGTCGAGCAGGTACAGAAGCCAGATGGCCCCAATCAGGCTGAAGGGCACCGCCAGCAAGACAATCCCCGTCTCCGTCCAGGACTTCGTGTTCAGGTACAGCAGCACCAGCACCACCAGCAGCGTCAGCGGCACCACCACCTTCAGCTTCTCCTTCGCCCGCTCGAAGTACTGGAACTGCCCGCTCCACTCGATGCGCACGCCGTCCGGCAGCTTCACCTCCTTCTCCACCACCGCCCTCGCCGTCTGGACGTAGTCGGCGATGGGCACGTCTCCCGGGTCCACGAAGACGTAGCCCACCAGCTTGCCATCCTCGCTGCGAATCATTGGCGGGCCATTCACGAAGCGGATGTCCGCCACCTGCCCCAGCGGCACCTGCGCGCCTCCCGGCGTGGGCACCAACACCTCGCGCAGCAGCTCCGGCGTGTCACGCAGCTCGCGCGCGTACCGCACGCTCACCGGGTAGCGCTCGCGACCCTCCACCGTCTGCGTCACCTCCTCGCCGCCAATCGCCCCCATCACCACCTCGTTCACGTCCCGCACCCTCAGGCCCAGCCGGGCCGCCTCCTCGCGCTTCACCTTCACGTCCACGTAGAAGCCACCCGTCGAGCGGTCCGCGAACGCGCTCCGAGTCCCCGGCACGCCCGCCATCACCTTCTCGATATCCACCGCCGCCTTCTCGATGGTCTCCAGGTCGTCTCCGAATACCTGGATGCCCAGCGGACTGCGGATGCCCGTGGCCAACATCTCCGTGCGCGTCTGGATGGGCATCCACCAGATGTTCGGCATGCCCGGGTACTGGACCTTCTCGTCCATCTCCCGCAGCAGGCCCTCCCACGTCATCCCCGGACGCCACTGGTCCTTCGGCTTGAGCGTCACCACCGTCTCCGCCATTCCAATCGGCGCCGGGTCCGTTGGAGTCTCCGCCCTCCCCATCTTCCCGAAGACGCGCTCCACCTCCGGTATCTTCTTCAGCTCCGCGTCCATCGACTGGAGCACCTTCGCCGCCTCCGTCACCGACATGCCCGGCGGCGCGCTCGGCATGTAGAGGATGGCGCCCTCGTTCAGCGGGGGCATGAACTCGTTCCCCAGCCGCAGGAACGCCGGCACCGTGAAGGCCATCACCACCACCGAGCCCAGCACCACCGCCTTGCGGTGCCTCACCACCCAGCGCACCACCGGCGCGTACCCCTGCACCAGCCAGCGGTTCACCGGGTTCGACTCCTCCCGAATCACCTTCCCCCGGATGAACAGCGCCGCCAGCGCCGGCGTCAACGTCACCGCCAGCACCGACGCGAACGCCATGCTGTACGTCTTCGTGAACGCCAGCGGCTTGAACATCCGGCCCTCCGTCGCCTCCAGCGTGAAGACCGGGATGAACCCCACCGTCATCACCAGCAGCGAGAAGAAGACGCTCGGCCCCACCTCCTGCATCGCGTGGATGATGACGTTCAGCCGCGTCCCCGGCTTCCCCGCGTCCTCCCACTCCTCCAGCTTCTTGTGCACGTTCTCCACCAGGATGATGGAGGCGTCCGCCAGCTCGCCAATCGCCACCGCGATTCCGCCCAGCGACATGATGTTCGCCGTCAGCCCCTGCCAGAGCATCGGCAGGAACGACAGCACCACCGCCACCGGCAGGGTGATGATGGGCACCAGCGCGCTCCTCGCGTGCAGCAGGAAGAGGAAGATGATGAGGCTCACCACCACCATCTCCTCCACCAGCGTGTCCGTCAGCGTGGCGATCGCGTCCCGGATGAGCCCCGAGCGGTCATACGTCACCACCACCTCCACCCCCTCCGGCAGGCTGCGCTGCACCTCCGCCAGCCGCGCCTTCACCGCGTCGATGACGTCCAGCGCGTTCTGCCCGTAGCGCATCACCACGATGCCGCCCACCGTCTCGCCCTTGCCGTCCAGCTCCGCCAGCCCCCGCCTCGGCTCCGGGCCCAGCGACACCTGCGCCACGTCCTTCACCCGCACCGGTGTGCCGTTGGACTCGACCTTCAGCGGAATGCTCTCGATGTCCTTCGTGCTCTGGATGTAGCCGCGCCCGCGGATCATGTGCTCGTGGCCCGCTATCTCCAGCACCCGTCCGCCCACGTCCTCGTTCGACTCGCGGATGGCCTGCGCCACCTCGCCCAGCGTCACCCCGTAGGCCCGCAGCCGGTTCGGGTCCACGTCCACCTGGTACTGTTTGACGTAGCCCCCCAGGCTCGCCACCTCCGCCACCCCGGGCACGCTCTCCAGCGCGTAGCGGATGTTCCAGTCCTGGATGCTCCGCAGTTCCTGCAGGTCCGTCTTCCCCGTCTCGTCCACCAGCGCGTACTGGAAGACCCAGCCCACTCCCGTCGCGTCCGGCCCCAGCGAGGGCATCACCCCCTCCGGCAGCTTCGACTTCGCCGTGTCGAGGTACTCCAGCACCCGGCTCCGCGCCCAGTACATGTCCGTGCCGTCCTCGAAGATGACGTACACGAACGACATCCCGAACATCGACTGCCCTCGGACGTAGCGCACCTTCGGCGCCGCCAGCAGCGCCGAGGAGATGGGATACGTCACCTGGTCCTCCATCAGGTCCGGGCTCCGCCCCTCCCACTCCGTGAAGACGATGACCTGCACGTCCGACAGGTCTGGAATCGCGTCGAGCCTCGTGTCTCGCATCGCGAGCACGGACCAGAGCGCGAGTCCTCCGACCAACAGCAGCGTGAAGAATGGATTCTTCGCGCTCCCCGCGATGAGCTTCTGGAGCAACCCGGGGTTCTCGATACCCTCACCCCGTCCCTCTCCCGGAGGGAGAGGGGTTTTGTCCTCAGTGGGACTCATGTTCGCCTCCTCCCCAGTGGTCCGCCGCCGAACGGATCCGGCTCTCCGCCGCCACCAGGAAGTTCCCACTCGTCACCACCACCTCCCCCTCCTTCAATCCCTCCAACACCTCGTACGACTCTCCCGCGTGAACGCCCAGCTTCACCTCGCGCGGCGCCAGTCGCCCTTCCCCCAGGTCCACGAACACCAGGCGTCTCGGCCCCGTGTACAGCACCGCTGACTCCGGCACCTGCAACCGCGCTCCTCCCTCCTGCTTCAGCTGCACCTCCGCGTACATGTCCGGTTTCAGCTCCAGCTCCGGGTTCTTCAGCTCCACCCGGATGCGGCCCGTGCGCGTGCTCGCCTGGAGCGCCGGATAGATGTACCCGACCCGTCCCTTGAACGTGCGTCCCGGCAGGTACGGCAGCGTCACCACCACCTCCTGCCCCACCTTCACTCTCGGCAGATCCGTCTCGTAGACGTCCGCCTCCACCCACACCTTGTCCAACGGGGCGATCCGATACAGCCGGTCTCCCGCTCGCACCGCCGCGCCCGCCACCACGCTCTTCTCCAGCACGTAGCCACTCGCCGGAGCCAGGAAGGGCAGGTTCTCGATGGGCGCGCCCTTCTTCGCGATGGCGTCGAGCTGCGCCCTCGTCAGGCCCCACAGCTCCAATCGCTTGCGCGACGCATGCACCAGCGAGTCCATCCGCTCCGGTGCCCCTGAGTCCTTCGCCGCCGCCTGGCTCTTCAACGCCAGCAGGTACTCCTGCTGCGCCGCGTACAGCTCCGGGCTGTAGAGCGTGAACAGCGCCTGGCCCTTCTTCACCGGCTGCCCCGTCGCGTCCACGTGCAGCTCGTGGATGTAGCCGTCCAGCTTCAGCGTCACGTCCACCAGCGCCGTCTCGTCGTACGTCACCCGCCCCAGCGCCGTCACCGACAGGTCCATCGGCCCCACCTTCACCGGCGCCGTCTTCACGCCAATCCGCTGCCGGCGGATGGAGTCGATCAGCACCGTCCCGCTCTCCAGCTCCTCGCGCGTCACCGGCGTCAGGTCCATGCCGCAGCTCGGGCACTGCCCCGGTCCCGCCTGCTTCACCGAGGGGTGCATCGGACACGTGTAGTGGGCGATCTCCCCCGGGGCCGGCGCGGGTGCCTTCGGCTTCGAGCCCACCTTCCACTCGGACTCCACGCCGCACGCCAGCATCCGCCGGCCCATGTACGGGTTCTCCATCGCCTGGTTGCGCTGCACCCACTTGTTGAAGCCCTTCTCCATCGGGCACTGGAAGACGTGCCAGCCCTCGCGCAGCCGCGAGTCCGCCTCCGCCAGGCCCACCAGCACCCGGGTCACCTCGCCGAACCGCGCCCGCGCCTCGTCCAGGCCCTTCGTCTCCGCGAGCCGCTCGGCCGCCTCCGCGCCCGACTCCACGCCCTTCGTCCCCTCCGCGCCCTTCAGCTCCCCGGCCAGGGCCCGCAGCGCCGCGACCACCTCGCGCGCTCGCGTGTCGAGCCCCTCCAGCGAGTCGTTCGCCAGCAGCAGGCGCATCCGCTCCGTGGCCTCGAAGGCCGCTCGCGCGTACTCGACGGACACGCCCGGCAGCGGCCCCGAGGGCAGTGCCGGTCCCGTGGGCCCCTGGGCCTGCTCGTGTCCGTGCGCCTCGTGCGCGGTGGCCGCCGGAGCCGCCTTCGCCGGAGCGTCCTTCACCCGCGCCCCGGTGAACCAGTCCACCAGCGGCCCCCGGAAGACGAGCCCCAACACCACGAGCCCCACGCTCCAGAGCAGGGGCCCCAGCCAGCGGCGATACGACGACGTTTGCGTGCTCATGGAACACTCCCCTCCTCGGGCAACCCGGGCACCCGCCCGAGCGCGCGTTGCAGCTCGGCCTGACGACGCTGCACGTCCGCCAGGGCCTCCTCGAAGCGCAGCTCCACGCCGCGCTGGTTCTTCTCCGCGTCCAGCAACACCTGGAAGCCGTTGCGCCCGGACTCGAAGCCCGCTCGCGCCGCCGCCACCTGGTCGTTCGCCGCCGGCACCACCCGGTCCCGGTACAGCGCCACCGCCTTGCGCGCCTCCACCAGCCGCGCCCTCGCCTGCGCCACCTCCACCCGGATGTCGTCCGCGAGCTGCTCCTCCTCGCTCTTCATCCGCTGGAGCATCCCCCGCGCCTCGTCCACCATCGCCCGCCGCTTCCCCTGGAAGAGGGGCAGCTCCAGCGCGACGCCCGCCATGAACCGGTGCGGCGTCTCCATCCACATCGTGCTGTACGAGCCCATCACCATCACGTCCGGGAAGGACTCGCGCCGCGCCAGCTTCACCGACGCGTCGCCGCCGCCCACCCGCGCGCGCTGGCTCGCCAGCTCCGGACGCTGCTTCAGCGCCTCTTCCGCGAGGGACTCGACCGGCGGCGGTGACTCCGTGGACACCGCGAGCGTCTCGGGCGGTGGCGGCAGGGGCAGGTGTGGCGCCCGGTGCAGCAGCCCGTTGAGCTGGGCCTGGAGGACCTCGCGCTGGGACTCGAGCATCAGCCGCTCGCGCTCCAGCATCCCCAGCTCCACCTCCGCCTGCAGGGGATCCTGCTGCGACGCCCGGCCCGCGACATATTGCGCCTCGGCAGCGCGCCGCATCTCGCGCAGCACCTCTTCATGGTGCGCGTTCACCACCAGCCCGCGGTGCACCACGTACAGGTCGTCGTAGAGCATCGAGGCCATCAGCGCGAGCCGCAGCCGCGCCGCCTCGAAGTCCCCGCGCATCGCCTCCGCCTCGGCCCTGGCCACCTCGCCCGCCAGCGCCCGCTTGCCCGGAAAGGGCAACCGCTGACTCAGCTCGATGGACTGGCCGAAGCTCGTCTCGCGCGAGAAGAGCGACAGCGGCGCCATCTCGTAGCGCAGCATCGGATCCTCCAGCGCCGTGCTCAGCTCGGGCCGCGCCTGCGCCGCCCGCCACGCCGCTCGCGCCGCCTCCAATCCCGGGTTGCGCTCCAGCACCTGCCGCACGAGCTCCGCCCGCTCCAGCACCCGCGCGCCCGTGAAGGGCTCGTCGGAAGCCTGGGCCCGGGCGACACCGGCGAGCCACAGCGCGCCAAGCGTCACCGCGGTGGCGCCCACGCGGGGCCACCGGTTCTTCATGTCGTGGAACATCTGCTCGGACTCCAAAAGTGAGACGAGGGCCCGCTCCCGGAGCGCGAACGCACACCGGGGCCTCGGGCGAAAGACGGACGGCGGGCACACGTGCACCCGTCCCTCCGCGCTTCAGCGCTCGGGCTCCCGGCTCAAATCAGGTACGTGCAGTGCTGGATGTAGATCGGCGGCGCCGTGGAACGATGGTGGCTCTGGGTGCGAACCCACGCCTCGGGCAGCGACTCCGGCTCGGGCGGCGGCGGCAGCACGGGCCGAACCGGAAGCAGGGCCTTCGCGGGCAGCTCCCAGCGGCTCTCGAACATCGCGAGCGCCGTGGACTGCTCGGGCCGGACCACGGGCGCGTCGCAGCAGCGCAGCTCCGCCGCCTGTCCCAGCTCCTGGGGCGCGGGCTGTCCGGCCTTCTTGCCGTGGCCACAGCAGCACGTGGCCCGCAGCCGCACCTCGTCCCGGCACAGGTGCAGCAATCCCGTCAGCGCACCCATGCCTGAGTGCAGCCCGAGGAATGCCACCAATGCCAGTACGCGCAGTCCCATTGCCATCCTTCGTTACGGCCTAGTAGGCCGCAAAGGAATAGCGGACGCAATTGCCTTGTGCCCGTGTGTCTCGGGCTTCGCATGCGCAAGAGCTATCTGTCCGCTCGAGGGCTCCCCCCCCACCCCACGGGGAGAGGAGGCGGGCTCGCTCTGCCTCCCCGGGGCACCCCTACCTTCCTCGGAGTGCGAAGGAAGCACTTCGGGAGGTGCGCATGGGAACCGGGCCAGGCAGGCGTCTTCTGCATGGGCTGGGCGCGGGGGTACTCGGCACACTCGCACTCACCGGGTGGGAGCCCTTCCGCGATCGCTGGAGCGGTCATCTGCCTCCCTACTCCGTCAGGGATATCGCCAGGCGAGGGGCCAGACGGTGGCTCGGCGTACGGCTCGGTGCTCGTGAGGCCTTTCGTTGGGGACTCCTCATGCGCTGGGTCTACGGGCCCACACTCGGCGCGCTCTATGCGTGGCTCCGGCCCGCGCTTCCGTCCACCGTCCGGCTTCGCGGGCTCTCGCTGGGAGGTGCGGTGTGGCTCCTCGAGCGGCTCACCTTTCCCGTCCTCCGTGTCACGCGCCCACCTCGCACCTGGTCTCCCACCGAGCGCCGGCTGCTCGTGCTCCAGACGCTCGTCTTCGGGTTCTTCACCGAGGCCGTGCTCTCCCGAGGGCAGGCGGACAGCCCTGGCTCGGCTCACCCGCTCCGGGTTGGCAGGGGCAGACCGGCCTCCCCAATTTGAATCCATCAACTGAAACCATCACCGGTGCAAGTGTCCGGAGGAGCGGCGCATGTGGGCTCGCTGGTTGAACGTCATCCTGGGCTTCTGGTTGGTGTCGGCTCCTTTCGTGCTCGACTACCGTCTCCGGGTAGCGCAGCTCAATGACCTGTGCGTGGGTCTGGGCGTCATCCTGATGGCCCTCGCGGCCATCGCCATCCCCAAGTTGCGCTACGCCAATACCCTGCTCGCCGTGTGGCTCATCCTCTCGCCCTTCGCGCTGGGTTATGGCGGCTACCGCACCCCCACCCTCAACGCCATCATCGTGGGCGTGCTCGTCGGCGTGCTGTCGCTCGTCTGGGATCACCGGACGTGGACGCCCCATCGAAGGCCGCTCACCGACGCGTAGCGCTTCGTCCGTTGCCCGACGGCCGCACGCGGGACACCGGCACCCGGGCACCTCGGGGGAGTAAGACAGCCCCATGAGGATCCATCTGAAGCTCTGCCTTGGCGCGAGTGCCCTCGCGCTGACCGCGTGCGCCCTGGTCGGCAAGAAGCAGACCGCCGCGCCCCGCCAGACCTGCACGCCCCAGACCCTCGAGCTCATGAAGAAGCTGGAGGTGGAGCCGGGCCAGAAGGGCTCCATGCTCCTCGAAGCCGATCAGCCTGGAGGCCCCCAGGACTACGGCGTCTACCGCCAGGGCCAGGTGACGAGCCGCCTGGAGACGGCCGTGGGGACCCTGCCCGCGGGCACGCTCGTCGACGGCGTGCTCTGGATGGACACGGGCAGGGTCCAGGCCCACTACACCCAGGCGCGCACGCCGGATGGGCAGACCTTGCCCGTGTGCCTGGTGCTCGGCTCCCCGGCCCCGGGAGGCGTCTACGCCGAGGCGGGCACCACCCCCGGCTCCATCACCCTGCCCCGGAGCGTCCCGTTCACCGTGGTCGACACGTTCCAGTGAGCGGACCCACTCGCCCGTGGATCCGCTCCGGCGCGCGACTCAGTGGTGGCGGCCCGAACCCGGCTCCGACAGCTTGCGGTGCTGCTCGGCCGAGGCCTTGTCGGGCAACACCTTGGCCGCGGCGGCCATCGCCTTGTTCCTGAACGAACCGGCGACGACCTTGTCCTCACCGGCCATCAAGGCCTCGAAGCCCTGACGCGCGACGAGCTCCGCGCTGTCCTGCTCGTCCTTCTGCCCCGCCTTGGTGTCCTCCATGCCCGCGCGGTGGAAGAAGTTCGTCTCGGTGGGGCCCGGCAGGAGCGCCGTGACCGTGATGCCGGTGTCCTTGAGCTCGTTGCGGATGGCCTCGGAGAACGAGAGCAGGAAGGCCTTGGAGGCGGCATACACGGCCTCGAAGGGCCCGGGCATGGCGGCCGCGATGGACGAGGTGAACAGGATGCGTCCCTCCCCGCGCGCGACCATGTCCTTCAGCACGCGCTTGGAGAGGTGCACGGCGGACGTGACGTTGAGGTTGATGAGGTTGAGCTCGGCCTCGAGCGACGTCTCCCGGGCGAAGTCACCGCCCACGCCCACGCCCGCGTTGATGGCGATGGCATCCACGGGACGGCCCAGCGCCTGGGTCCGCGCGTAGAGCTTCTCGACACCGTCGTAGATGGAGAGGTCCGCCTGAATGCTCTCCACCCTGGCACCCAGGGTCTCGAAGGTCTGCGCGGCTTCCACGATGCCGGGGTCCTCCGCGCAGACCAGGAGGTCGAAGCCATTGCGCGCGAACTGCCTGGCGAGCTCGTAACCGATGCCGCTGGAAGCGCCCGTCACGACCGCGAGGGGGCGATCCGATAGCTTGGGTCTGTCAGCCTTGATCATGTCCGTCTCTCCCTGTCGAAGGGTTCACGAAAACGGGTTCAAGGTTGGGCCAGCGCCAGGGGTGGACAACCCGTGAACTCCCCCTGACACGGAGAGGGTCGATCGGCCGTCTGCTTCTCCGGGTGGCCGTCAGGCCCGGTATTCGGGCAGCAGCGGCAGCTCGCGCTTGAGGTGCTCCACCAACAGGCGAACCTTGGGCGAGAGGTGCCGCTTCTGCGGATAGAGCGCCCAGACGGCGGTGTTCGGCGGCTGGTTGGCCTCGAGCAGGGAGATGAGCCGGCCCGAGCGCAGGTGCTCGCGCACGTAGTAGTCCGGGAGCTGGCAGAGGCC
Organism: Archangium violaceum; assembly: GCF_016859125.1. NCBI lineage: Bacteria > Pseudomonadati > Myxococcota > Myxococcia > Myxococcales > Archangiaceae > Archangium > Archangium violaceum. The sequence continues at coordinate 3,781,271 of NZ_CP069338.1, read as the reverse complement.
GAAGCCCCGCAGCGCCGCATCCAGCACCGCCGCGCCACTGTTGCAGCGCCACGGCCCGCGCGCCCGGAAGACGTGCTCGTGGCCCTGCTCGTCCTGGAACACCCAGGCATCCGTGGTGCCAATCAGACACGGGTGGCGCTCCAGCTCCGAGAGGCTGTGCGGCGTGCCGTAGCGCTCCAGGTACTCCGGCGCGGCGCACAGGTACATCGACCGCGGCGCCAGGCGCGTCGCCACCAGCGTGGAGTCCGTCAGCCGGCCGAGCCGGATCGCCAGATCGAACCCCTCCTGCACCAGGTCCACTGTCTGGTTGGTGAGGTGGATGTCCACGCGCAGCCCGGGATGCCGAGCCATGAAGGCGTTGACCAGCGGCACGATGAAGCGCTCGCCGTACGTCACCGCCGACGTCATGCGCAGTAGACCCTTGGGCGTGCCCTGTAGGTCGCTGACCGCGAGGAAGGCCTCGTCCCGCTCCTCGGCGAGCCGCTGACAATGGGCCAGGAAGGTGTGCCCCGCCTCCGTCAGCGACACGCGCCGGGTGGTGCGGTAGAAGAGCCGCGCCTGGAGCCTGTCCTCCAGACGGCTGATCTGCCGGCTCACGTGCGAGGAGGACACCCCCAGGCGCTCGGCCGCGCGCGAGAAGCTGCTCGTCTCGGCCACGGCGACGAACTCGTCGATTCCTTCCCACCGGTTCATGCGGGGTCCATCTGCCACGGGATTATCCCTGGACGGCAACAATCTTTTCCCGGAGCGATGAAGATCCACCCGCCCCCATGGATTAGCTAGCGAGGCACTTCACCCCCCGCAGAGGAGTCCCTCCGATGATCAAATCCCGCGCCGCCGTCGCCTGGGCCGCCAACCGTCCACTCGAAATCGAGGAGATCGACGTCGCTCCGCCCAGGAAGGGCGAGGTGCTGCTGCGCATGGTGGCCACGGGCGTCTGCCACACGGATGCCTATACGCTCTCCGGCAAGGATCCCGAGGGCCTCTTCCCGGTCATCCTCGGACACGAGGGCGGCGCCATCGTGGAGGAGGTGGGCGAGGGCGTCACCTCGGTGAAGCCGGGTGACCACGTCATCCCGCTGTACACACCCGAGTGCCGGGAGTGCAAGTTCTGCCGCTCGGGCCGGACGAACCTCTGCCAGGCCATCCGGGCGACGCAGGGCAAGGGCCTGATGCCGGATGGGACGTCGCGCTTCTCCAAGAAGGGCCAGCCCATCCTCCACTACATGGGCACCTCCACCTTCTCCGAGTACACGGTGCTGCCGGAGATCGCCGTGGCGAAGATCTCCAAGGAGGCGCCGCTGGAGAAGGTGTGCCTGTTGGGCTGCGGCGTGACGACGGGCATGGGCGCGGTGCTCAACACGGCCAAGGTGAAGCCGGGGAGCACGGTGGCGGTGTTCGGCCTGGGCGGCATCGGCCTGTCGGTCATCATCGGCGCCGTCATGGCGAAGGCCTCGCGCATCATCGGCATCGACATCAACCCGGCGAAGTTCGAGGTGGCGAAGCAGCTCGGGGCCACCGAGTGCATCAACCCGAAGGACTACGACCGGCCCATCCAGGAGGTCATCGTCGGGCTGACGGACGGCGGCGTGGACTACTCCTTCGAGTGCATCGGCAGCGTGCAGGTGATGCGCTCGGCGCTCGAGTGCTGCCACAAGGGCTGGGGCGAGAGCATCATCATCGGCGTGGCGGGAGCGGGCGAGGAGATCTCCACCCGGCCGTTCCAGCTCGTGACGGGGCGGGTGTGGCGCGGCTCGGCGTTCGGCGGCGTGCGCGGACGCACCGAGCTGCCGGGCTACGTCGACCGGTACATGCGCGGCGAGTTCGAGCTGGACACCTTCATCACCCACAAGATGGGACTGGAAGAGGTGAACAAGGCGTTCGACCTGATGCACGAGGGCAAGAGCATCCGCTCGGTGCTCCTGTTCAACCGCTGAGCCGGAGGCCGCGATGAGTGAAACCCTGACGGTCGTCTCCAGCCACAAGAGCTTCGGAGGCTGGCTCAAGCGCTACCGCCACAAGTCCAGCACGCTGGGCTGCGACATGACGTTCGCCATCTACCTGCCGCCGAAGACGGCTCGGGGCGAGCAGGTGCCGGCGCTCTACTGGCTCTCCGGGCTGAGCTGCACGGACGAGAACTTCTCGCAGAAGGCCGGGGCGCAGCGGCTCGCGGCGGAGCTGGGCATCGCCCTGGTGGTGCCCGACACCAGCCCGCGAGGCAAGGACGTGCCGGGAGATCCGGACGGCGCCTGGGACTTCGGGCACGGGGCGGGCTTCTATGTCAACGCCACGCGAGAGCCCTGGTCGCGGAACTACCGCATGCACGACTACGTGGTGCACGAGCTGCCCGCGCTGGTGGAGAAGACCTTCCCGGTGAACGGGAAGCGAGGCATCAGCGGACACTCGATGGGCGGGCACGGGGCGCTGGTGTGCGCGCTGCGCAACCCGGGGCGCTACCTGTCGGTGTCCGCGTTCGCGCCCATCAGCAACCCGATGAATTGCCCCTGGGGCGAGAAGGCCTTCAGCCGCTACCTGGGGCCCGACCGGACCACGTGGCGCGAGTGGGACGCGTGCGCGCTGATCACCGGGGCGACGGAGAAGCTGCCGTTGCTGGTGGACCAGGGAGACGCCGATGACTTCCTGGCCACCCAGCTCCTGCCCGAGGCCCTGGAGCGCGCCGCCGCCGCCGCGGGACATCCGCTGACCCTGCGCCGGCAGCCCGGCTACGACCACGGCTACTACTTCGTCTCCAGCTTCATCGACGACCACCTGCGCCACCACGCGCAGGCATTGCTCGGCTGAAGCGGAGAACGCTAATGACCTCTTCGCCGGGAGAGACGTCTCCGCCCGGCGAAGGGGCGCGGCTCACTGCTTCTGTTTGCCACGCACCTCCGGCGGTAGATCCTCGATGGTCCTGTAGAGGTAGACCCTGCCCCGCTCCTTGGAGAAATCGATTTCGCCATAGCGGGAGACGGCCCTCACGGCAGCGAAATTGTCCTGGATGAGGGCCACGCCAGGGGGAGACTCCGGCTTCTTCTCCTGCCCGCCGCTGTCATCGACCTCGGCACAGAAGGGCATTCGCTCCCCTCCAGGAACCTGAGCCTCGTCATAACGGACGATGACCATTTCTCCCGCCGTCCAGACTCGGCCGAACAGCCGGGTTCTCTAGTGAGGTACATGCACGGAGAATTCTAGTCCGCGTCCCACTTCACAGGTAGAATAGCGAACCCGACCTGCGCAATCGTGCCCATGGGTTCCATCGATACGTGGAGTGACATGGATTCCAAGCTGGAAAACCTCTGCAACACCCTCGAAGTACTGGCCGGGCAGCACTCCAGCGAACCGGATGCGGAGACCACCATCAAGACCGCAGCCAAGGCGCTCCACTTCATCCAGCACATCGGCCGGATGAAAGACTTCTGGGAGTTCGCCAGGATCTTCGACACTGAAGAAGCCTGGCCGAAGCCCCAGCACTCCTTCGCATGCCGGGACGCGGCCCTTGCATGGCTGCGGGCCCAGTGGACAGTTCCCCATGAAACCGTCCTGGGGGTAGCGGGGACTCTTTACAACGTCGCGCGCATGCCCGACGGCGAGTGGGTCTTCATCCGCTTCCCCACAATCGAGGAGTTGGAATCGGAGGAGTGAGCAACCCTCCGAAGCATCAGGGCCCAGGCGCTGGAGTAGACCGTGGAGCCCAGAGTCGCCCCAGGTCGAGCGGCTCGGCATCGAATGGCTCGGCGCGGACCACCTCTGCGCCGCCATGACGGGCTGATAACTGCCAGCCCTGCTCTCCTCGACGGTAGATCTCCAGGGTGTGAGCCCGCGGGTCCACCAGCCAGGCATGGCTCACCCCCTCCTGGTAGTAGAGGGACAACTTGCGCCCACGATCCAATGCGGCCGTGGAGGGCGACAACACCTCACAGACCCAATCGGGCGTCAGGTCGAAGAAGGGATCATCCCGCTCGAGCAGTCCGGATGCACGCTCCTGGCGCCAGCCCGCGAGGTCGGGCACCAACACCTGCCGACCGAAGTGCAGCTCCGGCTCGTACAGGATCCACCAGCCACCCGGGCCTCCCTGCCCATAGCTGAAGGTATTGCCCAACATCCCCCCAAGTGCCGAAGCCACCCACGCGTGCCACTTCGCCGGCCGTGGAAAGGCCCACAGCTCGTCGTCGATGATCTCCCCCACCCACCCCGGCGGTAGCGCCTCGATGTCCTCGTAGGTGGCTGGACGCTTTCCCCTGCCCATGTCCGCTCCTCCCGCAGGCCTTGCTGCCTGACCGCTCGCATTCTACAGGAAGGTCTGACGGGAGAGGTAGGGCAGGCCTCGCTCAGCGTGCCGCGCGCGCCAGTCCGGCCACGCTCAGTACCAAGCCACCTACGAGCGCGGCGAGCCCCGCAGTCGCCGAAATGCGCTTCCACAGTGGCGTGGGCGGCACCGGCCCGTGAGGGCCCACCCCCTGCGGTATCGCGTGGAAGAGATTGCCCTTGGGCCGGGTGACGGGCACGTCGCGCATCTGCATCCGCGCGCCCCACTGCCCCATGATGGCCTTGCCCACCCACGGGAAGAGCTGGTTCAGCCACAGCATCAGCTTGCCCTGGAGGAACACCGGCACCACCGTCTTCCCCGGGCGCATCGCGCACCGCACCACCGCTCGCGCCACCACGTCCACGTCATACGTGGGCGGCACCGGCTTGGGCGCCAGGCCGAACATCGTCGGCGCGTGCGCGAACATGTTGCTGTCCACCGAGGGCACCAGCACGTTCGACACCTGGATGCCCGTCCCCATCAACTCCAGCTCCAGGCTCTTCGCCCACCCCAGCGTGGCGTGCTTGCTCGCGCTGTACGCGGACAACAGTGGCGCCGAGCCCTTCGACAGCATCGACTGGATGTTGAGGATGTGCCCGCTGCCCCGCGCCCGGAAATGCGGTAGCACCGCCCGCGCGAAGCGCATGAAGCCAAAGCAGTTGATGTCGAAGATGCGCGTGATGTGCTCCCACGGCAGCTCGTCGAAGAGCCCGTAGCTCTGCACTCCCGCGTCGTTCACCAGGATGTCCACACGGCCGAAGTGCGCCAGGCACTCGCGCACCACCTGGTCCACGTCCCCTTGGATCGTCACGTCCCCGGGCACCGCGATGCACTCGATGCCCCGCTCCTCCATCTGGTGGCGCAGCTTCTCCAGTGCCTCCACCCGGCGCGCGGTGACGCACAGCTTCACCCCCGCCTCGCCCAGCCGCACCGCCGACTGCCAACCCACCCCGCTCGACGCCCCCGTCACGATGGCGACCTTGCCCATCAGGTCCTGGCGAGCCATGTCCTCTCCCTGTGTCTCGAACCCCGGAGGAGTGCCCGGCGTTCACGCGCGATTCCAACCGGGAGGATGGGAATTCCCGCCCCCTCCGCGCACCCCGCCCCCTGCTCCCCGTGCCTGCCCGCCCGGGTCCCCTGGCGCCAGACGACTCCAGACGTCCACTGGTGAACGCAATGCGATGGCCATTTCCTCGCGAACCCGTCAGGTCGGGTGAGATTACGCATATGAGCTCGGTGCTCGATGCGGTCGTGGTGGGCGCGGGCCCCAACGGGCTCGCCGCCGCCATCTCCCTGGCTCGCGCGGGACGCTCGGTGCGGGTGCTGGAAGCAGCCCCCTCGCCCGGCGGTGGTGCCCGCTCGGCCGAGCTCACCCGCCCCGGCTTCGTCCACGACGTCTGCTCCGCCATCCACCCGCTCGCCGCGGCCTCGCCCTTCTTCCGCCAGCTCCCGCTCGACGCCCACGGCCTGGAGTGGGTGCACCCCGACGCCCCGCTCGCCCACCCCCTGGAGAACGGCACCGCCGCCGTGCTCGAGCGCGGCCTCGAGGCCACCGCCCGGGGGCTCGGCCCCGACGCGGACACCTATGGGAAGTGGATGCGCCCCATGGTGCGCGCCTTCGACGACGTCATGGCGCAGCTGGGCGACCCCTTGCGCGTCCCCCGCCGTCCGCTGCGCCTCGCCCGCTTCGGCCTGCGTGCCCTGCGTCCCGCCCGCTCGCTCGCCGAGAACGCCTTCCAGGGGCCCCTGGCGCGCGCCCTCTTCGCCGGCTCCGCCGCGCACTCCTTCTCCGCGCTCGAGCGCCCCTTCACCTCCGCCTTCGGCATCCTCCTCATGGCCTCGGGCCATGCCGTGGGCTGGCCCTTCCCTCGCGGCGGCACGCAGAAGCTCGTGGACGCGCTCGTCAGCTACCTGCGCGCGCTCGGCGGTGAGGTCGTCACCGGCCATCGCGTGCACAACGTGGACGAGCTCCCGCGCTCGCGCGCCGTGCTGCTCGACGTGACGCCCGCGCAGCTCGTGAAGCTCGCCGGCCACAAGCTGCCGCCGCGCTACGTGGAGAAGCTCCGGCGTTTCCGCTACGGGCCCGGCGTCTTCAAGGTGGACTGGGCCCTCTCCGGTCCCATTCCCTGGAGTGCGCAGGCGTGTGCCCGCGCCGGCACCGTGCACCTCGGTGGCACGTTGGAGGAGATCTCCGCCAGCGAGGCCGCCATCTCGCGCGGGGAGGCTCCCGAGTACCCCTACGTGCTCCTGGCCCAGCACACGCTGTTCGACGACAGCCGCGCGCCCCCGGGCCAGCACACCGGCTGGGCCTACTGCCACGTGCCCAACGGCTGCACCGAGGACATGACGGAGCGGATTGAGGCCCAGGTGGAGCGCTTCGCCCCCGGCTTCCGCGCGCGCATCCTCGCCCGGCACACGCGCTCGCCCGCGCAGTACGAGGCCTACAACCCCAACTTCATCGGCGGCGACATCTCCGGCGGCTCGCTGGAGGGAATGCAGTTGTTCGCCCGGCCCCTGGCGCGGCTCGTGCCCTATGCCACGCCGGACCCGCGCCTCTACCTGTGCTCGTCCTCGACGCCTCCCGGACCTGGAGTGCACGGGCTGTGCGGGTTCCTCGCCGCGCGCGCGCTGCTCGCCAGCGAGGTGTGGCGCAAGGGGTGAGCTCCCGCTCCCTTCATGTGGGACTTCCGTTTTTCATGGATTTACTGTCCGTACAGGAGCGTCGGGTCTCGGGTAAATCACCCGAAATTCCTTTTTATGAGCCGTTGGCGAAATCGGGAGGTCCTAGAGCAGGAACCTCCCGACCGGTCCGACCGCCATGACCCCAGACGCCCCCCCTTGCTCCACTTCACCCCGGACAGACGCGCCTCCGCGTCGGCGCGGGCCGCTGCTCATTGCCGGGGTTGGCCTCGTGGCCCTGCTCGCCGGCGTGGCGCTGCTCCGCCGTGGCGGTGGTGACGAGGCGGACACGGCGGAGGCACGGCAGGCCGCCGCGCCCAAGGACCCGAAACAGGGCGCCACCCGGAGGACGGGCCCCCCCGGCCAGACCGGGCCCGAAGCCGCGAGCGGAGAGGCCCGGGGCGCGCAATTCGACGCGACGACCTGCTGGAGGGACCTGGAGCGCTTCAACGTGGAGGTGACACTCGACAACTTCCGCGAGTGGGCCGCCCCCCTGCTGAGCGCGAGGGATCCGCTCGTGCGCAACTACCTGAAGGAGCGCCTCACGGAGCTCATCGGCAACGACGCGGGCCGGGCCCTCCAGGTGGTGGACTGGGCCCTCGACGCCGAGGGCAAGTCGTTCGGGGTGTTCCTGACGGCCGTGAGGGACTCCGAGGCCGTCCACCTCCCCCAGGTCTCGGCGAAGCTCCTGGACATGGGCCTGGACGCCCGCATCGCTCCGGAGCGGCGCGCGGGAATCCTGTCGGCCCTGGACACGCAGAAGAAGCTCGCTCCGGCCGCGCTCGACCGGCTCGCGACCTTCGCCAGCGACCCGGCCTCCGGCGAGGCGGGCTGGGCCGCCGCCCGCACCATCGGGCGGGTCATGAAGCACGATGCCCGGCGCAACGGCGACCTCGCGCCCTACCTGGACAGGCTGCTCACCATCGGCGTCGAGTCCCCCGACGAGCAGATCCGCTACCTGGGGCAGATGATGCCCATGCACGTCGCGCCCCTCCTCGATGCACGGAGCACCGAGCGCTACGCCCGGATCCTCACCTCCGAGGGCAACGAGGCGGGCCGGGATGTGGCGGCGCACCTCCTCTCCCTCTCTCCGGAGAAGGAGAAGGTGCTGGCGCTGTTCGCGAAGACCTTCGAGACCGACCCGTCCGTGTGCGTGCGCTGGGCCCTCTTCCGCTTCTCCGCTCGCGTGGCCGGCAGGGACGCGCTCCCGGTCATGGCGAACATGGCCCTCGCCGACCCGCGCTTCCAGCCGCTCTACCAGGCCTTCGAGCAGCTCTACGCGAGCGGCACGCAAGACTGGGTGCGGCTGTGGAACAGCCTGCCCGAGCAGGATCCCTTCCACTGCCTCGACCGCCACGACTGAGCACGGGAGCCCCCATGACACGCCCCCCTTCCTTCCGCCCCCTCCTGCTGGCGCTCACGCTCAGCCCTCTCCTGCCCACGGCCGCGCGGGCGGCTTCCCCGGGCCCGGCGCCCGCCCTCCAAGCGGAGACCTGCTCGGTGGAGGGCCTGATGGACTCCATCCGCCGTGGGCTCCACTCGAAGTCGGAGGCCTACAAGAAATACATGCGGACCCTGCTGCGCGAGTCCGCCGTGAACCTGCCCGGCGGCGAGCTCCAGGCGGCCTTCGAGCGGGAGAGGGATCCGCTCATGGCCGAGCACCTGGCGGCCGCCCTGGTCGCGCGCACCGAGCGCGAGGCGGACCCCAGCGCCATGGAGGCCGTGGTCCGAAGGGTCCTGGAGGAACCCGACCCGGCCCTCCGCGCCGCCACCGTGCGCGCGATGCGGCGCACCAGCGCCCTCGAGAAGACGGGGGACATGTACGAGCGCCTGGTGAGGGACGCCTCGCCCGAGGTGCGCCAGGAGGCCGCGACGAACATCGTCGAGGACATCCAGCAGGTCTACTCGGGCTACCACGGCCCGGCCTCGAACACCGCGGTGGCGGCCGCGGTGGCCTCCGCGGATCCCCAGGTGACGGCGAAGATTCTCGGCAATATCGACACCCATAAAATCAGCGCCGGCTCGGCCAGCGGGATTCAGTCGTTGCTGCGCAGCGACGATGCCGGGGTCCGCGCGGCGGCGGCCACCGCGCTGGGCGGGGTGGGCGCGGAGCAGATGGCGAGCGCCCGGGAGTCCCTGCTCGGCATGTACCGCGACGAGCGCGACCCCGGAGTGCGCAAGGCCCTCCTGCGGAGCATCGCGCAGCTCGGCTTCTCCAGCGCGGTGCCCGAGCTGCGGCGGCTGCGCGACGTCGACCCCAGCCTGGCACCCGAGGTCGACACGTGGATCCGAGTGCTCGACATGGGCCTTCAGGAGTGGAGCCTGATCCTGAGGGAGAAGCAGCGGCTGCAGCAGGCTCCGTAGAACAGCAACCTCCCCCCTCCACGCGGGCCGTGAACCGGCCCGAGAGGAACGACGATGCGCAAGACGATGAAGATGTCCCTGGCGGCGCTGGCGTCCCTGGCGATCCTCCCCACGGCGGTGACCGCGCACGAGGTCCGGTCTCCGCACCCGGGCACGGTGACGGCCCTCACGTACTACTCGAGCGGTTCGTTCCACGGCGCGATCGACGTGGCCAGCGGTTCCGGTTGCAACTACTGGGGTGTCCAGACGGGCGTGGTGGGCTCGGTCTCCTGGAACGTGACCATCCGCACCAGCACCAACGTCTGCTACGGGAACGGCAGCGGCAACCAGAACGAGGTCAAGCACATCTGGGCGAACGGGTACACCTTCCGCATCTGGCACTTCAACAAGACGGCCAACTCGTATGACCGTACGTGCGACCGCTGCCAGGTCGGTGACGAGGGCGGCACCGGCAACGTCACCGGTCCCCACAGCCACATCCAGTACGACCTGAACGGCTCCAACGACACGTCCTGGTACGCGAACTACACCACCAAGGGCGAGTACGTGGATCGCAGCGAGACGCTCGGCTACCTCGACTGAGCGGAGCGTGCGGGGCCCGACACCGGCCGGGGAGCGGCGCCACCGGGCGCCGTTCCCTCGCCGGTTCCTCGTGGGGTGGACGCACGAGATTCCAACGACCCGGTTCCCGGAGCGCCGTGCTCGCGAGAGAGCCCGAGCAGGCAGCCGAGCCCTTGCACGCGGACGTTGCCGGGAAGAGTCGTCGCGCGACGTTGCGGAGCGCGATGCCTGCATTACCTAGAAACAATGACCGACGTTCAGACAACGCCACGCGATTACATGATTCCCGAGGGCTGCCCCGTGTGCGCGGCGGACCTGCCGGTGCGGGTCACCGCGTCCGGACCGAACGGCGTCTGCAAGTACTGCGGCTGGTTCGGCCGTCCGCTCGTCACGATGACCCACCGGGGGCTGCGCATCACGTACGAAGTCGCGCAGGCCTGAGCCCGCCCGCGAGGCGCATCAATCGAGGAATCGCATCCACCAGCGCCGAGCTTCGTCCTCGCTGAAGCACAGGCTCGAGTGAAGCACAGGCTCGCCGGGCCAGATGCGCTCCCACAACCGCGGAGGCTCGAGCCAGGGCTCCAGCACCCGTGCGAGCTCGTGGTACGCGGGAAGGGCCTTCCCGGCGGACAGGTCTCCCGCTTCGGGCATTTCACCGAGGGAGACGACGACGCGGTCGCCCTCGAGTTCGTGCACGGTGGTTTCGGGGGCATGGAGACGAGAGCGTAGGGCAGTGGCACCACCGAGCTGGCCCAGCACGGGTTGCGCGAGGAAGTTGAGCCAGTGGACACCATCGACTCGCAAGCCCATCCGGTGAGCGCCGAGCCAGGCCGTGCGCAGATCGATCCCCGGATAACGCAGGAACTCGGCGCGGAGGGCCGCATCCGAGGGACGCAGGGACCCGTAGAGGTGGAGAGCGAGGCCGGCGTGGCCAGAGGCGAAACGAAGCTGGGACGCCATCTCCAAGGCGAGCTCGCGCACCCTCGCAGCGCCGTGCACCTCCAGGTACTCGGTGGGAAACGTCGCGGTGAGGAGGCTCACGGAGTCCGGTGATGGCGTACGCCAGGGAAGGCGGGCCCGGTAGCAAAGCTCGTAGCCATTGCTGCTGAAGATGCCTCCGTTGAAGATGAGCTGAGTGGCATAGCCCCTCTTTTCCAATCGGTTGGCAGTTGGCTCGCTGAGTTCCTCGACGAAGCGGAAAGGCCGCTCGGGAAGAAGAAGACGGCGGATATAGCTCCAGCGCTCTTCGTGCAGAGCATCACCTTCATCGTCGTTGGTGAAGGCACGGTTGATGGTCTTGGGACCCTGCCCGACAACACGCATATAGCTCTCGACAGCATGACTCACCCCAGAGGCGATGTCCGGGTGGTCGTAGGGCAGGTAGAAGGCGAAGCGAACCACGTCTCGCGCGAGAAGTTCCCGCGGAAAGCGGGGCTCTTCACCACTCCAGAGCTTGACGTAGCCAGGGCGACGTCCACGATGGCGGATGCGAGGGAAGGGTGAAGTCATGGATGGATGCCGTGTTGGAAAAGCCCCCCGGGAGAGATGATGGCCGCGGGACATCGTTTCGTGAGCTTCTGGTAGGCATCCAGTTGAGCCTTTACTCCCGGAGACTTGCGAGGGTCCAGCTTGTAGGAGGAGAGGCAGGGAAACTTGAACTCGTAGACGCACTGCACGTCGGTGGCATTCCTCGTCCCGTGCACCACGAAGTCTGGATGGAGGGTGTCGAGACCCTTGTTGGTCAGCACGACGCCATTCACATCCGGGTCCGGCTTGTAGCGAGGCTCGACGGTGAAGTTTTCACGGAGGTCCAGAGGTAGGCGAACCTTGAGGCAGGCAAAGGCCACAGCGTGCTTGAGTCGGCCAAGCTCCTGGGCGAGGGAGACATTTTCCCCCGAGTCATCGAACCCGACTGTTTTCAAGCACTCGGCGTCATTTGGAAACTTGCCGTTCTCGAACTTCGAGCCCCCATCCCGTTGCTGGTAGGCAGCGTTGACGTCAGCGTGGGCCTGCGCCGCGCAATCCTTGAGAGTCTCCTCGACGAGATCCAGCTCCGCGCCGGACAGGGCCCTCGCGAGGATGTTGAGGCCCTGGACGGCCTCCGCGACCTGAACGACCTTGTCGAGCACCTGACCGGCGCGGGTCGCCGTTGGAGCGAGGAACTCCCCGGTGCTTGCATTGACGGGGGCGGCACAGGCTGCACCACACGACTGGTTGAACCGGGACCGTGAGCCTGGGAACGAACCGTGCGGCGCGTGAGGAGTGGTAGTGCAGGACAGGCCGAGTGGATTGTCGACCCTCACCCCGTCCCTCTCCCAGAGGGAGAGGGGAGTGGGGCACGCTCGGTTGCCTGGTGGGTTCGGTGACTGTTCCACGGAACAGCTCCCTCCCCCCTCGCTTCCCGTCTCGTCCATCCCCACCTTTCGTCGGAACCTCGTCCTCCCGGAGGCATGCCATGGGACTCTTGGACCTGCTCTCTCGCTGGCCTCTCATCCGTCAACTCCAGGAGAAGGACTCCACCGCCCTGGGTGAGACGGCCATGTCCGAGCGCAGCCGCGAGCTGGAGCCACGTACGGCCCAGGCCGACAAGGTCGTCCAGTCCATCTGCCCCTACTGTGCCGTCGGCTGTGGCCAACGCGTCTATGTGAAGGACGAGAGGATTCTCGACATCGAGGGTGACGAGGACTCACCCATCTCCCGCGGCCGGCTCTGCCCCAAGGGCGCCGCCACCTTCCAGCTCGTCACCGGTAGCCACCGGCTCGACACCGTCCTCTACCGGCGTCCCGGCGCCATGCAGTGGGAGCGCATCCCCCTCCACAAGGCCCTGGACATGGTCGCCGAGCGCGTGAAGAAGACGCGCGACGCCACCTGGGAAGAGAAGAACGCCAAGGGGGAGATCGTCAATCGCACCCTGGGGATTGCCCACCTGGGCGGCGCCACGCTCGACAACGAGGAGAACTACCTCATCAAGAAGCTCTTCACCGCCGGGCTCGGCATCGTCCAGGTGGAGAACCAGGCTCGAATATGACACTCCTCCACGGTGCCCGGTCTGGGCATCTCGTTCGGTCGCGGCGGTGCCACCTCGTTCCAGCAGGATCTGCAGAACGCGGACTGCATCGTCATCATGGGCAGCAACATGGCCGAGTGTCACCCGGTGGGCTTCCAGTGGGTGATGGAGGCGCGAGAGCGCGGCGCCACCGTCATCCACGTGGACCCCCGCTTCACCCGCACCAGCGCCATGGCGGACGTGTACGTGCCGCTTCGCGCGGGCTCGGACATCGCGTTCCTCGGGGGAATCGTCCACTACATCCTGGAGAACGAGCGCTACTTCCACGACTACGTCGTGAACTACACCAACGCGCCCGCCATCCTCCGCGAGGACTTCCGGGACACCGAGGAGTTGGATGGCCTCTTCAGCGGCTACGACCCGGAGACGGGCAAGTACGATCCCCAATCCTGGCAGTACGAGAACATGGACGGCGTGGTGCCCGCCGCGGGCCATAAGGAGCTCTTCGGCGAGCCGGGAGCGGGCGGCCACGGGCGCGTGCGCGGCAAGAACGTCACCGAGGTGTCCAGGGACAAGACGCTCCAGCACCCGCGCTGTGTCTTCCAGGTGCTCAAGCGCCACTTCTCGCGCTACACGCCGGCGGTCGTCTCGCGCATCTGCGGCGTCCCCGAGGAGCTCTTCCTGAAGGTGGCCAGGGCGCTCTGCGACAACTCAGGGCGCGAGCGCACCAGCGCCTTCTGCTACGCGGTGGGCTGGACGCAGCACTCGGTGGGCGTGCAGAACATCCGCACCGCCGCCATCATCCAGCTGCTGCTCGGCAACATCGGCCGGCCCGGCGGCGGCATCATGGCCCTGCGCGGCCACGCCTCCATCCAGGGCTCCACCGACCTCCCCACGCTCTACAACCTGCTGCCCGGCTACATCCCCATGCCGCACGCGCCGGACGCGCAGCGCTTCGACCAGTACATCCACGACAACGAGTCGGCCAGCGGCTGGTGGAGCGAGTTCCCCAAGTACGTCGTCTCGCTGCTCAAGGCGTACTACGGCGACGCCGCCACGAAGGACAACGACTGGGGCTTCCATTGGATACCGAAGCTCACCGGCAACCACTCGCACATGGTGACCGTGGCCGACATGGCCGATGGCCGCGTGAAGGGCTACTTCGTCATGGGCGAGAATCCCGTGGTGGGCTCGATGAACGGGGCCCTCCAGCGCAAGGCCCTGCAGAAGCTCGACTGGCTGGTGGTGAACGACTTCAGCCTCACCGAGACGGCCGAGTTCTGGCGCACCGCCCCCGAGGTGGTGCGCGGCGATGTGCGCCCCCAGGACATTCGAACCGAGGTCTTCTTCTTCCCCTGTGCCGCGCACACGGAGAAGGAGGGCTCGTACACCAACACCCAGCGCCTGCTGCAGTGGCACTTCAAGGCCGTGGAGCCACCCGGAGAGGCGCGCAGTGATCTGCACCTCGTCTTCGAGCTCGGGCGCCGGCTCAAGAAGCTCTACGCGCACTCCACCGAGGAGAAGGACCGGCCCATCCAGGCCCTCACCTGGGACTATCCGACGAAGGGCCCGCTCCAGGAGCCCGACGCCGAGGCCGTGCTGAAGGAGATCAACGGTTACACGGTGGCGGATGGCGAGCCGGTGAGTGGCTTCAAGGAGTTGAAGGACGACGGCTCCACCGCGAGTGGCTGCTGGCTCTACTCGGGCTGCTACGCGGACGGGGTGAACCAGCCGGCGCGCAAGAAGCCGGGCCGCGAGCAGACGTGGGTGGCGCTCGAGTGGGGCTGGGCGTGGCCCGCCAACCGGCGCCTCCTCTACAACCGCGCCTCGGCGGACCCCGAGGGCCGTCCCTGGAGCGAGCGCAAGAAGTACGTCTGGTGGGATGCCCAGAAGGGCAGTTGGACGGGCGAGGACGTGCCCGACTACATCGCCGACCGACCGCCCACCTACCGCCCCGAGAAGGGCGCCATCGGGTTGGAGTCCATCTCCGGGAATGATCCATTCATCATGCAGGCGGACGGGAAGGGCTGGCTCTTCGCGCCGAGCGGGATGATGGACGGGCCGCTGCCCACGCACTACGAGCCGCTGGAGTCCCCCGTCCACAACTTCCTCTACGGGCAGCAGTGCAATCCGGCGCGCTACGACTGGCGGCGCCGGGACAATCCCTACCACCGCGCGTGGGAGGACCCGCGCTACCCCTACGTGCTCACCACGTACCGGCTCACCGAGCACCACACCGCGGGCGGCATGTCGCGCTGGCTGTCGTGGCTGAGCGAGCTGCAGCCGGAGATGTTCGTCGAGGTGTCTCCGGAGCTGGCCGACGAGGTGGAGCTGGAGAACGGTGGCTGGTGCACGGTGTACACGGCGCGCGGGGAGGTGGAGTGCCGGGTGCTGGTGACGGAGCGCATCCGCCCGTTGCAGCTCGACGGCAAGCGGGTGCACCAGGTGGGCCTGCCGTACCACTGGGGCTACACGGGGCGGTCGAAGGGCGAGAGCGCCAATGATCTGACGCACTTCTCGGCGGATCCGAACGTCTCCATCCAGGAGTCCAAGGCGCTCACCTGCAACCTCCTCCCCGGCAGACGCAGCCGGGGCCGGCGCGCCGCCATGGGCTGGGAGCCATGGCCGCTGCCACCGGGTGTCAGCGAAGTGGGGAGGGACCACGAGGACGTCGGCCCGCCCACGGACAAACCCCAGCAGGAGAAGAGGTAGCGCCCATGGGACAGAAGGGCTTCTTCACCGACACGACCCTCTGCATCGGCTGCAAGGCGTGCGAGGTGGCCTGCAAGCAGTGGAACCAGCTCCCGGATGACGGCTTCCGGCTCACCGGCATGTCGTACGACAACACGGGGCACCTGGGGGCGTCCACCTGGCGGCACGTGGCCTTCGTCGAGCGGCCGGTGCCCCTGCCCACCCAGACGGTGGGCCTGATGGACTTCTCGTGGCTGATGAGCTCGGACGTGTGCAAGCACTGCCAGCGCGCGGGGTGCCTGGAGGCGTGCCCCACGGGCGCCATCATCCGCACCGAGTTCGACACCGTCTATGTCCAGCCGGACGTGTGCAACGGCTGCGGCTATTGCGTGGCGGCGTGCCCCTTCGGCGTCATCGACCGGCGCGAGGACGACGGGCGCGCGTGGAAATGCACGCTCTGCTACGACCGGCTGGGCGAGGACATGACGCCCGCCTGCGCCAAGGCGTGCCCCACCGCCTCCATCCAGTTCGGAGACGTGGACGAGCTGCGCGAGCGGGCATATCGGCGCGTGGCGCAGCTCCATGAGAAGGGATGGGAGCAGGCGTACCTGTACGGCGCGGACGCGGAGAGCCAGCCGGGCACCGGCGGGCTCAACGCGTTCTTCCTGCTCGTGGACAAACCCGAGGTCTACAACCTGCCGCCCGATCCCGTGGTGCCCACGATGAAGGGCAAGGAGGCCTGGGCCTCCATGGGCTGGGGCGCGCTGGGCATGGCCGTGGTGGCGCTCGGAGCGGTGCTGTTTGGACGCGAGGTGACGCATGGGTGACATCCGGCCCGAGGATCTGGAGAAGCGCCAGGACGGGCGCAACATCGACTCACGGTTGGGCGAGCTCTCCGGGGAGGGTGCCCAGCAGCGGGTGCGGGACATCGACGAGGCCAATCCCACACGTGGGGTGTTGCGGACGCGGCCCTCGCGGTCGGGAGTGCTCGCGGAGTCGCCGAGCTACTACGGGCAACCGGCGCTCAAGGAGCCCGTGTGGATCTGGAGCATCCCGCTCTACTTCTACGTGGGAGGAGTCGCGGGCGCGGCGAGCGTGCTGGGCGCGGCGACGGACGTGGCCGGCGGCAAGCACCTGGAGGGCATGGGGCGCAAGTGCCGGTGGGTGGGCACGGTGGGCGATATGGTCAGCGCGGGGCTGCTCATCTACGACCTGGGCAGGCCCGAGCGCTTCCTGAACATGATGCGGGTGTTCCGGCCCACGTCGCCCATGAGCGTGGGCTCGTGGGTGCTGGCGGGCTCGGGAGCGATGAACACCGCGTCCCTGCTGTTCGCGGGCCGGCGCGGCTGGTTGGGGCGCGCGGGCGAGGGGGCGGCGCTGGGAGCGGGCCTGTTCGGATTCCCGCTCGCCGGGTATACGGCGGTGCTCATCGCCAACACGGCGGTCCCCGTCTGGCAGGCCACGCGCAAGACGCTGCCCCTGCTGTTCATGTCCTCGGCGATGGCGAGCGCGGGGAGCCTCCTGGAGCTGCTGCCGCACTCGCGCGGCGAGGAGAAGATACTCCGCCTGTTCAGCACGCTCGGCAAGGTATGCGAGCTGCTCGCGGGCGTCGCGGTGCAGCACGAGGCCTCGAGGCTGGAAGTGCTCGAGCGGCCGCTGAAGCACGGCCCCACGGGGCGGATGTGGAAGGCGGCGAAGGCGTGTACCGCGGCGTCGCTCGTGCTGGGCGTGTGGCCGGGACGGCGCAGGTGGATGAAGGTGGCGGGCGCGCTGCTCGGCTCCACGGGCGCGCTGCTGACGCGCTTCGCGGTGTTCCGCGCGGGCAAGGCGTCCGCGAGCGATCCTCAGGCCACGTTCCAGCCGCAACGAGAGGGCATGGGCGCGGCCGAGGTGACGGGGAACACGCACGCCTCGGACGGGAGGCCCTTCGAGTTCCCGCTGCCCGTGCTGCGCGAGTCACCGGAGCCACCTCGAAGACAGACATCCTCCGCTCGGTTCGAAGAGCTGGAGCCGGAGCCCCCCTCGGCCCCCGAGTCCTGAGCCGCCGCGTTCACCACCCATCTCACCTCCGGCCCCCTGGATTCCCGCTCCCCGGCCGACCCACTACGCTCGCGCGACATGAGCACTCGCGCGACGAGCATCTGGGGCTGGGGCTACGCGGACAAGTTCCCGGACATCGAGGCACGGCGGGCCCTCGCCGAGCAGGTGTCCCCACTCCTCGGGGGCCCCAACCTGGAGCCCCGCGAGCCCGCCGCGAGCCCGCGCCTCCCTCCTCCCCGCGTCGCTCCACCCGAATCCCTGGCGGAGCTCTGCTCGGCCGAGGACAGCGACCGCGCCGCGCACACCTACGGCAAGGGTTACGGAGACCTCGTGCGAGGCTTCCACGGGGACTTCTCCCCCGCTCCCGACTTCGTCGCCCGTCCCCATAACGAGGACGACGTGCGGGCCGTGATGGAGTGGTGCGCGGACAACCGCGTGGCCCTCATCCCCTTCGGTGGAGGCACCAGCGTCGTCCGGGGTGTCGAGGCCGCCATCGGCGAGGGCTTCCACGGCGCCGTGTCGCTCGACATGCGCCGCATGGACCGTGTCGTCGAGGTGGACCCCCTCTCCCGCGCCGCCCGCATCCAGGCCGGTGCCACCGGGCCCGTGCTCGAGGCCCGGCTCGCCCCGCATGGCCTCACGCTGCGCCACTTCCCCCAGTCCTTCGAGTTCTCCACGCTCGGCGGGTGGATCGCCACGCGCGCCGGTGGCCACTTCGCCACGCTCTACACGCACATCGACGACCTGGTGCAGTCCACCCGCATGCTCACCCCGCGCGGCCTCCACGAAACGCGCCGCCTGCCCGCCTCGGGCGCGGGCCCCGCCCCGGATCGGCTCGTGCTCGGCTCCGAGGGCACGCTCGGCGTCATCACCGAGGCCTGGGTGCGCGTCCAGGCCCGCCCCCTCTTCCGCGCCAACGCCAGCGTCCTCTTCCCCGACTTCGCCACCGGCGTGCGCGCCGTCCGCGAGCTCTCCCAGTCCGGCCTCCACCCCTCCAACTGTCGTCTGCTCGACGAACGGGAGTCCTTCCTCAATGGCGTCACGGGCGATGGCTCCAGCGTGCTCGTGCTCGCCTTCGAGTCCGCCGACCATCCCCCGCGGGCGAAGATGGAGCGCGCGCTCGCCATCACCGCCTCCCACGGCGGCGAGTGCCGCGAGGGCGCCCGCTACCGCTCCGACGAACCCGGGACCCGGGCCCGCCCCGGTGGCGCCGCGGAGAGCTGGCGCTCGGCCTTCATCGAGGCCCCCTACCTGCAGAACGTCATGGTGAGCCTCGGAGTCATCGCCGACACCTTCGAGACCGCCTGCACGTGGGACCGGTTCGACGCGCTCCACGGCGCCATCCTCGAGTCCGTGCGCGGCGCCCTGGAGCGCATCTGCGGCGGCGGGCTCGTGAGCTGCCGTTTCACCCACGTCTACCCGGATGGGCCCGCGCCCTACTACACGTTCCTCGGCCCGGCCCGGCCCGGCGGCGAGTGGGAGCAGTGGATGGCGCTCAAACACGCCGCCAGCGACGCCGTGAGCGCACACGGCGGCACCATCACGCACCACCACGCGGTGGGCCGGCTGCACCGCCCCTGGTACGACCGCGAGCGCCCCGAGCCCTTCGCGCTCGCCTTGAGGGCCGTGAAGCAGGCACTCGACCCCCATGGCATCCTCAACCCGGGTGTCCTCGTGGGTCCTTGATGAAGACTCTCCGTGGCTGGTGGCGGCGGACGTCTTGAGGGCAGATCTGGCCGCGTGCTTGAGTATGACGCCCCCCAGCACGGAAAGGACCTTTTATGACTCGCAGTACGTCAGCCACTTCGGTCGAGGTGTACGGACGGAGTGTCCAGGCCGTGGCCAGCGCCATGGAATTCCTCAAGCTCAAGGCCCAGCGCATCCTCGCCACCCACGGCATCGAGTCGCTCCAGCCCGAGCAGTGGTACCCCCTCCAGAAGGTCCTCAACAGCTTCGAGGACATCCTCAAGCAGGTCGGGCCGCACACCACCCGCGCCATCGGCCGCGCCGTCCCCAAGAGCGCCGTCTTCCCCCCCGCCATCAACTCGTTCGAGTCCGCCCTGCTCTCCCTCGACCAGGCCTACCGGATGAACCACCGCGGCAGCGGTGACATCGGCAGCTACCGCTTCATCCCCGGGGAGGGCCGCAGCGCCCGCGTGATGGCCGACAACCCTTATCCCTGCGAGTTCGACCAGGGCATCATGGAAGCCCTCTACGACCGCTTCCAACCCAAGGGCTCCTTCGTGCTCCGCATCGAGCACGAGGGCACGGCCTGCCGCGCCAAGGGTGCCCGCTCCTGCACCTACAACCTCAAATGGTGAGTCTTTAAAGACCCCCTCGCCCGGGCCGGCCGGGCTCGCCGGCCGGATCCACTTTTACGAATTCTTTCTAATCCCCCTGGACAGCGAATCTAAGATGGTTCAAAGTATACGTCATCACTGAAACAGAGAGGGACCATGGCTCACACCGTTCGCCCCCACCGTCTGATGAGTCTCGGCGCCGCAGTCCTCGCGGCCTTCCTGACCACCGCGTGCGGAGGGGAGCAGCTTCAGAGTGAGTCGGATGGGCTGGGGACGAGCGCCGCGGCGCTCGAGGGTGGCGAGAGCGCCCCCCGCCCCAAGAAGATGGTCGTCTACTCCAAGCGGGAGAAGGTGGACGACTCGAAGTTCGTCTGGCTGGGGCCGCCGGAGGCGATGGGTGGCCAGGTGCTGGAAGGCTCGCCGAGGCTCTACGGCCGCATCGATTACAGCAAGGACGGCATGGCGGCGGGCATCTTCAAGGCCACCAAGGGGAAGATCCGGGTGACGTTCCCCTTCTCGGAGCACGCCACCATCCTCGAGGGCAAGGTCACCATCACCGACGAGTCCGGCCAGAGCCACACCTTCAAGGAGGGTGACAGCTACTTCATCCGCCAGGGCCAGGTGGTCATCTGGGAGGTGAAGGGCAAGGAGGTCATCAAGTCCTTCTACAACGTCGTCGAGAACCCGTAGGTTCGGCTCCTCCGACGGAAGCGGCGGGGATGGCTCTCTCGAGCCATCCCCGTTGCCGTTTCAGGACGCCCTGGAGAGGAGGGCCTGCTCGGGAAGAGCGGCCGTCAGCCCGGGCCCCGCCACCACCGGCCGCGACTCACCCGACATCCCATCGAACATGGCGTGGAACGCCTCGTAGACGCGGTCCACCAGCGCGATGGCCTCGGCGCGCAGCTCCGGCGTGAGCTCAATGCCGAGCAGCATCGCCTCCATCTGCTCCTCGAAGACCTCGTGCTGCTCCTCCGCCTCCATGTGGTGGTTGGAGAAGTACTTCAGCCGCTTGCCGGAGCTCAGCTTCTGGGGAAGCGAGGAGGTGCGGCTGAAGAAGGCGTGGCTGGTGGACTCCAGCGCCAGCACGAACACCACGCGCAGCCGGTCGTCCATCGGGCGGAGCACCTCGGAGATGAGCGCGAAGCTGGCGTCGCGGGTGGCCTCATGCCCGCGGCTCCAGATGTCGGTCAGGGTGAGGGGACGCCCCTGCAACGCGGCCAGGTCCTCGAAGAACCAGTCGTCATGCCCGCGCTCCTCCGAGCGATGTCGGAGCATGAGCATGGTGAGCTCCGGGTCCCGCACCCGCTGCGCGTTGAGGCGCAGCACGTCCTGGAAGCTCATCACCCAGAAAGCCAGCCTCGGGGCGAAAGCCAGCACCTGCTCCAACGGCAGATCCTGCCGCAGCGCTCCGAAGCAGGGGTGCTCGGCGAAACGGGACTGCCGGACGCTGATGTGTTGCAGCACTGCCTTCATGGTGATCTCCCGCTCGAGCGTTTCAGGTCTCCCCTCCTGGGGACCCACACTACCTGCTTTGCAACGACGGGGCCGTCTTGGATCTACCCCCCATTTGGAGCGAATTTTCCAATGGAGCAACCCATCCGCATCCAACCCGGGAGGGCCCCCTCGGGGAATTGAATATGAACAAGCGAAGCAGATGCAAATGGTATGGCTCATGCGTAATTTTGCATGTGCATCGCGCCGGTTCCCCCGAGGGGAGCGCGGTCCCGGAAGACCCAGGTGGGGCTGGAGCGAACCACCCAGGTCATGCGCGGCATCAATGCCAGACAAGAGGAGGAATCACAGCCCGGCCATCATCCCGCCATCCACCGTCATCACACAGCCGTTCACATACGAGGCATCCTCCGACAGCAGCCACGCGATGGCCCTGCCGCACTCCTCTGGACTGCCCACGCGCCCCATCGGAATCCTCGGCACGTAGAACTGCGTCTCCGCCAGCTCCGGCGCTCCGGGTGAAATCTTCTCGAGGAGGCCTTCCAGCATCGGTGTGCGGTGCGCTCCGGGACACACCACGTTCACCCGGAGTCCCTGCCGCGCGAACTCCAGGGCCGCCGTCTTGCTCAGCCCGTGCATGCCGTGCTTCGCCGTCACGTACGCCGTCCCCATGGGCGTGCCCGTCAGCCCATTGATGGACGAAACGTTGACGATCGCCCCGCCCCCCATTCGCAGCATGGCCGGAATCTCGTACTTCATGCACAGCCAGACGCCCTTGAGGTCCACCGCCAGCACCCGGTCGAACTCCTCCTCGGGCAGCTCCGTCAGGGGCACCAGCTGCATGTCTCCCAGTGCGGCGTTGTTCACCGCCAGATCCAACCGCCCCCACCGCTCCACCACCTCCTCCACCATCCGCCGCACGTCCTCCGAGCGCGCCATGTCCGCCTGCACGTAGAGCACCTCCATTCCCTCCTCCCGCAGCGCCCTCGCCGCCGCCTCGCCGCGCTCGCGCGTCCGGCCCACCAGCGCCACCTTCGCTCCCGACCGTCCCAGCTCCCGGGCCGCCGCCAGACCAATGCCCGAGCTGCCCCCCGTCACCAGCGCCACCTTGTCCGTGAATCGCTTCTCCATGGAGTGCTCCCCCTGTGTGGGTTCGAATGGCGCCGCGAACAGGCCCTCGCTCACCCCCATTCCCTCCCCGCTCTGTCGGGTAGGCAACTGGATGGGAGGTGTTCCGGAGGGGACGTTTCGTGGGAGCATCCGATTCCGCCTCGTTCGTCATCCGTCCCATGCCCAACGAAGCAGAACCAGACATGTCCGCCCCCCTGCGAGAGACCTTCGAGCCCTCCGTCAAGAGCCGCGAGCCCGGGGGAGACCCGCTGCTGGGGACATGCATCGGCAGCTTCCGGCTCACCCGCCGGCTGGGTCAGGGAGGCATGGGCGCGGTGTACCTCGGCGAGCACGTGGACATCGGCAGCCGAGTGGCCATCAAGGTGCTCCACCGGCGGCTGGCGTCCTCGCCCCAGGTGCTGCGCCGCTTCCACATGGAGGCGCGCGCCGTCAACCTCATCGGCCACGAGAACATCGTCAACATCATCGACATCAACCCCGCGCCGCCCCGGCCCTACCTCGTCATGGAGTACCTGGAGGGCGAGCCGCTCTCCGCGCTGCTCACCCGCGGGCCCGTGCGCGCGGAGATCGCCGTCGCCCTGCTCGCCCAGGTGTGCGACGCGCTCGAGGCCACGCACGCGCGAGGCATCGTCCACCGCGACCTCAAGCCCGAGAACCTCATCCTCCTGCAGCGCGGCAGTGGCCCCGCCTTCGTCAAGGTGCTCGACTTCGGCATCGCCAAGCTGCTCGACGCCGAGGAGGAGCGCGGGAGCGACACCGGAGAGGGCGCCGTCCTCGGCTCGGCCGACTACATGGCGCCGGAGCAGTCGCGCGGAGAGCGCGTGGACGGGCGCGCCGACCTCTACGCCCTGGGCGTCATCGCCTACCAGCTCGTCACCGGGCGGCTGCCCTTCGTGGAGAAGAACTTCACCGCGCTGCTGCTCGCCCACCAGACGAAACAACCGACTCCGCCCCGTGAGCTCCGCCCCGACGTCCCGCCCGCCGTCTCCCACGTCATCCTCCGGGCGCTCGCCAAGGAGCCCGAGGCCCGCTACCAGAGCGCCTCGACGATGCGCGGCGCGCTCCAGGTGGCGATCGACGAGGTGCGCGCCCCGTCTGGCCCGGCCCTGACACCGCCTTCCGTCGTGCCCTGTGTCATCCGCCCGGCGCTCGCGCTCCCCGTGCTCGTGACGGCGGGCCCCGGCGCCACCACCGAGCAGCTCACGTGCACGGACCTGACGCGCGGAGGCCTCTTCCTGCGCACCGACCAGGCCCTGCCGCCGCTGCTCTCCCGGGTGACGGTGGCCCTGGAGCACCCGGACGGCGAGCTGACGTGCCAGTGCGAGGTGGTCCGGCACGTGAAGCCCGAGGAGGCGGTCACCTGGAGCATGTCTCCGGGCTTCGGCGTGCAGTTCGTGGAGCCCTCCGTCTCCTTCAAGGCCGCGGTGGCGCACCTGATGTTGGGGCAGCCGCTCGACACCCTGCGCCCGCCCCTGGACGCGGCCGCGGAAGCGGAGGTGGAGCAGGTGCTCGCCCCGTACCGGGAGCGCGGCACGGAGGACCTCTACGCCTTCCTCGCGCTGCCGCCGGACACGGGCTGCGAGGAGCTGAGACTGCGCGCGCGCCGGGCCTGCCATGCACTGGAGCGTCTGCGCGAGCGCCCCATCGCCGCCCACCTGCGCGCCAGGGTGGACACGGTGCTCGAGCGCATGCGCAAGGCGTCCGAGACGCTCGGCCATCCGCGCCACCGGGCCGTCTACGACGCCGAGCGGGGGAACTTCCAGGGCGTGGCGCGCTGTCTGGCCGCGGGGCTCACCCTCACGCAGATGGAGGAGCTGCGACGCGACTTCCTCGCCCGGCGCCCGCACACCCAGGGGCCGCTGCGCGTGCACCTCGCCACCGCCCGGGCCCACCAGCAGGCCGGGCTGCTCGACCACGCGCGCGAGGCCTACGAGCGGGCCCTCATCCTGGACCCGCTGTCCCTGGAGTTGCACAGGCAGTACCTCGCCGTGTGCCGTGCGCTGGCCAACCCGGAACCTCGGGGCTGACGTTCGGGCGGGAGACGGCGCGGGCCCGTCCGTGCTAACTCCCCGCCGCCAGATATGTCCTCCCAGGAATCGCCGTCTTCCTCATCCGCCGTGCCCACCTCGGTGCAGCGTGTGGCGTTCTACGCCGTGGTCTCCGGCCTCACCCCGCTCATTCCCGTGCCCTTCCTGGATGAGTACGCGCTGCGCCGCGTACGCGAGCAGATGGTGCGCACCATCCTGCGCGAGCGCTCCTTCTCCCCGCCGGATCGCACCGTGACGATGCTCGCCGGGCTCCACCCCCGCGAGGGCAGCCGCCTCCAACAGCTCGCAAGCAAGGCCGCGCTCGTCTCGCTCCGGCTCACCTGGCGCAAGGGCTACAGGCGTCTGGCCACGGCCCTCTGGGTGAAGGACTGCGTGGACATGGCCTCCATCTCCCTGCACCATGGCCACCTGCTGCAGCACGCGCTGGAGCGGGGAGACCTCGACGCGCGCACGCTCGCCACCGAGGACGTCCCGCGCCGCGTGCACGCCGCCATCGACGCCGCCTGCAAGGAATTGGACGCGCGCCCGGTGAACCAGGCCCTGCGCCGCCTCTTCGCCGGCAGCCGGCTGCTGCTCGACGAGCTCTCCAAGGCCCTGGAGAACTGGAGCGGCGCTCCCCGCACGCCCCAGCAGGGCGAGGACCAGGAAGTGGCCTCGCTGTCCGAGCGGCTCGCCGCCTCCATGTGGGAAGAGCGCGGCTACTTCCAATCGCTCGAGTCCCTCTACGCGAAGCACCTCGGCCCGCGTCCGTGACCACTTCCGGGCCCGCGCGTCACGCGAGCCACGAGAAGGACGCGGAAAATTCCACCGCATTGACTTGACCCTGGAACTCCCGAACATGCAGGCCCGAGGCGTGCGGCCGTAGCACCCCAGGCGGAGGCGGCGTTCGCTCGTGGCGACGCCTCCGCCCTTTTTCGCATGAACGGAGTCCTTCATGCCCCACCTCATCGATGCCGTCCGACGCGGAGACACCTCCCGGGTGGAGGCCCTGCTGAACACGGAGCCGAAGGCGCTCGGCCGAGGGGATGCGCACGGCATGACGCCCCTGCTGTGGGCCGCCCGGCAGGGACACGCGTCGCTCGTCCAACTGCTGCTGGCGCGCGGCGCGGATGTGTCGATGAGGGACGCGCGAGGCGCCACCGCGCTGATGATCGCCGCCGAGCGCGGCCACCTGGAGGTCACACGCCTCCTCGTGCCGCGGACGGGCCCGGACGAGCGCGGCGAGGCCCTGCGGTACGCCGCGGGCACGGGCCGTATCGAGCTCGTGGAGTGGTTGCTGGACGAGGCGGACGCCGCGCTCGAGTTCGGCGGAACGGACGGGAGGACACCCCTCACCTGCGCCATCCTCGGGGGCCACACCGCGCTGGCCGAGGAGCTGCTGCGCCGCGGAGCGGACGTGGAGGCGCGCAGCTCCGGCGTCCTCCATTGTGAGAGCCGCGAAGACTCCGGCTGGCACCCGCTGCACCACGCGGCGGACCGCCGGCACGCGCTGCTGGTGCAGCTGCTGCTCGACGCCGGAGCCCGGGTGGACGCGCCAAGCACCGGAGGTACCACGCCGTTGATGCTGGCGGCCCACCACGGCGACGAGGACAGCGTCCGCGTCCTGCTGCTGGCCGGAGCGGACCCGCTGCGCGAGAACGCGCGTCGGGCCACCGCGCTGTCCCTGTCACGTGCCCACGGCAGGCCCCACATCACCCGGCTGCTCGAGCGTCGCGCCGAGGAGAGGCCGCTCACCCGGGTGCTGCAATGGCCGTGGAACCCGGGCGCCGGCCGGAAGAACTGAGCGCCGCGACTGCTCGAGCTGGTAGGCCGCCTGCCAGTGGAAGTCCCAGCGGGGGATGTCGAGCAGACACTCGCGCTCGCCGGAGCCGCGTTGGATGTCCATCCGGGTGCTCGTCCCCAGCGTGTGCATGTGCAGCGCGACGGAGTGCACGGTGAGGGGCTCGTCCTTCTGGAAGAGGCCTCCCGTGAGCTGGTCGGCGACGCTCGTTGGCTCGAGCGCCCACGCGTGGACGACGTCCGTCTGGCCCGCGGGGATGTTCATGGTCCGCTGGTTGACCCAGTCGGGGTTGGTCCACGGCTGCCCGGAGCCCAGGAGCCGAGCCACGCGACCTGCCCACCATTCAGGCCCGGTCCTCCGAAGCAGGTGTAGCCCGGCCCCGGCTCCCGGTCGTCGAGCGCCTGGGCCTCGGCCACCTGGTGGGGCTCGGCGAGGAACGCGATGACGTGGTGGACGATGTCCATGTTGCCCGGGTCCGCGCGGAAGCCCGTCACGTACTGCGTGTCGGTGTACGGCCAGTCGAGGAGGAAACAGCGGTAGTCGTCCGGGCGCTGCTGGGGCGTGTACGCGGTGGGCATCCTCAGCGTCTGATCCACGCGCGAGTCATCACCAGTGGACAGGGGCCGGGGACAGGGTTCACTCCTGGGGGGAAGACCCGCCCTCATGGCCCTCTTCACGAGGCGAGCGGGCGTGTCAGTGCAGCAGTCCGCCAGCGCCGCCCTCGCTCCGGTTCGAGCGGCCCCCCTGGATGCGCACCACCGCCTCCTTGAAGCTCTCCAGGTAGCGGCGCAGCCTCGCGTCCATCTCCACCGAGGGGCTGTCGTAGCGCGCCAGGCACAGCATCACCGCCCGCCCTCGCACCGGATCATCCCCCGGCACCAGCGTCGTCTCCCGCGCGTTGCCGAACACCAGCCAGTCCAGCTTCCACAGCGCGTCCAGCAGCTGGCCGAAGTGCTCCTCCATCTCCTGGCGCAGCGAGTCCGGCAGCCCGTGCACGTCGCTGTACTCCGAGCAGTCCCGCAGGAAGCGCTCCACCACCTCGCCCTCCTCGGGGCGCTCCGGCACCTCGTGCGAGAAGGAGCACGCCATGGCGCCCTCCAGCAGCCGCGCGAGCTCCTCCCCGCGCGTCACCAGCGCCAGCCGCGGCCCGTCCTCCGGCACCGGTCCATCCATCCGGAGGAACGTCTCCCCCGCCATCGTGTCGAGTCTCATCCTGATCGCCACGTTCCCCTCCCGGAACCGCGAGGCCCCAGCGTACCCAGCCCCCCGCCTCGATGCACTTTCGAAGCGATGTGAGGAAACTTCTTCCCGGCACTTACGAAAATAAAAACAGTTTCTCCCCCCCGGAAAGCGAGCCGTCCCCCCATGGTCGCCATCTCCCGTTCCGCCGCCCTCGCCCCCCGCCTCGCGGCCAGCTCCGCTCCCCCCACCCTCCGGTTGGATTCCCGCGGCGCCTCCGTCGTCACCCTCCAGAAGAAGCTGAAGGCCGCGGGCTTCGACCCAGGCGCCGCCGATGGCGCCTTCGGCCCGAAGACGCTCGCCGCCGTGAAGGCCTTCCAGAAGGCGCGTGGCCTCGCCACCGATGGCGTCGTGGGCCCCAAGACGTGGAGCGCCCTCAACGCGGCCACCGCCTCCTCCGGTGGCTCCGGCCCCACCCTGCGCCAGGGTGCTCGGGGCGAGCCCGTGCGCGCCCTCCAGAACCGGCTCAACGCGCTCGGCTTCAACGCCGGCACCGCCGACGGGGACTTCGGCCCGAAGACGCTCGCCGCCGTGAAGGCCTTCCAGAAGTCCCGCGGCCTCACCGCCGACGGCATCGTGGGCCCCAAGACGTGGGACAAGCTCGGCATCAAGGTGCAGACGCCCTCCACCCCCTCGGGCGGTGGCCGCGTCGTCACCGGCTACGTGAACGGCGTGCCCCGTCAAATCACCCTCTCCCCCATCCCCAACGGCAAGGAGATGCGCTCCGACGCGGCGGCCGCCTTCAACCGCATGCACGCCGCGGCCCGCGCCGCCGGCATCAACCTCACCGTCAACAGCGGCTTCCGCTCCATGGAGCAGCAGCGCGCCCTCTACCAGGCCTACCGCAACGGCACCGGCAACCTCGCCGCCAAGCCCGGCTACTCCAACCACCAGGGCGGCATCGCCGTGGACATCAACGTGGGCGGCACGGGCTCCTCCACCTACCGCTGGCTGGCCGCCAACGCGAGCCGCTTCGGCTTCACCCGCACCGTCCCCTCCGAGCCCTGGCACTGGGAGTTCCGGCCCTGATTTCGTAGCCCCCCCGCCTTGCCGTACCCCCCCGGCCCCCGCGCCCTCTCCCCGAGAGCGCGGGGGTTTTTTTTGCCCTCCCCGGGCCCCGCCTCCCCCCGCCCCGCGACTGTCCTGAATCAGTCCACTTTCTGTCTTCTTTTAGGACAGTTGATGCAATTGTCTTCCAAGCCGTTGATATTCCAGGGCTCTCAACCCTCGAGAGCCCTGCGGAGCCAGCAGGGCCCGCGATTGACTGGAGCATCAATGCTCCACTTTCCCATGTAACGCAACGCGTCGTCCTGGGACGGATGACGCAGTGGGTCTGGCGCGGGGATTGCTCCAGTGCTTCGCTGTCAGGGAGCGCCCCCCCGACCTCGGGCTCCTTCCTGACGGGCCGCACGCCCCTCCCCTACCCCGCCCTGCTCGGAGCCCTCCGCCAGGGACACCCCAAGGAGTCCCCATGAAGAAGCTGCACACCCTCCTGCTGGCGCTGTGCGCGCTCGGGCTCGGCACCGAGGCCCGGGCCGGCGCGGCGAAGACGACCTACCCCGTGGTGTTCGCCCACGGCATGGGCGGCTTCGACAATCTCCTCGGCAACGACTACTGGGGCGACGACTACGGCATGTTCGTCGGCGACACCTGCAGCCTCTTCGAGATGCCCTGCAACGAGGACATCGACGGCGGCCAGAAGACCTTCGTGGGCCAGGTGCAGCCCTTCCAGTCGTCCGAGGTGCGTGGCCTGGATCTGGCCAACGACATCGAGGGCTACATGGCCAGCACGGGCGCCACACGGGTGAACCTCATCGGCCACTCGCAGGGCGGTCTGGACGCGCGCAAGGCGGCCAAGGTGCTCTACACGCGCAAGGGCTACACCGTGGTGGCCGTGCTGGTGAGCGTGTCCTCGCCCCACCGCGGCTCGCCCGTGGCCAAGTACATCCTCGACCTGAAGCCCGGCGTCACCAGCGTCATCGCCGCCCTGGCCGAGCTCTACGGCGACGTCGTCTACGGGCCGGGCAATGACGCCTTCGCCGGCGCCAAGCAGCTCGTCTACAACGACTACAGCAGCACCGATGGCGTGACGACGGGCGCCCGGAACTTCAACATCAACAACCCCATCGACGCGCGCTACGCCTCCCGCTACGTGTCGCTCATCACCGCGCAGAACGGCGTGAATGTGAACCCCGCGCTCTACCTGGTGAGCGAGCTCTTCTACGACATCGACGGCGACGGCTACTGCGTGGACGACTGCGACAACGACGGCGCCGCGGGCAGGGGCGACGGCTACGCCAACGAGACGGATGACGACGGCCTGGTGGGCATCAACTCGCAGCAAATGGGCTACCGGCTGAAATACACCGAGTCCACCTTCGGCTTCGACTCCGTCACCACCGACACCAACGTCCCCTACATGGACGACATCAATACGCCCAGCACCTCCGCGCAGATGACCTCCACCTCGAGCGTCATCAACCAGGATCACATGGACGTGGTGGGCCTGGGTCCGGACACCTTCGACGAGCCGGAGTTCTACGCCTCCATCATCCACTACATCGCCACCCACGACTGACACACGAGGACCGACACACGCCCTCCCGCCCCCTTCCGGAGATGAAGTCACCCATGAACCGACGCAAGGCGCCCCTGCTGCTGGCATTCGTGCTCGTCCTGGCCGGCTCGGCCCTGCTCGTCTTCAAGACGCGCCTCCCCCAAGGAGCGTCCCCGGAAGGGACCGCGACGCGCGCGGCGGCCCCGGCTCCCTGGCCCCGACAGCCAGGAGCCGGGGGTCCGCCGCGGCGCTCAGCCCACCACAACCCGGCGCGGACGGCGTGGAACGACCCCCCACGGGAGACCTGGTCTCCTACCTGCGCTCGCGCTATGGGGCCCGCATCCGCGACCCGCATACGCAGATGCGGATGCTGGAGCAGCTCATGCGCCACTTCCAGCAGCTCAACCCCACCGGCTGGGAGGCGGACCTGCTCGCCCTGCTCCAGCAGGCCTTCCCCGAGCTGTATGACGAGCTGGCCCTGCGCCTGCGCCAGCGCCTGGACTACGAGAAGTGGGTGAAGGAGCACCGCGCCGAGCTGCGCGACAAGACGAACGACGAGCGCCGCGCCGCCGTCTGGGAGGAGCGCAACCGGCTCTTCGGCAAGGACGTGGCGGAGAAGATCTGGCTCGCCGAGCTGCGCAACCAGGCCGTGGCGGACTCGCTCGAGGCCATCGACGCGCTCCCCAACGCCAACGTCCAGGAGCGCATGGCCCGGTACAAGCAGAGCCTCGGCAAGACGTACGGCGAGAGCGCCCAGGCCTATATGCAGACGCACCAGCAGGAGCTGATGAACCGCTTCCTGGACCTGGGCTCCGTGCAGCAGGAGCTCGGGGCCATGACGCCCGACCAGCGCGCCCGGAGCCTGCGCTCCATCCGCGAGGAGATGGGCCTGGACGAGGAGGCCCTGCGGCGCTGGGAGGACCTCGACCGGCGGCGTGACGTGCGCTGGGAGGTGGGCTCGCAGTACATGTCCGAGCGCGAGCTGCTCGCCCAGCAGTACTCGGGACCCGAGCTGGAGGCGCGGCTGACGGAGCTGCGCTCGCGCTACTTCTCCGACGAGGCGGAGACCCTCGCCCAGGAGGAGCGGAGCGGCTTCTTCCGCTTCACCCGCCCCCGGCAGTGGGGCCGCAACTAACGCGCGGTGTAGCCCCCGTCCACGACGAGCTCCGCGCCCGTCACGTAGCGCGAGGCGTCCGAGGCCAGGTAGAGGATGGACTCGGCGATGTCCCCGGGCTCGCCCATGCGGCCCAGCGGCGAGGCGGCCTCGAGCTTCCTCCAGGCCTCCTCCTCGCTCCCCACCTGCGAGACGAAGCCGTCCCACCAGTCCGCGTTCTCCCAGATGGGCGTGCGCACCCCTCCGGGGAACACCGAGTTGACGCGGATGCCGTCCGGCGCGCACTCCACCGCCACCGCCTTGCTCAGCATGCGCACCCCGCCCTTGCTGGCCGAGTACGCCGCCGTTCCGGGACTGCCCACGAGCCCCGACACCGACGCCACGTTGATGATGGAGCCCCCGCGCTTGCCCAGCCGCATGGTGCGCACCGCGTACTTGGTGCCCAGGAAGGTGGCGTCCAGGTTCACCGCCATCTGCTCGCGCCACTCGGCCATCGACATCTCCGCCACCGAGCGCGAAATCGCGATGCCCGCGTTGTTCACCAGCACGTCCAGCCGGCCATACAGGTCGAGCGTGCGTGTCATCACCTTCTGCCACGTCACCTCGTCCGTCACGTCGTGCACGCAGAAGAAGGCCTGGCCTCCCGCGGCGCGGATCTCCTGCGCCACCTGCTCGCCCGAAGGAGCGATGTCCGTCACCACCACGCGCGCGCCCTCACGGCCGAACAGCAGCGCCGTGGCTCGGCCGATACCCGATGCGGCCCCCGTTACGAGGGCCACCTTGTCCTTCAGTCGACTCATAGAGGCTGAAACGTACGTTACCCGACTTTCTGGCCTTCCTTGCCTGGAAATGCGGGCCCGAGGCCAGAGCTCGGTTCGTCCCCTGAGTGGCACCCGTAGGGCAGGGTGGGACCCGGGACTCATGGGACAGTGCGTCACCTGCCGCGGGAGCTGGTGCCCCGGCTGGAGCCTCGCCGCTCGGGGTTCTGCCTCGCGCCTCCCCGCAGCGAGCCCCGCCCCGTCGTCTTGCGCACCGTGCGAGCCGCCTCGCTCCGAGGCCCCCGGCGCTCACCGCGCTCCGCCGCCTGCTTCTGGCGATGGCGCGACGGCCCCACCTTCTCGCCCGTCTCCAGGTCCACCGTCTCGCGGGCGATGAGCTTGTTGAAGTTGCTCCGGTGGCCGTGCGCATGCGCCGAGTACACGAGCGCCAGTTTGCTCTCCTCGAACTTGGCGAAGAACTCGTCCCAGGTGATGGGCTCCAACGTTCCCCTGCCCGCGTAACCCGGAAAGTCGATGCGCAGGATGCCCGTCTCGTCGCCCTTCCCCGTCCCCGTCACCACCGAGGGGCGCCCACAGCGCGCCTCCGCCCAGTTGCGGATTTCCTCATGATCGATCGTTACCCGGGAACTCTTCGTTGGCATGGCCCACCCCCTGTGCATGTGTGGAATGACCGCTGGCTCGTCAGCGGCCCCTACTTACGAGGGTGTGCCTCGCCGCCTCCGATAACCACCTCCACGTCTCGAAGGGAGCCCCCTTTTCGAGCGCCTTCCGAGTGTTGGCTCGGAGCCCGAGCGGACCGCGGGGACCGGGGATTCAACCCGGGGGACGGATACCCTCACCCCGTCCCTCTCCCAGAGGGAGAGGGGAGGGTGGCACCGTGGCGTGACAGATCCTCCGGCGTGTTCACGCTCACCACCGAGCGGAGGTGCTCGTCCACCGCTCGCAGGGCCTCCTCGGGGAGCAGCTTCGCCCGACAGCGTGACAGCAAGGTGCGCAGGGAAGGCTCCTCCACTCGCAGGGACTCGCCCCAGGGGTCCGCCAACGTCCTCCGGTAGAGGGCCAGCAGTGGCTCCACCCTGCCTCCCACCGTGAAGCACACCGCGTCCACCTCGGGCTTCCGCGCGCTCAGCAACACCCGCACCGCCGCCTCCGACACGAACGGCATGTCGCAGGCCACCGCGAAGACCCACTCCGTCCTCGCTCCCACCAGCGCCGCGTGGACCCCTCCCGGCGCGCCCCGGCCTCGCACCACGTCCTCCACCGTCCGCAGGGAGAAGCGCGCGTAGGGCGCCGCGTCGTTCGCCACCAGCAGCACGTCCCCGAACAGCCCCGCCAGCCGCAGCACCCGCGCCAGCACCGGCTGGCCCTCCACCTCCAGCAGGCCTTTCGTCACCCCGCCCAGCCGCTCGCCCTTGCCTCCCGCGATGACCGCCAGCGTCACGTCCGGGTACTCCGGCCCCTTTCGTTCCCTATCGCTCACGCCGTGCCTCCTCGCTCCTCGGCACTCCCGTGCTCCGTCCACTGGAGGAGGCTACCTTCTCTCCGCCCACCTCCCGGCGCGCTCTTGCGCTAAAGCCCGGTGGACGACGCCTCCACCATGTCCCTCGCATCCCTCGCCACCGCCCGGACGACAGCCCTCGACGCGCTCAGCCCCGCTCCTCCCGTGCGCATGCCCCTCCTGGAGGCCCTCGGCCGCTTCCTCGCCCGGGACGTCATCGCCGCGCGCTCGCTCCCCGGCTGCCCTGTCTCCGCCATGGATGGCTATGCCGTCCGCGCCGAGGACACCTCCGACGTCAACCGCGACCGCCCCGCGCGCCTGCGCGTCGTGGATACCATCTACGCCGGTCACCTGCCCTCGCGCGTCCTCCAGCCCGGCGAGGCCTCACGCATCTTCACCGGCGCGCCACTCCCCGAGGGCGCCAATGCCATCGTGCGCCAGGAGGCCACCGTCGTCCCGGAGGCGGGGCTCGTCGACATCTGCGTCGGCGTCCCGCCGGGCAAGGACATCCGCCCCACCGGGGAGGATCTGCTCGCCGGCACGCTCCTGATCCGCGCCGGACAGCGGCTCGAGGCCTCCGTGCTCGGCGTGCTCGCCTCCATGGGCGATACCCATGTCCTCGTGCGCCCGCCTCCGCGCGTCGCCGTGCTCGCCACCGGAGACGAGCTCGTCTCCCCCGGCACGCCCGCCCTCCCCCACCAAGTGTACGAGAGCAACCTCGTCCTCGTCGCCGCCCTGGCTCGCGAGGCCGGAGCCCACGTGGTCTCCCTGGAGCGCGCCCGGGATGACGCCGACGCGCTGCGCTCCACCCTGCGGCGACTGACGGGCGAGGCCGACGTGCTCGTCACCACGGGCGGCGCCTCCGTGGGAGAGAAGGACCTCGTGAAGCACGTGCTCTCCGAGCTGGGGGCCTCGTTCCTCGTGGACGGCGTGGCCCTCAAACCCGGCAAGCCCGTGGCCGTGGCGAGACTCGGCACCACCGCCGTCGTCGTGCTCCCCGGCACCCCTGGCGCCGCCACCGTGGCCTTCGACCAATTCGCCCGCCCGCTCCTGTTGCGCCACCAGGGAGTCTCCGAGGAGCGCCAACGCGTGCGCGTCCGCCTCGACGATGGGCGCCACAAGCAGGCCGGCTTCACCTACCTCGTCAGCGGTACCCTGGAGACGCGCGAGGACGGACAGGTATGGGCCCGCATCCGCTCGCAGGACTTCGGGCAGCACCTGCAGAACGTCGGCGCCGAGGGCTACGCCGTCCTCCCTCCGGGCCGCGCCGACTTCGCCCCTGGCGACGAGGTGGACTTCGAGCGCTTCGACCGTCCCCGCTTCCTCCCCGTGGAGCCGTGATGCGACCGCCCGCGCTCGCCGTCGTTGGCTGGTCCGGCTCGGGGAAGACGACACTCCTCTCGCGGCTCGTGCCCGAGCTGCGCCAGCGAGGCCTGCGCGTGGGCGTGGTGAAGCACTCGTCCGACTCGCACCCGCTGCACCGCGAGGGCAGTGACACCGCGCGCTACGCCGCGTCCGGCGCCGCCTTCGTCGCCTTCGCCAACCCTGCCGGCGTGCAGCTCTCCTTCCCCGAGCCCTCCGAGCACGTGCTGTCCCTGCTCGAGCGCTTCGCCGACACCGTGGACCTGGTGCTCGTCGAGGGGTGGAAGCAGGGGCCGCTGCCCAAGCTCGAGGTCTGGCGCGAGGGGCTCGGCCCCCTGCTCGCGGCGACGCGACAGGACGTGCTCGCCGTGGTGGGTGATGAGGGAGCCGTGCCCGAGGCCATGAAACGGTTCGCGCCAGACGACGTGCGAGGGATTGCCGCCTTCCTCCAGCAATGCCTTCGGGACGGAGTCCTGCGATGACCGGTGACAAGCACCCGCTCCCCCCCGGAGTCACCCGGCGCCCCGTGAGGCGCTACACCTCGGACGGCCAGCTCGCGCCCGCCGAGCCGGACGCCGTGGCCCTCGAGGAGCCGCTCGACATCCGCGTCAGCGGGGACACCGTGGCCGTCACCATGCGCACGCCGGGCGCGGACCGGTTCCTCGTCACGGGCTTCCTCTTCGCCGAGGGTCTCATCCACTCCGCCGAGGACCTGGGAGGACTCGCGCACTGTGGCCGGCCGGGAGAGGAGGGCTACGGCAACATCGTCGAGGTGACGCCCGCTCCCGGGCTCGTCATCGACCTGGAGCGCGTGGGCGCCACGAAGCGCGGAACGCTCACGACCGCGGCCTGTGGCGTGTGCGGCCGGCGCAGCGTGGACGATCTCATGGCCACGTGCTCGCCCGTGCCCCCGGGACCGGAGCTCCCCGCGTCCGTGCTCGCCCGCGCCACCGAGCACCTGCGCACCGTGCAGCCCAACTTCGCCCGCACCGGCGGAGTCCATGCCGCCGCCGCGCTCGACGAGACGGGTAAGGTGCTCGCGGCCTTCGAGGACGTGGGCCGCCACAACGCCGTGGACAAGGTGGTGGGGGCGCTGCTGCTCGAGCACGGCCTGCGCTCGGCACGGGCCTCCCAACCCGCCGCGATGCGCCCCACCGTGCTCGTGGTCAGCGGGCGCGTCAGCTTCGAGATCATCCAGAAGGCCGCCATGGCCCGCTGCCCCATCGTGGCCAGCGTCTCCGCGGGCAGCTCACTCGCCATCGACCTCGCCGAGCGCGCGGGCATCACGCTCGCCACCTTCGTGCGCAACGGGCGCTTCAACGTGTACACGCACCCCGAGCGCATCCACGAAGGGTAAATCCCCTCTCCCTTCGGGAGAGGGACGGGGTGAGGGTACCAGGGCCCCGGGTTGAACCCCGTGTCCACACGAAGGGCCACGGGTTGGAAGAACGGGCTCGGATACCCTCACCCCCCGCCCTCTCCCAGAGGGAGAGGGAGCATGCTGGACTCAGTGCATCACCGCGGCCTCGCCCGAGGGAGCGGAAGCGGGGCCTCGCCGCATCGTGGAGAGAGCGTCCTCGTCCCGGATGGCGAGCGCGGCGAAGACTCCGAGGAGCGCCACGCCCGCGTCGACGAGGAAGGCGACCCGGAAGGCGGGGAGCTGCTCCATCCCCGAGGCATGGGCGCCGCCCCGTCCGAGGAAGCTCGACAACACGGTCGCCATCAGCGCGACCCCGAGCGCGGCCGCGAGCTGCCGCTGCGCGTTGAAGATGGCCGAGGCATGGCCGGTGTCCGCGCTGGAAATCCGGGCGAACGTGGCCGCCTGCTGGGAAATGAAGAGGAAGGCGATGCTCGCGCCGGTGGTGAACATCAACGCGCGCAACACCCAGAGGCTCGACTGCAGGCCCACGAGCGCCACGAGCGTGACGGACACGCTGACGAAGAACAGGCCGAACGCGATGAGCCGCCTCGGGCCCACCCGGGGATAGAGCCTCCCGACGAGCTGCGAGGAGACGAGCACGCCCAACGCCTCCGGGAACGTGGTGAGGCCCGAGGCGAAGGCCGACTCGTGCCGGGCGGACTGCAGGTAGATGGGCATCAGGAACAGCAGGCCGACGAAGCTCGCGCTGCCGAAGGCCGAGGCGATGTTGGTGTTGCGGAAGAGCCGGTCCTTCAGGAGCCGCAGCTTCAACATCGGCGCCTTCACGCGCAGCTCGTTCCAGACGAACGTCACGGCGGCCAGCAGGCCCAGCACCCCGGCGAGCGCGACGGACGGCTTGCTCCAGCCGACGACGGGGCCCGAGCTCAACGCATACAGGAGCATCGAGAGCCCGGAGCCGGCCAGGAGGAACCCGGGGAAGTCGAAGCGGCCCACCCTCGGCTCGCGGTGCTCCTTCAGGCTGTAGGCACCGAACGCGAAGGCGGCGAGGCCCACCGGCACGTTCACCAGGAACACCCAGTGCCAGGACAGCGTGTCGACGATGAACCCGCCCAGCACCGGCCCGAGCGCGGGCGCCACCACGGTCGGGATGATGAGCACCCGCGCGGCGTTCGCGCGCCGCTCCGGCGGGAAGGCGCGGAACAACATGGCGGTGCCCACGGGCGCCATCATCCCGCCGCCCACGCCCTGAAGGACACGGAACGCCACCAGCGAGTGGAGCCCCGTCGCCAGACCGCAGAGCCCCGACGCCACGGTGAACACGCCGAGCGCCATGAGGAACGTGCGCTTCGTCCCGAACCGGTCGCCGATCCACCCCGAGGCGGGAATCCACACCGCCAGACTCATCAGGTAGCCGAGCACCACCCACTCCGCCTCGGTCGCCTGCACGCCGAATTGCTGGGCGATTACCGGCAGGGCGACGTTCACGATCGTCGTATCCAGGATGTTCATGAACATCGCCGTGACGAAGATGACGGCGACGACGTACTCGGGGCGTCGGTGAATCCAGGACATGAGGAGGGGTCCTTCTATTTTCTCGTGAAGGCCACATCGCGAGATGCAATGCAGCCTCATAGTGAGTATACTCACTAAATCCGAAGGGAGACCGCGTCAATGCCGAAACCACGGACAGGAGACGAGCTGCTCGACACGCTCCTCTCCACCGCTCGACACATCCGAATGCAGGCGAACGACCGCCTGAGTGCCTGTGGGCTCTCCCTGCCCCGGTACAAGGTGCTCCAACTCCTGGAGGAGGACCGCCGCCGGATGCGGGAGGTGAGCGACGCGTTGGACATCGTTCCCCGGACGCTGACGAGCACCGTGGACGGGCTGGAGTCCGAGGGGCTCGTGAAGCGCGAGGAAGACCCGGAGGACCGCCGCGCCACGCTGCTGTCGCTCACAGCCCAGGGCAGGAAGCGGCTGACCGAGGCCCGCACCATCCTGGCCGCCCACGTTCGCGAGCGGACGGCCGGATTCAACGCGGAGGAGCGCGCCGTGATGATCCGCTTGCTCAAGAAGCTCGCCGGCGAATGAGCCCCCAAGAAGGAACCATTCAACACTCACGCACCACAGGAGAAGCACCCATGCTGGCACATCGTTACCGCCTCACCCTGGAGCACCTGGCCACCCGTCGCGAAGGCGAGACGCTCCACACCGAGCCCGTCACCTTCGAGTTCGAGAACCACGATGACATCTTCGAGATCATCTCGCGCATGCGGCGGCAGGAAGGCCTCAGCGAGGGCGACCAACAGGAGCTCGCGGTGGGCCTCAAGCTGTTCAGCGAGGTGATGCTGCGCAACCGGGAGCACCCGCTGTTCCAAGGACTCCAGCCGCACTTCCGCGACTTCATGAAGACCCTCAAGGAACGGGGCAAGGCCGCCGCCCCGTGAGGGCTGGCCCCCGCAAGCTCAGGCGGCCCGGGCCAGGGGCACCCGGCGGCCCGTCGGCTTCGCGAACACCTTCACCCCATGCCGCGGGCTCGTCATCGCCCCCGAGTTCGCCACGTCGAGGCGCTGTCCCGGCGCCAGCTCGAAGCGGAACGTCCTCAGCAGGTACGAGAGCACCACCTTCGCCTCGAACATCGCCAGCTCCTTGCCGATGCACGTGCGGTAGCCGCCTCCGAACTCCACCATCGCGTATGGCTGCTTGTGCTCCTCGCGAGGCGGCGCGAACCGGTCCGGGTCGAACCGCTCCGGGTCCTTGAACACGTCCGGGAGATGGTGCGACACGCGCGGCAGGTACATCACCTTCCACCCCTTCGGGATGGTGTAGCCGCCCAGCTCGAAGCCCTCCAGCACCCCGCGCCGCAGCAGCGACGCCGGCGGATAGAGACGGTGGGCCTCGCGGATCGCCCGCTCGAGCACCGGCAGCTTCCGCGTGGCCTCCGCGTCGATGGGGCCATCCCCCAGCACCTCGTCCTGCTCGGCGAGCACCCGTGCCAGGTACTCGGGGTGGCGCAGCAGCAGCGCCAGCGTCCAGGTCAGCGACAGCTTGGTGGTGTCGTGCCCCGCGAACATCAGCACGAGCACCTGAGAAATCACATCCTCGTCATCCAGCCCCGCCTCCAGCAGCCGGCTGATGATGTCGTCACGCGGATGGGCCCGCCGGTCGGCAATCCACCTCGCCGACAACCGCCGCAGCCCGTCGCGGTAGCGCTGCATGTACGGCAGCCCCGCCGCCTGCAACGCCAGGCCCACCGGTGTGAACATCTTCTTGTAGAGCTCGCGGAAGCGCGGGTAGTCCTCGCCAATCTCCACGCCCAGCAGGAAGCCGCAGGCCACGCGGAACGTCAGCTCGCTCATCTCCCCGATGAGGTCGACCGGCCGGCCCTCCTTCCACCCTGCCGTCTGGGCCCGTGCCAGCTCCACCATCGCGTCGCCAAAGGCCGTGATGTTCTGGTGGCGGAACGCGGACATCATCGGCGCGCGCCGGCGCCGTTGCTCCTCGCCATCGAGCAGGGGCATCGCCGTGGGACCCATCACCCGCGAGCCCTCGTCTCCATAAGCAGCCCCCCAGGAGAGGTGCGGCGTCTCGCGCTCGAGCACGAAGCGGTTGGCCTCGGGCCCGAGCAGCACGGCGAAGGTGTCCTTCATGTCCCGCACGGCGAAGACGCGGCCGTGCTGGCGATAGCCCTCCATGAAGAAGGCGAACGAGTCGACACCGAGTCCGTGGATGTACGGGAAGTGACCGAGGAGGGGGAGCCCTTGGCCCATGAGAGGAGGAAGCGGCATGATGCCCACGAGGCTACGAAGCGCGAGCCCTCCAGGTCCAGCCACCCCACTGCGCTGACAGGCTGGACAACGCAGTGGAGCAGTCCTTCACACATTCACCAGGCGCCCTGGGGCCGGAGTCTCCGTGGAGGGAAGAGCGGCTGCACTCGTGGACCCGGTTGCCTCCTCCATGGTGAGAACCCGCCGGGAGATGAACCGAACGATGAAGTACAGCAGCATCCCTTGCGGACCATACAGATACGTCAGCAGGACACACGGAGCGACGGCCAGGTGGGGAACCTTGCGCCGGAGCGCGTCTCGGACCACCCACGCACCGACGAACAGGTCAAACACCAGGTAGTGAATCCAACAGACCAACGCCGTCCACGGCTCCTGGAAGAGCCGCATGGCGCCCTCGAGCGTCGCCGCGCTGGCTCCCTCGGGAGGAGAGGCCGCGAACAGCATGAAGCCGAGATGGGCCAGCGCTAGCATCACCGGTATCACCACCGCGTGCACAATCTTCTGCGTCCACTTCCAACGCGGAGCGAACACCAGAAGGGCCCACGCGGGTGCAACACCATACGTAAAGACAAGGAACAGGGTTTCAGCTCTCATACAGTCCTCCGGTCATCACAGGGGTTCGGGTTCAGGACGAACCGACACGCGATGAAGCCGTGGCGCTGGATGTCTTTTTCCGGGCTGCCCGCCCCGACACACGTTGAAGAAAGCCTGTCGGGTGACGAACGAGCACGAAGCACCCACGAAGGTGGGCAACCAGGGCCTCGGTTCGCTTGTCGGCACCCCACTCCACCTTCACGGGCCCACGACACGTGCTCGCGCGGAAATTCGCGGCTCGTGGTCGAGGACTGCGCACTCGCGGCGACGCATGAGCACCGTCCTACCGGTGTCGGTAGGCGATTCACCCAGAGGATCGCGCGGCGGAGCGGTGGTTAGCGGGCAGAGATCATGAGAGACGCGGGTGGCGCGTCGATGGACAAACTAAGGCCGCTTCCAAAATCTGTCCATGTTTTTTTTCGAAACCCTCATTTGAGAGGGACAGCGCCCGGGCAGCACAGCAGGCGTACTGCCGCCCGGGAATCTTCTGTGAGAGCGGGAGCCGCGCCTACTTCACCTGCACGCCCGGAGAACCCTGGCGGCAGAGCTTGATGGGCTCACAGTTTCCCGCTCGACGGCTCCAGCAGTCAGAGTCCGTCGAGCAGTACGAGCAATCCAGAGTGCAGTACCCGACCGCGGCCGTGGACTCGCCGGCCCCCTGGGCCGCGACCGGTTCGGAGCGGGTCTCCAGCGTTACGGCAGGAGCCTCCTCCCCACCACGGGAGAGGCAGACGTCAGCCGCGGTGTCATCGCGCTCGTCATTCGCGGCATGGGCGGAAGCCAGGGGCCACGCCGCAACGACCATCAGGGCAACCACAAAGAAGGACGCCAGAGTCGATCCCGACTTCATCATTTTCTCTCCTTGGCTTCGGGGGGACTGCTGGCGACGGATGTTAAGCCATCCGCTACCGGAGAAGGTATTTCTTGAACGCGCGGCTCACCGAGCCGCTGTACCCGAGCCGCTCGAAGAAGGTGTGGGCCGCCGTCCGGTGCACGCCGCTCAGGAGCACCACCTTCGTGCAGCCGTGCTCGCGGCACACACGCTCGGCCTGCCCCAGCAGCGCCCGGCCCGAGCCCCTGCCTCGCGCCCCCGGGTCCACGACGAGGTTCTCCAGTAGCGCGTAGGGCCGATCCTCGAACATCACGTCCGGGCACAGGTGGAGGAGCACCGTCCCCACCACCTGGCCGTCCCGCTCGTCCACGAAGCAGAAGTCATCCGCGGCTCCACGCAGGCGCTCGAGGCGCTCGAGCAGGACGCGGATACGCGGATTGTGGGGGACCAGCAGCTCATACAACCGCTGGAGGGCCCCGCGTCCGCTGGATCGGCCTCGCGAATCATCCCAGGGCTCAGCCGCGCGCGAAGGCGTCGCTGACGATCTGCCGCGCCTCGTCCACGAGGGACTCGAGGTGCTTCGCGTCCCGGAAGCTCTCCGCGTAGATTTTGTAGACGTCCTCGGTGCCCGAGGGCCGCGCGGCGAACCAGCCGTTCTCCGCCACCACCTTGAGTCCGCCCAGCTCCGCGTTGTTGCCGGGAGCGCGCGTGAGGCGCTGGAGGATGGGCTCGCCCGCGAGCGACGTGGCGCGCACGGCCTCGGGCGACAGCTTCTTGAGCGCCGCCTTCTGCGCCGGGGTCGCCGCCTG
Source organism: Archangium violaceum (assembly GCF_016859125.1). Taxonomy (NCBI): domain Bacteria; kingdom Pseudomonadati; phylum Myxococcota; class Myxococcia; order Myxococcales; family Archangiaceae; genus Archangium; species Archangium violaceum. Next base: position 3,738,956 of record NZ_CP069338.1, on the reverse strand, counting down.
GTCGATGCGCGTGTAGAGCGGCGAGCCGAACTTCTTCGTGAGCTCCTGGTAGTGCTCGCCCGGGTCCTTCCCCGTGCGCGCGAGGATCTCCACGGCCAGCAGGTCCAGGATGATGCCGTCCTTGTCCGTGGACCAGACGGTGCCGTCGCGGCGCAGGAACGAGGCGCCCGCGCTCTCCTCGCCGCCGAAGCCGATGGAGCCCTCCAGCAGCCCGTCCACGAACCACTTGAAGCCCACGGGCACCTCGACCACGCGCCGGCCCAGGTCCTTGCCCACGCGGTCGATCATGCTGCTGCTCACCAGCGTCTTGCCCACGCCCGCGTCGCCCTTCCAGCCCGGACGGTTGCGGAAGAGGTAGCTGATGGCCACGGACAGGTAGTGGTTGGGGTTCATCAACCCCGAGCTCCGGGTGACGATGCCGTGCCGGTCCGAGTCCGTGTCGTTGCCGAAGGCGATGTCGTAGCGGTCCTTGAGCTCGACCAGGCCGGCCATCGCGTACGGGGACGAGCAGTCCATGCGAATCTTGCCGTCGTGGTCCACGCGCATGAACCGGAAGGTGGGGTCCACCGTCTTGTTCACCACCTGGATGTTCAAGCCGTAGCGCGCGGCGATGGGCTCCCAGTAGTCGAGGTTGGAGCCGCCCAGCGGGTCCGCGCCGATGGACAGCTTCGCCCCACGCACCACCTCCAGGTCCACCACGTTGCCGAGGTCCTCGACGTACGGGGTGATGAAGTCATGGAGCTGCACGGTGGGCGCGGTGCGCGCGCGCTCGTAGGGGATGCGCTGCACGCCGGTGTTGCCCGCGGCGAGCAACTCATTGGCGCGCTTCTCCACCCACCCGGTGATTCCCGTGTCGGCGGGGCCACCGTTGGGCGGGTTGTACTTGATGCCACCGTCGTCGGGCGGGTTGTGCGAGGGCGTGATGACGATGCCATCGGCCAGCCCCTGCTCGCGCCCGCGGTTGTAGATGAGGATGGCGTGCGAGATGACCGGCGTGGGCGTCGCCCGGTCGGTGAAGCGCACCTGGACGCCGTGGGCGGCGAGCACCTCGAGCGCCGTGCGCTGGGCCGGCTCGGACAGCGCATGCGTGTCCATGCCGAGGTACAGGGGGCCGTCGATGCCTTCCTTCTTTCGGTACTCGCAGACGGCCTGCGTCACCGCGAGGATGTGCGCCTCGTTGAAGCTGCGGCGCGCGGCCGAGCCGCGATGACCGGAGGTACCGAAAGCCACGCGCTGCTCGGCTTCGCGCACGTCCGGACGCTCCGAGTAGTACTGGGAGCGCAGCGTCTCGGGGTTGATGAGGATGGAGTCGGGGGGGAGCTTGCCAGCGAGAGGATGGGCCACGTGGCCAATCTAGCGCCACGTGGCCCCGCTGCCGTGCACCGTTTTCGAGGATGTGTCGCTTCGTTCACGCCCTTACGGACGCTTCAGCTGCTCACCCTCCAACGGTTCGCTGCCCTCGGCGCCGGAACCCCCCGTCCCGCCGAGGTCGTCCGGGCCCAGGTCACCGGTGCCGCCCATGCCCTGGTCGTTCTCCGGGTTCATCACGCCGGAGCCCCCCGTGTCGGGAGCGAGCTCGGGACCGCGGTCGATGTCACTGCCCGGGTCCACGGTGCCCGAGCCAACGCCCGGCTCGGTTCCCATGGTGTCGCCGGTGCCCATGTCGCCGGTGCCCATGTCGCCGGCGCCGCCCGTGCCGCCGGGGCTGGTGGAGCCGGGCGTGGTCCCGCCCTGGTTCTCCGCCGGAGTCTGGGTCTGCTCCGTGGGCTCGGAGCGCTCGGCCGCCGAGTTCGACTTGCACGCGGTCCCCACCGCCATGGCGCCAGCGACGAGGCCAGCCAGGATGAGCCGGGTCTTGGTCATGGATTCATTCCCCCTGTGAAGAACTGTCTTGGTTGCTCGGGAACGTGCTCAGCAGGAAAGCCATTGGGAACCCATTGACGGGGAGCGCCTCCCTGGCCGGCCGCTCCTCGGGGTGGCCTCGCGGGGCACTTCTCTGACGCGGAGTGTCGTTCCAGCGTCGAACGTGAAGCCTCACCAAATCCGGGCTTTTCTTGAAAGCCTCTCTATACTCCGAGCCGCCAAGGGGGTTCACCATCGTATGAGCAGCAAGCGCCGCATCCTCGGGATGATTCTCGCGGGGGGACAGGGCACGCGCCTGGCTCCTCTGACGTCCAAGCGCTCGAAGCCCGCCGTTCCCTTCGGGTCGAAGTTCCGCATCATCGACTTCGCGTTGAGCAACTTCCTCAACTCGGGCGTCTACTCCATCTATGTGCTGACGCAGTTCAAGGCGCAGTCGCTCACCGAGCACATCCAGCGCGGCTGGCGCTTCGGCTCGGGCCTGCTGGCCGACTACTTCATCACCCTGGCGCCGGCGCAGATGTACCGCTACGAGGAGCTGGGCAACGTCTGGTACCGGGGCACGGCGGACGCCATCTACCAGAACCTCCATCTGGTGGAGAACTACCGCGCCGACGACGTGGCCATCTTCTCCGGCGACCACATCTACAAGATGAACGTGGCGCACATGCTGGAGCAGCACGAGGCCCAGCGCGCGGACATCACCATCGCCGCCTATCCCACGCCGGTGGCGGAGGCCACGCGCTTCGGCGTCATACAGGTGGACGAGCGCGGCCGCGTCATCGAGTTCCAGGAGAAGCCCAAGGAGCCCAAGCCCATGCCGAACAAGCCGGGCCTGGCCCTGTGCAGCATGGGCAACTACATCTTCAGCCGCCGCGTGCTCACCGAGCTGCTCGAGGTGGACGCGCGCACCGAGGGCTCGCAGCACGACTTCGGCAAGGACGTGCTGCCGCGCGCGCTGCGCGACGGCTACCACATCCAGGCGTATGACTTTCACTCCAACCCCATCCCCGGCCAGGACAGGGCCAACACCTACTGGAAGGACGTGGGGACGCTGGAGGCGTACCACGAGGCCTCCATGGACCTCGTCTCCGTCAACCCGGAGTTCGACGTCTTCAACCCGCAGTGGCCGCTGCGCACCGCCGTCGAGTACAGCCCGCCGGCCAAGTTCGTCCACGAGGCGGGCGAGCGCGTGGGCCGCGCCCTCAACTCCATGGTGGCCGGAGGCTGCATCATCTCCGGCGGCACGGTGCGCGAGAGCATCCTCTTCCGCCGCGTGCGCGTGAATTCGTACTCGCTGGTGGAGCGCTCCGTCATTTTCGACGAGGTGGACGTCGGCCGGCACGCGAAGATCCGCAACGCCATCATCGACAAGGACGTGCGCGTGCCGCCCAACACGAAGGTCGGCTACGACCTGGCGCAGGACAAGGCGCGCGGCTTCACCGTCACGGACAGCGGCATCGTCGTGGTGCCCAAGGGCTACCGCTTCGAGTGAGCCGGCTCACACGAGCGCATCCAGCTCCTCGAGCAACCGGTCCACGTCCGCCTCCGTGTTGTAGAGGTGCGGGGACACGCGGATGCTGTCCCCGCGCACGCTCACGAACACCTTGCGTGCCGCCAGCTTCGCCGCCACCTCCGGCCCATAGCCCCCCCGCCGCTTGAGCCCCACCATATGCCCCGCCCGCAACGACTCGGGCGGCACCTCCAGGTGGAGCGCCCTCGCGCCCTTCGTCACGCGCTCCGTCAACGCGCGCAGCGTCTCCTGGACGTCCGCCGGGCCCCACGCGAGCAGCTGGCGCAGCGCCTCCATCGCCATGGGCACCAGCACGAAGTTGCTGCGCTCGCCCACGTCGAAGCGCCGGGCCCCCGGCTGGAAGTCGTCGCGGTAGTCCACCAGCCGCGAGAAGTCCTCGCTGCCTCCCCGCAGCAGCCAGTTGTGCTCGAGGGGCCGGCCCTCTCGGAAGCGCGGCGCCACGTAGAGGAAGCCCTGGCTGTAGGGCCCCATCAACCACTTGTAGCCCGCGGACACCAGGAAGTCCGGCCGCACCTCCGCCACGTTCAACGGCAGCGCGCCGAGCGACTGCGTCCCATCCACCGCCAGCGCCGCCCCCACCTCGCGCGCCCGCGCCCCCACCCGGACCAGGTCCACCAGTCCCCCGTCCGTCCAGTGGCAGTGCGGCACCGCCACCAGCGCCGTGCGCTCGTCCAGCGCCGCGAGCAGCGCGCGCGTCCAGTCCCCGTCCTCGGGCCTGCGCACGGTGACGACCTGGCCCCCCGAGCGCTCCGCCAGCTCGCGCCACGGGTACACGTTGGAGGGGAACTCGTCGGCCAGCACCAGCAGCCGCTGGCCCACGCGCACCGGCACGTTGGCCGCCGCCACCGCCATCCCGTAGCTCACCGAGGGCACCAGCGCCACGCCCTCCACGTCCCCACCCACCAGCCGCGCGAAGGAGCCCCGCAGCGCCTCCGACTCGGTGAAGAAGTCCTCGGGCCGCACCAGCCACGGCCGCGCCTTGCGCATCACCGCTTCCCTCCCCGCCTCCGTCACCGCGTGCAGCTGCGGGGACATGTACGCGCAGTTGAGCCACGTGACGTCGTCGGGCAGGTCGAAGAGGTGCCTCTGGGTGGGGAGGATCATGGGTGCGCGAGCATATCGTGCACCCCGGGTGGTAACTCCACCGTGAAGGTCGAGCCCCGGCCCGGCTCGCTCTCCACCAGGATGGAGCCCCCCAACGCCTGGACGATCTGTTGTGTGATGTGGAGCCCCAGGCCCAGCCCGCCATAGTGGCGCTCGGACACGGCGCGCTCGAACTTGCCGAAGATGCGCGAGCGGTGCTCCGGCGCGATGCCGATGCCCTCGTCCCGCACCGACAGCCGCGCCACGCCCCCCTCCATCCAGACGCGCACGTGCACGGGCCGGCCCGCCCCGTACTTGAGCGCGTTGGTCAACAGGTTGGTCACCACCTGCTCCAGCCGCACCCGGTCCCAGTGGCCCACCACGGCCGGTCCGGCCCACAGCTCCACCGCGCAGCCCGCGCGCGCGGCGTCGTCCGAGAACTGAGCGATCACCTCCCGCGCGATCGCCACCAGGTTCACCTGCTCCAGGCGCAGCGGGAGCCGGCCCTGCGCCAGCCGCGACACGTCCAGCAGGTCATTCACCAGCCCCGACAGCTTGCGCACCTGGGCCTCGCAGATCCGCGCGGCCCGGAGCACACGCTCGGGGTCCACGGGCCGGCCCGCCCGCGACTCGACCACCCGCCACAGCCCCTGGAGCTGCAACCGCAGTGGCGTGAGCGGCGTCTTCAGCTCGTGCGAGGCCACCGCGAGGAACTCGTCGCGCAGCCGCACCGCGCGCTGCGACTCCATGAAGAGGCGCGCGCTCTCCAAGGCCGCCGCCACGCGGTGCGCCAGCTCCTGTCCCAGGGAGATGTCCTCCGGGCCGTAGCGCCGCCGCGGCGAGCAGGAGCCCAGGGTGACGAGGCCCAGGGTGCGCTCGTGCGAGCGCACCGGCACCACCAGCACCGAGCACGCCTCTCGCGCCATGCCCTCCACCTCGGGCACGGCTCCCGAGGCCAGGTACCGCCACGTCTCCACGCCGAAGTCCGGGAAGAGCAGCGGCTCGCCCGCGTGCATCGCGTCCAGCAGGGCCCCCCCCGACTCCTTCAACGGGGGCAAAGGCCACCCCCGCCGCAGCCGCTCCTCGCGCTCCCCCTCCCGGTGGGCCACGGCCGCCCGGCGCAGGAGCCCCTCGGGTGTGGCCAGGTCGATGACACACCAGGAGGCCACCGAGAGACTCGCGAGACACGCCACGTGTTGGAGCGTGGCGTCGGGCACCTCCAACGATTGGCCCAGGATGCGGCTGGCCGTGGCGAGGAAGCGCAGCGCCCCTTCCGCCCGCTTGAGGTCCGACAGGTCCAACACGAAGGTGAGGACACGCTCCTGCTCCTCCACCCAGGCCGAGCCCGTCAGCACCGGCACGAGGCTGCCATCCCCACGCCGCAGCTCCAACTCGATGGTGGGGGACGTGCCGTGCGTCCACGGCTCGCGCAGCCCGTGCTCGATCGACTCCTCCCCTCGGGGCAACAGATTCCGCCAGTGCAGGTGGCCCCTCCGCAACTCCTCCCGTTCGTGGCCGACGAGCGAGAGGAAGGCGTCGTTGGCCTCGAGCAGGAGGCCGTCCTTGTCGCAGAAGGACAGCCCCATCATGTTGGACTCCATGATGCGGCGGAACACGCACTCGCCCTCGCGCAGGGCCCGCTCCATCCGCAGCCGCTCGGTGATGTCCTCGAGGACGGCGACCGCGGCCGTCACCCGGCCCTCCGCGTCACGCACCGGCCCGGCGCTCATCTCGAGCATGAGCGGAGGGCCACCGTTGCCAGGAAACTCCGCGACCTCGCCGCGCACCGCCTCTCCCCCGAGGGCGCGAACCAGGGGCCACTCGTTGGGGAGGTAGGGCCGCCCGTCCGGGTGGAAACCGCGGGTGGCCGAGTACTCCTCCAGGCGCCAATCGCGAGGCACGGGCCCCCTCCCGAGCCGCAGCACCTGGTCATTGGCCATCACCATCCGGCCACTCGGGGCCTCGGCGAGGATGACGCCCTGGGGCAGTTGCTGGAGCACGGCCTGGAGACGGCGATGCTCCGATTCCAGCAGGCGGCGTTGCTCCTCGACCTCGGCCCGCGCCCGCTCCGCCGCCTCGCGCAGCTCACGCTCGCGCGCATAGAGGAGGGCGCGCTCCAACGCCTGCGAACACTGCCTGGCGATGAGACAGGCGAAGTCCTTGTCCTCGGCGGCGAAGCCACGCTCCAAGGGGAAGCCAACCGCCAGCACTCCCAGCAACCGGCGATCCACGTGGAGCGGCAGGAACGCCCACGCGCCATCCTGGCTCAGCGGAATGTCGTCGAGGGCCGGGTAGCGCTGGCGGAAGGACTTCAATGACTCGACCCAGACGGGCGTCTCCTCGCGAGCGGCCTCCGCGATGGGAACGGGCGCATCCACGGACAGCCGCTGCCAGCGCTCGAAGGCCGCCTCGGGCAGCCCCATCGCCTGGACGAAGCGCAGCACCCCGGGCTCCGAGAGGAGATAGATGCAGGCATCGCACGCCCCCATGGCGGGCCCGGCCTGCCGGACGATGACACGGGCCACCTGCTCGGGCGTGAGCGCCTGCGACAGCTCGCTCGTCACCTCCTGCAGGCGCAGCAGCCGCTCCATCGATTGCCGTGCCACCCGCTGCCGCCTCTCACTCATCAGACCCCGTGGTCAGGAGCACTCCCTCCGTTTCAACAACACCCGAGCCATTTGTTCCTCCTGCCCCGAGGAACGAGCCAGGCGTTGGAGAGCACGCCGCGTCCCACGCCTGTTACTTCACTGTTCCGCGGGTGCCTACAGGCGGGCGGCCGAGGCATAGCCGCTGAAGAGCTCGCTGGTGAGGCGCGCGCGCTGCCCCCCCTCGGCCCGGCGGATGTAGTCGTTGAGGACGCGCCCGCCCTGGGCGTGCTTCGAGGGGATGCGCAGGTTCATCCGCGCGCGCCTCACGCCACTGCCCCCGCGGTGCACGAAGACGACGGTGCCGTCGCGCTCCACCGACTCGATGACGCCCACGTGCGTCAGCCCGTCGTTGCGCACGCCATCCCGGTTGCGGTCGTACGTCTCGCGGAAGAAGATGAGATCGCCGGGCTTCGGCGTGCCGCGGTGGAGCGCACCCGAGCGCTGTGCGCGCCGGTGGATGGCGCTCACCGCGTTCTCCCCTGGCAGCGAGCCCTGCGACAGCAACTCGATGCCCACGGACTTGTAGGCCGCGCGCGCCAGCCCGGAGCAATCGTCGGGGACGCGCTGCGAGGCCAGCGAGGTGCCCACGAGGGAGCCCGCGCGGCGGGCCACGCGCCGTCCACGGGTGAGCCGGACGGCGGGCCGCTTCTTCTTCGAGGACGTGGCCTTCACGGCGGCCGTGGAGCCGCGTGAACGTTGGACCTTGGTGCCGCCCGAGGCCTTCTTCGCCTTCGCCACGGGCTTCACCGATTCACGCGGTGCGGCAACGGCCGGAGCCGAGCCGAGCACCGCGAGCATCAAGGGGAGCAGGAGCTTGCGAAGCATCATCCGAGCAGACGAGCGTAACGCCCCGCGCATTCACGGGCGATCTTTCGGCCCTCCGCTCCCCCCTGCCCGCCTGTCCACCTGCCTACGCCCCCAGGGCCCACATCGGCACCGAGCCACGCACGCCGGCCCGGGAGGGGTCACGCACGCAGGCGTCGCAACACCTGGAGCGGGAAGCGGAACAGCCTCGACTCCACCACGTCCACCCGGTCCGCCAGCAGCAGCAACATCACGTGCCGTACCAGGTGCTCCGGTATCCCGTAGGCCACCCGCCGCAACACCCCACTCAGGCCCCTCGGCGGTATCGCCGTGCTGAACGCGGGCGTCAATTCATCGAGCTCCGCCCGCTTCAACACCGGGACGTCCGGCGGTGGCTGGCGCTCCGGCTTCTCCCAGTGCGCGCCCCCGCGTACCCGTGGCTTCAACAGCATGGGCACCCCGGGCCTCTTGTTCGGGTCCCCATCCACACCCCAGCCAGGAATCTCCCGGTGCTTCTGCTCGGAGGTCATCAGCTCGGCCATGTCCTGTCTCCTCACGCATGCCCGTGCGGCAGCAGCACGCACTTGATGCACCCATCCTGCTTCTTCTCGAAGAGCTCGTACGCCCGCGAAATCTCCGCCAGCGGGAAGCGGTGCGTGATGAGGCCCTTGGCGTCGATGCGCCCCTCGCGGATGTGCTCCAGCAGGTGCGGCATGTAGCGCTTCACGTTGCACTGGTTCATCCGGAACGTCAGGCCCTTGTTCATCGCCGTGCCGATGGCCACCAGGTTCCACGGCGGCCCGTACACGCCGATGATGGAGATGGTGCCTCCCTTGCGCGCCGCCTGGATGCACCAGTTGATGGCCGTGGGCGAGCCCGCCTCCATCTTCAGCTTCACTCCCAGCACGCTGTGCAGCGTCGAGCCCTCGGCCTCCATGCCCACCGCGTCGATGCACACGTCCGGCCCGCGCCCCTCCGTCATCTCCTTCAGGGCGGGGATGACGTCCGTCTGCTTGAAGTTGAGCGTCTCCACCTGCGCGTACCTCCGCGCGAAGTCCAGCCGGTACGCCACGTGGTCCACCGCGATGACGCGCCCCGCCCCCAGCAGCCACGCCGACTTCATCGCGAACAGCCCCACCGGACCCGCGCCGAACACCACCACCGTGTCCCCGGGCTGGATGTTGCCCATCTCCGCCCCCTGGTAGCCCGTGGGCAGGATGTCGCTCAGGAAGAGCACCTCCTCCTCGTCCATGTCGTCGGGAATCTTCATCGGCCCCACGTCGGCGAAGGGCACGCGCACGTACTGCGCCTGTCCGCCCTCGTAGCCGCCCGTGGTGTGCGAATACCCATACACGCCCGAGGCCAGGTCGCTGCTCGGGTTGGTGCTCTCACAGTTCGCGAACAGCCCGCGCTTGCAATAGAAGCAACTGCCGCACGAGATGTTGAACGGCACCACCACCCGGTCCCCCGGCTTCAGCGAGCGCACCGAGGGGCCCACCTCCTCCACCACGCCCGCGAACTCGTGGCCGAACGTGCAGCCCACCCGCGTGTCCGTCACCAGCCCGTGCAACAGGTGCAGATCCGAACCGCAGATGGCCGAGCGCGTCACCCGGATGATCGCATCGTTGGGATGCTGGATGACCGGGTCCGGCTTCGTCCCCACGCGCACGCGGTAGGGCCCCTCGTACACCATGGCTTGCATTGTCCACTCCCCTCCTGGGTGTCGCGCCGCCCCCGCGGCGCGAGTGTTGACACCTCTCGAGCCCCCCGGCTCGCGCTAGCTCTTGTGCGGCTTGAGCTGCTCCACCATGCCCTTGATGGACTGCTTGATGACGCCGGCCGACTTCTCGTCTCCCTTGAAGATGGCCTCGGCGAAGTGTTTCGCCTGCTCCAGGGAGATGTGCGGCGGCAGCGGCGGCACGTCCGGGTCCACGTACGCCTCGAGCACCACCGGCTTGTTCGCGCTCAGCGCCTCGTCCCAGGCGCGGACAATCTGCTCCGGCCTGTCCACGCGGATGCCACGCAGGCCGAGCGACTCGGCGTAACGCGCGTAGGGGAAGTCCGGCAGGTCCTGCGACGCCGGGTACTTCGGGTCTCCCTCCAGCACGCGCTGCTCCTTGCCGAGCAGCGCCTTGGCCACGCCCGCGCCCAGCAGGTCCGCCACCTCGATGATTTCGTCCGCCGCGTTCAGGGCTCCGGCGCCCACCAGCATCGCCACCTTCTTGCCCTCGTTGAGCACCTGCGCGGCGCGCCGCAGGTCCTGCTCCTTCGGCACCACGCGCGGCTCGCTGTAGCCCACGCTGGAGTGGATGGAGCCGTGCACCTGCGGAGGCCGCTGGTAGGGCGACTCCTGTACGTCGTTGGGGATGATGATGCACGTCACCGTGCGCTCGGCCCGGGCGATGCGCAGGGCCCGGTCCACCGCGTGGCGGATGGCCGAGGGGTGGGAGACCATGACGGTGTACTCGCTCGCCACGTCCTTGAAGAGCACCGGCAGGTCCACCTCCTGCTGATAGTGGCCGCCCAGCCCCATGCTCTTCTGCTGGCCCACGATGGCCACCACGGGCTGGTGGTCCAGCTTCGCGTCGTAGAGGCCATTGAGCAGGTGGATGGCGCCCGGGCCCGAGGTGGCCAGACACACGCCCGGCTCGCCGGTGAACTTCGCGTGGGCACAGGCCATGAAGGCCGCCATCTCCTCGTGGCGTGCCTGGATGAACTGGAACTCGGAGTTGCGCCCGAGCGCGCCGAGGATGCCGTTGATGCCGTCCCCCGGGTATCCATAGAGACGCCGGACACCCCATTGGCCGAGACGGTAGAGCAGGTAATCACTGACGGTTCCGCTCATGGCACGAGACCTCGGTCGGGGCCGTCGGGAGACAGGGAACGACACGGGGAAGGCCACGCACGCGAGAGGCCCGCATCCACTCCTTCCCCTGGAGGCACGTCCGCCCCGAGCCGTCCCTCCGCACCGTCAACCTAGGCACCGGTACGATGCGGGTGAGCCCGGTTCACTCACAGGCCCGGCAGCCCGTTCCGCCCCAGCGCCGGCCGCCGGAGGGCACTCCTGCCCGGCTGCTCCGGACTTCCACGGCGCCTCGGACCCCGGACATTCACGCTCGACGAGGCGGGTGCCCTGGCATTTGGCACGGAGCAGGGGCGTTCAGGAATGAGACCTCCCGAGCCTCCCTGGTAGGCGGGTGAGGGACCCGGCGCGTAGACTCTGGCGTCCGGGAGGAGCGAAGCCGCCATGTTGCCCTACTTCCCCTTCGAGCAGGACCGCTTCGCGATGACGCTGGGCGTGCGCGCGCTGCGGCCCGACGAGCCCCTCATCGAGGTGGACGAGCCGCACTACCGCGAGGAGCTCGCACTCAAGGAGTCCCTGCTCGCCGCCCATCACCGCGCCCGCTTCCAGGCCGAGCCCGGCACGGAGCCGCACCAGTGGGAGACGGTGACGGAGCTGCTCCCCCTCCTGGCGCGCCAGCACCCCCGGCACTTCACCCTGGAGGTGGAGGGCGAGCAGTGGCGCTGGCGCAACCTGCTGCTCGGCACGGAGACGGTCTTCACGCCAGGCAGGACGGATAGCCTGCCGCGGGCCCCGCTCGACTGGCTGGGCCGGCAGGTGCAGGAGGACCTGCTGTTGATGGACGGCACGCGCGAGGGCCTGCCGATGATTGCCGGGCTCCTGTGCTTCCCTTCCGGCTGGTGCCTCGAGGACAAGATGGGGCGCTCGCTGCTCGACATCCACGCGCCGGTGCCGAACTTCGGCACGAAGCTGGGGGCCTCCACCGTGCGCCTCATGGAGGGGCTCAAACCCGGGCGCCCCGTCACCCGCGTCAACTGGGCCCTCTCCGTCACCCACCGGTTGGACCTCGAGCCCTGGACGAAGCCCGAGTGGCGCCACCTGTTCGAGGGCATCACCGCGCACAACGCGGGGGAGCGGTGCTTCCTGCGGCTGGAGCGGCAGACGCTCTCGCTGTTGCCACGCACGGGCGCCATCCTCTTCACCATCCACACCTACCGAGCCCCGGTGGCCACCGAGGTGGTGGACCCCGCGCGCCGGCGCCGCCTCGCCAACGTGCTGCGCACGGTGCCCCCGGACACGAGCGCCTACAAGGGAATCACCCCGCTCCTCGAGCCGCTCGTGGCCTGGCTGGAAGCAGACGCGCCCTGACCAGAAGTGACGTCAGCCATGGGACGACTTCACCCAGGCTCTCCCTGCCTTTGGCTCGCCGACTCTGGAGGCCGATGATACACGCCCTCACCATGTCACGCCGCGACCTCTGGCGAGAACTCTACGAGCGTTTCGACCCGGAGTTGCCCGCCCCCCTGCAATGGCGGGCCCCGCGCCCGCATAGCCCGGCCGGGAAGATGTTGGAGACGTTGGACCGGCCCTTCGGAACACCGCGCATCCTGCTCATGGGCACGGTGGGCACGGGGAAGACGACGGAGTTGCTGCGCGTCGCGGAAGAGCGGGAGGAGCGCGAACTGGTCGTCTTCCTGGACCTCGAGCGGCACTTCACCAACGTGGTGAAGGACCCGAACGCGCTGTATCGAATCCAGGCCTGGGAGGTGTGCTTCCTGGCCGGCCTCGCACTGGTGTTCCGCTTCAAGGAGCGGCTGGGAACCGAGCTGGATCCCGAAATGGTGAAGCAACTCGGCAAGGCCTGGCAGGGGCTGGCTGAGGCGACGAAGACCCCGGCCCCTCAGCTCGACCTGGGCTCCTTCGCGAAGGAGGCGTTGGATCTGGGAGCGACCCTCGCCAGCACGGGCGCACTGGGCGTGGAGGCGGCGGGGGCGGCCTTGGGGCTCAAAACAGCCAAGACCGTCATGGGTGCCTTGCGCTCCTGGAACCTCCCGCTGGGACGCAGTGAGAAGGCGCTGCCCGATCAGGACCGTCAGGTGCAGGAGCTCCTGGGCGCCGTCAACCTGCTCCTGGGCGAAGTGCAGCAGAAGCACCGGAAGGTGCTCCTCGTCATCGATGGCCTGGACCGGCTCCGGGACCTGCCTCGTGCCAAGGCGCTCTTCGTCGAATCCCAGCTCCTCTCCCAACTCATCTGCCCACTGGTGGTATGCGGCCCCTTCGCCCTCCGGCACGACCTGGCCAGGGCGGGAGTGCGCGGATTCAAGGCCACCGCACTGGTGAACGAGCCCGTGCTGGACCATCAGGAGCCGAGCCGCCCCGGGTCCGGAGTGGACTTCTTCCTGGCTCTCTACACCCAGCGGGTGAAGGACCTGGGCGAAGACGCCTTGGGATTGGTGAGCCCCGAGCTGCTCAGGGAGCTCGCCTATCGCTCGGGTGGGCGAGCGAGGGACTTCGTCCGGTTCATCCGCTCCCTCTCGGAGATGGCGTGGGACCAGGATGCCCCCGCCGCGACGTCCGAGTTGGTGAAGCAGGTATTGGATGAATGGCGGTTGAGGCAGGAGACAGGACTGAACACGGATCACATCCGGCTCCTGCAGGACGTGATGAAGGATCCGCAGCACCGGCTGCCACCAGGGGAGCTGGCGCATGAGTTGCTCGACTACCAGCACCTGTTGCCCTACCCCAATGACTCTGAATGGTACTACCCCCATCCACTCCTAACGATGCATCTGGTCAGGGCACCCCAGGCTGGCTCCGAAGGCTGAAGGTCTCGCTGGGACTGTCTCGCGCCGGGTTGCTGGTCCTGGTGGATCACGCCCGCCCCGAGCGGCTGGGGGAACTGGTGCGGGCGCTGTACCCCCTCGCCCCGGAGCTGGAGGTCCACACCGAGGCCCAACAACTGGCGGAGGTCAAACCCGGCTCGACGCTCGTCCTCGTACCGCGCGCGGAGGATGCGGACTGGCTGAACCTCAACCGGCCGCTCTTCGCCTCGCATGCACTGCGCGTCGTCTTGTTCTGCACGCGCGAGGTATCCGTGGCGCTGTCGCGCCAGGCGGTGGACTTCCTCGATTGGATTTCGCTCCGGCTGGAGTGCCCCGCGGGACCCGCCCCCTATGCAGTGGCTGGCCTCCGCCTGGCCCTGGCGGCCCGAGTGCCTGGCATCACCTGGACGGGGGGCGACCTGGAGGCGAGTTTCGCTGCGGCGAGGCCGCGCCGGGTGCTTCGGCGAGTCAGCGCGGCCAGACCCTATGAAGAGCTCGTCACAGAGGCAAAAGCAGGCAAGCGGGAGGAGTGGCTCGCCTGGACGGAGGTGGATGGAGATTTCCGGCTGCGACGGGTGCGCTGGGCACTGGCGGAGGCCGGGCGGCGGACGCGGACCCTCCTGATCGAGCCGGCCGTGCCTTCTCCAGGATGGTGGGAAGTGCATGGACAGGTGACCGAACCAGGAGAAGCACGCGAGCGGTTGAAGCAAACCGGAGCAGCGTTTCCGGGTCGGCTCGCGGCACTGGTGAACCTGGAACCTGAAGCCATCCAGTTACTGGGTGGGCTCATGGAACAAGGCCTGGGTGAGCGCACCTTGGAAGAGGAGATTCTCAAGGAAGCGGATCCGGGAGCGACCGTTGGACGGTTGGCCATCGCGCATGGGCTGGTGACAGAGAAGGAGCTGATACGCGGAAGGGCACCTCCTCCCGCCATGCGCGCATTCGCTGCAGAGCGAGAGCGAATGCGGTCGCTGCGTGACGAAGAACTGGACACCCTCGAGAAACAGCTGAGCCAGGAAGCGCAGGTCGAGAGGGAAGACGCGGAATGGTGGTCCGCGTGGGCCAAGGCACTCCCTTTTGAGGGGCAACTCAGCATATTGGAGACACGAGGAGAGTTCGTGGAAGCGCTGCTTCGGCATACACGTCGGACAGGTATGCGCTGGGGGCAGTCGGTATCCGCAGCCATTTCCGCGGGAGCTCTGGATGTAGCCGATGTCTGGTCCAGGCATGCGGTGGATGCCGATCCCTCGAATTGGGCTCTCCTCGTCAGGGTGCTTGTCGAGCAAGGGCGACCTGCCGAAGCGGAATCGCTTCTCAGAGGACAGCTCACGACGAGCAAGCTGATACCCGATTCGACTCGCGCGTGGATTCTTCACGAGTTGGGATACGTGCTCCACCAACAGGGTCATTACACCGAGGCAGAGAAGTTCCTACGCCAATCCATTGCGCTCGAGGAACAGTCGCTCGCCACACGGGAAGCGGGCTACAGGACATCACTTGAGATCCTGGCCATGGTGCTCGAAAGGCAGGGCCGCTACGCAGAGGCGGAAGAGACACTACGCAAGTCTCTTACCCTTGAGGAGCAGATGCTCGGCGCCCAACACCCCCGTTACGGAGCGTCTCTTCATAACCTTGCGACACTGCTCGGCAAGGAAGGCCGCTACGCAGAGGCGGAAGAGCTACTGCGCAGGTCCCTCGCCATCGGCGAGCAGTCGCTCGGTACTCGTCATCCCGACTATAGCGCTTCACTTCACGAGCTAGCTTTAGTGATTGAACAGCAGGGTCGATATACAGAGGCGGAGGAGCTACTGCGCAGGTCTCTTGTTCTCAACGAGCAAGTGCTTGGCAAGCAACACCCGCACTATGGCGCATCCCTCCATGCTCTAGCCATCGTGCTTGAAAGACAGAGCCGTTATGCCGAGGCGGAGGAACTGTTACGTCAGTCTATTGACATCACAAAGCAATCTCTCGGCCCTCTGCACCCCTCCCACGGCGCTTCGCTTCATGAACTGGCCGGAGTGCTCGAAAGGCAAGGCCAGTACATCGAAGCAGAGGCTCTGCTGCGCCAGTCTCTTGCCATCATCGAGAAGTCTCTCGGCCCACAACACCCTGACCATGCTGTTGCGCGCCACGAACTCGCTGCGGTTCTAGAAAGACAGGGCCGCTACGCTGAGGCAGAACACCTGTTGCGACAATCGGTCGCAATCATCGAGCAGACACTCGGTCCGCAGCACCCTGACTATGGTGCTTCGCTTCATACCTTGGCGCTGTCGCTCCAACACCAGGACCGCAACTCCGAGGCGGAAATCCTGCTGCGCCAGTCCATCACCATCAAGGAGCAGACACTCGGCCCGCAGCACCCTGATTATGGCATATCGCTGAGCGCACTTGCTGGGGTGCTCGCAAGCCAGGGTCGCCATGCCGAGGCGGAGAACCTGCTGCGCCAGACCCTTGCTCTCAAGGAGCAGACACTCGGTCCTCGCCATCCCCAACTCTGTCCCACACTGGCGAGGCTCGGCTTTTGTCTAGCTGCACAAGGGCACCCAGGCGAAGGAGAACCGCTCCTGCGCAGAGCCCTCGACATTGCCCGCGAAACCTGGGGAATGCATCATCCCGAAACAGCACAAATCCTCAACCTGCTGGCGCGGCTCCAGTCCGCACTGAAGAAGCCTGAAGCCATCACGACAGCCCGGCAGGCCATGGACTCACTGCTCGGCGCATTGGGAGCGGAGCATCCCATCACCCAAGCAGCGCTCCCGGGATTACGCCTTATCCTCGCAGGGCAGGAGTGAATCAGCTCCCAACTCGCTCCGGCTGCCCCGCCGCATGCACTCGCCGCAACACGCCCGGGAGGCAGAAGCTGAAGCCCCCGCCCCCAGCAGCACTCGTCGCCGCCGCTCCCGCTCAGCGGCAGACGCCGATCGGGATGTATCGGCACATGCCGTCGGGCCCACACGTGTCGGAGGTGCAGCTCTTCCCATCATTGCACCGGCCACTGTCGACCGCGTCGTTGGGGCAGGAGGGACTCGCACCCGAGCACTGCTCCGCGACATCGCACTCCCCCCTCACCGCACGGCAGACGTAGCCCGAGGGATGGTAGCTGTTGGCCGGGCACACCGGATTGATGCCGTCACAGGTCTCGGCCGGATCGCAGGCTCCCGCCGAGGCATGGCACACGGTGCCCGCCGCCACCTTCCGGTCAGTGGGGCATGCGGTGCCCGCGCCATCACATCGCTCCTCGACATCGCACGCCCCCCGTGAGGGCCGGCAGATGACGTCGTTGCCGATGCGCTTGTCCGAAGGGCAGACCCCCGCGGTGCACACCTCCTCCTGGTCGCACACGCCGGCCGCCGTGCGGCACGTCCTCGCATTGCAGTCCGGATCCGCGCAGTCCGCCAGCCCATCACAATCGTTGTCCTGGCCATCACCGCACGCCAGCTCCGTGGAGCCGCCCGGGCAGGTGCACGTCCTACCGCCGCAGACCTTGCCCGTGGTGCCGCAGGAGCGCGTGTTGCAGTCCGGGTCGGCGCAGTCCGCGAGCCCATCGCAATCATTGTCCTGCCCATCACCGCACGCCAGCTCGGTGGGGCCTCCCGGGCAGGCACAGCCGGAGTTGCCACAAACCCTGCCGTTGGCGCCGCAGGTCTTCGCGTTGCAGTCCGGATCCGCGCAGTCCGCGAGCCCATCGCAATCATTGTCCTGCCCATCGGTGCACCGGCTCTCGGCCTGCTCCGACCTCGAGCAGACGCAGCTCCCGGTCCGCGTGTCGCACCGGGGCGTCGCGCCGCCGCACTGCGTGTCATCGACACAGCCCGCGCACGTCCGCCGCGAGGCATCACACACGCCCGGGCAGCTCTCACAGGCCACCCCTCCCTTCCCACAGGCCGCGTCCGCCGTGCCGGGCACGCAGGTGTTTCCCTGGCAGCAGCCATCCGCACAGGACTTCGGGTCACAGACGCACTGGCCGCTCACACAGCGCTGCCCCGTATCGCACGTCTCGCAAGGGCCCCACGTTCCATCGGCGCCGCACGTCCGCACGCCCGCGCAGCCCTCCTCGCAGGAGCGCTTCGTTCCCGCGACGCACTTCTCCCCGGCCTCCGGTGATTCGACACACACTCCGTCGACGCAGGCCTCGCCCACGGGACAGTCCTGGCCCGACTCGGGCGCGCACGGACTCCCCGCTGGCGCCACGAGCCCACAACCCATGGCCACACACATCATCCACACGCAGCCCAGCAGCCACACTTCCCCAACACCTCGACGCATCGACGATGACTCCCTCGGAACTGGCACGTGGCCAGAGACGTTTCGGGAAGCCGCTCAAGCAACACGCCTGCCAGCCGCGCTCAGCCGCATCCCCCGAGTGGAGACACGCCCGCGCCCGGCCTCCAGGACCATCCCGCCCGGGAGATTTCCGTCCCAACCGCGAAGGTCACCCGCCGACACGCGCCAGCCACAGCGCGCCCAGCCCGAGCGACACCGCGTCGAAGGGCTCGGCGCGCACCTGCGCGTCTCCCTCGTGCGTCGCGGTGAGCAGCCAGCCGGAAGACTCGCGCCGGAAGACCTCCAGGGTGCGCGCGAGCGGATCGATGAGCCACGCGTGCGCCACGCCCTCGCGATGGTAGATGGGCAGCTTGCGGCTCCGGTCGACGACGACCGTGGAGGGCGAGAGCACCTCGCACACCCAGTCCGGAGCGAACGTCACGAAGGGCTCCCCGGGGGAAGGAGGCCTGGACATGCGCTCACGGCGCCACCCGGCCAGGTCCGGCACGAGGATGTCCCGGCCCAGATGCAGCTCCGGCTCGTAGAGGATCCACCACCCACCGGGCCCTCCCTCCCCGAGCGAGAAGAGATTGACCAGCCTGGCGCTCAACACGGAGGTGGCATGGGCATGCCCCACCGCCGGCCTCGGAGAGGCCCACAGCTCGTCCTCCAGAATCTCCCCCACCCACCCGACCGGCAGGGCCTCGATGTCCTCGTAGGTCGCCGGCTTCTTCCCATTCCCCATCGCCATGCCTCCTGGATGCACGGCGGGTCGCTCTCCCGCCGTGACTTCTCCAGTCTACCCACTCGTCCGACATTCCAGGTAGGCACGCGTGGAAGAAGGAGCAACGCACTCCAGGGGCTCAGACGATGGCGGCCATGGGCTCGGGCCCCGCGTCGAGCACCTCGCGCAGCCGCCGCAGGCCGCGCTCCAGCTGCACGCGCGTGCGGGGCGCTCCGATGCACACCCGCACCGCCGCCGGCACCGGCCCCGGCCCCGTGGTGAACAGGTCCGCCGACGTCACCGACACCCCGTTGCGCCGCGCCTGGGCCACGAACTCCTCGCTCCGCCGCCCCTCCGGCAGCCCGAGCCACAGGTGATAGAGCGGCACCGGCACGCCCCGCTGCACCCCACGCCCGAGCATCGCGCGCGTCAGGTCCAACCGGTCCGCCACCTCCTGCCGCTGGCGCACCACCAGCTCGTCCGCCGTGCCGTCCTCCACCCAGCGCGCCAGCACCTCCGCCATGAGCGGCGTCGTCATCAGCGAGGCCAGCCCCACCTCCTCCGCCAGGCGCTCGCCCCTCGCCCGAGCCGGCGCCACCAGGTACCCGATGCGCAGCCCCGGCGTGAGCAGCTTCGACACCCCGGCGATGAAGTAGCTCGCCTCGGGCAGGAACGTGGAGAGCGGCGGGGGCCTCGCCTCCGCCAGCAACCCGTACGAGTCGTCCTCCAGCACCATCACCCCGTGGCGGCGCGCCACCTCGGCCACCTTGCGGCGCCGCTCCTCCGGCATCACCGCCCCCGTGGGGTTGTGGCACGTGGGCTGGGTATAGAGGATGCGCACCGTGCCATTGCGGCACGCCGCCTCGAACGCCTCGGGCACCAGCCCCTCCGCGTCCATGGCCACGCCCTGCAGCCGCAGCTGGAAGCGTCGCGCCAGCACCTTGATACCCGGATAGGTGAGCGCCTCGGTGGCGAGCGTGTCCCCGGGCCGCGTGAGCGCCGCCAGCGCCACCTCCATGGCGTGCTGCCCGCCCGCGCACACCACCACCTGCTCCGGCCGCGCCCGCAGCCCGAAGCGCGACGCCCACGCCGCTCCCGCCGCCCGGTGCGCCGTGGTGCCCGCCGCGGGCTGGTACGCGAGCAACTCCGGCAGCTTCGACGTCCGGCCCAGCTCCTCGAGCGAACGGCGGAGCGCCTGGCTCGCCGGATCCCCCTCGGGCGTCGCCGGAGCATTGATGCCCAGCTCCACCGGAGAGTCGTCGTGAGCCAACTCCACCGGCGTGGGCATGTGCGCGGGCGCGTCGCGGTCCCTCACGAAGGTGCCGCGGCCCACCTCTCCGCTCACCAGTCCCCGCTTCTCGGCCTCGGCGTACGCGCGCGTCACCGTCCCCACCGTGACGCCCACCCGCTCCGCCAACTCCCGGTGCGTGGGCAGCCGGGTGCCGGGGGCCAGACGCCCCGCGTCAATGTCCTCGGCGAGCGCGTCCGCGATGGCTCGATAGAGCGGCCCGCTGCGTCCCCGGAGCTCCGGCATCCAACTTGTCATGGTGACAATCGATACACTTGACGGAATACCGCTGCCAACGTAACTGATTGTCTCGATTCTACCTCGGATTGTCACGAAAGATTCCGGGGAGAAGCGCGAGCCACTGGGGAAAGCCCGAGCCCTGGACGGAAAGCACCCCGTCCCCTCAGCACGAGGAGCCGAAGCATGTTGCCCATCGAGGTCCAGCGCGCCGCCACCCTGAAGCCCAAGCCGTCCCCCGAGGGACTCGGTTTCGGCAAGTACTTCGCCGACCACATGTTCCGGATGGACTACTCGCCGGAGCGGGGTTGGCATCAGGCGCGGATCCTTCCACATGCGCCGCTGGGGTTGGACCCGGCCGCGGCGGTGCTGCACTACGCGCAGGCGGTGTTCGACGGCTCGAAGGTGTTCCGCGGCAAGGACGGGCAGCTGCGCGCCTTCCGCATCGACGACCACTGCAAGCGTCTGGCGGCGAGCGCCGACCGGCTGGCCATGGCGGCGGTGCCGCCCGAGGTGGCGCGCGAGGCGATCGAAGCGCTGGTGAAGCTGGAGGCGGACTGGGTGCCCAACGCCCCGGGCACGTCGCTGTACGTGCGGCCGGTGGTGATCGCCTCGGAGCCGTTCCTCGGGGTGCGCCCGGCGGACAAGTACATCTTCTTCGTCATCCTCAGCCCGGTGGGCAGCTACTTCGCGGGCGGTGCGGAGACGGTGCGCATCTGGGTGGAGCAGGAGCACACGCGCGCGGCGCCCGGCGGACTGGGTGGCGCGAAGGCGGCGGCCAACTACGCGGCGGGCCTGAAGGCCTCGGTGGAGGCCAAGAAGCGCGGCTACGCGCAGGTGCTGTGGCTGGACGCGCTCGAGCACCAGTACATCGAGGAGGTGGGCACGATGAACCTCTTCGTGCGCATCGGGGACGAAATCATCACCCCGCCCCTGGACGGCACCTTCCTGCCGGGCATTACCCGCGAGAGCGTGCTCACGCTGCTGCGCGACTGGGGCATGAAGGTGAGCGAGCGCAAGCTGGCCATCAGCGAGCTGCGCGAGGCGCACAAGAAGGGCGAGCTGCGCGAGGTGTTCGGCACGGGCACCGCGGCGGTGATTTCGCCGGTGGGCGGGCTGGGCTTCCAGGACGGCGAGCTGCGCATCGGCGACGGCAAGGTGGGCGAGGTCTCCCAGCGCCTCTACGACACCGTCACCGGAATCCAGAACGGGACGCTGCCGGACCGCCACGGCTGGATGTCCATCATCAAGTAGTCGCGCTCGTCGCACTGGGGCTCGGGGCCGCGTGTGCCCCGGGTCTCGCACCGGAGCGGTTCGTCTCGAGTCACCCCGAGGAGGCTCGCCGTATGCGCGAAGGAATCAACAGTCCCCGGCTGCCGGCGCCCACCCTTCCGTTCTCGCACGCGGTGCGCGATGGCGACCGCGTGTACCTGTCCGGCCAGGTGGGGCAGGACCCGAGCACCGGGAAGCTCGTCGCCCCGGACGTGGCCGCCCAGACGGAGCAGGCATTCCAGAACATCGCCACGGTGCTGGCCGACGCGGGCAGCTCGATGGACGACGTCGTGAAGGTGAACGTGTACCTCGTGGACATGGCCGACTTCGCGGCGATGAACGCGGTGTACGCGAAGCGGTTCGCCCAGCCCTACCCGGCCCGGACGACGGTGGCGGTGGCGGCGCTCCCGCTCGGTGCGCGCGTGGAGATCGAAGTCGTGGCGCGGGTCCGCGAGTAGTCCGAACGCGCCCGACCTGCTATGGCGCGCGGACATGAACACGGATGTGCTGCTGGAGAGGCGCGGGCCCCTGGGCCTGGTGACACTCAACCGCCCCAAGGCGCTCAACGCGCTCGACCTGGGCATGATTCGCACGCTGCACCCCGCGCTCGAGGCCTGGGCCCGCGACGCCGAGGTGAAGGCCGTGGTGATTCGCGGCGCTGGCGGCCGGGCCTTCTGCTCCGGTGGGGACGTGCGCGCCGTGGCCCTGTCCCTGGGCTCGCCCGCCGCCGAGGGACAGGAGCCGCTCTCGCGCGCCTTCTTCCGCGAGGAGTACCGGCTCAACCACCTCATCCACCACTACCCCAAGCCGTACATCGCGCTCGTGGATGGCATCAGCATGGGCGGAGGGCTCGGGCTGTCCGTGCACGGCTCGCACCGCGTCGTCACCGAGCGGCTCATGCTCGCCATGCCGGAGACGGCCATCGGCCTGTTCCCCGACGTGGGCGGCGGCTGGTTCCTCCCGCGATTCCCGGGCGAGACGGGCACGTACCTGGGGCTCACGGGCACGCGGTGCAACGCCGCGGATGCGATGTGGCTCGGGTACGGCACGCAGCACGTGACGCATGACAGGCTGGAGGCCGTGGTGGAGGCGCTCGCGGCGGCGGAATGGAGCGCGGGGGACTCGCGCGAGGTGGCCACGCGGGTGCTGTCGGGTTTCGCCACCGAACCGGGGGCCTCACCGCTGAGCGCGCATCGCGAGGCCATCGACCGGTGCTTCGGGAAGGACAGCCTCGAGGACATCCTCGAGGCACTGCGGGCCGAGGGCACGCCGTGGGCCGAGGAGACGCGCGCCACGCTGGGACGCATGTCGCCCACGAGCCTGAAGGTGACGCTGCGCCAGCTCCGGCTGTGCCGGGGACGGCCCTATGACGAGGTCGTCACCGTGGAGTACCGGCTGAGCCAGCACTGCTCCGCGCTGCCAGACTTCCGTGAGGGCATACGCGCCGTGCTGGTGGACAAGGACAACCGTCCGAAGTGGAGCCCGCCCACGCTCGACCAGGTGCGAGACACCGACGTGGAGGCGTGCTTCGCGCCGGTGGCGGACGAGGAGACGGTCCTTCTCCGATAGTGAAGTGTCCACGAAGTTCCTGGGGCGAGGAGCACGGAGATGAATACCCTCACCCCCCGCCCTCTCCCAGGGGGAGAGGGAGCATGCGCAACACCAGGCTCCACAAAGGGAAGACAAGGAGGGGAACCCTGTTGGACAAGCCCTCCACATGGCGGGCTCCCTCACGGCGAGGAGGGATACGACCCATGCCTCGCTCGCGCGCATAGGCGACCCGCGGACAGGCCTCTGCCTGCATGTCCCGCTCGGAATACGCGTGGGGGAGATGGTGTCCCTCCGGCTCCATGCAGCTGCAAGCATCCCGCCCCCGCGCCCCGCTGGCCCGTTCAACGCTCTTCAAGATGGGCGTGCGCATCGCGGTCGTCATCACCCTCTCCACCTTCTTCAGCTACCTCCACATCCGCCACACCCTGCACGAAGAGGCCCTCGAAAGCCTGGAGCAGCACGTCTCCGAGCGCAGCCAACGCGAGCAGGCCCTCTTCGTGCTGGCGGAGGACAACCACGCCTTCCTCAAGAAGGCCCTGGAGGAGAAGATCCGGGCCTTGCAGGCGGAGGACGTGAGCGCCCGCTTCGACAACCTCTTCGCCCGGATGCCCGACGGCTCGGTCCGCAGCCGTCCCGAGCTCTTCGACGGCACGAGGATGGCGGGCCTCTTCGTCCCCAGGGGCGTCACCGTCGACCAGGACATGCGCCGCCGGATCCTGGCCGCGTATGACGTGCTCAACCAGTACGGGCCCGCCTTCCACACGCGCTTCGAGGACACCTACATCATGCTCCCCGAAGGGCCGCTCGTCCTCTACTGGCCCGAGCGCCCCACCTGGAGCCACGACGCCGCGCCCGACTTCCTGCCCGTCCAGGCGGATTACTTCCGCATCAGCCTGCCCGAGCACAATCCACAGCGGCAGACGGCCTGGACCAGCGCCTACAAGGAGGACTTCAGCGAGAAATGGATGGCCTCGGCCTCCACTCCGCTGGACATGGACGGCCGCCATGTCGCGACCATCAACCAGGACGTCTTCATCGAGGACTTGATGGCC
Source organism: Archangium violaceum (assembly GCF_016859125.1). Classification (NCBI taxonomy): domain Bacteria; kingdom Pseudomonadati; phylum Myxococcota; class Myxococcia; order Myxococcales; family Archangiaceae; genus Archangium; species Archangium violaceum. The sequence continues at coordinate 3,715,015 of NZ_CP069338.1, read as the reverse complement.
CGCACGCTCAACGAGAGCCTGCCCGGCGCCTACAACATCATCGTCCGAGATGATGGCGAGCTCATCGTCCACCCCGCGCTGAAGCTGGACGATGTCGCCTCCCAGCCCGACGCGGTGGAGCGGACGGACCACCTGCGAAGCCTCATCGAGCGGGTGAGGACCCGCCCGGCCAACCAGGCCGTCCTGGAGCTCCCGGGCTCGAGCGAGTACCTCGCCGTGGCTCGGCTACAAGGCCCCGGCTGGAACTTCGTCACGGTGTTGCCCGAGAGCGTGATGTCCCAACCCGCCTTCCTCGCGGCGCGCTACGTGCTGCTGCTCGGTGTGTTGTCCCTGCTGCTGGAGCTGGGCATCATGTACTGGGTGCTGCAGCAGCAGATCTCCCAACCGCTGCTCGCCTTCACCCAGGCCACCGATCGGGTGGCCGCCGGTGACTTCAAGGTCGAGCTGGACACTTCACGCGGCGATGAACTGGGACAGCTCGCCCGAGCCTTCCAGCTCATGGCGGATCAGGTGCAACGGCGCGAGGAGGAGTTGCGGCAGGCCAACGAAGGGCTGGAGCTTCGCGTCGAGGAGCGCACCCGCGAGCTCAAGGACGTGCATGCGCAGCTGGTGAAGACGGCGCGGCAGGCGGGCATGGCGGAGATCGCCACCAATGTGCTGCACAACGTGGGCAACGTCCTCAACAGCGTCTACACCTCGGCCCAGGTCGCCAAGGAGCGGATGACGGGCATGAAGCTCGAGCACGTGGGGCGCGTGGCCCACATGCTCCAGGAGCGACAGAGCGACCTCTCCACGTTCCTCACCCAGGACGAGCGCGGGCGCCACCTGATGCCCTTCCTGGACAAGCTGGGGCAGAACCTGGTCGACGAGCGCCAGGAGGTCGTCACCCTGCTCAATGACGTGGGCCGCTACACCGAGCACATCGGCGACATCGTCAAGGTGCAGCAGAACTACGCCCGGACGCCCCGGCTGCACGAGCCCGTGCAACTGGCGGAGCTGGTCGAGGACGCCGTCCGCATCAACTCGGCCGGGCTCACCCGTCACCAGGTGAAGGTGGTGCGGCAGCTCGCGGCCCTTCCCCCCGTGCTGACCGACAAGCACAAGATGCTGATGATCCTCGTCAACCTGGTCAGCAACGCCAAGTACGCCATGGATGATGTGCCACCGGCCGAGCGGCTCCTGACGGTGAAGCTGGAGCACGTTCCGCCCGCCAACAACATCCGCATCGAAATCCATGACAACGGCATGGGCATCGCACCGGAGATGCTCACCCGCATCTTCCAGTATGGCTTCACCACGCGAGAGGAGGGCCACGGCTTCGGCCTGCACTCCAGCGCCCTGGCGGCCCAGGAGCTGGGCGGCGTGCTGACCGTCCACAGCGCCGGAAAGGGGCAGGGAGCCACCTTCATCCTGGAGATTCCCTACCAGCCCGCCCCGGAGAGGAAGTGACCGCCGCGGTGTCGCGAAGCCTCGCGTCGAGCCGCTCCACCAACGCGCCCCAGATGGCCGTGTCACCGGGCTCGCCCCGGTATCGCGCCTCGCGGTAGTGCGCGAGGAACTCCGCCGCCAGGTCCGCCACCGCGTCGCCCCTCGCGGCGCGAAGGCGTGACAGCAGCTCGTCGTCCGTCTCCGAGGGCCGGGGAACCAGCCCCGCCCTCCGCTTCAGCGTCTTCAGGTAGCGCGCGTACAGCGCCGCGAGCCTCACGTCCTTCGTCCCCAATGCCACCGTGCGCCGGGCCTTCGTCCGTCCCTGCCACCGGCTCCGGCGCAGACGCCACAGCACCCCTCCGGCCACCAGCACGGCGAACACCGGCGAGCCCACCACCGTCCGAGCCAGCGCCAGCGGCTGGTAGCGCAGCCCCGCCCCCATCTTCCGCAGCCACGTGCCCACCGCGCCGGTGAGGTTGTCGAGGAACCCCCGCTGCTCCCGTGACAGCCCGAGCGTCTCGTCCCGGCTCCGCCAGGGCGTCGGGTCGAAGGCCACGAAGCGGCCCTCGTCCGCCAGGTACACCTCCACCCAGGCGTGGGCGTCACGCTCGCGGACCAGGGTCGCTCCCGTGAGCGGGTTGCGCTCCTCGGGCGCGAAGCCGCCCACCACGCGCGCCGGGACGTCCAGCGTGCGCAGCAGCGCCGCCATCGCGCTCGCGAAATACGTGCAGTACGCCGCGCGCTTCTCCCGCACCAGCACCGTCAGCGGCTGGCCCTCGCCCCGCAGGTCCACGTTCAGCGAGTACTCGAAATGCTCGTGGAAGTACGCCTCCAGGGCCCGGGCCATCTCGCGCGGCGTGCCCGCCCCGCGCGTGAGCGCCTCCGCGAGTGGGCGCAGCTCCGCCTCCAGGGCCTCCGGCAACGCGGTGAGCGAGTCTCCCCGTGCGGCCTCTGGCGGCAGGAGCTCTTCCGCCCCCATGCGCAGGGCCAGCGTGTTGCCCTCCAGCTCCCGGGCCTTCAGCACCCAACCGCCCTGCACCTCCGGACGGAGGCCCACCACCGCTCGCGTGCCAGCTGGCGCCGGCAACCAGGGGCCCACGGGGGCCAACACCGTCATCGCCAGCAGCCGCTCCGCCTCCGTTCCTCCCGAGGGCAGCTCCAGCCGTGTCTCCGCCAGCGCCTTCGACGTCGTCCACCGCGAGCCATCGAACTCGTCGAACACCCGCGCCCGCAGCCGCGCGGGCGCCTTGCCGGAGAGCACCAGCAATGGGCGCTCAGAGCCACGCGGCAAGCGGACCACCGCGCGGATGTCCACCTCCGACTGGAACTCCGAGCCACCTCCGGTGCCGGTGCCGCTGGTCATCCGGTACACCGCGTCCATCAGCGCGCCCTCGCTCGCCCAGATGGTCCGCACCAGCAGCAGCGACAGGCCCGACATCAGCACCACGAAGACGCCGAAGCCCGCCGCGGCCCGGAGACCGGTACGAGGCAGGCCGCCCTCGAGGAAGGCCACCCCCAGCACGCTCAGCACCAGCGCCCCCAGCACCCACCCCACGCCCTGCATCTCCCGCACGCGCATGCTGAGCGCCACCAGGAGGCACGCGTACGTCCAGGCGAAGTACCGGTTGCCGCCGAGCCCACAGAGCACCGCCAGCCCCACCAGCGCTCCGCACAGCGGACCGAAGATGGAGGGTGGGAAGGGCGCCGTCGGCGGCTCGCTCACCCAGAGCATCGCGGCGCCCACCCCGAGCCCCACGGCGCCCGCCAGGAGCAACCGCGCCGGGGTGTAGTCGATCCGCACGTCCTTCAGCACCGCCCACGCGAGCCCCACCATGACGGGCGCGCACAGCAGCCACCGGCCGTGCGCCACCGCATGCAGCATGAGCGCCGCGAAGACGGGCATCAGCTCGACGAGCCGTCTCATGACAACTCCACCACCTCTTCGGGAGCGAGCCCCGCGGGCTTGCGGTCCGGCCTCACCGAGAGCACCCGCACCGCCACCCCGTGCGCCTTGAGCCGCTCGACCAGCGCCGCGCGCGAGGGCTCCCAGTCCATCACCACGAAGATGACCGCGGACAGGTGGCTCGCCTCGGGCAGCAGCGCCGCCTCCAGCGCGTCCAGGTCCAGCCGCTCGCCCGACTCGATGGCCGCGAGGATTTCGAGGATGTGCTCGAAGTGCGCGAGCGCCCGGCCCGCCTGGAAGTGGAACACCTGGGGGCCCGCGGCGAACAGATCGATGATGTACTCCTGGCGCGCCAGCACGTCCGCCATGCCCGCCGCCAGGGAGAGCGCCTTCTCCAGCAGCGCGTCCTCCTTCGCCGAGCGCGATTGCACGTCCAGCACCAGGGCCAGCCGGACGAAGAACTCCTCCTGGAATTCCTTCACCACCAGCCGACCGGTGCGCGCGAACGAGGGCCAGTGGATGTCCCGGGTGCGATCTCCCTCGTGCCATTCGCGGGTGCCGAAGAACTCGGTGGACTCGCCCACCCGCGAGGCCACCGCGATGCCTCCGGGCTGGTAGTTGCGCCCGTGCGGCACGTCCAGGGACTCGAGCGGCGTGAAGCGCGGATACACGAGCAGACGATCCTTCCCCGGCGAGCGCCTCGGCCACTTCACCAGCGCCGAGGGGAAGAGGCTCGCGGCCTGGAGCGCGCCCAGCTCGTAGACGCCGCGGGTGGAGCACGTGAGGCGCAGCGTCACCTCGGAGTGCTCGCCGGGCGCGAGCGCGTCGATGATGGGCGGCTCGCCCACCCTGCGCAGCTCGGGAGGCAGGCCGCGCTCCTCCACGGCGATGTGGCGCACGGTGCGCCGGCCGGTGTTCTCCACGCGCACGCGGTAGGTGAGCGTGTCGCCCGCGGAGACGGGAGGAGGGAGCAGGCGCGTGAGCGAGACGCGAGGCCGGAAGGGAAGGCCCACCACGGCGGCGGCGGCGAGCGCGGAGACGGAGAAGGAGAAGAAGAGGATGAGCGGCGCGACGAGTCCGCCCAGCAGCAGGAAGCCCGCGGCGAGGGCCGACCACAGCACCACGCGCCCCACGGGGGTGAGCAGCCCGTGGTAGCGGTCCTGGAGGAAGCGGATGAACCCGTGCTCCTCGGGCGGCATCAGGAAGGACCAGCGACGACGGCGGGCCATGCGCGGCGTTTTCCTTGGAGCGAGGAGGTGGACGGAACGGGAGCCGGCTCGCATTGGAGCAGACCGTCACGTTCCGTTCCAGGCGCGCCCGTGGAAGGACCGGTGGATTCTTGACTGGCCGGAGCGGCTCCCGCGCCCCGCGCCAGTCGTCGAAGCCGCTGACGGCCTCGCCCAGCGGGTGGAGGGCTACGGAGCGGCTCGGACGAGCACCGTCTGGTCCGCGAAATCGGTGACGCCGTGGTTGTCCGTCACGAGGAGGCGGAACTTGTAGGTCCCGGCGGTCGTCAGGCCGCTCGCGGTCATCTTGGAGCTGGAGGCATTCGTCAGGGTGGGAGCGGCGGCGCCGGAGGGACGGCTCAGCGCAATCCAGTTCCACTTGGAGATGGAGCCATCCGGGTCCGTGCCACCGCCCGTCACCGTCGCCGACGAGGTCGGCAGGGTGATGGTCACCGTCGGGCCCGTCGTCGCGGTCGGCTCCAGGAACGTCGCGGGCTCGCTCGCGTTGCCGCGGCGCTGGGCGAACAACCAGGTGTAGAGCCGGTTGTCATTGTACGTCATATCCCAGACATTGTGCCCGGCGCCCGCGTACAGGGTCATGAGGGCCTTCTTCGGCCCGGCCCCGCACTTCACGTCCATGAGGTTCTTGAACGTCAACGTGCCGTTGTAGCTGACCGTGGTGTCGCCGGTGCCATGCCGCAGCCAGCTGGGCAGGCCTTGCAGGTCGCAGATGTGGCGGCCATCGGCGTCTGGAATGGGATTGCCCGCGGTATCGAACGCCTTCTGCGCCGCCGGCACGGAGTTGGTGTCCGCGCAGAGGGGAACGACGGCCGCCAGCTCCGTGGAGTGGTTCACCGCGAACTGGATGCTACGCATGCCACCGCCGCTCAACCCGGTCACGTAGATGCGGTCCGGGTCGATGCGGTAGCTGGCCAGCACGTCCTTCCACAGCCGGTCGAGGCGGTCCTGGGAGAACCAGCAGTTGCCGGAGGTCACGCCAATCTCCCGGCAGTGTGGAGACACCACGATGGCCGGGAAGGTGGAGGCGAACGCCGTGTCATTCTTCAGCCGGCGCGACAGGCCCTCCGGCGAGGCCGACATGCCCGTGTGGTCCGCGGTGAGCTGCGTCCCACCAATTCCATGCAGGGAGATGATGAGGGGGAACTTCGCCAGGGGGGCCTGGTTGTACTGGGTGGGCAGGAACTGCAGGAAGTCGTAGGACGGAGAGCGCCTCACGGACTGCGTGCCCGCGGTGCAGGACGGAGCCGGGGCCCGCGCCTCGGTGGAGGGCTCGCCCAGGACGGAGAACGTCCGTAGCCGGCAATGCGTCTTGTTCGTGCAGACGAAGCGCACCCTGCTGGTGACCAGCGGCGTGGAGAGGGGGAGTGTCCGGCTGAGCGTTCCCGCCGGGTTGCCGGTGACGACCGTCTCCGGCACCGTCTTCCAGCAGCCCTGCTCGTAGTGCTGGATTTCGAAGTTGGCCGGAGCGCTCCCGGTGGTCGTCCCCAGCTCGAGCTGGAACTGCTGGATGGCGTAGAACCCCTGGAGGTCCACCTCCACATAGACGTACGGGCGGACATAGCCGCTGTACCAGCCCGTGGAGGGATCGCCGTCCGTCACGAAGGACGCCACGGAGCTCGCGTCGTACTCCGTGATGGAGGACGCGGGCTTGCCGAGCGCCACATCCACCGCCTGGAGGAGCGACCCGGTATCCACGCTCGCGGCGGCGTCCTCGCGCGCAACGGCCGTGTCGGGCTCCAGCCCGGTTCCGGTCGGCTCGTCCGGAGCCTCCACCTGCGAGCCAGCGCGGATGTGGAGGTTGAAGGTGCCGCAGGAGCGCCCCTGGCCATGGACGAAGATGCGCACCGTCTGCCCGGCCTCGAGCGCGAGCCTCACCGAGGACTCGCCAGGGTCGCTCTCCGATTCGTCGCTGCAGCCCAGGGACGTGCCGTCCTCGCGCCGCACCTCCAGCACGGGGGCGAAGCGGGAGCCGGACGTGGAGAAGGTGAAGGTGTCAGCGGCTGGAGCCCGCCAGAAGTAGGAGAGGCCCGGCGCTCCGTCGTCCACCGCGCCGCACGTGGGCCGGAGGCCGCTGGTGAGCCGGCACGTGTCATCCGAGTCCACAACCGTGCCCAGCAGCGAGCCCAGCGCTTCGCCCAGAGGCGCGGCCTCCGCCTCTTCGAGGGAGGGCGTGTCTTCCGCGCCTACCTCCGCCTCGCAGCCACTCATCACCAGTCCAAGCGTCACGAGACCGGCCAATGCCGCGCGAGCGCTGGGGAAAATCGCCATGGGAATCCTCCTTGGGTTTTACTCGAATGGCTCACTATACGCATCTTTCAAGGATTTCGAATCCTGCCCTTTGTGCTCGCTGGTGCGAGCTACCGTTCCAGACCACCGCCCACGAGGCAGGGCCCATCCAGGAGTGCGCCGATGAAGCGCTACTTCGTGCCCAGGACCCGTGCCACCCGTCCCCGTTGGCTGCTGGAGGAGCTCGGGGTGCCGTACGAACTGGTCGCCGGTCTATCTGGCGGTGCACCCGTTCGGCGACGTCCCCGCGCTGGTGGTGAGAAAGGCCGTCCTGGCGTGAGCCGAGGCGGAGGCGCCAGCGTTGGCTTCGAGGCTCCGACCGATGAGCCTCGGTGTCTTCGAAGAAGAAATGGCCCGCGTTGGTTACCGCGGCACCGGCACGGTGCCGACGAGGTCCTTCGTGAGCGCTCGCTTATCCGCTCCCGCGTAGCGCGCCCGCGAGTCCAGCACCAGTCGGTGCGCCAGCACCGGCACCGCCAGCGTCTTCAGGTCCTCGGGCAGCACGTAGTCCCGCCCCTGCATCAGCGCCCTCGCCCTCGCCATCCTCCCGTACAGCAGCGCCCCGCGCGTCGACACGCCCAGCCGGATGCTCGCGTGTCCGCGCGTCGCCTGCACGATTCGCAGGAGATAGTCCGCCACCGACTCCTCCAGCTTCACCTCCTGCACCCGCTGCTGCAGCTGCGCCACCTCCTCCACCGTGCACACCGCCGCCATCCCCTCCAGCGGCGGCGGCCCCGAGCGCGTCATCAGCAGCGTCCGCTCCTCCCCCTCCGGCAGGTACCCCAGCGAGAGCTGCACCGCGAACCGGTCCAGCGAGGCCTCCGGCAGCGGGTACGTGCCGTGGAAGTCCACCGGGTTCTGCGTCGCGATGCACAGGAACGGTGGCGCCAGCACGTGCGTCTGCCCGTCCACCGTCACCTGTCCCTCGCTCAGCGCCTCCAGCAGCGCCGACTGCGTGCGCGGCGAGGCCCGGTTGATTTCGTCCGCGATCAGCACGTTGGCGAACAGCGGCCCCGCCCGGAAGCGGAACGTGCCCTCCTGCGGGTTGAAGATGGACGCTCCGACGATGTCCGTGGGCAGCAGGTCCGGCGTGAACTGCACCCGCTTGAAGCTACCGCCGATGCTCAACGCCAGCGCCTTCGCCAGGGTCGTCTTCCCCGTGCCCGGCACATCCTCCAGCAGCACGTGCCCTCCCGCCGCCACCGAGCACAGCACCAACTCCAGCGCCTCGCGCTTGCCCCGGATGACGCGCTCCAGGTTGTCGACCAGCCGGGACACCAGCGCACGCACCGGAGCCGCACGCTCGGTGACGGGGACCTTCACGGGAGAAGAGGACATTTCGGACACGGAGCGTAGCAGCCTCACCCGCCCCCGCGCGAAGCCACCTCGTCACGAGTAGGCTCCGCGCCACTCCATGGCCTCCTCCGCCTCCGTCTACGCCGCCAGCGTCCTGCCCGCCTTCCTGCTCTCCCCCTTGGCGGGCCCCCTCGCGGACCGCGTGGACCGCGAGCACCTCATGGTCGCCGTGGACCTCGGGGGCGGCGCGTAGTGGGTGCTGTCCACCCATGGCCTCCAGGTCTCCACTCCGGACAACCTGCGCGGGCGCGTGCTCGGCATCGACTTCGGGCTCGCCACGCTCGTCATCGGCGTGTCCTCGCTCGCCGCCGGAGCCGCGGCCGAGGGCGTGGGCCTCGCCCGTGCCTCCTGGGCACTCGCCGGGGCGTCACTCCTCCATGGCTCCTGGTGGTTGTGGTGGACGCGACCTGTGGCGTGGCCTCGCGGACGTGCTCACCGACTCCCGCCCGCGTCAGTCGGGTTGAGACAGGAAGCCCCACTGCGCCCCGGCCACCCGCCCCATCGCCTCGACGATGTGCATGTGGATGCGTCCATTGCTGGCGATGAGCCCCAGGGTGCCGTGCAGCTCCGAGCCCTGCGCGAAGTCCACCGCATGGCCATCCAGCCGGGTCACCTGCCCTCCGGCCGCCTTCACCAGCGCCGCGCCCGCGACGTGGTCCCAGACCTTGTGCGGGTTCTTCCGGATGTCCCGAGGCCCTCGGATGAACAGGTCCGCCGCCCCCGCCGCCACCAACGCGTACTTGAGCATCCCGTCGTAGCGCTTGATGCGCCGCGCATCGACGCCCGCCGCCGCGTACACCCGGTCCGCGATCTCCCGCGAGCGCCGGCCCATGACATAGCTCTCCACGACGCGGATGCTCGCCGGATCCTCGCGATCGGAGACGCGGAGCGCGCGGGGCTCGCCTCCAGCGAGCGACTCCGCCCAGACCCCTCCCCCGTCCGTGTAGAAGAGCGTTCCCCCCTCGTCCAGCGGCGACACCGGCGCGCCGATGATGCCGTCCAACGGCGCGCCCTCCACCAGCGTCCCCACGCAGATCGCATACGTCCTGCGGTGGATGAAGCCCTCCGTCCCGTCGATGGGATCGATGACCCACGTCCGGTCCGCCTTCACGCCCCGGCCGTGACCCAGCCAGCGGACGAAGTCCTCCTCGCGTACCTGCTCGCCCAGCAGCTGGCCCACCAGGCGCACCGCCTGATCCCGCTCCGCCAGCGGCAAGGTGAGGAAGGCCTCGACTCCCTCCTCGGCGATGACACCGTCCTCGGGGAAGTTGCGGCGGAGGGCGCGGCACACCAGGGCCTGCGCGCCATAGTCCGCGATGGTGACGGGGCTCGCGTCGCTCTTGCGGCTGACACCCGCCTGGGAGTCCTGCACCCGGCGGCACAGCTCACACGCGAGCCGTACCGCGTCGATGATGGGTTGTAGCTCTCGCTCGCCCTGCTGTTCCATGGAAGAGCCAGCTCCTTCGCTCAGGAGGGAAGTCCTCGCAAGGGACTCTAGTCATGGCCCGTCCGGCCCGCCCCTGTTCACCCGGCCGCTTTGACGGGAGCGGAAGCCGCCGCGCCCTCCTTCGCCATCCGCACCAGGGCCGCGATGGAGCGCGCGTGGGCCTCGCGGGCCGTGGGCGTCATCCCGCGCATGGAGCTCGGCACGTGCGGCAGCTCCGCGCAGACGTCCAGCTCGACGGGGACACCCGCGGCCCGGGCGCGCTCGGCGAGCTGGCACACCTCGTCCCGGAAGAGCTCGACGCCGCCCACCTGGAGGTAGAGCGGCGGCAGCCCCCGCAGCGACGCGTGCAGCGGCGACACGCGCGGGTCCTTCAGCTCCAGCGCTCCGGCATAGAAACGCGCCCACGTGAGCAGCTGCGGCCGGTTGAGGTAGTCATAGGCGGCGTTCTCCTCGTGGCTCCGCGACTCGCAGGCCAGGTCCACCCAGGGCGAGAGAAGCACCGCCCCCACGGGCATCGGCTCGCCGGCCTCCGCCAGCGCCACGAGCAGCGCCACCGCCAGCCCACCGCCCGCGGAGTCCCCGGCCAGCACCACGCGCGAGGGCTCCACGCCCGTGCTCCGCAGCCAGCGCCAGACGGCGAGCGCGTCCTCCAGGGCGGCCGGGTAGGGATGCTCGGGCGCCAGGCGGTAGTCCGGCACGAGCACCCGCATTCCGGAGTCCCTCGCCAGCTCGCCGCAGAAGGCCTGGTACTGCTTCGCCGAGCCCACCACGTACGCGCCACCGTGGAGGAAGAGAATCACCTTCTCACCCGAGCCCTTCACGGGCGTCACCCAGGAGGCCGGCACACCGCCAGCGTCCACGCGCGTATGGGTGACGACGTCGGAGGACGGGCCCGAGGAGGCCGTCTTCTCCAGGAAGCCGCGCAGTCCCCGGGTGGACGCCGCATCCGGCATGAGCGGGACGCTGCCCATGCAGGCGACGGTGGTTTCGAAGGCATACGTCCAGCCGGGACGCAGGGCGCCATGACGAACACGGCGCACCAGGGTGCGGGCCACGGCCTTGCAGAGGCCGGGAAGGAGTTGGAGGGCGTTCATGGCCGCAGCCTACCCGACCCCGGCGCCAGGACGCCCTCCCTCCGAGCATCACTGCGCCGAGGCGGCCACGGGCGCCACGTTGCCGGTGGCGGGAGGCATCCACGCCGGGCGCTCCGCGGTGGAACCATCCGGGACGCAGATGTACTCCACCGTCCGCGACGACAGCAGGAAGGGCACGAGCGCGGCCCCCGCCGACGCGCAGTAGGCGCGCGCCTCGGCATCGGCGCCGCCGCACGCCAGCGAGCCGGCGATGCCACCCGCCACGCCCAGGCCCGCGTTGATGAGCCAGTCGGTGGCGCTCATCCTGCTCTCCACCGAGGCCAGGCCGTTCGGGCACTCCCGCCCCGCCGGACCCGAGAGGTTCGCGAGACCCGCCACGGTGAACCACTGCCGGTCCGTATATTCCGGCCCCGCGGGCACACGACCACTGACGACGCGCGTGTTGTAGCAAGCGGCCTGGCTCGCCATGACTGCAACCGCGGCCACGATGGACAAAGAACGCTTCTGCACGATGTTCCCCTCTCCCTGTTGTCGATGAGTGACGGATGAGCAACGGGCACGAGCCCGTCGAGTCCGCGCACGGACGAGGGGTAACTTCGAATATTCACTGCGGGTATTTTCACTCCCGGGGCATGGGGTGGAGCGTATCGGCGAGCCGGTGCAGCAGCCGCAGCTCGGAGGCATTGAGCCCGCGCACGGCGCTGATCAACCGGCGCATGTCCGAGTCCAGCTCCAATTCCAGCTCCGGGTCCGGGGACTCGCGGGTCTCCAGCCCCAGCAGCTCGTCGGGGAGGATCTCCAACGCCAGGCAGATGCGCCGCAGCGTCGGGACGCTCGGGAGCATCTCGCCCCGCTCGATGCGGCCATACACCTCGAGTTGCACGCCCACCCGGCGTGCCACCTCGGCCTGGGTGAGTGCCGCGCGCATGCGGGCGGCATGGGCCGCGGCCGCGAGGGTCATCGCCAAAGGGCGTTCACGTCTGACATGAGCCAAGGGCCTGGGCATGACGAGGGCCTCCAGAGAGGACCCTACCTTACGAACTTATGAAGTCCTGTCAATGCCCACTACCAATTCGAGCGGTTGACCCGTGACTTCCCCCTCTGGAGGTATGGTGACGGGTCGACCAGCTCCGGGCGGAGGCGGAAAGACAGACACGCGAGCCCGACGCAGCGCGTGAGCCTCACAGTGCCGCCGGAATCTTCGTGTCAGGGTACGCGCGAGGCCTTCGAGTGTGTGCCTTGGGACGTGACACCCGAGGGCAATACGACTTGGGGGGGTGTTCGCACGCGACCCGCGCCGTTATGTTTCTGCTCCTGATACGGAGGCCTCCCCATGCCCAAGGAACACATCGACACGCAGAACCTCCAGGTCCGCGACATCCCTCCGCGGCACGAAAGCCTCCAGCCCTCCGACGACCACGTGACGCTCGTGGTGACGCAGGCCTTCGGGCCCGAGGGTCACAACCTGGTGGGCTTCTCGGACGTGACGTTCAACGGCCATCCCGCCGTCAGCCTGCTCATCCGCACACCGGATGGACGCGAGGGCCTCGTGCACCTGTCCCCCATCCACGGAGACAAGCGCAAGGCAGGCTTCACCGACATCGCTCCGGGCACCCGCTGCACCCTGTTGTGCCCCATCACGAAGCGGCCGCTCGACAAGCTCGGCCCCGTCGACGATGGCACCGGCGCCAGCTACTACGCCCTCTACCTCACGCCCAAGCTCGCCAAGGGCCACGCCGTCGCCGTCACGGACCTGTGGGACCACTTCCACTCCCGCATCGTCGACGACGAGGCCGTCATCTCCTACTGGGCCCAGACGCACGAGGTGTAGCGCGGCGCCTCTTCACTGCCCGTCCACGCGGTCCGTGAAGGGGGCGGCCTGGAGCAGCCCGCGGGCCCTCACGTCCACGGCGTAGTGGATGCCGTAGTGGGGTTGGGTCCACTGGTCGAAGACGAGGATGTCCGAGGCGAGCCACACCAGCCCCGAGAAGGGCCGCTGGTCGGTGAAGGTCGGCCCCTGGAGCTCGTACACCTCTCCCCGTGGGACGGAGCGGACCAGCACCCTGCAGACCGGCTCGCAGGTGGCGAACGCCTGGAACGAGCCCTCCAGGCTACTCGCGCGCTCATCCAGCTCGCTGTCGGCGGGGAGCCCGGGCACCCTCACCAGCGCGAAGCCCTCGTTGGGCGTCTCCGTGACCCAGGACTGGCTCACATCGACCGCGTGTCGGTGGGGATCCACGAGCGTCACGCGAGCCGCCATCCCTCCAGCGGGGCTCTCGCGAGGGGCCGTCCGGCACCCCCCCCCCGCCAGCGCCACCAGCAGGGCCACTCCAACCGGGCGTCGCGCGGCATGCATCATGGAAAAGCTCCCCGCACCTACTTGAGGATACGGACCCGGGACTTCTTCCTGCCGTAGGCCCGCCCCTCGCTCATGGTCGTGGCGCCCAGGAAGATGTCGATGTGCTTCCCGTTGATGGCGCCCCCGGTATCCCAGGCCAGGAACTTCTTGCCCGGATAGGCCTCGATCTCCAGCCGGCTTCCGAGCGGAATGACGTGGGGATCCACCGCCACCGACTCCCACTTCACCGGGTTCTTCCACTTGCCCCCCTTCCCCTTCGTGAACCAGGTGTTGCGACCCTTGGGCCCCCCCTTGTTCCAGTTGATGGTGATGTACTCGCCCGCCTCGGTCAGCCCCGTCCCCTGGAAGAGGACTCCCGTCTTCTCCTTGAACAGGAAGCCCTCCCGGTACTCCCCCTCGAGCCCGTTGGCCGTGACCTTCTTGTCATTGGCGAACACCGGGTCCGTCTCGGTGATGATGATGTAGTGGGTGATGACGAAGCCATCCATCCAGTCGTCGTTTCCCATGCGCGTGGCTCCTCTGGCCAACCCGGGCCCGTCCGCCAGCCTAGCGCAGGCGCACCAGCCCCCACAGTTCGCTCGAGACCGACGCGGTGGAGTGAGCGCCTCGGTGGAGAAGGCACACCGGGGCCACGGCACACCCACCCGCACACCAGGAAGAAACGCCGGATTCTTGAATTCCAAGAACCTGATGAAGCTTGCTCCGTCAGGGGATATTGGCTACACAACACCACCGGTTTTGAGAGCTGAGAAGAAAATCCCGCTCTCATGTTCGTCACACTGGCTCGGGGGGCGGCCCTGAGGTCGAGCCGGTCCGCTCTACACGGAATGGAGTTGCGCCATGGTTGCTCGGGCACTCGTGCACCTGCTGGGGGAAACTCCTCTATTCCTGTTCGACATCCAGGGCCTGGGAGAGCAGCTGCGGGTGGTCCGCTTCTCCGGCTCGGAGGGGCTGTCGAGCCTGTTCGAGTTCCAGGTGGAGATCGCCTGCGAGAACCAGGACCTCGACTTCACCCAGGTGGTAGGCAAGCCGGGGGTGCTGACGCTCAATGGTGAGCTGGCGCCCCGGTACGTGAACGGCATCGTCAGCCGCTTCGAGCAGGTGAACGAGCTGCCGCGCTTCGCCATCTACCGGGCCACGGTGGTGCCCCTGGCGTGGCGGCTCCAGCACCGCCACGACTGCCGCATCTTCCAGAAGCTCGACACCCCCGCCATCCTCAAGAAGGTCTTCGAGACGGCTGGCGTCCCCGCCGACAAGGTGCGCTTCTCCCTCATGGGCTCCTACGAGCCCCGCGACTACTGCGTGCAGTACCGCGAGTCCGACTGGGCCTTCGCCAGCCGCCTCATGGAGGAGGACGGCATCTTCTATTTCTTCGAGCACCACGAGGACAAACACATCCTGGTGCTCGGCGACAAGGAGTCCGCCCTCAAGCCCATCGACGGCGTGGAGCTGCTGCCCTTCCGCCGCTCCACGGGCAACGTGGTGGAGGAAGACCACGTGGCGCGCTTCCGCCGCATGCAGGAGGTGCGCTCGGGACGGGCGAGCCTGCGCGACTTCAACTTCAAGAAGCCCGGGCTGCCCATGGAGGCCAAACACGAGGCCGAGGTGGATGCGGACCTGGAGGTGTATGACTATCCGGGCGAGTACCAGGATCCCAGCCGCGGCTCCTCGGCCAAGGGCGCGACGATCGCCCGGTTGCGGCTGGAGGCCTGGCAGGCCTCGAGGCTCGAGGGGCGAGGGGAGAGCGATTGCGAGCGTCTGGCTCCGGGGCGGCTCTTCACGCTCATGGAGCACTCCCGGGCGGACTACAACGGCCGCTACCTGCTCACGCACGTGAGCCATGAAGGCACCCAACCCCAGGTGATGGACGAGGAGTCCGAGCAGGGGGATTTCAGCTACTCCAACCACTTCACGTGCATCCCGGAGAAGGTGCCGTACCGCCCCCCGCGGGTGACCCCCAGGCCGTATGTCCGGGGCGTGCAGACGGCGGTGGTGGTGGGGCCCTCGGGGGAAGAAATCCACGTGGACGAGTGGGGCCGCGTGAAGGTCCAGTTCCACTGGGACCGCCAGGGCAAGCTCGACGAGAACAGCTCCTGCTGGGTTCGCGTGAGCCAGCTCTGGGCCGGTGAGGGCTGGGGAGCCATGTTCATCCCGCGCATCGGCCAGGAGGTCATCGTCGACTTCATCGAGGGCGACCCGGACCGGCCGCTCATCATCGGGCGCGTGTACAACGGCGCCAACCTCGTCCCCTACGAGCTGCCCGCGCACAAGACCAAGAGCACCATCAAGTCCAACTCCTCGCAGGGGGGGAACGGCTACAACGAGCTGCGCTTCGAGGACGAGAAGAAGAAGGAGCAGATCTTCATGCACGCCGAGCGGAACATGGACGTGCACGTGAAGAACGACTCGTTCGAGAACATCCTGCACGACCGGCACCAGACGATCGGCAGCCAGGGGAAGAACGGAAAGGTCGGCGACCAGAACGAGCTGGTGTTCCGGGACAAGAGCCTGACGGTCCACCGCCACAGCCAGGAGCACGTGGGCGGGGACCTGAAGCTGATGGTGGGTGGAATCGACGGCGCGGGCGACGTGGACATCGTCATCAAGTCCAACCGCATGGAGCTGGTGCACAAGGACAGCCACCTGCACGTCAAGCAGAACCTCAATGAGAAGGTGGACGGCGTGCACTCGCTGCAGATCGACAAGGATCTGCACGTGAAGGTGGCTGGGTTGCACGCGTTGGAGTCGGGCAAGGAGCTCCACCTCAAGTCCGACAAGATCGTCATCGAGGCGACGAGCGGCATCACCATCAAGGGGCCCGGCGGCTTCATCACCATCGACGCGAGCGGCATCGCCATCAAGGGCACGCTGGTGCAGATCAACACCGGAGGCGCGGCGCTCTCCGGAAGCGGTGTCAGCCCCATCGCCCCCACGGACGCGGTGGAGGCCACGCCCACCGTGCCAACCCCCGCGGACGACGGCAGCGTTCCCTGAGAGGAGACCCCCATGCCTCCCGCCGCACGAATCACGGATGTGCATGTCTGCCCCAAGGTGGAGCCGGGCCCCGTTCCCCACGTGGGCGGCCCGACGACCTCGGGAGAGAGCACCGTCCTCATCGGCTACCAGCCCGCGGCGCGGGTCGGTGACTCGCTCCTGTGCACGGGCCCGGGCGTATCGGACTCCATCTCCCAGGGCGAGTCCTCCGTCATCATCGGTGGCAAGCCCGCGGCCCGCCTCGGAGACCCGACCTCCCACGGAGGCGTCATCGTGGCCGGTTGCCCGACGGTGGTCATCGGCTCGTCCGCGCAGGGGCAGACCATCACCATCGCCGCGCGGGATGGCGTCCCCTTCTGCGAGGAGTGCGAGAAGCGAAGGAAGCAGCAGGAGGCCGAGGCGCAGGGCCAATGAGCACGGAAGCCAGGCGCCACGCCATCCTCCAGGTTCGCTGGGGACCCATGGCCTACCACAAGGCCATCATCGAGCCCGGAAAGGTGCTCCGGGTGGGGCGGGGCTCCTCCGCGGGGCTGGTGGTGCCGCACGACCCGGAGCTGGCGGAAGAGCATTTCGAGATCGCCTGGAGCGGCAGACGGGGCTGGATGTATGACCTGAAGAGCCCCTCGGGAGTCCTGCTGGATGGCGAGCGGGTGGAGGACGGCGAGGTCCTCAACGGGAGCTGGCTGCGCGCGGGGCAGACGGACTTCTCGGTCTACCTCGAGCGGACCACCCCTCCGCGTGAGCCCGAGCAGCCGGATCCGCCCGAAATGGTCCCCGCCAAGGCCCGGGCCCTGGAGGTGCTGCGCGAGCAACAGGCCCCGCTGTATGCCATTGTCGACGCGGCGCGCTCCGAGCGCATCCTCGAGCTGTTGCACGAGTCGGTGGAGGAATGCCACTCCCTGTACGAGGGACCCCAGGGCGTGGCGTTGGCGGACGTGGCGCCCTTCCTGGTGAGCCTGCCCCGGAAGGACTCGTGGCTGCTGGAAGCGCTCGTGCAGGAGGGGTGGACGGACGCCTGGGGCGTCTACTTCACCACCGCGGTCCCCCTGCTCCAGGTCCGGCGGCATCTCCGGAAGTTCCTCATGGTGGAGGCGGAGGACGTCGAGGGCAGGCTCTACTTCCGCTTCTATGATCCCCGCGTCCTGAGCGTCTTCCTCCCGACGAGCCCCCCGGAGGCGAAGAAGGAGTTCTTCGGGGACATCGAGCGCTTCATCCTCAGCGGCTCGAACGGGACGCTCATGGAATTCCCCTCCAATCCGAGAATGGGCTGACACCATGGTTGCTCGCGCACACGTTCACCAGATAGGCGGGTCTCCTGTCTTCCTGTTCGACATCGGAGGCTTCGACGCGCCGATGCGGGTGGTCCGCTTCTCCGGCGCGGAGGGGCTGTCGAGCCTGTTCGAGTTCCAGGTGGAGCTCGCCTGCGAGAACCAGGGCATCGACTTCGCGCAGGTGGTGGGCAAGTCGGCGCTGCTGGCGATCCGGGGAGAGGCGGGGTTTCGCCATCTCAATGGAATCATCAGCCGCTTCGAGCAGGTGAACGAGCTGCCGCGCTTCGCCATCTACCGGGCCACGGTGGTGCCCCTGGTGTGGCGGCTCCAGCACCGCCACGACTGCCGCATCTTCCAGAAGCTCGACACCCCCGCCATCCTCAAGAAGGTCTTCGAGGCAGCCGGCGTCCCCGCCGACAAGGTGCGCTTCTCCCTCATGGGCTCCTACGAGCCCCGCGACTACTGCGTGCAGTACCGCGAGTCCGATTGGGCCTTCGCCAGCCGCCTCATGGAGGAGGACGGCATCTTCTATTTCTTCGAGCACCACGAGGACAAACACATCCTGGTGCTCGGCGACAAGGAGTCCGCCTTCAAGCCCATTGATGGCGCGCAGCAGCTGCCCTTCCGCCGCTCCACCGGTGGCGTGGTGTTGGAAGACCACGTGGCGCGCTTCCGCCGCGTGCAGGAGGTACGGCCAGGACGGACGAGCCTGCGCGACTTCAACTACAAGAAGCCCGGGCTGCCCATGGAGGCCAAACACGAGGCCGAGGTGGATGCGGACCTGGAGGTGTATGACTATCCGGGCGAGTACCTGGACCCCGGCCGTGGCTCCTCGGCCAAGGGCGCGACGATCGCCCGGCTGAGGCTGGAAGCCTGGCAGGCCTCGAGGGTGCAGGGGCAGGGACAGAGTGATTGCGAGCGACTGGTGCCGGGGCGGCTCTTCACGCTCGCGGAGCACTCGCGTGGGGACTACAACGGCCGCTACCTGCTCACGCACGTGAGCCACGCGGGCAGCCAGCCCCAGACGCTGGACGAGGAGTCCGACTCAGGGGATTTCAGCTACTCCAACCACTTCACGTGCATCCCGGAGAAGGTGCCGTACCGCCCCCCGCGGGTGACCCCCAGGCCGCATGTCCGGGGTGGACAGACGGCGGTGGTGGTGGGGCCCTCGGGGGAAGAAATCCACGTGGACGAGTGGGGCCGCGTGAAGGTCCAGTTCCACTGGGACCGCCAGGGCAAGCTCGACGAGAACAGCTCCTGCTGGGTTCGCGTGAGCCAGCTCTGGGCCGGTGAGCAGTGGGGACGGATGTTCATCCCGCGCATCGGCCAGGAGGTCATCGTCGACTTCATCGAGGGCGATCCGGATCGGCCCATCATCACCGGCCGGCTGTACAACGGCGCCAACCTCGTCCCCTACGAGCTGCCCGCGGAAAAGACCAAGAGCACCATCAAATCCAACTCCTCACTGGGAGGCGACGGCTACAACGAGCTGCGCTTCGAGGACGAGAAGAACAAGGAGCAGTTCTTCATGCACGCCGAGCGGAACATGGACGTGCACGTGAAGAACGACTCGTTCGAGAACATCCTGCACGACCGGCATCAGACGATTGGCAGCCAGGGGAAGAACGGGAAGGCCGGCGACCAGAACGAGCTGGTGTTCCGGGACAAGAGCCTGACGGTGCACCGCCACAGCCAGGAGCACGTGGGCGGGAATCTGAAGCGGCTGGTGGGTGGAATCGACGGCGCGGGCGACGTGGACATCGTCATCAAATCCAACCGCACGGAGTTGGTGCACAAGGACAGCCACCTGCACGTGAAGGAGTGCCTCGTCGAGAAGGTGGACGGCACCCAGTCCCTGCAGGTGGGCAAGGACCAGCACACCTCGGTGGGTCAGGTGACCGCGGTGGAGACGGGCAAGGAGGTCCACCTCAAGTCCAACAAGATCGTCATCGAGGCGGCGACCGGAATCACCGTCCAGGGGCCCGGTGGCTTCATCACCATCGACGCGAGCGGTATCGCCATCAAGGGCACGATGGTGTTGATCAACAGCGGTGGCTCGGCGCTCTCCGGAAGTGGGGTGAGCCCCACCGCCCCCAAGGACGCGGTGGAGGCCGTCCCCACCGTGCCGGCCCTGGCGGACGATGGAAAGGTCCGGCCGCCCAGCGGTCTCGCGGTGGCCCAGGGCGGCTCGGAGCTCGCCCCCGTCGCGCCGATGAAACTGGCGGCGACCATGCTGCCCCTGTCGGTCCTCCAGGCCCGCGAGCCCACCGTCACGTGCGTGCAGCTGGCCAACCAGATCGACGAGATGGATCAGGCCACCGTCCGCGCCGGACTCGCGGCGGACGTGTACAACCGGTACGACCCGAGCCGCGCGCCCGATGCACCCATCCCCCCTCCCCCGCCCGGATTCACCCGCCCCAGCGATGATCCGGAGCAGCTGCGGGCGCTCTTCAAGGGCCGCCTCTCCGACCAGCAGCTCAAGGACCTGACGCAGCCCGAGGGCTCCAGCTACCGCGCCGCCATCTACCAGGACCAGAGCGGGAAGACCTACCTCACGTTCCGCGGCACCGAGAACAAGGAGGGCTTCAAGGACTGGAAGGAGAACCTCCTCCAGGGCTCCGGCATGGAGAGCCAGCACTACGAGAAGGCCAAGAAGCTGGCCGAGCGCCTGGATCTCGCCGTCGGACCCGGCAATCTCGAGATCATCGGACACTCGAAGGGTGGAGGCATGGCGGCCGCCGCGGGTGTCGTCACCGGCGCCAGGACGACGACCTTCAACCCGGCCGGCGTCCATCCGAAGACGGTGGGTGGCGCGAACCTGGCGAACGCGGCTGCCAACATCAACGCCTACGTCGTGGAAGGCGAGGTCCTCAACTGGGTCCAGGACAACCGGGCGGTGATCCAGGGAGGGGCCGTCGTCGCGGGCACGAAGCTGGGAGGCCCCGTTGGCGGAATGGTGGCCGCGATGCTCGTCGACGGAACGCTGCCCCAGGCCACCGGCCGGCGCGTGAACATCCTACCGAGCAAGGACTTCAAGTCCGCCTGGTATGACCCCGTCCTGTACCGGGTGGATCTCCATGGCATGGACCAGGTGAAGAAGAGCCTCGAAGAACACCGGGAGACCCTGCAGAACGCGTACGTCGCCAACGGGTGCGAGGCCCAGCTTGGAAAGCGGTAGAGGGGTGACCCATGATGCGCCGATGGCCGTGGCTGGCTTGGGCCGCCATGCTCTCATTGTTGGGTGGGTGTTCGAAACAGGGAGGAGCGACAGTGTCTGGGCCAGATAGCTATTTCGATAAGCCCGCCGACAAGCAGATGGCGCGGGCGGTCGCCGAAGGGGATGTCCCGACCATCGAGCGGCTGCTCGAGACGGGCGAGGTGGAGCCGCTGACCGTGGGCCGCGATGCCACGAGCTGGCTGAGCATCGCCGTCGCCGCGCGCCAGAAGAAGTCGCTCGATACGCTGCTCGAGCACGGCGCCCTGGGAGATCCCAAGGGGAAGATCGCCGGCCAGGCCCTGTACGCCGCCACGCTGCTCGATGACCTGTATTGGCTCGAGCGCCTCCACGCCGCGGGCGCGGACCTCAACAACTACGGCGGTGGAGATCTCCTGCTCGAGGTCGCGGTGGATACCCGCAACAGGAAGACCCTGGACTTCTACCTCGAGCATGGAGCCAGACTCGACATGCCCTCGAGTGTCGGCGGCTCCGTGGCGCTGTCCACGGCGCAGGCCAGGCGTTTCGACCTGGTGAACGAGTTCCTCGACCGAGGCGCCTCGCCCTGGGTCATGGACTCGTTCGGGACGACCCTGGGCTTCACGGCGGAAAGAGCGGGGAGCGTCCCCGCCTGGGACCACCGCAGCCCGATGAACAAGGAGCGGTTGCTACTGCTGGAGCGGCTCCACGCGATCGGCTTTCCCAAGCCCGCGCCCACCCCCGACGAGGGGCATGCCCTGCGCGAAGCCGGCAAGTGGCCGCCGCCCAACGCGCCGAAGACGGCTCCACGGCCCCAGAGGCCCTGAGGACCACCCTTCGAGAAGGAGTGTGACGAGAACCCCATGCTCAAGGTGGCCCAGGCACAACTGCACAGCATGGTGCTGAACCAGCGCGAGCTACTGGTCCGGGATATCGAAGAGCATCTCGCGGAGTATCGCCCCGACATCGTGCTCATTCATCCACGCCCCTACCTCCTCCAGTTGATCAATGACAGCATCGATCTCGCCTCACGGTTCAGGATCGATGATGTCTTTTCGATGCGCCTCTTCGTCAGGCTTCGCTGGGACATCGCACCTGGGTTCTACAGACAACCGCAGATCGCCCGCGTCCTGTCATGGGGGGAACGCACGGCCGAAGACCGGTTCAAGGAGCTCGCGACCGAGCGCTATGCCCAGGCCTGGGAAGACGCGCAGAAGTTCAACGCTCCACATGAGTGGAGCACATAGCACGGGGGGCTCGACGCATGACCGAGGCCTACAATGATGCCCTCTCCGAACAGTTGCGCCAGAATGTCTGGGAACGTTTCAAGAGCGAAGCCGCGAACATGTCCGCGCTCGAGAAGGCCTCCGTTTCCGCGGACATCATCGGTATCTTCGATCCAACCCCCACGAGCGATGCCGTGGGCTTCGTGCTTTCCGCGGCCCAGGGCGATGCCCTGGGGGCACTTCTGTCCCTAGGGGGAATGGTGCCCTATGTAGGCGATGCCCTGGCCAAACCCATCAAGATCGCCAAGTACGCCCCCCGGACGGCCAAGGCATTGGAGGCGATGCTGAAGGCGGGCGACAACCTCGCGAAGGCGAGTGCTCAAGCCTTGAAGCAAAGGGGCCTCAGCCTCGAGCAGGTGGCCGCTGCGCGCAAGAAGGCCCTGGAGCGTGTTCAGCAGGCCATGCAGGATGCCAAGAAGAAGACCCCTGGCTGCGAGGACTGCAAGAAGCTCAAGGGAGACAAAGGCGAGAATCGCCGTCGCCACATGCCCAAGAGCGGCGAGAACGGCAGATGGCGTACCCCCGATGGCAAGCAACCGGCGGACGGAAATGGAATCTTCGAGTTCACCGAGCCCAAGAAGCTACCTGACGGGACCGAGGTCAAGCAGCTCGAGTTCCGGGATGGAGCACCGAACTTCGACAAGTATGTCGAAGGTGGAAAACACAACCTCTGGGAGGTCAGCGGAGACGCGAAAATCGATGGCGATCGACTCAAGGCCATGATGCGTGAGAACAACCCGGCGTGGGAGCCCCCGTCCAGCAAGGACTATGTCCTGCACCATTTCGAGAGTGGTGAGGTGGGCTACGTCCCTCGCGCCCTCCATGATGTGCAAGCGGGAGGGGTCGCGCATACGGGCGGAAACTCGATGGTGAACAACGAACTCTTCTGAAGCAAGGTCAGTATGTTCCAGATACCAGAAGCCATGCAGTCCCATTGGAACAAGCGCGGCTATCCCAAGGCAACGGCCGCTGACATCACCCGGCTCGAAGCCAGATTCGGTTTGTCTCTTCCAGCTCCCTATGTGGAGTTCGTGACCCGGTTTGGCTTCGTCGTCTTCGACGACGTTCCGGGGATGCGCTGCCTGTTCGATTACACCATCGCCTTTCCCGACCGGAAGGAGCTCCGCCAGGGCGATATCGCGTTCCTGTTCGAACCCGACAGGATCATCAAGGCCCACCACATCTGCACCACGAAGCAAGCCGAGGATGAGGAGGACGAGGACTTTCCCAAGTTCCCCGCGAACTTCCTGCCGGTAGGCAACGACGCGGGGCAGGGAATGCTCCTGCTGGAGATGGGAGAACACCCAGGCCGCATCTGGTACTGGACTGCAAAGGAATGGGCTTGGGGTACGGAGGACAATACCTGGTTGGGTTTCGTCGCCGAGGATTTCCAGGCATTCATCGATGGGCTCCGGTCATGAGCCGGTACAACGAAGCACGGACATGAGCTGACCTCATGGTACACGTCTACGAGAAGCTCCAGGCGGTCGAATTCGACCGCCTGCCCGGACGAGTCCAGAAGGCCTATCTGGCGCCGCCTGTCCTCTCGGCGCCCGTCGCGCCGCTCGGAGAGGGATTCCAGCTGTCATTGCCCACGAGCCTCGATCTTCCCGCTCCGCGGGCCCTGGTTCCCAAGCTGGGAATCAAGAGCTGGCGTGACGCAGGGGCGCTGGGAGTCATCTACGAAGGCGTGAACATCCGTGAGGTGGTGGAGCGGTTGCTCAAATGCCCCACCAGGCCCCAACGCCTCGCCGCGCGCGCCTGGCTCGAGACCGGTCTGCCCTTGCGGCTACACCTGTCACCGTACGTGGACTATTCCGAGGTCAGCGAGGTGCGATTCCTCGCCAACCCAAGGGAATGCCGCCGCCTCAGCTCCTGTCTGCGCGGCCAGTCGGCACAGAGCTTCGCGGCGGCCCTGCCCCAGCTGACAGCCTTCGCCGAAGAGCTCGCCACGCACCTGCCGCAGCGCAGCCACCTGCTCGAGATCGCCTATCTTTCCCCCGGCGAGTTCTGGCTCGTGGAGGTGAACCCCGGCTTGACGCCGCAAGACCTCGCCATCCTCGAACGTTGAGACGAGGGGTGATGAACCCGGTGGCCCATCACCGCCCCGATACCCGACAACCGAACCTGGGAATCAGGGCTTCGCGGTCCGCTCCTCCTCGGGCAGGAGCTTGCGCAGCTCCTCCGCCATCTTCCCGAGCTGCAGCGCCGTGGCCGCCACGTCCGTGCCCATCTGCGCGTACGTGTCCACCAGCTCCAGCAACGTCGCGCAGCCCTGGGAGATGTGCGTCGTCTGCTCCGCCTGACGCTCCGCCTCTCCCGAGCTCTTCTCCATCAGCTTCTGGTTCTGCAACACGATTTCGCGGATGGAGCGCAGCGTCGTGCGCGCCGACTCCAGCACCGGGGTGAAGCGCTCCGTCGTCTCGCGGATGTGCCCCACCGCCTGCAGCGTGTCCGTCATCTGCCGCGTCACCCCGCCCACCACCTCGCCAATCCGCGCCGAGCTGCGCCCCGACTCCTCGGCCAGCTTGCCCACTTCCTTCGCCACCACAGCGAAGCCCCGCCCGTGGTCCCCCGCTCGCGCCGCTTCGATTCCCGCGTTGAGCGCCAGCATGTTCGTCGCCGCCGCCATCTCCTGGATGGTCTCCACGAAGCCGTGGATGCGCTCGGAGCTCTCCTCCAGCTTCTGCACGCTCTGCGCGCTGCGCCCCACCGCCTGGCCAATCGCCGACAGGCTCGTCTCCATCCCGCTGATGAGCGTGTCCACCTCGCCCGTGTAGCGCTGCGCCTCCTCGGCCTGCGTGGCGCTCGCCCGCGAGTGCCGGAACAGCGCCCCCGCCGCGCTCGCCATCTGCTCGCTCGCCGTGGCGATCCGCAGCGCCGCCGTGCGCACGTGCGACGCCTGCTGCGACATCTCCGCGATGGTCGACGAGAGCACCTGCGCCGAGCCCGCCAGCGTCCGCCCCGTCTCCACCACCTTGCCCCGCGACGCCTCCAGCTCGCGCAGCGCGCGCAGCATGTCCCGCCTCAAGTGGAACTGCCGCCGGTGCCCGCTGTGCAACGCCTCCAGCAGGAAGCCCACCGCCAACGTCCCCAGCAGCAGGGTGATGTCCATCATCACCATGCTCGCCAGCGACGCGCTCGACAGCCACGCGTCGAACACCAGGTGCGCCAACGCCAGCAGCCCGTAGAAGCCGAAGCGCGCCCACCGGCCCACCGGCAGCACCGACGGCCCCGTGAGCACGTTCAGGAACACCATCACCGCGTGGTAGCCCGAGCCCGCCGTCCCAATCTGGTAGAAGGTCCACTCGTTGCCGATGGCGTACAGCGCCGTGGCCCAGAACATCACCCTGGGCAGCGCCGTCAGGCTCAACAGCCCCCGCGACGTCCACACCACCAGCGGCACCAGCATCCAGGGCAGCCGCGCCAGCGCGAGCTCGCCCAGGTGCATCTCGCCCCCCTTCACCGCCATCACGTACAGCAGGTCCAAGCCAAACAGCACCGGCGAGGCCACCAGCGCGATGATCGCCAACTGGCGCAGCCGGACCGGCCCGCGCGTCAACAGGTGCTCGTGGTAGTTCTCCTGGACTGCGGGAGAGCGGAGGAAGATGTCCATGTGCGCGACCACGGCCCAGGGGACCCGCCCCCAGCCCGTCCGCGCACGGTATCAGACACCGCGCATCCCCCAATGATGGCGTTGGCCCGCCCGCCTGCTTCCCCCGGACTCGCAGTCACCTCTCCCTACACGACGGGCAGATCCCGCTGCGCCGGACCCGGGGGAAAGGCGGCGTCCAGCCGGGCCAGCTCCTCCGCCGTCAGCCGCATCCGGGCCGCCGCCGCGTTGTCTCGGGTGTGCGCCTCGTGGCTGGCCTTGGGGATGGTGAAGAGCGGGCGCTTCCTCGACAGGAAGGCGAGCGCCACCTGACGCGGCGTGGCCCCGTGCGCCCGCGCCACCTCCGCAAGCACCCGCCCGTCCGCGCTGTCGGGCTCCGGGAAGTCGCCGCTGCCGAACGGGCTGTAGCCCACCAGCGCCACCCCGTGCCGCTCGCACCACGGCAGCACCCGGTGCTCGATGTACCGCTCCCTCAAGTGGTAGAGCACCTGGTTGCACGCGATGCGTCCCGGCCCGGCGATGGCCAGCGCCTCCTCCAGGTCGTCCACGTCGAAGTTGCTCACCCCCCAGGAGCGGATCTTCCCATCCGTCCGCAGCCGCTCGAAGGCGCGCAGGGTGTCCTCCAGCGGGTGCGGCCCCGGCCAGTGCAGCAGGTAGCAGTCCAGCCAATCCGTCCCCAGCCGCTTCAAGCTGCGCTCGCAGGCCTGGAGGGTGCCCTCGTAGGTGGCGTTGTTGGGCATCACCTTGGACACCAGGAACACCTCGTGGCGCCGCCCGGCGAGCGCCTCGGCCACCAGTTCCTCCACCTCGCCGTAGCCGTACAGCTCCGCCGTGTCCACGTGCGTCAACCCCAGGTCCAACCCCACCTGGAGCGCCCGGATGGCACCCGCCCGGTCATCCTCTTCCATCTGCCAGGTGCCCTGCCCGAGCACCGGCACCGCTACCCCCGTGGAACCGAAGACGTGCTTCTCCATGTGTCTCCCTCGCGCACCCAGGCTCGCAGGTCATTCCTCCGCCCGGTATGCCGGCCTGGCTCCCGGCGTTCCCTGGCCCACACTCGCCCTTCAAGAGAGCCAACCCCTACTACCCCCCAACCGTTACCGCCCGGGTTTGACGGAATAGGTGCCCGTCCTCGGGTCCACGGACACCCGGGGCGGACGCCGCGTCTCCTCGAAGAGGCGCCAGCCCGGCTCCAGAGCGCGCCAGAAGGCGAGGAGCTCCGGCGTGGCCCTCGGGTGCTTCTCCAGCGCGGCCAGGCCCCGCGCGTCCAGCCGGCTGGGGAAGATGTGGATGGGCACGTCCCGCTTCATCCGCGCCCGCGCCTCCCACACCATCAGGTACAGCTCCTCGATGGGACCGTCCTGGAGGGCGATGCAGCCGATGCTCACGCAGTCGCCATGGATGTAGATGTTACCGCCCAGCGGCGGCGGGCCCCGCTTCTGGTCCGCGGCGTTCGGGTAGCTCACGCGCAGGGACAGGTGGAACTGGCTGCGCGGGTTGAACCGGTCCAGCGTGTAGAAGCCCTCGGGGACCTGTGCATCCCCCTCGCGCCGCTTGGGGCCCACGTCCCCCGAGGCCGCGCAGAAGGGGAACGTCCTCACCTTGCGCAGGGGCCGGCCCCTCTCGCCCGCCCAGACCTCCAGCTCCCGCTCCTGCTTGAAGGCCCGGACATAGAGCTCGCCGGGCGGCCAGGAGACACCCGCCGCCGCGAAGGTGTCCGCCACCACGCGCTCCTTCGCCCGGCGCGCCTCCGCCACCCTGTCCTGTGCCCGGACCGTGAACGCCGCCAGCAATCCCCAGAGGAAGAGCAGTCTCGTCATGCCCCCGTGGACGCCCCGGCGCCCTTCGCCGTTCCCTCTCACCGGCCTCCCGAGCGACCCGCGCCCGTGGTGGTGAACCAGGCCGGCCCGGCCACGTCCTCCCGATCCACACGCGAGGGACGGAAGGGAGACTCGTTGCCCGAGGACTCCTCCCTCATCCCGCCCGCCTCCATGCCGCCCGTCTCCAGGACGATGTGCAACAGCCCCGCCAGCAGCCCCAACAGGGCCGTGGCCGCCAGCGTCAGCTTCACCTTCCGCCGCCACGTCTGGATGGGCTCGCGGTGGTAGCGCGTCATGCCCCGGCGGAGCCGCTCCTTCTGGAGATCGATGACCATTCCTGGCTCGTTGGAGGGCATGCGTGCGTCCGTGGGTTCGTCGACATTCTAGCCCATGCCCTACCGTCCGGAACAAGCGCGGGGACCCCGGAACACGATGGCTCCTGGCGCATCCAAACCCACTCCTGATGAACCTCGACCTGTTTCCCCCAGAAGCACCGGCCTCCGGTCCACTTGACCGGCTGCTGAAGGTGTCCCGCATCTACCTGGAGCCCGACGTCGAGCGCTTCACGCGCGGTCGCGACATCCTCGCGCGCTTCCCCGACGCCGAGCGCGTGGAGGTGCGCTCCCACTGGAACATCCCCGGCCTCTTCGGCAACGAGGGCAACGCCGAGGCGTGGAACCGCATCAAGGGCAGCACCCTCGTACTGGGTGTGAAGAAGTCCATGAGCTTCGAGGCGAATGGACGCAGCGCCGACTTCATCCCCCCCTCGGCGGCCAACGGCTGCGTCATGAGCTGCGCCTACTGCTACGTGCCGCGACACAAGGGGTACGCCAACCCCGTCACCGTCTTCGTCAACATCGAGCAGCTAACGGCCGCCATCCGCCGCCACGCCGGGAAGCTCGGGCCCAAGACGGAGCCCAACACGGTGGACCCGCGCTACTGGGTGTATGACATCGGCTGCAACAGCGACTGCTCGGCCGACGCGGGCCTCAGTGACAACGTGAGGGACCTGGTGCGGCTCTTCACCACGCTGCCCAACGCCATGGGCTCGTTCGCCACCAAGCTGGTGAACCGCGAGCTGCTCGCGTACGCGCCCCGGGGCAAGACGCGCATCCGCTTCAGCCTCATGCCACACACGAAGGCGAAGCTGCTCGACGTGCGCACCAGCCCCATCGCCGAGCGCATCGCCGCCATCGACGACTTCGTGGCCGCCGGCTACGAGGTGCACCTCAACTTCTCGCCCGTGGTCGTCACCGACGGCTGGCAGGCCGAGTACGACGCGCTCTTCCAGCAGGTGGATGACGGCATCGGCGACAAGGCGAAGGAGCAGCTCGCCGCCGAGGTCATCTTCCTCACCCACAACGAGCGCCTGCACGAGGTGAACCTGCGCTGGCACCCCAAGGCCGAGGAGCTGCTGTGGCGGCCGGACCTCCAGGAGGCCAAGGTGTCCCAGGGCGGCGGCGCCAACGTGCGCTACCGCACGGGCTTCAAGGGCAGGCTCGTCGAGGAGTTCAAGCAGCTGCTCGCCCGGCGCATGCCGTACTGCCGCGTGCGCTATGCGTTCTGAGGGACGCTGTCGGGCCCCCCATCCCCTCACCCCGGCCCTCTCCCAGGGGGAGAGGGGGTGTAGGTAAGCTCCCGGGCCATGCTCTACGAAGCGCTGGAGGCCCAGGCCCGCGAGCGGCTCCCACAGGTCGTGTTCGACTACTTCGCCGGCGGCTCCGGCGATGAGGCCACCCTCGCCGACAACTCCGCCGCCTGGGCCCGCCTCCGCCTCCGTCCTCGCGTCCTGCGCGACGTGTCCTCCGTCGACACCTCCACCGAGCTCCTGGGCTCGATGCTCTCCTCCCCCGTCCTCGTCGCCCCCACCGCCTTCCACTCGCTCGCCCACCCCGACGCCGAGCTCGCCACCGCCCAGGGCACCCGTGAGGCAGGCTCCCTCCTCGTCCTCTCCTCGCGCTCCTCGCGCCGCATCGAGGACGTCGCCTCCCTCGCCGGGCCCTGGTGGTTCCAGGTCTACGTCTTCCGGGACCGCGGCCTCACCCGCTCCCTCGTTCAACGCGCCGCCGCCGCCGGAGCCCGCGCCCTCGTCCTCACCGCCGACACCCCCTACGTCGGCCGCAAGCGCCGCAACCGCGGTGACTCCTCCCTCCCCCTCGCCGACGAGGACTTCCTCGCCAACCTCGAGGGCCTCGCCCACCGCGCGCTCGCCGAGCAGGCCCCCGACGTCACCTTCGCCGACATCTCCCGCCTGCGCGAGGACTCCGGCCTGCCCGTGCTCGTCAAGGGTGTGCTGCGCGCCGATGACGCTCTCGAGTGCCTCCACCACGGCGCCTCCGGCCTCATCGTCTCCAACCACGGCGGGCGGCAGCTCGACGGCGCCCTCGCCACCGCCGACGCACTCCCCGAGGTCGTCTCCGCCACCGCCGGCCGCGCTCCCGTGCTCGTCGATGGCGGCGTGCGCTCCGGACGCGACGTGCTGCGCGCCCTGGCCCTCGGGGCCCGCGCCGTGCTCCTCGGCAGGCCCGTGTTGTGGGGACTGGCCACCGGTGGCGCCGGCGGCGTGCGTCAGGTGCTCGAGGCGCTGCGCGAGGACACCGCCCACACGCTCGCGCTCGCCGGCCTGTCCCGCGTCTCCTCCGTGGGCCCGGACGTGCTCGCCCCGCCCCGCGCGCCCTGAGCGCGCTTCACGGCTCCCAGGACACGTCGTACTCGCTGGACAGCGAGCCCGTCAGCCTCCCGGTGATGCACAGCGAGCGCGCCCCCGCCTTCTTCAGGTGCGCTTCCAGCGAGCCCTCCACATACGAGCGCGGCAGGAAGTCCCGCTCGAAGATGATGCGGCAGCGCGTGTGCCCCAACCACACCACCGAGAGCCCACCGCCCGTCGGCATCATCAGCTTGTAGGCCATGGGCAGGTTCTCCAGCACCCGCCGCGGCGTGCCCGTGAAGAGCACATGGATGGTGTTGCCCAACAGGCTCCCCAGGAACGCCGACGTCACCAGGTTCCCCAACATCCGCATCGCCCCGTCGAAGCCTCCGGCCGACCCGCCCAGCAGCCACGCCGCCCGCCTCAGCACCCGCAGGAAGTCCTTCGTCGGGTAGGCGAAGAAGTCCACGAAGGCGCGCGCCCCACCGCACTCCTCCAGGCAGACCGCCATCGCCGCCACGCCCTTCATCGCCAGGACGGCCTCCTGGGTGCTGCGGAAGAACACACCCCGCATGGTGTCCTCGGGCCCGGCCAGCGACAGCCTGAGCTCCAGCTCCCGCTCTCCCTCCGACGACATCACCGTGTGCCACTCTCCGCTGATCCCGCTCATCCCGTGCGCCCTCCCCATGCGGGTATCGCTCGACCCGCCCGTGCACCGGGGAAATCGGCTCCTGCGCGAATATTCCAGGAAATCCTGACACAACAGGGGCCCCAGGTAAAACGGCTCTCCGTGTGAGGAGACCCAGACCCTGAGACCCAATCCCCTCCCGCTCGGCCACAGGGCGGACGACCGAGCAGGGGGGCGCCCGCACATCCCACGCACGCCGTCACACAATCGTGACCATCTCGTGACATTTCAGTTGAATGGTCAACAGCTCTGCTCGGAGTCTCAGGCCGTCGGGGCGGAGCGGGCGCCTGGGGCGCGGGGAGAAGGGTCCTCGGGCGGATTGGGCGGGGAGGGCGAGAGGTTGGCCAGGGCCGCGCCGGAGAGGATGAGCGCGCCGCCCAACAGCAGGGAGGCATCCACGTGCTCGCCGAGCATCACCACGCCCAGCAGCACGGCCACGAGCGTGTCCAGCAGCGGCATGGCGCCGATGACGGCGAGCGGCACGCGCGACAGCAGCCAGAAGAGGAGCTGGTACGTGAGGGCCGTGGCGCCCACCGCCAGGTAGACGATGGCCAGCACGGCGCGAGGCGTCCAGTGGCCGGGCAGGTGGGACTCGAAGGCGAGGGAGGCGGCCAGCAGCAGCACGGAGCTGCTCAGCGTCTGCACGCATACGGAGAGGCTCGTGGGCACGTGCGCCAGCGAGCGCCGCACGAGCACATTGGCCACGGAGATGGAGAAGGTGGCCAGCAGCGAGAGCACGCACCCGGCCACCACCAGCCCGGAGAGGCTGAGCCCGCGCAGGTGCTCGTACTGGAGCGCGAGGATGCCGGCGAGCCCCAACCCCGCGGAGACGAGCTTGAGCGGGGTGAGCGGCTGATCCGGCAGCAGCAGGCGCCCCACCAGCAGCAACCACACCGCGTAGGTGGAGAAGAGCAGCGCGGACCAGCTCGACGGAATCCACTGCTGCGCGATGAAGAGCAGCCCGTACGGCAGGGCGATCTGCAACACCCCCACGCCCATCAGCATCCACGTGGTGCGCGCATCCGGCCGCGAGCGGCGCAGGCCACTGAAGGGCAGCAGCACCAGCCCCGCCAGCAACATGCGCGCGCCGGCGAAGCGCAGCGGGGGCAGATCCTGCAGCCCCACCTTCACCACGGCCCAGGTGGAGCCCCACAGGACGAAGCAGGCGGTATAGGCGAGCAGCAGACGGGCGCGAGACGCCGCGGGTAGGGACGACATGGGGCGCGCCACTACCATGCGCGCCGCCCCATCGCCACGCACCTCGGGTTCAGGGCCCGCGTTTCACGGCGTCCCGCTCACACTCACCCGCTCCTGCACCATCTGCATGCTGCCCATGGGTATCGTCACCTTCTCCGCCATGCCCTGGGCGTCCACGGAGAGGGTCATCTTGAGGGCGCCAATCTCCGCCGTCAGCTCGCGCGCACCGGCCTCCTTGCGCAGCACCTGGGGGATCGGCGCGGCCGGGCTGGCCGAGGGGCTGTAGACTTGAAGCGTCAGCTCCTTCTTCTTGCCCGAGAGCAGCTGCTCCCGCACCACGCGCGAGGAGCCCAGCTCACCGAGCAGCTCGTCGGGAGCGGTGAAGTTGCCACTGAGGTCCCTGCCATTGTGCTTGCCCTCGTAGTGGTACTCGCGGCCCTTCACCTGCTCCAGCGACATCTGGATGTCGAGCTCCCCGTTGGTGGCCCGGGCGTGGTCACGCGCCACCAGCCTGCCGTCCTTGTCGGACAGCTCCGTGGAGACGGTGTCCTGCACGGTCATCTCCTTCTGCGAGCGAGGGAAGAGGAAGCTCACCTCGAGCTCGGTGAGTCTCCCGCCGCCGGACGCATCGCGCGTGACACGCTTCTCGAAGCCCACCGGGTGGCCCTCCACGCGAATGACACTGAATTCGAAGTAGCGCGGGGCCTGCGGCCTCTCGGCGGCGCTCTTGAGCGACCCGGCCAGCCCACTGGAAATCCGCTGGAAGCTCTCCGAGTAGCCCATCTCGTCGTGCGTGCACACCAGCGGCACCTGATCATGGGTGTACACCATCATCTTGGCCAGGCCCGCCGCCTTGCCCCGCGGCGTGTCCGTCAGGTACAGCGCCTCCGCGAACACGGCCGGGCTGTCCCCGATGAGCCGCACGTCCGTGGTGCGCGCGCGCTGGATGTCCGTGCGCTGCCCCGCCATCTGCAACAACCGGTAGATGGCGCCGCCCGCGTCCAGCGGCTCCGAGTACACGAAGCACGTCATGGGGCTGCGCGTCCCGAGCGGCACGCTGAGCACGAGCACGCCCTGCTGCTCCTGGAAGGTGGGCGCGGCCTCGGCCTCCACCTCGGCGGTGAAGGAGCCATCCGGCGCGGACACCTGCTGCTTCGCGAGCGGCGCCAGCTCGCGCGTGGAGAGAGCCTCCAGGTCCGCCCTGGGCTCGGACGTGCTGGCCGGCTGGGCCGCGGGGGCGCCTTCAGCCGGGGCCTCCGTCTTGGAGGTAGAAGCCGTGGTGGCACAGCCAGTCAGCAGGCCCAGCAGCAGGGTCGTGCGCAACCGCATCGTCGATATCTCCGGAGCATGTCGGCGGGAGCCTTCATGGTCCCGACTCGCGCGGAACCCTAGCGGCCCGGCTCGGGGTGGTGCCAGTCGCCCGAGGCCCCCTCCTCCCCGCCCGGAGTGAAGCAGGCCGCTCGGCGTGCAGCCCACGCGGAAATGCACACGCGCCCGGGAATTCAGTGCCGCGCGAGCTCGATGTGCTGGCGGATCTCCTCCAGGTCCATCGACAGGCGCTCCTTCGTATGGCGCAGGGGCTCCTTGGGCAGCTTCGTCCAGCCGATGGCCGCGAAGAGGGCCGCGAGCACCAGGGCCCCCCCCGCGCCGATGAGCGCCCCCGCCCACAGAGGAAGCGCCAGCGCCGCCGCTCCCGCCACGAAGAGCATCGCCAGCGCCACCAGCGCGAAGGCCGCCCCTCCCCCGAGGAACACGCCCGAGATGCGCGCCGCGCGGACCTCCTGCGCGAGCTCCACCTTCGCGTGCAGCAGCTCCGCTTTCGCCAACAACCGTGCCTCGCTCATGGCCCGGCGGACGAGCTCGTTCGTCGACAGACCCTTCTCGGGCATCCTCCAGCTCTCCACGGCCTACCTCCTCTCGACCGCCGCGCGGCCTCGGCTCACGTCGCCCTCCGCCTCCACGCGGAGGCGAAGTCGAGGATGGCCAGCACCACCATGCCGATGGCCACCCCGAAGGTCAGCCAGAGGAACCAGCCCACCACGCCTCCCTGCGCCAGGGCCACCACCCACAGGCCCAGCAGCCCCAATCCCATCAGCAGGTAGAGAACCGGCATGGCTCAGCGTCCTCCCGAAACCCATTCCGTCCTCTCGAACGTGTGGCCCTGAACGATTCCCGGCAAGGCAGGGCAGCCGCACCGAGCCCGCCTGTCTGCGCAAGCACGGGAGGCCCGGGCCCTCCGGCCTGAATGGCTGATTGCCCTCCCAGGGAGCCCCCCCCGAGAACTGGTATCATTGCAAAATCAGTAAAACTCGACTATCCGGCCAGCAACGTCCATGTCTGCGTCTGGAGGGACGTCCCATCCGCACCGGCGGATGGCCACCGCGAAACGAGAGGGATTCCTGTATGAGCAATCGTCGATACGAAGCGCTGCGCAAGGGATACCGGCACCTGGCACTCGTTGGGACGGCCGCCACGCTCGTCGCATGTGGGGCGGGAAACAATGCATTCGAGACCCAATCGGACTCGATGCGGCAGGAGCTCGCCACCTGTTCGTATACGATTACGACGAACACCTACGATGGTCCGAACTATTGGGGGACGATCGTCTTCAAGAACACGGGCACGAGCGCCATGACGAGCCCGAAGATCGCCTTCAACGTCCCCAGCGGTGTGGTCTGTGACTACGACCACGAGGGCTGGACGCACACCCAGAGCGGCACGACCTGCACGTACTCGAGGACGTCGAGCCTGACGGTGGGCGTGAACGCCTCGTACACGTTCTACTACTCCACGACGTCCAACTCGTCGTTCACCGCGACCAACGTGCAGATCAGCGACCCCAGCTGCGGCACGGGCGGCAATGACGGTGGCACGGACGGCGGGACGGGAGGCAGCGACGGCGGGATGACGGCCAACCAGAAGAAGGTGGCCGAGGCCATCACGAGCATCTGGGAGAACGACACCCCCGTCATCGACTACGCCTACTCCGAGAACATCCACGACGGCCGAGGCTACACGAATGGCCGCGCGGGCTTCTGCACCGGCACGGGTGACGCCATCCAGGTCATCGAGTGCTACGTGAATCTCCGCAGCGCCAGCAATGGCAACCTGATGGCCAAGTACATGCCGGGGCTCATCACCATCAACAACCGCTTCCTCTCGACGGGCCAATCCCAGGCATCGACGTCCGAGCTGGACGTCATCGGCAATTGGACGGCGGATTGGGCCGCGAGCTACAACAACACCACCACCCGGGCGGACTTCAAGAGCTGCCAGGACCAGGTGAATGACCGCCTGTACTACTCGCCCATGCTCGCCACCGCGAAGAAGTGGGGGCTGACCACGGCGCTCACGAAGGCCGCGCTGTACGACGCGTTCATCAACCACGGCGAGTATGGCGCCAGGGAATTCATCCGCGCGGCCAACACCGCCCTCGGCAACTCCGGACAGGTCGCGCCGGTGATTGGCTATAACGGCATCACCGAGAGCGCCTGGCTGCAGAAGTTCCTCGAGAAGCGCCGCGACACGCTCGCCGCCGACTCGACGTGGATCGAGGCCATCGACCGCGTCGCCATCTACGAGAAGCTGCGCCGCCGGGGCAACTGGGACCTGTCCACCGCCGTCCGGAACGATGTCCGCGCCCGGGACTGCTGGGGCTCGTCCTACCCGTTCAGCGGCTACACCGTGCGCCAGATCAACCCGGATGGCACCTGGAGCACGCCGAGCTCGTACTCGTACTCGTGTAACTGAGACGGCTCGCCCCCCGGGCACCACGGCCTCTGGGGTGAAGGAGCTCCCGCGTTCACGCGCGGGAGCTCACACGGCCTCGCCCCCCACCGCCATCGTGCCCTCTCTCCTCTCTCCATTGGCCAAGGGCCATTGAGGTGGAATCCGACGACCCGTCGTGGCCGTGAGCACTCCAGAGCGCCGGTGTGAGTTGGCCGGCATGGCCAGCAACATGTCGTGCATCGACATCACCGCCACCACTTGCTGGCTGGTCGGCCGGGTGACGTCCGGCCTCACCGAGGCACGCCGCATCCGGCTCTTCCTCTCCTGAGCCTACCTGGTAGGCACAAGCCCCACTGTCTGCCCCACGTGGGCTCAGCTCCCGACCGCCTGGAGTGGAAAGCGCGATGGGGACTGGAATGGCTTTTCAATATCGTTTACCTGGCATACCGTTATTGAAGATAACGAATCCGGCGACGCGGTCCGCGCGTCAGGAACGGGACGGATGACCAGGAGCAACCCATCCTTCGACCATGCGCTGCGAGTGCTGCGGCTCATCCCCCGCCTCAATCGATGGGCCGTGGCGAGCGTGCAGGCGAACCAGCTGGGTGGAGAGCTGAGCCTGCGCCAGCTCACCGTGCTCTACGCCATCCGCGAGGGAGTCTCCTCGCCCAGGCATCTGGCGCGGCGGCTACGGGTCACTCCGGCCGTCATCACCGGACTGCTCGATCGCCTCGAGCGACACGGCTACGTGCGCCGCGAGGCAGATCCGGATGACCGGCGGCGGCTCCGCATGGTGCTGACCGAGGCCGGACTGACGGTGGGACAGCGGGTCCAACAGGCGCTGGCCAACGACCTGGCCGCTCAATTCGCGAGCGCCTCCCCCACGGAGCTGAAGGAGCTGGGCCGTGCGCTGGACCTCGTGGAGCGAGCGCTGATCGCGCTGGAGAACCGCACGCCCACGTCCCTGGAGTGTGACGAGGACGAGGAAGACACGAGGGACCCGCCCCCCGACGAGCGGAGCCCCGCGGTGCCGCGAGCCAAACGCGCCAAGACGGCGCAACGACGTGAGCCCCCCGCGAAGAGCGGCGGGAAGTGACACGAAGGACGGAGGACGCAATGACGACGAACCGAGTGGAAGCACAGAAGGAACCCGTGACGGCGGCACCGGAGCCGGGTGGCAGCTGCCCCATGAAGGCCCTCCGGGAGGCCCCGGCCGTGGACTCCGTGCTCCTGGACAGGGAGAGCCCCGAGTTCATGGCCAGGGCCCACGCCATCTATGCCGAGCTGCGGGACACGGCGCCCGTGGTGCGCTGCCCCTTCGGCCGCGGCCTCGCGGACGGAGCTCACCCGGTGGGCTCACAGGCTCGCGCCTCTGGCAAGGTACCTGGCCGCGACAGGCTCTTCGTGACCCGGTACGACGAGACGGTGGCCGCGCTGCTCGATGACCGGCTCTCGTCCGACTTCCGCTCGGCGATGACGCCGGAGCAGCGCGCGCGGGTGGAGTCGTCCATGCCGGAGGAGTTCCGGCCCGTCGCGTACAGCATCCTGATGCTCGACCCGCCCGACCACACGCGGCTGCGCAAGCTGGTCCAACCCAACTTCACCGCTCGCGCCATGGAGATGCTCCGGCCGCGCATCCAGAAGCTCGTCAATGACCTGCTCGACACCGCCGAGCGCAAGGCGGCCGAGCGCGGTGAGGCCGTGTCGGAGCGCCGGATGGACTTCGTCGAGTCCTTCGCGTATCCGCTGCCCGTCACGGTCATCAGCGACATGCTAGGCATCCCGATGGAGGATCGCGAGCAGGTCCATGGATGGGCGGAGATGCTCCTGAAGACCGACCGACAGGAGGCCATGGCGGATCAGAAGGTGAGGGGCAGCCTGCGGGCGTTCTCTCAGTATCTGGAAGGTCTGTTCGAGCGGAAGCGGCGTGAGCCGGCCGAGGACATGATCAGCCAGATGGTCCACGTCCAGGAGGACGGCGACACCCTCAGCCACCAGGAGATGGTGTCGATGGTGTTCATCCTGTTCTTCGCCGGGCACCTGACGACCGTCAACCTGATTGGCAACGGCGTCGTCGCGCTGCTCACCCACCCCGAGCAGCACGCCCTCTTCATGGCGAACCCCGCTGGCCTGGCCAAGGGGCTCGTCGAGGAGACGCTGCGCTACTGGGGACCGGTCGACTACATCAGCACGCCCCGCATCGCCCAGGCGGACCTCGAGCTGGGAGGGACGCACATCCCCAAGGGCGAGAACCTGTCGTTGGGTCTCGCCTCGGCCAATCGGGACCCGGCGCGCTTCGCCAATCCGGACGTGTTCGACATCACCCGGCCCGACGCCCACCGCAACATCGCCTTCGGCAAGGGCATCCACGTCTGCATCGGGGCGCCGCTGGCCCGCCTCGAGGCACAGATCGCCTTCGAGCTCCTCTTCCAGCGCTTCCCGAAGCTGCGGCTGGCCGTCCCCGCCGAGGAGATGAAGTGGGGCAGCGTCGCCAGCATGCGAGGCTTCAACCGGATTCCCGTCCTGTTCTAGGAGCCCCATGGCCCACGGTCCTGCTTCTGGAGCGCGTGGGCCATGAAGTCGCGGAACGCGCGGACCCTGGCGGGGAGCAACGGAGTGGCCGGATGCAGCAGGTACAAGGAGATCCTGATCGGACTGCCCTGATCGGACAACAGCCGCACCAGCCGCCCTTGCGAGAGATCCGCTTCGACCAGGGCCAGGGGCAGGATGGCGATCCCCACCCCCTCCAACGCCAGGGAGCGGAGGAACGCGCCATCCTGCACCACGACACTCGGCGTGAGGCGAACGGCGCTCGGCCCGCTCTCGCGACGCATCGTCAGGACGCGATGCGCCGGGAGCTCCGCCAGGCGGCGCGGACGGCCTTCTCGCTCGAGGTACGCCGGTGAGGCGACGAAGCCCATCTGCGCATCGAGCAGCCGAAGCGCGACCAGCGAGGAGTCTCGAAGGGACGAGGCCACGCGAAGAGCGATGTCCAGCTGGTTCGCATCGA
The DNA here is from genome assembly GCF_016859125.1 of Archangium violaceum. Lineage (NCBI taxonomy): Bacteria > Pseudomonadati > Myxococcota > Myxococcia > Myxococcales > Archangiaceae > Archangium > Archangium violaceum. The sequence goes on along the minus strand of NZ_CP069338.1, from coordinate 3,676,447 downwards.
AATCGAGCTCCCGGTCGGTCAGGAGCAGTTCCAGCGAGATGTCCCGGTGGGCCTCACAGAACCGCGCGAGCACCGGAGCGAGCACCGTATGGGCGAAGTCCGGCGGAGCGGTGACACGGAGCCGCCCGCGCGGGTGTCCCTGTGCTTCCTTGAGCGCATCCGTTGCGTCCTCGATCAGCTCGAGCGCACGTCCAACACGCTGCCGGTACAGGACCCCCTCCTCCGTGGGCCGCACGAGCCGGGGGCTGCGACGAACGAGGGGAACACCCAGGGCCGACTCCAAGCGGGAGAGCCTTCGGCTCACGGAGCCCTTGGTCTCACCCAGCTGCTTCGCCGCGGCGGTGATCGAGCCGTGGTCCACGACCAGACAGAAGGCACGCAGGTCCCACAGGTCGTCTGGCGTCGTTGCTGAAATGGCAACCTCGGGTTTCGTTTTCGATGTCTTGTTGCCCATTCGGGCACAGGGTACCTGACTGAGCAGGAGACCCCTCATGAGCACGACGACGAAGAACAACATGACGCGCCGGGAGGTTCTCGGCGGACTCGGCCTGACATTGGCGGCGGTGCCAGTCAGTCAGCTCCTCCTCGCCTGCGGTGACAAGGACCCGGGGCCTGGAGGAACGGGCTGGGCGACCGGGGGCACCGCCGCGATGACCGGCGCCAGCGCCTATCCCAACCCGTTCGCCTCCGATTCGGGCACGGCGTGCAAGCTGACGTGCGAGCAGATCCTGGGTCCCTGCTATGGGAACACGCTGGTCCGCAAGGACATCAGCGAGGGCCATGATGGGCTGCCCGTGCGCCTCGCGCTCCGCGTGCTGGATGAGTCCTGCAAGCCCGTCCCGGGCGCGACCGTCGACATCTGGCATGCCGGGCCGGTGGGGGTCTACTCGGGCGACGACCAGCACCCGTTCTGCAATCCCGACAACCAGGAGGCCCGCGCCGCGCGGTGGTTCCGCGGTGTGCAGACGACGGATGCCGACGGCCGGGTGGACTTCGATACCTGCTTCCCTGGCTGGTACTCGGGCCGGGCCATCCACATCCACTTCACGATCAAGATCGCCGGCACCGAGTCCGTGACGTCCCAGCTCTACTTCGAGGACTCGCTCAACGACGACATCATTGGCACCCAGCCGCTCTACAACACGCGCGGCCAGCGCGACACGCGCAACACGGCCGACACGGTCGTGGCGCAGGAGCGGATGAGCGACTTCATCCTCCAGACCCAGAAGATGCCGGATGGCGCGCTGCTGGCCTGGAAGACCCTCATCGTCCGCTCGTCGACCGGCACTCCCCTGTGCGAGGCCCACAGCCAGTTCATGAAGGATTTGATGAACTCCGGCATCGACCCCAACGACCCGGACACCTACCCACCGGGCGCCCCGAATCCCTGAACGCCCGTCGGGCCGGGGCGCGAGGGAGCTCCGGGCCCCCCGTCTCACGCGGAGCCCGGGGCCTTGAGCGCTCCGGACGTCAGCTCGCCGCCGGTGCCTCGGCGCTCCGGGGCGCCAGCCGCATGGGCTGCGCGCGGCCGTAGGTGAGCGAGCGCCACAACCACTCGGCCGGGCCGAAGCGGAAGCGTGACAGCCACCAGTGGCTGAAGGGTATCTGCAGCGCGAAGACGGCCAGGGAAGCCGCCACGCTGTGCGAGGGCGGCATCCGGCCCACGAAGCCCAGCCCCCAGCCGTCGTAGATGCAGAGGCTCACCACCGTCTCCAGCAGGTAGTTGGTGAGCGCCATGCGGCCCACCGGGGCCAGCACCTGCATCACGCGCCGCCACCGCTCGCGCTGGAAGAGCAGGGCGAAGGCGGCCACGTACACCGCGGCCAGGCCCAGGTAGCCCAGTTCCGAGACGGCGGACAGGACGAACATCCAGGAGTCCTTCGCGGGATCCACCAGCCCCGCGATGCGCAGGCGATGCACCACGAGCCCCGTGCCATTGCCCAGCACGCCCAGCACCAGCCCCCAGACGAGCAGCCGCCGGTGCACGGGGCGGTTGCGCTCCACGTCCTGCAGCAACAGGTGCCGCCCCGCGAGCAGGCCCAGCAGGAAGCGGCCCAGGATGACGCTCATCCAGAGCAACCGGCTGGACCGGAAGAACGCGTCCACGTAGTAGCGCGCGTTCGCCGCCTGGGTCGTCCAGAAGGAATCACTGGAGAGCCCCGCCAGGAATCGCGCCCGCAGCTGGTTGTCATGGGCCTCACTGGCCTTCGCCGCCTCGGCCGCCGCCTCCGCGCCTTGGAGCAGGATGGGGCCGAAACGCTGGAGGGCGGGGATCAACAGCGGCACCGCCACCATCAGCACCGCCACCCACACCAGCACCGTCCGGTCCGAGCGCTGGCGGAAGAGAAGCAGCGCGAAGCCCACCACCGCGTAGGTGGAGAGGACGTCACCCACCCAGAGCGCGAAGATGTGCGTCACGCCGATGCCCAGCAGCACCAGCAGCCGCCGCGAGTACACCGGGACGATGGAGGCCCCCCGGGCCTCGGCGCGCGCGAGCTGGATGGAGAAGCCCAACCCGAAGAGGAAGGAGAAGAGGGTGACGAACTTCTGGTTCACGAAGAAGTTGTAGAGGGAGGTGACGACGGTCTCGAGCGGAGGCGCCGCCAGCGCCAGGACCTGCTCGCGCGGCATGAGGACGCGGCCACTGAACCAGGAGAAGCTGTTGGACACGAAGACGCCACACAGCGCGAAGCCGCGCAGCACGTCCAACAGGGCCACCCGCTCGGAGACATCCACGGGGCAGGCGGGAGCGCCGGGGGCGGGCGCGGGAGGAGTGGATTCGGACATGCGTCCAGGAGATCCCCACCTCCACCTCGCGTCAACGCCCCCCGGGTCTCGCTCCCGGTCCGCCCCGATTTCGTTGACGGCCCCGGTCCCGGTCACTACCTAGCGGGCGGCACGTCACGCGTGCCCGTTTCCCAACCCCTCGGAGCGAACACCATGTCCCTGTCCATGTACCAGGCGTCGGTCCCCGTCTTCATCCGCATGCTGGGCAATCTGTCGGCGATCCTCGGCAAGGCCGCCACGTATGCCGAGACGAAGAAGTTCGATCCGAGCGTCCTCGTCAACGCCCGGCTGGCGCCCGACATGCTTCCCCTCTCCGCCCAGGTGCAGATCGCCTGTGATTCCGCGAAGGGCTGTGCCGCCCGCCTGGCGGGGATCGACATCCCCAGCCATCCCGACACCGAAACCAGCCTCACCGAGCTGCAGGCGCGCATCACCAAGACGATCGACTTCCTGAAGAGCGTGAGCGCGGCGCAGATCGACGGCAGCGAGGAGCGCACCGTCACCCTCAAGATGCGCGCCCAGGAGATGCAGGTCCAGGGGCAGCCCTACCTGCTCAACATCGTGCTGCCCAACTTCTACTTCCACATCACCACCGCCTACGCCATCCTGCGGCACAACGGCCTGGACATCGGCAAGGCGGACTTCCTCGGCCGTAGCTGAGCCGGGAGCTCACGGAACGCGGTGCAGCAGGCTGCCCTGCAATCCCACCGCCCAGGCCTCTCCATCCGGCAGGACCCAGAGATCCACCAGCGTGGGTCCTGCCGCCAGGCTCACCTGCTTCCACATCCCTTCCTCCCAGTGCAGCAGGGTGCGCGAGGAACCGCTTCCCCCGACGGCCCACATCTGTCCGGCCCCCGTCCCCGAGATGGCGCGCAGGGGCCCCACGTCCTCCCCCTCGAGAGCCACCTCTTCCCACCGGACTCCATCCCAGTGGGAAATCTCTCCGGCGAGGTTCACCCCCCACACATCATTGGCGGCAACGCCCCACAGGCGCAGGGGAACGGAGAACGTCGACGTGCCGGTGGCGCGCTCCCTCCATGTCTCCCCATTCCAGTGCAGCAGCCGGGTAAGGGTGCCGGCCCACACATCCGTCGCGCTACTTCCCCAGACGCTCTCGAACCGGCCCACCTCCGCGTGCACCGCATGGTTCCACCGCGTCCCATCCCAGTGCGACACCACGCCCTCGGCCTCGTCGGACCTGCCCACCGCCCACACGTCGGTGGCGCTCGAGCCCCACAGCGCGAGCAGGCTGCCCCGGCATATGTCCAGCGTACAGAACGGCTCCTCCGGAAACCCGACGTACTGCCAGGCCTTCCCATCGAAGTGGAGGATGACGCCCGCCGCTCCCACCGCCCACACGTCCTGTGCGCTGCTGCCCCAGACATCATTGAGCGTGAAGGTGAAGTCGGCGGGTACGCGTGTCTCCTGGGCCCACTGCTCGCCGTCCCAATGGACGATGAAGCCGGACTCCCCCACCGCCCACACATCCCTCGGCCCACTTCCCCACACGGCGTTCAGCGTCCCCACTCCCGGCACGGACAGGGCGCGCCAGTGGCCGGCCTCTCCCTCCTGCTGTCCCCCATCCCCGGGGCCCGCGTCGGGCCCTCCGGCATCCGGGGTTCCAGAATCCGGAACCTGCACGCCACCATCCGACGCGCCACCTCCCGGCTCGTTCTCGCACGCCGCCAACGCCAACACCGCGATCAGGCACCAGGCCTTCTTCATGACGTCCCTCGCTCCTCGTGTCACCGGGGCTGATGTCGAGGGTCGTCCGGCCCGCTCATATTCCCCCCCTCGCCCGTGACGACGCGGAACTTGGCACCATCCGGGGAAGGTGTTCAAGGACATGCGCGCCATGCAGGCGAGCAGCCAGCCATCCGGAAGGGACCGCTTCCCAGACAAGTCCCGCGTCCCCAGCGTGTCAGGGTGGACCTGCGGGAGACAACCATGGAGGACGCGGAGAAGCGCGGAGAGATGCCGTACCGGACGCTGGGGCGCACCGGGGAGAAGGTGTCGGCCATCGGCATCGGGGGCTGGCACATCGGACTGCCCAAGGTGGACGAGAAGCTGGCCATCCGCATCGTGCGGGACGCCATCGATCGCGGCATCAACTTCATGGACAACTGCTGGGACTACAACGAGGGCCTCAGCGAACTGCGCATGGGCAAGGCGCTCCGGGATGGCTACCGGCAGAAGGTCTTCCTGATGACGAAGCTCGACGGCCGCACGAAGAAGGAAGCCACCCGGCAACTGGAGCACTCGCTGGAGCGGTTGCAGACGGACTGCATCGACCTCGTGCAGCACCATGAAATCCTCCGCTACGAGGACCCCGACCGCATCTTCGCCGAGGACGGCGCGCACGCCGCGCTGCTGGAAGCCCGGAAGGCAGGCAAGCTGCGTTACATCGGCTTCACCGGGCACAAGGATCCACGCATCCACCTGTACATGCTGGAGGTGGCTCGGGAGAACGGCTTCACGTTCGACGCGGTGCAGATGCCCCTGAACCTGATGGACGCGCACTTCCGCAGCTTCTCCAAGCTCGTCCTGCCCGAGCTCGTCAAGGACGGCATTGGCGTGCTCGCGATGAAGACGCTCGCCAACGGCTCCATCCTCCAGTCGAAGACGGTGACGGCCATCGAGTGTCTGCACTACGCGCTCCACCTGCCCACCTCGGTGGTCATCACGGGCGTGGACAGCCTGGCCATCCTCGACCAGGCCTTCGAGGCGGCACGCACCTTCAAGCCCCTCTCGGAGGCGGAGCTGCAGGCGCTGCTGGCCAGGACGCGCGAGGCCGCCATGCGGGGCAGATACGAGCCCTTCAAGACCTCGTCCATCTACGACGGGACCGCGGCCAACCCGAAGTGGCTCGGCGGGGAGCCCCCGGAGCTGCAGGCGTTGATGATGCAGGAGTGAGGCGTCCCCGGCGGGAACACGGCGGCCCCCCGCGCCATCGCGGGGAGCCCGCCATGCGGCTCGCGCTACGAGCGGACGACCTTCGTCACCGAGGTGGAGGAGCCCCCGGTGTTGGTGTTGAACTGCTCGGCGGTGCCCACCTTGAGTTGGTTGTGCACGTCCTTCACGCCGAGGACATCCTCGATGATGTCCTCGATGATGCGCTTGTCGCGGCGCTCCTCGACCAGGCCGGTCAGCGTGACTTCTCCGTTCTTCACCTGCACCTCCACGTGCTCGGCGTTCACCCACCCGTGCATGAGCCGGTCGTAGACGTCCTCGCGGATGCGGTCATCCGAGCGCGTGTACGCCTTGGGCGCCTTGCCCAGCTTGCGCAGTCCCTCGCGGAACCGGTCGCCGAGCCGCTCGATCGGGCCGCGCTCGTTGTGGTCGCGGCGGCCGTAGAGGCCCTCGTTCCTGTCGCGCACCCCGTAGCTCCCGTAGCCCCGGTCGTACCCGAGGTCGCGCTCGGAGTACCCGCCTCCGTAGTTGCTCGGGGAGTTGTAGTAGCCCGGAGGGTTGTAGCTGCCCTGATTGTAATTGCCCTGATTGTAATTGCCCTGGAGGTTGTAGCCGCGGTCCTGGCCGTAATCCTCGAACCCGCGGCCGCTGCCCGAGTACCCCTGGCCGCCCTGCCACGGACCGCGCTCCTGCCGCGGCCCCATGTCACTGCCCCGGAAGCCTTCGTCGAAGTCCCGATCCCGGCCTGCCCAGCGCTCCCGGTCATCTCCCAGGTATCGACGCGTCTCGTAGTCCCTGTTCGCCATGACGTGTGTCTCCTCGTGGTTGCGCGTACGTGTCACGTGACGGTGACGTTTCCCGTTGCAGATGCATCTCGGTGTCACGTGTAACCCGCGATGCCCGAAGGCGTTGCGGGTCCAGGGCAAACTGGGCCGTCATCGCCGGGCGGCAAAGGGTGTCCACGCGCGCCTCGGCAGGCCGGTCGCTGCACGGACACCGGCCCACGGGAAGAACGGGCTCGGAGAATAAAATCAGGAGCTCACCAAGACTGCGTGGGCCCACGCAGACATGCCGGGCGAGCGCGGGGCCCGGCGACGAGCACCGTCCGGTGGCCCACAGGTCATCGGCCTCGGGGAGCAGCACGGCGGAGCAGGTGGCGTGTCGCTCCGTCAACGAGTGTCCCCGCGAGCATGGGGAAGTGCACGAAACCGGCGCGGGCTGACTCCCTCCGGGCCGGCCCCGGTCGAATCGTTCGCGCCGAATGGTCTGGGGGGAATGCATTGAAGACACGTGATTACGCCGGGTACCTGCTCCTGTTCTCGGTGTGGGGAGTTGGCTGCGGCTCCACGTCTCCAGCGCCTTCGAACGAGAACCCGCACGAGGACACGAATACCTCCGAGCTCCGCTACGCTCCCTGCGACGCGAGTCAGCGGGCCGGGCAATTCACCGTCGAGCTCGGAGCGGACTACACGGCGGTCCAGGGGCGCGTGTTCAGCGGTGTCGTTCCGGCCCATGTGAGACGGGTGGAGGCCGAGGAAGGCGGATGCCGCCTCCTGCGTGGCCGCACGCTCTTCTGTGAGCCGGCCTGCGGCGCATCACGGACGTGTGGCGAAGGTGGCGTCTGCATCCCCTACCCAACCGCCCGGAACGTGGGCTCCGTGAGTCTCCAGGGATTGAAGGCGGAGCTCTCCCTGACGCCGAACTCCGGGAGGTTCTATTCCAGCGGCTCGGCGTCGCTGCCCCACCCGGGCTTCGACGAAGGTGCCCGCATCCAACTCGTGGCCGGTGGCGCGGAGGTGGAGGCCTTCACGCTGCGCGGCCAGGGAGTCGGCGCCCTCTCCGTCCCCGAGGGGCCCATCACCCTCGAGCGCGGCAGGCCGGTCACGGTGTCGTGGACACCCTCCTCGTCTCCCGGGGCGGCTCGCATCCACATCCTCGTGGATCTCGCGCATCACGGTGGCATCGCCGCCTCGCTCGAATGTGACGGAGTCGCGGACACCGGGAGCTTCACCCTCCCCTCGGGACTCATCTCACGGTTGCTCGACGTGGGAGTCGCCGGCTTTCCCAAGCTCACGATCAGTCGGCGCTCCGCGGACTCGGCGGCCACCAGCGCCGGGTGTGTGGACCTGCTCGTCCTGTCCCAGGTGGACCGGGAGATCCGCATCCCCGGACTCGTGTCGTGCGGCGACGACCAGGACTGTCCGGAGGGCAAGACCTGCCGGCCGGACCTGACCTGCCAATGAAGCAGACGGCGCAGAAGGCGCAGAAGGCAAGGAGTCTTCCACCATGCGAAACACATACATCCTTTCCGCCGTGGCCCTGTTCACCCTCGGGCTCCACGGCATGGCCTGCCTTCCGAACGGCGCGGATTCGGGATGGGATACGAACCCCGGCGAGGAGGGAACCGGAGGAGACGAAGACACGGGAGGTACGCCGCCGAAGCCAGGGGAGCCGCCGCGGTTCAGCTTCTTCGTGACCAGCCTCGAGGCCATGCGCGAGCTCTCGGGCAGCCAGAAGGGCTTTGGTGGCGATCTCCGCTTCGGCGAGGCGACGGGTCTGGAAGGGGCGGACAAGATCTGCCGTACCATCGCCGAGAAGGCCATGCCCGGCGCGGGACAGAAGGTCTGGCGCGCATTCCTGAGTGCGTCGACAGGCGGCCCCGACGGCGGCCCCGTCCACGCCATCGATCGCATTGGCGAGGGGCCCTGGTACGACCGCAATGGCCGGCTCGTGGCCCAGGACAAGGCGGGGCTCCTGAACGAAGCGCGTCCGCGGAGTCACTCGCGGATCAAGAACGATCTGCCCAACGAGCGGGGTGAGCCCAACCACCAGGGCGTCGACAACCACGACATCCTGACGGGCTCGGACAAGCAGGGGCGCTTCCAGGGCGGCGGCATGGGCGGCACGTGCAACGACTGGACGAGCGCCCTCGGCTCCACGGGGAGGCCCTACTGCGGCCACTCCTGGCCTCGCCGGGCTGGCTCCTCCAGGGGCGCTCACTGGCTCTCGGATCATCAGGTTCCGGGCTGTGCCCCTGGCGTCAGCCTCGTCGAGAACGGTTCCGGGAGCGGGACGAACACCGTGGGCGGCGCCGGTGGTTACGGCGCCATCTATTGCTTCGCGCTGACTCCCTAGTCCTCATTCACAGTCAGCAACACAGGCGGGAATACCCTCACCCTCGCCCTCTCCCAGAGGGAGAGGGGACATACACGGAGATCTCCATGCGCTCGCACTCGTTCATCTGGGTGATCACCTCGCTCGTCCTCTCGTGCTCGTCGAGACCGTCAGCCCCCGAGGAGCAGGTGCCGGAAGCGGCCTGTGAGCTGGTGGAGGAGGCCTCGGCCCCCGAGTTCCTGAAGCACATCGGATGTCAGGGGGACTTCCATGCCCTCGCGTCGGAGCCGCTCGACACGCGCATCCCGGGTGCCCGCTCGGTGAAGGTCGTGTTGGATGGGTTCGACGGTGACGCACTCTACTTCCAGAACAGCCGGAAGTACCCCATCCATTACGCGTTCGTCTCCTCGCACCTCTCCGGCCACGGGCTGCCGCTGGTCGGCTCGCTGGCGGACTTCAACCAGACCGAATACTACGCGCCGGACCGCCGCTTCCTCCTCGGCACCGTCACGTATTACGAAGGGCCCGGCGTCTGGGCACTGGAGCTCGCCCCCTACGACACCGCCTCCGCGGAGATGCTGACCCGGCTCCACGAGGCCGTTCGCGACGCCGGCTACTTCGGCTCCGAGCTGATCTTCCACCCCACCTCGCAAGCGCTCGAAGCCGAGGCGAAGAACCTGCCGCCCGCCATCCGGGTCATGACGACGGACGCGCTCTACGCGGCCACCGACTATCAGCCGCTCAACCTCGCCACCTCGGTCGGGCGGCTGCGCTTCGTCAAGGCGGATGAGCTGAAGACGACCTATCTCGCGTACCGGGACATCGTCGTGTTGGATCGCCTGCCCAATGACATCTCGACCGTCGTCGGCATCATCACCGAGGAGTTCCAGACGCCGCTGTCGCACGTGAACGTGCTGTCGCAGAACCGCCAGACGCCCAACATGGGGCTGCGCCAGGCCATGAGCCACCCCCAGCTCCGAGCGCTCGAGGGCAGATGGGTCCGGCTCACCGTCGGCGCGTTCAGCTGGAGCATCGAGGAGGTGACGAGCGCCGAGGCCGATGCGTACTGGGAAGCGCACAAGCCGGTGCCCGTGGTGCTCCCCGCGGCGGACCTGTCGGTGAGGGATCTGCGCGACATCCAGGACGTCGTGGTCGAGGGCCAGGGTCCGCTGCGCGAGGCCATCAAGGCCGCGGTCCCCGCGTTCGGAGGCAAGGCCGCGCACTACTCCGTCCTGGCCAGGACGGAGGGGCTCCCCGTGCGAAAGGCCTTCGCGATCCCCGCCTTCTATTACGTGCAATTCATGGAGGAGAACGGGTTCTTCGCCCGGGTGGATGCGCTGCTCGCCGAGCCCTCCTTCAAGGAGAAGCCCGAGATTCGCGACGCGCGCCTGAAGGAGCTCCGCGCCGACATGAAGAAGGCACCGGTGAACGCCGGGCTCCAGGCACTGCTGAAGGCGAAGCTGGCGGCGGACTACCCGGGGCTGACCATGCGGTTCCGCACCAGCACGAACAGCGAGGACCTGGAGGGCTTTCCGTGCGCGGGCTGCTACGAGTCACACACGGGAGACCCCAGCGACTGGGAGGACGTCCTCGAGGCCATCCGGAAGACCTGGGCCAGCGTCTGGTTGTTCCGCACGTTCGAGGAGCGCGAATACAACGGCATCCCCCACGAGTCCGTCGTGATGGCGCTGCTCGTGCACCACAACTTCCCGGACGAGGAAGCCAATGGCGTGGCGCTCACGGCGAACCCCTTCGACCCCTCCGGCCTGCAGCCCGGGTTCTATGTGAACGTCCAGACTGGCGGAGACGCCGAGGTGGTGCACCCACCGCCGGGAATCACGAGCGACCAGTTCATCTACGAGTTCCACCAACCCGGCCTCCCCCTCACGTACCTGTCCCACTCCAACCTGGTGGAGGCCGGCCACACGGTGCTGACGTCCGCCCAGGTCTTCGAGCTCGGCAAGGCCCTCACCCTCATCCACGAGCGCTTCTCGCCCGCCTACGGGCCCCTGGCGGGCCACACCGGCTGGTACGCCATGGATGTCGAGTTCAAGTTCGACGGCGAGCCCGGCGAGCCGCCGAAGCTGTCCGTCAAACAGGCGCGTCCGCACCCCGGCAGGGGGAGATGATCCGACGCGATGACACACCGCGTAGAGATGACGCGGTGCACCGCTCCCTCTCCACGCATCGGACTGAAGCATGGTGAACACAAGTGCCACCCGTGCCGGGTTCCCGTGCCGTCGTCTTGCGTGACATTGTTTTTACTTCTACGTTCGCCGCGCGTTGACGCCGGGGCGTGAACCCCAGCCCCAATCATCCGAGCTCACTCCGCTCGTCGTGGACCGGGGAAATACCCCCTCTTCCGTCCACGGAGTCAGCGCACCTCAGATACCAGGAGATGGACATGGAACGGTTGTTCTCCCGGCGGAAGAGCGCATCCTGCGCGGCCCTTCTGCTGTTGACGCTGACATCCTGCAAGCCCGACCCGGAGCCCACGCCTCCCCCCACCGAACAGCCCCCCACGGAGCAGCCTCCCACCGAGCAGCCCGATGACTGGCCGCGCATCCAGAGCGCCATCCCCCGGGACGAGGCCATCGAGGCCAGGGTCGAGGCCCTGCTCTCCACCATGTCCCTCGAGGAGAAGGTCGGGCAGATCACCCAGGTGGAGATCGCCCACGTCACGCCCGCGGAGGTGAAGCAGTACCACCTCGGCTCCGTGCTCAACGGCGGCGGCTCCTGGCCCAACGGCAACAAGGGCTCCACCGTGGAGGAGTGGAACGCGCTCGCGGACCAGCTCTGGGAGGCCTCCATGGACCCGGCCAACCCCCACCAGATTCCCATCATCTGGGGCGTGGACGCGGTGCACGGGCACAACAACGTGAAGGGCGCCACCATCTTCCCGCACAACATCGGTCTGGGTGCCGCGAACGACCCGGAGCTGGTGAAGCGCATTGGCGAGGTGACGGCGCGCGAAGTGGCCCGCACGGGTCTGGACTGGGCCTTCGGGCCCACGCTCGCCGTCGTCCGGGATGACCGCTGGGGCCGCACCTACGAGGGCTACTCGGAGGATCCGGCCATCGTCGAGGCCTTCGGCGGGAAGATCGTCGAGGGCCTCCAGGGCCAGCTCGCCAAGGACGCGAAGGCGAACGAGAAGGTCATCGCCTCGGCCAAGCACTACCTGGGTGACGGCGGAACCAAGGAAGGCAAGGACCAGGGCATCACCCAGGTCACCGAGAAGGACCTGCGCAACATCCACGGCCGCGGCTATTTCACGGCGCTCGCGGCCGGTGCCCAGACGGTCATGGCGTCCTTCAGCAGCTGGCAGGACGCGGCCCAGGGAGAGGGCGCCAAGGCCCACAAGATGCACGGCAACAAGTACCTGCTGACGGACGTGTTGAAGACCAAGATGGGCTTCGACGGCTTCGTCATCTCCGACTGGAACGGCATCGGGCAGATCACCCGGGAGAACAGTGACTCGCCCCGGGACTGCACCAACGGCGACTGCCCGCAGGCCATCAACGCCGGCGTCGACATGGTGATGGTGCCCTACCGCCAGGACTGGAAGCCGTTCATCGAGAACACCATCAAGTCGGTCCAGAGCGGTGAGATTCCCCAGGCGCGCCTCGACGACGCCGTCCGCCGCATCCTCCGCGTGAAGTTCCGCATGGGCCTCTTCGAGAAGCCCAAGCCCTCCGCGCGCAATGCCTCGCACGAGATTGGCACCGAGGAGAACCGGGCCGTCGCCCGCGAGGCCGTCCGCAAGTCGCTCGTGCTCCTCAAGAACAACGGCTCCACCCTGCCCCTGGCCCGCACGGCCAGGGTGCTCGTGGCCGGCAAGAGCGCCGACAACCTCGCCAACCAGTCCGGCGGCTGGACCATCACCTGGCAGGGCACCGACATCACGAACGCGGACATCGGCGGCGGCACCACCGTCTGGAAGGCCGTCCAGAAGATCGTCCCCACCGCCACGCTCGACACCAGCGCGGACGGCGCCCTGGCGGATTCGTCCTATGACGTCGCCGTGGTGGTGATTGGCGAGACGCCCTACGCCGAGGGTCAGGGAGACATTGGCAAGAACAAGACCCTGGAGCTCGCCCGGCTGCGCCCGGAGGACCTCACGCTCATCAACGCCCTCAAGGCCAAGGGCGTGAAGAAGATCGTGACGGTGCTCTTCTCCGGCCGCCCGCTCTACGCCAACAAGGAGCTCAACGCGTCGGATGCGTTCGTCGCGGCCTGGCTGCCCGGCACCGAGGGTGATGGCATCACCGACGTGCTCTTCCGCAAGGAGGATGGCTCGGTCAACTACGACTTCCACGGCAAGCTGTCCTACTCGTGGCCCAAGAGCCCCTGCCAGGTGTCGATCAACAAGGGCGATGAGGGCTACGCGCCCCTCTTCCCCTACGGCCATGGCCTGACCTATGCGCAGCCCCAGGAGCTGGGCGCTCTCGAGGAGACGACCCAGACCCACGGCTGCGGTACGACGCCGGGCGGCGGCGGCACCACCACCGAGCCGCTGGTCCTCTTCGAGCGTGGCAACCAGGACAACTGGGTGATGCGCATGGGCGCGCCGTCCAACTGGGGCGGCATCGACGTGCAGCAGAACACCAGCGCCACCACCAGCCTGGCCGCCAATGAGATCAAGGCCACCCCGGTGGATGACGCGGGCGGCCTCCAGTGGGCGGCCATGAACGTCGTCTGGAGCGGCACGGGGCAGCTCTACACGCAGAACCAGAATGGCAACGTGGGCCGTGACCTCTCGGCCTACCTCAACTCCAATGGCGCGCTGGTCTTCTCCGTGAAGGTGAACGCCGCGCCGACCGCCCCGGTCAACCTCTCCATGCACTGCGTGTACCCGTGCCTCGGGGAGATCAACTTCACCCAGACCCTCACGCAGCTCGAGGGCAAGGGCTGGACCGAGCTCGCCGTTCCGCTGCAGTGCATGGCGGACACGGGCCTGGACTTCACCAACGTGAACTCGCCCTTCCTGCTCTACACCTCGGGCACGTTGGATCTGACGCTCGCCAACATCCGCTGGGAGCCCAACAAGGCCGGCAACGTGTCCTGCACGGGCGGCGAGCCGCCCCCGGCGCCCATCGCCATCACCGAGGACAAGGACGCCTACGTCAACGGCATCTCCGACACCTCGTTCTTCGCCACCCCCAATGGGTGGACGGCCGGCACGACGGGCACCGTGACGGTGGACCCCGCGTTCGACGTCGGCGGTGAGAAGGTCATCGACGTCTCGATGAGCGGCCTCAAGGAGGGTGGCGGCAACGGCGGCTTCGCCTTCGGGCTCAAGGAGCCGAACCTGATGGACGTCTCCGCGATCGCCGCCACCGGTGGCGTGGAGTTCGAGCTGAACATCCTCGACTACGGCGAGACCACCCAGGACTTCTGGGTGAAGATCGTCTGCGACCGCAAGGCGGACTCCTGCGCCACCGGCGACCTGAAGACCCTCATCGGCCGTCCCACGCCCGGGACCTGGACGATGGTGAAGATTCCGTTCTCCAGCCCCAGCTACCAGTCGAGCTGGAACACGGCCCGGGTCAGCTCCGTCCTGGAGATGCTGCCCGCCTGGGGTGACCAGGGCGGCAACATCCACTTCCAGCTGCGCAACATCCGCATCAAGAAGCAGCTCGACTAGTCACGAGCGAAGGCCCGGCCGATCGCGTTGATCCGGCCGGGCTCACGGAGGCGATGGGACGGGCTCCCCCCGGCTCATCGCCTCCGCTGCTTTCGACGGATGGCCCGGGCTACGGGTTGGAGATCGCATCCGCCACCGTTGGACGCGCCCATATCCCCCAGGTCATCGGCCACGGTCACCATGTCGGTGAAGGTGACGAGGCCAGGCTGGTAGTCGCCATTCGACGAGGTGGCGATCTGATTGATGATCGAGGGGAAGGCACTCTGGAAGGCATTGAGGGACGACCCCATGCTGCCCGTGGTGTCGACGACGAAGACCACGTCCATGGGACCGCACTCACAGGGGTCGACACCTTCGGCGGCCTGCGCCGAGGGCGCCATCAGCCCCGCCTGTCACCCGGCGAATCCATCTGCATCAACAAGGGCGTGTTCTATGGCTTCAGGCATGGCAGGCCAGCAAGCCAGCGAAGCATCCGCCGGTCGTGATGGACGAGGCCCGCGGGTGCCCCTCTCGAAAGCCCCGGCCACCAGGGCTGGCAGGGGACCTCCCCAAACTCCGGATGGCGGACACCGGGCCGAGTCCCATCCTTGATGCTGGAGGGAGGTGTCAGGTGGGCGCTTCGGCATGCAGCCCGCGGGAGCTCGAGCTCGACAACGTCCTCATGGCCGGCGTGAAGGGCACGGTGGACGTCCATCTGTCCTTCTCCCCCCTGGCCGAGCAGAAGAGCGGGAGGTGCCGTAGCCTCCAGGCTCACCGGGCCTGGGGAGGGCTCCCTGCATGAACAACGAGCCTTCCGACGAGCTCTTCGCCCGGAGTGGAGAGAGGGGTGCGCTCCTCCGGAACATGGACTGGGCGCGGACGCCGCTCGGTCCCGTGAGCCAATGGCCGCGCCTCCTTCGCACCGCTGTCAGCATCTGCCTCAGCCAACGCTTCCCGACCCTCGTCTTATGGGGGCCAGCGTTCGTGCTGATCTACAACCATGGGTACACCTCCATTCTTGGAATGAAGCACCCCTGGGCCATGGGCAGACCCTTCGGCGAGGTCTGGCCGGAGGTCTGGAGCAGTCTGGAACCGCTGCTCCTGGAGGTGGTCGCCACGGGAGTGGCCTCGTGGTCGGAAGACATGCCGCTCCATATCCATCGCAGGGGGTTCCTGGAGGAGACCTACTTTACCTTCTCGTTCGCGCCCCTGAGTGACTACGGAGGGAAGGTCAGCGGAATCTTCTGCTCGGGAAACGAGACCACGGAATACGTCATCGCCGAGCGCCGGCTGCGGACCTTGCGAGAGCTGGGAGAAGCCGCGCTGGGGGCGAAGACCGTGGGGGAGGCATGTGCCGCGATCGCTCGCTCGCTGAGCCACAACACCGCGGACATCACCTTCTCGGCGCTCTATCTGACGGCGAAGGAGCGGACACACGCGCGGCTCATGAGCACCTCGGGCATCCTCGAGGGCCAGGCCCTGAGCCCCGAAGTCATCTCGTTGAGTGACGAGAACGCACTCTGGCCCCTGGCGAAGGTCGCGCGCGGTGGCGCCGTGGAGATCGTCGCGGAGTTGCCGCCACGGCTCGGCGAGCTGCCGGGAGGAGCCTGGCCCGAGCCCACGCGGACCGCGCTCGTGCTGCCCATCGTTCGCACGAGGGAGGAGCACCCCCATGGCTTTTTGGTCGCTGGCTTGAGTCCACGCCGGCCCCTCGACGAGCGCTATCGGACTTTCTTCGAGCTCGCCGCGGGGCAGATCGCCGTCGCGGTGGCGAGTGCCCGCTCCTACGAGGAGGAGCGCCGGCGCGCCGAGTCCTTGATGGAGCTGGATCGGGCCAAGACGGCCTTCTTCAGCAATGTGTCACATGAGTTCCGTACCCCTCTGACGCTGATGCTCGGGCCGCTCGAGGACGCGCGAGCCTCTCCGGAGAAGGTGCTTCGAGGCGAGGCCCTCGAGGTCGTCATTCGCAACAGCGAGCGCCTGCTGCGGCTCGTGAACAGCCTCCTCGACTTCTCGCGCATCGAGGCGGGACGCGCCGATGTGCATTACGAGCCCACCGCGCTCGACACCCTGACGGCGGAACTGGTCAGCAGTTTCCGGTCCGCCACGGAGCAGGCCGGGCTGAGGCTCGTCGTGGACTGCCCGCCCCTGCCCGAGCCGCTCTACGTCGACCGGGACATGTGGGAAATGATCGTCCTCAACCTGGTGTCCAATGCCTTCAAGTTCACCTTCGAGGGAAGCATCACCGTGAGGCTGCGTGCGACGGAGCGGCACGCCGTGCTCGAGGTGGAAGACACGGGGGCGGGTATTCCAGCGGACGAGCTGCCCCACCTCTTCGAGCGGTTCCACCGTGTGCGAGGAGCGCGTTCCCGCTCCTTCGAAGGGAGCGGCATCGGGCTGGCGCTCGTGCAGGAGTTGGTCAAGCTCCACGGTGGGACGATCGCGGTCGAGAGTCAGGTGGGCCGAGGCACCCGCTTCACGGTGTCCATCCCGCGTGGCTCGGCACATCTCCCGAAGGAGAAGCTCCAGGTGGGGCCGAAGCAGGAGTCCACCGCGACAGGCGCCGGGCCCTACGTTCAGGAGGCGCTCCGGTGGCTACCCGAAGGCACGGAGGAGGAGCCTCGGCCCTCCTCCAGGGTGGAGAACCCCTCCGGCCGGGTGCTCATCGTCGACGACAACGCGGACATGCGCGACTACCTGCAGCGTGTCCTCGCTCCCTTCTTCCAGGTCCAGAGGGCGGTGGATGGGCTCACCGCGCTCGAGGCCGCGAACAGCCAGCGTCCGGACGTCATCGTCACCGACGTGATGATGCCGGGCCTGGACGGGCTGGGGCTGGTCCAACGGCTCCGCGAAGACCCGGGCCTCCGCACCATCCCCATCCTCCTGCTGTCCGCCCAGGCCGGTCCCGAAGCCGCCGTGGGCGGACTCGACGCGGGAGCGGATGACTACCTCGTGAAGCCATTCTCCGCCCGGGAGCTGATCGCGCGGGTGCGCTCCAACCTCGAGCTCTCGAGAATGCGCCGGGAGCTCTTCCGCCGCGAGGCGCTCGAGGCCGGCCTCCGGGAAGCCGTTCACGCCCGGGACGAATTCCTCTCCGTGGCCAGCCACGAGCTGAAGACGCCCCTGACCCGCTTCCGCCTCCAAATGGAGCTCGTGGGGCGCGGCCTGAGCGAGGAGAGCCGGGCGCGCGTCGGGGCGCGACTCGAAACGGCCGCCCAGACCGTTCAGGGATTGGCCTCGCTGGTCGAGACGCTCCTGGATGTGTCGAGGATCAACACCGGCCAGCTCCACCTGCACTTGTGCGAAGTGGATTTGAGGGAGCTCGTGACCGAGGCGGTCGAGGCCGTGCGGGACGAGGCCTCGCGTGCCGGCAGCACCCTCTCCTTCCAGGGGGAGGCCGCCGTCATCGTGACATGTGACCGCCCGCGCATCCGCCAGGTCATCCAGAACCTGCTATCCAACGCCGTGAAGTTTGGAATGGGCAGGCCCGTGGAGGTGAGCCTCGGAACGCAGGGGGGCACAGCCAGGGTGACGGTGGCCGACCATGGCATCGGCATCGCTCCGCTAGACCGCTCCCGCATCTTCGAGCGCTTCGAGCGCGCGGTCTCCTCACGCCATTACGGCGGGTTCGGCCTGGGGTTGTGGATCGCCCGGCAGGTGGTGGAGGAGCACTCCGGGCACATCACGGTCACCCCTACGCCCGGCGGCGGAGCCACCTTCACCCTCGAGTTGCCGCTCGACACGGGGCCAGCCTGATGCCCGTTCAGGCAGTCGCCTTCTCGGACGGACTGCCCGGCTGCCAGGCGCTGTCCTCGAGCTCGGGGAAGGTCACCTTGCATTCCCCGGGGACGACGTAGTTCTCGCGGGCCTCGCCGCTCGAGTTCAGCCGTCCCTCCCGGACAGCGCCATCCGGCAACTCGACACGGTAGCGCGCGCCCGGCACGGGATTGCCTTCATCGTCCACCAGCCGGATGAGGATGAAGGTCCGCTCGGGCTCGGGCTCGGGCTCGGGCTCAAGCTCCGCGAACCTGGGCTGGGGCCTCACTCGCGCGACCGGCCAGGCCTGCGGCAGGGGGTGCTTGATTTCGAAAGCCACCAGTTCGCCAAACAGGAAGGCGTCCTGGAGGCGCTCCTTGATCCGCTGATCGTACCGGGTGCGCTCCTGCACGGTGAGACCCAGAGGGAGCGTTCCTCCGAGGGACTCGTAGATTTCGTGCAGGGTCCGTGAGGGGCCCGACGTCAGCCATCCCTCCAGCAGGGAGGTGACGAAAACCCCCGGTACCTGTTGGCCGATACGTTCTCCCCTGGCGCTCGAGCCACGAAGGATGACGTAGTCGGAAAATCGCCCAGGTACTCGCCAACGCGAGTGAAAGATGTGCGCCATGAGAGCCCCCCTCGTTGCGAACTCTACGCCGGATTCGGCTCCTTCGCTCCCCTATTTCTCCTGGAGCAGCAGCTCATGCGCGAAGACGAGCAGTGGCTGCATCGCAGCTCGAGGGAAATGCTCGCAGTAGGGTTTCAGGTCATCAGTTGAGACGTTGAACCCTGGTGCTGCGAGGTCCAGCGAACGCTCGTGCAGGAGACGATCCTCCTCATCCGCATCGGCTGGAGGAGGGCAGGGGCGCGCGATGAGCGCGGTAGCCTCCGCACGTACGGGCGCGAAGTCCTGCGTGTCACAACGCGGCCCCTGGTCTCCCTCGGGAGCGGTCACCTGTTCGACGAAACGGGCGAGGAGATCTTCCAACCGCAGCAGCGCGAGCGTCTCCCGCTGGTCGTAAACGAGGTCTTTTCGCGGGCTACACTGCTCGCGCAAGTTGTAGAGGGTACTGATGAAGGCTTGCATCCGGGGGCGGACAGCATCCACCCAACGACGTTCCTGGCGCGGTAGCCTGGCAAGCAGAGAGCGGTACCCTTCGACCCGGCATTTCTTGTAGTAGGCAGCAATGTCTCGCTGCACGTCGAGCAGATAAGGCCGCCCCCGATAGGGGGGGTGTAGCGGATAAGGAAGCCCTCGGGCCCGAGTTGTAGCACCTGCTCACAGGGCACGGACTCGATCCGGGCTTTCACCGCGAAGTAGCTTGACGGAGGATCATATGGGTCAGCGACCAGGTCGCGAACTCCCGCGCCCCAGGCGCCGATGTCAGCGGGCTTCGCGGGCGCTGGAGGCGCAGTCTGTGCCTGTGGGGCTGGCGCTGCGCCCACACACGCACCGGAAGGAGCGGTCTGAGTGACCGCAGGCGTCGGTGCAGTAGGGGTGGATGGCGTTTTCGATGAGGCATCCGCTCCCCGGCAAGCCCCGATCGCTACGAGGAGCAACACCCCAGGTAGAGACGGCGTACGAGACCAGCTCGACATTGTGGACCTCTCTTGCGTTCGGCTCGCCGGCATGGCCCGGCGGTGGTGTCAGTTGCCGGCCCCACCAGCCAGCGGTGGGGGGCGGGCGGCGGACTTTGCACGCTCGGGTAGTTCAGCCTTGGTGCTCTCGTTTTCAAGCATGAATCCGATGACGCCACCGCCCTTTATTTTGCCCAACTCGTCGCCCTCAGCGAAGTCCATGCCTCGGCTGAGATAACGGCGGGGGAGGATATCACGCAGGGGGAGGGCTGGGGCCGAGAGGACCGGGTATCCGTAGCCAATCTCGGTAAGCAACTGGCCCCAGGGCGTCCGGTTGGCGTGCTCAGTCTCATAGTGCCACCACTCGAGAGCTCGGCCGATGCCCGGCGTCGGGATCTCAAGCAAATCCCCAGGGTTGAATGTGAGCGCACCGACCTTCGCCTCGTTGTCCTCGAGCAGTTCCGGCGTGAGTACGGTCTCGGCGCCGGGAGGTGGGCTGTCCAGGTCGAAGTAGGGCTGGAGCACGAACGTCCAATCATCCCGCAACCGGGGAGCGGACTTGAACGGTTTCACCCGACGCTCGGCCTTCTTGCCGGCCTTGCGTGCTTCCTTCTCCTTCTGTGCCTCTTCCTCGCGGGCATCAATAGTCGAGATGAATTTGGCAAGAGCCGTCTCGAACTGAGCAAGCACCGTCTGCCCCTCTATTACATCACTCACATCGATGCCTTCCACGCTGCGCCCTACGCGAACGAGCTTGAAGCGCTTGCTTGAAAATGTATTGAGCAGTGTACGCACCTGCTCCTGCTCGTCTTCACGCATTGAGAGGCTACATACCATCCTCGCACTGATGAACATTCCCGCAGGCTCTGGATAGATGGCCGCTGGCTCCCGAGTCCTCTTTTGTCTGACTTTAACCTCGCTCGCTTTTTTGAGCGTACGCGCCCACATGAGGAGAAAGGACCTGTCGACTGAATGTACCCAATGCGCGACTCGCCCCTTTTTGGACGTAACGAAGAAGAAATCGTCGTCACCGTCAGTCCCTTCCGAGCCCATGCGCTCGATGATGCCTGCAAGTGGACCAAGATGCCCATCCACGCGAATTTTCTGGAAGGGCGTTTTGACCTTGGCCCCCGGGTCGGTGCGAGGATCGCGCCAGCCGCCACGGTTGGCCCCGATGCGCAGCAACCCGCACATGAAGCCGAGCGCTGTCAGGTTGAGGAATGAGCACGCCTTATCAGGGACGCCCGCGCGCTTGAGCACCTCCGTCTGGTCAAAATAGTCGAGCACGCCGTTCTTGATGTCCGCCGAGGCTTCCACCTTGGCCCCATCATGTCCGCCATCCGCCTCGAACGGGTTGTAGACGAATTGCGTCACGTTCAACCGGAAGAGAGCGCGCAGGACGCCTTCACCCCCCATATCGACGAGCGCCTCGGCCACCTCGCGGCAGCGCTTGAGTTCGGGTCGCGAGACGATAGCTACCTCGACCAACTCTTCCCATGAGGCGGTCTCCCGTCGCGCGAGTTCCTCGGTATCGGGCACCGGCTCCACGCACTCCGGCAACATGGGGCCACCCCACAGTTCATCGGCCACGGAGCTCTTGTCGGGCGGTAGGCTGTAGTTCTCTGATGGCCCGAGAAATGCTTCGCCAGAGATACGGGCTTCAAGCTCAGGAGAAGGCTCCGGTACGTAGCTACGCAGCACCTGACGGAATCTGGGTCTTCGGTACGTCGAGTGGGCAGGGTCGAGGAACCGAGGCCGTGCGCACGGGGAGGACTTGGGGTTCAAGGGTGTGCGGAGCCGCGCGATGGCCATGGGACGCAAGTCCCCGCGAGAGTTCGAGGCATGAATGAGACAGGGGCACGACCTGGGGTGCCAGAAAGCCGCGGCTGTGCATGACAGGGCGCCTGGCTCCGCTGCCCTGCTGGCCGGGTTGCAGTCGAATCTGTCGGCGCTCCGGAGCTCGGTCCCCAGCTGCCTGCTTCTACTGCGAGGGGCTACGCCGCTACTGGCAGGGGCGGAGTGAACTCCATGCCTCCGCAGCACAGCAGTATCATCGCCCTGAATGCCTTGGGATTGCGGAAGCCATAGGCGCGACGGATGAGGGCTCGAATCTTGTTGTTGATTCCCTCCACCACTCCGTTGCTCAGCCCCGTCTCGACATAGGCGAGAATGCCGTCCTTGTGCCGCTGGACTGTCTTCGCCAGCTTCGCGAAGGGGGCGAGCCTGGAGTGGCTGGCCCACTGACACCACTTGTCCAGGTGCTCCGAGGCCCGCTTGGGCTGCACGTAGTCCATGCCCCGTGCCAGGCTCTCCTTGAGCAGATAGGCCCGGTAGAGCGTCTGGTTCGTCTTCTTCAACTCGCTGAGCTTCTCTCCCTGGCGCACCGTCAGGTTCCACGGATTCTTCAGCAGCGCCCAGCGGCTGTGCTTGAGCGCCTTGCCCTCCTGGCTCCCCGCCTGCTCCCGCACCTGCTGCCGGCGCACCGTGTCCAGCGCTTCGTTCGCCAGCTTCTGCACGTGGAAGCGGTCGAACACCTTGCGCACGTGTGGGGCCCGGTTGCCCACCGCCTTGCTGAAGGCCGCCGACAGGTCCATCGTCGCGTGCGTCAACTCCTTCGTCCTCTCCTCTCCCAGCTCGTCGAAGAAGCCGTTGAGCGTCTCTTCGCTCTTCCCTCCGCCACCCAGACGACTCGCGAGCGCAGGTGGTCCACCACCAGACTCACGTACTGGTGCCCGGCGCGCCAGCCCAGCTCGTCCACCCCAATGACTTGCAGCCCCTCCAGGCGCCCAGGCGACAGGCGCTCCTCCACCAGTCGCTCGATGATGGTGCCCACCGTGCGCCAGTTGATGCCCAGCAACCGGCAGATGGACGACTTGTCCAGACGTTGCGCCTGCCAGGCCACCAGCTCCTCGAAGGCGTGCGTGAAGCTCGAGCCGTGCGCCGCCCAGGGCACCCGCTCCACCCTCACTCCATGCTCCCGGCAGCGCACCCGGCGCGGGGCGTACCGCAGCCAGAAGATGGTTTCTCCCAGCGCCAGGTGCCGCCACAGTCGTCCAGGTTTCGTGTCGTAGCCTGGGGCGGGCCGGCCGCACACTCCACAGCGCGGCTTGCGCTGGCGGGGGCGCACCTGCACCACCAGTCCCCCGGGCCGCATCTGCACCCCGCGCACGCTCATCCCCTGGATGCGCAGCACGCGCCCCATCACCTCCCCCACACTCGGCCCCGCCACTCCCCGCCTCCCCGCCAGCACTCGCAGGGGCGGCACGCACTGCAACTCCGCGACCAGGGCTCTTGCGAGAGTGACAGCCACCTCTCCGCACTGCCCCTCTCCTGTCTCTCACCGGAGACCCTCCGTCCATCCTGTCGCGCCCACCTCAGCTACAGAAGATCCCGGAATCTCTCCTCGATCTTCCACAAGATGGTTGGGTCTGCCCGCAGTTCCACGGGTGGAGCGCCGAGTCGATTCTCCACCTCCTGGGCAAGCTGTGCCGGGTCAGCCAGATAGCGGAACGGGTTGAAGATGGAGTGACCGTAAAGCCGCCAGCTGATGCGGTAGGCACTGCGGACCGGAGTGTCCGTCTGCTGAGCGCGGTCAAACTGCTCTTTCGCTACTTTCAGCCGAGCCTCCGCCGCCCGGACTTTGACCACCTCGGGTAGCTCCGGCTCCCCTGGTACCGCTGCTCCCAGTGCCCCTTTTTCCAACGTGGTGGAGATTCGCTCGAGGTGGGCAAGCCGGGTCTCGCACATCTCCAGGTGCGACTGGAGGCCGGCTGCGTCCAGCCAGACCTGGGTTCGCCTTGGCCGGAGGTCGTCCTTGAAACGAGGGACCTTCACCTTGCGCCCGGCTCCCTCCACTTGCTTCGCGGACGCATCCGCGATGTCCTGCCGGGTGTTGGTGATCCGCGAGCGCAGGGCCTTGCTCGCGCCAGTCCTCGCAGTCTCGAGTTTCTTTCTAGCCCCGTCGAGCTCGCGTTCGAGCCTACCGATGGCAGAGCGGGCATCCCAGTTCCAACTCGCCTCGAAGCGGATGGGGAAGTGGGCCGCCGGCAGCGAGAAGTCGACCACGTTGTCGTTGCCACCGACGAGTGTGCCCTTGACAGCAAGGTCGACGGCATTGCCAGTCTTGTGGATGGAGCACTCGGCACGGCCTACTCCACCGGCTGCCTCGGCGTTGCGGAACACGTGGGTGAAGGACAGGCCGTACTCGCAACCCAAGGACTGCGAGAACTCGCGCCACAGCTCAAAGGCGAACGCGAGTTCGGGCCGGGCCCAGTCAACCCAGCGTGCGCCGCTAGCCTTTTCATCCGTTGCGGGAAGTTCGATAAGCACCACGCCGGGCTTGCGCAGGCCCTCCTCCAGCCACGTTCGGATGGCCGTCGACGTAGCCACGTCCACCACCCCTTGCTCGTATCCCCGTTCGTCCAGCACTGGGGCGCGCTTGACCGTGGAACCAATGAGGTATGCCCAGCTGTTCTTGGGCTTCTTGCGATCGCCGCTGCGCGAGGGTTCGAGCGCGAAGGCATAGGCGAGCGCCTTGTCCGCGAGCTTGAAGGCCCATGGGCCGGACGCGTCGTACTGGAAAGCCGTGACGGCGGAGGCACAGACCAGGTCGAAAGTACCGCGATTGGCTGATGCGATCCTGGCACCGCCTTTCGACTTCCAGCCTCCGTAGGGCGAGTTTCCGCCCACCGGGTAGCGCAGCCGACCGAGGTCGTCCTTCAGACGACCCACCGCCTCCTGTACCGAGGGAAGGGAGGCGTGCGGCATGTCGACGTAGAGCGTCCAACCGCCATAGCGCTTGGGGCCGGGTGGGAAGTAGTCGGCGGGCTCGCTGGTCAGCCCGTCGAGGTTCAGGGCATCGACGGCGGTGTCCTGCTTCGTCTCGAGAGTACGCAGCAGCGTCTCCGGTTCTCCCCACTGAGCGAAGCCGTACTCGTGCGGGTCCTCACCACCGCTGAGCCAATCGCACAGGGCCCGCGCGAGGTGGGCGCTGGGATGACGGATGAGACACGCCTGCATCCGGGTGCCCAACGACAGCTTGACGCTGTCGGGATTGCGGTTGACCGGAGGGAGGGGAGGCGGCGGCACGCCCCGGTTCTGCTTCTTGGCGTTCCATTGCTTCTCGTGGCGGGCTTGTGCCTCGGCCTTCGCCTGCAACGCTGCGTGGATTTCGTACCAGGGGTTGACGTTGGTGACAGGCTGCAGGAAGCCGTCGGGGTCCACGAACGCGAGGCTGAACTCCTTCTCCGCGCGTTCGCGGGCAGAGCGCTCCTCCGCCCACTCGTCGGGGGCCGCGTACGCCAACTCCACCACCTTGTCCGTGGGTGAGCCACTCCCGGCCGGTGGCAGCACGCGAAAGGCCATGAAGAGCCCGGTGAGTGGCTCACCACCAGACAGGGCGCGTACCGCGTACTTCATACCCAGGTAGAAGCGCTTGGGCGTGAACGCCTCGGACCAGCAACTCGACTGGCTCACAGGTCCTCCTGGTCGAGATAGACCCCGCCATCTTGCGGCAGCAGCGCAAGCGCAGGCTCCTCCGAGGGTTGGGTTGGCGAGGACTCCGAAGGCGCGGGGGGCACGGAGGGCGGTTGGCGTGCCGTCCAGGACGAGGCCAGCTTCTTCCCACCGAGCAGCACACCCTCCCGACACACCACGAGACCGCGAATGGCATCGTAGAGTTGATCCCCCACCTTCACCGACACCGTATAGACGCCAAAGGGGACGTCGCGGAATCCGAAGAAGAACAGCCGCTGTTCTTCGTTGCGCTCCACGTCCGGATCATTCGAGTAGAGCACCTGGACCACACTGCCGTCGGCCCGGCGCAACCACACCTCGTCGTCCTGGAGCGGGTCGTCATCGAGGTCCATCTCGAGCGGGACGACCACATCCATCCCACCCAGCACGAGCACATTGCCGGCCGTGTCTCCGGGCGCCCCCACCATCACGTCACGTACATCATCCACTGCACTCCCCCTCTCACTGCGTTGAATCAACTGGTGTGCAGCTCCTCGAGCTTGCGGAGCGTCACATCGTCGGGTTTGCCAGTCACCTCGAGACCCTGGTCGGCCTGGAAGAGCGCCAGCGCCGCGCGTGTGGACGGCCCCATGCGCCCCTCACCCGTGCCTCCGTCATAACCGAGGTTCCGCAACCGGGCCTGTACACCGCTGAGGTTCCCCTCCGGTATGTCCCGCAGGGGGTTGAGGTGGGACAGCCTCAGTCCCACCTTGAAACCGCCTGTCGCGAGCACGACCGACCGCGCACCCACCGGCACAGGCACCTTGAGCAAGCCTTCGCCGTCCGTGGTCCAGGCCTCCTGGCCCTCGGGTGGAGGCCAGGAGCGGCCGTCCACCTCCAGTTCCACATGAGCGTTTTCGAAGGGCTTGTCGCGCACGTCGCGCAACGTCAGGCGGAGCTCCTTGCGCGGCAGCGTCACCTGAAAGGTATGCGTACGGCCGGTGACGCGATTGACCGTCTTCGGCTTTGGGTCCGGAACGACGACTACGTCGCCAGGGAAGAGCACGTTGGGGTTGGGCCGATTGCGGCGCAGCGTCTCGTTGTCCGGGTGCTCGTAGAGGGTGCGCCAGTTCGCGAGGCCGTACTGGCGCGCGATACTCACGAGACACTCCCCCTGCTGCACGATGTGCTGTCTCGGCACGGTGCCCCCCTTCCGGCGCTCGACCGCGGCACGAGTGGTCAGGCCGTCACTTCAACGAGGGGGGAATTCGTACCCCACGGAGTGCCCTTTCGCCACCCCCACCTCGTGGGCTCAGGACCCGGGCAAGGACCGAGGGGGCTCGCTCCCGGAAGACCACCGCAGCGCAGGGGACACCTCGAGCGAAGGGCTGGTGCCCCAAGAGAAATATCATCTCTCGAGAAAGCATCATCCCGGGGTCCTACGCCGCCGAAGGAGGCAAAATCATTTCAGAGAACGCTTGGATGTCCGGGAATTCAGGAGCAAGCTCGGCTACCACCACAGCACGGACGGAATAATGAACCCACTGAAGAAGAGCCTGCCACTGTGTGCACTCCTGGCCCTCGCGGCGTGTGGGCCTCTCGAGGATGAGGTGCCGTTCTCCGGAGACGAACTCTCCACCCGGGAACAGGAAGCGCTCTCCGCGTGCCAGGCGCCCGCCGACGCGAAGTGCTGGGCGATGCTCCCCACGGACACCAACTTCGGTGGAAGGACGACGTCCTGGAACCGTCCCCACTACGCGCTGCGCCCCAACACCCCCACCAAGAGCAACCTGGTCGTGATGCTCCACGGAGCGGGCTCGAGCGCCGGTAATTTCTATCACATCAACGAGTACACCACCGCGCAGACCAGCTTCTTCGCGAGCGCCGTGAACAAGGGCTATCGCGTGGTTGGGATTACCCACCGGAACTCTCCGAACATCCGGGAGGTGTGCGGCACGAACGTGGATTGCCACCTGCCCACGCGCCGCACCTTCATCACGGGCGTCGTGCAGCCGGGCTCCGCCGTGACGGATATGGGCTACTACGACGGCATCGAGGCCCGCCTCATCCGGCTGCTCGTGTTCATGCGGGACAGCCAGGATCCGGCCGGGGGATGGGGCGCCTACCTCACGCCCTCCAACTGTACGGGAACCAAGAACACGGCCATTCCCTGTGGCATCGTCTGGAACAAGCTCATCGTCGCGGGGCACTCCCAGGGCGCGGGGCATGCGGCAGTCATCGGCAAGGATCACCTGGTGGACACGGTCGTCATGCTGGCGGGCCCGACGGACCGCACCCCCGTGCAGACGGTCCCCAGCTACACGCTCTCCTCGAGCGGACTGGCGACGCCCGCGGGTGGAGGGAACTACCGGGGTCTGGTCCATACGAAGGACAGCTTCCTGACGGCGTCGACCACGCATTGGGGCGCCACCCGGTTGAACGCGGGCTCCTACGGGAAGACGACCTCGAGCACGGACGTCCGCTGCGTCGAGTCCCCCCACACCTGCGTCATCGATAGCGACTCGTTCTACACGACCTGGCAGGGCTTCTGGCCCTAGTGAACAGGGAGTTGTGGGTCGTGGCCGCGCCAGGCTCAACACCACGCCTGCTGGGGTGACCCCTGCCCCAGGGCCCGCTTCGCAGGCCGCGTAGGCAGCCCCAGGTGCTCCACAATGGCGCGCCCCCGATGGGTGCTGTCACACCCGGCGCATGCCTCCACACCCGGCACGGAATGCCCTCCATCAGGCAGGCAATTTTTCGTTCGTGGCCAGACAGGAACAGCCGTTCGGCCCACGCGGCCAGCGGCTCTGACGTGTCAGCCAGCACCGCTGACGCGTCAGCCCTTGTCTTTTGACGTGCCAATCATGCGGCACGAGGGAGTGCCTGGCACGGCATGGGCTCTGCATCGATAGGCGCACTGTCTGGACGCGAATATCTGGAGAGACCTCATGCCTCCTCTCGGTTGGCTTGTCTTTGCTTGCTCGTTGTCTTCGTGGCGCAAGCCAATGAGGCATTGACAGACATGACAGACCTGGCGCTATCATCCTGGCGGGCTGAACAACTTCAAAGCCCAAACAAGGAGGATCGATCATGAAGGCTTTCTTCTACATCGCGGTGGCGCTGGGCTTGTCCAATCCGAAGAAGCTGACGCGCCAGTACCAGGCCATCACGCCTGGCGGCGGGTACTGAATCAGCGGCAGAAGTCATGACTCGAATCGGCCAGCGGCGAGCTCATGCTTCTGGCCGATTCTCATCGCGTGAGCGCCGGCTGTCGGTGAGAGGGGAATTTTCGCATGACTACGCTTCATGGAGAGCCTCCCGGCCCCGAGGGTGCATGGGGCATCGCCAATGTCGCGGACTTCCACGCCGACCCGCTCAGGTTCGTGACCCGGTGCGCCCGGGAGTTCGGGGATGTCGTTCGGTTGGGCCAGGACAACTATCTCCTCTGCCATCCCCGCGACATCGAGCACGTCTTCGTCAACAGCCAGCGGAGCTTCGCGAAGGAGACCGGGCAGAAGCCAACCTGGGCCAAGACCGGCTCGTATCACTATGCGCTGATGCACACGGACGGGAAGGATTGGCTCTACAAGCGCAGGCTCCTCCAGTCTTTGTTCAAGCGTGATCGCGTCGACACCCGCGCGGAGCCGATCGTCGAAGCCGCCGAGGAGATGATCGCTTCCTGGCGCCCTGGGAAGGTGCGCGCGCTCGAGGGCGACGTCGCGCCCCTCGCGGCCCAGGTGGTCGGGCGGTTCCTCCTGGGTTCGGACCTCAGCGCCAACGAGGTCCGGCGGGTCACTTCCTTCCTGGCGTGGAGTTTCCGGCCGCTCCCGATCCGGATACCGCGCTGGCTCCCCACGCCGCAGAACCTCCGGTTCAGGTGGTCGGTCTGGCAGTTCGACCGGGCGGTCTACGGGCTCATCGAGCGACTCCGGGAGCGGAGCCGCGGCTCGTCCAACCTCCTCGAGCTGGTGCACCAGGCTCGCGATGGGGAGGATGGATGCCTGGCCCCCCCGTGGTACCCCCGCGACGAAGTGGCCATCATGCTCCTCGCCGCACACCAGCCGACGGCCATCGCGCTGGCGTGGACGCTCTACCTGATGGCGCTGCACCCGGAGGTGGATGCGCGTGTGGCAGCCGAGGTGGAGCAGACGCTGGGCGGCCGGCGCGCCACGGTCGAGGATTCGGACCGCCTGGTCTACACGGCGGCGGTCATCAAGGAGTCACTGCGGCTCTACCCCCCTGTATGGATGACGGCCCGGGATTCCCTCCAGGAAGGAGAGCTGGGCGGCTATCGGATTGCCGCGGGCGTCAGCCTGGCGCTGAGCCCCTGGGTGACCCACCGGGACCCGCGGTGGTTCGTGGACCCTGAAGCGTTCCGCCCGGAGCGCTGGCTCGATGGCTCGCTCGAGCGGCTCCCCAAGTTCGCGTACTTCCCCTTCGGGGGTGGCCCGCGCCTCTGCATGGGCGCCTCGCTCGCGAAACTGGCGCTGGTGCTCGTCATCGCGACGGTGACCCGCCGTTACCGCCTCACGCTCGCGGCAGGCGCGAAGGTCTCTCCCTTCGCGGCGGCTTCCTTCCTCATTCCTCAGGGTATTCGCCTGGTGCCAACAGCTCGGACCTGAGGCGAGCAGGGGCCCACATCAGCCGCGGGGTCGTCCGCGCCCGGTTGAACCGGGCGTGGGCGTTGGCGGGGTAACGCGTCCCGCATGCCCTGCGAGACCTTGGCGCCCGGCCGGTTGGCACCAAAGAAGGGCACGCTGAGGTCCTTGAAGAACTGCGAGCGATCGGCGACGACATGGGCCCGGATGCCGTCGAAGACTGACGTGCACAAGGGATGAATCGTGATTCGAGGGTCCCTGGAGGCGCCTCCCGGTGGGTGTCGGCGTCGTTGCCTCCGGGCCCGGCTCGGTCACGCGCGGAGATGCTCCGTGACCCACGTCACAATCTCGTCCGCGCGCTCTCGGGCGAACATGTGGTCCCCACCCGCGAGCACCCGCAGCCGGGCCCTGGGCAGCAGTTGCTCGAGACGACAGCCGACCGCCACGGGACTGAGGGGATCCGCATCGCCCCAGAGCAGCAACGTCGGGATGGAGATCCGGTGGAGCTCCGCCGAGAGGTCCGTCCGGTCGTTCAGGAGCCAGTCCGCCGCCTTCGGGTACTCCGCGCGATAGGGACCGCGCCAATCGCTGGCGCCGAGGCTCGCGACATCGATGCCGCCGGAGGTGGCCGTCAGGACCAGATGGCTGATGCGCTCCGGATGGGTGAGCGCCAGCCGCACGGCGACGACGCCGCCCATCGACTGCGCCACGACCACGCTCGGGCCTTCCAACCCGCGGGAGGCATGGGCGACCGCATCGTCGAGGCTTCGCACCGACGGGTCATGCGGCTCGAGGCCGAGGCCCGGCCAGCTCAGATAGGTCTTGCGCCAGCTCGCCGGCAGCAGCGCGCCGAGCGGATGCCAGAAGGACGCGGCACCTCCAGCGCCAGGAAGGAACAGGATGTGAGGGCTCATGGGGCTGACGACCATGCCATGCTCAATCAGCCAGGTGCACCGTCTTCTCCTTCGCCACGCGGACCACCAGGCCGCGGATGAAGCGGATGGCCTCGTCGTCCTCGACCGTATTCCGCCAGAGAAGCTCCATCGGCGCGCTCCCCAGGCCCAACGGCACCGGCAGGGGCGCTGTGCGGAGGTTCGGACGCAGCGACGTGAGCTCCCGAGCGACCACGATGGGAATCGTGGCGAGCAGGGCACTGCCCTCCACCAGGGCACCGATGCTGTGGAACGTCGGCACCGACACCCGGACGCGCCGTTGGATGCCCAGCATGTCCTCGACGATGCCTCGCAGGTCCGCGTTGTACGAGACGATGACGTGCTCGTGCTCGAGGTAGCGCTCCATCGTCAGGCGCTTCCCCAGCCGGGCGTGCCGGGGGTCGTAGAGACACACGAAGCCTCCCGTGTAGAGCGAGAGGCGCCGCGTATCGGCCGGCAACTCGTCCGCCACCGTCACCGCGAGGTCCACCGCCGAGGAACCCAGCGCCTCGGCGATGGTGCGGAACTGCACCGGAATCACGATGAGCCTCATGCGCGGAGCCTCCTCGGCGAGCACCCGGAGGAGCGGCGGGAGGAGCCACGTCTCGTTCACGTCCGACAATCCGAGCCGCACCGTCCGCTCGCTCGTCTTCGGGTCGAAAGTCCCTGGAGAGACAGCCGCCTCGACGAGTGCCTGGAGGTGCGGCCGGGCCGAAGCGAACAGACGCTGCCCGCGCGCCGTGAGCGCCAGCCCGCGCCCCGCTCGGACGAACAGGGGCGCCCCCACCGCCGACGTGAGACGCCTCAGCGCCGCGCTCACCGCGGGCTGCGTGAGATAGAGACGACTCGCCGCCTCCGTGACGCTGCCCGCTTCCGCCACGACGACGAAGACACGGAGCAGGTTGAGGTCGAGATCCTTTTCATAGACGCCGTGCATGATTCGGATACATCCTATTCATTGGATTTCAGCGTGTCGATCCATAGTCTTTGCGCAGAAGGAGAGACGAACGATGAGCACGCACGAAGCGAAGAAGACGCAGCGGACGGTGAAGCTGGGCGCCACGGGACCCGAGGTATTCCCGCTGGGGCTTGGCTGCATGGGAATGTCGGGCATGTACGGCGCGACCGATGACGCCGAGAGCATCCGGACCATCCAGGCCGCGATCGATCGCGGCGTCACGTTGATCGACACGGGTGACTTCTACGGAATGGGCCACAACGAGCTCCTCGTGGGGCGTGCCATCGCGGGCCGGAGGAACCAGGTGCAGCTCTCCGTGAAGTTCGGCGCGCTCCGAGGACCGGATGGGAGCTTTGGCGGGAATGACACGCGCCCGGTCGCCGTGAAGAACTTCATCGCCTACAGCCTGACCCGGCTGGGGGTGGACGTCATCGACATCTACCGCCCCGCCCGGTTGGACCCGTCCGTCCCCATCGAGGACACCATCGGCGCGATCGCGGATCTGGTGAAGGCGGGCTACGTGCGCCACATCGGGCTGTCCGAAGTCGGCGTCGAGACCATCCGCCGCGCCCACCGCGTCCACCCCATCGTCGATCTGCAGATCGAATACTCACTCGCGAGCCGCGGCCCCGAGGCGGAGATCTTCCCCGTGCTCGAGGAGCTCGGCATCAGCGCGACACTCTACGGCGTCTTCTCGCGAGGCCTGCTCACCGGCAGCAAGCCGCGGGGACCCAGGGACTTCCGCGCCCACCTCCCCCGCTTCAGCGGCACGAACCGGGAGAAGAACGAGGAGACCGTGGCCGCCCTTCACCGCTTCGCCCAGGAGCGCGGCATGACGCCTGGGCAGCTCGCGGTCGCGTGGGTGCTCGCACGCCAGCCGGCGTTCGTCCCCGTGGTCGGTGCGAAGACCCTCATGCAGCTCGAGGACTCGCTCGGCGCCCTGGACCGGCCGCTGTCGAAGGACGATCTCACGGCGCTCGATGCGCTCGTGAAGATCTCCGGCGAGCGCTACTCACCGGAGCAGATGAAGCACCTCGACAGCGAGCACGGGTGACGCGCCCGCCCTCCCGTGGCAACTCGCGCAACCTACTTCTCGTGGGACTCCAGGGAGTATGACGACCCCCTGGACGCGGAGTAGGTGCGGACCTCGTGGAACGCCCGAAGTCCCGCGGGCCCTCACCGACACTGCCCCAAGCGTGGGCTCGTACTGTCGGCGTCGATGTCGTCAGCCTCGATGCCGGAGAAGAGGGCCTGCGGGCGGCAGTTCATGGTCCAGCGATCTCAGCACTCCACCGGCCTCCGCTCTTCTCGATGAGCCGCAAGAGAACTTCATCTCCAGCCGATAGATGCCTGGCCCCCATGGGAGCTTCCGCATACCCGTGTCCAGAGGGAAACGAGATCGTGAAGATCGCCCGATGGCCTTCCACGCGTTTGAGCGCGGCCCAGACCAGGTCGTCAGCGCGTGACCAGGAAGAAAGCCAGGAAGCGTCCTTCTTGAGAAGGTTTCCCTGCGCTCCCATCGCCAGGTCAGGGGTTGCATCCATGCGCGGCCAAAGGCTCACAACAACAGCCGGTCTTCCGCTCGCCCCCCATTCGCCGCGAATCCCCTGGTGCCCCTCGGGGCGAGGCAGGCGAAGGAAGCGAACGCCGTAGAGGCCTGCCCGCACGGAAACCTCGGCCATGGGTTCCTCCACGGCGTAGGCCCTACGTGCACACAAATATCCCGCCTCGACAACAACGACATCGCCTGATGGTAGGCGAAGACTTCCCCCACCCGAAGCCAGACCATCCGGCATGGACGTGCTACCCACCTGCTCCACCTCCACCCCACCCCAAAAACGTCCGGGGCCCATATTGGCAAACCAAAGCCCGCCCGCCGTGCACAGTTCCCTCAAGCGGAGCGTTTCCCTGTCATAGACGTGCTGCCAGGAAACCCCGGGGTAGTCGAACGCCAACTCCGACGTCCCCTGTTCGTCGAGGGCGACCATCATCGAGAACAGGTCTTCGTCTGACAACGCATTCAGCGTCTCCCGATCAGCAACGACCAGACCCCCATCCACCTCGCAATCCGCCTTGAACTCGAGCACTGGCCACCTCACATGGGCCGGAAGGTTACCACCGGGACGTGACCTTCGAAGCCCCTGGAGCATGGAAAGGAGAGCAGAGAATGGGCGACGGCCCGGTTCCCTCCGAGGGGAAGGCCCTGCGCTTGAAGCATCGCTCACAGACAACCTCGAGGTCGTCGAGGATGCCGTGATACTCGCGCGTCTGCTCGGTTTCGCTGAGCTCCCGCTCCGGAACTGGGAGCCCCCTTCGCGCAACACATTCGTGGCAGAAGTAGAGGACCAGCCAGACCTCGGGGGAGGGACCGTCCATCAAGAGCGGGTACTTCGCGAAGGCTGGGAGCTCGGACCCCACGTCGACCGCATGGCGAAGATGCTCGCAGACGTGCTCGATTCCGCGCAGGCCATGGTCCTCGCAGCGCATGATACCCATGTCATTCCTCGTGATGAGGGTTTCCCCGCGTCAAATACTCCCGAGCAGGGGGCCGTCGAGTGGCGAATCCGTCACTTACGGGGAAGGTGTCCGACTCCCTTGGCCCGCCGCATGCTTGGAGTGGGGCTCGCCATGTCTGGACCGCATGACCTCTTCGCCCGCTACACCTTCGGCCACCCCGAGCGGGCCGCCGCCGAGCTGCGCGCCGTGCTGCCCTCTCATGTCGTCTCCGAGGTGGATTGGGCGTCCCTCCGGCGAGAGCCCGGCAGCGTGGTGGACCCGGAGCTGAGGGAGACAGAGAGCGACCTGCTCTTCACGGCTCGACTGCGCACGGGCCACCCGCTGCTGCTGTATGTACTGCTGGAGCATCAGTCCTCGGTGGACAGGTGGATGGCGCTGCGCATGCTGCGCTACGTGATGCGCCAGGTGGAGCACTGGCGCCAGGAGCACCCGGAAAGCGCGCAGCTTCCCCTCATCATCCCACTCGTCATGTACCACGGACCGGATGGAGCCTGGACCGCGCCGCGCCGAGTGGAGGATCTCTTCGAGTTGCCGGAAGGGGAGGAGGAACATCGGGCGAGGTGGCGAGCGCTAGTGCCGCGCTTCGAGTACCTGCTGGATGACCTGACGGTGGAGCGGGAGGAGGCGTTGAGAGCGCGCCCAGGACCACCGCTGGCCCGGCTGGCCTGGCTGGTGTTGCGTTACGGACGCACCGACGAACTGGCCCGGAGGCTGCCGGACTGGGTGGCGCTCTTCGCGCAGGTGCAGGCAACGCATGAAGGGGCCGAGCACCTGGTGGTGCTCATCCGTTACCTGCTGTGGGTCGGGGACGCGGCCGTCCATGAAGCGACCGGGCGGATGTTACATTCGGTACTGGATGAGCAACGAACGGAGGAACTGATGCGGAGCTATGGCGAGGAACTCATCGAGCGCGGACGCCAACAGGGCCGGGAGGAGGGACAGACCCTGGGGCGTGCCGAGTACGTCCTGCGGATCCTCACCGCGAGGGGTCTGCACGTCGATGAAGCGGCCCGGCAGCGCATTCTCACCTGCACGGATCTGGCGACCCTCGATCGCTGGTTCGACCGCGCCCTGAACGCCGCCACCCTGTCCGACGTGCTGGACGACCTGGCACAGTAGAAGACCGGGCGACCCGAGGGAGGCCTCGGGACTCCTGTGTGTACTGGAAGACGTCGTCCCGCGGACGAAGCGCCTTCCCGCGGCCCCGCCGATTCGCCCCTCCAGGGGCGGCTCCTTCCTCATGAGGCATTCATGACGTGGCACGTCGGAAGACGCGTGTCCGCGCATGTCCCATGGGAACTTCGGGCACCAGGGAAGCGTGTCCCCGTCCCCACCTGGGCCGTCATGACGCATCGCATCGCCCCCCTCTACTCCCAGTGCACGTTCCCCAACACGCCGGGTCTGTCGCATCGCGTCAAGCTTTTCGCGTTTCCCAGGGCTGGATATTGGTATAAGACATTTTTTTGCTCGATTTACTATTTCTTCTCGTATTCGAGCGCTCCCCCCTGGAAGGACATGCAATGCTCAGAAGAGTCGCATCGACGATGTCCGTGATTGCCACCGTGGCAGGCGGTATCGGCTCACTGATTCCGGGTGTATCCCTCGCGGCAACACCCATTTCGCAGGCGAACACCACCCTCTTCGGTCCCCGGGTCTATGTCTTCGATCCGACCATGGCGGCCTCCGACATCAACGCGCTCGCCAACTCCATCTTCGCCCAGCAGGAGGCCAATCAGTTCGGCGAGGAGCGCTATGCCCTGCTCTTCAAGCCGGGCTCGTATGCCGTCGACTTCAAGGTGGGCTTCTATACCCACGTCGCCGGTCTGGGGCAGAACCCCGACGACGTGAACATCAACGGCGGCGTGAACGTCAATGCCGCCTGGATGCCGAACGCCAACGCCACCTGCAACTTCTGGCGGGCGCTCGAGAACTTCGCGGTCACCCCGTCGAATGGCCAGACACGGATCGCCGTCTCCCAGGCGGCCCCCCTGCGGCGTCTGCACATCAAGGGTGAGTTGCACCTGTTCGACTTCGACTCGAACTGGAACGCCGGCTGGGCCAGCGGCGGATTCCTCGCCGACTCCGTCGTGGACGGTCAGGTCGTTCCCGCGTCGCAGCAGCAATGGCTCTCGCGCAACAGCAAGTGGGCCAGCTGGGGCAACGCCGTCTGGAACATGGTCTTCGTGGGTGTCAACAACGCGCCGACGGGACAGTTCCCGGAGCCGCCCTATACGGTCATCGAGAAGACGCCCATCATCCGGGAGAAGCCCTACCTCTATGTCAACAGCGCCGGCCAGTACAACGTGTTCGTCCCGGCCCTGCAGACCAATACCCAGGGCGTGAGCTGGGCCAATGGCCCCACCCCGGGTCAGTCCATCTCCATTGATCAGTTCTACGTCGCGCGGCCGGAGACGGACAGCGCGGCCAGCCTCAACAACGCGCTGAGCCAGGGCAAGCACCTCTTGTTCACCCCCGGCATCTACCGGCTGAACGACACGCTGCGCGTCAACAATGCCAACACCATCGTCCTGGGCATCGGCCTCCCCACGCTGATTCCGACCAGCGGACAGCCGACCATCTCGGTCGCCGACGTGGACGGCGTGAAGCTCGGCGGTCTGCTCCTCGAGGCCGGTACGGTCAACTCGCCTTCCATCCTGGAGGTCGGTCCCACGGGCAGCTCGAGGGACCACTCGGCCAACCCCACCTTCCTCTACGACCTCACCGTCCGGACCGGTGGCGCCTTCGCCGGCCGGAATGACGTGGGCATCAAGATCAACAGCCACAACGTCATCGGCGATCAGCTCTGGCTGTGGCGCGCGGACCACGGAGAGGGAGCCGCGTGGACGACCAACCCGACCAAGAACGGCCTCGTCGTCAATGGCAACAACGTCACCATCTACGGCCTCTTCAACGAGCACCACAACGAGTACCAGACGCTGTGGAACGGCAATGGCGGCCGGGTGTACTTCTACCAGTCCGAGATTCCCTATGACGTCCCCAACCAGGCGTCATGGATGAGCAAGAATGGCACGGTGAACGGCTTCGCCTCATACAAGGTCGCCGACACGGTGACGAGCCACGAGGCGTGGGGCCTGGGCGTGTATTCGTACTTCCGGGACGCGGCCGTGAAGTCGGAGAACGCGATCGAGGCGCCCAATGTGCAGGGCATCAAGTTCCACCACATGACGACCATCTGGCTCAACGGCACCGCCGGCAGTGAAATCACCCACGTCATCAACGGGCTCGGTGGCCGGGTCTACGCGAACTCTCCCGCCGAGGCCATGCGGCAGACCGTCACCGAGTACGCGGGGACGGGGACGCCTTCCACGGGCGATACCCAGGCGCCGACCGTGCCGGCCAACCTGACGGTCGCGTCGGCGACGAGCAGCCAGGTCACCCTGAGCTGGACCGCCTCGACGGACAACGTGGGCGTCACCGCCTATGACATCTACCGCTTCGGCATCATCATCGGCTCCACGTCGACGACCTCGTACACCGACTCGGGTCTGTCGCCCTCGACGCCCTACAGCTACACGGTGAGGGCGAGGGACGCGGCCGGCAACGCCTCGGCGGCCAGCAGCACCGTCAGCGTCACCACGCCGAGCGGCAACACGGGAGCGGCGCTGTCGCGGACCGGCTGGACGGCCAGCTCGTCGCCGTCGAGCAGCGAGCCCGCGTCGAACCTGCTGGACGGCAGCATGTCCACGCGTTGGACCACGGGAACGCCGATGGCCAATGGCCAGTCGCTCACCATCGACATGAAGGCCACGAAGACCTTCAACAAGATCACCATGGATTCCACCGGCAGCGACGGGGACTATGCCCGTGGCTATCAGGTGTTCGTGTCGAACGACGGAACGAACTGGGGCACGGCGATCGCCACCGGAACGGGCACCGGACCGGTCATCACCGTGAGCTTCACGGCGCGCTCCGCCCGCTACATCAAGGTGGTGCAGACCGGCACGAACTCGTCCTGGTGGTCCATGCGCGAGTTCAACGTGTACAACTAATCCTCCTCAGGGAAATGACGGATGCACCCTCTCCCCCCGGGAGAGGGGAAGTCTTCGGCGCATGGGCCCATGTCCGTCTCGGGCTCGGCGCTCTCGAGCGTTGGCGACACCGGGTACGTCCAGGGACCGTGGATGCTCGTGGCCGCCGCGTAGCCGACGCGGTAGTTCTCCGAGCGGGTGTCGTCTATCGGCTGGCATTCGCGACGGCCGTCTTGTTACCGGACAGCACCAGCACCTCGGACGCGCTCAGCGCCCGGTTATAGAGCGCGAATTCACGGTACTGGCCGACGAAGTACTTGTCGGCGTTGTACAACGACCTGCCCAGGTAGTTGGACACCGTCATGCCGCCGCCGATGTCGCCGGGCTCTATCGTCACACCGGTCTTGACCGCGACCACCTGGCCATTCAGGTAGAGGGTCGCCGTCGAGCCCTCGAGCGTGTACACGAGGTGCACCCACTGCTCGCGCGGCAGCGGGGCGCTGCTCGCCGCGGTCTGCTCGGTCTGGTAGTTGCCGGTCGTGATGCTCGCCCGGTAGACGGAGTTGCCGGTTGCGAAGAGGTAGCCCTTGCCAGCACCAGCGGCGTCCGTGTTGCCGAGGCCATACACGAAGTACGCGCCCGATTGTGAGGCATCCAGGTAGACCTCGGCTTCCACCGTCACATCCGTGACGCCCGCGAGAAGGTTCCGCGGCATCTTCACGTAATCGTCGACGCCGTCGAACCGGAGGGCGCCACTCGCCTGCCACGTTGCGCCACCGACGATCGTGCCATCCTGGCCATTGCCCGAGACATCGTGAAGCACGCTGCCCGCGCCGTCCTCGAAGTTGTAGCGCAGGATCTCTCCAGCCGCGTTGACCGGCGCGGGCTCCGGGACGCCAGCGGTCAGCGCCTCCAACTCCGCGCGAGTGACCGGGATGACGGTGCCATGGCGAGGGCTCGCCGGCAGGTCGTAGTCGTCGGGGACCACCCACGCCGGCTGCGAGATGTCACTCGTCGCGAGCGGGATGTAGCCGCGGCCCGAGTACTCGTCGACGAAGAGGTAGTAGGCCGCTCCGTTCACGTCTCCAGGGTTCGCCTTGAAAGCGGTCGGACCTTCCACGGCGCCAGTCCCCGCGCCGCGCCCGATGCAACTGGCGATGGTCGTCCAGGCCGCCGACGGCGAGAAGGCGCGGAGGTCGGTCGACTTCTCCTGGATGATGTCACTGCAGCCCGTCGAGCGCCCCTCGTCCTTCGTGAACCGGTAGTACGTCTCTCCCTCCTTGAGGACGGTCGAATCGATGACGGACATACCGGGGTCCTGCCACAGGCGAGGCTCGCTGAAGGTCACGAAGTCCCGGGTCGTGGCGTACAACATCCGGTTGTAGGACGTTCCCGTGTGATTCGTATCGCTCGGGTCGTAGAGCTTCGATGCCCAGAACACCACGTAGGCGCCGATGCTCTCGTCGTAGTACGCCTCCGGCGCCCAGGTGTTGCCTGCCGTATCGGGAGACACCTTGACGTGGCGTTGCTCCGACCAGGTGACGAGGTCGTGAGACTCCCAGACCTCGATGTACTTGCTCCCCGTGCGCTGGGCCGCATCCCACGACGTGCCGCTCCCGATCGAGAGGTCCGTGGCGATCAGGTAGAACGTGTCTCCCTCGGGTGAGCGCACGATGAACGGGTCTCGGAGGCCCTTCGTGCCGAAGCTCGAGGTGAAGACCGGAAGCCCGCCATGGAGCTCCGTCCACCGTAGAGCGTCATTGCCCTGGCTCGCCGCGAAGAAGATGTTCTCCCCCGCGAGCGAGCTGCCCGTGAAGTACGCGAAGGCATACCCCTCGAAGGGAGCCAGCTTGACGGCGGCCCGTACGGTCGCGGTGAACACGCGCTGGGCCCTCGCCCCGTTGTGGACGAGCGTGGCCGTGAGGCGCACCTGGGTGTCAGCCGTCTGCCGGTGGACCTCACCGGTGGCCGACACGATCGAAGGGTCGGAGCTCCGCCAGGACACCGGAATTCCATCCTGTGTCGTGGGCAACGTGAGATTGCCGCGCACGTCGTCGACGTTGACCACCCGGAGCGCCGCGGCGGCGGCGTCGACGAGGCCCTGGTCACCCGGAAGCGCGAGCACCGTGACGGTGAAGTCCCTGCGAGTGCTCGCGGCTCCCCGCGTGAGGGTGGCGGACAGGGTGATGGTCGCGTTTCCTTCGCCGACGTCCGGCCGCGTGACGTCACCCGAGGCACTGAGCACATCCGGGTCACTCGACGTCCAGGTGATCGCCGCGCCATTCGGCCCGGACAGGGGAAGGATCAGGCTGCTCTCGACGGCCGAGAGGTCTCCGAGCGTGAGCGCGGCGGCATCCCGGTCGACCCGTGTCTGCTCGCTCGCGACGAGTCCCGCCACATCGGCCGCGCTCAGCGCCGCGTCGTAGATGCGAAAGTCGCGGACGTTGCCGAGGAGGTACGCATCGCTCGCGTACACCGAGCGCCCGATGTAGTTGGCCGTCGTCGTACCGCCGCCGATGCTCGCGGGCGTGACGGAGACCCCGGTGCGCTGGGCGACCTGCTCTCCATCGAGGTAGAGCGTCGCGACACCACCGGACAGCGTATAGGTCAACGTCTTCCACACGCCGCGAGCGAGAGCGACATGGCTGTTCGCGTCCTGCTCTCCCACCTGGTTCGAGCCGGTGATCGCCGTGCGGTAGTCATTGCCCGTGGTCGACAGGTAGCCGGTTCCCTGGGAGCCCGTGACCGGGTTCCCGAGCCCCCAGATGAGGTACGGCGTGGTCTGAGCCGGCTTGATGAGGACCTCCGTGCTCACGGTGATGGAGGTCAATCCGCCGAGAACGTCATTCGGGAGCTGGACGAAGTCGTCGACACCGTCGAGCGCCAACCCCTCGCTGCCCTGCCAGGCGGCCCCTCCACTGACGGTGCCGTCGCGGCCATTGCCGGAGCTGTCGGTTGCGACGGTGCCGGAGGTCTCGTTGAGGGCGTAGTGGACGACGAGTCTCGGGTCCGGTTCCGCCGCGGGAGGCTCTGCCTTGCAACCGAACAGCATTGTGCCGAGCAGAACCGATGTCACCGACGCAAGGGTGGAGCGAGCCTCGTTCCGTATCATGACGCCACCTTTCTTGAATGCCGGCCGCTTCGACCCGCCGGACAGGGTTCCGGCCGCCCTGGCAGCCCCCAGCGTCATGGCAACACCCGCGCCCTGCCCGCCGTCGTCAGGAGTTTCTGGTGGTCCGCATTGCTGATGAAGCCGCCGGCGAGCCATGCCGCCGAGGTCTGTCTGACGTGCTCGACCCAGTCTCCCTTCGAGGCAAACGGCGCGTTTCGCCAGACCGCATCCAGCAGCCGCAGCCCATCCGCCCCCCGCACGTTGCCGACACCGCTGTCGAGGCCGGCGAACACGACGGTCGGTGTGACGTTCTTGACGTATGAGTGGAACGGATCGGTCGTTCCCTC
This sequence comes from Archangium violaceum, assembly GCF_016859125.1. Lineage (NCBI taxonomy): Bacteria > Pseudomonadati > Myxococcota > Myxococcia > Myxococcales > Archangiaceae > Archangium > Archangium violaceum. Next base: position 3,634,772 of record NZ_CP069338.1, on the reverse strand, counting down.
CAGGAACGGCACGAATTCCGTATCGCCCACGGTGAAGTGGAGTGCCTTTCCGGCCACCGGCGCGAATGCATCCACGAGATCCCCAGACAGCCGGGTGAGCCGGTCCAACGAAAAGGACAGCGTCGTCGTGGACGCAGCCCGGGCCACCAGATGGATGGGGCCGTAGAAGACCGCCCGCAGGTCCGGGTCGTCAGGAGTGGCCTCGACCCGGAAGCTGAACGGCATGTCGACCGTCACGGTGTCCCCGTCGGACCAGACCCTGTCGATCGAGTGATACGAGCCGGGGCGGGTCGCGGACGTGTCGACGACCGTGCCGTTGACACGCACCCTGTAGCCCGTGGTCGCCCAGGCGGGCCTGCGGAGCCGGAGCGAGAACCCACCAGAGCCAACGATGGTCAGTGTGGTCCCCTGCTCGACCGGGAAGCCCGTCGTCTGGGTCACGGTGATGCCCTTCGTGTCCCAGCGCAGCACCGAGGGGCTGAAGAGATTGACATAGAGGGCATCGTCGCCCGCGGTCCGGAAGTAGACCGAGTCCTGATACTTCGTGGCACTCTCCATGCCGGTGCCCTCGCAGCAGGTGGTGCCGGACTTGGGAGTGAAGTCTCGTTGTGACCCCGCGGCCAGGCCGATGAAGTAGGTGACCAGGGGGTACTCCGAGTCGGCCTTGTCCTGTTTCGACCCCAGGATCTGGTTGAACAAGGTGCGCTCGTAGAACTCCATGTAGCGCGGATCCTGCTCGTGAAAGAAGAGCAGGCGCGAGAGCTTCAGCATGTTGTGGGCACAGCAGGTCTCGGCATTGACCGAGGTGAGGGTGCTGGCGATCGCGTCCCGGGCCTTCCAGAACTCGCCATCGCTGGTCCCACCGATGCTGTAGGTCCTGTGCTCGGCCACCATCGGCCAGAAATTCCGGGCCGCCGTGAGGTAGCGCTCCTCTCCTGTCTCGTCGTAGAGCCGGACGAGGCCGTTGAAGATCGGGATGTGCTGGTTCGCATGCAGCCCGTTCAGGATGTCGGTGTTGCTCGCGCAGGCGTCGATGAGTGAGCTCAGCTGGAAGAAGCCGGCCAGTTCCAGGTGCTCCCGCTTCCCGGTGAGGGAGTAGGTGTCGACGATGGCCTCGACGATGCCTCCGAACTCGCCACTCGAGAAGAGGCTCCACATGCGCTGGCGAACCGCCTGGCTCAGGCGGCTCAGCCGGGAGTGCATCCAATCGCAGAGGCCAGACGCGAGCTCCAATGCCTTCGCCCGGGTGCCGGCGTCATCGCTGTTGAGATGTGCGTCGACCAGACCTTTGAGTATCTTGTGCGCGGTGTAATAGGGCGCCCACACGACCTGGTAGTTGCTGGCCGTCATGGACTCGAGGGTGATGAACTGCGTCTCCGGATACGCCGCGAGGAAACCGGGATGACTGGGGGCGCCCCAGGTACGCCGTAGGCCCGCGTGGCGGCCTGCCCCGGAGGAGTCCGCGATCGTCGCCGTGTCGGTGTCATCGAAGTCGTACGACGCCAGGTCGCCGCGACCGACGGGACCCGAGGCCGCTGGAGCCCACTGCAGCTCGGCCACCTCTTCGGCCGAGAGCGCCCGGCTGTAGAGGTTGAGCTCGTCGATACCTCCGACGTAGAGCGGGTCGGCGCCGTAGTGCGACCTGCCGATCCAGTAGTCCCGCAGGGTTCCCAGCGCCGCGGGGGTGAGGCTCACCGCGCTGTTGGAGCCCACCAGGACACCGTTGACGTACAGATGCGCCGCGTGTCCATCCAAGGTGACGGCGATGTGGCTCCAGGTGTCGAGCGGCAGTGGCGCGCTCCCATTGACTGCCTGCTCGCCGCCGGCCCCGCTGGTGGTGATGGCGAAGCGCGGAACGCCACTGCCGTTGCGCTGGGCCAGGTAGAAGTACCTCGTCGTGTCGTTGCCGGCATCGAAGAGCCTCGCCCATGCGTCGGAGCGAGTGGGGCGGACCCACATCGACAGGGTCAGTTGGTCCGCTGTCCCGACCGCCGCGGGCGGTAGCGTGACGTACTGATAGGAACCGCGAACATTCTCGATGGCCCCGCCAAACCGACCGGGCACGCTGAGGACCCAGGGGTTCGTCCGTGCCAATGCCTCCCGGCACGCGTGAAGACCCGCCACCATCGCGGTGAGCTTGTCATTGAAGACCGCCTCGCCGGTACTCGCGTAGGCCTGGGCGAGCATCGAGAGGAAGTGGCCTCCATAGTGGCCGCGCAGGTTGCCATTCGCTTCGCCATCGAGCCCTTCCCACCCCCCGGGAGCCACCGCCCGCCCGGGATCCAGCCCGGCATTCGCACGAAACACCGAGAGCAGGCGGTTGACGTCGTATCCCCGCCCGTAGTCGAGCATCAGGTCGCGCTTGCGTGAGAAGACCCCATCCGCCAGCGCGACGTTCGCCAGGGGAAAGGGAAGCAGCCTCTCGGTGGTCGGCGGCATCGACATGCCCTGGGACAGCGCCGGCACGGCACCCGCCGCCCTGCTCCTGAATGCGCCAAGGCCCGCGGCCACCCCTGCCCAGGCCGTGTAACGAAGCACGCTACGGCGATCAATCCGCCACGTCGAACGCCAGGAGGTATCGGATTTCATCGGGCCCCTCTCTCGGGACAGAAGGGATGTTAACGTTCACATTCGGAAGCAAAAAAGAAGAAGCCAGCGGCCAGGAGCCGGCTGAGAGACTATTTCTGGCCGTAGTACGCGTTCTGGCCGTGCTTCCTCTCGAAGTGCTTGCGGATGAGGCGGTCGGAGAGGCGGGCCGCGTCGGGAGAGAGGCCGCGGGTGATGAACGCCATCTTCGCGAGCTCCTCCAGGACGGCGGCGTTGTAGACCGCCTTCTCGGCGGTCTCACCCCAGGCGAAGGGCGCGTGCCCGGCCACCAGGACCATGGGGGTATGCAACGGATTGCGGTTCCGGAAACACTCCAGAATCTGGTTCCCGGTCTCCGTCTCGTAGTCGCGTCCCACCGCCTCGTCGGACATGAGCGCCGTGCAGGGGACGTCTTCGGCCAGGTGGTCCGCGTGGGTCGTCCCGTAGATGGGAATGGGCATGCAGGCCTGGGCCCAGCCCGTGGCGTAGGTCGAGTGGGTGTGGACGATGCCCCCGAGGCCCTTCAGGTTCCGGTACAGGACGACATGGGTCCTCGTGTCGGAGGAGGGGCGGAGCGTGCCCTCGACGATCCTCCCCTCGAGATCGACCACCACCATGTCGTCCACCTGGAGCTTCTCGTAGGCGACCCCGCTCGGCTTGATGGCGAAGACGCCCGCCCCGGCATCCAGGGCGGAGACATTTCCGAAGGTGTAGATGGCGAGCCCGCGCCGGGGGATCTCCATGTTCGCGGCCCAGGCTCGTTCCTTCAATTCACGGTATTTCGATTCCATGAGACCTCGCTGCGGTTCAGAGCTGTGCTCGAGAGTGTTCGCGGCCTACCCGCCGGCATGGGCCGTCCGCTCGGTGGACGCGGACGCGGGGAGCTGCTGCCCGTTGACCTCCCGGGTCGCGGGGATGGGCCCCTTGCTCCGGGGACCACGCGCCAGCGCCTTCTGCAACAGACAGAAGACGAGCAACAACAGACCAATGACGATCTTCGTCCACCAGGAGCTGAGACTGCCCTCGAACATGATGAGGGTCTGGATGGTGCCGTAGATCAGCACGCCGACCAGGGTGCCCACGACATAGCCCGAGCCCCCGGTGAGCAGGGTTCCACCGACCACCGCCGCCGCGATGGCGTCCATCTCCATTCCCTGCGCGTGCAGCCCGTACCCGGACAGCATGTAGAAGGTGAAGGCGATTCCCGCCAGGGCGGAGCAGAAGCCGCTGAACGTGTAGGTGAGGATCTTCGTCCTCGCCACCGGAAGGCCCATCAGCAGGGCGGACTGTTCGCTCCCGCCAATCGCATAGAGGGTCCTCCCGAAGCGCGTGTAGTGAGCGAGGTAGATCGCCACCACCAACATCCCCAGCGCCATGACGACGTTGACGGAGATGGAGGTATCGAATGGCAGCGGGATTTGAACCGCGGAGATATCGCTGAAGAACGGATTCGTGATGGAAATCGAGTCGATGCTGATGAGGTAGCAAAGCCCTCGCGCGAGGAACATGCCCGCCAGCGTGACGATGAAGGGCTGGACTTCGAAGTATTGGATGACGACCCCGTGGACCAGGCCGATGGCCGCCCCCATCAGCAGGACCAACGGAATGACCAGCGCGGGGCTCCAGCCCCGGTTCTCGACCAGGGTCGCCAGGACCATGGTCGTCAGCGCGATCACCGAGCCCACCGAGAGATCGATGCCTCCGGAGATGATGACGAAGGTCATCCCGATCGCGGCGATCAACAGGAAGGCGTTGTCGACGAAGAGGTTGAGGAAGACCTGGAGCGAGAAGAAGCCCTCGAACGCGACCGAGCCCGCCCCGAACATCGCCACGAAGAGCCCCAGGGTGACCACGAGCGGCAGGTAACGCGGATCCAGGCGGGGCCTCGAATGCGCCGGCGTCAGGGCGGGGAGTGCCGCGGCGGAAGCAGCGGTGTTGCCATTGTCCATCACAGTGCCTCCCGAAGCTTGCCCAGCGTGGCGATGCGATTGCGCACCTTGTCGGACTGCAGGATGCTGACGAGGAAGACGACGACCGCCTTCACGACGAGCGTCACCTCGGGCGGCACGCCGACGGAGTAGATGGTCGTGGTGAGCGTCTGGATGATGAGGGCGCCCAACACACTGCCCACCAGCGTGAAACGGCCGCCGTTGAGCGCGGTTCCACCCAGGACCACCGCGAGGATGGCGTCCAGTTCGAAGAGCAGTCCCGCGTTGTTGCCGTCCGCGCTCTTGACGTTCGAGCTGACGATCAACCCCGCGATCCCCGCGCACAGGCCACTGAAGGCATAGGCCCAGAAGGTGATGGCGCGCGCGCGGACTCCCGCGAAGCGGGCGGCGACGGGGTTGAGGCCGACCGCCTCGATGAAGAGGCCCAGCGCGGTCTTCCGGGTGAGCAGCAGGAGCAGCGCCAACACGGCGGCCACGATGAAGAGCGAGAACGGGAGCCCCGCGAGGAAGCCATTCCCGATGAAGAAATAGGGGGTGTAGTAGATGGTGATGATCTGGCCCTCGGTGATGAGCTGGGCCACGCCGCGCCCCATCACGAGGAGGATCAACGTGGCGATGATGGGCTGCATGCCGAAGAAGGAGATCAGCATGCCGTTCCACATCCCGAAGAGCATCGCCACGGCCAGTGTGACGATGATGACGAGCACCAGGGGATACCGGGTCGCGTCCTGCGCTCCGCCGCTCAGGTCCAGCTGGCCGCCAATCATCGTCGCCGCCACCGCCCCAGCGATGGCCACCACCGCCCCCACGGAAATATCGATGCCGTGTGTGGCGATCACCAACGTCAGCCCCATGGCGACGATCATCAGGGGGGCGGCACGGTTGAGGATGTCGATCAAACTTCCGTAGAGGTGCCCCTCCCGGATGGTGATGGAGAAGAAGTGCGGATTGAAGGCCAGGTTGAACAGCAGGAGCAGGGCCAGGGTGACCAGCGGCCAGAAGACCCGCTTCTTGGCCAGACCCCGCACGAGCTCGGACGTCGAGACGCTCATGCCTGACCTCCCGCGATGATCTTGAACACCGTGCTCTCGTCCGCCTCGCCCGCCTCGATTTCGCCCACCTTGCGGCGGTCGCGCATGACCGCGATGCGGTCCGAGTAGCAGAGGACCTCTTCGATTTCCGAGGAGATGAAGAGGATGGCCATCCCCTTGTCACACAGCTCCATGACCTTCTCCATGATCTCGAGCTTCGCCGCCACGTCGATGCCGCGGGTCGGCTCGTCGAGGATGAGCATTCGCGGGTCGGTGGCCAGCCAGCGCGCCAGGAGCACCTTCTGCTGGTTTCCGCCCGAGAGCTGGGAAATGGGCTTCTCCGCATCGGGGGTCTTGATGCCGAGGGCCTTGATATAGGTTTCCGCGAGCTCGTCCTGCTGCTTCCGGGAGAGCGTACGGAAGATGCCCCGCTTCGCCTGCAGGGCGAGCACCATGTTCTCGCGGATCGACAGCTCGCCCACGATGCCCTCGTGCTTACGGTCCTCCGGGCAGAAGCCGATGCCGTGCTGGATGGCCTTCAGGGGCGAGGAGAGCTGCGCCGACTTCCCCTCGATCTTGATGGAGCCCTCCTCGGCCCGGTCGATGCCGAAGAGCAGCCGGGCGATCTCCGTCCGCCCCGAGCCCAGGAGACCTCCCATGCCCAGGGCCTTGCCCCGCTTCACCTCCAGGCCCACGTCCTGGACCGAGCCCCTTCGTCCAAGTCCCTCCGCGCTGAGGAAGGGCGCCTCGGCCTCCTCGCCCTGGGCCACCTCCGCCGACGGGAGGCGGACGCTCTTGGCCCTGCTCGGACCTGCCTCGGCGACCTCGCGGCCGACCATCCGGGTCACCAGCTCGATGCGCGACAACTCGGTGACGGGGTATTCGCCGACGAGCTCGCCGTTCCTGAGGATCGTGATGCGGTCGGAGATCTCGAAGATCTGATCCAGGAAGTGGGTGACGAAGAGGATGGCCATCCCCTGGGCCTTGAGCTTCCTCATGACCGACAGGAGCATCTTCACCTCATCCTCGGCGAGGCTCGAGGTCGGCTCGTCGAGGATGAGGATCTTCGCCTGCGTGCTCAGCGCGCGGGCGATGGCGCACACCTGCTGCACCGCGATCGAATAGGCGGAGAGCGGAGCGGTGACGTCGATGTGGATGTTGAGGTCCGCCAGGAGGGCCTCCGCCTTCCGGTTCATCTGCTTCCACCGGATGGCGAAGGCCTCGGAGGGGTCATGCCCGAGGCAGATGTTCTCGGCGACCGACAGGTTCGGGCAGAGGTTCACCTCCTGGTAGACCGTGCTGATCCCAAGCTTCCGGGCCTCGCTCGGGCTCCTGGGCTTGATTTCGCCCCCCTGGAGGAGGATGCGTCCCGCGTCCGGGCGATGGACGCCCGTGAGGATCTTGATCAACGTCGACTTGCCCGCGCCATTCTGGCCCATCACCGCGTGGACCTCGCCCGGCAGGAGGCGGAAGTCGACCCCCCGGAGAGCCTGGACACCGGAGAAGCGCTTCGAGATTCCCTTCACTTCGAGCACCGGAACGGCTTCAGTCATGGACCCCTCTCCTCCACGCACAAGGCCTGGGTTTCAGTACTTCCGGTTCGGGAACTCCTTGGCGGCGACCTCCTGCGGGAACACGCCCTCCTCCGTGACGATGCGCCGGGGCACCGACTTGCCGGCCACCACGTCCTTCACGAGGCTCATCAGCTGCGGCCCCAGCAGCGGGCTGCACTCCACCGTGCAGTTCAGCTTGCCGGCCATCATCGCCTCGAAGGCGCCCTTCACCGCGTCGATGGACACGATGACGATGTCCTTGCCGGGCCGCAGGCCCGCCTCCTCGATGGCCTGGATGGCGCCAATGGCCATGTCGTCGTTGTGCGCGTAGAGGACGTTGATCTTCTTGCCCTCGGCCTTGAGGAACGCCTCCATGACCTCCTTGCCCTTCGCACGGGTGAAGTCGCCGGTCTGCGAGCGGATGATCTTGAACTTCGGATGGCCCTTCAGGACCTCCTCGAAGCCCTTCTTGCGGTCGATGGCGGGAGCGGAGCCGACGGTGCCCTGGAGCTCGACGATGTTGACCTCACCCTTGGCGGCCAGCTCCTTGACCGGCGCGTAGTCGACCAGCCACTTCGCGGCGCGGCGGCCCTCCTCCACGAAGTCCGAGCCCAGGAAGGTGACCCAGAGCGACTCGTCCTTCGCGGAGACGGCGCGGTCGGTCAGGATGACGGGAATCCTGGCGCGCTTGGCCTCCCGGAGGACAGGCTCCCAGCCCGTCTCGACCACCGGCGAGAAGGCAATCACATCCACCCGCTGGGCGATGAAGGAGCGGATCGCCTTGATTTGATTCTCCTGCTTCTGTTGTGCGTCGGAGAACTTCAGGGTGATACCCGCCTGCGCGGCGGCATCCTTGATCGACTGGGTGTTGGCCGTGCGCCACTCGCTCTCCGCACCCACCTGGGAGAAGCCAAGCACTATCTTGTCCTTGGCCAGGGCAAGTCCCGGGCCAAACGCAAGGATGAGAAGGACTGCGGACGCTACGTTGAACAGGGCTCTCTTCATGGGTCGCCTCTCACTTCGTGTTGTCTGGGGTGTGACAACGGCCGTGCCATGACGAGCGACAGTCCCGCCATGACACGGCCCACATCGCTCTCACCTACCGGGACAGCCGGTACGCGAGATCATTCCAACGAAGCTCGTTCTTGAGGGTGGAGAGCTCCGTCCCACGCCCGATGTGGATGAACTCGATGCCCACCATCCCCGCGAAGTCCTGGAGCTGGGAGACGGTGATGGCGCGGCTGAAGCCGGCGTGGTGGGCGCCACCCGCGAGGATCCACGCCTCGCAGCTCCGCTTGAAGTCGGGCAGGGGGCGCCAGACGGCGTGCGCCACGGGGAGATTCGGCATCGGGTTCTCGGGCTTCACGACGTCGAGCTCGTTCACGATCATCCGCATGCGGCCGCCCATGTCGACGAGGGTCGCGTTGACCGCGGGACCGGCCCCGGCCGCGAAGACGAGGCGGCAGGGATCGGCCTTGCCGCCGATGTCGAGGGGATGGACCTCGAGCGAGGGCTTGCCCTCCGCGATGGACGGGCAGACCTCGAGCATGTGCGCGCCGAGGACGAGCTCGTTCCCCTTGGCCAGGTGGTACGTGTAATCCTCCATGAAGGATACACCACCGGGGCGCCCCGCGCTCATCACCTTCATGATGCGGATGAGGGCGGCCGTCTTCCAATCTCCCTCCGCCCCGAAGCCGTAGCCTTGCGCCATGAGCCGCTGGCAGGCGAGGCCGGGCAGCTGCTTGAGCCCATGCAGGTCCTCGAACGTGGTGGTGAAGGCGCTGAAGCCGCCCTCCTCGAGGAAGCCGCGCATTCCAATCTCCTGCCGCGCGGCATCGCGGAGCCCCATGCGCCGCTCGCCCCCCTTCCTGAGGGCCGGAACGAGCGAGTACGTGTCCTCGTACTCCGAAATCAGCGCATCCACCTCGGAATCGCTCACGTCGGCGATGCGTCCGACCAGGTCACCCACGGCGAAGCCATTCACGGACCAGCCGAACTGGATTTGAGCCTCGACGCGGTCACCACCGGTGACGGCCACCTCCCGCATGTTCATGCCGCCGAAGCGGACGATCTTCATGCGCCGCGACTCGGCGAGGCCGCAGGCCGCCCTCGCCCAACCGTCGAGCTTCGCCAGGACGTCCTCGTCCTTCCAGTAGCCAACGACGATCTTCCGCTCCAGCCGCAAGCGGGCGCCGATGAACCCGAACTCGCGGTCACCGTGGGCGGACTGGTTCAGGTTCATGAACTCCATGTCGATCTTGTCCCAGGGGAGCTCACGCTCCGTCTGGGTATGGAGGTGGGCGAGAGGCTTCTGGAGGCGCGAGAGCCCGGCGATCCACATCTTCGACGGAGAGAAGGTGTGCATCCAGGTGATGACACCGACACAGTCCGGCGAATTGTTCGCCTCCAGACAGACGTTGAGGATCGCCTCGGGATCCGTGAGCGTGGGCTTCCAGACCACGCGGACGGGAAGCTTCCCGGAGGCGTCGAGGAACTCGGCGATCTTCCGTGAATCAGCGGCGACCGTCGCCAGCGCCGCATCACCATAGAGATGCTGGCTTCCGGTGAGGAACCAGACTTCCTGCTTCTTCAACTCGATCATGACCCTGCTCCTGTTTCTCGTCCTGGCCCAGGCCCGGACATGGTGGCCTACCGCGTCAGCTGCCGCTCCACGAAGCCGCCGAGCGCGAGGTAGTCCTGATAACGTGACGCGTAGTGCCTGGCGCGCGGCGGGTCGGGCCGGTAGGTCCGCTCGACGCCGGGCGACATGGCCTCCTGCGCGGCCTCGACCCTGGGATGGAGGCCGGCGGCGGTCGCCGCGAACATCGCCGCCCCCACCGCCACGGCTTGATCGCCCGCCGAGACCGCGATGTCCATGTTCATCACGTCGGCCAGGGTCTGCATGATGAAGGGGCTCTTCCTGGCCACGCCGCCCATGGCGATGACACTGTCCAGCCGGATGTCCGCCGACCTGAAGCGCTCGGCGATGGCGCGCGAGCCGAAGGCCGTGGCCTCGACCAGGGCACGGTAGAGCCGCGGAGCGTCCGTCCCCAGGTTGATGCCCGTGATGGCGCCCTTGAGGCGCTGGTTCGCGTCAGGCGTCCTCCGCCCGTTCATCCAGTCCAGGGCCAGGAGGGAATTGTCTTCCAACGGGAGGTCCTTCGCGGCCCGCTCGAGCTCCGGAATGACACGCTCCAGGAGCGCGTCGGCGAGGGGCTGTTTCGTCGCCGTGTCCCCTCCGGAGAGGGCGGGGAGGATCGCCTCGAGAGGCCAGCCGAGGAGCTTCTTGAACCAGGCATAGACGTCACCGAAGGCGGACTGCCCCGCCTCGTAGCCGAGCATTCCCGGGATGATGGAGCCATCGACCTGGCCGCAGATGCCCGGGACCAGCTTCTCCGGCTCCTGCGTCCTGGGCACCACGACCATGTCCAGGCAGCTCGTCCCCAGGATCTTCAACAACTGGCGCGGTTTGATGTTTCCGCCCACGGCGCCCATGTGCGCATCGAAGGCGCCCACGGCGACGACGGTGTCATGCGGCAGACCGAGCTTCGTCGCCCACTCCGCGCAGAGGGTGCCGAAGGGGATGTCCGAGGTGAAGGTCTCCCGCCCGAGAGAGGCCTTGAGCTCCACCAGGCGCGGATGGAGCCGGGCGAGGAACGCGTCCTCGGGGTACCCGCCGAACTCGGCGTGCCACATCGCCTTGTGCCCCGCGGCGCAGCGGCTGCGTTTGATCTTTCCAAGATCATCACACCCCGTCAGGACGGCGGGAACCCAATCACAGAGCTCCAGGACACTGACCGCGGCCTGGGCCACGGAGGGATTGGTCTCGACGACCCGGAGGGCCTTCGCCCAGAACCACTCGCTGGAGTAGATGCCGCCCTCGTACTTCGTGAAGTCGGCGCCGCCCCAGGTCCGCGCCGTCTGGTTGATGCGCTCCGCCTGGGCCACCGAGGTGTGGTCCTTCCACAAGATGAACATGGCATCCGGGTCCTCCCGGAACCCAGACGTGAGGGAGAGAGGCACGCCGCGGCGGTCGGTGAGGACAGGCGTCGAACCGGTCGTGTCCGCCGCGATGCCACGAACCCTGGACGCGACGTCCTTCCCCGCCCGAGCAAGCGCTTCCGTGATGGAAGCCTGCATCGTCTCCAGATAGTCGAGGGGGTGTTGGCGGAACCGGTTCTCGCTCGGCTCGCAGTAGAGCCCCTTCGCCCAGCGGGGATAGTGTTGGACCGACACGCTCACCACCTCCCCGTCCGACGCGTCAACGACCACCGCCCGGACGGAGTCCGTTCCAAAATCAATCCCGATGACAAACGCCTCGCGCTTCATGGGGAGGGACCTCCAGGTGAACCGAATTGAGGGGGAGCAGCGGGCTCGAGCGAACCCGGGAATGGCGGCGAATTGTGAGCGCTCACATGCGGGGCGTCAAGCGAAGCGCTTACATTCGTGACGTTTGTATCGCATGATGCGATGCGCAACGCATGACGCGTCGCACAAACATCCCGGCCCACCTGGACAGGCATCATGTCTGCATCCATGAGCGGAGGGCAATGAGGATAGGCTGTCAAAATGAGTGGACCCCAGACGGGACGCAGAACCCCAGATCGCAAGAGCCGCCCGCCCGTGATGGCGGACGTCGCCAAGCTGGCTCGTGTCTCCCATCAAACAGTTTCCCGCGTGCTGCATGACAGCCCGCATGTGAAAGGCGACACCCGCCAGCGCGTGCTCGACGCCATCCGGCAGCTCAACTACCGGCCGAACACGGTGGCGCAGGCGCTGGTCACGGGGCGGACGATGGTCATCGGGGTCGTCAGCTTCGACACCGCGCTCTACGGGCCCGCGTCGACCCTGATTGGCATCGAGGAGGCCGCGCACGAGGCGGGTTACGCGATCAGCATCACCAGCCTGCGGTCGCTGAACCGGGCCTCGGTGCTCGACGCGGTGCTGCGCCTGCGCAACCAGGGCGTGGATGGTGTCGTGGTCATCGCGCCACAAAAGACGGCGGTGGAGGCACTGCGGCACCTGCCACCCGGCGTTCCCGTGGTCACGGTCGAGGCCGGCGCCAACAGCCCGGTGCCGATGGTCGCCGTGGACCAGCGCGGCGGCGCGATGGCCGCCACGCAGCACCTGCTCGACCTGGGACATCGGACTGTCTGGCACATCGCCGGGCCAGCGGATTGGATCGAGGCCGAGCAGCGGGTCGCCGGTTGGCGAGCGGCGCTGAAGAAGGCCGGCGCCCCGGCGCCTCCCCTGCTCCGCGGCGACTGGAGCGCCCACTCCGGCTACGAGCTCGGACGGCAGTTGGTCCAGACGCCCGACGTGACGGCCGTCTTCGTGGCCAATGATCAGATGGCCCTGGGGCTCTTGTGCCAGCTCCACGAGGCCGGCCGTGAGATTCCACGGCAGATCAGCATCGTCGGGTTCGACGACATCCCCGAAGCCGCGTACTTCACGCCGCCGCTGACCACGGTGCGCCAGGACTTCGCCGAGGTCGGGCGGCGCTGCATCCATCTCCTGCTCGGCCAGCTCGAGGGCTCCGCGCGGACCAGGGAGCACGTCGTGGTCCCGACGCAGCTCATCCTGCGCAAGAGCACCTCCCCGGCGAAGAGGCGCTGAGGCCGCCTCACCCGGGCAGCACGCCGCGAGAGATCGCGGCGACGAGCGCCTCCTCCTGGCCCAGCTCGTGCGCGAGATCGAACGTCGTATAGCGATTCCGGAGCAGACGGACGTTGCGCACGGGCAGCAGCCGATAGTGCTCGTCGATCCCCAGCTCGTCGAGCGAGAAGGGAAAGCCAGCACCGGCCAGCAGGTCGATCGCGTCGGAGAGCTCCTTCAGCAGGGGCTCGGCCATGCCCTGAATGGACTCCCTGGCTCGGGCAAACGCGCCCAGGCGTTGGGCCAGCGTCGCGCGGTCGAGCACCCGGCCCCTCATCTCCTCCGAGATCTTCTGCCGGAAGGGGCGCATCCTCGCCTCCAACCGCTCGTCCCATGACGGCTCACGCTCGAGCGCCACGAGCCTCCCCTCCAGGTCCACCTCCGCCTCCGCCAGCCGGCGGTACCAATCGGCATAGCCGGGCAGGACGAGTCGGCACGCGGCGCCGACCAACAGCCCGTGCAGGTCGTGCTCCTCCTCGGCCACGGCGCCCGCCATTTCCCAGAAATGCGCGAGGGTGTGCTCGGCCGAGGCCGCCGGCCGCGAGCTGCCCAGGGCCTGCATCGCGAACCCCGACACGAGCGCCGCCTCGGTGAGAGAGCGAACCGCCGCGAGGGGATGGGTCTGCCAGGTGCGCGCGGCCGCGAGCGCCTCCCGGGCGGACCCGAGGGCCAGGCCGGCGATGGTGTCGCAGAGGGATTCGCGCGCCACCACCCGGGCGAGGTTCCAGTCGAGATGGGCCAGGTACTTGGCCAGCAGATCTCCCAGGCCCGCGAGGAACAGCGGGCGGGGGGCCCGGCCAATCACCTCCAGATCGCCCACGATGACCTCGGAAGGCCGGGCCGGGACGGCCTGATGGTACCCCGCGATGCGGATCGCCGCGGTCGCCGAGCTGTAGGCATCCACCGAGGGCGCGGTCACGACGCACCAGTTGGGTATGCCGGTGTCCAGGGACACCTTCTTCACCAGATCGCTGATGACACCGCTGCCCACGCTGACCAGGAGCTCCGGGGAGAGCGCCCGCACCTCGGCGGAGAGCTCATTCACCAGCGCCAGTGTCGGGACCGGCCTCGGCTCCCCGGGAAGGATGCGCGCGGCAATCCGGCTGGCGCTGACGGCCGTCTTCCACCGCTCCGCCGCGGCGGCTTCCGTGTGCTCGTCACTCAGCACCCAGAGCACCGGACCGCTCCCCCGCTCCCGTCGGAGGAGCCCGGCCGACTCCCGCAGTGCATCCTCGCCGACGAGGACCTGCTTCACCGAGATGCGGTGCTGCTTCCCACAGGTACAGGCGAGCACCCCGTCCGGACCGAGGCGCTCGAGGAGTTCTCGCAGAGATGAAGTGGACATTCGCGCAACCTAACCAAGGCGGGAAGCGACGCGCCATACACTTTGGTGAAGCGCCGGGCGGGCGTCGAACCGAGGCAAGCGGTTGAGGCAGACATCGCTCGGCCGCAACCGGCGCCGCCCTGAATGTTGGCTTCAGAACGGGCGCGGGAAGCAGCACGGGAGCTGCACTCACCGCCTGACAGTCTATGCCGCAATGCGTTGCATGGATGATGCGGCGCGTTGCCTGAATTATCTGGATTCAGCGTCTTGACCGTCGGTGCGGAGTCCATTCACCCTGACACGATTCGAGGCGTTCGCCCTGATGTTCGCCTCGATGTCCCGCCACCCCAACCCCGAGGAACTCCCATGTGTCGAAAGCAAGTGGTGAGCAACTCCCGGCCCGGCATGTTAGCGCTCACATGCCGGGCCCCCCCTCTGGCCCTCCTTCCGGTTTTGTGGGCCGCTCTTCTACTGTTCGCGCTCCGGCCAACCCCGGCGAACGCGAACACGAGCGTGTACACCATGAGCGCATTCACGAGCTCCAGTGAATCGAACATGTATGTGTACCAGTCCTATAACGGAACCCATTACGGGCTGATGAAGGGACCCGCGTACACCCCCCCGTCGGGGTTGATCCGGGATCCCAGCATCCTGAAGCACACCGACGGGATGTACTACGTCACCTACACCACGAACTGGGAAGGCAACACGATCGGCTTCGCCCGAAGCACCGACCGCGTGAACTGGACCTTCCTCCGGAATGTCACGCTCCCCGTCGCGAACCTGCAGAACACCTGGGCGCCGGAGTGGTTCAAGGACAGCGATGGCAGCGTCAACATCATCGTGTCCCTGCGCACGACGGGCACGAGCAACTTCACCCCCCATGTCATCAAGGCGCAGAACAGCTCCCTGTCCGCCTGGTCCGCGCCCGTGCCGCTGGCGGGATTGAGTCCCAATTACATCGACACCTTCATCGTCAAGATGGGGAGCACCTACCACGCGTTCACCAAGAACGAGACCACCAAGTACATCGAGTACGCGACGTCCTCCAGCCTGACCGGCCCCTACACCTTCCGAGGCACCGGAGATTGGGCGGGCTGGGGAAACTGGGTGGAAGGCCCGGCCCTGTACCAGCTGGACGATGGCACTTGGCGGATCCTCTTCGACGGGTACACCGCCGGGAAGTACTACTACAGCGACTCCACCAACACCTTCGCCTCCTGGTCGGCCAGGAAGGAGCTCCCCTCGCTCACGGGCTTCGTCCGGCACCTCACCGTGCTGAAGGAAACGGGGCAGCCCGGCGATATCAGGCGTCTCCAGTCCTTCAACTTCCAGACCCGCTTCGCCCGCCATTACAACTATCAGGCCCGCCTCGACGCGAATGTGTCACCGGTCGAGGACTCGCGGTTCCGGATCGTCCCCGGCCTGGCCGACAGCGGCGCCATCTCGTTCGAGTCCGTCAACTTCCCCGGCTACTTCCTGAGGCATGACAACTACCTGCTCGTCCTCGCGAAGAATGACGGCACGAGCCAGTTCAAGCAGGACGCCACCTTCAGGGACGTTCCCGGTCTGGCCAACTCAAGCTGGTACTCCTACGAGTCATACAACCTGCCCGGTTACTACATCCGACACTACGACTACGTGCTCCGGGTGGATCCCATCTCCACCTCGGTCGAAATAGCGGACGCGACGTTCAAGGAAGTCTCCCCCTGACCCGACAAAAGGAAGGAATTCCCATGACCCCGTCATCCTTCGCCAGGCAGTTCGCCCCCGCTCTATTTGTCGCATCCCTGGTCTTGCTGCTGACGGCGGGTACCGCCGGAGCCGCGGCCCCGCAGTACACGAACCCCCTGATTCAGCAACGGGCCGATCCCCATATCTACAAACACACCGACGGCTATTACTACTTCACCGCGTCCGTTCCGGAGTACGACCGGATCATCCTGCGGCGCGCGAAGACGATCCAAGGCCTGGCGACCGCTTCGGAAACGGTCATCTGGAGGAAGCATGCGTCCGGCGAGATGGCCGCGCACATCTGGGCGCCGGAGATCCACTTCATCAATGGCAAGTGGTACATCTACTTCGCGGCGGGAGCCTCCAACGACATCTGGAGAATCCGCATCTATGCCCTCGAGAACGCCAGCGCCAATCCCCTGAGCGGCACCTGGACCGAGAAAGGCCGCGTCTACACACACGTGGATTCGTTCTCGCTCGATGCGACCACCTTCGAGCACAACGGACAGCGGTACATGCTCTGGGCGCAGAAGGACCCGGAGAGCAACCTGTACATCGCGAAGATGAGCAGTCCCACCACCATCACCCTGCCCGCGGTCCTCATCGCGAAGCCCGAGTACACCTGGGAGACCCAGGGCTTCTGGGTCAACGAGGGCCCAGCGGTCATCAAGCGGAACGGAAGGATTTTCGTCGCCTACTCCGCCAGCAAGACCGATGACCGCTATTGCATCGGACTGCTGACGGCCTCCGCGAACAGCGATCTGCTCAATCCGGCATCCTGGACGAAGTCGCCGAATCCCGTCTTCACCAGCAACGAGAAGACGAGCCAGTACGGCCCTGGCCACAACTCCTTCGTCGTAGCCGAGGACGGGCAGAGCGACATCCTCGTCCACCATGCGCGGAACTATAAGACGATCGTCGGAGATCCCCTCTACGACCCGAACCGTCATACCCGCGTGCAAAAGCTCTATTGGAACGCGGACGGAACCCCCAACTTCGGGATTCCGGTCGCGGAAGGGCTCACCCCCTTCCGGTTCAAGTCCCACAACCTGCCGAGCTACGTCATCCGGCACTGGGAGTACAGGGCGAAGCTCGAGACGAACGTCAGCAACCTGGGGGATTCGCAGTTCAGGCTCGTGCCAGGGCTCGCCGGCTCCGGCACGGTCTCGTTCGAGTCGGCGAACTTCCCGGGCTATTACCTGCGGCACAAGAACTTCGAGCTGTGGGTGGAGAAGAACGACGGCTCCACCACGTTCAAGAACGACGCGTCCTTCCACCAGAGAGCGGGTCTGGCGGACAGCGGTGGCTTGTCCTTCGAGTCGTACAACTACCCCGGCAGGTACATCCGCCACTACGACCACCTGCTCTACGTCCAGACGCTCTCCACCGCCCTCGACCGGTCCGACGCGACGTTCCATCTGGATTGATGGCCCTCGAGGCTCCGGCTGCTTCGGCTGGCAGGGCTCGCGGCGCAGGTCCGTCTCCAGGAGGCGGGGCTCGTTCACCTTGATACCCAGCAGGGGATCGCGCCATGCGAAGAGGCAGGACGGCGGGTCATCGCGAGCACCCGGTTGACCATCGCCGTCCGCCGCCGGACGTCCCGTCTTCGCACCGAACACGAGGGACGGGTTATCCCGGAGAGGGGCCCCCTCCAGGACTGGGAAGGGGCGCCTCTCCTGATTGCCAGTCAGGCGGGCTTGCGCTCAGCCGCAGGCCGGCGTGAGGCAACCGCAGACGGTACCGCCACCAGCGGGCGGCGTGTTCGTCCACTGCCCGTTCCAGGTGGCCTTCGCGTTGGCGCACACGGTCGGGCAGCGCTTGTCCGCATCCTGCTGGTTGGCCAGGGGCGTCGTCTTCACGTCCGCGGCCTTCATCAGGTAGCAGTCGCAGACGGGCCCGGCCCCGGAGGGCGGCGTGTTCGTCCACTGCCCGTTCCACTTCTCGTAGCCGGCGCTCGTACAAACCGCCGGGCACCGATTGTTGGCATCCTGCTGGTTGGCGATGGGCGCGGTCTTCGCGTCACAAGAAGGAGCATCCGCCGCACGCGCAACACCGACAGACACGAACACCAGCACCGCCGTCATCACACTCAGCATCCACTTCATGGTTCCCTCTCCTTTTGGGGCTGCGGGAATGAGTGGACAGTTCGGAGAGCGAGGCTCGCGGGATGTGATGGGCTTCATCCGCGAAACGTGACACCCGTCACAGTCATTTATTACTTGTTGGTATGGGAACGGGGGGCCGTGCTCGCCGGCCTCATGCGGTGCATCTGGTGGAGCGGACGCTGCCGCACGTCCATGGCAGGACGCTGACGCTGGAGCCCGTTGGTCACGTCTTGCGCCCATCCGCGTCATCGAGGAGGCCGCGGATGTCGGCATATATCTCTCGCCACTCCCGCTCGCTCACCTTCATGAAGCCGAAGGTGCGCAGCATGAAGATTCCTTCGTTGGCGAGAAAGGCCAGCCGCGCGCGCCGCCCCTCCGGAGTCGACACGTCGATGCCGTCCAACTGCGACGCATACCACTGGTGGAATTGCTTCAGGTACTCGGGCGCATTGAGCAGGGCCGCCATCATGCCCGCCGCTCGGTCCCCCTCGGCCTTGTCGGTGCGGTACGTGACCTCGATATAGGCGCGCAGTCGCGCCATGGGCGACGGATCCTCCCCGACCAGTCGCGAGATTTCGGCGTAGAACTCCGTTCCCCACCGCTCGTACATCGCCGCGATCAGCTGGTCCTTGGTGCCGAAGCTCGATTGCACGCCACCTTTCGAAATGCCCGCTGCCTTGGCCACGGCATCAATCGTCAGCGCCGCGATGCCCCTGGTCCGAACGATCGACTCCGCCGCGTCCAGGACGCTGTCACGGTCCACCGCCTGGTAACGCCCCATTGCGCCTCCTTGCTTTTGAATACGCCCGTATTTATAGTCCACCCCGGGCGCGCGACACCACCGCGGCCAGGACTCCATCGGGTGAGTGCGTGAATTCCCAGAAGAAATGGTTGGTGATGGCGGTAGTTTCCGTCGCGCTGCTGTTGATCGTCGTCGACATGACGGTGCTGTACACCGCCTTGCCCGTCTTGACCCACGCGCTGGGCGCCTCGGCTTCCGCCAAGCTGTGGGTCATCAATGCCTATTCGCTGGTCATGTCAGGCCTGCTCCTCGGCATGGGCTCGCTGGGCGACCGGATCGGCCATAAGCAGCTGTTTCTAGGCGGGTTGGTGGTGTTCGGGGGCGCTTCCGCGTGCGCCGCCTTCTCGCCGTCGGCGGCCGCGCTGATCGCGTCGCGAGCAGCGCTCGGCGTGGGGGCGGCCATGATGATGCCGGCCACCTTGTCCATCATCCGCATCACCTTCACTGATGACCGCGAGCGTGCCGTTGCCATTGGTATCTGGGCCGCGGTCGCATCGGGCGGCGCGGCATTGGGGCCCCTGGTGGGCGGGCTGCTGCTCGCGCATTTCTGGTGGGGCGCGGTGTTCCTGGTCAACGTCCCCATCGTGGTGTTGACACTGCCGTGTGCCTGGCGGCTGATTCCCGAGAGTCGTAGCGAGACCTCACGCCCCTGGGACCTGGCCGGCTCGGTGCAGGTGATGATGGGATTGGTCGGGCTGGTCTATGCGATCAAGGAATGCGGCAAGCGCGCCCCGTCATGGACGACGGCCCTGCTGGCGTTCGCCGTGGGAGCGACCTTCCTGGCGGTGTTCGCGCGCCGGCAGCGCCGCAGCGTCCACCCGCTGCTCGACTTCGCCTTGTTCCGCCAGCCCGCCTTCATGGCGGCGGTGGCGGCGGCTGTCATCGCCTCATCCGCCCTGGTGGGCTGGCAGCTCGTGTTCAGCCAGCGACTGCAGCTGGTGCTCGGACTGTCGCCGCTCCAAGTGGGTTTGTTCACGCTACCCCTGCCGCTTGCCTCCTTCGTCGCCGGCCCGCTGACGGGATGGCTGTTGGCGCGGGTGGGGGATATCCAGGTCATATCGACCGCTTTGCTCTGCGCCGCATTGGGCATGGGCGGCTACCTGCTGGCGCATGACGCTCCTGCCGTCCTACAGGTCGCGAGCCTGCTGGTGCTCGGCGCCGGCATCGGAGCGACCATGACGGCGGCCTCCAACACGATCCTGCACCGAGCGCCGCCAGAGCGCGCCGGCATGGCGGCGTCAGTCGAGGAGGTGTCCTACGAGCTGGGCGGCGCGCTTGGCGTGACGGTGATGGGCAGCATCCTGTCCGCGGTCTATGCGGCGTCGCTTTCCGTCCCGGCAAACCTGGCTCTGCCCACCGTGGTCCAGGACAGCCTGGACGAGGCGCTGAGCGTCGCCGAGGGCCTGCCACCCGCATCGGGCTTGCTCATCCGCGCGCTCGCCCGCTCGGCATTCGACAGCGCGTTCGTGGCCGTGCTGACGACGGCCACGGGCATGCTGTTGGTGACGGCCGCGTGGGTGTGGCGCTGCGGCCAGCGCGAAACCGCTCGCCGCGGCGCTCAGCGGCTCGAAGCACCCTTGTAGGAGCTCCTTTGAGAGGATGAGAAAGGCCATGAGGAGAACGCACTTCTCCGGGCCACGATTCGATTGACCCTCCATCCTCCGGCCGCTAGGTAGGGGGCCTCTTCGAAATACCGAGCCTTCCCACCTGACCACGAGCCTCCGCGTGGCCGGTGCGCGCCCTGGCTCCGATTCACCCTCACCCGTCACAGTCCATGTCCTGGACCGTCCAGGAACGCTCCATGCACTCCGCCCGAAACCGGACGCCCTTCTTCCGCACCCTCGCCCTCGTTTCCGTCCTGGGGGGTGCGGCCTGCAAGCCCTCCGAAGCGCCTCCTCCGGCCGCACCTCCAGCCGTGGAGGTGGGGACGATCACCGTGCAACCCTCGAGCATTCCGGTGCTCGATGAATTGCCGGGGCGCATCGCTCCGACACGGAGCGCCGAGGTGCGTCCGCGCGTGTCCGGCATCATCGTCGAGCGCGTCTTCCGGCAGGGTGGCAGCGTGAAGGCGGGGGACGTGCTCTTCAAGCTCGACGCGTCGATGTACGAGGTCGAACGTGCCAGCGCGAGGGCCGTGTTGGCGAAGGCCGAGGTGACGGCCGCGGAGGCCCGCCAGCAGGCGGAACGGGGCGACACGCTCCTGGCCAGCGGCGTCGTCACCCAGGAGCAGCACGAAACGCTCCAGGCCGCGCTCCGGCGTGCCGAGGCCGATGTCGCGGCGGCCCGGGCGGCGGTGCGCCGCGCGGAGCTCAACCTGGAGTACACGACGATCCGCGCGCCCATCGGCGGAAGGATCGGCCGGGCCCTGGTGACGGAAGGCGCGCTCGTGAGCGCGGGAGAGCCCACCGCGCTCGCGCTCATCCAGCAGCTCGATCCGGTCTACGTGGACTTCACCCAGCCCGCGATGGAGCTCCGCCGCCTGCGCCAGGCATTCAAGGACGGGCGCATCCAGGGCAGCACCCCCGAGCAGGCGAACATCCAGCTGGTCCTCGACGATGGTTCCCTCTATGCGAAGGCGGGGCGGCTGCTCTTCTCGGACGTGACGGTGGATCCCGGCAGCGGGCAGGTGACGGTGCGCGGTGAGTTCCCCAATCCGGATGCCGAGCTCCTTCCTGGCATGTACGTGCGGGGACGCATCGAGCAGGGCACCCTCAGCGAGGCGCTCGCCGTGCCCCAGCAGGCCATCCAGCGGGACAACGCGGGCAAGTCCCAGGTCTTCGTGGTCGCGCGCGATGGCACCGCCGAGGTGCGCCCGGTGCGCGTCTCCCGCGTCTATCAGGAGCAGGCGGTGATCCAGGAAGGCCTGAAGGCGGGCGATCAGGTCATCGTCGATGGCTTCCAGAAGATCGCCGCGGGCGCACCGGTCAAGCCGGTGGCCTGGACCGCGCCTGGAACCGGAATCAACCCCTCCCAGCCTCGATAGGGCCCACCGCCATGCCTCGTTTCTTCATCGACAGGCCCATCTTCGCCTGGGTCATCGCGCTGTTCATCATCATGGGGGGCGTGCTCGCCATCCCCAACCTGCCCGTGGCGCAGTACCCCAACGTGGCGCCGCCGCAGATCACCATCTCGACCTTCTATCCGGGCGCATCGCCCGAGGAGCTCTACCAGAGCGTCACGCGCATCATCGAGGAGGAGCTCAACGGCACGAAGTCGTTGCTCTACTTCGAGTCGACCAGTGAGGCGACGGGAGCGGTCACCATCACCGCGACCTTCGCGCCGGGGACGGACCCCTCCCTGGCCGCCGTGGATCTCCAGAACCGTGTCAAACGGGTCGAGCCCCGGTTGCCGCTCGCCGTGTCACAGCAGGGCCTGCAGATCGAGGAAGCGGGCAGCGGCTTCCTCATGATGGTGACGTTGCGGTCCATCGACGACAGCTTCGACGAGATCGGCCTGGGGGATTACCTCTCGCGCAACGTGCTCAATGAGTTGCGGCGCATCCCGGGCGTGGGCCGGGCGCAGCTCTTCTCCTTCGAGCGCGCCATGCGCATCTGGGTGGATCCCACCAGGCTGCAGGGACTGGGCCTCACCTCCCAGGACGTGACGAACGCCATCCGCGCGCAGAACGCCCAGGTCGCGGCGGGCTCGCTCGGAGCGCAACCCGGACCGGCGACCCAGAAGGTCGCGGCGACCGTGCTGGTGAAGGGCCAGTTGACCTCGCCGGAGGAGTTCGGAGCGATCGTGCTTCGCGCGAACGCGGATGGTTCCTCCGTGCGCCTGCGGGATGTGGCCC
Organism: Archangium violaceum; assembly: GCF_016859125.1. Taxonomy (NCBI): domain Bacteria; kingdom Pseudomonadati; phylum Myxococcota; class Myxococcia; order Myxococcales; family Archangiaceae; genus Archangium; species Archangium violaceum. Next base: position 3,612,240 of record NZ_CP069338.1, on the reverse strand, counting down.
GCGTGGAGCTGGGCGGTCAGAATTATTCCATCTCCTCTCGGCTCAATGGTCAGCCGAGCGCGGCGATCGGTGTCCAGCTGTCCCCCACGGGCAATGCGCTCGCGACCTCGACGGCCGTCCGCGCGAAGATGGAGGAGCTGTCCCGGTTCTTCCCGGCGGGCATCGCATACGACATTCCCTATGACACGGCCCCGTTCGTGGGCGTGTCCATCGAGAAGGTCCTCCACACGCTCGCCGAGGCGGTGCTCCTGGTCTTCCTGGTGATGTTCCTGTTCCTCCAGAACATCCGCTACACGCTCATTCCCACCCTCATCGTCCCCATCGCCCTGCTCGGCACCTGCGCGGTGATGTTCGCGATGGGCTTCTCCATCAACGTGCTCACCATGTTCGCCATGGTGCTCGCGATCGGCATCCTCGTGGACGACGCCATCGTGGTCATCGAGAACGTGGAGCGCATCATGAGCGAGGAGGGCCTGTCTCCACGCGAGGCCACGCAGAAGGCCATGAAGCAGATTACCGGGGCCGTCATCGGCATCACGCTCGTGCTCAGCGCCGTCTTCGTGCCCATGGCCTTCTTCCCCGGTTCCGTCGGCGTCATCTACAAGCAGTTCTCGCTGACCATGGTGGTGTCCATCCTGTTCTCGGCGCTGCTCGCCCTGTCCCTGACGCCAGCGCTCTGCGCGACCTTCCTCAAGCCCGTCATCCGAGGACACGCGCACGCGAGCTCGGGGTTCTTCGGCTGGTTCAACCGCGGCTTCGAGCGCACCTCCCACGCCTACCGTGGACTCGTGAGCCGCACCCTGCATCGTGCGGGCCGGTTCATGCTCATCTACGCCGCGGTGCTCGCGGCCCTCGGCTGGCTGTTCGTCCAGCTCCCCTCGTCCTTCATCCCGAACGAGGACCAGGGCTTCATCATCCTCGGCGTGCAGGCGCCACCGGAGGCCACGGTCAACCGGACGCTGGATGCGGTGGTCCAGATGGAGAAGACGCTGCTGGCCGAGCCGGGAGTGGCCCGGGTCGTGGCCATCCTGGGCTTCAGCTTCTCCGGCCAGGGGCAGAACGCGGCCCTGAGCTTCGCGACGCTGAAGCCCTGGGAGGAGCGAGGAGCGGATGACAGCGCGGAAGCCATCGCCGCGCGGGCGAACGCGGCGCTTTCGGCGGTGCGGGATGCCTTCATCTTCGCGCTCTCGCCTCCGCCCATCGAGGGACTGGGAAACACGGGCGGCTTCTCCTTCCGGCTGGAAGACCGGGCGGGCCTGGGACAGGAGGCGCTCGCCGCCGCGAGGGATCAACTGCTGGCGGCCGCCGCCCAGAGTCCCGTCCTCACCGGCGTGATGTTCGAGGGTCTGGCGAACGCACCGCAGGTCGAGCTGCGCATCGATCGCGAGAAGGCCAGCGCGCTCGGGCTCACGTTCGCGGAAATCAACGAGACCCTCTCCACCAACCTGGGCTCGGCCTACTCCAATGACTTTCCCAACGCGGGCCGGATGCAGCGGGTGATCGTCCAGGCGGAGGGAAGCCGGCGCATGCAGACGGAGGATCTCCTCGCGCTCAACGTGCGCAACCGCGAGGGCACCCTGGTGCCCCTCTCCGCCTTCGCCACGGTGGACTGGCGGGTGGGGTCCTCCCAGGTCATCGGCTACAACGGCTACCCCGCGGCCCGCATCAGCGGCAACGCGGCTCCCGGTCATTCGAGCGGTGAGGCCCTCCAGGAGATGGAGCGCCTGGCGAGCCAGCTCCCCCGGGGGTTTGGCTTTGATTGGAGCGGACAATCCCTGCAGGAAATCCAGTCGGGCTCGCAGGCCCCGTTCCTGATCGCCCTGTCCATGCTGTTCGTGTTCCTGTGCCTGGCCGCCCTCTATGAGAGCTGGTCCATTCCCCTGGCCGTGATGCTCGTCGTTCCCCTGGGAGTGCTCGGCTCGGTGCTGGCCGTCATGCTCCGGGGAATGAGCAACGATGTCTACTTCAAGGTCGGGCTCATCACCATCATCGGCCTGTCGGCGAAGAACGCCATTCTGATCATCGAGTTCGCCAAGGAGCTCCGGGAACAGGGCAGGCCGCTCCTGGACGCGGCCCTCGAGGCCGCGCAGCTGCGCTTCCGTCCCATCCTCATGACCTCGCTCGCCTTCACGCTGGGCGTGGTCCCGCTCGCCATCGCGAATGGACCCGGCGCCGCCAGCCAGCGCGCCATCGGCACGGGGGTGCTCGGGGGGATGCTGTCCGCCACGGTGCTCGCGGTGATCTTCGTGCCGGTCTTCTACGTCTTCATCATGCGGCTGCTCAGCCCGAGGACCGTGGAACCCCGAGAGGCGCGTCTTCCAGAGCCCACGAATTGAACGGGGGGGGGGCGGCGTCGCTACACTTGGGGCCATCCCCATGCACACCGCCCCTCCTTCGGACTGCTTCGTACGGTCTGACGCGTCCGCGCGTCCGCCTCGCTGGCCCACCCTCCTCCTGTCCCTGGCCCTGGTGGCCTCCACGGGCTGCCCGGACCCGGAGCCGAAGCCCCCGAGCCCCGTTACCGGGCCACCATCCGCCGCACCGCCCACGGCATTCCCCACATCACCGCCCCCAACCTCGGCGGCGCGGGCTTCGGTCAGGGGTATGCCTTCGCCCAGGATCATGCCTGCACCCTGGCGGATCAGATCATCAAGGTTCGCGGCGAGCGCGCCCGCTTCTTCGGGGCAGGCCCCGGGGACGCCCATCTCTCCAGCGACTTCGCCTACCACGCCCTGGACCTGCTCGAGCGAGGCCGGGCCGGCCTCGAAACCCAGCCCGAGGACTCCCGTCAATTCCTCGAAGGGTTCACCGCCGGCTACAACCACTTCCTGGAGAGCCCCGGGGCCACGCGGTTGTCCTGCGCCGGGCAGCCCTGGCTGCGCCCCATCGGCGCGGACGAGATGGTGGCCTACCTCATCAACATCACGCTGACGGCCAGCGGCTACCGCCTCATCGACACCATCGCCGCGGCGCAGCCCCCCAGCCCGAAGGGCGTGCAGTCCGTACCGCCCCCCCTGCCTCCGCGCGAGGAGGCGGGCCTCGCCAGCAACGGCTGGGCGCTGGGCGCCGAGCGCACGGCCAACGGGCGCGGCATGGTGCTGGCCAACCCGCACTTCCCCTGGGAGGGCGAGCTGCGGCTGTGGGAGAGCCACCTCACCGTGCCCGGCCAGCTCGACGTCTACGGCGTCTCCCTGCTCGGCGCGCCCGGTGTCCTCATCGGCTTCAACAAGGACGTGGCCTGGACGCATACCTTCTCGTCCGGCTCGCGCTTCACGGCCTACCTGTTGAAGCTCGTCCCCGGAAGGCCCACCACGTATGAGTATGAGGGCCAGGAGCGGGAGATGACGGCCCGGACCTTCACCGTCCAGGTGCTGCAGCCCGATGGCTCGCTGAAGGACGTCTCCCGTACCCTCTACAGCAGCCACCACGGCCCCCTGCTGGCCCTGCCCGGCCTGGGGTGGACCGGCTCCACCGCCGTCAGCTACCGGGACGCCAACCTCGACAACACCACCTTCTTCACCCAGTTCCTGGACATGGGACGGGCCACCAGCCTCCAGCAGTACCAGGAGGTCTTCGCCACCGCGCAGGGCAGCCCCTGGGTGAACACCATGGCCGCGGATCGCGAGGGGAACGTCTGGTACACGGATGCCTCACCCACGCCCAACCTCAGTGCCGAGGCTCTGGCGAGGTGGCGGCAGGCGGTCGCCACGCCCGGCTCGCCGCAGGCCGCGCTGCAGGCCCAGGGCATCGTGCTGCTCGACGGGAGCACCGCCGTCAACGAGTGGGTGGTGGAGCCCGGAGCGCGCAGCCCGGGGCTCGTTCCCTTCTCGCGGGTGCCACAGCTGTCCCGCCGCGACTTCGTCTTCAACGCCAATGACAGCTATTGGCTGGCCAACCCCGCGGAGCCCCTGGAGGGCTTCTCCCCCCTGCACGGCTTCGAGCGCGTGCCCCAGTCGCCCCGTACCCGGATGAACCTCGTCGCGCTCACCGAGGTGCGCGAGGGAGGCGCCTCCGGCCCCGATGGCCGGTTCACCCTCGAGGAGCTGCAGGCCACCGTTCTCGACAACCGCGGCATGACGGCCGAGCTGCTGCGCGCGCAGGTGGTCCAGCGCTGCCAGGGCAACCCCATGGGCACCGCCCGGGGCCAGGGGGTGGACCTCACCCAGGCCTGTGCCGTGCTGGCGGCGTGGGATGGCCACTACGACACGAGCAGCGTGGGAGCCCCCCTCTGGCGCGAGCTGATGGGCGTCTACGGCACCGCGGCCCTGCAGAACGCGGGCACCCTCTTCGCCACGGCCTTCTCTCCCTCACAGCCCATGGAGACGCCGAACACGCTCGTGCCAGCGCCCGCGTCGGGGGCGGATCCGCTCCTGGACAAGCTGGCCGAGGCCGTGCTGCGCCTGGGAGATGCCGGCATCGCGGTGGATGCACCGCTGGGCCAGGTGCAGTTCTCGCCACGAGGTGGCCGCACTCCGCTCCATGGTGGCGTGGCGGTGGATGGCACGATGAACGTCGTCAGCTACCGCACCCTGAAGTCCACGCTGGACGAGCCGACACCGCGCGGTACGGTCATCAATTCCACGACGGGCCTCACCACCGACGGCTACGTCATCAACCATGGGACGAGCTTCCTCATGGCCATGCGCTACACCGACAGCGGCCTGGAGGCCCGGGCCCTGCTCACCTACGGCGAGTCCGAGGACCCGTCCCACCTCAACGACCAGCTCCAGCTCTTCGCCCAGAAGCAGTGGCGGCCCATCCTCTTCTCCGAGCAGGAGATCGCCAGCTCGCCAGTCCTCGAGACGACGACCGTCACCCGGGAGTGAGCTGACGCCGCCAGAGGCACCAGGCGGCGGCTTCGATTCCCGCCGCTTCCATGCAGAGCAACCCGCCGCTTTGAACCGAGTTTGGACCAAATCCGGAGGCGTATAAGAAGCCGTGGATGGCGTTAGCTGTGGTTCGCTCAAGGGCAGGCGTCGAGCTGGACGTTCACGTTCTCGATGCGGCTTCCGCTGTTGCAGACCTTCCCGGTGACACCGGACAGATTCTCGTAGTTGGTCAACGAGACGTCTCCCGCGATCGGGTTGGAGATCGAGTTGTCGAAGATCTCGACCCGCATACCGGTCGACCGGAAGTCCGCTGCGATCCCTCTCGCCCAGGTCTGGCCCTTCGATCCATCGGGCATCGTGCCCGGACTGACGATCGTGTTGTCGTGAATCTTTATGGTGCTCTGAACCCTGCCGATGATCTCGATGGCGTTGCCATAGCCCCTTTCCACCCGGTTGTGGTGAATGGAGCCATAGGTTTCGTAGCCGTAGGTGATGCCTGAATCCCAGCCGGTGTCCTTGTTGAGGGCGTATCCGTAGACATCGTTATAGGCCGTCTCACAACCCTCCAGACAAAGCCTGACTTTGATGGCGTTGTTTCCGTTGTTCCGGAAGATGTTGTTGAGGGTCTTCACATTCGCAAGGCGCGCGGCCTTCACCTGCACATCGGAGCCATTGCAGCTCATCGTCATGCTCTCGGCGTTGTGGAAACCAAAATAGGTCCCTTCCCAGAGCGTGTTCTCGAATCGATTGTTCTTGACCACGAAGTTTCTCATGACGAAAGGGTGCCAGGCCTTGGGGCGACTGCAGCGAGGATCCTCTTTGATCATGATCCCGTGTGCGGCTTCCGCGACGTGGACACCGCTGATCTCCATGTCGTGGGAGGTGCCGGACACCTCGAACCCGCCGCGGCCGACGGAGTTCCTCACGTAGAAGCCGTACTCACCGGGAACGGCCGAGCGGAAGACCACATGAGAGCTGTTCTCGAAGCTGATACCCCAGTTGCCCTGCTGGGTGCCGACGACCTTCACCTGCCCGCCATGATTCGCGATGGTGATCGGGTTACCGGCGCAGCCGTTCACGCCGACGATGCCAATCCCGTAATAGGTTCCTGCTCGAATCCCCACGACGTCGCCGCAGTTCACTCCGGAGATGCCAGAAGGCAGGTGGATCTGTCCGCTTCCGGTGCCGATGATGACGTCGAAGTGGGTGATGGGCTTGTCGGAGGGGTCGGTGCTGCCCGCATCTGGCTCGACTTCCGGTGGCGTTCCCGCGTCCGCCTCCGGCTGGCTCGTCCCAGCATCGTGATTCGGACCGGGCTCGGAGGCATCAGTGCCGCCGGAGAACACCTCTCCTCCACACCCGATGAGCGAGAGTGAAGCGAACGCTGCGACGACCGCGCGACCAAACATGGAAACTCCGTGCGTGAAAGGGCCTGAGACATCAGGACGCCCGTGCCGTTACGTCAGCCCCCACGATTGCACGCGCGCACGCGGTCTGCACCCCCTGTCTTAATAACCGCAGCGGCCATGCACCAAGCCTCCACCCGTCGACAGCCGCCCGAGAACTTCGCGCTCTTGCAGCGGAGCACGGACGAGGTGGAGCCTGCGCGCATTTTTCACGCGCGTCCCGGTGAGCCGTGGGGGATTCGGCGGACATTCTCGGCGAGCCTGTTCTGCTATCCGACGCCGGACGACCTGCTTGCCGCGCCCTTGAGGGGCGCGCGCCCCTGGGCAGGCGCAAGAGGTAGTCGCTGGCCAGGGAACCGGAGCGGGTCGGCTCCACCGTCGTACGCCGTCCGCGGCTTCCCGATTCCGCTTCACCGCGCCCGGTGAGACGCCGATGAATCGCGTGAAGGCGTGTCAATACGTTGGATGGATTCAAACAGGGAAATAATGTTTGACGGGCACTGGTCGGACTATTGCCTTCGTGCCACGTGGTGCCGCTCAACTTCCCTGACACCCTCCGCCCGTCACCGGGCCTCAAGGCCCTCCTGCGGCGTCGAGAACTGCTCGAGCAGGACCCGGGCATCCTGGAAGTCCACGGCCTCGGAATCCACCCTGGACCCGTAGAAGGCCCGCACCAACCTCCGGCGGGCCTGCACGTCGTGCCCCGTGTCCCGCAGCAGCCGAGCCAGAGCGACCGTCGCGCGCAGCTCGAGCAGGGCGGCCCTTTCGCGATGGGCCATGATGCAGGCCCGGAGGAAACAACGCATCGCCTCGCCGTTCTCTCCGCGCAACCGCAGGAGTTCCCCCCGGATGCGGTGCATTTCGGGAACGACAAAGCGGTCACCGAGCTTGTCCATGCATTCCAGGGCCTCCTCCACCGAGGCCAGTCCCTCGTGTACCTGCCCCAGACTCCCCTGCACCTCCGCGAGCAGTCCCTGGAGGTAGGGGACGAAGCTCCAGGCCTCCATCCGCCTCAACTGCCCGAAGCTCTTGCGCAGAGCTTCGAGCCCCTCCTTGCGTCGCCCCAGTCTGGCCAATGCCCAGCCACGGAAGCCCCTCAATACCTCCTCCGAGGGCCTGAGCCAGACCCTGGACGCGGCGAGCATGCCCTCTTCCGCCCACTCCAGGGTACGTTGGACATCCCGGTGGAGCTGGGCGGCACTCGTCAGGCAGACCAGCACGAGGTTCAGGGTCCCGGGGTGGTTCATCCGTCTGGCTCGCGCCAATGCCTCGAGGCCGAGCTGCCACGCCCGCCGCACATCGCCCAGGGCCAGCCGGGTGAGACAGATGAAGCTCGAATCCAACACCTCCAAATCAACCCAAAGACCGCTGAGGGGAAAGGCCAGGAGCGACTCTTCCGCGGAAAGCACCCTCGCCTGGTCGAGCAGTTCCAGACTCTCGAGGAGCTCCCCCCGTTGGCGGGAGATGCTCGCCAGATTCCGGTAGGCATGGGCACTCAATCTCTTGTCTCCCCGTCTCTGGCCCAGGGTCAGGAGCCGCACGGCCAGCTCGTGCGCCAGCGAGAGACGCCCGCCGGAGATGAAGTAGGTGCACAACCACGTCCACAGCAGCTCGAGGTACGGGAGAGACTCCCCCTCCTGCTCGAAGAGCTCCAACGCGCGGGTGTAGGTCTGCTCGATCTCGGGCACGCCATAGCCCTGGGTGCTCATCAGCGCGATGCCGAGCGAATTGAGCAGCATCATCTCTTCGCCGCTCCGTCGTGAGGCATCCGGAAGGCTTCGCAGCAGAGCCAGCGCCCGCCGCACATGCACGATGGCCTCCAGGTTGGCCGAACGCTGGAACGCAAGAGTCACAGCGCGCATCCGGTAGCGAAGGGCCCGCTCGAGCTCCCCCGCCTCGGTGTAGTGATGGGCGAGCACCTCGGGCTGGGCGCCCACCACGCCGGGGAACCGCGCCTCCAGCACCTGGGCGATGTGCCGGTGGAACTCCCGCCGGCGACCACGCGGAAGGGATTGCCAGGCCACATCCTGCAGCAGCGCATGGTGGAACTGGTAGCCCGGCTCCTCGGAGTCGTCCCGCTGGAAGATTCCGGCCGCCACCAGGGACGCGAGGTCCTCACGCAGCTCGGCCTCACTCCGTCGAGTGAGCGCGGCCAGCAAGGCCCCGGTGAAGCGGCGGCCCACCCCGGCAGCGAACCAGACCAACGTCCGCTGCCGGGGCGCGAGCGCGTCGAGCCGGCTCGCGAGCAACTCGTGAAGGGTGAGCGGTATCGCGCCAGGTGCCCGCTCGATCATCAGGCGAGCCATCTCCTCGATGAAGAGCGGGATGCCCTCCGTCTTCGCCACGAGCTGCGCGAGCCGCTCTTCCGGCAGCTCCCGGCCCCTGGCCACCTCCCGCACCAGGGCAGAAGTGGACTCCTCCGACAGCCGGCCGAGCTCGAGCCGATGGAACCCGGGCCGCGGCGGCCAGGGAGGCTCGAACCCGGTGCGCGCGCTGAGCACGACGAGCACCCGCTCCTTCCCGATGTGCTCCAACATGACTCCGAGCAGCTCCAGGGTGGACGGATCAGCCCAGTGCAGGTCCTCCATCACGGAGAGAACCGGCCGATGTTCCGCCATCCGCAAGAGCAGGGCCCGCAGCGCATCGAGGAGCCACCGCTTGCTCTCCCGCTGCTCCAACGAGAGCCCAATGGACGGAGTCTCCTCCGCGCCGGCTGGCGAGAGCAGGGACGCGAGACCGTCGATGTACCGCGCATCCAGTTTGGGCTCGCGAAGCAGACCCAGAGCACCCAGCAACGACTCGAGATGGCCGCGCAGCTCCCGCCGCGAGCGCACGCGGGGTTCGCCAGGAAAGAAGCGCCGCCATAGCAAATCGATGACGGGAGCAAAGGCGCTGCTCTCGAGCCGCGGCCAGCACTGGCCCTGGACGAGGTAGGCCGACTCCGGGGAAAGCCGGCTGCTCAGCTCCTGGATGAGACGGGACTTACCGATACCCGCCTCCCCACGGATGAGCACGAAGGAGCCCCGCCCTTCCCGGGCCTCCTCCCAGAGAGCGAGGAGCATCCGAAGCTCCCGCTCCCGCCCCACCATGCGGGAGACGTGACCGGTGGCGAGCACCCGCTCGAAGCGCATCACCGCCTCGCGCTCGCGCAGCACACGCCAGGCGTCCAGGCGCTGTCCGCCCACCGGCCCAGGGGGATCCTGGTTGACGAGAGGCTCGGTCTCGAAGGCGCCGCGCACCAGCAGCAAGGTGTTACCGCCGATTGCCACGCCTCCAGACCCCGCCAGCTCCGCCAGCCGGGAAGCGATCTGCTGTGCCTCTCCCTGGATGGCGGGTGCTGTCCCTGACGACTGCTGGGCGGAGACGGTGAACACCACCGCGTCGGTGTGGATCCCCACCCCCACGGAGAGCGCGTGCCCCGGCAGGCGAGGCGGCTCCTCCTGAAAGCACCTGAGCAGGTCGAGCCCCGCACGCACCGCACGTACCGAATCGTCCTCACGGGCCACCGGGTAGCCGAAACAGGCGAGCACCTCCTGGCCGAGCCAATGGGTGACGAAGCCCTCGTGCCGCTGGATGACCCGCGAGCACCTGCGGTGGAAGTCTTCCTCCATCTCGAGGGAATCCTCGGGGTCGGGCTTCTCGGAGAGCCGAGCCAATCCCACCAACCCGCAGGACACGAGCGCCACCTGCCGGCGCTGAGGACCCAGGGCATGCGGCTCCTCGCGCCACGGCCCGAGTTGCGTCTCCAATTGGTGCAGCCGCTCGGCCAACGCGGTCGCGCTGGGCAGCCGCCGGCCAGGCTCCTTCTCCAGCAGCAGGGACACCAGCCGCGCTACCTCTTGGGACAGCTCTGGAGCCCGCTCGCGGACCGAGGGCACCGGCTCGGGAGAGAGCACGCGGGCACGCAGCTCCTCCAGGTTGACGCTTGGATAGGGCAGCTCGCCGGTGAGCAGCTCGTAGAGCATCACCCCCGCGGCCCAGAGATCGGTGCGCGCATCCTGCGGCTCACCCCGCCACTGCTCCGGTGCCATGTAGGGGGGCGTTCCGGCCGTGGGGAGGAAGGGCACGTGCGAGCCGGACCCCAGGAGGTGCGCCAGTCCGAAGTCGAGCAGCTTCACCGTGCCTTGCCGGGTGAGGAAGACATTGCTCGGCTTGAGGTCACGGTGGACGATGTGGCGCTCGTGCGCATGCGCCAGCCCCCTGGCCACGCCCTGCATGATGCCCAGCACACGCCGCAGCCCCGGACGCTCCCGGCTGAGGAGCGAACCGAGTGACTCCCCGTCCAGACACTCCATGACGAGGAAGGGGACCAGGGGCTCCCAGGGTGCGCCGCCCCACTCGCCCATATCGAAGATGCGGACGATGTTCTCGTGGTCGAGCTGAGCGATGGCGCGTGCTTCCTGACGCAGCATCGCGCCAAGCGCCTCCTCCTTCGTTCCCGCGACACGTGGCAGGAAGAACTTGAGGGCCACGACGCGCTGCAGCTCCGCGTCCCGAGCACGGAAGACCTGCCCCATGGCGCCGCCCCCCAGCGCGTCGAGAACCTCGAACCGGCGCTCGTCCCGGCCACCCAGCAGTGAGCCAGGCGCCGGCATCCGGGAGGGAACGGGCGCCCGAGCGATCTCCTTCAGGAAGGAGTCACTGAAGTCAGTGAAGTCCTCGAGTTCCTCCGCACCATCCCCCATGGGCGACTCCTCGCGCTACAGGGAAAGGTAGAGTCCCGAGGCCCTGGTTCGTGAGGTGGAGGCGGGGACGAAGCAGAGCAACGCTCGCGCTCCTGGCCCCCCTGTGAGCCTGCCGCCACGGAGGGCACAGGCGAAGACGTCCAGTGCGATCTGGAAGCACCACCTCCAGCACCTTGAAAGGGCTGGTTCCAAAGGCCACCCTTTCAAAAGACCTCAGCGAGGGCCCTCCTCGCTTTCGCTGATCAGTTGTACCAATCACCGATCAACTGGAGGAACCTACTTCCGAACTCGATCAGCTTCTCCTGATCGCTGCCGCACGTATTCAACGCCTCGCAGACCCTCTGCCTCACATCTTGATGGTCGGGCTTGTCAAGGCCGTACTTCTGCCATACACAGCGCAGCAGATTCACATCATAAGGCCTTGAAAAAAGCCCCTTCGCGATGGGCGTTGCCCGCTTCTTGACGATGAATTTCGCTCCAAGGGAGCAAAAGTCCGTAAGGACCTGGATGCGAAGCGGCTTTCGCTCCACGGGCAGTGCGCCAGTCTTCATCTGGTCGAACAAATCCAGAAGCACGCGCAACCTCGCGCACTGGATTGCTTGCTCGACCGTCAAGGACTCGATGTTCTCGATCCACTCTCCGAGCGTACTCAGCTGAGTCGTCATGTCCAGTGAGACCGGGAGCGCTTCGACTCCCGGTGCGAGTGTCACGATTCTTCCCGCGAACTTGCCGCTGTACATCATCCGCAGAAGTCCGCTGCTGTGCAAACCATACCGGACCTCCTGCAGGCCAGCGGTGTCTGGATCAACGGGGCTCCCCCCGTACACGACGCTCGAGCGAAGTGTCTTATTTTCCCCCATGGCCTTGTCCAAGGCGCTCTTGGGAGCCTCTGATCCGTTGAAGAGGGCGACCTGGTAGAGGCTGGGCCTGTTGCAAGACTTCAGGAACCGGCTCACCACCCGCTCGATGGCCCGCCATCTCTCCAGAACCGCTGTCTTGGTGTCTTGCGGAACGCCCCCGCCGAACGCGAGGTTGGTGTCCTTCATCTCGATTTCAAGACGAAGCATCTTATCGCCAGTGAGCTCGGCTGAATGCACCCCCACATAAGCCTCGACGATTTGAAGCCATCGATCGAGAGTGAGGAACCTCGGCGGCAGACTGTTGGCGTTTACCTGGTTGATCCGCACCCCACCAGAGGGCAACCGGGTCTTATCCTGCTCTTGCTGATACAGCGCCTCAATGTGTTGCGTATGGGTGACAACGGGAACTCGATCCTGACTGAACCAGACGTCGCATTCGACACCGCTCAGCTTCTTTTGCCGCCATGCATCGAGCGCCTTGACCACGGCCGCTTCGCTGTTCTCGTTCTCGTGCGTATAGAAAAGACTGTCGAACAGTTGCCGCTCGTATACCTTACGAACCTTCTCGAAAGTGGCACCGTCTCCACGATGCGCGATGACGATCACGTTCGAGCGCAGGTTTCGCTCCTTCCACTGCGCATCAAGCCTGTCGGTAAGCTCGCTCACGACTTCGTCGTCCGTGCCAGCAGCGGCCATCGCCGTGAGCAACTGGTTGTTGATATAAAACTGCTGCTCGTTCGGCTTTTTCTCCGAGCACCAGAATCGCAACAGCGCGTAACGGCCAAGGATGGTCGCATCGAGCGACGCCGCAACATCGGCTGCATTCTGGAATTGAGACACCGCGCCACGCTTCAGGCGGCCGCTAATGCGGTTCAGCTTGCGCATCCCTTTGTCGGCCAGGACGATACCAGCAACCGGGGCCCTCCACTCTTCGGGCAAGGAACTCCACAGCGAGGGGTTCTCCTGCATCTTTGCTGCAAGCTTCGACGAATCCCAGATCTCCGCCACGGCACACCTCTTTTCGCTACGGCGCCATTGACGGAGGATACTAGCAAGGCCGTGCGCGGCGCCGGTATGCTGAGGCATCGGACGTGTCCATCGGGCGCTGCTGACGCGTCATGGGCGTGTCAGCCGCGACGCCACGCCCGGAGGGTAGACACAGGCCCGAGGCGCCTGGCGCTCTAAAGCTCACGCTCGTGGCACATCAGACGATCGTCTTTGGCATCGCTCCCGCAGCACGCAGCAGGCTCAACGCCGTGTTGTTCGTCAGCGTGTTCATCGGAGCGGCAAGCGGCAGCCTCATGCTGGCCCGGTGGGGGTGGGTGGCGGTGACGTTGCTGGAGACCGCCTCGGCGCTGGCTGCCCTGCTGGTCCGCCTGTTGCCGCGGGCACGCACGGCCCGCTGATTCAACGCGATGCAACCGCCGGGGCGGCCGTGGACCCGAGCCGGCCAACGCATGGTATAGACTCCGCCTCGCGCGACTGACCCGCGCCCCTCGCGCCGGAGTCGAACATGACCGTCGCAGACTGCTTGCCCCGGACCTCAGAGGACCCACCACCACCATCACCCGGATCGCCGCGGGGCTCTCGGGCGCCGGCGTCTACCGCGTCGAGACCGCCGGTCAGTCATTCGTGCTCAAGATCGCCGGCGAGGCAGAGAACGATGCCGACTGGCGCCCCGCGCTCCATATCCAACGGCTCGCCGCCGACGCGGGCCTCGCGCCTCGCATCGTCCACGTCGACGAGGCGCGGCGCGCGGTCTTGACCGCATTCGTCTCCGACCGCTCGTTCGGGGCCTTCTACGGGGACCCGCGCACCCACGAAGCCGCGCTCACCCAGCTCGGCCGTACCGTGCGCCGCATCCACGCGCTCCCCCTCCCCGCCGATGCGCGCATGCGAGAGCCCCGCGAGTTCCTCGCCCAGGTCTGGGACGGCCTCCTGGCCGGCTTCGCCCTCCCGGACTTCGTCGGCGACACGGTCCAGCGCGTGCTCAGCGAGAATCCACCCACCCGCGAACGTGCCCTGGTCCTCGGCCACAACGACCTCAACCCCACCAACCTCGTCTACGACGGCGAGGCGATCCTCATACTCGACTGGGCCACCGCCGGGCCGATGGACGCCTACTACGATCTCGCGGTGCTCTCCGTCTTCCTGCGCATGGACGAAGGAACCTGCATGCGCCTGCTCTCGGCCTACGAGGGCACGCGGTTCGCGGAGCTCCCCCACCGCTTCACCTACACCCGCCGGCTGGCGGCGGCACTCGCCGGCTCGTTCCAGCTACACCTCGCCCGCCAGCTGAAGCACGCGGGAGCCACCGGCGAGGAGACGCTCGACTCCGTCCCCTCGCTCGGCGAGTTCTATCAGCGGATGCGGGCCGGCGCGCTGAAGCTCGGCACGGCGGACGGCCACTGGGGGTTCGGTCTCGCCCTGCTGAAGGACAACCTCGCGCGCTAGAAGCCGACCCGCTACTTGAACTTCCAAGCCCGGATGTAGCGGATGTCGAACGCGTTCCCCTGTCCTGTCGGCGTCGACGCATCGCCCGAGCCGCTGGCACTTCCGAACTGGAAGCTCAGCAGGATGTACATGCGGTCGGGCATGCTCACGTTCGCGGTGTAGACCAGGTTGCCATCAAGATAGAAGGACTGCCTGTTGGGCTCCCACTTCACGGCGTACTTGTGGTACCCGGCCGAGAGATCGACGCCAGCCTGGACCATCTTGGCGCCGCCTTGAACCCCGGGCTCTCCCGTCCAGATGGTCGCGCCATACGCCGTGGGACGCAGGCTCGAGTTGGACCAGCCGCTGGTCGGACCGCCTCCGGGATAGGCCTCCATGATGTCGATCTCGGGGCGATAGGGATCCGCGTAATCGTGGTTGTAGAGCCAGAACGCCGGCCACGGCCCCCTTCCATACGGCAGCCGGGCTTCGATCTCGAAATAGCCATAGGTCTGGTAGTACTTGCCGTCGGTCGTGATGTGCCGGTAATCGCGGATGTACGGGGTGCCAGCCACCGGGAAGATCTTGAGGCTGCCGCCACCGACCGTGTAGTTCGGGGTCGGGTCCGAGGGCAGATACCAGAGATGGTCGACCCACTTGCTCGTGTCGAGGCTGGTGCCCTCGAATTCGTCGGAGAACGTCAGCGTATAGAGGCTCGCGTCCTGGCCGAAGGGGCCTGGAGTGCCACCAGGGGGCGGTGGGGTGGTCGGCGCACCGATCGTCCACGTCTGGTTGGCCTCACCGGTACAATCCCAGAGCTCCAGCGGCGCGCCATCTCCGGTGGCGGTGGGGCCGCCGGTCACATCCAGGCAGCGGCCACTGGGCACGTGGACGAACCTGTACTCACCCGCGGCACCGGCACTCTGCATGCTCCACAATTGCCTGGGTTGGCCCGTGCAGTCCCACTGCTGGATGCCGGTCAGGTTGGCGGTGCCGCCGTTGATCGCCTCGATGCACTTGCCGCTATTCCTGGCGATGAGCTCGTACTGCCCGCTTCCCATGTCCTTCAGCGTCCAATCCTGGTTGGACTGGCCGGTGCAGCTCCATTGCTCGATGCGGTCGCCGTTGGCGGTGGCCGTCACCCCGCCCCTCACTCCCATGCACTTGCCGGAGTGCCTCGCCACGAGCGGTTTCGCGGAGGTCGAGGTCGAGGGCGGAAGCGTCAGCGCCCACGACTGGTTGGCCTCGCCGGTGCAATCCCATAGCTCGGTCAGTACGCCATCCCCGGTGGCGGTGGGGCCGCCGGTCACATCCAGGCAGCGTCCCCCGGAAACGGCGACGATTTCGTACCGGCCCGACCCCTTGCTCCTGAGATTCCAGAGTTGTCTGGCCAGGCCCGAGCAGGTCGCTTGCTGGATTCCCGCTCCATTCGCGGTCGCGCCATTGATCACCTCGACGCATTTGCCGCTGCTGCTCGCGACCAGTTGATATTGGCCGTTGCCCTTGTCGGTCAGCGTCCATGCCTGGTTGGCCTCGCCACTGCAACTCCATTGTTCGATCAGCGCGCCATCCGCGGTGGCCGTGGGCCCACCGCGAACATCCAGACATTTGTTCGAATGCTGAGCGACGATGGTCGTGGTCGCCGCGAGCGCGGAGGGGGCGGCGAATACCACCCCCGTGACGACGGCTGCCGTGCCACATCGCCGAAGTAGCTTCTTGAATGATTCCATCGGGTACGCATCCTCCTGGAGTGTCAGGATTCAAGCACACCCATGAAATTCAATTAAAACATAGATTGCTTGTTTTTCAACGAAAGAGTCGTATAGACGACGGAGAAGGGGACCCGCGCGGGCTCCAGGGCGCCCGCGCGTCGCGCTCACCGCCTACAGCAGGGAGCGAACGGGGGTGGGGACGAGCGGAGGGTTTTGATTGCCGAGCTGGCCGGCGCCGTTGTCGCCCCAGGCCCACACGGTGCCGTCGGAGCTCACCGCCAGCGAGTGGCTACCCCTGCCGCCATGGCCACCACCCCGTTCAATCCTTTCACCTGCACCGGCGTGGGGCTGCTGGTCGTGGTCCCATCCCCCAGTTGACCATTGTTGTTATTGCCCGCTGCCCAGACCGTGCCATCCGGACGCACCGCCAGGGAATAATCCCCTCCTGCTGCAATACGGGCCCGCGCCTGTGTATGCCGCAGAGAAGAGCCCATCGCCTCCAGCTCTTTTCCCCATAGATGACTCGAGAAGCGACGAAATACAACCCGTGACGGCCAGTGACATCTCGGCAACACCTTCCAGGTCATGCACGAGCGCCCGGCCCGGCCATTCACAGAACTGTCACCCTTCCCGCTGTAACCACCGGCTGGATTTTCTGCTCCAGGGGGTAGCCACCCACTTCCGTGAAACACGGAATCAACCCTGGACTCTCCATCATGAAAGTTCGTCCCAGCCCCCGCTCCCGTACCGCGGCCCGGCTCGTCTGGATGATGCTCACCGCCGTCCTGCTGCTGCTCGTCCCCTCGGGCTGCGCGACCTCCTCGTCCTCTCGGAGCGAGCCACCGCTGGAGCCCCCCGCCGTCCGGGGTGCCTTCGTGACGTACCCCAGTGGGATGCGCTTGCTGGTGAATGAAGTCCCCGGTGCCGCCGAGGTCTCCATGACCGTGTCCTACCGGGTGGGCGCCACGGATGACCCCGCGGGCAAGGAGGGTCTGGCGCACCTGTCCGCCTTTCTCACCCTCACGCGCCACCAGAAGCACCCGTCCCTGCCACTCCAGCCGCAATTGGAATTCGAAGGCGCTCGAATCCACCCCTCCTTCACCCATGACACCACGGATTTCATCCTCACGATTCCCCCGGAAAAGCTCTCACGGGTGCTGTCGGTGGAGGCACAGCGGATGAAAGACCCCCTGGGCCAGCTCACCGAGGCCGAATTCCTGCACCAGCGCAGCCTGCTCGCGGAGAGGCTGCGCCAGCAGGACCTCCCCGGTGGCATCATGACGTGGTGGCTGTACGAGCGACTGCTGCCAGGCCATCCCTATGGCCGTGTCCCCATGGGCACTCCCGAGTCGGTCGAGCGCCTCACCCTGGAGGACGTGCGCGCCTTCGTCAAACAACACTACACCCCCGCCCACGCCGTGGTGGTGGTGGCCGGCCCCCTGTCCGCCACGGATGCGAAGTTCGAAGTGGCGCAGGCCTTCGTGGGCCTCACCGGAACGGATGCATCCACGCCTGTTCCCCCGGTGCGGCGCATCGCACCTCCCATTCCCCAGGAGCCGCCTCCCGGTACTCCCATGGTGCAGCTGGAAGGGCCCGTGCAGTCTCCACGTCTGTACATGGCCTGGACGATGCCCGGCGTCTTCTCGGGAAAGGTCTTCCATTTCCAGTTCACCCGAGCCCTGTTCGAGGAAGTGTTGCGAAGAGAGCTCGAAGCCTCTCCCCGGGTCCTCCATTTCGAGGTCAAGGACCACATGACGGATGGCATGATGCTGCTCGCCGCGCAGGTGGACGTTCGAGACACGGATGAGGCGCAGGCGCTCGTGCGACGGGTCCAGGAAAGGCTCGCTCGCGTGTTGAGCCCGGACAGCATCGACCATGCGAGACGCGCACTTGCCGCGTACGGAAACCAACTCCTCCAGGAGTTGGCGAAAAAAATTCCCACCGACCACATGGCCATGACCCTGCGTGCAACGGGTCGGCCGGATCACATCAACATCCAGCGGCAGCAGATTCAGACCCTCATCACCTCCGAGACGGAACTGGCCGATTACCTGCGCACCTACCTGCGTCCCGAGCGCGTCCGGCTGATGCTGGTCAGACCGCAGCCCGCGGGGTGGCACGAGGCCCTCGCACGCGCCAAGAAGCACTCCAACCGGGGAGACACCCTCAGGGGCCCCCATCCACAAGAGCTCGGCACGGCAGGCCTCGAGCGGGCCGTCGCCGCCTATCGCTCGGCCCTGAGCGAGATGCCCCGGCAACATGCGCCCCTATTGTGGGCAGAGACCCAGACCCACCTGGGAGACACACTCCTGGTGCTTGGAATGCGCCAACCCGGGACGCGCCTCCTCGAAGAGGCGAAGGCCGCCTACCAGGCTGCCCTGGAGGAAAGGACCCGGGAGCGAGTTCCCTGGCACTGGGCCCTGACACAATACGCCCTGGGCAACACCCTGCTGGCGCTCGAGAGCCGGAGCCCCAACCGGGCGCAGCTCCAGCAGGCGGTGGAGGCCTTGCGTGCCTCGCTCGAGGTCGAGCTCCCCGAGCTGACGCCCCAGGAGTGGGCATCCCGCCAGGGCAACCTCGGCGCCGCCCTCCTCATGCTGGGCCAGCACACGCGGAATGCCGCACTGCTGTGCGAATCCCGCTCGCGATACGCCCTGGCCCTGAGCAGAGCCAGGGGCGAGGACCCCGCGCGTGACACCCGGCTGGAACAGGGGCTCGAAGCGGGGACGAAGCTCCTCCGGCACCAGTTCGGGGAGCGGGCGCTCCGCGACTGCATGAAGAAGACCGCCAGCTCGCCCTGAGTGCCGGACACCTGGAGGGCCCCGGGAGGGTGTCAAGGCACCTCTCGGGGCTCAGTCGTCGTGCGGGTCACGCGGGTCGTAACCGTCCGTGTCCACCTTGAAGCCGGGAGGCACCGCCTCCGCGATGTCGTCCCAGCGCACGAGCTTGAACTGCGTCGAGCCATCGTACTCGTAGCCATTCACCGGCTCGGTGCTCGGCGGTGGCGGGGCCTTGCCCGTCTGCAGGACGACGAGCCCCCTCGGGAAATAGGGCCCCATGGGCACGTTCACCACGTCATGCCCATCCGTCTCGCCCACGCCTTCCACCTGGAAGCTCCCGAGATGGCGATTGCCGCGCTCGCGCGTCCATCCCCCCTCGCGGTCATAGATGTGGAGCGTGTCGTCTCCCTGGCTGGAGACGAGGAGGTAACCCTCCTCGTCCTCCCTGTAGTACAGCGCGAGCCCCTCGACGTCCGCCTCCAGGTGCTTGCCACCTACCGCCGGGTTGCCCGGCACGGCGATGGTTCCCTCGGGCGCCTCGGCCGGAGCCTCCAGCTCACAGGCGTATTCGCCGTCATCCGGGACGGCCCAATACGGAGCCCCGAAGGACTTCACCGGCTCGATGAGGCGGCTCGGCGGGACGTCCACCACGCGCGGGAGCGACGCGCTCAGCGGCACCTTCCACAGCCCCACCACCTCCTGCGCCGCGTAGAGGATGCCCTCCCGCTGGTCCACCACGAGCCCCTCGAACTGCGGATCCTCCGCCGGCTCCTCCCGGCAGGGCGACCACGACAGCTGTCCGCGGCCGTCCGGCGCGGGGAGCGAGAAGCGCGGGTTGAAACGGAACTCGCGCACCTTCCGGTAGCCCACCTGCTCCGTACCCGCCTCGTACAACTCGAGCCAGGCGACCACACTGCGGCTGCGCTGCGTCACGAACGCGTGAAAGCGGTCGGAGGGGTCGTGGTACAGCCCGAGCCCGTAGGCCGTGCTCTGGTCATCCAGCGGATTGGGCCGCGAGCCCACCGGCTCTCCGGTGGGCTGGAAGGGAGACGGCTGCACGTACCGCTCTGGAAAGACGCGCCCCGCCGTGCGCGCGGTGACATCGAACAGCGGTCCGCCCGCGCGCCCGGGCTCGATGGCATAGATGCGAAGCCGGTCACACCCACGGTCCGTCACCACCGCCAGGTCCACCTTCCGGACCCGTCCATCCGCGCCGCGCAGCGGAAAGCCGTACTGGATGTCCACGTTGTTGAAGCGTCCGAACGTCTCGCCGCTCTCGCTCTCCGGGCACGCGGAGGTCCCCGCCTCGGGCCTCGGACCGGGAGCCGCGGGGTCCTCGGCCGAGAGCGCCGGGCGGTTCGGCGGCAGAACCGTCTGCACCACCCGTCCCCGCAGATCGTAGACCTGCAGGCCGGCCTCCTTGAGCACGCCAATGACGAGGCCCCGCTCCGGACGACTCGGGTGGACCCAGATGGCCGGGTCATCCGAGTCCGGGGTGCGCGGTGCGTCGTCATACCCGTGCAACACGGGTGTCTCCGCGCTCGGAGGAATGACGACGGGAGACTCGGCGAGCGACACGAGCGGAACCAGCACGAGCGCCAGTGAGGTGCTTCCCAGGACACAACGCTTTGCGAACATGGACTCCTCAACTGTGGATGCACTGCACATGCAGCGCGAGCGGCGCATGGTGGTGGAACGGGCCCGGGGGCCGAGCAACAAATCCGTCAAGAGAACCCCCAAGCTCGCAGAGCCCGGAGTGCGTATCTCAATGGGCGAAGCTTCACCGTCTACCCGGTGGTTTGACGGGTGCGGGTGTAGAGGCGGTGCGGCCCCCTGGAGGCACTCGCCTACCCGGGCCTCCCTCCCCTGTGGCTGTAGGTGAGTGACGAGTCGAAGTGGCGTGCTAGGTTCAAGCGCCCGCGTCAGGCGGGTGTTCCCTGGGGGGAGCCCCGGATGTTTCCTCATCACTCTCGAAGGAGCAGTCCATGGGTTTGTGCACCGATCCCGCTACCACCTATCTCAAGCGTCTCGGCTACAACGTCGTCCGGCTCCCGCGTGAGAACATCCAGCCGCTGCACCTGCTGGGGCGTCAGAACGGGACCGTGGAGTACCTCGGTTCTCTCGAGAAGCTCATCACCCGGCCGCCCGCCGATCCCCCGGTCACCACCCGCGACCAGGCCGCCGCGGGTATCAACGGACAGAAGACGGACAACCTGTCGCTGAGCATCGGAATCAACATCCTCAAGGGCATCCTGGCGCAGTTCGGCGCCGGGGCCGGCATCGAGGCCCAATACCAACAGGCGCGCAAGGTGCGCTTCGAGTTCAGCAACGTCCTCGCGGACTCCGTCGAGCCGCTGGCCGTGGGGCAGTTCCTCAAGAAGGCCGAGGTGGACGCCGACAACCCGGTACTGAAGCAGTACGTGCTCGGCAAGGGCCGGTTGTATGTGATTACCGAGGTCATCAAGTCGAACGAGTTCACCGTCTCGGCCGAGAAGTCGGGCGGCGGCGACGTCCAGCTCGATGTGCCGCAGCTCCAGGACGTCGTCGGCGGCAAGCTGAAGGTGGAGGCCTCGGCGGGCCAGCAGAACACGGTGACCTACAAGGGCGACAAGCAGCTCGTGTTCGGCTTCAAGTGCTTCGAGGTGGGCGTGAAGGACGGGGACATCACCCTGTTCACCGCCCAGCCCGGTGCCGTCGCGATGGCGATCAACAGCTCCACCGGTGTCGTGCCGGGCGATTCCACCCTCCTCGACGAGGGCGGCCTGCTGGAGCTCGAGGGCATCTAACGCTGACACGGGCTGAGTGAGGCTGGAGCGGAGAAGGACCGACCATGGCGAACCCAGACAAGCGGCACCTGGAACTGGCGCTGCTGCTCGAGTCCCTGTTCCCAGGAGAGGCGTTGAGGGACTTCCTGGATGACCTCCTCCGCTCCCTGGGAAGACCCTCCCTCCGGGATTGGAGGGAGGGATACCGGCGCCCTTCCACATCCGAGCTCACGCGAGTCATCGTCAGCCTGGAGCGCGAGGGGCACATCAACCTGTTCTTCTGGAGCCATCTCCAGCAGAGCAGGCCCTCGAGGAAGGCGGACATCGAGCGGGTGGCCAACTCGTGGAGAAGTGCCCCGAGGGAGAAGGACGGGGAGTTCCGCTCTCCGCTCCCTGGGGTGACGGGTCCCAAGGCGGTGCCGGTGGCGCGCTTCACCAACCCGCCCCCGCAGCCGCCCATGGACTTCTCCTTCGCGGAGCCTCCCTTCCGGCTCGTGAACACCGGCCTCAGTGAGGCCGAACGGCCCGAGAGCCCGCTGAGCCAGGACCAGTGCCTCGTCACCGACCACGCGTATTGCTTCTGGTTGGAGGTGGGTGCACTCGTCGAGGGGTCCATCGAGGTCCAGCCCGTGTCCCTCCCCGAGGACCTGCCGGCCGGAGCACGGCTCCAGGTGCTCTTGTTCAGCAACCCGGGAGGGCTCGCGCTGCAGCCGGGTGCGGAGCGGGGCGTGCTGCGCATCGAGGGCGATGGCCGCATCGTGGTGGAGTGCCCGGCCTGGGTACCGCCGCCACTCGCGACGCGGGAGCTGCTGGCCCGGCGGCTGTTCTTCCCGGTCCGTACGCCCCAGGAGCCCGGCTCCTACCGGCTGCGCTGCAACATCCACCACGAAGGACTCCTGGTGCAGTCACGTGACGTGGTGCTCACCGTGGCGAAGCAGCCCCAGCGACAGAGCGGTGCGTTGCGCTCCCGGGTGGACTACGCCCTCTCCCGGACGCTCCATCCCTCCCACCTGCGGGAGCTCGGCTCCGCCACGCTCAGTGTGCTGCTCAACGACGGCGATCAGGGCACCCATGGCTTCCGCTTCGTGGGAGGCGGTGACTACCACGCCTCGGTGCACCTCGATGACCCCATGCTCCAGGAGATGATTGCCCTGTCGCGACAGGCCTTCCGGCAGGCCTCCTGGGGAAGCACGGAGCGTTACGAGGCGGTCTCCCCACCTCCCCCCTACCGCTACCAGGGCACGCAATCGGTGTCTCGGTTGCGCGAGGACCTCGTGCGGATGGCACGCATTGGCTATCGCCTCTATGATCTGCTGGCCGAGCGGCTCGGCCAGGGGGCGAATGGAGCGGACGCGCTGCGCGAGCGGATGCGCCGCCCCGGGCAGATCCAGCTCGCCCTGCGGCAGGGGGCCCGCCACCTGGTCCCCCTGTCGATCTTCTACGACCATCCCCTCGATACAGCGGTGAAGGAGCTCGCCCTGTGTGATGCGTTCGTCCGCGCCTCGGCGGCCAGCGAACCGCTGGAGACGAGCGCCTGCTTCCAGGGTGACTGTCCCCACCGGGGAGACCTGGAGGTGGTCTGCCCGAGCGGCTTCTGGGGCTTCCGGCACACCCTGTCGCTGCCCTTCGGCATGGCGACCCAGGGCGAGCAGGGGCAGTTCGACCTGCCCGGCGTGCTGCGCTTCCGTGAGACTCCCGGAATGCTCATCGCCGTCTCCGAGGATCCCAACTTCGTGTTGCGCGACAACCATGTCGCGCGGCTGCGGGTCCTGTCCGGCGTCGCACCCATCCAGGTGGCCCGCAGCCGCAAGCAGACCCTCACGCTGCTGCGCCAGCCGGGCCACCTCGTGTACTTCTACTGCCATGGGGGGATCGACCCCACGACTCGCGCGCCCTACCTCCAGGTCGGCCCACTCGAGGACCCGTACATCTTCCGGGACAACCTGAGGACCCATGGCATCCAATGGAGCGAACCAGCGCGCCATCCGCTGGTCTTCATCAACGGCTGCCACACCACCGAGCTCGAGCCCGAACAGGCCATCGAGCTGGTGTCGGGCTTCGTGGAGCGGGCCGGAGCCGCGGGAGTCATCGGGACCGAGGTCACCATCTTCGAGCCGCTGGCGGTTGCCTTCGGCAGCCGGTTCCTCGATGCATTCCTGCGGCGCAAGCTGCCGCTGGGGGCAGCCATTCGCGAGGCGCGTCTCGGCATCCTGCAACACGACTTCAACCCACTCGGGCTGGTGTACCTGCCCTTCGCCTTGTCCGCCCTTCACCTCGAGCAGGAGGCCGCGCCCTCATCACCTCTTGCCGAGAGCACGTGACAAGGCGCCGTCGAGGTCCCGATTGAAGCTCTCCGTCATCCACGCGCCAGGCACCGAGTTGAAGCCATGGATGGCGCCGGGGTAGCTGTGGAGCTCGACGGGCACACCCGCCCGGCAGAGCCGCCGCGAGTACTCGAGTATCTCCTCGAAGAAGAGGTCGAGCGAGCCCGTCGCGATGAAGGCGGGCGGCAGGTTGGAGAGGTCCCGCCCGAGCGCCGCGGAGAAATGGCCTGCTCGCGCGTCGGTCGGGACGTAGTCGCCGCGGAGCGCATTCCAGCCGAAGCGGTTGTTCTCGCGCGACCAGGAGAACTCGCCCGTAACGGGATTCGGGTGCGGGTCGTCCTTGCTCCCCGTGCGGTGATCGAGCATCGGGTAGATGAGGATCTGCGCGCGGGCCCGCGGGCCTCCCTCGTCTCGCGAGAGCTGGGCGAGCGACGCGGCCAGGCCCCCTCCGGCACTCTCCCCCATCAGCACCACCCGGGACGGGTCGACGCCGAGTTCGGATGCATTGGCGAACAGCCACTTCAGGCCCGCGAAGCAATCTTCAATGGCGCCCGGAAAGGGCGTCTCCGGCGCGAGGCGATAGTCGACGGAGACGACGACGGCCTCATGCCGCAGTGCGAGCGCTCCATGGACGCTCTCGCCCATCGCCGCATCGCCGAGCACCATGCCTCCGCCATGGATGAAGAAGATGGCCGGTCGATTCGTACCACCACCGTGAGGGGTGTGGATGATCAGACGGACATCCGGGCTTCCGTCGCGGGTGCGCACCCGCACCACGGAGCGAATCGCCGGGCTGGGCCCCGAATCGAACAGGTGGACCACCGCGGCCCGGACATCCTTCAGGTTGGCCGCTGAGAGGGTCGGGAAGTCATTCTCGAGCATCGGCGCGAGCGCGGGGTCGACGAGATGGCGATAGGTCATGATGTGTCTCCAGTAGCACGGGTTGACTTCGCGAAATGAATAGGCCGCCGCGTACCTTCGCGGAACTTGATCGTGGAAAAGCCCATGCTTCACGGCATGAATGTCTCGGCCTTCGATTCGAACCACGCGCGAGCCCTTCACCGTCGTTGAGGCTCCGCCACCTGTGCGTCGCGAGGTCGTTGGACTATAAGCGGGGACGGTGAGCGATTCGCACTCCCACCATCCCGACGGCTTCTTCGCGCTGCGCACACCGCTCCTCCCGCTCGCCGAGTGGCTGGACTGGGGCCAGGGCTTGGAGGCCTGGCGCTCCGGGTCCTCGGAGAGCGGGGCCGCCGTGCAGAGGGACCGGGAACGCGTGCGGGAGCGGCTCCGTGTCCTGCTCGAGCGCCCGGAGGTACGCGACGCGCTGTGGATCGCCTCTCCGGACCTGGAAGCGAGTCTGCCGTACTGGCTGTCGGCGCCGGAGGGCGAGCGGGGCCAGAAGGTGGAGCGCGCGCTGGTGCGCTACCTGTCGCGGTTGTGCTCGCGTCCCACGCCGTTCGGCTTGTTCGCCGGCTGCTCCATGGGCCTGCTCGGCGAGGAGACCCGGCTGCGGCTCGCTGGCCGCGAGGCCTACCGCCGACACACGCGGCTGGACATGGACTACCTCTTCGCGCTCGCCGAGGGGTTGGCTCGGGAGCCGGAGCTTCGGGCCGCGCTGCCGTGGCGGCCGGGTTCCAGTCTGTACCGCGCGGCCGGGCGTCTGCGTTACGCACGCGCCCATCTGGAGGGCAAGGCACGCGCGTACCACCTCGTGGCCGTGGAACCCTCCGATTATCTGCTGGAGACGCTCGAGCGCGCACGTCCCGGCGCGAAGCCCGGCGAGCTGGCCGCCGCCCTGGTGTCGGAGGACATCTCCGCCGAGGAGGCCGCCGGGTTCATCGACCAGCTCATCGAGGCCCAGCTCCTCGAATCGGACCTGCCTCCGCGCGTGACGGGTGAGGAGCCCATCCACGCGATGATCTCCCTGCTGCGCGGGCTTCCCCCGGGCGGTGGCGCGGCGGCGAGGTTGGAGGCCGCGCGCGACGTGCTGGCGGAAATCGATGCGGCGGGGCTCGGGGTGCCTCCCTCGCGCTACCGGGACGTGGCTCGAGGGTTGGAGGGCCTGCCAGCCCCGGTGGAGCTGCCCAGGCTCTTCCAGGTGGACATGGTGAAGCCCGCGCCCGGAGCCACCCTGGGCCGGCGCGTGGCGGCCGAGCTGTGGCGCGGTGTGGAGGTGCTGCGCCGGCTCGTCCTGCCGCAAGACGAGGAACTGGCTCGCTTCCGCGACGCCTTCCGCTCGCGCTACGAGGGGCGTGAGGTGCCCTTGTTGGAGGCCCTGGACGAGGAGTCCGGGATTGGATTCGGCAACGCGGATGAACGTCTGGCGGAGGGAGCGCCGCTCCTGGAAGGTCTGCGCTTCCCCTCGCCCGAGCCCACCGTGAGTGTCCGCCCCGCGGTGGCCGGACTGCTCCTGCGCAAGGTGGACGAGGCGCGCCGCGCCGGGGCCCTGGAGCTCCAGCTCTCCCCCGAGGAGCTCGACACCCTCCTTCCCGGGACGCCGCCGCGGCTGCCCGACTCGCTCTCGGTCATGGCCACCCTCATCGGGACGCCCGAGCGGCTCGCGGAGGGTGACTATTCGGTGGCCCTGGAGGGAGTCGCCGGCCCCTCGGGGATGCGATTGCTCGGGCGGTTCTGCCACGCGGATCCGGAGCTGCATCGCCACGTGGAGGCGCACCTGCGCGCGGAGGAGGCGCTCCGGCCGGGTGCCGTCTTCGCGGAGATCGTCCATCTGCCCGAGGGGCGGATCGGCAACCTCCTGTGCCGGCCGGTGCTCCGCCAGCAGGAGATTGCCTTCCTGGGGAACTCGGGCGCGCCGCGCGAGTCACAGCTCCCGCTGGCCGATCTCCGCCTCCGGGTGGAGGGAGAGCGGGTGGTGCTGCGCAGCGCGCGGCTGGGCCGTGAGGTGATTCCCCGCCTGACGAGCGCTCACAACTACGGGCTGAGGAGTCTGGGCGTGTACCGCTTCCTGTGCGCGCTCCAGGCCCAGGGGGTGGTCGAGCGATTGGGGTGGAGGTGGGGCGTCCTGGAGCAATCCCCCTTCCTGCCGCGGGTGCGTTGTGGCCGGGTGGTGCTGGCCCGGGCGCGTTGGCGGCTCGACACACGGGAGTTGCAGTCGCTGGGGACGCTGGCGGGAGCCGCGCTCGTGGAGGGCCTGCGCACGCTGGTGGAGCGGCGAGGCCTCCCTCGCCATGTGGCCCTGGTGGACGGGGACAATGTCCTGCCGCTGGACCTGGAGAACGTGCTCTGCGCGGAGACCTTCGTCCAACTCGTGAAGGGGCGGGAGCTCGCGGTGCTGCGGGAGCTTCTCCCCGGGCCCGAGGCCCTGGCCGTCCAGGGTCCCGAGGGCGCCTTCGTGCACGAGCTCGTCGTTCCCTTCCTGCGCAACCCGCCCGAGCCGTCGCCCACCGTGGCGCCACAGTCCTCGAGCACCTCCGTCCCGAAGCCTCGCTCGTTCGCCCCCGGCTCGGCGTGGCTCTACGCGAAGCTGTACACGGGCACCGCCAGCGCGGATGTGCTGCTGCGCGAGCACCTCGCGCCCTTCATCGAGGAGGTGAAGGACTCGGGCGCAACCGGGCGCTGGTTCTTCCTCCGTTACGGTGACCCGGACTGGCACGTGCGCCTGCGCTTCCTGGGCGAGCCCGCTCGGCTTCTGGGCGAGGTGCTACCGGAGCTGTCCTCGCGGGTGGAGTCCCTGACACGCGAGGGGCTCGTCCGGCGGTTGGTGCTGGACACGTACGAGCGGGAGGTGGAGCGCTACGGCGGGGACGAGGGCGTGGAGCTGGCCGAGCGGCTCTTCCACCATGACAGCGAGGCCGTGCTGGCGCTCATGCCGATGCTCGCGGGCGGAGAAGAAGGGGCGGACGCGCGGTGGCGGCTCGCGCTGTATGGGTGCCACCGGTTGCTGGTGGAGCTCGGGTTGGAGCTCGAGGCAAGGCTCCGGGTGGTGCGTCAGGCGCGTGCGTTGATGGCTCACGAGCACCGTCTGGACAAGACGCTCGGGGCGCAGCTCTCGGCGCGTTACCGCGAGGAGCGGCGCTCGCTGGAGGAGCTGTTGCTCGCGCCGGCCGGTCATCCACTCGCGCAGGGGTTCGGAGTGCTGGAGCACCGCTCGCGAGCCCTGGCGCCCGTGGTGTCGGAGTTGAAGGCGCTCGAGCAGCGGGGCCACCTTCGCGTGCCCCTCGAACTGCTCGCGGGCAGCTACATGCACATGCACGTCAACCGGATGCTGCGCGCCGCTCACCGTGCGCAGGAGCTGGTGCTCTACGATTTCCTCTCCCGCCTGTACGAATCGCAAGCGGCCCGAGCCCGGAGGCTCCCATGACACCACTGCTCTCGAGCGACGAGGCCCTGGCGCTCCAGGTACGGCGGACCGTCGAGGAGATCTCCACCGCCCTGAGCGGTGTCACCCGGGAGCTCCCCGGCCTGTCCTCGGGACTGGCGGGAATGGCCGTGTTCCACGCCTACTTCCACCGGACGTTCCAGCACGAGCCCTCGGCGGAGCGGGCCCAGGAGCTGATGTCCCGAGCGATGGAGCTGTTGGCCGAATCCCAGCAGCCGCCCTCCCTGTTCGGAGGCTTCACCGGTGTGGCCTGGGCACTGCTCCACCTGAGCCGGGAGCTGGGCTTGTCCGAGGACGAGGAGCCCACCGCCGACGTGGATGAGTTGCTGCTCACGCATGTCGGGCGGAGCCCCTGGCGCGGCGCCTATGAGCTGATCGACGGCCTGGTGGGGTATGGCGTGTATGCCTGCGAGCGCATCGGCTCCCCTCGAGGGCGGGCCATCCTCGAGCAGGTGGTGCTGCGGTTGGAGGAGCTGGCGGTGTCCCGGACGGAGGGCCTCTCCTGGTACACGCCCCCGGAGCTGTTGCCCGAGTGGCAGCGGGCGCTCTACCCCCAGGGTTACTACAACCTGGGCGTGGCCCATGGCGTTCCAGGAGTCATCCTGCTGCTCGCTCGGGCGTGCGTGCATGGCGTCGCCGAGGAGCGGGCTCGGATGCTCCTGGAGGGCGCGGTGCGGTGGCTCCTGGCGCAGCGCGATTCGCGGGACGCTCGGGCCAGCTTCGGAACGGTCATCTCCGCGGGCGCCCCCGTGCGGCGCCCCTCGCGCATCGCCTGGTGCTACGGAGATCTCGGACTGTCGGTGGCGCTGCTCCAGGCCGCTCGGAGCGTGGGGAGGAGCGACTGGGAAGATGAAGCCCTGCGCACCGCTCGACGCGCCGCGGAGCGGCCTTCCGGGGAGTCGGGAGTCCGGGACGCCGGCCTGTGTCACGGCGCCGCTGGAAACGCTCATCTCTTTCATCGCTTGTACAGCGCCTCGGGGGAAGCTGTGTTCCGTGAGGCCTCGCGCGCCTGGCTCGTGCACACGCTGGAGCTCCGACACGAGGGCGAGGGCTTCGCCGGGTTCCGCGTCTGGCAACAGGACGCGAGCGGGGAGTCGTGGATTGCCTCTCCCGGGCTGCTCAGTGGTGCCTCGGGGGTTGGACTGGCGCTGCTCGCGGCCCTCGGTCCGGTGGAGCCAGAGTGGGATCGGTTGTTCCTGGCCTCGGCGCGTTGAGCCCGGGTTGAATCCGTGGATGTCCCCTCTCCCTCCGGGAGAGGGCTAGGGTGAGGGTATCTGCCTGAAGTGTGTCCCCACTCGGGAACCCGAGACAGCGGGCACCGATGGGACACGGACGTACCGCGATTGAAGCCAGGTGAGGAACACGGAGTCGAATACCCTCACCCCCCGCCCTCTCCCAGAGGGAGAGGGAGCGCCGCCGCCCGTGCGCATCGCATCAGCTCCGCGTGCACCTGCGTGAGGCTCCTCCGGGTGATGTACAGCTCCGCCAGTCGCAGGGCGAACCGCTGCCGCTGTCCCTTGCGCGTGGAGGCTTCCACGAGCGGCTCGCTCTCCAGATAGCGCTCCACGAGCCGGTGAAAGACGCTCGCGGGCAAGGACTCGTCGAGCTGCTTCAACACCATATAGCCAGTGAGCGCGTGTCCGGTCTCCTCGACGAAGATGCGATGGGCCACCCGCGTCGCGGTGGGGCCCGCGCCGGCTTGCTGGAGCTGCCGCCACTTCTCCGCCGCCGCGATGCTGCCCTCCGCTTCCGACAGGCAGTGCTGGAGGAAGACATACGAGAGGAGATCCTCCGTCCGCCGGAGCTCGTGCCAGAAGGGCTCGCGCTTGGGGGTGATCCACGGCTCCTTCTCCTGAGGGATGGCCAGCAGCGAGCTCAGGGCCGTGAGGTGGAGGGCCTCGTCGTAGAGGACGCCGCAGAGCTGGAGGGCCACCGGAAGCGGGGGCTGGAGCCGGTAGAGGGCATGGGCGATCGCGCTCATGGCCATCTTCTCGACGGAGTCGACCTGGTGGTACGCGCGAGCGAACAGCTCCCGATCGGTCCCGGTCAGTGGCCCGAGGGCGAAGCCATAGGAGACGGAGCGGGCCGCCATCGCCTCGTCGAAGTGGGCGTGCATCTGGGAGCGCAGGTGCGCGGGTGAGCCGAAGGGTCCGCCGAGGCCGGCGTCCTCCGACTCGAGGAACGGGTTGTCGCGCATGCGCAGCGAATAGTAATCGCCGAGCGCCGACAGCCGCGCCGCGCGTGCCTGCCAGTCCGCCACGTATTCACCGTGGGCAAGCGGCTCCACCAGGCCGCGGATGGTGTCGAGGAGATCGATCATGGGAACCCGGTCCTGGCGTCGGCTCACTCCAGACAGATGAGGCGCAGCCGCAGGAAGCGTTCGAGGAGCGCGGAGAGGCTCGCCGCGACTTGCGAGCGCTCCTCCCCACCCGAGGCCAGCTCCTCCAGCAGGGCGGCCACGGTCTTCGTCCCATCACATGCGAGCAGCAGGGCCGCGGCATCCTCCTGGAGCTCGGCCTGGAAATGGCGGCGGCTGACGACGGTGTTGCGCCACACCACCCCTTCGCCCGGAGCCGTGAGCGAGGTGCGCAGCCGCACGCCCTCCTGGAGACGCGGGCGCAGCGGGAGGAGGTCCTCCAGACTCAACGCACGCCGCTCGATGAGCCTGTCACCGAGCACCAGGGCATCGAGCTCCGTGGACAGGAAGCTCTCGATGGCGTCCTCCGGCGTGCACACGATGGGCTCGCCATTGACGTTGAAGGACGTGTTGAGCAGGGCCGGGACGCCCGTCTCCTCGTGGAAGCGCTGGAGCAACCGCCAGAAGAGCGGGTTCTGCTCGGCGGAGACGGTCTGCACGCGCGCCGTGCCGTCCAGATGAACAGTCGCCTCGAGCGAGCCGCGGCGCTCCGGGTTCACGGGCACGGTCATCAACATGAACGGAGACTCCGCGACCGGCCCCATGGCGAAGTACTCGGAGGCGTGCTCGGCGAGCACCGCGGGCGCGAAGGGGCGGAAGGACTCACGGTGCTTCACCACGTGGTTGATGCGATCCTTCATCCCCGCTTTCCTCGGATCGGCGAGGATGCTGCGGTTGCCGAGCGCGCGCGGCCCGAACTCCATGCGCCCCTGGTACCACCCGAGGATCTGCCCCCGGGCCAGCCGGCGCACGGTCTCGGAGAGCAGATCCTCCGGCCGGGTGACGACGAGCTCCGCCTTGCGCCGCTCACAGGCCGCGTCGATGCGGCTCTCCGGAAACGCGGGGCCGAGATACGCGGAGAAGGAGCCCTTGCGCCGGCCGCTGTGCCGGTGGGCCTCGAAGAGCGCCGCTCCGAGCGGGGTGCCGGCGTCATTGGCGGCGGGCTGGATGAAGAGCCCCTCGAAGAGGCCCGAGCGCGCCAGCTTGCCGTTGGCGGTGCTGTTGAGGGCGACACCTCCCGCGAGGCACAGGTGGCGCTCCCCCGTCTGCTCCCGGACGACCCGGGCCAGGTGGAGCATCTGCTCCTCCAGACACTCCTGCAGCGCGGCGGCGATGTCCTGGTGCTCGGCGGTGACGGGCGTCCGGGGGAGACGCCGGTAGCGGGTCAGCTCGAGCACGGCGGCACGGGAGCGCTCGTCGCTGACCTGCTCCACACCGGTGGACGTGGGGCGCCACTGGCAGCGGAACAGCTCGCGGAAGCGCTCCGGGGAGCCATGAGCGGCCAGACCCATGACCTTGTACTCGTCCTCGCGGCTGTGGAAGCCGAGCAGGCGGGTGACGTCCGCGTAGAGCACCCCGATGCTCGTCGGCAGCAGCGTGTGCTCCATGGGCTCCAGGTGCGTGTCCCGGCCCCGGCCGTACGAGGTGCTGACCATCTCACCGTATGCATCCACCACCAGGTACGCGGCCTGCTCGAAGGGCGAGCAGAAGAAGGTGCTCGCCGCATGGGCCAGGTGGTGGGGCACGCGGCGGCGACGCTGCTCGGGGACGGTGAAGCCGAAGTGGGCGCGGAACCCGTCGAAGAGCTCGGCGTGGACGAGCGAGCGCAGGCTGTGACGGTTGAAAATCAAGGACAGCTCGATGTCCGCGCGCGCCACGTTCTGCCGGTCCAGCTCCGGGTTCCAGGGGAAGCAGAAGCAATCCACCTGCTCCAGGCCGATGCCGGCCGTCTCCAGGCAGTACGTAATGGCTCCGGCGGGGAAGCGGGAGGTGTGCTTGACGCGCGCGAAGCGCTCCTCCTCGGCGGCGGCCACCACCTTCCCGCCGATGACGAGGGCGGCCCCCGCGTCATGGCCGAACGGCGTCTCCGCGTCACCGACACCACCGTGGTTGAAACCGAGGACGATCATCTCGAGTGCTCCTGCTGCTCACGAAGGGAGGGCCACCGGACCGAGGACACTCTCGAGGCCCTGGCGATCGGGGAAGTTCTGGCGGAAGAAGGGGCCCTGGGGCTGGCGCGTGTCCGACAGGCCGAACAGGCAGTAGCCGCCCCCGGAGCGGCCGACCACGAAGTGCGTGTGCCGGTTGTTGTCCATGCGCACGAACAACGTGGCCCCCAGGGGCGTGGGGCCGCGCTGGTACTCGTCGATGAGCGTGTTGGTCATCCGCCGCCCCGGGACGAGCGCGACCCCTTCGATGTAGGCGCGCTCGACCTCGAGGATGCAACGGCCCAGCGCATCGTCCTCGAGGTGCGTGCGGGGACGGGGCTGGTGCGGGAAACGCTCGGGCTGGCGCATGCGCTCGCGGGTGGTGCGCATGAGCGCGGCGGTCTCCGGGTAGGAGCCCTCCAGGGTGCGTGCGATGCCCTCGAAGCCGTGGGGATCCTCCCCGGTGGCGGCGATCGCGATGTAGCCGCCAATCCCCTTCGCCGCCGAATAGAGCAGGCGAAGGATGCGAGCCGACGCGCCCTCCCCTCCCGAGAAGTAGAGCGACATGGCGGATTCGAGCTGGGTGCCGATGAGCACGGCGCAGCTGCGGATCGTCGTGAGGTTGGGCCTCAGGTCGAGCCCGCTGGCGATGAGCGCCTGGAGGTTGCGCAGGAAGCCCTGGGGATCATGGCGCACCTGCCCGGACTGCAGGGCGGACAACCAGAACATGTCCCCGGCGGTGATGCTCGCGATGAACTCGCGCGGGGGGATGAAGGTGTAGCTGTAGCCGAGATCATTGGCCACATCCCGCAGCGGCTCGTGCGAGATGACGATGAGATCCAGATCGCTCTGGCCGGGCACGAAGTCCGCCGGGCGCAGCGAGCTGCCGTACTGGATGATGGCCAGGGTGTCCTGTTGGCGGAGGCTCTCGAGGAAGGCCTCCACCCGGTGCGCGAAGTCCTGCGCGGGAGTCATGGTGAGCCTCGAGTGGAGAGCAACAACAGGCGATCCCAGGCCGGCGCCTGGGACGAGGTGGCCGCCAGGAGCGCCAGCGCCGTTCCGGCTGCCCCATCGAGCAGCCCCAGCCGCGTCTGCCGTGCGGCCCGCTCCATCGCGTGCAGCAGCCACGCGCGGGCCCGTTCGGCGAAGACCGCCTCTCCGGTCCGCTGGTGGAGCCGGTTGTAGAGGTGGCCCAGCCCCGCGGCGCCGCGGCGCAGCCCGACGTCGTCGCCCGAGATCTCCGTATTCGCGAGCGCCGTGGCGCGGAGCCAGGACAGCAGCGAGGAGGCCCGCCCCGTATCCCCGAGCGCGTCCGCGGTGACGAGCAGCGCGCTCCCCAGGCCGATGGCGCCATGCTCCCAGCCCTCGGGAGCGGGAGGGTGGGGCACCTCCGAGCCGTCATACGCGGGGAAGCGGGACGGCTCCTCGGACGTGCGCCTCGACCAGAGCCACTCCATGGCCTTGGAAGCCACCCCCTGGCTCTCCGGCCGGGCGATGCCCGCGGCGGACACCTGGCCCAGGAAGCCGAGGATGCCGGGGACGCCGTGAGCGACGCCCAGGTCATAGTGGCCGAACCGATGCCGGGAGCGCAGGGGCTCGGGCAGGAGCTGCCGCATCGTCCACCAGGTGCGGCCGAGGCCCTGGGTGGACCAGGCCCCCTCGAGCAGGTGCAGGACGATCCGCTCCAGGCCCGCGCGAGCCCGGGGCGAGGGAAGCCGCTCCAGGAAGTAGGCGCCCACCCCCGTCAGTCCCTCGAGGTGTCCCCAGGGCTGGAGCCACGCGTCCCGGGAGACATGCCGCAGGAGCACGTCATCGAGCATCTCGTTGGGATCATCCCCGTCGCCCCACCCGAGCTCCTTCCGCAGGTGCTCGATGGCCCACCCCACGCCGGCGAGGCCCTCGGCGAAAGCCGGGGACATCTGGCGCGCGCCCGCCTGCTCGATGGCCGAGGACAGCAGGGTGACGGCGTCGTCGACGAGCGGCTCCTCACCGATCGCGGTGCCCACGTAGGCCAGACACAGGGCGGCCCCCGCGGAGCCACTGCCGAGCGAGGGAGTCGGATGACTCGAAGGGGAACGCAGGGCCTCCGCCAGGGAGCGGAGGAGGGTGGTGGCGGACTGGCGCGCCTGTCCCTCCAGGAGGGGGCGCCACGCTCCGTCACCCGGAAACTGCTCACCGCCGATGGGGACCATTCGGTTTCTCTGCGACGAGCCACGCGAAGGGGATGGCCGCCGACGGTGAGCCGGCACGTCGCTCGCTACGGGCCGATACTAGCAGCCGCAGACGAGGAAGATGGAGTCGCCGCAATAGTCGGAGCCGGACGGACGGGGGCCGGCATCGCGGCCGACGCCCGGGGCCGCCGTCTCGGACTGGGTGAGGACGCGCACGGTCTCCGTGTTCAGGACGAGCTTCTTCAGGGACTTGGTGGGCTTCGAGTTGTTGGACGGGTTCATCGGCTCTTCTCCTCTTCAACTCCGGGTGAAGACATCCATTAGAAGTCCGCCACGAGTTATCCAGTCAAGCCGGAAAAGCCCAATACCGTGGAAGGGCTCAGCGGCATGTCGCCTGGGGCTCCACGGCGGTCCCGCGCGGCGCGGCCTCGAAGTCCAGCGTCACCTTCCCGCTCGCGGGCACCTCCACGGAACGGGGGAGGAAGACGGGGGGCGGCTCGTCGGAGGAAACGTTCCCCACCGCCACCTGGAGGGTGTAGCGCCCCGCCCTCAAGGGCCCGGACGAATACGCTCCCTCGTGGATGACGGCGAGCACGGAGGGCCCTCCGTCCGGCGAACACAACAGCACCGTGCCGCTGTCGACAGCGACCGTCCCGGCCCGCACGGTGCCCACCACCCTGGCCCCCGCGTTCAGCGGCACCACCACCTCCCGCTGCTCCGCTCCGAGCGGCACACGCGTCTCCAGGAAATCATCATGGCGCGCGATCAGCAGCAGCGGTTGCGACTCCACATGGGGGAGCACCCCCACGCCCTCCTCGTTCGTCAGGATGAGGCGCGTCGACATGCGGAACCGACCGCTGTACCGAGAGATCGCCGTCTCCCGGAAGAGCAACGAGCGCGTCGAAGCCGCGCCCCCCTGCTCGGGCGTCCGCAGGTCCAGGAGGGCGCCGCGCACCGGCCTGGCGCTCTCCGCGTCCACCACCCGCACGCGCACCTCGCGCCCGAGCCGCAGCACGATGTCGCCCAGGTCCACGGCCTCGCCCCGCCGCACACGCTCCTTCCGCTCCGTGCCCGCCAGGTCCTGCGCGGCGAAGGTCAGCACCAGCTCTCCATCCTCTTCGATGGGCCAACGGAACACGCCCTGCTCGTCCTCCACGGGAAGGTCATTGAGCCGGAAGCGGGTCACCGGCGAGCCATCCGCACGGACCACCCTCCCCTTCACCATACCCAGGAAGTCGAGCACCAGGCGGACCTCGCGCGCCCCGGCGGACACGATGACGCTCGGCGTGGAGTCCATCTCCCCCTGCGCCGTCGGCGCTCGGAGGACATACCCCTCCTTCAGCACCGTCACCTGGTAGTAGCCCGGCCTCAGATGCTTCATGGTGAACCGCCCCCGCGCATCCGTCAGGAGCGGACGCACCGACTCGGAGTCCCACGCATCCGCCAGGGACTCGGGAACGGACTCCTCCCGTGTGTCATGCCCCTCACGCGAGTCCCTCAGGGGAACGGGCGCCAGTTCGACCCGCGCGCCCTCCACCGGCAGGCCCTCGCCATCCACCACCACCCCCGAGAGCTCCAGGCCCGCCTCGAAAGACAGACGCACCCGTAGCAACTCCGCGCCGCGGGACTCCACGCTCCGACGCACCCTGCGCAGATGCCCCTCCAAGGGGAGCTGGGCCGTCACCACGTACTTCCCGGGCTCGAAGCCCTTCAGCGTCACCTTGCCGCGCTCGTCCGTGGTGCCCGTCTTCTCCTCATGGGAATCCTCGGCGCCCGCGACGCGGACGGACACCTCGGCCTCGGCGACGGGCCGTCCGGACTCGTCCACCACCTCGACCTCCACGTGCGTGCCGGAGCGCAGCACCAGCCGAGCCCCCTCCACCGGAGCCGACACGGGCCCCTCGGTGACGAGGAAGTCCGGGTGCGACAGGTGAGCGGTGTAGTCCCCGGGCTCCGGCGCATCCAGGCTGAACGTCCCCTCCGCGTCGGACACGGTGGAGACGAAGACAGGCGCATCCTCCCCTCCCCCTGGAGGAGGACGGCTCAGCGCCACTCGAACCCCGTCCACGGGGTGTCCGGCCTCGTCCACCACCCTGCCACGCACGAGCACGCCGTGCGGCAACGTGATGTCGAGCGTCCGCGACTCGCAGGAGTCGAGCTCCAGGCAGCGCTCCATGCTCCCGGACGGCGCCAGGGAAACACCCCGCTGTGACGAGTCCCGCGCATCCTCCGCTCGTACGGAGGCCCCGTTCCCGGAGGTGACCGGCGCACGGGTGGCCGGAGCACGCGGGGGGACGACGGAAGGAGCCGGCTCCGAGGGCCGCCCCGCGAACCAGAGCACCCCGGCCAACAGGACGGCTCCGATGAAGAGGCCCCACCCTTTGCGAGAAGACCGCATGGCCTGGAATCTACACCGGTGCCAATGACTTGCACCGTGAAGGAGGACCTGGAGAGGATGTCCCCCTTTCCTCCTGGAGCAATTCGAATGAATTGGACCCGTGTCACCCAGGTGCACCTGCTCTCATTCCTCTCGTCGCCCTCCTGGGCTGCCCGGACAACCCGAGCCAACCCACGCCCGATGCGGGGCTCGATGCCGGGAGCGCCTGGGATGGGACGGCCACGCCCCTCGAGGAGTTGGGCGACCTGGTGGACCCCGGCCGCCTCTCCGCCTGCCGGATCATCAACGACGGAGGCACCTCGGAGCATTGCGGTGACCCCAGCTACGTCGACCTCTCGGCGTGCAACCGGGACACGCTCGCCCAGGTGCCGCGGGGCGGTCACTACAACCTGGTCCTCCGCAGCGAGGCGGCGGGCACGCTCTTCGGAGGCAACGTCCTCTTCTCGGCGGACGGGGGGACCGGCCTCGCCAATGGCAGACCCATCACCACCCTCCTGCAGGATGGACGGACCCTCCATTTCTCCGCGCAGACCACCCAATCGGACGGAGGCACCCAGAGCTACAACTTGGCCGCCTGCGAGTCCCCTGGCGGCACGGACTTCACCGGCTGCTACTTCACCTGCACCAATGGGCGGGTCAACGGCAAGGGGAGCACCTTCCGCGCCACCCGTCTGACGTGGCGCGAGGGCGAGTCCGAGTCCTCCGGCCTGCGGCTCGTCTCAGAGAGCCACGTGGCCCTGGGCCGGCCGGCGGACGTCCATGTCACCCGGGGATACGCCTACGTGGTGTCCATGGATTACAAGGGACGCACGGGCGGACTCACCGTCTTCGACGTGAGCGACAAGAGCGCCCCGGTCCTCAAGAAGGTCGTCACCCTGCCCAGCGACAGCTATTGGAACAGCGCCTGGACCCAGGACAACACCCTCTACGTGGCCAGCGACGAACGCGGCGTCCTCGTCTTCGACATCTCCCAGCCAGCGGACCCGTGGCTGTTGAAGGACGTACCGGGCAGGTCCATCAACGTCCACACGGTCTTCGTCGATGGCAACCGCCTGTACGCCGCCACCACCTCCGACTCGGGCGTGCTGATCTTCGACATCTCGACGCCCCAGTCTCCCACCCTGCTCAACCAATACCTGGCGCCCAACACCGTGGGCTTCCCCGCTCCTCACGACATGTTCGCCCGGGATGGGCAGCTGTACGTCGCCCATGGCTCCGTGGGCCTCGTCGTGGCCGATGCGAGCAATCCGAGCGATGTCCGCACGCTCGGCACCTACAGCTTCCCCAACCAGTACAGCCACGCCACCGTGGTGGGCACCTTCGCCGGCCGCACCATTGCCTTCGAGGGCGGGGAGAACATCGACGCGCACCTGCGCGTGCTGGACATCACGGACCCGGCCCGGATGGTGAAGATTGGCGAGTTCCGCCTGCGCGACGCCATCTCCATCCACAACATGGTGTTGGTGGGCCAGCGCCTCTACATCGCCTGGTATCAGGAGGGCCTGCGGGTCCTGGACGTCTCCAATCCCACGAAACCCACCCAGGTGGCGTACTTCAACACCTACCGGGAGACGGACCCCGGCCGGGACGACTTCCTCGACGGCGCCATTGGCCTGCGCGTCCCGGGAGACGGCTACGTGTACGTCGTGGACATGGCACGCGGACTCCTCATCCTCCGTGAGGAGTAGCGCGCCTCCTACCGCCCCCTGGAACTCGCTACCCTCTCCAGGGGTGAAGTTCAGACTTCCTCATCGGGAAGGAGCGTACGCAGCAGCTCGTCGTCAGGCCCGAGCGGGCGCCAACCTGGTGGCGGCGGTGTAGCGATGAGCGCATCGCCGATCTGCTTTACACGCACCTTATGGGTTTCTGGGGAGTAGGCAGTCCAGCGGCCGAGTGCCTTGGCGACCTTGAAGCGGTTGGCATCGTCCAGTACGGCCGGCCAGCCATCAGGTACACTCTGCGACAGCTCGCGCGCGAGCACATCGCGCACAAAGCGAGTGACCTGATGGCTTCGCTCCGCCTCCGCGAGCAATCCACTCAACACCTGCACAGCGGCGACATCGTCCGGACCAAGCTCCTCGGCCAGCAAATACAGTGGAACGGCAGGGCGAGCCTTTGCAAAGGAGGTGAGCGAATCAAAACCACGCTCTCGGACCCGCTCATAGAGGCGGACCTTCCAGTTGCCGTCCCAAGAACGGTCCTCGTTCATCGCGCTCCCCAAGGGATGAATTTCATCGGAATACGGTAGTCCCGCATGTTCTCCGCGACGAGATGTTCAGGATCTCGCCCCGCGTCAACATCCGGCCCGCCTTGGTCTCGGCATCACGCAGGGTCTCCATGATCATCTGGTTCCATTCGCCGGGCCATGTGCGACCGAGGCGCCAGTTGCCACCTCCATGAATCGCCTCGTGACGTGCCTGCTCCATTCTGACGCA
Organism: Archangium violaceum; assembly: GCF_016859125.1. Lineage (NCBI taxonomy): Bacteria > Pseudomonadati > Myxococcota > Myxococcia > Myxococcales > Archangiaceae > Archangium > Archangium violaceum. The sequence goes on along the minus strand of NZ_CP069338.1, from coordinate 3,572,756 downwards.
GAACTGATCGATGCTCATGTCGCCGGTAAAGCCGCGCTTCTCGAACCACTCACGGAACTCTCGCGGCAGGACATGGTGCCGCGGTGGCTCGGTCATGCCGGCCCCCGCTCTGTCCGTCACACGCATTCCCCGCACCTCTGGCCCGTCGCCGAGCGCGTTGCGCACGCCCTGCGGTAACTCGTCGTGCGCCTGCGCCATCATCACCTGACCGGCCTGAATCCGCACAGCGGCGCTGACGGCGGGAAGAGAGATGACTCCCGCCCTCACGAGCCGGCGCATCATATCCATCCACTCGGCTGACACGACGATTCGCGTGCCCATCATCACGCCGTCGCCCCCCACCATCAGGCTCATGCCGAGCGTGGCGGGGGCGGATGGCGGCAGCGAAGGCAACGAAAGCTTCATCGCCGATAACATGGTGACCATCTCAAGGAACTGCGCCAGCAGCATCGCCTGCTCACCGCGCTTCATCGCCACGCGAATGGTCTCAGCGGTCGAATTGAACTCGCCGGAGAGATGGCCCATCAGCGCGAGAATGTCGTTCGCAACAGCCTCCACATGCCCTCGCTCCAGAGAGGAGAGAGCCCTCATGGAGGGCTCGAGCATCTTCTGCCAGCGCTCCATGCTCACGAACAACGTCTCCACGCTGATAAAACCCTGTTTGAGCACCACATCGACAAGATTGAGGAAGTCGAGCCATGCCGCGAGCAGGATGGAGCCGAGCATGGCAGCCTCGAGTCGTGGGCCAGCGAGGCGCAGGAGGGCAAGCTGCATGTCCGGGTCATCCAGCTCTGAAGCGGAGGTGGCAAGCCGGGTGGCGGCGGCAAGTTCGGCGTCAATCCACCGCAGTTGACGTTCGCCATAATCGAGGTAGCGGACGAAGAGGCCGGCGGCATTGCCGGCGATGCCCCACTTGCTGGCCTACAATCTGGAGAGCTCACCGGAGATGCGGAGGGTCGAGCCCGAGACGTCGTGAACGGCACCACGAAACGCCAAGTGAGTCGCGAGAGCAGTCTGCCGCGCAGCTCCCGTAGCGCCCGGCACGACCTCTCGGGAAGCCCGGCGTCGGCGTAGCCGCTCCGGCTCCTCGGGCTCAGGCTGCGAGGTTGGCGGGGAGAGGCGGGCGAACGAAGATTCCTCGCCCGGCCCTTCAGCCAACGCAGGTCTTACGACCTCGAGCGGCGTATAGCGCAGGTCCATCTCCCGGCTTGGCGGTGGCGTCAGCGAAGCGCAGCCGACGGACAGCAGAGCCATGGTGATCAGCAGGCCCGCCCACGGTGCCCGTGACGACTCAACGACCATTGTCCACCTCCCAGCCAACGAAGCGAAAGCCCTCGGGCGCAGCGCACCTTTTCCTTCCGGAAACAACCACGTGCCGCCCGTGTCGATGCGTACAGGAGTTCCCCGAAAAGGCGCCAGCACTCTTCCGCCGCGGCAAGGTCGCACGCTTCGGGCTGCCCAACCCCACCGTAGTGCCCTTCACGGCAACCTCAATAATGCTGCAAGCCGTCATAGGAGCGCAGCATGTGCCCAAAAGGCGGCTGCACCGCCTCTACACCAGCCTAGCACACAGTTCTTGAGGCCCTGCCCCCCTCTTCAACTGGGCCCTCATCCGTCTCATGCGCCGATGGCTCGCTCTTCGATCTAAATGCTGGAAATTCTGGCAGCGAGGGGATGGTCACGAGCTCGCCTTGATCGAGGCCCGCGAGCGCGGCACCGACCATGTCCGACGCGCTCATCACGATCTCATTCGGGAGGGTGTGAACCGGTGCACCGGCGATGTCCCAGAACTCCGTTCGCGTCGCCCCCGGCAGCACCGCCTGGACACGCGCGCCCTTGTCGCGCAGCTCATGATGCAAGGACTGCGTGTAGGCGACCACGAAGGCCTTGGTCCCGCCGTACACGCCGTTGAGCAGCTCGGGTTTGATCGCCACGATCGATGCGATGTTGATGATCGTTCCGCCACCTCGCGAGACGAACCCCGGTGCGGCAGCCATCGTGAGCCGCGTGAGCGCCAGGACATTGATCGCGATCATCTCACTCATCTTGTCGGGGTCGGACTCGAGCAGGGGAGCGACCGCGCCGACGCCGGCGTTGTTGACCAGCAGGGTGATGTGCGGATCGGAGCGCAGGACCTCTTCCACGCGACGCACGCCCTCGGGCGCCACCAGGTCCGCCTCGACCACCTCGACCTGACGTCCCGTCATGCCGTTCAGCCGCGCCGCGAGCGCATCCAGCCGGGCCCGATTACGAGCAACCAGGATGAGATCGTAGCCACGCACGGCCAGCTGCAGGGCGTACTCGGCTCCGATGCCCGACGACGCGCCAGTGATGACCGCCTTCCCCTTGTTCGAGACGCTGCCCATCTTCGTTCTCCCTTTCGGCCAGCTGTGTTGCTGGTTGATGGTGAGAAGCGTAGCGTGCTGCCGCATGTCCCGAATGTCGTAGATGCCACCTTTTGGGACATTCGAACATGGTTCATCCAGGAGCCTCCATGCGGACGATCGGACTGGTTCTCTACCCCTCGTTTTCGGCCATGAGCCTCGCCGTCACCTCCGTGTTCGAGATGGCGAACCAGCAGACCGGGACGACCGAGTACAAGCTCAGCCTGCTTTCGGAGCACGGCGGGCTCGTCGCGACCTCGCTGGGATACGAGCTCCAGACGGCGGCCTTCAAGCGCCGCGCGTTCGACACGTTGATCGTCGCTGGCAACAGCGAAGGCGCGTCGGCCTCGGCGGGCCTGTTGAGCTACCTTCGCGGCGCCGGAAGCCGGACACGCAGGATCGCGTCCATCTGCACCGGCGCATTCATCCTGGCCGAGGCGGGTCTGCTCGATGGCCGGCGAGCGACCACGCATTGGCACTTCGCACGCACGTTGCAGCAGAAGTACCCGAAGATCGAAGTGGACGCGGATCGCATCTTCGTCGTCGACGGGCCCATCTGGACTTCGGCCGGCATGAGCGCCGGTGTCGATCTCGCGCTGGCGCTCGTGGAGAAGGACCTTGGCACCGAGACGGCGCGGATGGTCGCCAGGAAGCTCGTCGTCTACCACCGGCGTGCCGGCGGCCAATCGCAGTACTCGGCGTTGCTGGACCTCGACGCGAAATCCGACCGGGTCCAGACCGCCCTCGCCTACGCGAGGGAACACCTCGGCGCCGAGCTGTCCGTCCGGGAACTGGCCCGCGCCGCTCACCTGAGCCCGCGACAGTTCAGCCGCCTGTTCCGCGAGGAGACGGGGCAGTCTCCGGCGAAGGCCATCGAACGGCTGCGCATCGAGTCCGCGCGAGTGATGATGGAGTCCGGCCGCTTCTCGGTCGAAGAGGTGGCCCGCGAGAACGGCTTCGGCAATCGCGAGAGGATGCGGCGCTCGTTCGTCCGGGCGTTCGGGCAACCGCCTCGAGCGCTTCAACGCGCGGCCGGTGTGCCGCGCGCCTCAGCATCCAATTACTGAGCTCGCGCCGAACGCCGGGGTGAGCACGGCACCCGGGCGCACCTCGCGCGCGCTAAGGATCTGCTCCAACTCCTGGAGGTGCCGCGTGGTCTTGGGAGCAGCGACTCGGCCGTTCATGATTCCTCCTCGTTGGTCCGGGCGAGAAGCCCCGGGAGAAGGCGCTGGCGCTGCTCGCCCTCATGTATGGCGCGCTGTCGTTGTCACGAGCCGTTCGCGGCACGCGCCTCAGTGACGAGCTCCTCGAGGCGGCCAGGAAGGTCGGCGCGCAGGTGCTGGATGAAGGCGCTGCCTCGTCCGGGAGCCGGTGACGAGGCGCACGGGGGCCGAGCCCTCGAGGCGTCGTATGCGTCAGGCCCGGCCGGCCATCTTGGCGGCCCACCAGCGCAGGCCCACGAAGAGGAAGCGCCAGTCCTTGAGGAACTCGGGTGGCTTGCGCTCGAAGGCGTGGCCGGCGAACTGGAAGCCCCAGCCCACCGTGAAGAGGCTCGCGGGGACCTTCCACAGCCCCGGGACGAAAGGCGAGGCGAGCGCGAGCGGCACCGAGGCCGCGATCATCGGAATGCCCAGGGTATGGCAGAAGCGATTGACGGAGTGGGTATGACTCTTCGAGTACTCTGAAATCCAGTCATCCCACGTTCTGTTGCCGAGCATGAAATCACCCTGTGCACTGCCCGGGATGGCAGGGAGCCATCCCCCGATGCTCGCCCGCCATCCATACGGGCAGGTTCGCGGGCCACTTCTCCCGTCGTGGGATGCCCGAGGAGTTGGCTCAATGCCTGCTCCAGCCCCTGCTTGTCGTGGCAGTACTCGTCGACATCGGCGTACGTGATGGAGACGGGGTAACCATGAAAGGAGAGCTTATGCTCACAGAGTTCCTCTCCAGTGGAGGGCGGCTCTCTCCAGTCTGGCCTACTCCGAAGCCTGGCCCTTGAAGCGGGAGATGAGCCAGGAGGCGGCCGGCCCCGGCGGAGTGTCCGCCCGGTAGATGGCATCGAAGGTGTAGATGCCCCCCTTGTAATCGGGCATGTCCAGGTGGACGAGGCGTCCGGATTCGAGGTCCTCTCGAATCATCTCGATGGGCATGTTGCCCCAGCCAATCCCCTCTCTCAGCAGCATGTGCTTGGAGCCCAGGTCCGCAAGCCGCCACGTCCGGCTGCCCAGGACCGCGAAGTCCTTGCCTTGCGTGAGCTGTGAGCGGTCCGTCAGCACCAGTTGGACATGCTCGCGTCCGGCACCGGGGCGATTCCGCTTCGCCTTCGCCAGCGGGTGATCCGGTGCCGCGACGGGGAGCATCTGAACACTGCCAATCCGGATGCGCTCGATCTCGTCGGCGGCCACTTCGATGGGTCCGCAGACGCCGACCGTCGCCGAGCCATCGAGCACCCGCTGTGTCACCGCGCCGAGCGCCTCGATGTGCAGGTGCAGCGACACCGTCGGAAACTGCTCCCGGAAGGCCTTGAGCGCGTCGACCACGCGCGACGCGGGCAGCAGCACGTCGAGCACGACGTGGAGCTCCGCCTCGAGTCCCTGGAGAAGGCCCCTCACCTTGGCGCGCAGCCCATCCACGCTGTTGGACACGGTGCGCGCCTCCGCCAGCACCGTCCGCCCCGCCTCCGTCAGCTGCGGCTTCCGCGTCGACTCGCGGTCGAACAGTGACACGCCGAGCTGCGCCTCCAGGTTGGCGATCGTGTAGCTGATGACCGACGTCGCCCGCCCCAGCTGGCGCGCCGCCCCGGCGAAGCTGCCCACCTCCACCACCGTCAGGAAGACCCGCAGCTGGTCCAGGGTCGGCATTCCAGGCTCTGAGAACATATCGATTTCCTCGAACGTTTCGACCCAACTTATACCCGTTTCGTCGTCACGTGAATGGCCTTACATCTTCCTCATCAACCCCAACGAACCGGGGCGAGGACGTGAGGCCCGAGGCGAACCTCGACCCACGCGCCTCTGCCCGGTCGGGAGCTCGTCATGACCTACGCCATCATCGGTTCCGGTGCGATCGGCAGCGCCCTCGCCCGTCAGTTCGCCCGCAAGGGCATCGACGTCCTCATCGCCAACAGCCGTGGGCCCGAGTCACTCGCCCGCCTCGAGAAGGAGCTGGGCAAGAACATCCTCCCGGTCTCCGTCGAGGAGGCGACCCGGGCGGACATCGTCATCCTGGCCGTGCCGTTCAAGGCCGTGCCCGACGTCGTCGGAAGCGTCGCGAGCTGGGGAGGGAAGATCGTCGTCGACGCGACGAACGCGATCAACTTCTCCAACTTCAAGCCCAGCGACCTGGGCGGCCGTCTCTCGAGCGAAGTCGTGGCGGACGCGGTCCCGGGTGCCCAGGTGGTGAAGGCCTTCAACACGCTCCCCGCGGCCCTTCTGGCCAGCGTTCCGGAGATGGATGGCGGGCGGCGGGTCCTCTTCCTGTCGGGCAACAACGCGCGGGCCAATGCCGAGGTCGCTGGATTGATTCAACAGCTCGGCTTCGCGCCCATCGAGCTCGGCAAGCTCGCCGACGGCGGCCGGCTCCAGCAGTTCGGCGGGCCGTTGATGGTCCACAACCTGCTCAAGCGCGACTGAGCCCTTCCTCTGACACTCAATCCCTTGCATCCAGGAGAAGAACCATGTCGAACGATTTCAAGGAGAAGGTCGTCCTGGTCACGGGCGCTGCTTCCGGCATCGGACGTGAGGCGGCCCGCGCCTTCGCCAGCCGCGGCGCGCTCGTCTACGGCGCGGACCTCGACGAGAAGGGCCTGGCCGAAACCCAGACGCTCATCGTGAAGGCTGGCGGGAAGGCCCGGATCGCTCGCATCGACGTCTCGGCCGAGGAGCAGTTCTCCGCCTTCGTGAAGCGCATCGAGACGGAGGCGGGACGGCTGGACGCGGCGTTCAACAACGCCGGAATCACCGGAGGGGCCCACCGGCTCGAGGACTACCCCACGGACGACTTCGACAAGGTGCTCCGGGTCAATCTCCGCGGCGTGTTCCTCGGCATGAAATACGAGCTGCCGCTGATGAAGCGCGGGGGTGGCGGCGCCATCGTCAACACCGCCTCGGTGGCCGCCCTGACCGGGCCCGGCGGCATGAGCGCCTACGCCGCCTCGAAGCACGGCATCCAGGGCCTGACGCGCGTCGCCGCGATGGAGAACGCGGCCCATGGCATCCGCGTCAACGCGCTCGCCCCCGGCTGGACGGAGACGCCGATGGTCATCGCCAACAGCGCGCAGAACCCCGCCTTCGCGGAGAAGGCCCGCGCCGCCATCCCCTCCAGACGCGGCGGCCAGCCCGCCGAGATCGCCGCCGCGGCCGTGTGGCTGTGCTCGCCCGAGTCCAGCTACGTCATGGGCCAGATGCTCGTGGTCGATGGCGGGATGACGATCGGCGGCTTCGAATTCCAACCCAACACCCAGACACCCGGTTCCACAGGAGAAACACCATGAATGACAATGCACTGAGTGAGGCCGCGAAGGCTGTCGTCCGCCGCAATACCGAGGAGGTGCAGAGCCGCGGGAACTTCGAGCTCTTCGAGGAGCTCTTCGCCGACGACTTCCTCGACCACACGCCGCAGCCGAACCGCTCGCCGGACAAGGAAGGTGCTCGCGCGCTGTACCACGTGCTACGGGCCGCGTTCCCGGACTTCCGCGCGGAAATCCATTGGCAGACCGCCGAGGGCGACCTCGTGACGACGTACAAGACGTACCACGGCACGCACCTGGGGACCTTCCTGGGCGTGGCGCCGACGGGCCGGAAGATCCACTTCGAGACCGTCGACGCCATGCGCGTGCGCGATGGGAAGATCTCCGAGCACTGGGGAGTCGCGAACCTCTTCTCCCTGATGCAGCAGCTCGGCGCCGACCCGGCCGGGACGAAGCCGTAGGCTCCCGGCCATTCCCGTGGAGCGGAGGAGCGCTCGTCCTCGAGCAGCGCCGGTCCACATGCCACTCCCGCCAGGGTGGTCAGACTCAGCGCCCCCCCCACTTCCCCTGGGGAAGTCGCGGGAGATTCCCGCGCCCGGAGGAGTGACGGAGTCCGTTCGATTTCCTACCTCCCCCGTTCGTCGGGGCCGTGGTCGTGGGCCCGGCCTCCGCCCCACGTGGGTGCTACGCTGCGGGGCCCGCCCGATGGGCCACCCCATTCAGGCGGACCCGAACACATCATGGGACACCCGACCGTCGACAACGAAACCCCCTTCGCCTTCGACATGATGGGCCTCGCCGACGAGGAGGGGCGGCCGTTGCTGCTGCTCGTGGTGAAGGCCACCTACGCCTTCGATGCCTCCGGGTTGAAGCTCGCGGACACGCAGGTGCCGGTGAAGTGGGGCGGCGAGTCCTGGGGCGAGCCCGGCGAGTCCAGCGACAAGTACGAGCCGGAGAGCGCGTTCATCAAGCCCACCACGGACGTGGTGCTCATCGGCCACGCATACGCGCCACAGAAGGGCGCCACGGAGGGGATGGTGGCCCTCCAGGTGGGCCCGCTGAAGAAGGCCGTGCGCGTGGTGGGCGAGCGGACGTGGTTCCGAAGCATGGGCAGCGTCGCCGCGACGAAGCCACTGCCCTTCGACAAGCTGCCCCTCACCTGGGAGCGCGCCTTCGGCGGCTGGGATCGAACGGATCCGGCGAAGCCCTCCTTCGAGCCGCGCAACCCCGTGGGCACGGGCTTCCGAGCCAGCTCGCGTCACTTCGAGGAGGGGCTGAAGCTGCCCAACCTGGAGGATCCGGCGGAGTGGTGGTGGACGCCAGGACGCTTCAGTCCGCCGTGGCCCAGCGACAGAAAGTGGTCCTCCTCTTCGAGAATGGAGACCCACGTCTGCCGTTCATCATGGGGCTCATCCAGGAGCCCACCGCCACGCCCCTACTGGACGCGCTGCTGGAGAGCCCTCCCGCGCAGTCCCGGCCTTCGATGGAAGCCCGTGTGGATGGCAAACGGGTGGTCATCGAGGGCCAGGACGAAATCGTCCTCAAATGCGGAGAGGCCAGCATTACCCTGCGCCGCAACGGCAAGGTCATCGTGAAGGGCACGAACCTCGAGTCGAAGGCCACCGGCACCCACCGCATCAAGGGCGGCTCGGTGGAAATCAACTAACGCGATGGTCGAGCACATCAGGCGGTCGCTGCGCTGGGATATCTACGAGACGCACCTCGATGAGGCCGCCTTCCGTTGGAGCCAATGGGAGGCAGCACTCGACGCGCCCGACTTCACCCTGGCGGACACGGCAGAGTTGGAGGAGCGGTTCGCCGCGCACCCGGACGGCCTGATTTTGGGAGGAGCGCCCGTGGCCCGGCGCCTCCTGGAGCCCGCGCTGGCCTCGGACGAGCCCGAGCGCATCGTCACCGCCGCGCGGGCGCTGCTGCGCGCCGAAGAGCCCTCCGGGTCCGCCGCGGTGCTCGCCGCGCTCCCCCTGGCCGAGCCACCTGCGCTGGCCAGCCTCCGGCGTGCGTTCGAGCTGGCCCCCTCCTCCGCCATTCCGGCCCCTCTCCCTTCGCTTCTCGAGAAGGAAGACGCAACCCCCGCTCTGTGTGCCCTCGTGCTCGACACGCTGGGCGTACATGGGCTGGCCACGGCCGCGCGGTGTACGCCGTTCCTCTCGCACCCCGAGCCGGAAGTTGCCGCCGCCGCGCTGCGCGCCGCCAGCCGCGCGCGGCTGCCACTGGAGCCCGCCCTTCTCCAACGCACACTGAATTCGAAGGTGCCCGCCTTGCGCGATGCCGCCATCCTGGCGGGGCTGATGGGGAGCCACCCGGAGGCATGGGCGGCTTGCAGGGCCGCGGCTGATTCACGCGTGCCCGATGGCCGACTGCCGCTGCTGCTGCTGGGATTGGGGGGCGACGAGCGGGACCTGAAGCGGCTGTTGGAGCTGCTCTCCGACGAGACACTCCGGGCGAACGTGCTATGGGCACTCGGCTTCTCCGGGCGCGTGGCCGCGGCCGACGCCTGCGTGACGCTGATGCGGGAAACGCCTGTCGCCGCGCTCGCTGGCGAGTCCTTCAGCGCCATCACCGGGCTGCGCATCGAAGGCGTCCATTCCACCGCGAAGGAGGAGCAGGAAGAGGATGCTGGAGACGACCTCGACGCGGACCTCAGCCCCAAGCCCGAGGACGCACTGCCAATGCCCCACCCCGAGCAGGTGGCGGCGTGGTGGCGGGAGGCCCGGGTCCGGCTGGACTCAAGGCAGCGCTATCTGGCGGGTCAGCCCTTCACACCCCAGGCGTTGCTCGACGCGCTCGTCAGCGCGCCCATGAGGCGCCGCCATGCGCTGGCCCTGGAGCTGGCGCTGCGCAGCCAGGGCGCGCATCAGGTTCCGACACGTGCGTTCGTGGAACACCAGCTCGCCCGTTGGAGGGCCATCCGCGCGGCGCCAACCACCGCATTCAGCCGCCCCTTCACCGAGAGGCTTCGCGGCTGAGGTACACTGACAGGCCGTCGAAGGAGTCCTCCATGGCCAAGAGGAAGCACTACAAGTCACAGCCAGCGCTGCTCGCGGAGCACAAGAAGGAGCCCAAGACGACCGGCTGCATCTGGGAGCATGCCGACTTCGGCAGGGGGGACAGTTGGAAGACGCACCCCTGTCACTATCAGAACAACGGCTTCGAGGAATCGAAGGGCTCCCGCTTCAACATGTACGTCCCGCCCCAGGACAAGGTTGACGAAGTCAATCGCGACAGGAAGAAGATTCGCGAGGACACGGCGGGTGAGTACCGGGGGGAAGTCAACAAGGCCCGCGAGGAGATGGCCCGACAGCAGGAGCGCCGCGCCAGCGGAGAGAAGCTCGTGGGGCGTGACTATTTCCGCTACTTCGCAGCCGAAGGGCGGTTGAGGGAGCTCACGACCAAGGCCCGTGACTTCCTCCAGAAACACATCGCTGGCTATGGCCAGCCCCTGCACCGCCTCTCCCTGAACAAGGAAGCCTGGAATGTGGGGCACGCAATCAATAGCTCACTCGTCACAAGGGAGTACCTCGGGGGCCATGGCTACATGCAGGCGAAGACCAAGGGCATCAGCCAGCCCGTGAACTTCGCTCCGGATCGGCATGGCCAGCGACTGGGTGCGTGGTTCCCGTACGACCACGAGTACCACCACATCATTCCGCGCGCGGCGCTCAGGTCCGCGATCCTGCGTCAGCCGACGAGCGTTCCCTTCGAGCGCCGACTCGCGACCGTCTCGGAGTCGAAGTGGAACATGCACAACCCGCAGAACATCATCCTGCTGGCCGAGAACCCAATTGTTGCGAGGATCATCAGTCTGCCCGCCCATTGCCCGTGGGGCGCGAGGGGGCACATGGTCTATTCCAACATGGTGGAGAGGCGCCTTACTGAAATCGCGGAAGAGATGGAAGGAGACCTCAGCGAAGAGGGAGAGCCGCACGACGTGGAAAAACGTGCCGGGGCCAAGCTGTACAAACGCTTGAATGCCTTGGCAAAAGACCTTCTGACCCAGATAAAGACGAATCAGGTCCTCCTCTCCTGAGAGGAACCCTCCGCGTGACGGACGAGCCATCCATGACCCAAGCACACTTCTCGTATGTCGTCGTCCCCTACTTCCCTGGACCGGAGATCGCCGCGACTGACCCCGTGAGCAAGGCCCTGCCACTCCCCGTCATGGCGCGGCGGGGCGTGCCGCTGGCCGCCCAGTTTCCGCCCTCGACGGAAATCACCCTGTCGACCAGGTCCGGCAACCGCTTCACGGACTTCATCTACACGACGACCGGCGTCATCCTCGCCTCTCCACGAGCATGGGACTTGATGAGGGCGGAAGGCGTGAAGGAGGAACATGTCGAGTACCTTCCCTTCGTCCTCAAGGACCGGAAGGGAAAAACCCGGCCCGAGAAGTACGGTTTCGTCAATCCGCTATTGAAGGTGCCCTGCTTCGACTTCGAGAAGTCCGACTACACCCCGCTCTCCGATGAGCCCGGGGCCGGGTTCGCGGGCATCTCTCGGCTTCAAGTCATCCCGGACAAGATTCCCGAGGATGCGAAGCTGTTCCGCCTGGCAGAGCACCCCAACGCCACGCTCATGCGCACGGACCTGCTGGAGAAGCTCCAGGCGGCGGGCATGGAAGGGCTGCGCGGCATCGCCCTCGGTGAGTTGCTGGAGTAGGACGCATGGGCCTCAAGAAGCTCGAGCTCCTCATCCACAGCATGGAATCCCGGCTGCGGGACAACCTGGGGCGCCTCTCCGAGGACGGGCCCGTGCCCGACCTCACGCTCGAGACCTGCCGCCTCTATCGCCGCATCGGCTGTGGTGTCCTGCTGGCAAGCCATGACACAGGCACCTGCCGCGAGCGGCTCTCCGAGAGCGCGCGGATGTTCCTGATGTTCCTGCGGGCGCACGAGCCCCTCTCCGAGGTGGACGACAAGACCCGGTATTACCTGGCCCGCGGCCGGGGAGAGTTCCTGCTGGATGCGCTCTGCGCCGGTGACGTGGCGCTCACCCGCGAAATCGATGAGGCCCTGCCCGCGGCGTGGATGCCCGACTCGGAGAACGAAGAGGACTTCCTGTACCTCAAGCTCCTTCCCGCGCTCACGCCGGGCGTGGGCCCGGAGTCACCACCGGCGGAAGACACCCAGCGGCTGGCGCGGCTGCTCGCGGAGCTCGATACTCCTCGCCTGAAGGCCCTGGACGCACTGCTGCGCAACCACGAGCGCGACTTCGAGGATGCGCTGGAGGCGGTCACCTCCGAGTGGCGGGAGGGTATCGAGAGCGAGCGCGACTCAGGCACGGTGGACCCCTTCCATGACCGGACGGAGGCGAATGTGTTCCTCGAGGGAACCGCGCTCGTCCGGGTCGCCCGCCTTCGAAAAATCAAGACCGCGGAGCAGTACCCCTTCATCCCCGCCGCGCTCCTCCGGCCTCCCAGGAGCGCGTCCTCGCGGAGGGGGGCCCGATAACCGGGCCGCATTCCCTCCTCGGCCTTTCTTCGGACACGCCACGTGAGACTCGCCATCACCGGGTTGGGAATGCTCAGCACCATCGGGGAAGACGTCATCACGGCGTGCGCCTCCCTTCGGGCCGGGCTCTCGCGTCCAGCACCCCTTCCCTTCGAGGTGTTCTCCGAAGACGAGGAGGAAGGCGCGGCCCTCGTGATGGGACATCCGCTGAAGGGCATCGCAGACGGATACGAGGGTGTCGGCCTCTATACGCGACTGGCGGCGCAGGCGCTCCAGGACCTGATGCGGTACGCCGGCCTGACACCCGGCGACTCCGCCTTCTGGCGCTCCACCGCGCTCTACCTCTGCCTGTCTCCACCCCGGAACGACGAGTTGGGCTCCGTCATCGAGGAGCTCTTCTCCGAGCACCTCATCCCCTCCATCCTGGGCGAGGTCGAGCTGCCCATTGCTCCGGCGCGTACATGTCTGATGATGCAGGGGCATGCCTCGGTCCTCATGGCCATCCACGCCGCGGGCGAGGAAATCGAGGCGGGGCGCATCTCACGGGCCCTCATCGTCGGAGTGGACAGCCTCGTGGGAGCGGATGAGCTGGCATGGCTCGCCCAGCGTGGCCGACTCAAGGTGGGAGAGCAGGTGGTGGGGCTCATGCCGGGGCAGGCGAGCGCGGCGGTGCTCGTGGAGCATGAGCCAGAGGCCCGGCGTCGCCAGGCCCGGGTGGAGGCACTCATCGAGGGCGTCCAGATTGGCAAGGAAGCACAGAGCCGCGCTCGCCAGCAGAGAGGCTCAGGAGAGGGCGTGGCCGGCGTCGTGGCCCGGACGCTCGAAGGCCGCCAGCACGTCGCCGAGGTCTATGCCGACCTGAATGGCGAGGAGGCACGAGCCTACGAGTGGGGGACCGCGCTGGTTCGCCTGTCCCCGGCCCATGAGCTTCCCACCAGCATTCAGTGTCCCGCGATCTCCCTGGGCGACACGGGGGCCGCGAGCGGGGCCATCTCCATCGCCGCCGCCGTGCGCTCGCTGGTACGCGGCTATGCGCGGGGAGACGAAATCCTGGTCTGGTCCAGTTCGGACACGGGCGAGGTGGCCTCGGCGCTCATCACCCGCGTGAAGGCGAATCCGGGTTCCGGTCGCTGAGCACCATGGCATGTTGTCTCCCAAGCGCCCTCTCCCGAGTCCAAGAGGGTGCACTTCACGGACGAGCACCTCATGACCCAGACTCGCTTTTCCTATGTCGTGGTCCCCTTCTTTCCGGGGCCGGAGATCGCCGCGACCGAGCCTGTCAACAAGGTCCTCCCCCTTCCAGCCCTGGCCCGGCGGGGCGTGCCGCTTGCCTCCAAGTTCCCTCCGACGACGGAAATCACCCTGTCGACCAGGTCCGGCAACCGCTTCACGGACTTCATCTACACGACAACCCGAGTCATCCTGGCCTCCCAGCGAGCCTGGGACCTCATGCGAGCGGAAGGCGTGACGGAGGAGCAGACCGAGTACCTGCCCTTCATCCTCAAGGACCGCAAGGGGCGCGTCCGGCCCGAGAAGTACGGCTTCGTCAATCCGCTGCTGAAGGTGCCCTGCTTCGACTTCGAGAAGTCCCTTTATGGACGGCTCCCCACGGAGACACCGGGACGCCTTGCTGGAATCCGGCGGCTCCACATCCTCCCCGAGAAGGTCCCCGAGGATGTGAAGCTGTTCCGCCTCGCGGAGAACACCAACACCACGCTCATGCGCACGGACCTGCTGGAGAAGCTCCAAGCAGCGGGCATGGAAGGGCTGCGCGGCATCGCCCTCGGTGAGTTGCTGGAGTAGGACGCTTACCTCCCCGTTCGTCAGTGGAGCGGAAGCTCCAGCGTGGACACGGCTCCCCGACCCGGTCCATCGCTGTCGAGCCCGAGGCGGCCATTCAGGAGCTGTGCCGCCAGCGCGCTGGAGTGCAGTCCGAAGCCATGGCCGTCCTTGCGCGTGGTGAAACCGTGGGAGAACAGCTTCCCCTTCACCTCGGGGGAGATTCCCACTCCATCGTCCACCACCTGGATGCGTGCCATCGACCCCTCCGCCCTCAGCTTCACCCACAGGTTGCGCTCGCCCTCGGGCTTCGAGTCCAGTGCGTTCCTGGCGTTGCTGATGAGGTTGATGAGGATCTGCAGCACCTTGTGCTTGTCCACCTTCACCCGGGGCACCGCCTCCAGCTCCCGGTGCACGGTGACACCGTGGCGCTGCAATGCCCCCGTCTGGATGCGCAGGGCGTCGTCGATGAGCTGGGCCAGCTCGCACTCCTCCGTCATCAGCGAGCTCCGCGCATACGTCTGTTGCACCTGGATGATGGCGCGGATGTGCTCGATGTGCCGGTTCATCGCCTCCATGTCCTCCATCAGGCGCGTCTGGTCGTTCACCAGCTCCTCCCCCAGCGCCGTCAGGTAGTCCGGCAACTGTCTGCCCCGGGGGCTCGTCGTCAGGAAGTCCGCCAGGTTCTCCCGCTGCTCCACCAGGAGCGCCGCCGCCTGTCTCAGACGGCCCACGCGCAGCGAGCCCACCGCCTTGCGCATCACCTCGAGGCTGACGACGGCGCTGGTGAGCACATTGCCCACGTTGTGCAGCACGTTGGAGGCCACCTCCGTCATACCCACCTCGCGCGCCGTATCCACCAGCCGGGCCTGGGCCTGCTTGAGCTCGCGCGTGCGCTCCTCCACCCGCTGCTCCAGTTCTTCATTCGCCCGGCGCAGCTCCGCCCTGGCGCGCTGGACGTCCTCATAGAGCCGGGCATTCTCGATGGAGATGGCCGCCTGCGAGGCCAGGTGTTCCAGCAGCGTCAATCGCGCCGGGCTGAAGGCATCCGCCGCCAGGTCGTTCTCCAGGTACAGCACTCCGGAGAACCGCTCCTGCCTCAACAGGGGCAGGCACAACACCGAGCGCGCTCCGCCGCGCGCCAGGTACGCATCGGCGAAGAAGGGGTGCGGCCTGGAGGCATCGCCGATGAGCACGTGCTCCCGCGTGCGCCGCACATAGGAGAGGAGCGTCCAGGGCAACTCGGGGGTCGCCCCCTCCGACGGAGCATCGGAGATGGCCGCCACCGACAGCGTGTCCCCGTCGGGGAGCAACAGGGCGCCTCTCTGGGCTCCGGCGTTCTCGATGGCCGCGCGCAGCAGCGTGGTCACCAGGTGCTCCAGGACGATTTCGCTGGAGACGGCCTGCCAGGCCTTGACGACCGTGAGCGCGTCGATGCGGGTCGAGGCCGTGCTGCTGGTGGTCAGCTCGTCCCGGGTGGACGCCTCGGAAGAGAGGTGGGGCCACTGGGCCTCCATGTGCTGGACCTTGCCCAGGGCACCCCACCGCAGGTACGCCGCCCGCGCTTCGCGCGCGAAGCCCTCGGCGACGAGCGGTGCATGACGCGTGCGCCAGAAGTTCGCCGCGAGCTCGGCGGCCAGTGCCACGTAGTGGGTGGCCCCATTCTCCCGAGCCGAGCGGATGGCTTCCTCGTAGGCGCGTATCGCCTCCTCCAGCCGCCCCTCGAGGCGGGCCAGCTCCGCGGCCACCATGCGCTCGAGCGCGTGGAAGTTCTCGGGGCAATTCTCCGCCCACTCCGCCAGCTGCCGCTGGTGACGCTGCATGGCCTCGAGGAACTGGCGCTGCTCCTCCGCGGTGACGCCCTCGAAGCACGCCGCCAGGGCCAGGGCGCGGTAGAGGTTGAATTCGCGGAAGAAGAGGATGCCATTGTTGGTCTGCAGGAGCTCGGCCGCCTTGTCCGCCGCTCGGCGGGCTTCCGCGTAGTCGCCGCACATGAATCGCGACTGGAGCCGGGTGACCCAGAAGGCGCGCGTGCTCCTCCTGGGGACTGGCGGCAGTCGGGCCTCGAAGGCCCGCTCATCGAAGCCTTCCCCATCGAGCGTGCCGAACGAGAGGGAGCAGCCACGCATCTGCTGCACGTAGCGCTGCGCCAGGAGGAGCGACTCCTGGGGATCCAGGAGGCCCGTCTTGCTCAAGAACTCGCCGCGGACGAGCGACTCCCGGTGCACCTCCTCCAGGTTGTGTCCCATGGCCAGGCGGTTCAGGACGAGCTCGAGGCCGCAGTAGGCGGCGGTAGCCGTGCTCCCCACGTGAAGCGCGTGTTGGAAGCCGCTGACGACGAGCTCCTGCGCCTTGGGGAGGGGCTCGGACCAATAACTGCTGAACTGTGAGCTGAGGAGGACCTCGCCCCGTTTGGCGGACAGGTCGTTGCGCTCGACGAACTCGCGGGCGAGCCTCGCGAAGGCAAGGCCGTCCCGGTACCGCTTGAAGAACGAGCCGGTGATGACACCAAACCAGCTGAAGCCGGGCACCGCGGCAGCCACGAAGCCGTGGCGCAGGGAGAGGGAGACCATCCGGCTCAAGAGGACGATGAGCAGGGGGGGGTTGGTGGAGTACGCGGAATTGAAGAGTGTGAAGAGGGCACGGATGACCAGCTCCACATTCGGCTCGGTCATGGGGGGCAGGTGGATGAGGCTCTCGATGGGACGCCCCCCCAGCAGGGCCCATGTCTCCTCATGGGCGGCCACCGCCTCCTCCCAGGTGGGGTGCCGCGAGAGCGGCATGCCCAGCAACACCAGGCATTCCAACATGCAGGTGATGCCCTCCTCGCGCTCACCCGAGGCGAAGTGGACGTCATGCTTCAGGCCATGGACGGCCTCGATGTCCGAACGGGAGCTCGCCCGGGGGAGGAGATTCTCGACCAGGCGGCGCGCCTCGGCGATGTTGCCGCTCATGAGCGCACAGCGCGCCTGGGAGAGCTTCAGCTCGAAGGCCAGCGCGCGGTCCGTCTCCCAGGGGTCGCCGGGAATGAGCGAGAAGGCCGTCGAGAAATAGGAGATGGCGGGGCGGAGCGCGGCCGCGGCCCTGGCCTTGTCACCCGCCTCGGCGTTCAGCCGCGCGAGGTGGAGGCGTTCGGCGGCGTCCTCGATGAGCCCGGCCCCGGCGTTGAGCTGGCTCACCACGTCGAAGAGCGACTCGCGCAGTTGTTCCTGGGACAGGCTCCCGAGCAGCAACCGGCCGATGCGCAGGTGGACGGCCTCGAGCTCCGACGCGGAGCTGAGGCTATGGGCCGCCTGCTGGATGCGGTCGTGCAGGAACCGGTAATCCGCCGGGCCGGAGCGCACCAACATGCCCTCCAGGAGCGCGGGCTCGAGCCCCTGTTCCACGTCTCCTCCCGCTCCGAGGCCGGCGAGGACGCCCAGCATCTGGAGTGAGAAGACCTTGCCCACGCACGCCGCCAGGCGCAGCAGGTGCTGCGTGCCAGCGGGGAACTGGCGCAGCTTGCCCACCATGAAGTCGACGATGTTCTCCGAGTAGTCGCGCGTCCGCACCGCCTCGGCATCCCAGTGCCAGCCGCCTCCAGGCACCCGCGCCAGCAGGCCATCCTGGTGGAGCGCCACCAGCAGTTGCACCAGGAAGAAGGGGTTGCCTCCCGTCTTCCCGTGCACCAGCGCCGAGAGGGGAGCGACCACCTCCCGTGTCGCGCCCGGCAGCGTGTCGGCCACCAGCTGCTCCACCTGCGCCACGCTCAGCGGCTCCACGCGGAGCTCCTTCAGATTCCCCCCCGCCTTGCGAACCCCCTCCAACATCTGCATGAGCGGGTGCGAGGCGCTCACCTCGTTGTCCCGGTAGGCGCCCAGCCACAACATCGGGGGGATGTCCGACTCGGAGAGCAGATGGGAGAGCATCTGGAGGCTGGCGGGGTCCGCCCACTGCAGGTCATCCAGGAACAGCACCAGGGGATGCGCCGGGGTGGCGAACACCGAGAAGAACTGGCGGATCGCCCAATAGAAGCGGCGCCGGGCCTCCTCTCCAGGGGGCAGCGTCTGGAGCGCGGGCTGTGGGCCCGCCAGCACTTCCAACTGGGGCACCAGGTCCACGAGCACCTGGCCGTGGCTTCCCCAGGCCTGGTTCACCTGCTGGCGCCACCGGGCGATCTCCTCCTCGTTCCTCGCGAGCGCCTGCTGCACCAGCGCCCGGAGGATCTGCGCCAGGATGTCATAGGGGATGTCCCGCTGGAACTGATCGAACTTGCCGCTCAGGAAGAAGCCACGGCGCTCCACCACGGGCTTGTGCAGCTCATGCACCACCGCGGACTTGCCGATGCCCGAGTACCCGCTGACGAGGAACAACTCCGGCCTGCCCGTGCGCCTCACCCGCTCGAAGCCCTCCAGCAGGGTGGACACCTGGGCCTCACGCCCGTAGAGCCGTTGCGGCAATTGGAACCGGATGGGCGTGTCCCGAGTGCCCAGCGCGAACACCTCTCGCACGTCCTGGCCCGACGCCTCGCGGCACCGCTCCAGGTCCGCCCGCAGTCCCTCGGCGCTCTGGTAGCGCTCCTCCGCCGTCTTCGCCAGCAGCTTGAGGACGACGGCGGACAAGGCCGGGGGCACCCGCGGGTTCAGCTCGTGCGGAGGCCTGGGCGCCTGCGCCAGATGGGCGTGAAACCACTCGAGCGCGTCCTTCCCCTGGAAGGGCCGCCGTCCCGTCAACAACTCGTAGAACATGACGCCCAGCGAGTAGAAGTCCGTGCGGTAGTCCACCGCCCGGTTCATCCGCCCCGTCTGCTCCGGCGACATGTACGCCAGCGTCCCCTCGACCAGGTGCGTCGGAGCCGCGTCCAGGTACTCCACCTTCTGCAGCGTGGCCACGCCGAAGTCGATGAGCCGTGCGGCTCCCGAGGGCTCCAGGATGATGTTGGAGGGTTTGATGTCCTTGTGGATGACGTCGCGACAGTGGACCTCCCCCAGGGTGGCCACCAGCGAGAGGGCCAGGTCCAGGAACCGGGAGGGCTCCAGGGGCTCACCCGTGGACTCGGACAGGGGATGACCCTGCACCCGCTCCAGCAGCAGCACGGGCCGCTCGCCGAGCCATTCACAGGCATAGGGCCTCGCCACGCCCCGCACATCGCGCAGCCGTTGCAGGATTCCAAACTCCCGCCGGTACCGCTCGCCCTCCAGGCGACCCGGAGAGGCCATCATGGGCGTCTTGAGGATGACCGGCAGGCCATCGGCCTCACGAACTGCTTGGAACAGCGCATTCGAGCCCGTGCCCCGGATGAGGCCAACAACCCTGTACCCTGGAATACCGAGCATCGATGAGCACACCCGCTGGCGAGAACCGGTCCCCGTGACCTCGTCGCGCCCGTACGCCGCAGCATAGGCGCTCGGGCGGGAACAGAGTGCTCGCCCCGGTTATTTGGCACTCCGCGTCCGGGTGGCCCGCGTGGACGCGTCGAAAATCCAGACACACAGGGAACATGGCTCGCCCGGCCGACTGGCTACGAGCCGGGCCCGCCCGCTGTGGCGCAGGCTCCGCCCGAGGGAAACGCCATGGGCCGAAGATGCACCGGAAGCCGCCGGAGCTGCCACTCCCGTTCCCTGGCGGTGGCGGCGTCGGCATCGGAGGCCGCCTGGGCCTCGCTCATCGCCATCTCACCCCGCGCCCGGGCGCGCCCCGCCTCGATGGCCTTCCGGGGCCGCTCGTCTTCCGGGTACTTCTCCTCGAAATGCGGCAGGCTCAGGCGAGCGCTCGAATCTCCCGCATTCCCGCCTCGACATCCTCGGGCGTGTTGAGCAGCCCGAGCGAGATGCGGACGTACTTCGTCGCATACGGCGTCTCGGTGGCGATGACGCGCTTCTGCTCGAGGAGGTGGACGACCTCGTCGGGTTTCCTCCCCTCCACCTCGAAGCAGATGATGCCCGCCGAGAGCTCGTCGGCCATGGGCGTGCGCAGCCGGACGTGCCGCATCTTCGTCAGCTCCTCCTTGGCCTGGCGGTTGAGCGCATGGATGCGCTCCGTCACGCGCGAGCGGCCCAGGCGCTGGTGCAGCTCGAAGGCCTTGCCGAGCGCCCAGCGGTGCTCGAAGGCGTGGAAGCCACCCGGGCTGCGCAGGGGGCCCGGGGGCAGCTCCTGCGGAGGGATGTCCTTGGCCCAGATGCGCACGGCGGGGGAATAGAAGGTGGGGATGGTGGGCGTCAGGACATCCCAGGCGGACGTCCTGCCCCAGATGAAGCCCGTGCCTCGCGGGCCGAACATCCACTTGTGGCAGCCGGCGATGAAGAAGTCGCAGCCGAGCTGGGGCAGGGTCTCCACCTCCGAGCCGAGTCCATGCACGCCGTCCACGCACAGCAACACGCGGTCTTCCCCGGCCCTGTTCCCGTTCACCCCCGCCAGTGCGTCCGAGATGGCGCGGATGGGCAGCTTCACGCCCGAGCACGAGTGCACCCACGTCAGCGCGAGCACCCGGGTGCGGGGCGTGATGGCCGAGAGCAGGGCCTGGACGATTTCGCCCTCGGAGGCGGCCTCGGGCCGGGTGTAGAGGGACACGTGCCGGAGGGTGGCACCGGTGCGCTCCGCGCGCAGCCGCAGGGACGTGTCCGTCGAGTAGTGCTCGTGGGGAGTGGTGAGGACCTCCTGGCCCTCGCGCAGCTTCAAGCCCCCGTAGACGAGCCCCAGTCCCATGGTGGTGCTGGTGGTGATGGCAATCTCCTCCGGCTTCACGTCGAGATAGCTGGCGGCGGCGCGGCACGTCTCGGTGTCCGCCGCGCGCGAATAGTCCTTCAACGCCTTGAAGGGGTTGGCGTCGAGGGCCCGGCGATACACCTCGATGGCCTCGCGCACGGAGCGGTGATGAGGCGCGAGGAGGAAGCCGCTGAGGTCCACCTCGTCGTGGGTGCGGTCGAACCCGGCGCGGAAGGCCGCCCAGGAATCCGTGGACGCGGGGGCGGGCTGAGAAGGGTTGGCGGGGAGTGGGGCAGTGGCACAGCCGGGAGTGGAGGCGAGGGCGGCGCCGCCGAGCGCGAGGCCCGTGCGGAGGAAGTCTCTGCGGTGCATGAATGGCTCCTTCTGGGCCCACCCGGTGAACGGGGCTCCGTTATTGTAGTTGCCTGGGCGCGCCGGACGAAATGTCACCAGGGACGCGGAGGGCCCCAGTAGAAGCTGATGCTCGCAGCTCGAAATGTATTTGAATGGCTGTCCATCACCGGCCGGGTTGGAAGCGAGGGTCCTCGAGGAACGCCTCGTCGGTGAGCGAGCGGAGGAACGCCACCAGGTCCGCCTTCTCCTGAGCGCTCAGCTCGAGCGGGTGGATGGTCGGGTCGGTGTTGGGATGTCCCTGCCCCCCCTTCGCGTAGTGCTCGACCACGTCCTCCAGCGTCTCGAGCGAGCCGTCATGCATGTACGGCGCGGTGACGGCGACGTTGCGCAGGCTCGGGACCTTGAACTTGCCACGGTCGGACTCCTTCTCCGTGATGTGTTCGCGCCCGAGGTCCGGGTCGTCGGGGCGCGTCCCGTTGTTGTGGAAGCCATTGTTGGTGAGGTTGAAGCCGACGTGGCAGTGGAAGCACTCGGCCCGCTCGGAGAAGAAGAGGTCCATGCCGCGCTTCTCCGACTCCGACAGCGCCGACGTCTCCCCCTCCTTGAAGCGGTCGTAACGGCTCTCTCCGCTGACCATCGTGCGCATGAAGGACGCGAGCGCCTTCGTCACCCCCTCGGGGCCGGGCTTCTGGTCGAAGGCGGCCTCGAACTGGCGCACGTAGGAGGCGTCGGCCTCCAGCCGGCCGACCACGTCCTCCATCCGCATGTCCATCTCGAGCGGATTGACGATGGGTCCGATGACCTGGTGCTCGAGCGTGGGCGCGCCGCCGTCCCAGAAGAACGACTTGTTCCAGGCGAGGTTGAACAGGGGCGGCGCGTTCCGGGTGCCCTGTCTGCCCTCGATGCCTTCGCTCACGCGCCGGGGGTCGGCGAACGCGTGCTTCTGCTCATGACAGCTCGAGCAGGAGACCTCGCCGGTGCGAGAGAGCCGCCGGTCGAAGAAGAGCCGCCTTCCCAGGTCGACGCGTTCGCGGGTCAGCGCGTTGTCCGCCGGCACTCGCATCGCGGGGAAGCTCTTGGGAACGGTGACGAGCTCGTCGGAGCCGCAGGCGGAGAGCAGCACGGACGAGAGAACGAGGAGGGAGATGGAGCGCATGGCCTACTCGTGCTCCTGGGCGAGACGGAGGAACCGGGAGCCGCGGATGTTCTCGGCGAGTGAGTCCGCCAGGGCGCCGCCGTGGACACCCCGCTCGTCCGGGTCGGTGATGTCGGGCCTGGACGCGCCGGTGGGCGACACGAGGAGTTGGTTGAAGTCCGCGATGAGCTCGGGACCGGAGCCGCCCTCGGGCGGGATGGAGAACGGCGCGTCGAGCTCGAGCGAGGCGAAGCGCTCGTCATCGCCCACGTGGTAGAAGAAGCCCTCCCAGCCGCCGGCATCCTTCACCTGCCCCTCGAACTTGAGGAACACGTAGCCGGAGTTCCAGCTCCAATACATGTCCGAATCGACGTCGAGCGGAGCCTCCATCGCCGACGCATCCGCGTGATTGAGACCCTCGCCCGACGCGCAGTCCTCCGGGACGCCGACCGAGACCGCCATTCCTCGGTAGTTGCCCGCGGGCGCCTGGACGTAGACGTTGAGGGAGTCGGGGTTCTCGAGATCCACCAGGGTGACGCCGTAGGGCAGCCGGTTGCCCTGTTCGTCGACCAACTCCGCGGAGACGCGCTCGCCCCCCTCGCCCAACAGCGCGACCTGGGAGAGGTACATACGCGCCTTGGAGGTCTTGAACGTGGCCCCGTTGGCCGACGACAGCTCCGTCCCCATGCGCAGCGGAGCCGAACCAGCCCTGAAGTGGACACCGAAGCGGGTGATCGGCGCCGAGGCGTCGACCGAGGGGGAAGACAGGCACGCCTCCGGAGCCTCGACACGCTCTCCGCACGCGAGGAGGAGCGAGGACGCGAGCATGACGGCAGCCCCGAACCGTGCCGAAGGTCCCCCCAGGCGGCCGTGCCTGCCCGCTCCCACTGCCACCGTCGTCTCACCACTTGCCAATCATGCCGCTCTCCGTGAGTGTGCCGAGGCCGTCATGGCCCCGAGTGCACCCGGAGACGAGGAGGGTCGCGCGGAATTACAGGTGGATTTCGGAAGCGCACTCCCCGAGGGGAAGGATTCCTCCGGGGAGGGTGGAGCTTCACGCGCGTACCCGTCCTCATCGGAGGCTACACGGGCTCGGCCGGCTACCTCGGCGCCCCCCCCACTGGGTCTCGCTGTCGCCCCTGCTCGTCCCTCGCGGGTTGCATGCCGCGGTGGCCCCCGGGATGTGGACCCGCTGTCCGATTGGAGGGCACACCGTCCGAGACTCGGACAATCCGGGTGTCGTGCGCACAACTCGTTGAGCCAACAAACAATTCACCAGGAAACGTCAGGACTCTTTACAAGAAGAACCAGGACGGCGGGTGTATCCGTGCTCCAGGGCTAATCAGGGATGGTCCGCCAAGTCCCTGTTTTCCGGTGTGCCTCTGTGTTGGCCCGAGGGTTGCTCATGGCATGGGGCGCGCGGTCGTGGCTGGAACCCCCCAGGCGACGGCGTCCAACCCCCGTCTAGAGGCGAAACGAACATGTTCAAGAAAGCGGCAGTCCTCGTGGTGAGCTGTGGCGCGGTGCTGGCTGGCTGCGGTACCGACCCCCAGGCCGAGAACCAGGAGATCATCTCCAACCTGATCGAGGCCGGCTTCCCGGCCGACGACATCATGGTCTTCGAGGATGCCGTGTACGTGGGCCGCGACGCTCACGTGACCCTCGAGGCGTCCCGCGAGATGCTCCAGCACGGCCATGACAGCGCGGAGCAGTACCGGACGACCAATCTCGTCGGCACCAGCGTGACGAAGATCTGCATCAACCCCACCTCCACGTTCAACAGCTACACCCGGCTCAGCCAGGGCCTGGATCAGGCAATTGCCAACTACAACAGCCTGGGGCTCCGCATTACCATGGCGCGCGGCCCGACCACCGGCTGCACCGCGAACATCACCGCGCAGACCATGTCCGGCACCGGCGGCTCCGCTGGCTTCCCCTCGGGCGGCAAGCCCTACGGGACCATCAACATCGGCACCGGGCTGAACAGCTACAGCCTTGATGTGAACGAGCACGTCATCACCCACGAGCTTGGCCACGCGATCGGCTTCCGCCACTCGGACTACTACAACCGGTCCATCAGCTGCGGCGGCACCGCCACCAATGAGGGAACCTCTGGCGTGGGCGCCGTCCTCATCCCCGGCACGCCGAGCACGGCCACGGTGGGCGGGTCGATCATGAACTCCTGCTTCCGGTCGACCGAGACCGGCGAGTGGACCAGCTCTGACAGGACCGCGCTGAACTACCTGTACTGAGAAATGAAGCGACAGCCCCCTGGTCCGTTCCTGACTCTGTGGGGCCCGCTCCTCGCGGGCACCGTCACCCTGAGCATTTCAGCCTGTGGAAACGCGGTGCCCGCGGCTCCCCTGGTCTGCGAGGAGCCGAAGAAACCGGAGGTGAGCAGCCTCTGGCAGTGCGGTCCGACCCTCGACTTCACCCCCATCAACAGCTACCAGGGCGAGTTCGCCGACGTCATCCAGGACAGGGAAGACGCGGTCGTGCTGATCGACGGACGCTGCACCGGAACGCTGATCGAAGCGAGCGCGGGGCCGGTGGTGGTGACCGCGGGACACTGTGTCGGGCTCGGGGACCGGTCGCTGCTGGTCTTCAACTTCGAGGACGAGCCCGACGGCGACCCGCTGGTGACCGAGGGCACCGTCATCGAGCAGTCGCTCGAACCCGACTACGCGCTCATCCAGCTCGACGTGCTTCCCGAGGTCACGCCGGTCTTGCTGTCGACCCGGGCCAGCGAGCGGTTGGCGATCATCCAGCATCCCCGGGGCCGGCCCAAGGTCATCGCCGAAGGCAGCTTCCTGGACTCATGTAGCCAGCTTGTCTACTACACGGACCTGGACACACTGGTCGGGAGCTCCGGCGCGGGCGTGCTCAACCGTCAGGGACACCTGATGGGCATCCACACCGACGGCGATTGCGACGAAAAGGGCCACGGCGCCAACAGGGGCTGGACCGTGGAAGCGATTGTCGAGGCGTCCCCGTACCTGCGGAGCGCAGACATCGTCGAACGCTGAGGCTCCGCGGAGACGGCCGGGCCCGGCGCTAGGGGTCACCGCGTGTGTTCGGGGTGGCGCCCGTGAGCAGGAACGCCGCCACCCGCTCGGACGCATTGCGGCGGATGTTCATGTAGAAGAGCTGGAACTCCACGGGATGGTGGTTGCCCCTGCCCAGCGCGTGATCGAGCAGCCGGCTCATGAGGTCCCGCGGCAGCCCTCCGCCGACGAGGACCTCCAGCCTCCCCTCCTTGCATTGCGCTCCGGTGAGGCCTGGCATCACCCGGGGTGGGGTTGCATCGATGAGACATCCGGTCTGCACGGGGGACGCGCAGAAGGGAATGTCGGGAAGGCCCCGCCGGAGCGCGCTTTCCGACATCGGAATCCCAATGAGATACGCGGCGACGAGCTGGTGTCGCAGGGGCGTCCCGCTCACGAGCTCACGGAGCAGGCGTCTGGCATGCACGGTTCCCTGACTATGTGCCACGAGGATGAAGGGCCGTCCGTGATTGTATGTCTCCCGCCAGGAGCGGAACGCCGCGGCGACGTCCTGGTAGGCGAGGTCCACCGCCGCCCTCCCCTCCTCGCTCTGATGGGTGAAGGCGGTCAGGTTCGCCTGCCGGTAGCGAGGCGCGTAGATGGCGCAACAGGCGTTGAAGGCGCTTGCTTGAATGAGTGTCGCCACCCGGTCGGTCGCCGTGTTGAGCGGGACATCATCAATAGGGCCATTCCACTC
The DNA here is from genome assembly GCF_016859125.1 of Archangium violaceum. NCBI lineage: Bacteria > Pseudomonadati > Myxococcota > Myxococcia > Myxococcales > Archangiaceae > Archangium > Archangium violaceum. Next base: position 3,546,743 of record NZ_CP069338.1, on the reverse strand, counting down.
GCCACCGACATACGTGGTGGGATGGATGTAGAAGACATCCACGGGCGCCAGGGATTGCTCGAGGCCCGGGCTCGACGGGAGCACCGTGTCCGCGAGGTCCTGGAGCTCGGGAAGAGCGCTCCAGGCGGAGGGCTGGGTGTAGTCGGGAGGCGCGGGGGGACGTGCCTCGCGGAAGGGCTTCCTGGGGGTGATCGACCACAGGAAGATGGACGCGAAGTTCATCACCAGCAGCACCCCCAAGAGGGTGCACGCCGAGAGCGTGGCGACGAGGACGCGCCGGAAGCTGTTCCGCATCCCCGGGACGGTAGGGAGGCCGCGCAACCTGTTCAACCCCAACGGCGGCGAACCCTCCACATGAGGGTCAACGTACCGAGGAGCGCCAGGAACGCCGTGGTCCTGGTGCTCGCCGTCCCCCCGGCCACCGCGCAGCCCAGGAGCCCGGGAGGCTCCACCGTTTCCTTCAGGCATACGGGCGTGCCCTCCAGGATGTGCCCCGCGGGGTCTCGCACGCGCCAGGCGAAGCACGGTGTGTAGGAGTCATCGTGCTCGGGCATCGGGATGAGGGTCTCGGCCGGCCCACCCGAGCTGTTCACGCCCCAGATGCCCTGGGATACGTCGTGCTCCAGGTGCTGGTCCGGCTCGTCGAATCGGTAGGGCGTCCGGTCGGAGATCCAAAGTTCGAAGTGATAGGTGCCGAGCGCGGCTCCGCCCCGGACCTCGGGCACGCGCACCCTCGCGCGGGTGCCCCTCTCCGTGCCGACCTTCCTGCAATCGCACGAGCCACTGTAGGGCCCTCCGCAGTCGAGCTTGTCCTTTTCGAAGGACTCGAGGCTCACGTCCAGTCCGCCGAGGAGCTCGAGGGGAGGAGACACCTGCGTCCCGGTCGAGAACGTCTCGCGCAGCGCGGTGGGCCCCTGGGCCTCCGCGGGCCGGGCGTGGCTCTGCCGCAGCTCGCCCACGAGCTCGTAGCGCCGGTTCGGGAGCAGGGGATTGTCGGGCTGCCAGGCAACACCGGCGGGCGCCCCCCACCAGGAGCGGAGCTTCCCGGGAACCACCACGCCCGTCTCGCCATCCGTGACGGTGACCGTGAGGACGTTCTCGAACATCTCCGGGGTATGCGTGGGTTTGCTCTCGATCCGCCAGGCTCGCGAGGTGAGCAGCACCACCCCATCCAGGGACACCTCCGTCTCCCCGTCTCCAGGGAGGCTCCCGGTGAACGTGTAGTAGAGACTGGGGGACGGCGGTGGAGAACAGGACTCGGCGGGTGAGGCCTTCAGCAACACCGCGAGGGCCATCACGGTCTGGACGAGACAGACTCCGTACAGGGAGGGATTGAGACGCACCAGGGCTCCTGGGAAGAGGGTTCGCCGGCGCGCTCGTGCAAGGCTCGAACCATGGGCGCGGCGCGGGCTCCCCTGGCGTCGGGCTGGCGTGAAGCGCGACACCGGCGTCAGGGCGGCCTTGAATAAGCTGCGTGCAGCCGCCGGAAATGCCGATGGAGTGGAGGCACCCAGGGAATGGTCATGCCATCCCCTGGTCGTCTGGACGAACCTCAGCCCCTGATCCAGCCGCTGTCAACGCAGGTGGCAACGCACGAGGCATTGCACACATCACGAGCCTCGAGCCTGTTCAGATCCTCGTTGGAGGGACAGGCGAAGTAGAGCCAGTCGAACCCATCATCGGGGCACGTCCACCAACCGTAGTCCCCACAGCCGCTCGCAGCCACCTCGCCAGCAACAGCCTCCGACCGCTGCGGCTCGTTGCCCGGCGTGGGCTCCTCGATGGAGCCGCCGCATCCTACAACCATCAATCCCACCAGAGCACTGCCCACCCCGAGCCACTTGCGAATATGCGACATTTTCAATCCTCTTGTTTCCAGCGGGCCCGAAGGCTCCGCTGCACCCCCTGCGCGTGATTGCGAGCGGTGCACCCTGTCTACCGGTCAGGCGTGATGGGAGCGTGACGAGCCACTGGGCCCCATCCCCCCCTCCGCGACACGTCCCAGGGCGATTTCCCCAGAAATGCCGCAATCCCATTATCGCCTTCCTGGTATTCAACACCGCCAGGGCATCGAATCCGATGAAGGAGGGAAAAAGAGAGAATACGTACCCTGAACAAGGTTCCAGCCGCGGCGGTATTGGGTCTGTTTCTAGGTGGTTGAGGAGGCCGTCGAGGGCTTACGGTACCGCGAATGGCCTCCAAGATTTCCGACGCGTGGCAGGTGCTGCCGCATGGCCCCATCGAACAGCTCGCCGAGAACCTCTGGCGCGTGGAGGGGTCGCTGAAAGGCATGTCGCTCAAACGCGTGATGACGGTCGTGCGCACGAGGGACGGCTCCCTCGTCATCCACAGCGCCATCGCCCTCGCCGAGCAGGAGCAACGCAAGCTCGAAGCCCTGGGCACTCCCTCGGTGCTCCTCGTTCCCAACCGGGCGCACCGGCTCGATGCACCCGCCTACAAGAAGCGCTATCCCGCCCTGCGCGTGTTCGCTCCCCGGGGAGGTCGCAAGGGCGTCGAGGAGGTCGTGCCCGTCGACGGCACGTACGAGGACTTCCCGGGCGACGACACCGTCCGGCTCGAGACGCTGAAGGGTGTGGGTGAAGAGGAGGGGGCGATGCTCGTGCGTTCGAGCGACGGGACGACGGTGGTGCTCAACGACGTGGTCTTCAACATGGACCGGAAGAAGGACCCGCTCGGCTGGTTCTTCACCACGGTGCTGGGCTCGGCACCCGGGCCGCGCGTCTCCCGGCTGTCGAAGCTCCTGTTCGTCAAGGACCGGAAGGCACTCCGAGCCGAGCTGGAGCGGCTCGCGGCGCTTCCGGACCTCGTCCGGCTCATCGTCGCGCACGAGAAGGTAGCGAGCGGCGGTGAGGCGGCCAGCGCCTTGCGGCGGGCCGCGACGTATCTGTAGGACCCCGGAAGGCCCTCGGGGAAGGTGTCAGGCCCGACTTTCTCGCGGGACTTCGCCCGCGCCCGGCACTTGTGGAGTAGGCAAGCCCGGAGCCACCATGCACCTCCTGGAGCGAGGGCACCGCTCGATGCGAAGGAGGGCTCCGGGCCTCGAGTGCTCGGGGCCAGCGAGGAGCACGCGTGGACGAGACAGACGAGTCGAGCTGGGAGGAAGTGGAGCGGTTGGGGCCGTACCAGCTGCGCGAGCAGGTTCCGCTGGACGAGCCTGGCCGGGGCGAGCTCTTCCGGGCCAGGAACGAGACGAGCGGGACGACGGCCCTGCTGTTCAAACCCGCTGAAGCGGACGGCGCGGAGCCGCTGACGGACTGGCGGGAGCGCTGCGTGAGCTCGGCCTCGCCGGGCTACCTGGCACTGGAGGTGGAACAGACGCCCTGGTCCGTGGCCCCCGACAAGCAATCCACGGAGACGCTGCTGTGCACGTTGGAGGATGTGCTCGCTGGCGTGCGTCGCATGTCCCAGGCCGTCTCCTCCAACGACCCTCGTCGGTGGCGGCACCTGGGATGGGTGATGGCGGGCGTTGCCAGCGCGTGTGTCCTGGGCTTCAGCGAGCCGGACGCCGTGGCAAGCGCACCAGCGCCCATGGACCAGGAGGCGCCCCCGGACACCGCGGTGTTGGACGCGTTCACCAGCAGCCTCGGGGACACCAGACCCCGGGACTCCCGCTTCTCGCCCGGCCCCTGCCTCGCGAGCCCTTCAAGGGGCAGAAGCGTCCCCCCTGCGCTCGCTACGCGGAGGTCGAGTTGGTGGGTGCTTGCTGGGTACCTCACGAGCTGAAGGCACCCTGCCCGGATGCCATCTTCGAACATCAGGGCAAGTGCTACACGTGCCCGTCTTCAGCGCCAGGCCGCCCCCCCAGTCACTCGAGCCGTGAGTGTGGCGCGGGGCTCGTGAGCCGAGCCCCGCCACCACTTCGATTTGCTTCTTCGATGGCGAGTTCGGCAACCGCTTGATCAACTCCGCCCCATTGCGGTGCAAGCAAGCAGCTCATGACTGAGGCCATCGTCAGTTGTCCGTGTAGGTTGGCATTGCTCAGGTGCTTGCTGGTCCCGTCGGACTGTCTGTAACCGCCGCTCGGACCCGCTCACCCACCCGCTTGAGCAATCCTGCCTCAGCAAGCACCTGCTGAACACGGCGGCCGAGCGCCAGGTGATTGGCATTCGCCGCTTCCAAACGTTCAGGAGTGAGAACGACGAGCGTGCCTTTGTCCCCCACGGGCTCGATCTGTACTGGCTCCGGCAAGGTTGGCACCTCCCCCCACTGTCCCGAGTAATATGTCAGCCAACCTATGAAAGTGCCGGGAAGCTCCGTCTTAGAGACCTGCTCTCGGAAACCCCGAGGAGTAACGACTGCCCAGTCCGGCTCCCAGGCCGACACCATGGCCCTCACCACTCCAGAGAGCACAGGAAGCCGGACGAGCCGGTCGCTGCCCGGTGGCTCAGAGGGAAAGTAGAGCTGAGCAAGATTCGTAACCCTCTCGCCGCCCTCGCCGCACCCAAGCAGAACCATCCCGCCCTGGTTCCCAGGGTGGCCCGTCCAGGCATCGAAGCTGAAGCCGTCACCCCCAGATTGGTACTTCTTCTCGCTGAAGAAGCGCACGAACGTCTCGCGCGTGGGCTCGAACTGGAGCTGGAGCGCCTTCTTGCGTGAGCTTGCCTTCTCATACCAGCGGCCGTAGTCGGAGTGACACCCCGACAACAGACTGAAGAAGGTCGCCGCGCGTTGTGCACACTCCTCCGCCGACTCCCGGCGGCCGCCCCAATACGCAGCGGCATAGTAGACATCACTCATGCGTGGTAGGCCTCAATCGAGCGGTACGGTGTAGACCACCTCAATCTCCGCGACGTTCCATTCAATGAACAGCTTCTTGAAAACGGTAACCATGCGGGGTTCCGCAACATGCCAACGGACGCGCATTCCCTTGGCCAGCTTGTACTGCTTTTGCGCTTGCTTCCTCAATGCGTCCAGGCCCTGAAAGGTGAACTTCGGTCCGAGGTTTGGAAGAAACCACTGGTCATACCCGCGGGCCTTGGCTTCGAGCAGAACCCCCGCCTTTGGATCGTATCCATCATACTCCACACAATCGCCATCATGGCAGACCTTGTAGGCCCACCGCCTCGGCGCACCTGTCACCTGGGCCTGATAGGCCCGGGCCTGCTCGGACATGCTGGAGGTGTCCTCCACCCACTGCCCGGGTCCGCCTATCGGAGGCCACCCACCACCGCCCCCCGCGCCCTGGGCGCCCGTGTTGGCCATGTGCAGGACGTAGGTGGCACTCAGCGCGTTGCCCGCCACTGCGACGACACCACCCACTGGCACCACCACCAGGCGCACCGCCAGGAGTCCGTCTCCCGAGAGCGACAGCAGAGGCACCGTCATGCGACCGAGCTTCCCACCCCACGATGCCGCCTTCGCGGCCCCCGCCCCCGAGGTGCCCACCGTCAGGACCATGCCGGTCGCCAGCCGGGAGACGGTACGCACCTTCTCCGCATGAGGTTTGTGGCGGAACTCCTCCCACAGCCGCGGCGAATCTTCGTAGAGCTGCCGCACGGCGCCTGGGAGCTGCGCCAGTCCCTCCAGCGTATCCCCCGTGTAGAAGACGAGCCGGTAGAGGCCCTCCACCATATCCACCACCGCCAGCACCGCGCCCTCGGCCACCGCGAGCCCGGAGTTGTCGTCCGGCTCGTAGATGCCCACCGGACGGGCCCCCTTCGGCACCTCGAGCTTTTCGTTCACGGGAAAGAGATACCCGCCGTCGATCGCGTAGAACGGGCCCACCTCCAAGCCGCCGGCTCGCAGCGTCCCGTCCCTGGCCAGTGCCACCGCGCCCGCCTTCTGGACCGCAACGCCCGTGGTGGGCCTCGCCAGGTATCCGTCCGGGCGCAGCACGAGCACGTTCGAGAAGCGCCGCATCCGCACGTGCAGCTCGTCGCGGGACACCGGAGCTCCACCCGTGGCGGCCTCCAGGAGCAGGTGCGCCGCCACGCGTCGCGGGCCGAAGTTGCCCAGTGTCACCGGCGTGGAAAGCAGGTGCGGCACCAGCTCCAACGCTTGTTGGGGCGACAACGTGCTCCCGTCTCCGGGCACCGCGGTGATGGGCACCCCGGCGTGCACGAGGAAGCCCTGGAAGTAGTCGAGGGACATAGGCACCTCGAAGGGCCGACCGTCGCCCACCCCATCCGGCCACCCCACACCCGTGCCCTCCAGTTCCTCCTGCTCGTCCCCCTTGCTCGCGCGGCGCGCCGACCCTCGGGGCCAGCCTGCCGCTCCGTCACCCACTGCCGCGCAGACCTCCACCTCGGCGCCTTCACTGGCCTCCGCGTCGGCGGCAGCGGCCTCCAGGCCCTCGCCGGGAGCATACGGCCTCTCTCCGGCCGCCCCCCGGCCCCTGCCGCCTTGCTCCTCCGCGCCGGGGCTCACCCACCGAGAATGTCCCCGGTGGCGCGCGCCTCCTGTCGGCGTTCCGCCCATGGGGTAGCCCGTGGCACATGCCGCCAGCAGGACAGCGACCAGGAGCGCCAGCGCGGTCGGCGCCCACCGCGGTGGGCGCCGCGAGAGCCGCCGAGCCTCGAGCTGCGTACCGCCGCCCTCCCCCACCCCAGGACTCCGGTACTCCTTCGCCATGGCGCTGGCCTTTCCCCCAGGTGAAACAACGCTGAAGGATAGGATGCAGAACGACCAACCCGCACGGCCAGGCAGATTGTCGGCACGTCCTCCGACCAACTCGTGAAGCAAGATGGACAGTGGCGGTTCGCGCGACGCACCTTCCACCCGCGCTACGAGGATGACGTCGCCGTCCCCGAGCGGCTCCCCGGCATCACCGCGCCGCCGCTGTCCGGACGAAGGGAACACGGGTGGAGACCGTTCACGTGCAGGTCGCCGAGACCAGGAAGGCCCCGCAGCCGCTCCCGCCCCCGGGGGAACCCCGGGATGTGGCCGCCGCGGTGACCTTCCTGGCGTCGGAAGAGGCGGCCTCCCTCACGGGCGCCACGCTCCTCGTCGACGGGGGCATGGCGCTCGGAGGGCAGGGACGCGGGGGCGTCAGTAACAGAAGCTGTTGCAGTACGGCGCGCCGTTGGGCTGCGTGCAGCAGATCTGGCTGGAGGACGGACACGTGCCGTTGACGCAGCGGGGGCGGCAGAGACCCTCGTCCGGGTTGTCCGGCAACCAGGCGCACGTCGAGGTGCTGGGGCAGTAGCCGGTACCGTACTCACAGGCCAGCCCCTGACGGGTGCTCCCGAGCACTTCTGATTCCTCCGCAGCGTCGTTCGTACCGCAAGCCGTAATCCCGAGAGTACACAGAGCCACAACACACAGAAGTCGCCGCATGGGAACCTCCAGCTGGTAGAATGAGGAGGGCTGGATCATGCGGGTGGCAAGGGGAGCACCGCAATCCGGGCTCGAATCAACGGCCTCGCGGCGCGCGCGTGCCGCCGAGCGTGATACAGCCTCGCCATGCTCGACCTGACGACCTCGATGCTCTTCCTGGCCGCGACGCTCGCGCTCAACGTGACGCCCGGCCCCGACATGCTCTACGTGGTGGCCCGTAGCGTGAGCGAGGGCCGCAAGGCGGGCATCGTCTCGGCGCTGGGCATCGCGGCCGGATGCCTCGTGCACACCTTCGCCATCGCCGCGGGGCTCTCCGGACTGCTCATGGCCGTGCCGCTCGCCTTCGAGGTGGTGAAGCTCACGGGCGCGGCCTACCTGCTCTACCTCGGCGTGCGCGCGCTCCTCAGCCGCGACACCACGCTGACCGCGCCCACCGTCGAGCGCGCCCGCCTGTGGGCCATCTTCCGCCAGGGCGTCGTCACCAACGTGCTCAACCCCAAGGTGGCCCTGTTCTTCCTCGCCTTCCTTCCTCAATTCGTGGACCCGATGCGCGGCCCCGTGTCGGCGCAGCTCGTCCTGCTCGGGTTCCTCTTCAATGCCTCCGGCACGCTGGTGAACACGGTGGTGGCGCTCGTGTCGAGCGGGGCCGGTCAGTGGACGAAGCGCCACGTGGGCTCGTCCACCCTCTTCAAGCGCGCCACGGGGCTGGTGTTCGTGGGGCTCGGGCTGCGGCTCGCCCTGCTCGAGCGGAAGTAGTGGCCGCACCCTCGCCTCGCGTAACCTGGGCGTGGTCCGCAAGACGCGTCCAAGGAGGAACCCCGTGCTCAAGCTGCACCACCTCGTGAACTCCCGTTCGCAGCGCATCCTCTGGCTCCTGGAGGAGTTGGGGCTCGACTACGAGCTCGTCGTCTACCCGCGCGACCCGAAGACGGGCTTCGCGCCTCCCGAGATCAAGGCCATCCATCCGCTCGGCAAGTTCCCCCTGCTCGAGGACAACGGACGGGCATTCGTCGAGTCCGGTGCCATCATCGACTACCTGGTGCGCCGCCATGGTCAGGGCCGGCTCGCGCCCGCGCCGGACTCGGCCGAGTACGACGACTACGTGCATTGGCTGCACTACGCCGAGGGCTCGGCCATGCTGCCCCTCGTGCTCAACCTGTACGTGGGACGTACGGGCGAGGCGGGCGCGCCATTCATGCCTCGCATCTCCGGCGAGGTGAAGAACCACTTCGGCTACATCTCGGGAGCGCTCCGGGAGCGGGACTACCTGGTGGGCAACACCTTCAGCGCCGCCGACATCCAGATGAGCTTCGTGTTGGAAGCGGCGCGGCTCACGGGCGCCCAGGAAGTCCTTCAATCCCTTCCCAACCTCGGCACCTATCTCGAGCGGTTGCAGGCACGCCCCGCCCATCAGCGCGCCCTTCAGCGTGGCAGGCTCGGCGACACGGGCGGCCAGGACAAGCGCTAACGACTCACGCGCCCCCGCCTGGCGGGGCGGCCGTCACAGGTACACCGTACATCCGCGCCGCTCAAGCCGCTCGAGCCACCCGGGTGGCGACGACAGCTTGTTCCACCGCAGATCCAGCTTCTCGAGGTTCGGGAGCTCTCCGATGCTCGAGGGGAGGGAACGCAGCAGGTTGCCCCTCAGGTCGAGGTACGCGAGGTGGGTCAACCCGCCCAGCGACTCGGGGAGCGCACCCAGCCTGTTGTTCCTCAAGTCGAGCTCCGAGAGGCGGGTGAGGCCGCCGATCGACTCCGGGAGGGACGTCAATCGGTTGTTCTCCAGGCTGAGCTTCCTGAGACGCGTCAGCCGGCCGATGGACCCGGGGAGCGAGACCAATGCGTTGTTCTTCAGGTGGAGCTCCTTGAGGTTCGCCAGCTGGCCCAGCGATTCGGGGAGCACCGCCAACTGGTTGTTGTACAAGCGGAGCTCCGCGAGCGCCTCCATCCCGCCCAGGGTTTCGGGGAGGGCCCGCAGCGCGTTGTCCGTGGCGTTGAGATACCGCAGCGCCTTCAGCTTCCCGAGTGACGCGGGCAGGGACGTCAACCGGTTGTCGCTGAGGTAGAGGTAACCCGAGAGACCGGTCAGCTTGCCAAGCGACTCGGGCAGGTGGGTCAACGCATTGTGACCCAGGTCCAGCATTCGTAGCTTCGACAGCGCCCCGATGCCGTCGGACAGGGACGTGAGCTGGTTCTCCGAGAGATCCAGCGTCTCGAGCGCTGTCAGGTGCCAGAGCGACTCGGGCACCGACGTCAGGCGGTTCCTTCCCAGACGCAGGTCCTCGAGCCCACGCAGACGGCAGAGACTCTCTGGAACGGCCGTGAGCCGGTTGCCACGCGCGTCCAACCGCTCGAGGCGCGCCAGCCGCTCGATGGCCGGGGGAAGGGAGGTGAGCTGATTGCCGTCCACGAAGAGCTGCTCGAGCCCGGTCAATTGGCCAAGCGACTCGGGGAGCGACGCGAGCTGATTGTCGTCGGCCAGGAGCCGCGTGAGGCGCGTCAAGCGGCCGATGCTCTCCGGGAGGGAGGTGAGCTGGTTTCCCGTCACGTCGAGCTCATGAAGCCCGGTGAGCGCACCTATGGATTCGGAAAGGACCGCCAGACCGCGGCCCCGGAGCGACAAGGCGGGTCCGGTGCCGCTCTCCTTATTCTGAACCAAGGCCTCGAGGTCGTCTGGGCTCGTCATGAGGCGCATGTACCACCGGACCTCGCGCCCGCCCACTCCCCGAGCGGGAGAGGAACCTTCCACCAGGCGCGGCGAGGGCCTGGGCGGCCAGTCGCCCTCCCGGCGCCTGCTGGGCTCGGTGGGTGCCGGGCCGCGCAATCGCGTAGCAGCATACGAATTCGCTCGCCGCGGGCATGGCCCGGCCCCAGCTTGTTTCGTACCGGGGCATCATCGCCTCGCGCGGAGGGCCACATGTTCGCGCTCTACGTCACGAGCTTCATCATCGGTGGAGGGCTGCTGCTGCTCTCGCTGCTCTTCGGCGGCGAGGCCGGGGGCGTGGACGGGCTCGAGGGCGGAGAGGGCGCCGCGGAGGGAGGCGCCCTGGGCCGCGCGCTCCCGCTGGCCTCGCTGTTCTTCTGGACCTTCTTCCTCGCCTTCTTCGGGCTGACGGGGGTGCTCCTGTCCACCCTGGCGCGAGAGGCGGGGACGCTGCTCACCGCGGGACTGTCGGCGGGCGTGGGGCTGGGCGCGGGGCTCATCGCCTCGCGCGTGCTGCGGGGCCTGGGCCGCGCCGAGGTGGGCAGCGTGGTGCGGCCCGAGGATGTGGTGGGGCGGCTCGGCCGGGTGGTGGTGCCGGTGGGGAGGAATCAGCCGGGCAAGGTGCGGGTGGAGCTGAGGGGTCGAACGGTGGACCTCCTCGCCCATGGCGACTCGGTGGTGCCTCTCTCGCCCGCCCACCAGGTGTTCGTGCATGACGTCCTGGAGGACGGCTCGGTGCGAGTCGTCTCCGCCGAGGAGCCTCGCGGCCTCCAGCCACCCCTTCCCGTCTCGTGAGGAGCAGTCATGGACCCGTCCTGGAGCAACGAGTGGTTCCTCCCCCTGGTGCTCGGCGCCGCGGTGCTGCTGGCCGTCGTGGTGGCGCTGCTGGTGGCCAAGGCCCTGGTGCACGTGTGCCGGCCCAACGAGGTGCTCGTCTTCGCTGGACGGACGCACCGCGCGCGGGATGGCGGCCCGGTGGGCTTCCGGGTGGTGGCCGGCGGACGCGCCTTCCGCATTCCCCTGCTGGAGCGGGTGGAGCGGATGGATGTGAGCCTCTTGTCGGTCCCCATGTCCATCTCCGGGGCCTACTCGCTGGGCGGCATCCCCCTCACCGTGCAGGCCGTGGCCAATGTGAAGGTGTCCTCCGAGCCCGAGGTGCTCGGCAACGCGCTGGAGCGCTTCCTCGGGCACGGCCGTGCCACCATCTCCGAGGTGGCCCGGGAGACGCTGGAGGGCCACCTGCGTGGCGTGCTGGCCACCATGACGCCCGAGCAGGTGAACGAGGATCGCCTCACCTTCGCCGATCGGCTCACGGAGGAGGCCGGGGAGGATCTCCGCCAGCTCGGCCTGCAGCTGGACACGCTGAAAATCCAGCACGTCTCCGATGAGCGGCGCTACCTGGACAGCATCGGCCGGGTGCGCATCTCCGAAGTGCTGCGCGAGGCGGAGGTGGCCGAGTCCGACGCGGTGCGCGCGGCCGAGGAGTTGGAGGCGGCGGCCCATGCCCGGGCCCGGGTGGCCGAGGCCCAGGCGGAGGCGCGCATCCAGCAGCACCACCATGCCCTGGCCGAGCAGCGGGCCGGACTCGAGGCCCAGGCGCGCTCGGAGGAGGAGCGGGCCCTGGCGGCAGCCGAGGAGGCGCGCGCGGAGGCGGAGAAGGCACTGCAGGAGGTGCGCGCCGTGTTGGAGGAGCTGAGGTTGAGAGCGGACGTCATCGTCCCGGCGGAGGCCCGGCGGCGCGCCCGGGAGCTGGAGGCGGCCGGGGACGCCGCGCCCGTGGCTGAGAACGGACGCGCCACCGCCGAGTCCCTGGCCCTCGTGTCGGAGGCCTGGCGGGACACCGGGGGCCACGCGCTGGAGATGTTCGTCCTCCAGCACCTGGAGGAGCTGCTCGGGACCGTGGCGGGCGCCGCGTCCCGGGTGCGGGTGGACACGGTATCCCTGCTGGACTCGGGGGACGGCGCCACCCTGGCGAGCTACCTGCGCGCGTACCCCGCCGCGGTGGCGGAGCTGCTCCGGGAGGTCTCCTCCACCCTGGGGGTGGACATCCCCGCGGTGCTCGGCGGGCCACCCCGCGAGGCACCCCGCCCTCCGGCGAAGGACGGCTCGGGACAGGAAGCGGGAGAGGAGGCCTGGTCATGATGGTGTTCATCGTACTCGTCGTCGTCCTCGCGCTGGCCGTGGCCACGGTGGCCGGGGTGGTGCAGCGGCTGATCCACATCTGCCACCCCAACGAGGTGCTCGTCTTCTCCGGGACACGGCGGCTCGTGGAGGGGCGGCCCGCGCGCTACCGCCTGGTGCACGGCGGGCGCGGCCTGCGCATCCCCCTGCTGGAGCGCGTGGACTCGTTGGATCTCACCAACATGGTCATCACCGTGAGGGTGCAGGGCGCCTACTCGAAGGGTGGCATCCCCCTCAACGTGGAGTCGGTGGCCAACGTGAAGGTGTCCAGCGGGGAGCCCATCCTCGGCAACGCCATCGAGCGCTTCCTGGGCAAGCCGCGCGAGGAGGTGGTGCGCGTGGCGAAGGAGACGCTGGAGGGCAACCTGCGCGGAGTGCTGGCCACCCTCACCCCCGAGGAGGTCAACGGCGACCGGGCCCGCTTCGCGCAGTGCCTGCTCCAGGAGGCGGATCAGGATCTCAACAAGCTGGGGCTGGTGCTGGACACGTTGAAGATCCAGAGCGTCTCGGACGACCGGGGCTTCCTCAACGCGCTGGGCCGCAAGCAGTCCGCGGCGCTGCAGATGCGCTCGCGCATCGCCGAGGCGGAGAACCGGACCCTGGCGGCCGAGCGCGCGGCGCACAACCGCGAGGTGCGCGAGGTGGCGCGCCTGGAGGCGGAGTTCGCCATGGCGCGCGCGGACGCGGAGCGGCGCATCCTGGAGGCCCAGGCGCGGCGAGCCGCCCGGGTGGCCGAGGAGCGGGGCGCGGTGGCGTCCCAACTGGCGCGGGCCCGGGCGGAGGTGGACGTGCAGCGGGTGCGCATCGAGCAGGTGCGGCTCCTGTTGGAGGCGGACGTCCTCAAGCCGGCCGAGGCGCGGCGTCAGGAGCAGGTAGCGGCGGCTCGCGGGGCGGCCTCCCGCATCGTGGAGGAGGGCCGGGCCACCGCCACCTCCCTCTCGGCGATGGCGCGCACCTGGGAGGACTCGGACGGCTCGGCGCGGCAGATCCTCCTCGCCCAGAAGCTCGCACCCCTGCTGGAGACCCTGCTCGGCCCGGTGGGGCAGGCGCCCATCGAGCGGCTCACCGTGCTGGACGCGCGCCTGGGAGGGAATGGGGAACTGTCCTCCCGCGTGGCACTGATTGGCGAGCAACTCAAGCATGTGTTCGGGGTGGAGCCGCGTGAGCTGCTCCGCCGGCTGGCCGGCCCCCCGGCGGCGCAGGACGCCTGAAGCCCGGGTGGGAACCGAGGTGTCGGAACGGGGGCGGCACCGAGCATTGACACGGCGCCGTCCTTTCGTGCTACCTACCCGCCCAGCCATTCGACGCTCCGATGGCGGCGCGACTGAACGTCGTTGCCGTAGGGCGTCCTCGGATGGCGTTCGAGTGATTGGCGTCGTCCGAGTCTTGACCCCCTCCCAGGAGGCCGACCGTGTCCGATGCCAGGCTCCCCGTTCTCGATTTCGTTCTGAGCAATTACAAGAATTTCAACGCACGCGCGACGCGTGACGCGATCCTCGCGTACTGGCGCCACATTTCAGCGGGCGGGCGGATGTTCTGGGCCGTCGCCGGTGCGATGTCCTCCGCCCAGCTGGGGATTTCACTCGCTCCCGCCATTCGCGCCGGATTGATCCACGGCCTCTCGGTCACGGGGGCCAACCTCGAGGAGTCGCTCTTCCGGCTCGTCGCGCATCACAGCTACAAGGACTTCCCTGACTACCGGTACTTCACCAAGGGGGATGATACGAAGATCCTCGCCGACCGGATGCGCCGGGTGACCGACACCAGCATTCCCGAAGACGAGGCGTTCCGAGCGGTCGAGAAGATTGTCGTGCCCATGTGGCAGCGGGCGACAGCGAGCGGTGAGCGGCGCTTCTGGCACGAGTACTTCTACGAGGTGATCCAGGCCATCGAGCCCGGGGCGTACGAGGGCGATCCCGAGGCCTGCTGGCTCCTCGCGGCGGCGCGCGCGCGACTGCCCCTCGTCGTGCCGGGCTACGAGGACTCCACCTTCGGGAACATCTTCGCCTCGTACGTCAAGACGGGTGAGTGCAACGCCAGCATCGTGAAGTCCGGCATCGAGTACATGGCGGACTTCTACGACCGGTACCAGGAGCTCTCGGCGGGCGCTGGCATCGGGTTCTTCCAGATCGGTGGAGGCATCGCCGGGGACTTCCCCATCTGTGTCGTGCCGTCGATCAAGTATGACCTCGCCCAACCCGTGAAGCCGTGGGCGTACTTCTGTCAGATCAGCGATTCGACGACCTCGTACGGTTCGTACTCCGGAGCGACTCCCAACGAGAAGATCACATGGGACAAGCTCACGGAGACGACGCCCATGTTCGTCATCGAGTCCGATGCGACGATCGTCGCGCCGCTCGTGCTCCGCGCGCTCCTCGAGTGCAAGCACCACCCCGCCGAGGCGGAGGCACTCATCGCCCGGCACGGTGGCTAGCCGCGGCCATCTCTTCGAACGGCCGAGCCGGACCCCCGTCCCGAAGCCATCCACGGGGGTTGGGCATGTGCCTGGGGCTGGTGGGCCCCCTGGCGCCTTCCTACGCCGTGCTGACATCGGGAGCGCGCTTCGACCCGCTTCAGGGAAGCGGCCTGGGCTACTTCGGCCAGCTCGTCATGCAGAACCCCTGGTCCCTCCGCATGCGCCGCGAGGCCCTGGAGCAGTTGCAGGGCGCGGGCGTGCGGGGCCTCACCGACTGCCTCACCCAGGTGCGGTTCCGTACCAGACGCGCACCCGAGCTGCGAGACATCCAGCTCGAAATCCACGGACGGTTCCACCCGGACTGCCTGCCCCCCCCATCCTCCGTGCCCCACCTGTGGTGTCGCCATGGGCCACAGTGTCCCGGAGCCGTATGTGCTCGACGTCGCATCGCTGCCGGAGCACGTGGATGTCTCCGGCTGGCCGACGCCTCGACGCTCATCATCGCCAACGAGGTAGACCTCGTCCTCGCGCCTCCGCAGCCGCCCCTCTCCTTCGCCGACGTGGGCGGCCCGCATCATCCTGCCCCGCCAGAAGCCCAGCCTCTTCGAGCGATTCCGGAAGAAGGCCGGCGGAGCCTCCTCTACAGCCCGCCGGGCTGCGGCAAGATGCTGCTGGCGCGCGCCACCGCCGACGAGTGCGGCGCCACCTTCTACAACATCGCTGTACGAGTCCTCTGACACCTCTGCGGAGCCCCTCTTTCGAGAGGCTCTGACCCGAGTGGAGGCGTGGCCTGCACTGGGCTTGGGACTCGCGGGGTCTCAGGAGTCAGGTATGCTCGGCCGCTCCTGGGGGGAGAGAATGCCGAACCTGAAGAACCTCAGCCCTTTCGCGGTAGCGGATTTCCCGTCGCTCACGAAGGAGGGGCTCGAGGTTCTGGTGATATGCGCGGCTGGACGTTTCCGGTTGCCGAAAGCAGGTCGACCCACTTCGGAGCCATTGGAGCCGAGCGACGAGCAACCGCCGCCCCCTTTGTCTGATGTGTATTGGGGTGAGCCCGGCCGCTCCAGCCTGAGGTATGAGGCACAAACGGCCTGGAGTCGGCCAGGCACGGATGTGTACGTGTCCGGAACGGCCTGGGCTCCAGGTGGTCGGCCGGTGAAGGAGATGCTCGCGGCGGTTCGAGTGGGACCGTGCAAGAAAGGCGTGCAGGTGTGGGGGGACAGGTTCTGGAAGAACGGAGTGCTGGGCCCTCGGCCCTCCGAGCCTCTGCCCTTCGAGTCCATGTCGCTCCTGTACGAGCGCAGCTTTGGTGGCGTGGCACAGGCGAGAGGAGATGAACCTCCCTCTTATGAGCCACGTAACCCGGTGGGGCGTGGCTTCTACGCCTCGGTGCGCGAGGCGGTGGACTGTCCCCTGCCCAACCTGGAAGACCCGCTGCGGTGCATGGAAGCCCCCACCGACCGCCAGGAACCTGCGGGCTTCGGTCCCATTGCTCGTGGATGGCAGCCCCGGTTGGCGCTAGCCGGAACCTACGATGCGCAGTGGGTGGAGCGGCGGGCTCCATTGTGGCCCCGAGACTTCGAGGAGCGCTTCTTCTTCGCGGCTGCTCCAGGGCTGCGGACGGAGGTGCCCCTACGAGGTGGCGAGCAGGTCGTGCTCTCTGGCTTCTCTCCAGATGGACAGTACGCATTCCCACTGCCACGACGCCGGTTGGGGGTGAAGGTGTACTTCAGCCATCGCAAGGAGTTGCGTGAATTGCGACTGGATGCCGTCCACCTGGAACCCGATGAACAGGTATTGTCGCTCATCTGGCGCGCGACCATTCCCGCACACCGTCAGCTCGCTGCGCACGAATACAGCGTAGTTCGCGTGTTGGAGCCTTGGGAGGAGTGCTTTCCATGACGAGGCCCACGCATGCACCAGCAAGGTTGGCGATCCTTGGAATCGGGCTGTGTTCGCCCCTGGGGCTGACTGCCCGGATGACGCATGCGGAGTGGGTCGCTGGCACCACCCGATTCCGTTCCTCACAATTACGTGATAGGGCGAGGCAGCCAGTGATTGCCTCGACATTGACGCTACTGGAGCCTCGGCTCTCGCGCACCGAGCGCATGGCCGCCATGGCCGTCACCGCGCTGGAGGAATGCCTGCGTACAGGGCAGGCCGAGAAGGCCGAGCGGTTGCCCTTGGTGCTCTCTCTCCCGACGCCAGAGAGCGGCGCTCCAGTACAGGAGACAGTGCTACTCGAGGCGCTGCGGGACACCGCGGGCTCGGTGCGGCTCGAGGTGCCCGCGTCCGGGCTGAGAACAGAGGGGCGCGCCGGGTTGTTTTCCGCTCTGGTTCAGGCTGCCGAGCTCCTGAGGAGTCAGCGGTACTCGCGCGTCCTGGTGGGAGCGGTGGACTCGATGTGTGATGTCGCGTCCTTGAGTCATCTATCCAGGAAGAATCGCATTCAGGGGACCGCCCAGCGTGACGGCATCATTCCAGGAGAGGGGGCCGGATTCTTCCTGCTAACCTCGGCGGCCCACTTCGACGTACGGGGCCCCAAGCCGCAAGGCTGGGTGATTGCTCTTGCATTGGCCAAGGAGTGCCATCATTTCCTCCAGGAGGAGCCCAACCTGGCAGACGGATTGACGGATGTATTTCGCGAACTCCACCAGCATCCCCTGGTGGGGGGCCGGAAGGTGGACGAGGTCCTTTCCTGCCAGACGGGGGAGAGCTTCTGGGCGCGTGAATTCCATTGGGCGAGCCTGCGCAACGCTCCCCTCATGCCAGAGCCCCTCGTGGTTCGGCTCGTGGCTGAATCACTGGGAGACGTGGGGGCAGCCGCGGGTGCCATGGGCTTGGGGCTCGCATTGCACCGGGTGGGTAGACTGGAGCCAGCTCACGGGCAGGCCGCGCGTGTCCTGGTTCATGGATGCTCCGACACGGGACACGTCGGCGCCTGCGTCGTCGAGGGTCAACCATGAAGGCATTCGTCAACGGCCGTTCCGTGGTGCATCAAGGAGATGGGCTGACCAATACCTGCCCGGCGCCAGATGTATGCAAGACGCCGAGTCCGGGTGGGCCCGTGCCGGTGCCGTACGTCAACATCGCGAAGGACAGCGACCTCGCGAATGGCTCCACGAGTGTTGAAATCGAGGGCCACTCCATCGCACTGGCCAACTCCTATCTGAGTACAAGTACGGGCGACGAGCCAGGCACGGCCGGAGGCGGCCTCATCTCGGCGAAGACGAAGGGGAGAATGAGTTGGGCCAGTTCCAGCATTGACGTGAAGGTGGAGGGGAGAGGTGTCGTCCGTTTCATGGACATCTGCCGGCACAATGGCAACGCGGACAATACAGGTGGGGAGCCGCAGCTCGGCGGTGGGTACATGGGGAGCTACCCGAACACAGACGAGCCTGTTTGTCCCCACTGCGGAAAGCCGATGGCCGATCACCCTCCGTTCGATATCCCGCAGACCCAGGAGAGCCGCGACAAGACCGCGAGAATGATCGCGGCTCTCGAATCTGGCTATGGTCAGGGCATCCAGAAGCCCGGCAATCGGCGCGGAAAGATGGTCGGCGTCTTGATCACGGACTGCCCTGGCCCACCTCCCCATCAGGACACCTATGCCGCGGTTTCGGGACCGCCCAGCAATCCGGCCACTCCCCAGCCTTTGGATGGGTGGGAAGACGTGGCTCGCGCCGCCGGATTCAAGCCGTCCGTCTATCCGGATGGCTTTGTCAATCTGCCCAGCAGCAAGCCCATCACGGTCAAGAGGAAGAACGGTGGGAATGAGCCTGGAAACTGCGCAGCACAGAAGCTCATCCAGCAAGCGGCGAAACGGGGTTGTAGCCCGCTCGCAATGACAGAGGCCTGGTGTGGTGGTTCCAAGTCGGGACACACGCACAACCATTCCATCGAGTCCTGCGACAGTTGCAAACTGGCCATCCCCCAGATGCTTTGTGCCGCACAGCCATCCACCTGATCCGGGCCATACGAACAAGCATCATCCGATTCGAGTAGGAGTCCCGCCTTGGAAGAGCAGATTGGCGCCTTGTTGGACTACATTGCCAGATATGACCCGGAGTTCATCACCACAATTGATGGGGCCAGCAGGGAAAAAATAGGGCAGCTCGAGGACATACTGGAACGCCGCCTGCCATCGGTTCACCGTGGCTTCCTGGAATGCATGGGCCGGAGCACGGGAAAGCTCATCATCTATGAGGGAGTCATGGACCCTACCATTGAGGCCCTCCTCGAGTACTACACGGAAGAGAGCTGGCACCCTCCTTCTCGTGAATACGTGCTCTTCGCAATGGACACGGGGGCCCAGGGCTCGGATCTCTTCTTGGATTGCCGCAGGTCGGCAAACGATCCCCCTGTCATTCGCGGAGAACCCAGCCCGGATTTCCCGGCACGTGCCCGTCTGGACCATGCATCTTTGAGTGATGCGCTCTTCAGCTCCGCCCTGACGTCCATCCGGATGCCGCTACTTCCTCACCGCGCAAGTCTGTATGCAACCACGACATGGACGGACCGTTTCGAAGGAAAGGGCTTGCAGGTGTTGGGAGAAATCTGCCTCAAGTTGGGATTCGAGCGACTTCCCTTCGGAGCGGAATGGTCGCCAGCATACGAGCGAGGGGATGCGGTCATCGACGCCTATGAGGCCCCTGGCTTCCTGCCCAGTATCGAGCTCGCCGCTCTGAACCAGAAGGAAGCCGAGCGGCTCGCGGAGCTCCTCAAGGACAACCTGGGGCTTGCCCGGTATCGGTGAACAGCCCATTGCATACACCGCCCCTTCCCATGTTCAAGACGCTCCTGGGCCACCCTGACGCCGAACAGTTCATCCGCGAGTTCCAGGAAGAGCATCAATCCGAGGTGGAATTCCTCTTGCGGCAGCGACAGCGCTGCTTTCATGCACCAGACCGTTCCTGGTTGGACGCGGAGCAGATGGAAGCCCGGCTCGATCGCCACATGGACGCCCTGCGCGCTGGAGGTCACGTGGCGCTCCGGAGTGCCCGCCAGCTCATCGCCGAGGGCGACATGGGGCAGTTCATGGCCGCCGTCCACGTCCTGGCATCGCTTGCTCCCGAGGAATCCTCCATCTCACGCGTGCTGGAGGTCCGAATAGAATCCGACGAGGAACTCCTGCCTTCCTGGTTCGAGGCGATCGCACTCGCACGGCATCCAGAATGGGTGTCCGTCTGCATCCAGGCAGCCCTTCACGAGCGCCCCCTCATCCGAGCCACAGCCGCGCGTCTTCTCGGTTACCGTCGGGAAGGTGAGCATGAGCACCTCATCCGCTTGCTACGTGAGGATGCCGACTCCAAGGTCCGTAGTACCGCCGCCCTATCCCTCGCCCACCTGGGCTACGGGCCCGCACTGCCTCTCGTCGAGCAGTCCCTGAGCCACCTTCCACCGGACGACGCCGAGCCGATGCTGCGAGCCGCCCTGCTCCTGGGCTCATCCAGAGCCCTGCAGGTCTGCCGTCAGCTCTGCCAGTCCAACACCCCATCTCCTCCGCTCGTGCGCTTGCTCGCGCTCGCCGGCAGAGAACAGGATGTGCCACTCCTACGCCGGCTCTGCGCGCGCTCCTCCCTGGCCTCGTCCGCATTCGAGGCACTCGGCATCTTGGGGATCGCTTCCACCATCCCTGAGCTCATCGAGCACCTCGCGTCGCCTCAGCTCGCGCTCCGGCTCGCCGCCGCTTCCGCATTGGCGCTCGTCACTGGAGCAGGATTGACCCAGAAAGTGCATATTCCCGATGAGGAGGACGAGGACGCTCCAGACCGAGCGGTCGAGCAACCGAGTACTGATGAGAAAGCATGGCGCCACTGGTGGAAGGACCATGCCTCCCACTTCCAGAAAGCCATGCGCTTTCGTCATGGCCGCCCCTTCTCACCAACAGCATGCCTCGACGAGCTGGAGGCAGCTCGCAGTTCCTTCCAAGTGCGCGCTCGAGCAACCCTCGAGCTGGCGCTTCTCTTGGGCCAAGCCCCCAGTATCGAGCCGGATTGGCCCATCCACCGCCAACGTCAAGTGCTCGTCCGCTGGCGGCGACTCCTGCGCACGAAGTGAGGTGCAGCACTTGTCGAATCAGGGGAAGAACGAACTCGATCGTCCGCGAGCGAGGTGCGCGGCTGTGAGGGCTGCCTGTTTCATGAATGAGCTCCACTGGGGTCGCCCGCGGCGACGAGGACGATGTCTCCGGGCTCCGCTACCGCCAGGGCATCCTCCCCGCCTTTCCGCGCCTCGAAGGCACGATGCTCAAGCACCGCCTCTTCCCCCAGGCGCAGGAGTTCAGGACCTGGCTCAGGGATTGCGGCATCAACATCCACGAATGGACGATGCTCATTCCGGAGCAAGTCCACCTGCGCATCCACCGTGGCGTCCTTGAACTTCGGGCTCGCGAATCGACCACATGAAATTCCACGAGCTGGAGCGAGACTCATCGCCCCGCTACACGGGCAACCTGAACGCTGTCCACAAGTGGGGGCTGCCCGGTGTGGAGCGCTGCCCTGTCTGTGATTTACCGCCAGAGGAATATACGATGGGCCAATACCCGTGCGTGGACTTGTCGGGTCTGCCGCCCGGGGACCAGGAGAAGCTATTGGATTCCTGGCCCGTTCCGCACGAGGAGCTCATCCGGCTTCGCGAGCTGGTGCGCCCCCTGGCGCCTTCCTACGCCGTGCTGACATCGGGAGCGCGCTTCGGCCCGCTTCAGGGAAGCGGCCTGGGCTACTTCGGCCAGCTCGTCATGCAGAACCCCTGGTCCCTCTGCATGCGCCGCGAGGCCCTGGAGCAATTGCAGGGCGCGGGCGTGCGGGGCCTCGATAGGTCTCAGTCCCGAGCAAGAAGCTGCTCTGCTCACCTCGGAGATGGAAGGCCTCACGCGCCGCAAGGCCGTAGGCGTCGAATAGCTCCTCGAGGAACTTCTCGAAGGCACCACCCCTCGGATGTGGCAGGTGTCGAAACGAGCGCTTTGACACCTTATCGCTCGTGGCGCCTTTCCAGCTCAGCCAGCCCACCATCTCGAAGCATCTGAAGGTGCTCGAGCACGCGGGGCTCGTCTCGCGGGGCCGCGATGCCCAGTTCCGCCCCGTGCGCCGCAACGCGGCGCCGCTCACGGGGGCGACCACCGCCGCTTCTGGGAGGAGAGCTTCGACCAGCTCGACGAGTACGTGAAGGACCTGATGCAAAAGGAGAGGCACCATGACAACAGCCGCAAGCGCAAATGAGTCGCTCGCCGATCGCGAGCTCGTCATCACCCGCGTGTTCGAGGCCCCGGCCCGCATCCTGTTCGAGGCGTAAGCAAGCCCGAACACATCAAGAAGTGGGCTCGCCTCCTGAGAAGGCGTCGCGCGTGAACGCGACGCCGACTCCTGGCACTCAGCGAAGGATTCGCCGCATCGTCGGTGGGAACACCACCTTCTGCGGTTTGCCTGGCGCGGGGCTTCTGAGCTTCAGCGGCTCGCCGGGTGGCGGCGACGAACTCGCCAGTCCGTAGACGAAGCTGAAGTCAGAAGACCACCCCGAATCCCCAGCGATACTCGCGTTCCGGTGACAACTGATGCAATTGCTCGCATTGTCCGGAGACCCCGTCTGGATATACGTCTCCATCGTCGTGTTCGCGATGGGGATGTTGTTGGACGGAGTCGCACCGGCGAAGGGCAGCGGAACCTTGACCGGCTTCGTGGGATTCTGACTCGGAGCCGTGGACCAGAGCGTGTTCACCAGCACGTAGTTCTTCCAGACGGAGTCCGGGTAGTTCTCGGCGATCGCGGCCTGGACGGTCTGGTTGGCGGCCTGAAGAGCAGTCGATAAATCCCTCGCGGGAGCAGAGCGCGATCAGGAAGTGGAGGGGAGGGCGGAGGAAATCGCCCATCCCGAGGCGCGGAGTTGGAGGGGGGGGGTTGTACAGGTGGGAAGCAGGCGAGAGCGGGATTCAACCACACAGCCCGGGGGCTCATCGCCTGGTTGGAGCCTGAGAGGCCCGGTCACACCACACGCGGCAGGGGGCTGGCCGTCAGAAGCCAGCAGGCAAGGCGGTGACCTGGTCCACCGGCACCGGACTGATGCCGCCACCGAGAGAGGCCGCGTTGCCTGGAGCCAGCTCGAGGAGGTGAGCCGGCTCGGCAAGCGCGCTCTGGCGCGCCAGCAGCGCATCCACCAGAGGCTGGCCGTGTGCGGCCAGGTTGTGCGCCAGGGCCACCAGCAAGGCGACACACTTCACCTTGTCCAGCCCCCGCACCGTCACCTGCGTCAGGCCATAGCGCCCCTTCACCTGCGCGTTGACGTTCTCCACCAGGCCGGCGCGGGCCTTGTACTGCTCCTTGGCCTCGTCGGTGCGCATGCGCTCACGCCACGCCTCTACCTCGGGGGAATGGTCCCCCTGCTGCCCGGCCTGGGCCATGCGCTCGGGCACCGAAATGAGCGCTTCAACCCCCTTGGCCGCGCACTGCTTCACGTCTGCGCACGTGGCATGGCCGCCATCGGCCAGCACGCGGCTCGGGCACCTGGCCCGTGCGTTGCTCAATCTGCTCCACCATGGGGCTCACGCTGCCCATGTCGCTGCCCTGGTTGGTGACTTCCACTCCCACAATCGTTCGCGGCCCTCCCAGCGCCTCCCCAGCCACCGCGAATTGCAGGTTGTAGGCGGGTCGGAAACCCCCATCGGCCATCTTCATCACCCGTGCATCCGCATCCGTGGAGGAGGCGCGCACCTTCTCCTTGTCCGCCCCCTTCTTCCTGGCCTGCTGTTGCTTTATCGCCTCCAGCGCCGCGTCCACCCGCGCCTGGTAGTCACGCGCCTTGGCCTCTCGTGTCGCCTGCTGCCCACGCGTCAGCTCCGGGTCGTCCTTCTGCGCCAGCACCGCTTGCAAGTGCAGCTCGGCCTGCTCCTGGCACTCCCGCAGCGACTGCTCCCGCCGGAACGAAGGCGCCGAGGCACTGGCCCTCACCCGCGTGCCGTCCTGCGCCACCTGCTCCAAACTCACCAGCCCCTGCTGCAACAGCACCGAGAGCACGTCGGTAAACACCTGCTGCAACACCTCCAGGTGCTCCACCCGGAACTGGCTCAGCTTGTCGTGGCTCACCTTCACTCCACCGGCCAGCCACTGGTACGCCCTGTCCTCCTCGCACCGGCGCGCCAGCTCCGTCGCCGTCCCCACTCCCTGCTCAATCCCGTACACCCACAGCGCCAACAGCAACCGGGGACTTGTCACCGGGCGTCCCGCATGTCCCTCCACCGCCTTGGCCCCGGCCAGAAAGCCTCTCAGGTCCAACGCCTCCACCGCCGCCGCCACTACCCGCACCGGGTGCTCCGGCTCCACCAACTGCTCCGGCATCTGCTTGAACAGCCAGCCTTGCGACCTGTCCGGCTCTTTCGTCCGGACTCTTCCCTCTGCTGCCCGCGCTTTCTTCTGGCTCACTCCCCCTGCCTACTTCACATGGTACCTCTTGCACCCGAACCCCAGGGGTGGGGCTTTGCCTTCCCCACCCACCTTTGGATCACCCAGCTTTCACTTCCTGGGATTTATCGAGCGCTCTTGAGCGGTCGACTCGATGGGTGTCACCCGAGTCACCTGGATGGGGACCGGAGCCGGGCAGCCGCCACCGAGCCAGTAGGGGGGCGGCTCGTTCGGCGTACAGCCCACCGTGACCGAGGTGCCGCCGTCCACCGAGCAGGACTTGTCCAGAGCGATCGTCCGTGGCTTGCACTGGGAATCGTAGAAGTTCCAGCTCGTCGTCCCGGCGTCGGCGCCGTGGTCGGGCGCGTTGTTCACATGCTCGAAGGTCGCCCATACCCAGGTGGGCTGGGTGACCGTCTTGTGGATGATGTGCAGACCCACCAGCGCCACCGTGGTGGCCCGGCACTTCTGGGTCGCCGGCTCCACCACCACCGCCGGGGAAAGCTTGTACGCATTCCACCGGCTGTCCTGGGGATTGGGCACCTCCATCCACGCCGCCTTCAGCTCGAGAGCACCCATCGTATTCGGCTGCCACGAACCCATCGGGTTCACGATGGGGCTCCCCGCGCCCCCATCCACCAGGGCCAGTTGGTTGGCCGCGTTGTAGAGCCCCGCGTCCACGATATACGTGTATTCAGGCTCGCTGATCCGGACCTCGTACCAGACGTTGGTGCCATGGCTGGCGCCCAGCCACGCGGGGAGATCGCGAGGGAACGCCTGATTGCCGCTCCCCGAGGAGAACTGGGTCTCGAACTTCGAAACCACGTTCAGCGCCAGCATCGAGCTGGCCTGCTCCGGGCTGACGTTCGCCTCGGCCAGACAGTCCTCGGAGATCCTTGACGGAGTGCCCCACGGAGGTGGCGTCCCGCCGTCCGGCAGGAAGAGTTGCTCCGTGCTCATGAACGTCTGCCATTGAACCGCCCCGAGATCGCCGGGCGCGCCGAAGGAGGCGCCCGTCGTTCCACCATCCGGCAGGATGGCGGCGGCCGGCCAGTTCAGGGAGATGAACTCCGACCAGGCGAAGCAATTCGCGTCGAGCTGGCTGGTGACACGGCTCACATCCGGCGGGACGTTGGGACCGAACTGGATGTTCTGGGTGCCGCTGCACGAAAACCGCGGGGCGGGGGCGCGGGCCGAGGAGTCCTTGGCCACCGGAGGAGCCGTCCGGGCCTCGGTGCCCGCCGGCTCCTGGATGGACGGACGGCTGACGCAGGCCCCGAGAAAGAGGAGCCCCGGGAGCACCAGACGCCCGAGCGGGATGGGAAGTGGGGGCATGGGTGTGTTCTCCCTAACCAGCGACGACGTTCAGCGCGGCGGGGAACGCGATGGGGGACTGGGCCTGGTTGATCCAGACGCCCCGGAGCCCGAGCGCCGCGTTGGCGCTCACGCTCACCAGCAGCTCGAGCACCTGCGCCTCATCCGGGTAGGTATTGCCCGGCACGGCGTACTTCACCGTCCGCATGCCCTTCACCGTGACGGAGATCCCCTCCCCGAAGGAGACGGTGGGCAAGGTGGACCCCGGGACGGAGGCGGTCAGCACAAGGGGGATGTCCGACTGCCCCGGCCTCACGAGCGGCGCGATCAGGGTGCTGTTGCTGGCCAGGTTCATCTCGGTGCCCATCACGTTGGGTACCGGGGTGTTGATGAGGGCGTTGAACACGTTGGCGTGGAAGAGTTGCAACGGCATGGGCAGCGGCGGCGTCCGGTCCCCCTGGCAGTCCCTGACGGGCGCGGCCTCCTGCGCGGGAATGGCCATGCCGGTGATTTGCATGAGGAAGGTCTGGGCGACCTGGCCGCCCCACTGGATCTTCCTACCGTTGATGGTGATGTCCGAGACCGTCCAGTTCTTGCCCGGAGGGGCCTGGAAGGTGGCATGCAGGATGTAGTTGCCGGGAAGTTGGGTGCCATCCACGGTCAGCGTCTGGGTGCCGCGCACGATGGTCCAGCAAGCCGCCGGATCCGTGCCATCCGGCGTCTTGTAGTTGGAGCCGGCGAAGTCCGGCAGTTGGATGTACAGGCCCGGGGGATTGGCCAGGGTGGCCCGCATGGGAGGATCATTGGGGTTGGGCGACGTGACGAGCTGATTCACGCTCTGGCCAATATGCGGATCACTGTTGCGTTGAGGCTGGCCATAATTCGCACAACAGATGAGCGTCTCCGCGTCGGAGTTGCCGCACTTGCGCGGGGCCGCCAGGGCCCCCAGGCCGATCTCCGTCTGGAGCGTATTGGGCGTGCTGGTCAGGTGCATGGCCCCCCCTTGCGTGCTGGTCGACACGGGGCCGTTGTTCCACTTGTTCAAGGGGTTGTACGCCGGCCGCCCGGTCGATGGATCGATCACGAGCTGACCGGTGGCCGGATCCTTCAACTCCAGGTCCTGGAGTTGGATCTGCGGCTTGTTCAGGGTCCGCTGATACAACTCCAGGACCTTGAGCGGATCGATCATCCAGAGTGAATTCATGTACTCTGGGTTCTCACAGGTGAAGTCGATCCGGACGATGTTGTTGTTGCTGTCTCGCTGGACACTCCACTCGCAGTACTCATCCTGCCATCCCCGGGGACCGAAGGGGCCATAACGGCTCCTCTCCTCCGTGCAGGGATTGATGATCTGCGGCAGTTGCGCGAACGGAATGCCCTCGAGGGTCTTCCCGGTGTCCGCCAGCGAGAGCAGGTCTTCGTCGGAAAGGACCATTCCCTCGGTGTTGGCCTTTCCGCCGCCGATCTTGCCGTAGTAGTAGCTGAGACGTCCGGGAAAGGCGTTCCACTGGATCTGCGCGTAGATGGCCCCCGTCGTATCGGCGGTCGTCGGATTGAAGTAGTAGGTGTTGTCAGCCGATTCGGTGGCCGCCCAGGGGCTCCCGACGATTCCCTGGTTCGTGAAGCCCGTGAGGTTGGTCGTCCACTGCTGGTTCAGGGCGCTCTGCTTCCGCTCATCATCGGGAAAGTCGATTTGATTCGCCGGAGTAATGAATTGCTTCGCCATCTGTGGCTCCTGGGGCGCGGGGGAATCGCTATGCGTCGTCGGGTGCTGGCCTGGCCAGGGTCTCACCTGGAGTGAACAAAACGGGAGACCACATTCACCAGGAGTGTTTGACAACCCACGCGCGCGGCCCGTCAGGGGGTCAAACGACTCGTAGGGCCCGAGGTGTCGGAACCGTCTTGCGGTAGAGCCGTATGGAATATCCATACGGAATCACGGACACCCTCCCCACTTTTCGTGAGGTACCCTCCCAGGGGCGCTCGCACCGACGCGACGTGCCTTGACCCAAGGACCCCACATGATGCCCCTCCGCCATCTGTTGTCCTGGAGCGCCGCGCTCCTGGTTTCCTTCGCCCCGGTGGTCCACGCCGAGCCCTCGACCGGGCTCGCCTCCGCTCCGGCCGCTATCTGTGAAGGCTCCTCGCGGGGCGATGCCTCTCTGGCAGAGCAAGAGTCCACGACGGCGGCGCTCTGCCATGAGGCCCTTTGCGAGACGGAGCAGGACTGTTGGAACGCGTGCCCGAGCGCGCGCACCGTGGCCTGTGTCCAGTTCTCCTGCCAGTACACCTACGGCTCCGGGGGAGGAGGAGGCGGCGGACCCTTCTGCGCCGAGCAGTTCTGCTCGGAGGATTGGGAGTGTGAGTGCAACGGCCGGCCGGGCTATTGCGGCGCGGATTCAATCTGTCACTTCTAACGACAGGCTGGCGGGGCTCGAGTTTCTCGACGCCCTTTCGGGGAAGGTCAGGGATGGCTGTAGCAACTCGACATGTCTTCGCCGTTGTAGGCCGCGCCATCCTCGCAGAGGCGACCGCCGCTGCCGGAGAGAGGCTCCCACCGGAAGGCCGACCCCGAGTAGGTGATGGAGACGTAGGTGATGCCGTTCCCGAACGTGGACGTCGTCGCATGGGTGGCCACGTCCGGGCTCCCCCCCACCGCCGCCAGCAGTTCCGACACGTCCTTGCGCATGTACTTCACGGGCATCTCCGCGTGAGTAGGGCACCAAGCCTGTAATCCTTGAAACGCCAGGAACCCTGGTGGGCGCTGTCAAGCGCCTCCGTTCCCAGGGTTGCCCAAACCCTGGCAGCCACGCCCTGTCGCGCTCGGGCCACCCGCGCAAGCCATTTCCGGTGCTCCTCCAGCAGGGCGTGAACGCGAGCCGCCACGAAACCGCCAGACGCCAGAGCAGGGTGGCCAATGGAGTCCCCACTCGGAGATTGCTCTCGTATTGAAATGAGGGGATGCCTCAGACGAGGCCGAACGGGCAGAAGAACACGCTCTTTGGTGGCGAGTCGGGCTTGCCCCGGTTGGCTCCACGGTGCAGGTGCTAACGTCCGGCACAGCATGCGCCAACGCCTTCTCCCCTTCCTCATCCCCTCGCTTCTGACCCTCTTGCTCTGCACGTCCGCCGCGCAGGCCGCGCCTCCGAAAAAGCAGAAGAAGAGCGCCGATACCGCGAAGCGCGTGACGCTCGTCATCTGGGGCGGGGGCAAGACGCCCGCCGACGCCGAGCGTGCGATGAAGGACTTCACGGACCGCGGCTTCAAGTCATCGGCTCCGCTGGTCCGTCTGTTCTCCAGTGAGGTGCGGGGCCTCAATCCCGGCTTCCACATCGCGGTGCTCGGCGCCTGTTCCTCCGTGGAGGGCCACGCGCTGCTCCGCCGGGCGCGACAGTTCTACCCGGGGGTCTATGGGCGGGCCGTGCCCGCGGAAGGAGAGGTGGCGAAGCTCTCGTGCCCGAGCGTCACCACACCGCGGCGGGAATGGTACTACGAGCCCTCCCCAGACGAGCCCGCCGTCATTACCAGCTCCGAGGAGGTGCTCGTCCCAGCCGGTACGCTGAAGGTCTCCGTGGAGGCGACCATCGATTCGGACTCCGAGTTCGTGGCCGCCTCCTACTCGGTCAAGGCCCGCCTGACGAAGGGTGAGCAGGTCATCGACGAGTGGACGCACATGCAGCCCGACTTCGCGACCGTGAGCGACCTCACGCTGGATGGCAAAACGGTGGTGCTCACCACGAAAGACGCGTTGAGCGACTGCAAGGGTGACTCCTTCGCCGAGGTCGAGTTCCGCACGCGCCGCTTCTCGGTAAAGAACGGGAAGATTGCCGTGAAGGAGCAGACCACGGGGCGCGAGTCGAGCCTGTGTGGCCCCAACTACGAGGGCTCGACGCCCTGCTCCATCGCACGCCAGACAGCGTTGTACAACGCCGTGCGCGGAGCCTGCGAGAACGCCACACGCGACGATTGTATGAAGGCCATCTCGGAGTACGAGGCCGAAGCCGAGGACGTCGAGTGCAACGAGTCGTACGGCGGCGCTGACTGACCTGTGACGGGTAGACCGGGGCAGTTGCCCACTCTCCCAAGGCGCCGAGCTTCGGACAGGTACACACCTTCCGAAGCGAACCCTTTGACACTTCTCTGGGCATGTCGCGAAGGTGCGTTGAGGAGACATCGGCCAGCGGCGGCCCCAGCATCCGCTTCACCATCTGCTCCTTGAACGTGTCCGTGTTCGGCTGGTCCGCCGCCGCGGCGGGCGATGCCGCGAGGAGCGCGGCGGTGGAGGCCGCCTGTTTCATGATTGATTTCCACTGGGGTCGCCCGCGGCGACGAGGGCTATGTCTCCGGGCCAGATAGCCGCGAGGCGTTCCGCCGCCCTCCAGGCGCGCAGGCCGGAGCGGCACACGAGCACGGCGCGCTGAGCGCTGCTGGCTCGGCTCTATCAAGCCTGGGGGCCAACTCTGAAGGCCCGTGCGAGACTTCCCCAGTATGGTTGACCATCCCGTATCCTATTCTTCAGGGCTATCGCACCTGGGGAAAGGCCAGCGTCATGGCAGAGGAGCACCGGAGTCCTGGGGCGGGAAAGGGCCCCGGTACACAGCTCGAGGCCTGGCCGAGCGCTCGGGACCGGGCCTGGTGGGCCATGGGGGCGCTGGCGCTGTTGGTACTTGGGCTGCTGACGGCGTGTGCCACGGGCTACCCCATGGGCGGGACGCTGGCTGGCACCGCACGCCACTGGGAGCGCTCTCAGCGGGTGAGCCCAGATGCGGAGGAATGTCCTCGGCGGGCCCAGGCGTCATCCGCGACGAGGCCCGACGCTCCCCGCGAGGAGCTGGAGACCGCTGACGCCGGCGCGGAGGACGGCGAAAACCTCGGAGTGGTTGAGGTGAGCGCGGCTGGGGGCGACGTGGCGGCGGTACGGCCTCGGCGCCTCTCCCGCTGCGCGAGCAAGGAGAACGCGCAAGAGTACCTGGTGGGGAAGGACGTCGGATGGCCGGATGGGGTAGGCGACGGTCGGCCCTTCGAGGTGCCCATGACCCTCGACTACGTCCAGGGCTTCCTCGTACAGGCCGGGGTGCCCATCACCTCGGTACCCGGAGACGGGAGCACGCTGTCGCCCCAACAGGCGTTGGCGCTGCTGCCACACCTGCTCTCCACACCGGTGACGCTGCGCAACTTCGGCCCGCGACGCATGGCGGCGCACCTGCTCCTGGAGGTCGCCACGGGTGGGGAGTTGGTGACGCGAGACGAGCTCCATACGCGCATGCGGCGCTTCTCGCGACTGCTGGTGCTGCGCCCGGACGGCTACCTGGTGAAGGCGGCCTCCGGTGTGGCGCTCCAGAAGGCTGGCCAGGTGGTGCTGGCCGAGGACGGGACGCTGCGAGCCGGGCGCTTCGAGGTGGGCCCCTTCTACGCAATCGATGGCGGGCGCCTCTTCCTGGTGGACGAAAAGCTCGAGGTGCCGAAGGGAGCCCGGCCAGCGGGCATCTACGAGCCCGACGACAACCCCGGGCTCGCGGTGGCCGAGGGGGCCGTGCTGGCGGTGGTGGATATGGTGGAGGGCCTCTACCGGCTCGTCTTCTACACGGGCGAGACGCTCGAGGGGCTGGCGCAGCTCCCGGGCGCCGTGCGGCAGCTCTACGAGAACTCGCCGCGGCTGTGGGAGGAGTTCCGCCACAAACCTCATGCGGAAAAGGTGCGCACCGTCTCCAGGCTCGCGACGGGCATGCTCCTGACGGTGGGCACCTCGGGGGCGGGAGCTGCGAAGGCAGCCTCGTGGGGCGGAACGCTCGGGAGCAAAACCGTCCCACTGCTGTCGCTCTCGGGGGACGGGCTCCTCGCGGTACGCCTGGTGGCGGTGCCCGTCGGAGGAGCCATCGCAGTGGCGGGCAACGCGCTGAGTGCCACCTACGTCCTGCACATGGCCAACACGGGCGCCCAGGGGGCAGGTGGCGGTGGTGGGTGGCCTCCCGTTGGCGGGCCCGGGAAATGGGAACCCGCCAACGAGAGCATGTCGGAGGACTCTCGGAGCTACCAGTCCCAGGTGACGGGCGCCCCGCGGGGTTGGGTGTACCGCGTGTGGAGGAACGGCGAGAAGGCTGACTTTGACGGCTACAGCCTCTCGGAGGGTGTCCTGCAGGACGGCAAGGCGTTCAACTATGCCAAGCACTTCGACAAGAACCTCGATCCCAAGGAGTATTTTCAAGGCGCCAAGAAGCTCCTTGAAACCGCCAGACGCCAGAGCAGGGTGGCCAATGGAGTCCCCATTCGGTGGTACGTGGCGGAACCGGAGATGGTCGGTATTCTCGAGAAGATGCTTGAGAAGGCGGGCCTTCCCGGTATCGAGGTGGTCTACCAGCGCGCGGTGCAGTGAGGGATGCCCATGACGGAGAGATACTATGCAGGCGTCTACTGGCCTGCCCGGCTCGAATCCGCGGAGGAGTGCGCCCGGCGCTCGGCGACTTTCTTTCGCCTCCTCTCTCAATGCGACGAGATTTACGCTCGTTGGTATGAGCAGGGGGACACGGAGGAAGAGGCGCTCCAGCGTGAGTTCACGCCGGACCCTGCGACGTTCCTGCGCTTCTTTCAGCGGGAGGAGAACCAGCTCGGCCGGGATGGTTTCAGCCTCGGGGCCTGGACAGGTCACGCGGAAGACGGGCGCGGGGGCATGGTGAACCTCACCTGTGGAGATGCGTCCGGGGCCTACCCCAATTGCTGCCTGATTTATCTCCCCCGGACGGACGTGGAGCCCGTGGGCACGCGTGTGGTGGCGGCTCCCGTCCTGGTGAACGTACTGCGGGCCCTGGTGCTCGCGTGGGAGCCGCTCTTCGGCGTCATCGCCACGGATGAGTTTCGTCACGCGCTGAGATTGAAGAGAGATCCCAGAGGCTTCGTGGGGTGGCTCACGTACCTGTCCCGAACACGCGGGGAGGTGCCTCCACTGCCGGCACCCGTCCGGGTCGAACCTGTCGAGGACAAGGGCACGCTGATCATCCTCGCGCCCGAGCGACTCAGCGCATCCAACCCACAGCACCTCTCGCTCGCTCGCAGGGTCCAGGAGGTATTGGACTCGAAGGATCTACTTCGCCCGGTGCTCTCGTATTGAAATCGACGCCGAGCGTGCGATGAAGGACTTCACGGACCGCGGCTTCAAGTCATCGGCTCCGCTGGTCCGTCTGTTCTCCAGTGAGGTGCGGGGCCTCAATCCCGGCTTCCACATCGCGGTGCTCGGCGCCTGTTCCTCCGTGGAGGGCCACGCGCTGCTCCGCCGGGCGCGACAGTTCTACCCGGGGGTCTATGGGCGGGCCGTGCCCGCGGAAGGAGAGGTGGCGAAGCTCTCGTGCCCGAGCGTCACCACACCGCGGCGGGAATGGTACTACGAGCCCTCCCCAGACGAGCCCGCCGTCATTACCAGCTCCGAGGAGGTGCTCGTCCCAGCCGGTACGCTGAAGGTCTCCGTGGAGGCGACCATCGATTCGGACTCCGAGTTCGTGGCCGCCTCCTACTCGGTCAAGGCCCGCCTGACAAAGGGTGAGCAGGTCATCGACGAGTGGACGCACATGCAGCCCGACTTCGCGACCGTGAGCGACCTCACGCTGGA
The DNA here is from genome assembly GCF_016859125.1 of Archangium violaceum. Classification (NCBI taxonomy): domain Bacteria; kingdom Pseudomonadati; phylum Myxococcota; class Myxococcia; order Myxococcales; family Archangiaceae; genus Archangium; species Archangium violaceum. The sequence continues at coordinate 3,513,840 of NZ_CP069338.1, read as the reverse complement.
TGGCAAAACGGTGGTGCTCACCACGAAAGACGCGTTGAGCGACTGCAAGGGCGACTCCTTCGCCGAGGTCGAGTTCCGCACGCGCCGCTTCTCGGTAAAGAACGGGAAGATTGCCGTGAAGGAGCAGACCACGGGGCGCGAGTCGAGCCTGTGTGGCCCCAACTACGAGGGCTCGACGCCCTGCTCCATCGCACGCCAGACAGCGTTGTACAACGCCGTGCGCGGAGCCTGCGAGAACGCCACACGCGACGATTGTATGAAGGCCATCTCGGAGTACGAGGCCGAAGCCGAGGACGTCGAGTGCAACGAGTCGTACGGCGGCGCTGACTGACCTGTGACGGGTAGACCGGGGCAGTTGCCCACTCTCCCAAGGCGCCGAGCTTCGGACAGGTACACACCTTCCGAAGCGAACCCTTTGACACTTCTCTGGGCATGTCGCGAAGGTGCGTTGAGGAGACATCGGCCAGCGGCGGCCCCAGCATCCGCTTCACCATCTGCTCCTTGAACGTGTCCGTGTTCGGCTGGTCCGCCGCCGCGGCGGGCGATGCCGCGAGGAGCGCGGCGGTGGAGGCCGCCTGTTTCATGATTGATTTCCACTGGGGTCGCCCGCGGCGACGAGGGCTATGTCTCCGGGCCAGATAGCCGCGAGGCGTTCCGCCGCCCTCCAGGCGCGCAGGCCGGAGCGGCACACGAGCACGGCGCGCTGGCCCGGTTCGGGCAGCTCCATGCCGGGGCCGACCTCCGCCACGCTCAGGCGCCTCGCGGCCGGGTGGATCAGCGGGGCCTCCTCCGCCCCGCGCAGGTCGATGGTCAGGTCTCCTGGAGTAATCTCCGAGGGGGAGACGAAGCGCGGCGCATGCGCGGGCTCCTCCGCCCCGTCGAAGCGGAAGCCTCCCGCGCGGAAGGTCGCGCCGTCGAAGGTGACGAGCCGCCCGAGGACACCTGTCTCCCCCGCCAGCAGCGCCAGCGCCATCTGCGCCTGCATCGCTCCGATGACACCCACGACAGGACCGAGCACTCCGGTCTCGGCACAGCTGCCCATCCGCTGCGGCAGGTCGGGGAAGACCGCGCGCAGGCTCGGTGCGCCGCCGCAGAAGCCACCCGCATAGCCCTCGCGCCCCGTGACGGAGGCGGAGACGAACGGGAGGCCCCTCGCGAGGCACACGTCCGAGAGGATGTAGCTGACCGCGAAACTGTCGGCGCAGTCGAGGATCAGCTCGCAGCCCTCGATGAGCCTCGGGGCGTTGGCGGGCTCCAGCGCGGCCACCACGGGCTCCACCACGCTCTCCGGGTTGAGCCCGGCGAGGTGGCGGGCACAGGCCTCGGCCTTGGGCTGGCCGAGGTCTCCCATGCGGAAGAGCGTCTGGCGGTGCAGGTTGCTCTCCTCCACCCTGTCGGGCTCGACGAGGCGGATGTGCCCCACCCCAGCCCCGACGAGGTATTGCAGCACCGGCGCGCCCAGGCCCCCCGCCCCCACGACGAGGATCCGCGCCGCCCGGAGCCGCTCCTGAGCGCCCTCCCCCAGCACGGCCGTCTGTCTGGCATAGCGGCTCACCGCGTCACCTCCATCCATTCGGCGATCCGCGCCTCGGGGTTGGGGTTCAGCGTGATGTCCGTCACCACCGAGACGATGTCGGCCCCCGCCGCGAAGACGCCCGGGGCGCGGGCGGTGCTCATGCCGCCGATGGCGACGAGGGGGAGATCTCCAATCAGGCGCTTCCATTCCGTCACCCGCTCCAGCCCCTGCTGGTGCCACTTCATCTGCTTGAGGACGGTGGGATAGACCGGCCCCAGCGCGACGTAGTCGGGCTCGAGCGAGAGGGCACGGTCGAGCTCGGCGGGGTCATGGGTGCTGATGCCGAGGCGCAGCCCCGCGCGGCGGATGGCGGGGAGGTCCGCACCGTCCAGATCCTCCTGCCCCAGATGCAGCCAGTCGCAGCCCTCCTCGATGGCGAGCTGCCAATAGTCGTTGACCACCAGCACGGCGCCGGCCTTACGGCAGAGGTCTCGGGCGGCGGCGACCTGGCGGCGCAGCTCGTCCGGCTCGCGGTTCTTGAGGCGGAGCTGGACGAGCTTCACGCCCAGGGGGAGCGCCCGGGGCAGCCACGCCACGTCGTCGAAGATCGGGTAGAAGCGGTCGAGCTTCACAGGAAGGCCTTTCCAATCACGGGCGTGGAGGGGGCGGCCATATCGCGCGGCGGCATCGGGCCGGCACCGCGGGCCAGGCGCCCGGCCTCCAGCGCCTTCGCGAAGCCCTCGGCCATCGCCGCGGGGTCTCCCGCCTTGGCGACGGCGGTGTTCAGGAGCACCGCGTCGAAGCCCATCTCCATCGCCGCGGCCGCCTGGCTCGGCAGGCCCAGCCCCGCGTCGATCACCATCGGCACGTCGGGGAAGTGCGCGCGCAGGCTGCGCAGGCCGTAGGGATTGAGCAGCCCCAGCCCCGTACCTATCGGCGCGCCCCAGGGCATCAGCACCTCGCAGCCCACCTGCAAGAGGCGGTCGGCGAGCACCAGATCCTCCGTCATGTAGGGGAAGACCTTGAAGCCCTCGGCCACGAGGAGCCGCGCCGCCTCGACCAGGCCGAAGGGGTCCGGCTGGAGCGTGTCCGCATTGCCAATCACCTCGAGCTTGATCCACTCGGTCTCGAAGAGCTCGCGCGCCATCTGGGCCGTGGTGACCGCCTCGCGGACGCTGTGGCAACCGGCGGTGTTGGGGAGCACCCGCACGCCGAGCCCTGAAATCAGGCGCCAGAAATCCTGCCCCGCCCGCTCGCCCCCCGCCTCGCGGCGGACCGACACGGTGGCGACGCCCGCGCCCGAACGGCGGAAGGCCTCGGCCAGCACGGCGGGCGAGGGATATTGCGCGGTGCCCAGCATCAGCGGCGAGGCGACTTCGGTTCCGTAGAAGACAGGCATTGGCTCAGCCCCCCTGCCTGGGCGTCACGATCTCCACCCGGTCGCCCGCGGTGAGACGCAGCCCGTCGCGCGCGGTGGCGGGCACGAAGGCCTCGTTCACGGCCGTCGCGACCTTGGCCTCGCCATGGCCCAGTTCGAGGAGGAGCGCGCCGAGCGTCTCGCTCGCCGTCTCGCGTGTCTCGCCATTCACAATGATTTTCATCGCAGGAGCTCCACGGGTTCGCCGGACAGGAGGTGGTCGGCCGCCATCCGCGCCAGCACCGGTGCCATCAGGTAGCCGTGGCGGTAGAGGCCGTTGAGGAAGAGCGTGCCGTCGCGCTGGATGAGGCGTGGGACGTTGTCGGGGAAGGCGGGCCGCGCATCGGTGCCGATCTCGAGGATCTCCGCCTCGCCGAAGGCCGGGTGCAGCGCGTAGGCGGCGCTGAGGAGCTCCAGGACCGAGCGGACACTCGCTCGCCCACGCTCGGCGCTTTCGATCATCGTGGCGCCGAGCATGTAGATGCCGTCGCCGCGGGGGACGAGGTAGATGGGAATGCGCGGGTGGAGGAGCCGGATCGGGCGCGAGAGGGCCAGGTCGGGGAGGCGCAGCACCAGCATCTCGCCCTTCACGCCGCGGAGCTCGGGGAGCGCGTCGCGCGCGGCGAGGCCCCGGCAGTCGATGCGCTGCCCCTCGGGCGCGGTCCGAGCGAAGGCGACGCCGAGCGCCGCGGCACGGGCACGCAGGGTGGCGAGGGCCACGCGCGGCGTCAGATGCGCCTCGGCCGGGAAGAAGAGCCCGCGGTGGAAGCGGCCGTCGAGATGGGGCTCGAGCGCGGAGAGCTCCTCGCCGCCCACCCACCGGTGCTCCCGCGTCCGGGCGGCGAAGCGGTCGAGCTCGGCCCGGTCGCGGCCCAGGGCGAGGACCAGCGTGCCACGGCGGACGACCTCCACCCCCTGCGCCGCCCACCAGTCGGCGGCGGTCTGCCCGAGCCGGATGACCGGCTCCTCGGCCGTCTCGCCCTCGCAGAAGGGAGCGAGCATCCCACCCGCCCACCAGGAGCAGGCATGGGGGCCCGGTTCGGGATGGGGATCGACCAGCGTCACCCGCCCGCCGCGGCTCGCGAGCTCGACGGCGGTGCAGAGGCCCATGACCCCGGCGCCGAGGATCGTGTAGCCGCTCGGGCCCGGGGTGTTCCGGGCGGTGGTGGCGCTCGCGAGGGCTGTGGGCGTCTGCATCGCGCTTCCTCTCTTCGCAACCGGCGAGGGTTCAGAGGAAGCTCCGGGGCCACGACCGGGAGATCGCGCGCCCTTGCTGCTCTCCGTTCCCTACGCCGGTCCTGGCCGGATCAGGTTCGATGGGTTGGCACCTGGCCTCTCAGCCCCCGGGAAGGGGCACCCCAACGGAATGACTCATGGCTAGCAGCCGGGCGGCACGGCGGCAAGGGGGTTGCCACACCCGGTGTTCGACAGCGGTCGGGAGAACCTCCGCGCGCCGGAAGAGGCGAGCCCTCTGGAGGCCCACCCGCCCCCGCGCTCACGAAGAGAGGAGCGCTTCTCCGGTATGCTCAGAGCTGCTGTATCTCCGCGGCGGTGAGCGCTCGGCTGTAGATGCGCACGTCGTCGATCTTCCCGTCGAAGGCATTGCCCCCACCCGGCCGGCTGCCGATGGCGACGTTCAGCGTGGAGTTGTACTGGGACGCGGGTACGCCGCTGGTGAGCGATGCATTCAACACACCATTGACGTAGAGCCGCATCGCCACGCCCGGCTCGTACGTGCCGGCGAGATGGAGCCACTGGTTGGTGGGCAGCGCGGTTCCGTTGATGTACACCAGCGTCGTCGAGCTCGTGGCGATCTGGAACGAGGCGTAACCACCACTCTCGATGTTCAATGACCAGCCCCGGCTGCCACCGCCACCCTGCTTGTTGATGATGCGGCCACTGGACGTGAAGGAATCGATCCACACCCAGGCGGACAGCGTCATCGCGCCGGTGAAGCGCAGGTGCTCCGGATTGCCAAGATTGACACGGTCATCGACCCCATCGAACTGGATGGCATTGCCCGTCTTGCCAGAGGTCCATACCGGCCCATTGACCAGCGTTCCGGTGACGAGCTGGCCCGAGGCATCCGCGGTGGAGCCACCGCTCCCCTCATCCAGCTTCCAGTGGCCCACCAGCCCCGTGGCCGGCCCGCCGCCCCCCGCGGGTGACACGGTCACCACGACCCGGCGGTAGCTGGTGAGCTGGGGGCTCCCGTTGTCGCGGACCGTCAGGATGATGTGGACGGTGGCCGGAGAGGTGACCGTTGGCGCGGTGAAGCTGGCCTCCCGCGAGGTGCCGCCGGACAGGGTGACGGCACCGGAATAGGTACCGGCCTCCCGGTACTGGAACCACTGGTAGCTCAACGTGTCCCCATCCGGGTCCGAAGAACCGAGGGCGCTCAGGCTCACGGTGCTGCCGGACACGGCGGACAGGTGGATGATCTGCTTGCTCGTATCGGATTTGAACGCGGCGACCGGCGGGTGGTTCGCGTTGGCGTAGACCGACGTATTGCTCCAATCCAGGCGCGCCGCGAAGTCGTTCTGGTACGCCTCGCGCCAGCGGGCCACCGTCCACTTCCTCCGAGTGCTGTAATCGGCGTTGCCCGCCGACGACCCGTGCGCATCCTCCGCATCGACGAAGCTCTGCCCGCCGTTCGGCTTGAAGCGGCCGCCCCAGCCACCCCACGTGGGCTGCTCGGGATCCTGGAGCCCATTGGGCAGCACGTAGAACCAGCTGGGCGTGTCACCTTCCTTCACGCCCTGGGTGTTCCGGGTGGTGGTCGGGTTCTGGGTGACGAGGGGGTAGCCCGCGCCGAGCGGGCCATGACCGCTGCGCACGTTGCTGTTCACCCAATCCCGCTGGGTGAGCGGGACGACGGCGGTCTCCACGAGTTGCACCGTGGGCCGGTCGTTGCCCGCGGAGTCGTTCTGGTACATGCCCCGGAAGAGCGCGGTGTAGCCACCAGAGCCCGCCGGTCCGGACTCGACGTACCGGAGGTTCGGGAAGTTCTGTTTGATCCACTGACCCGTGCCCTGGGGACTCGTGCCATCCTGGTCGGCGATCGCATAGACGCGCAGCTTCGAGAGGAACGTCTGGAGCTGGGACGAGGTGCGGGTGGCCCTCACGTCATGAAGCGCCTGGGCCAGTTCGTGAGCCCCGCCCCAGATGGCGACGTACAGCAGCGACGTGGATGCATCCACCTGGGCAATGATGTGGTTCGACGCCTCCGTCGAACGCCCCGGGCCCAGGTTCGCCACGCCACGGTCCTTGGTGCCAGTCTTCACCAGCCCATGGAGCGTGGCCGCCTCCGGATAGCCGCTGGCGTGCTTCACCAGATTGGGGCGCACCGCGGCATAGTCGTCGATGATGTCGTGGATGAGGTCGGGCCGCGGAGTCGCGTCTTCGAGCTGGCTCGCGGTTCCCGCCGCGGAAGCAATCAGCCCCGCGAACTGGAACTCGTTCGCGTAGAGCATCAACCGCCGCATCGACTGCTGATCATCGGGATCTCCACCAATGTCCGTGGTGACGAGCAGGCGCGGCTTGGACTGAGCCTGTGCGCTGGAGGCCGCGAGCACGGCCCCCATCAACACCGCATATCCAAGGCCGGCGCCGCAGGTGAAACGCCGTGAGGTGGAACGAAGGAACGAGAGGAGGTTCAAGACCATGGATGAGACTCGCGAGTATGTGTCCTGAATGGACTCAAAACAGTGATACTAGTCAAACAGGCCATCTCAGTAAAACGTGTTGCGCGCCCACTCGATGGTGGCGGGGGAGCCGAGCGGCGTCGGGCTGTCGAAGGTGAGTCGCGGTTTGGGCACCGACCATCAGCCCCGGAGCCCACGTCTGCCCACGTGCGCGATGAGACCGAGACACACATCTCGAGCCCACCGACCGAAACACGTTCCAAGGAGGGCTTGAACGGCTTCTTCCTGGTGAAGGTCGATGGGACGGTCTGGGACGGGTTCCGTCTGGTGTCCTCCGACTCCGACTACGTGGTGTCGGGGATGAACCGGGAGCGCGCGGAGATCACCGTGAGCCTGTGCGCCAGCTCATCGAGTACCAACCTCTCGACGGGCTTCTACTTCGTGAACGGCGACTTCTTCTGCTTCCAGGCCAACTACCAGGCCTCGAGGACAAGGCCCTCCGGGCTCCCCCGGAGGGCGGCCTCCGAGCCCCACCGGCGGCATCCAGGGCAACCAGATGCTGGCGAGTCCGTCTCCAGCGATGTCGCGAAATGCCGAACAGTCCCTGGACCGCGGCGACCGTCAACGCGTAACGTGCTCCGGCTCCGCGAGGAGCGTCAATGATGTCGTGCAGCTCCAACCATCGAGAAGGAGAGTTCGAGTGAAGATCAAGCTGCTCACCGTGTCCCTGGTCGCGTTCGGCTTCGCATTCGGGGCCACCGCGGCGTCCGGGGCCACCGCGGCGTCCGAGGCCATCGCGCCGGGGGACGATCTGCTCATCATCTGCTCAGGCGGCCTTTATTGCGAGGACGTGCGTCAGGAATGCCTCGCCTCCGGCAACAGCCAGACCATTTGCGATCGGCAGTGGCGCGGCTGCGTGCTCGACGCCTGCCCGCAGTAAGCCTGAGCGCGCTGCACCTCGGCGCGGGAGGGGGGGCGAGGAGCTGCCCGCCGCGCTGGAGTCCACGGCCTGGTTGCGCTTGTTCACGCAGCCCCGAAGCTTCACGTGGTCCTCGGCGAGCACGAGCAACTCGTCCACCGAGGGCTGCGGCTCGGCGAGCTCCCGCACCGTCTCCACGTCTTCGTGGGGCATCGCGCGGTGGTGGCGTTGCGAACCAACACCGAAAGCAATGCCCGCGCATCCTCGAGGTCGTCCGACAAGGAGCGTGCATGGGGCAGCAGGAGAAAGGTGTGGAAGGACTCCTGGACGGCATCGAGCGCGTCCTCTGCTGACAGCCCCTCGTGGCGAGCGATGCGCGACGGGAATGCACCTGCGTCCGCGCGAGCTCGGACACCCAACCGATGAAGGGAAGGGCTTCCGCGGAAGGTTCCACGAAAAACGTGTTCGACAGGCTCACGACCCCCGCGGCCCGGTAGGCAATGGCGCCGGCGACGAGGGCTTCGTTGTCGTAAGCGGCGAAGAACTGGATGTTCGCGTCGTCCAGCAGCGCGGGGCGGAAGAGGGTGTGTCCCTGCTTGGATTGGTGACTACCCGAGGAGCCGCGCCAGGCGGCTTCCCATGCGGCGAGCGAGCTCTTGTCCCGAATCGGGAGCCAACGGAGTCCGCTGGCGGGCGCAGCCACAGGTGCCGCCTGGGAGAGAGTGATCCACCGCGCGGCGAACAGCTCCGTGAAGCCTCTCGGGGTGAGGTCGAGCGTCGCGAAGCTGTCCTTGACTCCCCATTGCCCCGGCACGTCGAGCGCGGCAACTCATGACCCATGGGGATGCCGGCGAAACGGAAGCCGCTTCTTTCTTCCCTCTGCCGCGCCCAGAATGGCGAAAATCAAACGCTGCCCCCCCACATCCCGCCCCGGCTGCCTCCCCGCCATCCATCATAGGGCACATGAGTCCTCTCTCATGCACACGACGAGACGGGCCTGCGTTCCGGCTGAGGTGTGGAGCTCTGCCGCTCAGTGTGCTCCTCATGGCCTGCCAGGCCGGAGTCGTGCGTCGCGGAGGGGCACCGGGCCACTACGCGCAGTCCTTCGACTCGGCATCGAGTTCCTGCCGGACCCAACCGGCTCTGTGCGCTCGCATGGCAGGAGAGGAGACCGTCGTACCGCAGGCGGCACAACATCTGGCTGAGCGGGGAGCCTCCGCCGCCGCGGTTGCGGTCGTGCTGAATGAAGCGCACAAGAACGCCATCGAGCAGAAACTGGTGGAGTGCGCCAACATGGCTCGAGAGAAGGTGCTCCGCGAGCAGATGGGAGGCAGAAGCCCCACCCCGGAGGAATGCCGCGAGAAGAAGGAGTTCGGGGGCAGGATCAGGACGCGAGCCATGTTCCTCGGCGAGGAGATGCACAGGGTCGCGCTCGAATGTGCCGAGCTGGAGTTGGGTGCGCTGCGTCCAGGCGGCTTCAGCCGGGAGCCTCGTTATCGTTACAACAAGCAGACCCGGCAGCGAGAGCTGATCAGCCCAGAGAAGGAGGCCGCTCTGCAGGAGGAGGGGTGCTACAGCGAGTTGCGAGGCACGATCAAGCCAGACATCGTCATCCACTCGGGCGATCCGCTTATGCCCCTCGCTGCTTATGACTACAAATTCCCATGCGTGGGAAGTGACAGCGCTGATTGGTGTCGATACACCCAAGGACCTCATGCAGGCCGCTGGCAGAACGACGTGTATCAGGAAGTCCTGGGTGTTCGACCGCTCAAGATCCGCCCCTGGCTGGGAGTCACACCATGAGCGAGCACTACCCCCGCATTCGGATCTCCGCACCGAACGGGTACCTCTTGCTTCGTGAGGGCCTGAACCTGTGTTTCTACATCCGCCGTGCCCATCAGGAGATAGCACGAGGAGTCCTCCACTCACTGGAGGCCTATATGCACGCGTTAGGGCCGGGAGCACTCGGCCGGTACGTAGATGAGGAGGGAAGTCCACAGGAGCTCGATGACGCCGGGTGGAAGCGCATCCAGCGTGAACTGCTCGAGGAGCCATGGCCCCTCATCCGCCTGCTCGACACAGCTCCCGGTGAGCAGCGGTACTGCTTCGACTACTCCGGTAAACCGTTGGGCGACCCCTCCCTGGAGGACGAGCCGGACGCGTCATGCGCGGTGAGCTTCTGGCTTCCCACCGAGTACCTGGAGGAGCACGGCCCGGACCGGGTGCGTGAGCTGGCACTGGAACTGGCCGCCCCTCTGCCCTTCTGTTTCGGGCAGGCGGGTCTCTCATTCAACGGTGAGGCGGACGCAATCGGTGTCCTACGGGAAATCCGCGAGCGCTGCTTCCGCTACCCGGGCATGGATATCCCCAATCCGAGCTGGCTGTCGTGGCACCTCGGCACGCGGGTGCGCGGGCCCTCCTGGCTCACCTTCCTGGGCCAGCCCGTGCTGGGCGAGCTGGGCGGCGTGGTCGGCCTGCACTCGCGCCTGTCCTCGCCGGGCACCACCGTCCAGCAGATGGAAGGAGAGCGCGCCGTCGTCACTCTCGGCCCCTGCCCAGAAACGGGAGACACCGAACAGGGCCACACGCTTCCCTCCTACCAGGAGTTGGCGCGCGTCCTGGAGCCCTGGCTCTATCATGAGGAGAGCAACTTCGGGCTCGACTTCCCGCCTGAGACCCTGCGCCGTTGGGAGCGACGCTTCCTCGATTAGCTTGAATCTACCGGGGCGGGTGCCTGCGATCATCACACGCGTCTTATATTCGCGGCTGCGATTCTCGAGTTCCCGTTGGTCGCCGAGTAATCGAGTGACCCACCGCAGGAGGGTGGCCTGTTCCGCAGGGGAGAACAGATTCTCCAACTGGCCTTTGTATCGCTGAACTTCGTCCGAGAGCACTCCGCCGAGGCGCGCATGACACGTGCTGTTGCAACGCCTCAAGCCCTTCTTCACCCAGCCACTGTGCCCCCTTCGAGGAATTGCACACCGTGCGGATGGGAAGGAGGTTTTCGGGAGCATCCGATCCGCACTTGGCTCGAGGGCGCACATGGTCGAGAGCCTGTGACGGGCGACCACAGATTCAACAGCGGGAGCCGGTGCGAGATTTGCGAGTTGGCATGACTCAGCGGCGGGAATCGAACCCGTGAACGAGGCGATGGAAAACCCTAAGCAGGACGCGCTGTTACCCGCTATCGCCTTGATTCTCCTCGGGTTCGTCATCCCGTCCCATCCCACCCTGTGCCCTCGTTTCCGCCCCCATTCCCCGCTGGAGGGGCACATTGGGGGCACACGACGGGCGCATAGGGTCAACTGGCGGCCGAGACTTTGTCGGCGCAGATGAACGAGGCCAGTGCCTCACGCGCCGACCCGAACGTCGGCAGCGCGGATACCTCGATCCGACCATCCTCATCCACGTTAGGCGTGCCGTGCATGCACTTCCACCCGGTGGTGAACCGCATCAAGGTGAAGTGCCCGTCGTAACGTTCAACAGCGATCCGCTCGGCTTGAGCCATCAAGGTGTCCAGGTCAAGCGACTCGATGCTGGGGAGTGTCGGTCGTGTCATTCGCAGTCTCCGTTTTGTGTCCGCCGGACGTGCGGTAGATAGAACCGCTCCATCGTCCGGCAGGTGCGTGCAGGTGAGTCTATCACCGCGCGCGTGGGTCCGTGAGCCGGGCGGAAGCGCTCCCTCTGATGGGGCCCTCCTGAACGTGCAGATCGCTCCCCAGCCACCGGGGGCTTGTGCCGGAGCTGCTGCGGCAGGGGGCATCGGCTTGACGGCTCTGCGGGCTCGACCGGAGCGATGACGGGGACGCTACTTGAGGCGCGAGCGGCCTGGATGCCCGGTATCCCCCGGCTACGGGCAAGCGGTCGCCTGTCCCGGCACTGTTCGTGAGAGCGCGCCCGGCTGGCACCGTTACCGCCCTGGAGCCCTCCACAGCACCGAGATGCGGCTGCCGTGTGCCGTTCCCGTCAACCCCTCCCGAGCCCCAGCAGCCGCCCCGCTGGAGCCCTCCACAAGCCCGAGCTGCGGCTGCCGTGCGCCGCTCCCCTCCACCAGCCTTGAGCCGAAGCAGCCGCCCCGCTGGAGCCCCCTAGCGCGGTCCAGGTGCGCGCCTCACCGTTCCACCGGCCCGGGGAGACGGGGGCGTGCAACCTAGCGCCCTGTTGCCTGCACCACGCCCGAGAATGAGCTAAGCGCTGAGTTGGCGCTCGCCCTGGCCCGAGCTGCGGCTGCGGCACCCTGGCCCCGTGCCGTGCCCCCGGCGCGCTCGCTCGTGGCTGTCGGGGCGCGTTGTCATACTCCGACCGGCCCCACCAGGACCCTCTAGGTCCTAGCTCCAAGGGAGGACCCGGCCATGCGTCTCCGAGCGTGCTTCGCACTTCTGCTCTTTCTCTCAGCCTGTACGACGACACCCCCAAGCCCAAAACAGCCAGCGGCCCGCGACCCGAGGATCGCCAACCTCCAGCGAGCGGCGACGCTGCCCTGGACGGACGGGGGCAGGTGCGCTGTCCGCGAAGCTTCTGAGACCTGGCCTGTGCTGGCGGAGCGGTGCTTTTATGCCCTCGACCATGACCGGGTTCGGTTTCGGGACATCACAGGCAGATGCGCCGTCGCCTCCGCAGGTGCGGCAGTGGGCGTCGGGCTGTGCGTCTTGGCGGCGCCGGAGATCATCGTGGGAGCGGTGATCGTCGCGGGCGTGGTGGTGGTGGGCTTTGCCATCAAAGAGGCGTTGGATACCTACGCGGAGAAGAGGGGCCGTCCCCAGGTCCAAGTAAGGCCCGCGCCTGAAACGCGGCCCGTGCCTGAAACAGCGCCCGCCCCGCAGAAACCCTCGCCGAAAAAAAGGCCCAAGCCGGAGCCAAAAGGGCCGGATTTCCCTCCCGTGGAGCCACCCGAAACCTCGGAGCGAGATCGCAACAAGTGCGAGCCCATCCCGGAACCGCACGCGGGCGAGGATTACGCGCACAACAAGTGCGCCGATCAGTTTCCGCCTAACCGCTATCCCGGAATGGATGTGCGCGTGGGCGGCGTGAGCTTCGATGCGCTGCAAGTCGGCGTGCGTGTGCTGTGGGAGATCAAGACCCATCGATTTGATGCATACCCTGACTTCATTCAAGACAAGGAAATCAAGAGGGAAATGATACAAATAGAAAAGCAGCGAGAAGCTGCGGCGATATGTGGATATGGTTATGTCGTTGGGGTGAGCACCCAAGCGCACAAAGACGCGCTGCTCGATGAGGATCTTAATCTCAATGTTGTTGTCACGGGGTGCAAACGATGACTAGGCGGAGGACCCTCATTTTCATCGTCTACGCGCCTGCTCTTTTGGGCAACGACCGCCGCGCGCTCAATAGCGTCCATGGAATGGAAAAGGCGCTCCCCGGCTTGCGCCTGGAGTGGCGGCTCTCCGAAGGCGGGCGACCCATCGCATTGTCGCAGCGCGACGCGTGGCTCGTAGAAAGCATTGAGGACGGGGGATTCCCCCTTGTGTGCAACGGGGACGAGAGTTACCCCGTGACAGTTTGGGGAATGGGAAGATCGGGACTCTTTAGCGCAGGCGGTCAGGACCAGTTTGAAGTGCATGCAAAACTGCCATTGGGCGAGCCCGCGATCACGGCAGCAGCGAATGTGCTGGAAGGAATGGCGGAAGGGGCGTGCGCATTTTGGGGGCGCGTGCTGCCGAACGGAGTTGCGGCGGAGATGGCGCAGCAGGTTCGCCATTCGGTGGATCAGCCGCATGCTCCGCCCCGGGGACTCCCAGCGCTCAATCTTCCCTCGCACATTCGCTCGCCAGCAATTCCACATCACCTCGGATGGCTGAACTACTGGTCAGCCGCTGCCGCAGATGCCATCGGCTTTCCAGACCCCGCCCGCGATGCGGACCTGCTCTCGCGCTCACGGCGTACCGCGTCGGGCGGGTGGGTTGTACAGCTCACCGATGCGCCGCTCGACCTGGACAACCCGGCCCACCTGGACGCGCTCAAACGGGCCTACGAGCGCTTCCCGGAGATTGGCGGGCGCGCAGCCTCTTGAGACTCGGCGCGGCTCGCGGTGGCCGTGCTCAGGGCCCCTTCGCTTTCCCCTCGGGGAACTCGACGTTCCCGAGGGTGAAGGTGCGTGGCCCATGTGCTTCCCATAGCTTGAGTGTGCAGGGGCAGCCGAGCTGCGCGCGCTCCCCCTCGATGCCCACCACGACGGCACCGGCCCCATTCGCGGGAATGGGCGCCTCTTGCCACCGGGAAAGCTCCACCTCTTCCCCCGCCTTGTCCACCAGCGCCGCCCCCGCGAGCGTCCAGGGCTCGGCACCGGGGTTCTTGAGGGCCAGTCGCACAGCCACGCTCACCGGGCGGGTCTCGTCGCTGAGCGTGTAGCTGCGGCTCTTCTTCTCCTCCAACCCGAGCGCGTTTCCCGGCTGCTCTCTCACCGACCCGAAAAAGCGTTACGCCCACCTGTCCCCCGAGATGCTCGCGAGCGCAGTGCAGCAGCTCGACCGGCCTGTGCCCCAGCTCCACGCCGCTCCGGCCAGAAGCGCCGAAGGGGCACACTGAGGGCACATAGAGGAAAACGAGGGCAAAGAAAAACCCAGCAACCCCTTGAAGTTGCTGGGCTTCTCAGTGTGGAGGCGGCGGGAATCGAACCCGCGTCCCCTCCATACCCTCACCCCGTCCCTCTCCCAGAGGGAGAGGGGTGGGTCTTCAATTGCCCATCCAGCGGTTCGGTGAGCCCGGTGGCTCCGTCCTCGTCGAGGCCGGCCTCTTCGGCTCCAGCTCGTCCTCGATGCCGTCGGGCCTCGCCATCCGGATGCGTGTCATCGCATCAATGAGCGTCCCTCCCATCAGCAACGCCAGGAATAGCACCGATACCGGAAACACCACCCGCCTCGCTCCGGGCTGCTCCACCAGGTGCATGAAGAACATCGCCACCAGCACCGTCTTCGCCACCGCGATGAGCAGTGCCACCGGCAGGCCCATCGGCCCCAGCTTCAGCTTCGTCCCCAATACCCACGTCAGCACCGTCAGCACCGCCAGCACCGCCCACACCCCCACGTACCCCCATGCGGACTTCTTCTTCTCCTCCGCCATGGTTCCCTCCTTCACTCCACCAGGTACAGCAGTGGGTAGATGAACAGCCAGAAGACGTCCACCAGGTGCCAGTACAGCCCTCCTACCTCCACCGGGATGTGGTACCCGGCCGTGTACTTCCCCGCCACGGCCCCGAAGGCCAGCCATCCCAATAGCCCCAACGCCACCAGCATGTGGATGGCATGCAGCCCCGTGAGCAGGAAATACAGCGTGTAGAAGAGCGACCCTCCCTGCTCCGGTATCTCCTCGAAGTGGTAGTACTCCCCCGGCAGCGCTCCCTCCTTCCAGTGCTCCCAGTACTCCCATCCCTTGATGCCCAGGAACCCCACTCCCATCAGGATCGCCAGCAGCAACACCAGCGCTGTCAGGAACTGCCGCCCCTGCCGGATGTAGTGCACCGCCAGCACCACCATCAGGCTGCTCGTCACCAGCAGCAGCGTCTGCACCAGCGCCCAGTCCGCCTTCAGGTGCCTGCTCGCCTCCGCGAAGACCTCCGGGTAGTAGTACCGGTACACCCCGTACCCCACGAACAGGTTCGTGAAGAGCAGCACCTCCGAGCCCAGGAATATCCACATCCCGAGCTGCGCCGCGTGGCTCTGGTTCTCCGGACCGCTGAAATGGTCTTCCCAGGGGGACGTCTCAGTAGACACGGGGCGCCTCGGGAACGGTGTAGTCGTGCACCTCGCGCTCGAAGCTCGGTGCTCGTGTGAAGTTGTGCGGCGCCGGTGGCGAGCCGCTGAACCACTCGTACCCCCGCGAACCCCACGGGTTCGGCGCGCTCACCGGGCCATACCGCAGCGACCACAGCAGGTACACCGCGATGAGCCCGAAGCCGAACGCCAGCAGCGACGCCCCCGCCGTGCTCAACACGTGCAGCCACTGCATCTCCTGGGGGTACTGGTAGTAGCGCCGCGGCATCCCCAGGTTCCCCAACAGGAACTGCGGCAGGAACGTCACGATGAAGCCGAAGATGATGGTCATCGCCGCCAGGAAGGACCAGCGCTCCGGGTACACCCGCCCGAACATCTTCGGCCACCAGTAGTGCAGCGCCGCCAGGAAGGCCATCAACACCGCCCCCACCATGATGTAGTGGAAGTGGGCCACGACGAAGTACGTGTCGTGCCAGTGCACGTCCAGTGACGTGGTCGCCACCGCCACGCCCGTCATCCCGCCGAACATCAGCAGGAAGATGAAGCCCAGCACGTACAGCAGCGGCACCCTCAGGTCGATGGAGCCCCCATACATCGTGGCCACCCAGTTGAATATCTTGATCGCCGTGAAGATGGCCACCAGCATGCTCAGCACCCCGAAGATGCCCGAGGTGAACGTGGACTGCCCCGACACGAACATGTGGTGGCCCCACGAGAAGAACCCCACGAAGGCAATGCCAAACGTGGACGCGGCGATCATCCTGTAGCCGAAGATGTTCTTCCGGCTGAAGGCACACACCACCTCGGTGATGACGCCCATGGCCGGCAGCACCATGATGTAGACGGCCGGGTGCGAGTAGAACCAGAACATGTGCTGGAAGAGCACCGGATCCCCCCCTCGCGACGGGTCGAAGATGCCCGCGCCCAGCAGGCGCTCCATGGACACCAGCAGCAGCACCATGCCCAGCACCGGCGTGGCCACCACCTGGATGACGGACGTGCCGTAGATGGCCCAGACGAAGAGCGGAATGCGCGTCCAGTGCATTCCCGGCGCCCGCATCGTGTGCACCGTCGTGATGAAGTTGAGCCCCGTGATGATGGTGGAGAAGCCAATGATGAAGACGCCCAGCAGGATGGGCGTCAGCGCCGAGGGAGAGACCGTGCTGTACGGCGTGTAGAACGTCCACCCCGTATCCGCCCCGCTCCACAGCATGCCGAACACCGTCAGCAGCGCGCCCGCCAGGTAGATGTAGAACGAGGCCAGGTTCAGCCTCGGGAAGGCCACGTCCTTGGCTCCCAGCATGATGGGCAACACGAAGTTGCCGAACGCGGACGGAATCGCCGGAATCATGAAGAGCCACACCATGATCACCCCGTGCAGGGTGAACATGCGGTTGTACGTCATCGGGCTGATGAGGGTGGGCCCCGGCGTGAGCAGCTCCAGCCGCAGCACCATCGCGAAGATGCCCCCCAGCAGCAGCGAGAAGATGACGCCCACCAGGAACATCACGCCGATCCGCTTGTGGTCACGCGTGAGCAACCACGACATCACCGAGGTCTCGTGGTTGAGGTAGGTGATGGCCGGCTGACTACTCTCCGCCGATGGGTTCATAGACAGGTCCCCTGGACTCGACGTCTTGCAGCCGAGCGCTGCGCAGTGTCTTGATGTACTCGAGCAGCGCCGCGACCTCGGCCGCCTCGAGCTGCCCCTGGAATGACGGCATCACCGGCTCGTACCCCGCCACCAGCTTCTCCAGCGGCTTCATCATGGATTCGGTGAGGTAGGCCTCGTCCGCCACGACCGTCTCGCCGCTCGTCAGCAGCTCGCGGCGCATGTACAGGTCCAGCCACGTGGGCCCGATGTGCTGCGTGCCGTCGATGGTGTGGCACCTGAGGCAGCCCTTCGCCGCCGCCACCCGCTCGCCCCGCTCGGGCAGCGTGCCACGCTCGGCGTACATGAGCTCGCCGTGGGGTTGCTGCGCATCGTAGGTGGCCGCCCGGCGCGCCGGAGTCAGGGGTGACAGCTCCTCGGGCGCGCTGGGGGTGGCGTCCCGCCGCGCCACCAGGCCCTGGCGCTGCTGCTTCATCCACTCCTCGTAGTCCTCCTGCGAGAGCGCCACGACCTCGGCCCACATCTCCGAGTGCTTCAGCCCACAGTACTCCGCGCACATCACCCGGTAGGTGCCGGGTGTCGTCACCTCGAACCACGTCTGGGTATAGGCGCCCGGGAGCGCGTCCTGCTTGATGCGGAACGCCGGCACGAAGAAGGAGTGGATGACGTCCCGGCTCGTGAGCAGCAACCGCACGGGCCTGCCCACCGGCACCCGCAGGACGCCGATGGAGTTGGGGCCCTCGGGATAGGTGAACTTCCACATCCACTGCTTGCCCACCACGTAGACGTCCATCGCGTCCCGCGGGGGCGTCTGCATGCGGATGAAGTCGTGGTACCCGATGAAGAACCACACCAGGAACGTCGTGAGTGGCAGCCCGATGAAGAGCAGCTCCCACCCGAGCGTCCCCTGCACCTTCGGCGTGACGTCCGTCTCGGAGCGCCTCCGGTAGCGGATGAGGAAGTAGGCCGCCAGGGCGAAGATGATCGTCGCCGCCACCATCGTCGTGGAGATGATGACGTAGTGCAGGTGGTCCACGTCCTTCGAGACGGTGGACGCCTGCTCCGGCAGGAAGAGGATCCTCCGGAAGAACTCGTTCACGGCCCCGGGTTCGGTCCGGGTCGTGCCCGCGAGGGCCTCGTCGCCCGAGGTCATGGCTCGCCTCCGTCGCGCTGGGGGGGTTGCCCGCTCACGATGCGCTCGATGGCCCGCTCGATGGGGATGTGCACCACGCCCGCGTCCCGGTCCACCCAGCCGTAGCCGTGCAGCTTCCCGAGTTGCTGGTTCTTCTCCTCGTACGCCCGGGTGTCGAGCTGCATGAGCCCCGTGTTGACGAGGTTGATTTCCGCCTGGCCCAGCACCTGGGGCGTGGTGGGGCCGGCGGGGTTGAGGTGCGCCTCCCGCGCCTGGAGCTGCGCCCAGGTGCCCACCACGAAGAAGGTGAAGACGATGAGCGCACCGGCGATGACCGCGCTGATGAACCAGCCACTCACCGGCCGATTGTCGCGCTCGGGCGTCTTCCACTCCACCCTGGACCCATCGCCGCTCATTCGTCGTACCCCAGGGATTCGTGCAGATAGGGGTCTCCCACCGGCACGGTGGCATGTCCCCGCATCCGCCACAGGGTGAAGGCCACCGCGGCGCCGCCCACGCCCAGGAACGCCGACACGTCCGCCCAGTGCACCCGCACCGCGTCCGGGCTCACCACCGGCACCACCAGCCACCACGTGTCCACCCCGTGCGCCGCCAGCAGCCACACCGCCATCGCCGCCATCATCCGGCGGTGCCGCTTGAAGGGCCTCGAGAGCAACACGAAGAACGGGAAGACGAAGCGCGCGAACACGACGAACAACGCCACCGGCGCCCACGCGCCCCGCGCGCGCAGGATGTACCAGGGCACCTCGTGCGGCAGGTCCGCTATCCAGATGAGGAAGAACTGGCTGTAGGCCATGTAGGCCCAGAAGACGCTGAAGGCGAACAGGAACTTGCCCAGGCTCGCGCGGTGCGAGTCATTGACGAGCTCGCCATAGAGGTTCGGCCCGCGCGCCAGCGTCGTCGCCAGCGTCAGCACCGCCAGCGCCCCCACGAAGGCCCCGGAGAACCAATACAGCCCATACACCGTGGACACGAAGAGCGGCTCCAGGGACATCAACCAGTCCAGCGACGCGAAGGACATGGCCAGCGCCACCACCGGCAGCGCGCCCGCCCCCAGCCACCACTGCCACTTGGTGAGCTTCAGCTCGCCCGTCTCGTCCTGGCGGCGGGACCAGCGCAGCAGCAGCTCGCCCACGGCGATCCACACCCCGAAGTAGACGGCCGAGCGCACCCCCCAGAAGGGCAGGTTGAGGTAGGGCCGCTTGTGGTCGAGCCTGTGCAGCTCCTTCTCGGACAGCGGCGGATGCGGGTCCATCCACAGGTAGAGCTGGCTGGCGCCCGCGAGGAGGGGGAGGAAGAGGACGAGGAAGAGCGGGAGCGAGGCCGCCATCGTCTCCAGCATGCGGCGCAGCACCACCGGCCAGCGCGCCTTCGAGGCGTGCCACACTTCCAGCAGCACCAGGGAAGCCACCGCGATTCCCGCCCAGTACGCGAAGGCGAACAGGTACGAGAAGAGCGCGCGCCGGGTGTCCACCGCGAAGCCCAGGCCCGTCACCCCGAGGCCCACCGCGCCCACCGCCGCGGAGGCCAGCATGGGCGTACGCCCTCCCGTGAAGCGCTCCATCACCCTCACGGTGTCCCCTCCTTCAGCAGCAGCGGCCGGGCCTCGGGCGGCACGTCCTCGAGCCTCGCCCGCTGGCTCACCTGCAGCGCCCGCACGTAGGCCACCACCGCCCACCGCTGCGCGGGCGTCAGCTTCTCCGCGTAGGCCGGCATCAACCCGTACCCCTCGCTGATGACCGCGTAGTAGTAGCCGTCCGGGTAGGGCGGCAGATCCAACAGCGAGGGCGGCGGGCGCAACGCCATGTTGCGAGCCACCTGGCTCACCCCGTCCCCGAGGATTCCGTGGCAGGTGGCGCAGTAGATTTCGTAGAACCGCCCTCCGCCTTCCACGACGTCCCGCGTGAGCGGGAGGGGTACCCCGTCGAGGTAGCCCGCGTCCGGAGAGCCCGCATCCGGGACCTCCCGGCCCGTGAGGAAGAGCCGGCTCTGCCCCCTGCGGCTCCTTGGCACCGTGCCCGGCGGAGGCTGGCGCATGACCCGGTCATCCGCGAAGAACGGGCTGTCGCGGTAGGGCAGCGCCTTGGGTTGATGGTCCATCCCCGCCCAGCCCTGCAAGTCCACGGGACAGCCGGCCAGCACCGCCACCAGCGGCACACACAGGAGCAGGCGCCTCATGACTCCTCCTCCACCACGGACGTCTTCTTCGCCGCCAGCTCGCGCAGGTGGCCCAGCACCGGCTCCGTCTCCTCGCGCGTCTCCGTGGTGATGCTCACCCAGAAGCCTCCGGTGGACGCGGTGCGGAAGGACTCGAGCTCGAAGAGCGGGTGGTGGGGCCTGGGGAAGCGGTAGAGGAACATCAGGGCGAAGAAGATGGTCAGCGCGGCGAACAGCACCATCGTCTCGAAGGTGATGGGCACGAAGGCCGGCCACGCGTGCGGCGGGCGGTTGCCCACGTTGAGCGGGTAGTCCACCGCATTGGTCCACCACTGCACCACGTACGCGAACGCCGCCCCGCCCAGCCCCGCCAGGAGGGCCAGCCAGCGCACGGGCGAGGGCTTCAGCTCCAGCACCTCGTCGAGCCCCTCCACCGGATAGGGTGAGAAGGCATCCAGCGCGTCCTTCGCGTAGCCCAGCTCGCGCAGCCGCCTCAGCGCCTTCTTCGCCTCGTCGCCCGAGCCGAACTCTCCCACCACCCAATAGCGCATGGCTCAGGCCTCCTTCTCCCGGAGGGCGCTCTCCGTGCGCTCGCGTTTCGCCTTCTCCTCCAGCGCCTCCTTCAGCTCATGGTGCAGCTCCTTCACCTCGCTGATGGGCACCGGCGGGACGAACTTGAGGAAGAGCAGGAAGAGGAAGCCGAAGAAGCCCATGGAGCCGAACAGCAGCCCGAAGTCCACCCACGTGGGCGAGAAGTGCTCCCAGCTCTTCGGTAGGAAGTCATGGGCCAGCGACGGGACGATGATGGTGAAGCGCTCCAGCCACATGCCCACGTCCACCGCCAGCGCGGCGAACCACACCACCACCAGGTTCGTGCGCAGCTTCGCGAACCAGAAGAGGTGCGGCACCAGCACGTTGGTGACCATCTGCAGCCAGAAGATCCAGCCCCACGTTCCCGAGCGCTTGAAGGCGTACGCGGCCATCTCGTACTCGTCCCCGCTGTACCAGGCGAAGAAGTGCTCCTGCAGGTAGCCGTAGGAGACCATCAACCCCGTGGCCAGGAGCAGCTTCGCCAGGATGTCCACGTGCTTGTCCGTAATGACGTGGTTCAGGCCCAGGGGCCCGCGCACCGGGAGCAGCAGCGTCAGCACCAGCGCGATGCCCGAGAAGATGGCTCCCGCCACGAAGTACGGCGGGAAGATGGTGGAGTGCCACCCCGGAACCAGGGAGATGGCGAAGTCGAAGCTCACGATGGTGTGCACGCTGAGCACCAGCGGCGTGGCCAGCCCCGCCAGCAGCAGGTAGCCCGTGCGCCAGTGGTGCCAATGTCTCGCCGAGCCCGTCCACCCCAGCGAGAACAGCCCGTACCAGAACTGACGCCGCGGCGTGGTGGCCCTGTCCCTCGCCGCCGCCAGGTCCGGCAGCAGCCCCAGGTACCAGAACATCAGCGACACCAGGAGGTACGTGGTGATGGCCACCATGTCCCACGGCAGCGCGCTCTTGAACTGGGGCCATATCTTCATCGTGTTCGGGTAGGGCACCAGCCAGTAGAAGACCCATGGCCTCCCCAGGTGCAGCAGCGGGAAGAGCCCCGCCTGCATCACCGCGAAGAGCGTCATCGCCTCGGCGAAGCGGTTCACCGACGCGCGCCACTTCTGCTGGAAGAGCACCAGGATGGCGGAGATGAGCGTGCCCGCGTGGCCAAAGCCAATCCACCACACGAAGTCGATGATGCCGAACGCCCACGCCACCGGGATGTTGTTGCCCCACGCGCCAATGCCTCGCACCAGCGTCACCGTGATGGCCAGCGCGAAGAGCCCCGTCCCGCCCAGCGTCAGGAAGAAGAGCGCCCACCACACCCGGCCCGCCTTGCGCTGAAGGGGGCTCAGCAACGAGCCCGTCAGGCTCTCCGCGCTCTGCGCCCCCGCGATGAGCGGCAGCGGCTCGAGCGCGTCCCGCGTGGGCGTCTCCGATGCCTGCCCCTCAGCCATGCTCGAGCTCCGGGTTCGGGTTCTTGATGCGCGCCAGGTAGGCCGTGCGCGGCTTCGTCCCCAGCTCGTGCAGCACCTTGTAGTGGCGCGGCTCGCGGTGCAGCCGGGCCACCGTCGAGTCCGGCACGTGCAGCGAGCCGAAGGTGATGGCCTCCGTGGGACACACCTCGGCGCAGGCCGTCTGGAGCGCCTCGGTGTTGATGGGCTCGCGCTGCCGGCGCGCCTCGATGCGGGCCCGCTCTATCCGCTGCACGCAGTACGTGCACTTCTCCATCACCCCGCGCATGCGCACGGTGACTTCCGGGTTGAAGCGCAGCTTCTCCAGCTCGCTCACCCGCGGGTTGTAGTCGAGGTAGTTGAAGCGCCGGACCTTGTACGGGCAGTTGTTGCTGCAGTAGCGCGTGCCGATGCAGCGGTTGTAGACCATCTCGTTGAGGCCCTCGTCCGAGTGGACGGTGGCGTTCACCGGGCACACGTACTCGCACGGCGCGGCCTCGCAGTGCTGGCACATCATCGGCTGGGGAATGGCGTGGGGCCCCTCCGGCGCGCCCTCGAAGTAGCGGTCCACCCGCAGCCAGTACATCTCCCGCCCGTTCTCCACCTGGGCGCGCCCCACCACGGGGATGTTGTTCTCCGCCTGGCAGGCCACCATGCAGGCCGTGCAGCCGATGCAGAGGCTCAGGTCCACCGCCATGGCCCACTGGTAGGGCTCCTCGTACTCGAAGGGGCTGTACAGGGACGCCACCGGGCCCTTGAGGTGGTGCAGGTAGTGGGGCTTCTTCTTCTCGAACGTCTCCAGCTCGTCCTGGACGGCGATCTCCCGGCCGTGCATGGACCAGTGGTCCTGCGTGGTGGCGTAGCGCCCGTGTCCCTCCGCCTTGTCCACCTGGAGCCCGCCGGTGAACCACGGAGCGTCCGGGAAGCGCAGCAGGTAGGCATTGACGCCCAGCTCGCCCATGTCCCCGATGCTGTCGTCGAGCCACTCGAGTCCCCAGCCGAGCTCCAGCGACACCGTGTCGTCCGCGTGGCCGGGCAGCACGTACACCGGGGCCTCCAGCCAGCGCCCGCGGAGTGTCAGCTTCACCTTGTCCCGGGGCGACACCTTCAGGCGCTCGGCCGTGCGCGGACTGACGAGCGCCGCGTTCCCCCAGGACAGCTGGGTAAGGGGCTCCGGCAGCTCCTGCAGCCAGGCGTTGTGGAAGTAGCGTCCGTCGCGGACCTTGTAGCCGGGCAGCAGGTTGAGCTCGAGGCCCTGGGCGGGGCCGGGCGAGAAGGCGCGGACGCTCGCCACCACCGCGCCCGTGTCCACCGCGGGCGCGAGGGCCGGGGCCTCGGTGCCCGGAATGGTCCCCACCGCCAGCCACTGGTCCCACGCGTCGTCGAAGGCGAGGCCCGGGCCCCCCCGCCGCCGCGCCCAGTGGGCCTTCACCAGCTGGTGGGCCGTCAGGTCCGCCACGCCCGCGAAGGGGGAGAGCACGTCCAGCTCCGTCACCCCCATGAAGAGCGGCTGGATGAGCGGTTGGATGATGCTCGCCGTCCCGTCCAGCGCCCGCGTGTCGCCCCAGGACTCGAGCACATGGGCCGCGGGCAGGACCCACGCGCTGTGCTTCGCCGTGTCGTCCTCGCGGAACGCCAGGTAGACCGAGTGGGGCACCGCGCTCAGCGCCGCCCCCAACGCCACGCCCACCGGCGCCGTGTAGACGGGGTTGAACGCCGTCACCACCAGCGTGTCCACCCGGCCCGCGCTCGCCGCCTCGGCCAGCTCGCGCAGCACCTCGGGTCCGCCGCGCACCGCGTCCACTCCAGGCTCGTGGTGCGTGATGAGCCGCTTCTGGCTGCCCAGCGCCGCGTTGAGCACGTGCGCCACCGCGTGCACCCGCGCCGGCTGCCGCTCGCCCACCACCACCACCGCGCGCTCCGCGTGGCGTGCCAGCTCCCCGGCCACCACGCGCACCTCCTTCGCCTTCTCCGGCCAGCCGAGCGCCAGCTCCTGGAAGGGCTCGAGCCCGGCCAGGCGGTGCGTGCGCGCCAGCTCGCCCAACACCGCCAGGGCGAAGCGCTCCACCTCCGAGGGCTTCATCCGGAAGCGGTGGTCCGCGTTCATCCCCGTCACGCTGTAGTGGCCCTCCGCCACGTACAGCCGGCTCATCTCCCCTCGCTCGGGCAGCCGTGTGCGGGAGAACTCGCGCGCCTCGCGCAGGGCGAACGGGCCCTGGGTGAGGAAGTCCGCGTCCAGGGAGAGCACCACGCGCGCCTCGTCGTAGCGCACCCGCGTCTCCAGCGGCCGGCCGAACGCGAGCCTCGCCCCCTCGTACACGTTGTCCCGCGAGAGCGCGTGGTACGTCTCCACGCGCGCCCTCGGGAAGCGCTGGCGGATGCGCTCCACCATCTCCCGCCGCGTGGGCGAGGACGAGGGCTCCAGGAGGAACCACAGCCCCTCGCCGCCCGTGGCCTCCAGCACGCGCGCGCGCTCCACCTGCTCCTGGAGGTACGTCCGGAAGGAGACCAGGGTGCCGCGCAACTTCACCCCTCGCACCCGCGTGGTGTCGTAGAGGTCCACCGGCAGCGCCTGGGCGATGTGGTTGGTGGCACCGAGGCTCGCCGGATGATCCGGGTTGCCATCCACCTTCGTGGGCCGCCCCTCCCAGCTCGTCACCACCAGGCCCGCCGCGTAGCCCTCATGGGCCCAGGCCGTGGCGTAGGCGTTGGGCACTCCGGGGATGACGTCCGGGGGCCGGTGCGTGTACGGCATCACCTTCTCCGCCGGCTCCTTGCACGCGGTGAGCCCGGCCAGCGCCGCCGTGGTGCCCGCGAGCTGGAGGAAGCGGCGCCGGTCCAACCCCCGGGGGGGCTCGGCGGCACCGGGAGGGAACTCGCGCCCGGCGGCGCGAGCCAGCTCGGGCGAGCCGTGCAGCTCCTCCAGGCTGCGCCACGCGCGCGGGCGTTCAGCATCCCCGTCCTCACGGGAGGCTCCGGTCCCGGACGAGTCCTGGAGCACGGGCAGCGGATAGCGGTCGGTCAGCGGTGGCATGTCGTGCAGTTCGTTCGCGGGTGGACGTCGTAGCGGCGCGCCAGCTCCTCGGCCGCCGGGTCACCCGGGCGAGGCCGCCAGCGCATGGAGGTGATGGCCTCCAGCGGGCGCAGGTGCGGGGCCGGGTCCCGGTGGCACTCCAGGCACCAGCCCATGGACAGCGGTTGCGCCTGCATCACCGCCGGCATCAGGTCCACCCGCCCGTGGCAGGTGACGCACCCCACGCCCTTGGCCACGTGGATGGAGTGGTTGAAGTAGACGAAGTCCGGCAGGTTGTGGACGCGGTTCCATGGAATGGGCCGGTCGGCGAAGTAGTACTGGCGTACGGGCTCCAGCAGCGGGCTCTGCGTCCAGATCTGCGAGTGGCAGTTGAGGCAGGTGGACACCGAGGGGTAGCCGGCGCTGGAGGAGACCTCGACGGTGCTGTGGCAGTAGCGGCAGTCGATGGCCTCGTCGCCCGCGTGGTGGCGGTGATCGAACTGCACCGGCTGCGGAACCGGGTAACGCATGTTCTGCGCCAGCGGGCTCCAGGCGTAGAGCCAGAGCAGGAACACAACGAGCACCGGAGTGCCCAGCAGCCCCGCGGCGGCCACCCGGGCCACCGTGTTCGCACGTCGTGTGAAGATCCAGGCCATAGGGCGCCTCGGAGGACTCCGCGCGCTCACGCGCGGCTCCGAGGGCCTTCGACCCTAGAGAGAGGCACCCGGTGCAACAATCACCACGTTCCGTGCGCTTCCAGTTGTGAACCGAGGCCGCACGGGAACTGTCGGGAATCGCGCGTTCAGCCCCGGATGAAGGACAGCAGGTCCGCGTTCAGCCGGTCCTTGTGCGTGAAGTACAGCGCGTGCGGCGCGCCCGGATAGACCTCGAGGCGCGCGCCCGGAATCATCTCCGCCGCGAGCTTGCCGCTGAAGTCGAGCGGGACGATTTGATCATCGTCGCCGTGAACGACGAGCGTGGGCAGGGTGAAGGCCGCCAGGTCCTCGCGGAAGTCGGTCTCGCTGAAGGCGGCGACGCAGTCATGGGTGCCCTTCAACGACGCCATCAGCGCCATGGACAGGGTCCAGGTGAGGAGCCCCTGCGAAACCTTCGCATCCGGGCGGTTGGCCCCGGTGAAGAGCTTGCCGAAGTCGGTGAAGAACTGCGGGCGGTCGGCGAGGATGCCCGCGCGAAGCCCGTCGAACAGATCCTTCGGCGCGCCGACCGGATGCGCCTCCGTCTTCAGCAGGAAGGGCGTCACCGCGCCAATCAACGCCGCCTTGGCGACGCGGCTCTTGCCATGGCGGGCCAGATAGCGAGCGACCTCGCCACCGCCCATCGAGAAGCCCACGAGGACGATGTCGCGAAGGTCGAGCGCGTTGATCAACTCCGCCAGGTCATCGGCGAAGTGGCCGTAGTCATAACCCTCCCACGGCTGGCTCGAGCGGCCGAATCCCCGGCGGTCATGGGCGATGACGCGATAGCCCCGCTCGGCGAGGAACATCATCTGGTATTCCCACATGTCCGAGTTCAGCGGCCAGCCATGGCTGAAGACCACGGGCTGCCCCTTGCCCCAGTCCTTGTAATAGATTTCCACTCCGGACTTCGTCTTCAGCGTGGCCATTTCCCGTTCCTCTCCTCAGACGTGGATTGCGCGGATGAAGATCGCGCGGACCCGCTTTTTCAAGAGCCGAGTGGGGCTAGCGATCGTCAGTGAACGATGCAGGCGGGACGGAAGGGAGCACTCGACCTGACTCGGCGGACTCTGAGAGACTGAGACCCTCGAATCCATGGGTCCGCCAGACGCGAATGAGGAGGGAACGGGGGGGCTCGGGGGCCCGGGTCGTCCGGAGGATCGAACCCAGACAATCGCCGGGCCCGCTCCGAAGGCCGCTCTCGCGCGCCCGAAGCCCGGTCCCGCCTGGACTCCTCCCACCGAGTTCAACGAGTTCCGCCTGGAGCGCCTGCTCGGCCGCGGCGGCATGGGCATCGTCTACCTCGCCCACGACACCTCCCTGGGCCGCCCCGTCGCGGTGAAGTTCATCGCCCCCGGCCAGCCCGAGCCCCAGGTGCGCGCGTACTTCGAGACGGAGGCACGCGCCATCGCCCGCCTGCAGCACCCCAACGTCGTCACCGTGTTCCGCGTCGGCTCGGTCGGCGAGCACCCGTACATCGTCTCCGAGTACGTCGTCGGCCGAAGCCTCTCGGAGCTTCCCCACCCCCTCCCCTGGCGGCGCGCCCTCACCATCGGCGTGGGGCTCGCCCGGGGCCTCGCGGCGGCCCACCGGCAGGGCGTGCTCCACCGGGACATCAAGCCCTCCAACGCCCTGGTCACCGCCGATGGCGAGGTGAAGCTGCTCGACTTCGGCCTGGCCGAGCAGTTCGATCCGAGCGAGTCCTCGCGGCCCCCCGGTACGCACGAGCCGGCGGGTACGCCGAACTACATGGCGCCCGAGCTCCTCCTCGGCGTGCCGGCGAGCCCCCAGAGCGACATCTATTCGCTCGGCCTCACCCTCTACAAGTTGTGCACGGGCCATCTCCCATCGCGCCCGTCCCCGAAGGGGGCGGCCGTCAGCGCCCTGGAGCAGGAGAAGGCACTCTCGCGCGGGCTCGGAGGGGACATCGACGCCGACTTCGCCGCCCTCATCCTGCGGTGCCTCGCGCCCGACCCCGCCGAGCGCTTCGCCTCCGCCGACCAGCTCCGCGAGGACCTGGAGCGCCTCGAGCAGCGCCACGCCTCCACGCCGCTCGCCGCGGGCAATCCCTACCGCGGTCTGGCCCCCTTCGAGGCCGAGCACCGCGCGCTCTTCTTCGGACGCGACGCCGACATCCGCGCCGTGCTCGAGCGCCTGCGCCACCAATCCCTGGCACTCGTCGCGGGGGACTCCGGCGTGGGCAAGTCCTCGCTGTGCCGTGCCGGTGTGCTCCCCCGCGTGTCCGCCAGCGCCGTGGACGAGGGCCGTGAAATCTACACGGTCACGCTCTACCCCGGTCACCGGCCGCTCCAGGCGCTCGCCGCCGCGCTCGCGCCCCTGCTCGGCAGGAGGGAGGCGGAGGTCGTCACCGCCCTCACGGACACCCCGGCTTGGCTCGGTCAGGCCCTGCGCGAGGCGTACTCGGGAAAGCGCGGCCTGCTCCTCTTCGTCGACCAGCTCGAGGAGCTCATCACGCTCGCCGAGCCCGTCCAGGCGCTGCGCTTCGCCGCCGTGCTCGGTGAGCTCGCCCTGCCCTCGGCGGGAGTGCGCGTGCTCCTGGCGGTGCGCGGCGACTTCCTCACGCGCGTGTGCGCGCTACCCGGCCTGGGCGACGAGGCCGAGCGCGCGCTCTACATCCTCCGGCCCATGTCGCCCGAGGGCGTGCGCGAGGCCATCGTCGGCCCGGCGCGCAGCCGCGGCGTGGTCTTCGAGTCCAGGGAGCTCATCCAGACGCTCGTCGACTCCACGGCGAACGGCGCGGGCAGCCTGCCCCTGCTCCAGTTCGCGCTCGCCGAGCTGTGGGAGCGGCACAACCCGGCGCACGGCCGCATCACCCGCGCGGCGCTCGACGAGATGGGCGGCGTGGCCGGAGCGCTGTCGCGGCATGCCGACGGGGTGCTCGCGAGGTTGAGCCCGGCCGAGCAGCAGGCGGCGCGGCGGCTCCTGCTCCAGCTCGTGACGGCGGAGGGCACGCGCGGGGAGCGGAGCGAGGAGGAGCTCGTCGCGGCGTCGGATGCCGACTCCCGCGCCGCCCTCCACGCGCTCATCGAGGGCCGGCTCCTCCACGCGAGGAGCACGGGAGGCAAGGCCCGGTATGGCATTGCCCATGACTCGCTCATCACGAGCTGGGGCACGTTGCGCAACTGGCTCGATGACGACATCGGCCACCGCGCGGTGCGCCAGCGCGTCGAGGTGGCGAGCGCCGAGTGGGAGCGCCTGGGCCGCGCCCGGGATGCCCTGTGGGGACAGCGTCAGCTCGACGAGACACGCCCGTTGGACTCCACGACGCTGGGGCCCCGCGAGCACGCCTTCCTCCAGGCCTCGCGCCGCGCCCTGAGCTTCCAGCGGTGGGGGCAGACCGCGGCCCTGCTCCTCGGGGTGCTCGCCCTCGCCGCCCTCTATGGGGGGCTGCGCCTGCAGGCGTACCTCGAGGATGCGCGCTTCGTCGCCGACGCGATGGACACCGCGCGCAAAGCGCTCGCCGAGGGCCGCACCCTGGGACAGGAAGCCCGTGCCCGCCGCGAGGAGGCGCTCGCGCTGTTCGACGGCCGGGCTCCTCCGTCCTCCGGCCCGGACAACCCACCCGGCCCCCATGACCTCCGGCCAACCGCCGAACGGCGATGGGACGAAGCGCTCGGATTGCTCGAGAAGAGCGATGCGGCCCATCTCCGCGCCACCATGTTCCTCGAGAGGGCGCTGGAGCGTGAGCGCGGCCACGCGGAGGCGCGGCGGCTCCTCCTCGAGGTCACCCATGAGCGCATGCTCCTGGCCGAGCACTTCCACCAGCAGCGCATTCTGGACGAGCAGGGACAGCGCCTGGAGCAGTTGCTCGAAGGCGCGGACGACGGCTCCGAATGGCGGCGGCGGCTCTCGGCACCGGCCGAGCTCCAGCTCGTGACATCCCCTCCCGGAGCACGCGTCCGGCTCGAGCGCTACGTCCCCGATGAGCGGGGCGTGCTGCGCCCCCAGTACGTCCAGGAGCTCGGCCAGACGCCCATCACCCGCGCGCTGCTGCCCGCGGGCTCCTATCTCCTCCACATCACCGCGCCCGGCCACGCGCCGGTCGACCTGCCCCTGCTCCTCACGCGGGGCGAAACCGAGCGGCGCCACCTCGAGCTCCCCACCCGCGTGCCTCCTGGCTACGTCTACATCCCTCCCGGTTGCTTCCTCCAGGGCACCGCCAAGCCGGAGGAACTCCGGGAGTTCATGAGCAGCGCGCCCCTCCACCGGACCTGTCTCAACGAGGCCTATCTCATCGGCCGCACGGAGGTGACGTTCGGTGACTGGGTGACCTACCTCGACACCCTCCCCCCGAACGCGGCGGCCCGACGCATCCTCGAGCAACCGCACTTCAGCCACGCCAGAGCCATCACGCTGCGGCATCAGCCCGGCACCGGCTGGGTCTTCTCCTTCCATCGTTCGCGTGAAGGCGTCCTCTCCGCACGGGACGGAGAGCCGTTTCGCTACCCGGACCGTACCCGCCGCGATACCGCCGACTGGCGCCAGTTCCCCCTGTCCGGCGTCTCCGCCGAGGATCTCGCGGGCTATTTCTACTGGCTGGACCACTCGGGGCGTCTGCCTGGAGCGCGCCTGTGCAGCGAGTTCGAATGGGAGCGCGCCGCCCGTGGCGCCGACGGCCGCGAGTACCCGCATGGGGAGCGGCTCCTGCCCGATGACGCCAACATCGACGTGACCTACGCCCGGCAGCCCATGGCCTACGGGCCCGACATGGTCGGCTCCCATCCCATCTCGACGAGCCCCTTCGGACTCGTCGACATGACCGGCAACGCGTACGAGCTCACGCGGCCCGTGACACCGGACCTCGGGCGTATCGTCCTGCGAGGAGGGGGCTGGTACTACGACATCATCATGGCGCTCGCCGCCAACCGCTCGGCTGGCGACCCCACCCAACGCGACCCCGAGATTGGCGTGCGCGTCTGCGCGTCCGTCTCCTCCCGGTAGTGCCCGCGGCAGGCGTGACTCCTGTCACACGAAGCGTGTGAGGGCGCGCACATCCCCACCGGAAGCACGTGGGTAATTCTTCATCCACGGTGCAGCCCTTCACGGTCAAAGGGACGGGGAAGGGCCGCGCCGGGCATGTCGTCCCCACCCCAACGGAGAGGTATGTCCATGAAGACGTGGAACAAATCCCTTATTGCCTCGATGTGTCTGCTGTTCACCACGCCCGCGTTCTCCGCGAGCCCGGCGTCCTCTCGATCCCAGAGCCCGGCGAGCGCGGCGGTCAGCACGGTGGCCCCGGTGTCCGAGACCGAGCGGTACGCGCGCCGCTGCCAGAGCCACGCGCCTGACCGCGGCAACAAGCCTCAGGGCACGCTCCTGTGGGGCACCCGGAAGGAGTGGAGCGCCAGGCACCAGGGTGACGAGCGACGCAGCGTGCTCGTCTCGGTCGACCTGGAAGCGCCGCTCCGCAGCGATGCCCAGGTGGGGAGTCCGCGATTGGAGAAGGGGCGCCTGGTGGGCTCCTCCCAGACCGCCACCAGCCTGGTGGGCACCGTGCTCCGGGGCACCTCCAGTCAGGGCAAACCCGTGGAGGTCGCCCTGTGCGGCGCCGAGCCCTCGCCCACGGACCCCGACGTGGTCTGGTACCGCATCGAGGCCTGGAACCCGGTGGCCCAGGAGTGGGAGAACCCCTGCGCGGCCATCGGCACCGTCTCCGATCCGCGGGCGCTGGCGGTGAGCGGCGTCTGGGATGCCAGCGGAGCGCACCACGACGTGCCGGGCAAGTTCACCCTGGCGTGCGAGACCGGCGTCATCTCCAAGTGCATCAGCTGGGGCTACAAGCCCTGGGCCAGCTGGAACGGGCAATCCCTGGCGGAGTTGCATCAGGCCTGCACCCGCATGGCCCGCGCCGACTACTGCGGCAACGGCCAGAGCCACACCCGCGAAGGCACCGTCATCGACATCTACGACGGGCTGGGCGTGCTCTCACGGACGACGGAGTCCTCTGCGAGCTGGGAGCCCTCGCGCGCCACCTTCGAGGCGGCCTGGGCGCCTGACGGAGCCACGTGCCTGTCGCGAACCCGGGATGGGCAAGCGATGGAGAAGATCCTCCAGGAGTGCCCGGAGCGCTTCCACGTGGGCGAGCCGGTGGATCTGGGACAGGGGGACCGCTGCACCGTGCAGCGCGTGGACATGAACAAGGGGACGACGCTGCTGCGAAACCAGTCGTACGAACGCCTGCAGGGCGCCTCGGCCCAGGCAGCGGCCCCTTGAGAAGCAACGTTCGTTTCTGGAACGAGCCGGGCAGGCAGGTCATGTCACCTGCCTGCCCGGAGGCGTTTTCGGAACGACCCCTGGCCAACGACGCCACCGCTGGCCGGCATGAGACGACCCGGGTCGTGACGGCATTCACACCCCGGCCGTGAGTCCGCGCACAGAGCTGGAAGGCAATCACTGGCACCTTGGTGGATGTCAGGACAACACCTTCCCGCGAGCGACCCATGCGAACCCAATCCTCATCCTTCTCGCGGCAGTGGTTCGCGCCGATGTCCTGGGCGATGACCCTGCTGCTCTCCCTGCCCCTGCTGCTGGCTGGCTCCGGCCAGGCCCTGGGCATGAGCCAGCGCCCGGACTTCCGGGAGACGTACAAGTCGGTGGAGAACCGCTCGCGCACCGCCGACATGGCATGGCCGGGCGATCGTCTCCGCTACACCATCACGACCACCAACACGGGCGACGACGTCTCCCGGGACACGAAGCTCACGGATCGGCTGCCCGCCCAGCTCCAGTACGTCCCCGGCACCATGATGTTGAACGACCGGAGCGTGACCGACCAACCGGGGGATGACGTGGCGTGGTTCAACGACGCCACGCGCACCCTCACCCTCTACCTGGGTAGGGACGCCACGCCGACCCAGGGCGGGAAGATGGCCATCGGTGAGTCGGTCACATTCACGTTCGAGGCGTGTCGCTGATGCGCTCGCGGCGCATGGGCTCCTCCACCCGCCGGGCGTCCTCCGCCGCCGGACTGGCGGCCCTGGGAGTGCTGTCCGCTCCCGTGGCCCGGGCCCAGGACTCCGCCGCCCCCCTGACTCAAGCCATCGACGTGCAGCGCTACAAACCCGGCCCTGGCGCCACGGACATCCTCGGCGTGCACGGTGCGCGGGTGGAGGGACACCTCGGCTGGCACCTGGGCGCCTCGCTCGACTACGCGAGCAACCCGCTGGGCTTCCTCGACGTGCGGCAGGATGACTTCGTCTACCAGGTGGTGGCCCACCAGGTGACGGTGGACCTGATGGGCTCGCTGTCGCTGTGGAACCGCTTCGAGCTGGGCGTGGCGCTGCCCATCACCTACCAGTCCTCCGAGCGGGGCGCCGCCATCACCCCCGCCTTCGCGGAGGGCGTGAGCGGCGCGGGCGTGGGAGACCTGCGGCTGGTGCCCAAGGCGCACCTGTACTCGAGGGGCGCGCTGCACCTGGGCCTCGCCCTCCCCGTGCTGCTGCCCACCGCGGGCGGCCAGGGTTTCCGTGGCGGCGCGGGCGTGGCCGTGCGGCCCCAGGTGGTGGGGGAGTGGGCCCCCGCGAGCGGCGTGCGCGTGGTGGCCAACCTGGGCGCCCAGGTGCGCGACGAGCTGCGACTCTTCAACCTGCGCGCCGGCACCGAGCTGTCCCTGTCGGTCGGAGCCCGGGTGCCCGTGGGCGAGCGGCTCGCCGTGCAGGCCCAGGTCGCGGGCGCGCTCGGGCTGGCGCGCGGTTCCACGGAGGCTCCGCTGGAGGTGCTCGCCTCGGTGCAATACCGCGTGCGTGACGGACTGCTGGCGCACGTGGGCGGAGGCCCGGGCCTCACGCGCGGTTACGGCACTCCCGGCTTCCGCCTCTTCGCGGGTATCGACTGGACCCAACCCGGCGAGCGCGCTCGGCTCTCCCGGCCGCTGCCTCCTCCCGCGCCCCTCGCCATGACGCCCGCTCCCGTGGCGCCCCTCGCGCCCTCCTCGCGGCCCGAGGACCTCCTCGTGACGAAGGTCCAGAACGACTGCCGCGACGTGGCCGGGAGCAAGGCCCGCCTGGGGAGCACGAGCATCGTCGTGGACGAGGTCTACTTCGACACGGCGAAGGACGTCATCCTGCTCGAGTCCTTCGACACGCTGAAGCAGGTGGCGGCGGTGCTGAAGGCCCACCCGGAGATCCACCTGCTGCGCGTGGAGGGCCACACGGACGACCAGGGCGATGACGCCAGCAACAGGGACCTGTCGCAGCGCAGGGCGGACAACGTGCGCGCCTTCCTCATCAACGAGGGCATCGCCGCGAACCGGCTGGAGTCGGTGGGCTACGGCGAGACGCGGCCCGTGGACACGAACAAGACGGCGAAGGGCCGGGAGAACAACCGCCGCGTCGAGTTCAACATCCTGAAGCTCGCGGGGACCTCCATCGCCCGGAGCGCGCCTCGAGGGTGATGACTGTTGTCCCGGGGTGGTAACTGTTGTCACCACGTCATTTGGACCGCACCGCCTTCAATTCCATGGAATCAAGTTCTTCCATGGGAAGCGGCTCCTGGCATACCGATTGCTCCGACCAAGAGAGAGGTGGGTCCCCCACCTCTCAGCCAATCGCAAGGAGAGCATCATGACGTATAGGAGGGTGTACCGCTGTCTGTCGTTGTTGGGCGTTCTGGGTGGCCTGGTGGGATGCGGTGTCATCGAGCCGAAGACCGCCGAGGAGAGCGGGCAGCTCCAGAGCGAGGCCATCGTGTCGAGCATCTCGGAGGGTGACTACGTCATCCGCTCCGTCGCGACCAACAAGTGCATCGACATCGCCTCGGGCAGCACCGCGGACGGAGCCAAGGTGCAGCAGTACGACTGCAACGGCAGCAACGCGCAGAAGTTCCACATCTCCCCGACGTCGGATGGGTACTGGAAGATCATCAACGTCAACAGCAACAAGGCGCTCGACATCTCCGAAAACAGCACCGCGCAGAACGCCAAGGTGCATCAGTGGACGTACGTAGGCGGGAACAACCAGCAGTTCAGGTTCGTGGCCCGGGGCAACAACCAGTTCAGCATCCACGCGCGCCACACGGACATGGTCATCGACCTGTATTGGGGCTCGGCGGCCAACGGCACGGAGTACGTCCAGTACCCGTACACCGGCACCACCAACCAGCTCTACACGCTCGACAAGGTGAGCGGCGGCGGCTCGGACAACCCGGGCCGCGGATGCGCCGTCGCCGATGGGCAGACCACCCTGCGCTTCATCAACAGGTGCTCCTTCGAAGTCGAGTTCGCCGGCAACAACATCACCGGAGGCACCCTGGGCTCGGGCCAGGAAGCGTGCCGGACCATCGGCTCCGTCACGGCGTACATGCCGACCAAGCGCTACTGGGGCTTCCGCAAGGGCGAGGACCCGGGCTTCGAGAAGCACTCCCTGGCGGAGTTCGGCTTCAACGAGGTGTTCTACTCCTACACCAGCTGGGACTGGTTCAACCTCAGCCACGTGGATGCCCACAACCTCCCCCTGAAGATCGTTCCCTATGAGCTGGGTGGGGGGACGACCTGCTCGGGGCAGACCCGCAGCTGCCCCATGGACCTGCTCCCGGGCTGCCCCGCGGAGGGCCAGTTCCGCAACGCCGCCGGCAAGGTCATCTCCTGCGTGAGCCGCGACCGCGACAACCCCAACAGCGTCGTGGCCCGGTACTTCGACGCGGCCTGCTCCCAGTCCTACTCGTGGTCCGGCGATGACACGGTGATGGCGGCCTGCAACGCCGAGGACTTCGACATCGTCTTCTGCCCGCCCAACTGAGCGGCGGCCTGGCGGGCATGGGGGGGGCCCGCGATCTTTTTTTCGGCCGACCGATGACTTTCGTCGATCGTGGCGGTCCAACCGTCGAATCCACTCCACGGAGGACCCATGACCACGACGACCCACACCGAGCTCCAGCACTCCGCCCCAGAGACCCGCACGCGGACGGGCACCCAGCCCGCCAAGAAGGCGCTGTGGACGGGACGCATCCTCAGCGGCCTCGCCGTCCTCTTCCTGCTGTTCGACGCCACTGGAAAGTTGCTCCAGATTCCCGAGGCGCAGCAGGGGACGATGGAGCTCGGCTACCCCGTGAGCGTGCTCTTCGGCCTCGGGCTCGTTCAACTGGCGTGCCTGGCCGTGTACCTCGTTCCGCGGCTCTCGGTGCTGGGGGCCGTCCTGTGGACGGGCTACCTCGGAGGCGCGGTCGCCACCCACGTCCGGGTCGGCAACCCGCTCTTCACCCACACGCTCTTCCCCGTCTATATCGCGACGCTGCTCTGGCTCGGGCTCTGGCTGCGGGATGAACGGCTCCGCGCCGTCCTTCCGGTCCGGGCCACGAAGTAATACGAGATAGCGCGCGGCACGACCGATGATTCCGGGCCGCGCGCGCCGTCAATGAAGCAGGAACCCTATTTTCGAAGCAGCAACCCACTCACTCCGAGGAGAAGAACATGGCAGCCACCCAGTCCCGAATGCTCTTCGTCAACCTGCCCGTGCGTGACCTGAAGAAGTCCATGGAGTTCTTCTCGAAGCTCGGCTTCGAGTTCAATCCCAAGTTCACGGACGACAAGGCGGCCTGCATGATCATCAGCGAGCAGGCCTTCGCGATGCTCATCACGGAGCCCTTCTTCAAGACGTTCACCAAGCGGGAGATCTGCGATACGAGCCGGTACTCGGAAGGACTGTTCGCGCTGTCGTGCAGCAGCCGGGCCGAGGTGGACGAGCTCGTCAAGAAGGCCATCGCCGCGGGCGGCAAGCACGCCATGGACTCGCAGGACCATGGCTTCATGTACGCCTGGAGCTTCTACGACATCGACGGCCACCACTGGGAAGTCATGTGGATGGACCCCAAGGCGGCCCAGTAGCCAGGGCGCTGCCCGAGCCTCGGCACGCTACCGGGACGGCGAGGGCCGGTAGGTGCCGAAGCTCCAGACGTACCCTTCCGGGTCACGCGCGGAGTAGTCCCGGGAGCCGTAGTCGGTATCGCGGGGCTCCATCACGATGGTCGCCCCCGCGGCCCTGGCCCGAGCGCAGTGGGCGTCGATGTCCCGCACGTAGACGTAGGGGGCCATGACGCCCTGGGCGCCGAACACATCGTCCCGGACGCTGCCCAGCATGAGGATGCTCGTCCCGAAGCGCAGCTCGGCGTGGGCGATGGTGTTGTCCGGACCGGGCACCACCAGCTGCTCCTCGAAGCCAAAGGCGGCGGCCAGCCACTTCAGGGCAGCGGCCGCGTCGCGGTAGCGCAGGTTGGGGTAGAGGGTCGGCGCGGTATCGGTGGTCATCTGTGTCTCTCCTGGGGTTCAGCGAGTATCCGCCAGGAGATATAGGCGGGGAGACATCCCCCGTATTGGACGGATTTGACCTGGGCGCGCGGGACTCAGCCCCCACTCACCCCACCGTTGTCCGGCAGCTGGCGGAGGAGGAACTCGCGGGGACTGCTCCCGGTGAACTGGCGGAAGTCCCGGATGAGGTGCGCCTGGTCGTAGTACCCGTGCTCCAGCGCGAGCTCTCCCCAGGCCGGCCGGCCGCCGGACTTCACCTGCTCCAGGAGGCGCTCGAAGCGCACGATGCGCGCGAGCAGCTTGGGCGGTAACCCCACGTGCTCGCGAAAGCGGGCGATGAGGTGGCGGTGGCTGAAGCCGAGCGAATCCGCCAGCGTGCCCACCTCCACCAGGCCGCCACTCTCCTCGATGCGGCGAAAGGCCCAGGCCACCCACTCGGGCACACCACGCGCGGCGGTGAGGCGCGCGGCGAGGTACTCGTCCAGGAGGGAGAAGCGCTCCTCCCATCCGGGCGCATCCTGGAGCCGCTCCGTCAGCAGGCGGCCCTCCGCGCCCAGCACGTCCTCCAGGCCCACCACCCGGCACGCGAGCTCCTCCATGGGCAACCCGAAGAAGCGGCGCGCGCCCAGGGGCGTGAAGTTCACCTGTACCCCCGAGGAGGAGCCGGGCGTCTCGGTGAGGGCGAAGGAGTCGTGCAGGCCCGCCACGAAGCCGGCCCGGTGCCGCGCGACCACCGTCTCCTGGCGCGGGTCGAGGATGCGCAAGGTGGGACCGAAGTCGATGATGAGCACCACCTGCGCCGAGGGGAACTCACGTCGCCGCATGGGCCCCGGGGTGCTCTCCACGAAGCCGCAATACTCGCGCACGTAGGGAGCCAGCCGCGGGTCCGGGTCGCCGTTCACCATCTCCCAGTTCCCCAGGTCCGACGCATGCCGCACGACACGGACCCGAGGGACATGCATCGCCATGAGCGACCTCCCGGACTCCTCCGAGGTGTAGCACGCGCCTACCGAGCGGGGCACACCCCACGCCACCCCGAGCCCTGAGCGCTCACCCCGCCGGGGGTCGTAGGCCGTCCAGCAGGATGGTCAGGTAGCGCTCGGCGAACACCTGCCGCTCGCCTCCGATGCGCACCGCGTGCTCGATGCCGCACATCAGCCGTTGGAGGCCGGAAGGTCCTGGAGAGGGTACACGCCATCCACGAGCGGGAGTACGTGGCGGGCGCCAGGGCGGCCTGAGGCCCGCGGCCTGGCGAAGCGGGAACCCCTGTGTGCCTTGAAGCGAGTCGGAACCAGACCGGGCGCCCATGGTGAGGGCACTTGTGGAGTAGGCCAGCCCGGAGCCACCACGCACCTCCTGGAGCGGGAGCACGGCTCGGTGCAAAGGAGGGCACCGGGCCTTGAGTGCTCGGGGCCGGCGAGGAGCACGCGTGGACGAGAGCGACGAGTCGAATTGGGAGGAAGTGGAGCGGCTGGGGCCCTACCAACTGCGCGAGCAGGTGCCGCTGGACGAGCACAGCCGGGGTGAGCTCTTCCGAGCCAGGAACGAGACGAACGGGGCGGCGGCCCTGCTGTTCAAGCCCGCCGAAGCGGACGGCTCGGAGCCGCTGACGGACTGGCGGGTGCGCTGCGTCAGCTCGGCCTCGCCGGGCTACCTGGCGATGGAGGTGGAGCAGACACCCTGGTCCGTGGCCCCCGACAAGCAATCCACGGAGACGCTGGTGTGCACGTTGGCGGATGTGCTCGCCGGAGTGCGTCGCATGTCCCAGGCCGTCTCCGGTGCTGACGAGCCTCGTCACTGGCGGCACCTGGGATGGGTGATGACGGGCGTTGCCCTGGCGTGCGCCCTGGGCTTCGCCCTGGCGCGCATGGACTTCGCGTCCCCACCGCCGAGCGAGCCGGACTCCCTGGCGAGCGCGCCAGCGCCCATGGACCAGGAGGCGCCCACGGACACGGTGGTGTCGGACTCGTTCACCAGCGGCCTCGGGGACACCACGCCCCCGGGACTCCCCTTTCTCGCCCGGCCCCTGCCACGCGAGCCTTTCAAGGGGCAGAAGCGTCCCCCCTGCACACGCTACACGGAGGTCGAGTTGGTGGGCGCCTGCTGGATGCCTCACAAGCTGAAGGCACCGTGCCCGGATGCCATCTTCGAGTACCAGGGAGAGTGCTACGCGCCCGTCTTCAGTGCCAAGCCGCCGCCCCAGTCGGTCGGTCAGTGAGAGTGACGCGGGGCACGTGGGCCGAGCCCCGCCTCCGCATCACGGTGAGGCGCGGCGTCAGTCTGGTATCCAGTAGAGACTGCGCCGGGTGCGCACGACCTGCTCCAAGAAATCCGAGAAGGACCTGGCGATCTGCTTGCAGTAGGCCGGATCTGGCTAATACGCGCAGGCGGGGAACGCCCATTCACGGGCGTAATAGTCCCCCGCGCGTAGCGCGCTCCGCAGCGGCGCGGATGGCTCGTCAGCGGCGAAGGCCCGCGTCGAGCTGGTAGAAGAGGTCGTCCAGCCGACCGCGACCAGCGCCGCGAACCGGCATCCGCCGCAGAACCTCGCGAACTACCGGCGAGGCGTGCTCGATCGCCCATCGGATCTCCTCGTCACCGACGCTGGGCTCGTCGCCCGCCGCGAGCTCGCGGGCCCGCGCCCCGTACACAGCAGGCCCAAGGACGTGTTTCGCCTGGTGAGGGGTTGCCAATGCGTGGAGGTAAGCGGTTGCCGCCGCGAGACCCGCGGCGCGAGCGGCGGCTGTGGCAGCCGGATTGCCGACCTCGCGTGCGGCTGCGTAAGCCGCCCAGGCAACGGAGCGCAGCCGCGCTGTCCGCTTTCCCCCGCGCGAGAAGGCCCGGATCCCCTCGATTGCCTCGCGCGGACGGGTGTCGGAGGGAGCCTGCGCCTCGAACAGCGGCAGCACCCGCTCGGCGCAATCGGCAGCCCAAAGTCCGACGAGGCGGCGGTCTTCGTCACTCAGCGTCATCCGACTGGTTTCGCGCTCCATCCTTCGCCTCCCTCACGTGATGGGCAGAACCCGGAAGCCGCAGGTCCGGGTCCAACTCCCAGCCCACCCGCCACTCGAATGCCTCGAGTTCCTGCCACTCTTTTATCCAACTTGCCCGACAATCGGACAAGTTGTTGAAGCCCCAGCCCGGAGGAGAGCGGGAAGCGCTGTCCATGCGGTTGATACAGCTTGCATCCTTCGGGATATGCCCCCGTCCTCCAGATACGCCATCGGGGCGGACTCACAGCACGACGCGACCGCCTACCCACCAGCCCCTCGCGTC
This sequence comes from Archangium violaceum, assembly GCF_016859125.1. NCBI lineage: Bacteria > Pseudomonadati > Myxococcota > Myxococcia > Myxococcales > Archangiaceae > Archangium > Archangium violaceum. Next base: position 3,473,460 of record NZ_CP069338.1, on the reverse strand, counting down.
GTCCTCGCCCGACCGTCCCACCACCAGGCGGCACGGACGTCCCATGTCCTCGCCTTGAGTGATGGTCAGACGCTCGAGCCCGGGATGTCCCCCGACCCGCCTGAGCCACAAGGCGGGTGCGGCGGCGGAGCCTCCCGTGGCCGGATCCTCGACAATGCCGATCCCGGCCGGGAACTGCCGCGCGGCGAGGTGCGCACCCATCGCATCCGCACGTTCGACCACGAAGGCGTAGAAGCCGGTGCAGCCCAGTTCAGAAGCGATGCGAGCGATGGACCCGGGCTCGACGTGTATCGCCGCCAATCGCTCGCGCGACTCCAACGGAACCAGCGTCTTCAGGCGCGCCCCGCCCGCGTTCCACAGTCGTTCGGGCAGGTCCTCCAGCGTGAGCCCGAGCGCCGCGGCCAGTGCCGCTCGCAACTCCCGTCCCGCCTCCACCGGAACCAGGAGCTGCCGTCCCAACTCCACCGAGACCTCGAAGGTGTGGGCGTCCACCGCCTCGACCCGCGCCGTGAACTCCCCGGAGGGGGTCGTCACCGTCACGGCCCGCCCCTCCCCAGCGATGCGCCCCTCGCGTCGGGCGAGCGCCAGTCCACCCAACAGGCCGTGGAGGCACAGGCTCAGCTCCCCCTCCGGCGCGATGAACCGGAAGTCCCGGCCCTCCACCTCGAGCGTCACCTCCACTCCGGTCTCGCGCGCCAGCACCCGGGCCATGTCGATCGCCGCTCCGACCGCACCTGGCTCCCGTCCCACCGGCAACACCCAGGTGGAGTTGCCGCCGCGTATGTCGGCGGAGATGAAGGCTCGGGCATGGTGGGCCTCGGCTGGCACGGCAATGGTCACGTCGGTGCTCCTCGGGAAGGTGGCGCCCCTGCTTCGGGTCCCTGTATCAGGGAGCCTGTGAATCAGGGGCGGCGTAGGTCTGCTCCAGTGCGGTGGTCAGCTCGTCACATTCCAGGAGGCCCATGACGGTGCGAGAGAAGGACGCCTTGGCATCGAAGACCTCCCGGGCCGGAAATCCCGAGGAGGCCAGATGCGCGTTGTACTTGTCCTGGAAGCAGAGCGCTCCTTTGGGATGGGTGACCTCGTCGAGGCTCGCGCGGTTCTTCTCCCACTCCGCGATCTTCACATGGCACTGCTTGCAGCCTTCTTCCTCGCACAGGTGTCTGGCTTCCCGGGTGTTCTGATAGACCCAGGCCTCGATGCTGTAGAAGGGGACGAGCAGGCGGAGCCTCTTCATGCGCTCGCTGGGAGCGTTGGAGTCCGGAGGCTGCTTCATGAAGGCACGCACACCGGCTTCGATGGGAGGAAGCATGCGCGATTTGAATTCGCGCTCGTTCTCGCTCGATTGCCAGGGGCTTGAAGTCGATGCAGTGGGTCCGCACACCGGGAACGAGCAGCTTGAGCATCTCCTTCACGAGGGCGCGCACGGTGTCATGAGCGCCCGTGCCGGAGTCCTCGGTCAGCACCATGACCGAGGGACGAGAGAGATGGCCGCTCACCAGAGCCCCTTGGATTGAAGCAGCTCGCCGACCTGTTGGAACCCGACCTTGTAGGAGTCGAAGAAGTCCCGTGCGGCCTCCTCGGACATGTTCTCCCAGACCATCTGCTCGGGGCCCTTTTCCCACCCGCAGAGGACGAAGGCGGAGCGAACCTCCTCGGGAGACTGGAAATTCAGATAGTCGAGCAGGAGGGGATTCTGGCTGGTGAGGAAGGCCTGTCGTTGCTCGATGGCCTCGAAACAGGAGCGAATCCAGCGATGGTGGAGGCCATTCACGAGTTCGTCGGCGATGACGACCGACCGGGCCGTGTCCAGGTAGTGCATGAATGCGAGCATGCGCTTCTGGCCATAGCTGAGCATCTTCTCCGAGATCTTCCAGCCGCCCCGGTGGCTGAAATAGAATCGCATGCCGCCAAGACGCATGAAGGCGAACTGCCCTTGTTTGCTCGAGTCCTGCAGCTCGATGATTGCTTCAGCGGACTCAATGTCAAGAAGCTGAATTGTGCGGTTCAGGAAATGAATCTGGGCATCGGTCAGGACATACCGGTCTGCTCCCCACTTCTTTTGCGCCAGACCACGTAACTGCATCCCCGTGGGGATATCGAAGGTGCCGCGACCGGGGAAAACGGACCCATCCGTCCTTCGGTAGAAAGTGACATGAAGTCGTCCCAGGTTATTGAAATACTCGAGTGACTCATCGAAGCGTTCAACCCCGGAGAGGATGAGCTCGCCGAGTTCGGCGATTTCGGAAGATGGCTTCGGTACAACAGACGCATTGGCTTCCCATTGCGACAATCCGTAGAAGAGCGCAAACCCTGGCGTCAACTCAGCGAGGTCAGACAGGTCGATCTCGAAAGGTTCTCCTGGAGTTGGCCCATCCATACGCAGCAGCGAGCCGCGTTTGCCTTCGGTATCGAGCTTGATTTGAAGTCCCGTCTGTTTGATGGAAACGACCGCTGTGACGGAGAGCACCGGGGAGAATATCATTCCCTCGGGCGACAGCTCTCCCAGTTTCCGAAACGAAGCACCTTCGGCCCCAGAGAAAGCACGGTTCTCATTGCGCACCGAAAAGGTGACCGTTCCCTTGTCCGAGGCGAGCTCGTACGAAAGGTCGAATTCTTCTTCCTTGTACTCACTGAAGTCCGACTTGACGGCCGCCGCCACCAGGTTGAGCAACGTGGTCTTCCCGGTGCCGTTCTGCCCGAGCAGCACGTTGTAGCCCGGGTTGAAGGTCAGCCGCGTTCCCGGTTTCACCGAGCGGAACCTGTTCACCTGGAGCCAGTTGAGCTTGACCATCGGACACCTGGTTTGGGTGCAATGCGCGCCCACGGAGGGGAACGCCGAGAATACGTGCCGGCCCCTGGGTGTCCAGGACCGTGACGGGTGCCCCCTCTTCCTCTCTGGAACAGGGAGTACGAAAAATGCACGGGAACTGTACCGAGCAGGAAGGCGCGGGTTCATGCACCGGTCCCCGTTACCGCCGCGTGGCTCGCGGTAGATTCAGGGCATGCGCCCCCACCAGGTAGAGCGGCCCACTCCCCATCGCGACTCGCCACCGTCGCCGGTGTCGCGTGCGGCCCTCCTCACGTTCTTCTCCCTGGCCACGCTCGCCTTCTGCATCCACGCGCCACGGGCCCTGGCCGCCGCCCCACGCGCCCCGTCTCTCGGCATCACCCTGCCCATCGAGGTCATCGGCAAGGATGGAACCAAGAGCTCCGTCACCCTGCCCATCTCGGAGCGGGATGCCCACTCCCCCCTCGAGCTCTGGCTCCAGGTCCACAACCTCAGCTACGAGAACAAGGCCAGCATCCGCTTCAACACCGGCACCTGGATTTCCCTCAACAACTCGACCGCCTCCGTCGAGGGACTCGGGAAGAACTTCGGTGGGATTGGGGGCGCCTTCGCCACGCTCCCATTGCGCATCCAGCTCCCCGCCGGTGTCCTCTCGCCCGGGAACAACACGATCCACTTCCGGCTCAACCACACCGATGGGCGCTCCATCGGCTTCCGCGTGCTGAAGCTCAATTTCATCCGCCCCGATGGCAGCCGCGTCTTCGCCGAGAGCCAGTTCACCCAGGAGGATCCCAACACCTGGCGGCCTCCCTTCCCAGACAAGAAATCCATCAAGGCCGGCGAAGCGCTCTGGCGCACCGCGGCCCTGGTTCAATCCAGCAAGCGGCCCGTCCGCATCAAGGCCCACTGCATGGATTGCCACACCCAGGACGGCAGGGATCTCAAATACTTCAACTACTCGAACCAGGCCATCATCGAGCGCTCCAGGTTCCACGGGCTGTCCGAGAAGGAGGGCAAGCAGATCGCCTCCTATATCCGCACCCTCCAGGGCGTCCCCAATCCCGGCCGCCCCTGGAACCCTCCCTACCAACCCGGCCCTCGCGTTGGCTCCCAGCCCGTCGCGCACTGGGCCGCGGGCGCCGGTATCGACCAGGTCCTCGAGAAGGACCGCGACATCCTCCCGTACATCTTCCCCCGCTTCCCCCACATCAAACAGGGCGACGTGCGCACCACGGGCTACCTCAATACCCGCACCACGCCCATCCCCCTCCAGCTCCCCGACTGGAATCACTGGCTTCCCACCATCCACCCCATGGACGCGTGGGGGAGCAACTTCCTCGAGTCCCCGGCCTACACGCTCTACAACGGGAAGTCCGGTGGCCGCGCCGAAGACGCCTCGACCATGCGCGCCCGCGCACGCTACGTCCGGGAGAACGGGTACTCGCCCTACTTCACCCGCCTGCACTTCGCGAGTCAGCAGTGGAATCTCGCCCTCTACCAGTTCCTCTGCCCGAGGTACCCCAACTCCCAACGGTGCAACACGTCCTCCGGCAAGAAGCAGAAGCTCCCCGACTCACTCATCGGCCATGACTCGGTGTACGGCCAGAAGATGTACTCCACCGCCCTCTGGGCCATGGTCAAGATGTGGGAGATCATGCAGGAGTTCGGACTCGAGGGTCACCAGAAGCAGCTGTTCTCCGAGTCCCGCGAGGACTGGGGCTGGATGACCAATTACAGCTTCGACACCTCCCCCCACCTGCTGGGCCTTCATCGCGACAGGACGGGCATCAACAACAACTCCCCTCTGATGTTCGTCTACTTCTCCGCCGCCTGGTACCAACTCTCGTTCATCCTCTACAATGGCAACCACGCCGATGGTGCTCATCGTGACGGACAGCGCCCCATCGACTGGCCCTACGCCTATGCCTTCCTCGGCGAGCTCCAGAACACCCCCAAGCCCTACGTCCCCTTGAATGGTCTGCTGACCCTCTGGTTGGTCAAGGCCATGCAGATCGCCGACAACTCCATCGGCACCGATGGACAGCGCATCCGTCCCTCCCTCAAGGCCTCTCCCATCAGCCCTCACACTCCTTCTCCCGGGTGGGCCACCAAAACCGTCGCGGATATCAGCCGGCTCGTGGCTCCAAGCTTCATGAAGGGATGGGCCGACATCTCCCAGGAGGAGCGTCGCGGCATCCTCGAGGCCCTCCTCTACGCGTGGTGGGAGAAGTCCAACGACTTCCCCCCCTCCCTCTGGTGGAAGAACAGCACCGTCGCCAATACCCGGGAGAAGCTCACCGGCAACTACGACGGCTCCGCCGGTGACAAGCTCTGGTATCTGCTACCCCAATTCAAACACCACGGCGTCAGCCCCGAGCTCGTGAAGAAGGTCGCCCACTGGGCCCAGACCATCTGGCCCCAGAAGAACTGGAGCGACGTCGTGAACGCACGGTGCCGTCCCCATCAGCACTACTTCGTCTGCAGCACGGAGGCTCGTCAGTAGGTCCGGGGGTGCATCCCGAGTGGCACATACCCTCACCCTGACCCTCTCCCGGAGGGAGAGGGGAGATTGTCTTGTGGTCGACACTCTATTCTCGTGAGATGTCTGGACTGGCGGGGTTCTCTCGTCAGTCGCGATAGGTTTGTTCGAACCATGAACAAACTGGTCGGGACACAGCACGCGCCGGAGGGAAGAGACACACCGCTCGTCCGCGTCGAGGCGCTGACCAGGGTCTTCCCCGGTGTTCAGGCGCTCGCCGGTGTGAGCTTGTCCCTCATGGCCGGCGAGGTTCATGGAATCGTCGGCGAGAACGGGGCCGGCAAGAGCACCCTCATGAAGATCCTCTCGGGTGTGTACACGCCCTCCTCGGGACGGGTGCTCATCCGCGGCCGTGAGGTCACCCTCCGCGGCCCCAGCGATGCCCAACGCCATGGCATCGCCATGATCCACCAGGAGCTCAACCTCGTGGACGAGCTCAGCGTCGCCGACAACATCTTCCTCGGCCGCGAGCACGTCCGGCGCGGACTCATCGACCGGAAGGTCACCCGCGAGCGCTCGGTCGAGTTGTTGAAGGCGCTCGACTGCCCGATCGACCCGGAGCGGATGGTGCGCTCCCTCTCGCTCGCCCAGAAGCAGATGGTGGAGATCGCCAAGGCCCTGTCCACCGACGCCCGCGTGCTCATCATGGACGAGCCCACCGCGGTGCTCACCCAGCGCGAGACTCGCGCCCTGCTCGCGCTCATCCAGCGCCTCAAGCAGCAGGGCGTGGCCATCGTCTATATCTCCCACCTCCTGCCCGAGGTCCTTCACATCTGCGATCGCATCACCGTCCTGCGTGACGGGCGCGCGGTGGCCTCCGTGGAGGGGCCGAGCATCAAGACACTCGGCGAGCGCGAGCTGGCCAGCATGATGGTCGGCCGGCCCATGAGCGAGCACTTCCCCCCTCGCCGGCCCCATGGCTCGCAGGTGCGGCTCGCGGTGCGCGGCCTGAGTGTTCCCGGGCTCGTGCACGACGTGAGCTTCGAGGTCCGCGAGGGTGAGATTCTCGGCTTCGCCGGGTTGATCGGCGCGGGCCGCACCGAGATGGCCGAGGCCATCATGGGACTCCGGCGGGGACGCGGCGAGTTGCTCGTCGATGGCGCTCCCCTGTCCATCCGAGACGTCCGGGAGGCCGCCACCGCGGGTCTCGCCTACGTGTCGGAAGACCGCAAGGGCACCGGCCTCGTCCTCGGCATGGGCGTGACCGAGAACACCACCCTCGTGTCGCTCCGCAAGTACTGCCGCACGCCCCTCGCCCTGATCGATCTCCCGGCGGAGGACCGGGCGACGCGCGAACACATCGAGACGCTCCGCATCAAGGTCGCCACGCCCAGACGCGCGGTCGAGACCCTCTCCGGCGGCAATCAGCAGAAGGTCGCGCTGGCCAGATGGCTCGAGATGGCTCCGAAGGTGCTGATCGTCGACGAGCCCACGCGTGGCGTGGACATCGGCGCGAAGGAGGAAATCTATCGGCTGCTCCAGGCGCTCGCGGCGCAGGGCATGGCCTGCATCATGATCTCCTCCGAGATGAACGAGCTGCTCGGCATGTGTCACCGGCTCGCCGTGCTCCACAAGGGACGCCTGGTGGCCACCTTCGACGGAGCCACCGCGACCGAGGAGCAGCTCATGCACGCCGCCGCGGGCATCGCGTGAGCCGAGCAGCCAGTACGCACGCAACAGAGGCCGAGACAACACCATGAGCGACACGAACGACACCGGAGCGCTGGTTCAAGGACAGGCAAGGCCGACGCCGCGCGAGTGGATGGCAACGCTGCCCTCGTGGTGGGTGCCAGCGGTGGCGCTGCTCGTCCTCATCGTGGGCACCATCCTCATCGAGTGGAGCACCAAGGGCTCCAGCACCTTCATCAGCCCCGAGAACCTGCTCAACATCCTGCGGCAGTGGTCCTTCGTCGGCATCATCGCCGTCGGGATGACCTTCGTGATCATCCTCGGGGGCATCGACCTGTCCGTGGGTTCGCTCGTGGCGTTCCTCGGGGGCCTCGGCATCCTGCTGATGAACCACCTCATGGGCCAGGGCTGGGGCGAGCTCTCCGCGGCCTCCGTGGCCTTCGTCGTGATGATCTCCCTGGGCGCCGTGGCCGGAGTCCTCAACGGGACCCTCATCACCCGCGGGAAGCTCGCGCCCTTCATCGCCACGCTCGGGGGGCTGGCCGCCTATCGCTCCCTCGCGCTCGCCCTGGCCGACGGCGGGGAGTTCCGGTCCGCCAGCGCCGAGTGGTTCAAGGCGCTCGGCACCGGTGGACTCGCCATCCCGGGCACCAACATCGCCCCCCGCGCCCCCGAGCCCATCCCCCTGCTCTTCCCCTGGCCCGTCGTCATCTTCTTCGTGCTCGCCGCCTCCGCCTGGGTCCTGCTCAACCTCACCCGCTACGGCCGGTATGTGATTGCCATTGGCAGCAACGAGCGCGCGGCCGTCTACTCCGCCATCCCCGTCAACCGCGTCAAGCTGCTCACCTACTCGCTCCTGGGACTGTGCGTCGGCATCTCCGGCGCCCTGCTGTCGTCCCGGATGAACTCGGTGAGCAGCTCGGGCACGGGGCTCCTCTACGAATTGGATGTCATCGCCGCCGTCGTCATCGGTGGCACGCGGATGCGCGGCGGCGCCGGCACCATCGCCGGCACCGTGATTGGCGTGCTCATCCTCGGCGTGGTCGGAAACATGCTCAACCTCTTGCAGGTCTCCGTGTACCTGCAAGGTCTGGTCAAGGGCGTCATCATCATCGGCGCGGTCCTGCTCCAGCGCGCCGAGCGGCTGTAACGAAACAACGCAACGGAGGAGTCACGCATGAAGCGGCTGTTCACGATGCTCGCGGCGCTGTCCCTCGTCCTGGTCCTGCCGGGCTGCAAGAAGAGCGAGGAGAAGAGTGAGGCCGCGCGGGCACCCACGGCGAAGAAGCTGAAGATTGGTATCTCCATCCCGGCCGCGGACCACGGTTGGGCGGCGGGCGTCGGCTGGTGGGCGAAGAAGAAGATGGCCGAGTACCCGGACGTCGAGTGGGTGCTCGCCACCGCCAACGAGCCCGGCAAGCAGACGTCCGACATCGAGGACATGATGGCGCAGCAGGTCGACGGGCTGGTGGTGCTCGCCACCGAGTCCGCCCCCATCACCCCCGTGGCCGAGAAGGCCAAGGCGCGCGGCATCTTCATCGTCAACGTGGACCGCGGCTTCCTCAAGCCCGTGGCCGATGTCTTCCTCGAGGGCGACAACAAGGCCTTCGGCCGCAAGAGCGCCGAGTTCATCGTCCAGAAGCTCGGCGGCAAGGGCAACGTCGTCATCCTCCGCGGCATCCCCTCCACCGTGGACACCGACCGCTACGAGGCCGCCATGGAGGTCTTCAAGCAGAACCCCGGCATCCAGGTGCTCGCGGCCCAGCCCGGCATGTGGAACCAGCAGAAGGCGCTCGAGGTCATGCAGAGCTACCTCTCCCAGTTCCAGAAGATAGACGCCGTCTGGGCCAGCGATGACGACATGGCCCTGGGCGCGGAGAAGGCCATCAAGGAGGCCGGGCGTCAGAACGAGATGTGGCTCTTCGGCGGCGGCGGCATGAAGGACATCGTCAAGCGCGTCATGGACAAGGATCCCCTCTACCCCGCCGACATCACCTACCCGCCCGCGATGATCGCCGCCAGCATCGACCTGGCCGTGGCCAACCTGCGCGACGGCAACGAGAAGGCCATCGCCGACAAGCTCCCCGCCCACCTGCGCATCGACAAGAGCCAGCTCCAGGAGAAGCGCGCCGCCGGCCAGACGCAGCGGCTGCTCAAGCTCGACGTCCACCTCATCACGCCGGAGAACGCCAGGGAGTTCTACTTCCCCGACTCCGTGTACTGAGCCAGCGACGCGTCGATGGCCGACGGCGCGAGCACCTGATCCACCACCCCGAGGGCACACCCCATGATGCCCGCCCGGTCGTCCAGGCTGCTCGCCACCAGCCGCAGGTGGCGCGCGGCCAGCGGGGTGGAGCGCCGGTGCACCACCTCGAGCACCCCCGCGAAGAGGTGCTCGTGCGCGTGCGCCATGTCGCCGCCAATCACTATCACCGCGGGGTTGAAGAGATTGACCGCCCCCGCCAACACCTCGCCCAGCCGGCGCCCCGCGGCCCGTATCAGCCGCACGGCGTCGCGCTGTCCCGCTCGGGCCAGCTCCACCACGTCCCGGCTGTGAGCCGCGCTCAGGCCGAGCGCCCGCAGCTGGCCCGCCAGCGCCGAGCCCGACGCCAGCGCCTCCACGCAGCCCACGTTGCCGCACTGGCAGACCTCGCCCGAGTGGTCGCTGACCTGGATGTGCCCCACGTCCCCCGCCGTCCCCTGCGCCCCCCGGTGGACCCGCCCGCTCGCGATGATGCCGCAGCCGATCCCCGTCCCCACCTTCACGAACAGCAGGTCCTCCACCTGATCGCGCCACACCGCCCCGTACTCGCCCAGCGCCATCAGGTTCACGTCGTTGTCCACCAGCACCGGCACCGGGAACCGGGGACGCACCCGCTCGGGAATCCGGATGCCGTCCCACCCCGGCATGATGGGTGGACTCACGGCCCGCCCCTCGTCGAACTCGACGGGACCCGGTACCCCGATTCCCACGCCCCTCACCTCCGCCCCCGTCCGGCCCGCCGCATGGAGCAGCTCGTCGAAGCGGTCCAGCATCCACGGGAGCACCTCGTCGGGCCCTCGCGCGATGGCGAGCTCCGCGGCCTGCTCTGCCAGCACCTCGCCCGCCAGGTCCGTCACCGCCAGCCGGCAGTGCGTGGCCCCCAGGTCCGCCGCCAGCACCACGCCTCCTCGCGCGTTGAACGCCAGCCGCATCGGCGGACGCCCGCCCGTGCTCGGACCCTCGCCCGACTCGGTGAGCAACTTGTGGGCAATGAGCGCCTCGACACGCTGCGAAATCGTGGAGCGCGCCAGCCCCGTCGCTCGCGCCAGGTCGGCTCGGGACATCGCCCGGCCCTCGCGCACCAGCTGGAGGAGCTCACCCGTCGTGGCGGGGCTCGACGAAAAAACATGACGCGTGGAAGTCTTCACCCCCGGCAGAATAGAGACCCCGGGCTTCATTTGAAAAGCGATGAAAGTCCGCGCTTTCTCATACACCGAGCAAGAATGGAGGGCCTGGAGCAAGGGGACTTCTGCTTGTTCGCCGAGCAAAGTCCCCCTACCATCCGGCGTATGTCCAAGCAGCTACGGGTAGCGATCGCGGGGACCGGGTTCATCGGGCGGGTGCACGCCAGGTCGGCGCGGCTGGCCGGAGCCCACCTCGTGGGGGTGGCCTCCTCGAGCGCGGAGTCGGCCCGGAAGGCCGCCGGGGAGCTGGGCGCCGAGCGGCACTTCGAGTCGGCCGAGGCGCTCGTCACCGCGCCGGACGTGGACGTCGTGCACATCTGCACGCCCAATGCGCTCCACGAGCCGTTGGCGCTCGCGGCCCTGAAGGCGGGCAAGCACGTGGTGTGCGAGAAGCCGCTCGCCATGGGGCTCGCTGGCGCCCAGCGGCTGCTCGACGCCGCCCGGGCCCACGGCCGCGTGGCCACCGTGCCCTTCGTCTACCGCTTCTACCCGACGGTCCGCGAGGCCCGCGCCCAGGTCGTCGCCGGCACCACCGGGCCCCTCCGCCTCCTGCACGGCACCTATCTGCAGGACTGGCTGGCCTCGCCCGATGACTGGAACTGGCGGGTGGACCCCGAGCGCGGCGGCGACTCGCGCGCCTTCGCCGACATCGGCTCCCACTGGTGCGACCTGGTCGAGTTCGTCTCCGGCCACCGCATCACCCGCGTCTCCGCCCGGCTGTCCACCACCGTGGCCCAGCGGCTCGCCCGCCAGTCCGTCAACGCGTTCGCCTCCGGCCAGGGCTCGGGGCGCCCCGTCACCGTCAGCACCGAGGACGTGGCGCTCGTGCACTTCGAGACGCACCTGGGCGCGGTGGGCTCGCTCGTCATCAGCCAGGTGTCCCCCGGCCGGAAGAACCGGCTCTGGTTCGAGCTGGATGGTGCCGACGCCGCCCTCGCCTTCGACCAGGAGCAGCCCGAGTCGCTGTGGGTCGGCCGCCGCTCCGGCCCGTCGCTCGTCCTGCGCGACCCGGGCCACCTGTCCGCCCCCGCCGCCCGCCTGTCGCCGCTGCCCGCCGGCCATCCGCAGGGCTACCACGACTGCTTCGATCTGTTCGTCGCCGATACCTACGCCGCCATCGCGGGCGCCGAGCCCGACGGTCTCCCCCGTTTCGAGGATGGAGTCCGCGCCGCCCGCATCACCGACGCCGTCCTGGCGTCCGCTCGTACCCAGTCCTGGGTGGAGGTGCCCGCATGAAGCTCGGTTTCCTGACCGCGTGTCTGCCGCAGAGGTCCCTCGAGGAGATCGCCACCTGGGCCAGGGCCCAGGGCTACGAGGCGCTGGAAGTGGCCGCCTGGCCCGCCCTGGGCAACCGGCCCTTCACCGCCACCCACCTCAAGGCCGAGTCCTTCGGCTCCGCCGACGTGGAGGCCGTCCAGACGCTGTTCCGCCGCAACGGCCTCACCCTGTCGTCGCTCGCCTACTACGACAACAACCTGCACCCGGATCCGACCGAGCGGAGGGCCATCAACCAGCACGTGCTGCGCTGCATCGACGCCGCCAGCCTCCTGGGCTGCCCCACCGTGGGGACGTTCGTCGGGAGGGATCCAACGAAGTCGGTGAAGGAGAACCTCCGGGTGGCCGAGGAGGTGTTCAAGCCCCTCGTCGACCGGGCCGGAGAGAAGGGCGTCAAGGTCATCATCGAGAACTGCGTGATGGAGGGCTGGCACCCGGATGGCTACCCGGGGAACCTGGCCTACTCCCCCGAGCTCTGGGAGTGGATGTTCTCCATTGGCCTGTACCTGAACTTCGACCCGTCCCACCTGATGTGGATCGGCGTCGACCCCGTGGAGGCCGTGCGGCCCTACCTGCACCGCATCCCCCACGCGCAGGCCAAGGACGTGCAGCTCTTCCCCGAGCGCCGCAACCGCTACGGCTTCTTCGGCAAGACGCGCGAGCGCGACAACCCCTGGGACGTGGGCTGGTGGCGCTACCGCGTCCCCGGGCTCGGGCAGGTGGACTGGGTGCGCCTCATCGACGCCATGTACGAGGGCGGCTTCGACGGCGTCCTCTCCGTCGAGCACGAGGACCCCGTCTGGGGCGGCACCGAGGACAAGGTGAAGACGGGCCTGGAGATCGCCCACCGCACCCTCCGTCCGCTGCTCGTGCGCTGAGCGCGGTGGGGGTGGCTCAGCTCAGGCTCTCCTCGAGCACCGCCGCCCCCTCCTTCAGCGCCTGCTTCGTCTGCGACAGCGGCTCCTTCGGCAGCGTCCGCAGCCCCACCAGCCCCAACGCCACCGAGCCCCCGAGCAACCCCAGTCCCGCCAGCAGCACACCCCGCACCGGGTTCCTCGGCATCGCCATCGCCGCCGCCAGCACCAGCGCGCTCAAACCCGTCATCCCCATCCACGCGCTCGCCCCCAACAACAGGCCGCCCTTCCCCATGTCGCGCGCGTCTTCCTTCATCTCCACCCGCGCCCGCGTCATCCCCGCCCGCGCCACCCGCCGGCCCTGCGTCATCAGCTCCGACAGGATGGAGCTGCTCGCTCCCCGCTCGTTCCGCTCGTCCATGCTCGCCTCCGTCCGCTCCTCACCGTAGGAACGCCCGCGCTCTCGCGGCCACCCGGGGAACGCCCGTGCCCGCCGGACAGCCTGGCGGAAGAGGAGGCAAGACGCGCAGTTCCTGGGAGGAGCTGCTCAGCCACCTGCGCGGCCAGGGCCGGGACGACCTGCGCACCGTCCGCAAGGCCTTCCTCGAGCCCAATGGCCGCATCACGTTCCTCTTCCGCGAGAGCGAGAGCGCCTCGTCGCACCGAGGCGCCCCCGGAGGACTCAGGCCTGCGCGCTCATCTTCCGGCAGGACTCCGCGCAGCGGCGGCACGCCTCGGCGCACGCCTTCATCACCGCGTCATCCCCCATCTTCTCGCACTCGGCCGCGCACCGGTCACACACCTCGGCGCAGACGCCACAGGTGCGGGTGTGCAGCGGCGAGCCGCGCAGCATGAAGTCCGCGCTCGTCTTGCAGATCTGCACGCAGTCCTGGAGCAGGCGGATATGGTCGGACGCCGCGTGCCGGCCCCCCTTCTGGAGGCAGTACGTCACCGTCTGCAGACACACCGCCGAGCACGACAGGCAGTTGTTGATGCAGCCCTTCAGCTCCTCCGTGAGCTGGCCGGCGTCGGCGGGAAGAAAGGGCTGTAGCACGCCTCGCTGCGTCTCTATCTGTGCCATCTGGGTCTCCTCTCGAGGGGTTCTCGGCCTCGGACTCATCCTTCAAGGAGTCAACCTGGGCATCCCGCCGGAGGCGCTCAGCCCCCCATCTGTCCGAGGAAGAAGGCCGCCAGGAAGCCGAGCACGGTGATGAGCCCCGTGAGGCCGTGACTTCCCTCGACGGCCTCCGGAATCATCGTGTCGGAGATCATCGCGAGGATGGCCCCCGCCGCCACGGCCAGGGTGCCCGCGATGAGCCCCGGAGAGGAGCGGGCGGATGGGCGAGCACTCGGCGCCCCCGCCTGCCCGGAGAATGTGTCAACCACAGGAAAGGCCGTGCGCGTTCTCCCGGTCGCCCCCTCGGGCAGGAGGTATGGCAATGCGGATGATGCTCTCGAAACGGCTCCTTCCCCTCGCCCTCGCCGTGCTCACGGCCGGCGGGTGCGCGCGCCAGGGCGTGGAGGCGGCGCGTCCCTCGAAGCCCTCGCTCACCCGGTGTACCAACCCCGCGGGCCGGTACTCGATTGCCCATCCCTCCGCATGGAAGACGAACACCGGCGGCGGCGTGGAGCCCTGCCGCTTCTTCCACCCCACGCCCTTCGAGGTTCAGGCCGGTACCGAGGAGCCGCTCGTGGCCGTCTCCGTGAAGCGCGAGCCCGTGCCGCTCGAGACGTTCGTCGAGGGAAGCACCGGCTCCAGCGCCGAGGTCCTCCAACAGGAGCGGCTCACCCTGGCCGGCCGCCCCGCCGTGCGCCTGGAGCTGCGCGCCACCGCGGACTCCCCCCTGCTCCCCCCGGGTACCCGCGAGTACCTCTACGCCATCGGGGATGGGGACACCGTCGTCCGGGCCAGCACCCTGGCGGTGCGCGGGCTCGACTACGAGGGCAACAAGGCCATCCTCGACGACATGGTGCGGACGCTGGAGCTGCGCTGAGCCCTCAAGGCAGCATCAAGAGAACCCGGAGGAACTCCCTCAGGGCCGCGATGCGCGGGAGGTCCAGCGCCGCGCCCTCCAACCACCGGTTGTCCTGGATGGACACCTGGATGGCCTTGCCCGGCCTCAGGATGCCCGCCATACAGGCCACCATGGCCTTGTGTGCCCCGGCGGGCTTGTTGAAGTCCTTCAAGTCATCGGGAGTCAGCGAATACGCGCCCGCCCGCACCCTGGACACCAACGAGCGAACATCCGAGAGGAGGTCCGGATAGGGAATGTCCGCGCATTCCAACAGGAGGGACTCCAGGGTTCCGGGATTCACGTTGTCCGGCAGGACGAAGATTCCACACCGGGGCGAGGCGGCGGACACCTGCCCTGGCTGCTCGGGCACGACGAGGTTCACCCTGGCTTGCAACGCATGGCGGACCTCGCCGAAACGCTCCACCGGCGGCAGGGCCCGATCGGCATCCAGCAATACCCCGACAGCATCTGGAGGAGCGACGAGAGCGGCTTGAAGCGTCTCTTCCACCCGGTTCGCAATCTCCGAGTCACCGCCGGAGGCATGCACCGCGACCGAGACGGTATCGGACACGAAGAACGTCGGCACCGGGACACGTCGGCTCAGGTCTCCGCCGTAGGGGAATCTCGTGGGTACCAGCGGCCTCCAATATGGGTCCAAGCGCGACTCATTGTTCTCACGCTTGAAGCGATGAGGCTTCAGCAGGCGCCCGACGAATTCGACATCGTGAGGGCCCTCGACCACCAGGTAGGCATACCGCATGCTCACCTCACGTCGAGCCCGCGCTCGTAGCGCATGCGCTTGAGCAGATCCTCGCCAAAGCGCCGGGCCGACGTACGGCCCTCTCCACGTTCCAGCCGGAAGCCGACGATGTCCTCTTCCCGGGTGTCATCGGCGCCGAGGATGGCATCCACCACCTCCAGGCTGTGGGTCGTGGCGAAGAGTTGGACGTCGTGCTGCTTGCAGGCCTCGAGCATCCAACGGAACACCTTGCCGAGCGCCGAGACGTGGATGGCCGTCTCCAACTCATCGATCAAGAGCACGCCGCCCTTGACCTGCGGTAGGACGAGCGCCAGGAGGAGCGTGCGGCGAATACCGTCTCCGAACATGCTCAAGGGGATGAGCCCGGCGGCCGCGTCCCTCACATACAAGACCGCCTCGCCGCTGGGTGCCAGAACCTCCAGGCCGTCGATGCGTGGGTCGATGGCCTTCAGGAGCACGCGAACGGACTCCTCGAGCCCACTCAGGCGCAGTTCGGAGAAGCTCCTGACCGTCAAGGAGCCCAGCCAATGGTCCGGAGGGCTCACGAGCCTGACGGGCACACGCAAGCGCGCGGCAACCGCGCCGCCCAGTGGCTCCACCTGTCCATCATCCCAGACGGAGAACGTGAAACGCATGGGCTGCGCCTCTTCCGTCTCGATGAGGCCCTCGAGCCTGGCCCCGTGGCGCTCCCTGGTCGGCTCCAACTCCTGCTCTCCCGCTCCGGAGCCCATCCGGATGATGCGTCGTGGCTCCATCCGTCTCGACGGAAGCCCCGTCAATCCGAGGTAGCTCGCCTGGACACCGCGGACGGCGCTCCTCCCGGTTGCCGTCAACCGGATACGGGCTTCCCCTGATTCGTGGGTACCCGGAGCCGGACGTTGTGGAAACAACCACCTCGTGACCTCCGAAACCGGAAGGGGGTCCGAGGGGGACATCAGGGGATCGCGTCCAAGTGCCACGTGAACCCACTGCATCGGGTCCAGCGGATTGCAGTAGAGTGACAGGGCCTCCAACACCGACGTCTTGCCCGAATCATTGCCGCCCACGAGCAGATTCACCCGCCCGAGTCCCGCCAGTTCCACATCCTGGAGACCCCGCAGGCGGTGAATCGTCAACGTGTCGAACGGCAGGCCCATCGCGCTCTCCGGCTCCCTCATCTGGGAGGCTCATCCAAGCGCCGCCAGCACGAGGGTTCGTACGTCCCGCCGAGCATATACACGCTTACATCGGACGGTGCCCCGACTTCCGTGCGCCTGTCCGGCGCCAGCACCACGGCGTGCCCCTCGGAGCGACGAGGGCAGCCTCCCCACGCATGGCCCGGAAGCGGGTGGCGACCCGCGGCCCCCCGTGGACCTGGCGACCGGCCGAGCGGTGGACCGGTGGGGAATGGGGTCCTGAGTTCCTCCTCCCCATCCCCATATTGCCCGGAGGTCAGGGGAGAGTTCCCGGACACGGGGCTCCCAGGAGGAATCATCCACGGTGGGAAACACGACTGGAGAGAAGAACCCCCGCCTGCGGACGGGCGTGGGCGGACTGGATGCGGTGCTCCACGGCGGGCTGTTGCGAGGCGCCATCTACCTCGTCACGGGCGGGCCGGGCACGGGCAAGACGGTCCTCTGCTCCCAGCTGGCCTTCCACCGCGCGGCCAGGGGCGAGAGCGTCCTCTACGTCACCACCTTCTCCGAATCCCATGGGCGCCTGCTCTCCAACCTCGAGAGCTTCCCCTTCTTCGACCGCTCGTTCGTCCAGAGCCGCATCACCCTGTTGAGCGGGGTGTCGGCGCTCGAGGAGGGCGGGCTCGAACGGTTCCAGTCCATGCTCAGCCAGGCCGTGCGCACCCACCGCCCCTCCCTGCTCGTCATCGATTCGATGGCGGCCATCTCCGAGCTGGCCACGTCGCCCTTCGCCTACCGCAAGTTCCTGCGGGAGCTCGGCGCCCTCTTCACCCTCCTGGGCTGCACGGCGCTGCTCATCTCCTCCAAGCAACAAGGCACGGGGAGCTTCGAGGAGTTCATCGCCGACGGCATCCTCGAGCTCGGCCAGCACGCGGTGGGCATGCGGCAGGCGCGCGAGCTGGTCATCCACAAGTTCCGGGGCAGCTCGCACCTGGAGGGCCGGCACCTCTTCGACATCACCCCCTCGGGCCTCACCGTCCACCCGCGCCGCGAGTCGCTCCCGCTCACGCAGGAGCAGGTCCCCCCCACCCTCTCGCACAAGAGCCGCTTCGGCGTCCCCGGCCTCGACGACATGCTGGAGGGCGGCGTGCCCCCGGCCTCCGTGACGGCGCTGATGGGGGCGCCCGGCAGCGGCAAGACGCTGCTCGGACTGCACCTGCTGGCCGAGGGCCTGAATGCCGGGCAGAACTGTCTCTACTTCGGCTTCTACGAAACACCCTCCCGGCTCATCGCCAAGGCCGAGGGCGTGGGCCTGCGGCTGCGGGAGCACGTGGAGGCTGGCCGGCTGGAGGTGCAGTGGCACCAACCCACCGAGCAGTTCCTCGACCCCCTCGCCGAGCAGCTCCTGGAGGCGCTCCATCGCCACAAGGCGCAGCGGCTGTTCCTCGACGGCATCGACGGACTGATGCAGGCCGTGGCGCACCCGGAGCGCATCACCACCTTCTTCACCGCGCTCAGCAGCGAGCTGCGCGCGCTGCGGTTGACCACCGCCGTGTCCATGGAGACGTCCATCTCCGGCGCCAAGCTCGACATTCC
Source organism: Archangium violaceum (assembly GCF_016859125.1). Classification (NCBI taxonomy): domain Bacteria; kingdom Pseudomonadati; phylum Myxococcota; class Myxococcia; order Myxococcales; family Archangiaceae; genus Archangium; species Archangium violaceum. The sequence continues at coordinate 3,455,439 of NZ_CP069338.1, read as the reverse complement.
CCCCGTGGGCCTGTCCTCCTCCGTGGAGAACATCCTCTTCCTCCGTTATGTGGAGCTCCGTTCGCAGCTCCACCGCCTCATTTCCATCCTCAAGGTCCGCGAGAGCGGCTATGACCCGTCCATCCGCGAGTTCCACATCACCTCACGGGGTCTCGAAGTGGCGAGGACGTTCGAGAGCGCCGAGGAGGTGCTCGACCAGATGACCCAGGGGAAGGCGGGAGCTCCCACGCGCGGCTCCAGCCCACCTCGCATGTCCCACCGTCCTCCCCCGGAAGACTCCGGAGAAGACGCATGAGTCACGTGCTCATCGTCGACGACGAGCCGGATATCGCGACGGTGCTGGCGGAGATCCTCGGCGACGAGGGATTCGACGTGCGCGTCGTGCACGACGGCCGGCAGGCCCTGGCCGCCATGGCGGAGAAGCTCCCGGACCTGCTCATCACCGACCTGATGATGCCCCGGATGGACGGGCACGCGCTCATTCGAGAGATGCGGGGCAACGAGGCCTTCCGGCACATCCCCATCGTGGTGATGAGCGCCGGCCTCCTGGACAAGAGCCTCCTCGCGCCGGATCTCCGCTTCGTGCCCAAGCCCTTCGAAATCGAGCAGATGCTCGAGGCCGTCACCCGGCTGCTGCGCGAACGGGGCAGCACCCGCTGAGGGGCCCCCGGGGCCTCACAGCAGGATGAAGGTGCTCAGCAGCGCCAGGCAGTACCAGTAGGTGAACAGCAGGTACGTGCGGTGGTCCGCGGCCGGCGTCCGCCAGCCCACCACGCGCGCGGCGATGACCCAGCTGAGCAGCGCCAGGCCCGCGTCGAACGCCACCACCGCCGGCGTCAGCCCCAGCGGCACCATCAACACCCGGTGGATGACCCACGGCAGCAGCCCGAAGAGCCCCGCCAGCACGTAGCGCGTCCGCGTCTCCCCGAACACGAGGGGGAACGTCTTGCGCCCGCTCGCCCTGTCCCCCTCCACGTCCCGCAGGTCCTGCAGCGACACGAGGCAGAACACCACGCACGCGAGCACGCCAATCCACCGCCACACCGCCAGCGTCAGCGGCGCCGCCAGCTCCCACGCCGCCGCGAGCTGCGCCACCACCCCCACCGCGATGGACAGGTTCTTGGCCCACCACCGCCGCGCCCCGCCGCCCTCGTTGTGCAGCACGGTGATGAGCAGCCACAGGAGCGCCCACCGCCACACGCCGAACCCCCACCCCACCAGCGCGAAGAGCCCCGCGCACACAACCAACCGCCAGCGCGTCCCGCGCACCGACGCCTCTCCGCTCACCAGCGGCCGGTGCGGCTTGTTCAGCCTGTCCTCCTCCAGCCCCACCAGCTGATTGGACAGACAGAACACGTAGGCGAACAACCAGAAGTAGAGCGCGCCCCGGCCCAGCGTGCCGAGCAGCTCGCCCACCGGCAGCCGAGCATGCGCGCACGCCGCCCCGAGGAACAGCATCGCCGGCACCACCGCGGACGACGAGTCCCCTCCGGTGAACCTCCAACTCAGCCTGAGCTCCCGCAGGACGAGCCGTGGCCAGGCTCCCGCGTCCCCGGAGTGCGCCCCCTCCAGCGAGGTCTCCATCATCCCTCTGGGCTGCATCATCTCCACCCCCCGGCTCGCTCCATGCGCGCCAGGCTCAAAGCCTAACGCCAAACGGAGACAACGGAACTTCCGGATTGCCCGGAATCGTCCTCGCGTGCAGCCGAGCAAGGACTTTACAGGCACCTTGTGCCGGGCCCGGGAAGCGCGTTCCGCCTCATCGAAAACTGACACAATGGCGCCATGACCCCCTCCCAGCTCGGACTCGAGTTCACCCCGCTCGAGCCCCACTTCCTCAACGACCCGTTCCCCTTCTACGCACGGCTGCGCCGCGAGGCGCCCGTCACCTTCGCCCCCGCCTTCCACTTCTGGGTCGTCAGCCGCTACGCGGACGTGATGACCGCCCTCAAGGACGCGCGCCACTTCAGCTCACGCGACACGCTCCGCCCTCCCGTGGCGCTGCCTCGCGAGGTGATGGCCATCCTCGAGCCCGCCGGCTACAGGGCCGACTACCCCCTGCTCGGAGATGATCCGCCCGCCCATACGCGCCTGCGCGCCCTGGTGGGCAAGGCCTTCAACCAGGCGCGCGTGAATGCCCTCGAGCCGCGCCTCCGGCAGCTCGTCGGAGCGCACCTCGACACGCTCCGGGACGGGGAGCCCCGCGCCGAGCTCATCTCCCAGCTGATCTCCCCCCTGGCCATGGCCGTGATGACGGAGCTGCTCGGCCTGCCCACCTCGAGCGGCAAGCGCATCAAGCAGTGGTGCGACGACGAGAAGCTCTTCTTCGTGCCCATCCCCCTCGACCAGCACCTGCGCGCGGCCCGCGGCGTGGCCGACTTCCGCCGCTACCTGCGCGAGCTCGTCGAGGACCGCCGCAAGTCGCCCCGCGATGACCTCATCTCCTCGCTGCTCCAGGCGCGCACCGAGGGGGACAGGCCCCTGGACACCGAGGAGCTCGTGGCGCTGACGTGCGTGCTCGTGTTCGCCGGCCACGAGACGTCCACCAACCTGCTGGCCACCGCGCTCCACCACCTGCTGCGCCACCCCGGCGTCTGGGGCGAGCTGCGCAAGGACACCTACCTCGTGCGCAACGCCATCGAGGAGTCGCTGCGCTACGACTCGCCGGTGGTGGGGATGATGCGCACGACGACGGAGCCCCTCCAGCTCGGAGGCACCTCGCTGCCCGAGGGCGCGCGCCTGTTCCTCCTCTTCGCCTCGGCCAACCGGGACGAGTCCGTCTTCGAGCAGGGCGAGCGCTTCAACATCCACCGCGCCAGCGCCGTGAGGCACCTGGGCTTCGGCCACGGCCTCCACTACTGCGTGGGCGCGTCGCTCGGGAGGCTCGAGGCGCAGCTCACCCTGGAGGCCCTGCTCGAGCGCCTGCCGGGACTGCGGCTCGCGCCCGGAGAGCCCGTCACCTACCTGCCCAACCTCGTGCACCGCGTGCCCCGCCAGCTCCTGGTGGAATGGGACGCCTAGCCGGTGAGGACGCCCGCCGTGGAGGACAGACGGGTGCGGCTGCTCGGTCTCCGTCAGCACGAGGGGACGGGCGCAGAGGTGGAGGCCGTTGGCGCGGAGGGCTTCCGCCAGTTGCTGGAGTGGGCGCGCTTGCTGCCGCACCCGCCTTCAGGGTTGTTCTACCTGGGGGGAGGCCAGCGCCATGTCGAGTGAATACCCGAGTCCCGGGGCGGGGGAGGGCGGCGGTACGAATCTCAAGGTTCGGCGGAGCTCGCGGGGCAGGCCGTGGTGGACCTCGCGTGTAGTGGAGCTGGTGCTCCTCGGGCTGCAGACGGCGTGCGCGACGGGCTACCCCATGGGCGGGATGCTGGTTGGCGGCGCTCGCCATCGGTGGCGGGTACAGCACACGAGTTCCAGGCCACAGGAGATCGCTGGCCGGGCCCAGGAGGTGTCTGCACAGACGACCGGGGAGGCCAACGAGAACCCGGAGGGCACTGACGCGGGAGCCGAGGAGCGCGAGGCCGGTGTCCCGGTGGTGGTGGGCGCGGCTGAGGCTGCCGGGGCGCCGGAGCGGGCGCGGCAGCGACCGCGCGGCGCGAGCGCGGCGGACGAGGAGGAGGACCTGGAGGGGAAGGGCGTTGGATGGCCGGATGGCGTGGGCGACGGGCGGCCCTTCGAGGTGCCCATGACGCTCGACTACTTCCAGGGGTTCCTCGCGCGAGCGGGTGTGCCCAGCACCGCGTTGCCCAGGGACGGGCGCACGTTGGCGCCTCAGCAGGCATTGGAGCTGGTGCCCCATCTGCTCTCCACGCCGCTGACACCGGACAACTTCGGGCTCCGCCGCATGGCGGCACACCTGCTCCTGGAGGTGGCCGTTGGGGGCGAGGTCGTGACGAGGGACGAGCTATACACGCGGATGCGGCGCTTCTCGCGGCTGCTGGTGCTTCGTCCAGACGGCTATCTGGTGAAGGCCACCTCGGGAGTGGCGGTCCAGAAGATCGGTCAGGTCGTGCTCGCCGAGAACGGGACCCTACGGGCCGGGCGCTTCGAGGTGGGCCCATTCTACGCCAGCGACGGCGAGCGCCTCTTCCCGGTGGACCAGGCGCTCGAGGTTCCGAAAGGGGCGCGCCCGGCGGGCCTCTACAAGCCCGACGACAACCCGGCGCTGGCAGTGGCCGAGGGGGCGGTGCTCGCAGTAGTGGACATGGTGGAAGGCCTCTACCGGCTGGTCTTCTACACGGGCGAGACGCTCGAGGGGCTGGCGCAGCTTCCGGGGGCGGTGAGGCAGCTCTACGAGCACTCGCCGCAACTGTGGGAGGAGTTCCGCCACAAGCCCTACGCCGAGAAGGTGCGCACCGTATCGAGGATAGCGATGGGCGCGGTGCTGACGGTGGGCACGGCCGGTGCTGGAACCGCGAAGGTGGCGGCCTGGGGCGGCAAGCTGGGGAGCCTCACGGTGCCCCTGCTGTCGCTCTCGGGCGACGGGCTCCTGGCGGTGCGCCTGGTGGCCGTACCCGTGGGGAGTGTTGCCACGGCGGCGGCGCCAGCGCTGAGTGCCACCTACGTCCTGCACATGGCCAACACGAGCGCCCAGGGCGCGGGGGGCGGTGGTGGGTGGCCTCCAGTAGGCGGGCCCGGGCAGTGGGTGGAGGACACCTCCAACATGTCGGAGCAGGCCCGGGCCTACCAGGCCCAGGTAACGGGTGCCCCCAAGAAGTGGTGCTACAAGGTCTGCCGCGGAACAGACTGCGCGGAGTACGACGGCTTTGATCCGAAGACAGGAACACTGCTTGAAGCGAAGGCCCGCGAGTATCAGAAGTGGTTCGATAAGAAGCTCGACCCCCAGTGGAACTACCAGGGGCTCAACGGCATGCTCGAACAGGCGGAGCGGCAGCTCCGGGTTGCGAGAGGAATGCGCCTGCGGTGGCACGTCGCGGAGGAGAGGATGGTCGCGGTTCTTCGGAAGCATTTCGACGCTCGCGGCCTCCATGCGATTGAGGTCGTGTACACGCAGCCAGTGCTATGAGAGCCGTCACGCATGAGCGAGTCTTACGGTATCAAAGCTTATTGGGGAGCGCGGCCAGACTCGGCTGAGGAGTGTGCTCGGCGAGCGGAGACATTCTTCCGGCTGCTGGCGAAGTGCCATCCGAGCTACACGCGCTGGTATGAGCAGAACAATTCCAGCCGGAAGGCGCTTCAGCTCGGATTCGAGCCCACGCATGAGAGCTTCCTGAGCTTCTTCGGAAAGAAGAAGTATCAGAGCGGCTCGGACGGTTTTTCATTTGGTGCGTGGACGGGGCACGTGAAGCAGGACCAAGGCGGTATGGTCATGCTCAGGTGTGGGTCGAAGGCTGAGGTTGCGCCGAACTTCCTGTGGCTCTTCTACCCCGAGGAGGCCCTGGGTCACGAGCGGATGCTCAGCGCGCCCGTTGTCGCGGGCGTCATGCATGCCATTGCGTTGGCCTGGGAACCGGAGTGGGCGCTCGCGACGGCGGACGGACTCTGGAACCAGCTCTCCGGCGGCAGTCGCATCGGCTGCTTCCTGGGGTGGATGACGTATTTCTCGCGAGAGCGTGGGGAGGTGCCTGCCCTGCCCGCGCCGGTGCGGGTGGAGCCGGTAGGCGACAAGGGCACGCTCGTCATTCTGACTCCCGAGCGCCTCACCCCGAACAACCCCGAGCACATCGCTCTCGCCTGGCATGTCCAGAAACTGCTTGAGGAACGAGGTCTGCTCCGGCTCGTCGTTGAGCCACGGCCCATGCACCCTGATTGAGGTGAGGTCCGCGTGCGCCAGACAGGGCGGCTTGCCTCGACCTCAATCCCCTGATCGCCTACTTCGAGGAGCACAGCTAGCTGTGCATCTCAGCCAGGACGGAGCGGGACCTCATCTGGTGCGTCCCCTCTCGCCGTGACGAGTCACCACACCTAGGCGAAATCTCCTGGACTACCTCCGTCCGCTCAGCAGCCAAGGCGTCCTGGCGCACGGCCCACATTGAGCGAGAGGCGCGTCGTCACCGTGCGCGACTACAGCGAGGGGAGTGTCTTCAACGGCTCGGTGAGGACCTCGTCCTCGTCCAGCCCTACCCCTTACCCACCGACGCTGGCACCGAGGCCGGCATCGCCCGCGAGCACGAGCTCATCTCCCTGCTCGGCCCCGAGTGCTTCTACGACCACTCCCTCCACACCCTCCCCACCCGCCGCCCCTTCCTCGACACGCTCGGACACTCCCTTCATTGAAGCCGTGAGGGGAGTGTCCTCGAAGTCCCGGGCCCGCTACTCGATGACGATGGGCACCTCGATCCACTTATAGAACTCGGCATGGCAGGAGTTGAAGCCTTCGCACGCCTCCACGCCGGCGCCCCCCTGGCCATACACCCTCAGGACATAGCTGCCGGCCTTCAGCGTGGGCAGGGTCATTCGGATGTGGTTGCCATCCACCTGGAAGGCATCCACCTGCCGCGAGTCCGTTCCGCCCATCACCTTCACCTCCACCTTCTCGAGTTGGTCGGTCGCCGGAAGCCACTCGATGTCGACCATTGCCCCACCGCGGAGGGTGGCCTGCTCCTGGCCATTCACACGGATGCGCCGGGGCGCGCGGAGCGCCTGGAAGACAGCGCGCATCCTCGTGCGGCCCTCCGTGACGAGAAACTCGGTGCGCGGCTCGTCGGCCGGGCGCGGCGGGCCATCGAAGCTGGGGTACTCGCAGCTGAAGGCCCCATCGAAGCTCAGGTGCGTATCTCCCCGGCTCCACACACGGGTGGCCTCCCCGTTGATGGTGACTCGGGTGTCGGAGGGAACCCGGTAGCAATCTCCGCCCATGCTCCAGTCGAAGTGGAGCACGGCCGACTCTTCTTCACTCGCCTGCGGAACGAAGAGCCTCAGGCCTGGAATGTCTCGCAGCTCCCGGTGGAGCGGCTCGCGTCCGCAGGCGGTGACAGCCAGGGCCAGCAACAGCATGCGCTTTTTCATGGGCGCGCCGCTTTGCAGGGTCCGCGCCAACACCTGGACACAGAGAGCCGCGCCGCGCGGTGTGTAGCCGGTTGTACGGCCGTTGCACAGGGGAGGACACGCGGTGCACGCCGTGGCCGAGCGGCTCAGCGCACGATGAAGTCGAACCGCTCCACGGCCGCCTTGAGTTCCTCCAGCGTCGCGCCCGAGCGCTTCGCCTCGGCTGGCGCGTAGAACGTCAGCGCGACCGTCGTGGGCAGTTCCTTGAGCGGCCCCTTGAGGGTGACCGGGGTGAAGTCGCCAGGCCACGGCACGCTCAGCAGTTCCAGCCCGTGCTGGAGGGGGTCCACGATGGTGAAGCATGGCCACTTCGGAAGCCGGATCGTCCCCATGTCGCAGCCCTGAAACCGGCACAGGTCCAACCGGGCCTCGGAGAAGTCACAATCCTCCACTCCTCCGTGCTCCCACCATCGCTCGTCTCCAGCACGCTGACCAAAATCCACGCCCAAGAAGCGGCCCTTGAAGCGACAGCCCTTGAAGCTCATCGTCGTCAAGCGTGCGTCCACGAGCTCGCGCTTCGCATGAATGGTGCAATCGATCAGCTTCCCCCACATGGGAATGACCTGCCGTTCCCCCACGCCGATGACCACGGTGCAGCCCCGGAGTGTGAGATTGGGCCCGAGCCAGTAGTTTGCATCCTTGTCCGTCAGCTCGAGCCGCTCGCCCTCTAATTCTCGATTCTCGTAGTGGATGTTCGGACTCACGCGGACCTCAGAAGAAGATCATACGAAAGAACACGCCCTCCATCCGCCGCCCGTGAAGCTCGAAGTTCGATTGCGTCCCGGAGAGAAGTTCGTAGTGGTACCGCTGGCCCGCTGGGCCCACTACATCAACCCCCTGGCGTTTCCAATCCAACGAGGGAAAGAGCTTCTCGACTTCCCGCTCCACCCACCGTCCCCGCGCCTGACGCTCCAGCAGCGTTGCGCGGTGCACGAGCCCTCTCTTGAGCATTCGGTCGATGGCTGCCCTCACGCGCGGCGGGTAGCGAGAGGGTCCCCACCGTGCCGCCACCTGCCGCGCCGCCGCCTGGAGTTGATCACCCAAGGGGTCCGACGCGGGAATGTCGTTGACGGACACGCCTCGCGGCAGGTGCCAGCGCTCGCCGTTTCTCTCGACCTGCCTGTTGCCACCGCGGTGCCGATACACCTCTTTGGCCGGGGACCCGCCCGCGCTGGAGCCCGCCCCGCTGTTGTGGCTCATCATCGCGCCAGCCAGGGCCCCTTCGGGCGCCACGGTGAACGCCAGAGCCCCCTGCGCCGAGGCCTCAACCGCCCGCACCCGCTCCACCCGCGACAGAACCCAGCCCGGCCCGCCCTGCCCCACGAACTGTGACTGCGCGAGACGGAAGCCCGGCAGCGAGCGCAGGGCCGTGGGCACATCCCCCAGCGCCCGCCCCGAGAGCGCCGTCACCGCCAGAACGAGGGCCCGGGCCGCGTCCGTCCCCAGCACCCTGGCGAACCCCGCCCCGGCCTCGCGCAGCTCGTCGAAGGTGCTGGCCACGCGCGCCTTCATGACGAGCTCCGCCCAACCGTCCATGAGGCCCCACACCGTGTCGATGCCAAGCCAGGCCACCAGCACAACGGTGAGCACCGCGGCGATCCCCTTCGTCGCCGGTTCCGGCAATAGCCACAGGCCCAGGTAGAGACCGACCGCCCACATGACCGAGGCGAGAATCGCCTTGGGACTCAACTCCCGCCCGAGCGCCGCATACGTCTCGTCCAGGACCGAGCCGAAGGCCAGCGCCAGCGCCATCGTGCTCCGGTCATCCGAGCGCAGGTAGGGCCCATCCTCCAGGAGTCCGAGACAATCACCACCCCCTCGGACGATGCAGAATCGCTCGTACCTCGCCCGCAGCGCGGCCTCGGCTTGGGGCTCGAGGCGAACAGGCCCCCACTGCTCCTCTGGGAGCAGGGAATCCACCCTGCCTCGGCCCCCCTCTGCCCACGGGTCCAGTTCCGCCGCGAATCGACCTGCCGCCTCGACGTCCGAGACGGGCCGCGCCTCCTGGGCCTCGCGCAGCCACTCTCGCTCCTCGAGCAACGCCGCAGCCACCTCCCGCGGCGTGCCGTGCGCTTGGAGACCTCGCGCGAGGCGCTCCACCTGGACCCGAAACTCCGCCTGGTTGATGGGCACGGGCCGGGTACCCACTCGCCCCGGCTCGACCACCACCACGTCGAGAACCTCCCTCCCCTCGAGCCCACGCTCCGTCGCCGCGCCCGCTCCGGTCCTCTCGTCCTTCGCCAGCCCCCATGAGCCGGAACCGCCCCCACCCGCAGTGCCAGCCATGGGCGCACGTGTCGCGCACGCCGTCTGGAGGACCAGGGCGATCAGCCAGAGGCCTCCAGCCGCCGCCCACCACGGTCGCCCTCGTCCACCAGCGCCCTCCCTCTCGACAGTACGGCGGTGCGATTTCTCCAAACCTGGTGCCTCCCCCCGAATGGAAACCTGCCCGGAGGATAAAGGAGGAATCCCCCCGCGCTCTGGCCCTACGCTCCCCGGGATGACGACGCCGAAACCCGTGGTCCTCTGGACCTACGCCCCCCTCGAGGAGCGCACCGACCCGGAGCCCTCCCCCGCGCATGCCACGCGCTACCTCCCGCGCGAGCTGCTCCCCGACCCGCGCCACGAGCTGCACCTCGAGGACGAGGGCGTCGAGTTCGGCCCCGGCGACGAGGTGCGCTACCCGCCGCTCGCCGAGCGCCTGCAACGTCTCGCCTCCTGCTCCAGGGAAGGCCCCAGCCCCCACGCCGAACGCTGCCTCGCTCACCTCGCCGCGCTCGACAGGGCCGCCGCCGTGGAGATCGCCCGCCAGTGGAGCCAGTCCGAGCTCCCTGAAATGGCCCAGCCCCTCGTCACCGCCCTCCTCCAGTTCCCCTCCCCCGGCTCCCTGGAGTCCTTCCTGGACGGCCTCGGCCTGACGGATCAGCTCTCCCTGGACCTCGCCGACACCGAGGAGCGCCCCATCTCCCTCGAGGAGCTGCTCCTCCAGCGCGGCCGCGCGCACGTCTTCCCCCTTCGTCCCGAAGAGGATTCCGTCCGCCCCGACAGGCTGCTTCGGGAGCTCGCCTCGCTCGCTCCCGGCGTCCTCGACGGCCTTCTCCTCGAGCAGCTCCCCCCGGCCGAGTCGAAGCTCGACGGCGAGGGCCTGGAGACCGACGACGCCGAGGAGGAGGATTTCCTCGAGTACGCACCCGCCGGGCGTCTCGTCGCGCACGGTGCCGGCAAACGCTACGAGGCTCCCGCCCGCGGCGAGTTCGCCCTCGACCAGGACGACGGATTCATCGACCCCGGTGCACTGCTCGACTTCCTCAATGCCCTGGCTCGCGCTCGGGGCAGTGACGTGCGCTGGGTGCTCTTCGACACCGACGGAGAGGCCTGTGTCGTCGCCGCGGGCCCGGCTCCCGCCCTCGAGGCCCTCCAGGCCCGGGGCCTCATCCCCGCCACCTCTCCCGAGCGGATCCGCGCCATCGAGGCGCGGTATGGCGGCGGCTCGCCTCCCGAGCTCTAGGGGCCGGTCCGCGCGGTTCTTGGACACGGCCAGGAGCACGGAGATGCATACCCTCACCCCCCGCCCTCTCCCAGGGGGAGAGGGAGCAACTCAACGAGCTACTTCAGCGGCAGGAATATGTCCGTGACGGCCTCGTGCTCCGGCACGTCCGGGAAGAAGCGGACGCGCTGGAGGAACAGTGGGAAGTCCCGCGGCTCCTCGCCGCTCCCCGGCAGCCACTCCGCGTACAGGTACCGGATGCTCGCCCCCAGCGTCTCGTCCGAGCCCGCGTGCCTCAGCACCGCGCACCGCCCTCCCGGGATGCTCTTTTCCACCACCCCGAACGTGTTCTCCTTCACCTCGCGCTCCGTGGCCGCGCAGATGTCGAAGCGGTAGTCCTCCGGTGCCACCTCCTCCGGGTTGTCGTGGAGGATGTTGAAGGTGGCGCTGAGTCTCGGCGGCAACCCGTGCTGCTTGCGCCAGGCGATGAATGTCCGCACGGAGTCTCCCACCCGCCGCGGCTCTCCTCGATGCTCGAGCGCCGCGACCTTCGTGTCCGGGAAGACGACGACCTTCACCTGCTCCGCCTGATGTGTGGGTTTCATGTGATGGTTCCTCAGCTCGCTCAACGGTTGGTACGTCGTGCGCCAGGGCTCCCACCGCGGCTGCTTCCTGAACTCCGAGGGCGTCTGCCCCACCCGCTTCTTGAAGGCACGTGCGAACGCCTCCGGGCCCTCGTAGCCGCTCGCCAACGCGACCTCGAGGATCGACTGCTGCGCCCGGAAGGCGAGCTGGTACGCGGCCCTCTTCAGGCGCTGCATCTGGACGTACTCGTATACGCCCATCCCGAAGAGCTCGGAGAACTGCCGGTGGAAGTGGAACTTCGAGAAGGCCGCCACGCGGCCGAGCCGCTCCACGCTCAGCTCCTCCTCCAGGTGCGCGTCGATGTACTCGAGCACCCTTCGGAATCTGGCGAGGTATTCGTCCGCGTTCGCCGCACTCAATGAAGTGTCCCCTTGACGCTCCTCAAGGTACCGGCCTCATCCACTGATGACCTGACAGATATTGCGATTGTGGAGCTCCAGGCTCGCAATACCCTCACCCCGGCCCTCTCCCGGAGGGAGAGGGGATGGCGTCGCTCAGCGCGCCCACTCCGCGTTCAACAGCGCTCAGGGCTTCGTGCCGGACAGCAGGCCCTGGATACGCACCCAATGCGTGGACGTCGGGTAGCGGGCCCGGAAGGCCCCGGCGCGCGCCCCCGCCTCCGCGCGGCGTCCCATCCTCACCAGCGCGTCGATGGCCAGCACCTCCCGCTCCTGCGCCAGTGCCCCCGAGGGGAAGCGCACCGCATGCCGCTCCGCCTCCGCGAGCGCCTCCGCCGCCTCCCCTCTCTGGAGTGCCTGATAGGCCCCCTCCAGCAGCGCGAGCTCCTCGTCCAGGGGTGGAGCCTCGGGCGCTCGTGCGCGCGGGACCCGGGGCGTGGGCGCGGCGGACGCCCTCGGCGTCACGGGCTCGGGCGGAGCGGGCTCGGGCGGAGCGGGCTCGGGCGGAGCGGCTTCCACTCGCGCCGGCTCGGGCGTGGGCCGGGTGAGCGCCGCCACGGGCTCCACCGCGCGGGTCTCCGCTCGCTCCCGCTCGAAGAGACGGCCCGCCTGGAAGCTGCCTCCCGCGAGCACCGCCACCGCCACTCCCGCGAGCACCTTCCCCTTCACTCCGGGCGCTGCCGCCGGCACCACGCTCCCCGAGGCGGAGGACGTCCCTCCCGATGGAGGCGCCGTCGGCGGTGCTCCCCCCGGCGGTCCGAGCAGCGGCCCCAGCTTCCCCGCCAGCGAGGCGAGCTGCTCGGCCGAGGGCTCGTCCAGGCGCGCCGCACCGAGCAACTCGCGCAGCTCGTCCGAGGCCTCGGAGTCCTGCTCCAGCAGGCGCACGGGCTCGCGTGGATTCATGACTCGCCTCCTTCCGCCCGGGCCCGGGCCACCGCCTGCTTCACGTGCTCGCGCCCCGCGTACAGCCGCGAGTACGCCGTCTGCAACGGACACCCCACCGCCCGCGCCACCTCCGCCATCGGCCATTGCTCGAGCTCGAAGAGCACGAACACCGCCCGCTTGTCCTCGTCCAGCTCGTCGAGGATCCGATCCAGCAGCACCCTCGCCTGCTTGCGCGCCACCACCTCCACCTGCTCCGGCGCCTGCGCTCCTTCCGGCAGCTCCTCGGCGGCCGTCTCCCGGCGGATGTGCGCCCGCCTCCGGTAGTCCGATGCCACGCGCCGGCAGATGCCGAACAGCCACGTGCGCACCGCCGCGCTCCCATCGAAGTCCGACAGGCGCCGGTGCACCACCACGAACGCCTCCTGGCACACGTCCTCCAGGTCCGCGTCCCGCACGCCCAGCCGGCGCAGCGTGCGCCACATGAACGGCGCGTTCTCGGCGTACACCCGTTGGAAGTCGGGGCGCGGCATCATCGGCAGGGGAACCAGCGCCCGACCCTACCCCATCCCTCCCCAGGGCCCGAGAAACGAAACGCCCACGTCCAGCGTCACCTGCACCGGCAGGCCCAACCGCAGATCCTCCGCCGTCCCGTCCGGCTTGAGCAGCCGCACCGTCGGACGCAGCCAGCCGAACCCCGCCCCCAGGCCCACGTGGAGCGCCGTGCGCTCGCCCAGCCTCCTCTCCAGCCGGGCGCGCGGGCCCAGGTCTCCTCGAATGATTGGCTCGAGCCGGCCCTGCTCGAAGCCCACGCTGTAGGCGAACACCAGCGAGAACGTGGCCGTGGCGCAGCCGGACGCGGACCACGCCCCGTCCGCCCAGGACACCGGGCACACGCCTCCCTCCGCCACGGACGTCACCAGGGCCAGGCGGCCCCCGTCCTTCTCGTAGCCGGCGTAGGGCGCCAGGGCCAGCCGGAGCAGCCACGGCCATCCACCAGGAGAGAACCAGGCGGTGCCGGAGATGCCGGGCGCCACCCCGAAACCCCCTCCCACCGAGCCCGTGGCCGCCGCCGTGAGCACCGTGCCCGAGCCGCGTGGCGCCGGTGGCCCCGGTTGAATGCGACTCCGCGCGGTCTCCGGCGGAGGCGCGACCCGGGGGACGGCGGGCGCGGAGGGTGGCGGAGGCTCGGAGGCCATGGGCTCCTGCGGACGCTCCGGCTCGGGCGCGCGCTCCGGCTCCGGCGGGCTCGCGGGAGCGGGGCGCGCGAACGCCGCCGAGGGATCGATCATCACGGCGATCACCAGCAGCAGGCGGGGCTCGATGGCGGTGCAGGCCGCCTCCGGCGTGGAGACCTCGCGGCTGCCGAGCACGTTGCCCCGCGCGTCCACGAGCGACAGCCTCGCCTTCCACCCCGAGGGCCCGCCGCGCTCGAGCACCCCGTCGATGAGGAACCCGGGCTCGGGCCCGAACACCGGGCGCCCCAGCCGCGCCTCCACCGCCCGGGCGAGCGGCGCCGCCTGGATGCACCCGGGCGCGCCATTCCAGCGCAGGCCCCAACGGGACTCGGGCCGTGGCCCGGCGAGCGCCGGACCACCGACGAGCAACAGGAAGAACGCACACCGGAGCATCACACCCATGCGCGGCGTTAAACCACGCGGAGTGTCTCAAGACGACGAGGGCGGAGTCCTCCGCATCACGACGCCCTCCTCGCCGACGGCCCAGACATCCGTCTCGCTCGCGCCCCAGACATCGCGGAACGTGAGTCCCCCGTACAGGTCCTCCTCGCGCTCCTCGAGCCACGTCTCTCCGTCGAAGTGGAAGATGGTGCCGAGCTCGCCCACCGTCCACGCCTGAGCTCCCGAGCCCCACACACCGATCCACCCGTTGCCGAGCAGCGGGAAGTCCGTCTCCTCCGCGGGCAGCAGCGTCCAGCCGTTCCCGTCCTTGCGGACCACCCTCCGGTCCCCGACCAACTCACAGAGCATCCACATCTCGCCGGACGCCGTTCCCGTCAGGTCCAGGACATCCGGATACGAGCCGATCTCCAGGGGCACGGCACTCCACGCCGAGCCCGTCCAGTGCATCAGCTTGTCGCCCTCCGTCTGGGAAACCCAGACATCCCCCGGCCCCGAGCCCCACACCTGGTTCGCCGCCCACATCGACGAGCCGGGAAAGACTCGCACCGCCCAGGTCTTCCCATCGAAGTGCAGGGCCCCGCGAATCATGACGCCGGTATCCAGCGTCACCCAGACATCGTCCGGACCGCTGGCCCAGACTCCCGTGAGACGATTGGAGGACCCGACGTCCACCCGGGACCAGCGGCTTCCATCCCAGTGCAACACCACGCCCTGCTGGCCCACCGCCCACGCGTCCCGGGGCCCCACGGTCCACACCGCGCTCAGGTCCACGCTCGTTCCCGACTCCACCGCGCTCCAGCTCCTTCCATCCCAGTGGATGGTGGTCCCCAGCTCCCCCACCGCCCAGATATCGCTGGCACCGCTACCGTGGATCGCCGTGAGCGACTGCGTGGTCTTGCTGTCCGCGCGTACCCACTCGACTCCCCGCCCGCCACACGCGGTGAGCACGCCACTGGCCGTCAGCAGGGCCAGGCATCCAACACGAATCACATTCAACAGGTTCAAGTTCTCTCCCATTCAGGTGTCCGACACCCCCTGAATGGGAGGACCCCGCCGTTTTTTTGAACCGGATTTCCGTCCCCATTCCGCTCGCGGCCCCGTGCGCCCCCCGTCCGGGTCGACCGCCGGGTGGTGGACACCACATCCCCGCGTCCGGACGACGCCCCTCAATGTCAGACACCTCGCGTAGGGTGTCCTTCCGAAGATGATGAATCACGAGGTGTCGCATGAGCTGGATCATCTATTTGATGGGCGCCGCTGGCTTCGACTCGGTGAGGGACTTCCCCGAGGGTTGGTCACCTCCGCCGCTCGGCCCGCGCGAGGTCGTCATCCGCCGGCTGCACGAGGCCCTGCCCTCCATCGTCTTCCCCACGCTCGCCGAGGGCTTCTTCCACGGTGACGGCTTCTCCATCACCTTCGAGCTCGGCCCCTGGGAGCCGACGCCCCGCGTGAAGCTGCTCGTCCACGGCGAGGGGGACGAGGTGCTCCATCTCATCGGCAAGGTGGCCGAGGTGCTCGACGCGCGCGCGCTCGACACCGGCCTGGGGGACTTCATGCGCTTCCACAAGGATCCGGACACCGGCCGTCACGTCTGGCGCGACGCGCCCAAGCCGGGCCAGTGGGTGGCCCCGGCCTGAGTCCCGGGGACGGGGAACCCGCGAGCGTCCAGGCAGGCGCCGCTCCCCTCCTCGGGCCCCCGTCGGGCCCGCCCACCTTCATGAGGGGCACTCGCGCGCCGGCCCCCAGGGGGACCCGCCTCCGCACCGGAACGGGCCGGGGCTCCGCGACCGCTCGGACGCTCTCCGGGAGGACGGCCCCGACCCGCGTTGCCCCCCGCCGGGATGCTCCCCACGGTTTGGCGGAAGGGGAGCCGACACCCCGCGGCCCCCAACCCAAGGAGCGGCCATGGCCAAGATGATTCGTGAAGTGATGACGCGCGACGTGGAGGTCATCAACCCCAACGACACCCTCCGCGACGCCGCGGAGAAGATGCGCAGCCTCAACGTGGGTCCCATCCCCGTGTGTGACGGCCAGCGCGTGCTGGGGATGATTACCGACCGCGACATCGTCGTGCGGGCGATTGCCCTGGGGAAGGACCCCAACACCACCCAGGTGTCCGACGTGATGACCTCCGGCATCCAGTACTGCTTCGACGACGATGACGCCGACGACATCCTCAACCGGATGAAGGAGAAGCAGATCCGCCGCTTCATCGTGGTGGACCACGACAAGAAGCTGGTGGGCATCGTCGCACTGGGAGACCTGTCCGGCGAGACGAGCGAGAAGAAGGTGGGCGAGGCCCTCGAGGGCATCTCCGAGCCCGCCAGCTCCTCCATCTGAAGGTGACGGGCGGGCCCCGTCCGTTCCCGAGGCCAGCCCGCCCTCCGGCCAGGGGCCATCCCATCGCCCTCCGGCTGGATGGTTCCGCCCACCAGGAACCCCACCTTTCCCTCAAAGAGGTGTCACGTGCGCGGAGCCTTCAAAATCGCCACCCTGCGGGGCATTCCCATCCGGGTGCACTACTCCTTCCTGTTGGTGCTGCCCTTCCTGGCCTGGCTCTTCGGACAGGCCTTCCGCAGCGCCGCCGAGGCGGCCGAGGTGCCCCCCGAGCGGCTCGTGGGCCATCCCCTGATATGGGGGTTGGGGCTCGCGGTGGCGCTCTTCCTCGCCGTGCTCGTGCACGAGCTGGCCCACTCCATCTACGCCCTGCGCAAGGGAGGCGAGGTCTCCGACATCACCCTGTTGATGATTGGAGGCGTGTCGCGCATCAGCCGGATGCCCCAGGGCTCGCGGCACGAGGCGCTCATGGCGCTGGCGGGCCCCGTCACCAGCCTCGTGCTGGGCGGGCTCTTCCTGGCCAGCTACGTGCTGCTGGAGGGGGCACGCTCCTTCAACCTGCAATTCGCCGTCTTCTACCTGGGCTACCTCAACGTCTTCCTCGGCGTCTTCAACCTGCTGCCGGCCTTCCCCATGGACGGGGGCCGCATCCTGCGCGCGCTGCTCACCGGGAGGCTCGGCCGCGTGCGTGCCACGCGGGTGGCGGGAGCGGTGGGCAAGGGCTTCGCCGTGCTCTTCGGGCTGGTGGGCCTGCTCGGCGGCAACTTCATCCTGATCATCATCGCCTTCTTCGTCTTCATGGGGGCGGAGGGCGAGTCGCGCGAGGTGCTGGTGCAATCCCTGCTCAACCGGGTGCACGTGCGCGAGCTGATGGTGGCGCGCACGGCGGTGGTGGAGGCGGGGGCGACGCTGGAGGAGGTGGCCGAGCGCATGCGGACGGAGCGGCGGAGGGCCCTGCCCGTGGTGGAGGAGGGGCGCGTGGTGGGGCTGGTGACGCTGGCGAGCGTGCGGCAGGTGCCCGTGCCACGGCGAGCCCAGGTGCGGGCGCGCGAGCTGGCCGTGCCCGTGCCCGAGCTCTCCCCGGACGCCACCGCCTGGGAGGCCTTGAAGGAGATGGGCCAGCGCCGGCTGCCACAGCTGCCCGTGGTGCACGAGGGCGTGCTGGTGGGCACCGTCACCCAGGAGGACGTGATGCGGGGCATGGAGCTGCGCGAGTTGGAGGACACCAACACCCGGGGCCCGTGGGGGCTCGGTCCCCGCGAGCGCGAGTCGCCCACCTGAGCACCTCGGGCGGCTCGAGCACCCGGCCCGCCCTCAGCCGCCCCCGTGCAGCGGCCCCAGCGCCTCCTCGAGCGACGCGAGCGCCTGGCGCTCCTCCCGGCGCACACACCCCACGACGCCGAGCAATCCGTTGGAGGCCCTCGCCACGCGCCAGCCCACGTCCAGGAGGAACTGTTGGAGACGCGCGGCCTCGCCGAGCCCCAGCCGGTCCGCCACGCGCTGACACAGCGGACGCAGGACGTCCAGGTCCGGCGCCTCGCCCAGGCGCTCCGGCCCGAGCACGTCGAGCTGGAGCAGGGCCTCGCCGCAGATGCGGCCCACCAGCGGACTGAGGGAGAAGCGCCCCGCCCCGAGCACCCGCCGGCAGGCCTCGCGCTCACGCGGGCGCACCGGGCCATCCGCGGTGGCCACCCAGAGGAAGGCCCGCAGGGGCGAGTCGTGGAGCGCCCGCCACTCGTCCGCGGAGAAGCCGCACCGCGAGAAGGCGCGCGCCACCGCCTGGGACGCCTCGCGCTCCTCGTCCAGGACGAGCGGCGCCAGGTCTCGAGGTCCGTCGCGGACTGTCCAGAGCGAAGGGTTCATGCGTCCTCCCGGCGAAAAACCGCGCACACGCGCCCGGGGCCTCGGCCACCTCCCCGCCCATGCCTACATGGGCATGCATGGTAGGAACCCACATCCCTCCGAAACATCCACCCCCCTCGCGCCCCGCCAGAAACCCGACACATGGGAGGGACACGTGTGCGGTGCGCATCACCCGCGTACGAGCGGGGAGGCTGATAGCCTTCGCCCTCATGCGAAGACTCCTCTTCTCCGTCAGTGCCTCGCTGTGTCTGGCGATGGGCACGGGTTGCGCCACCGCTCCGGCGCCCGTGTCGGACGCCCGGCCGCTCGCCTCCCCAGCCCCCACGCCCACCGCCACCGGACGCGGAGGCGCCGCCGCCACCGTGGACGTGCGCGCCACCGCCGCCGCCATCGAGCTCCTCGCGTCCGGAGGCAACGCCGTGGACGCCGCCGTGGCCGCCGCCAGCGTGCTCGGCGTCACGGACCCGTACTCCTGTGGCATCGGCGGTGGCGGCTTCCTGGTGGCCTACATCGCGAAGGACAAGCGCGTCGTCACCCTGGACCACCGGGAGACGGCACCCCGGGCGCTGGAGCGCTCGCGCCTGTACGAGGACGGCGCGCCCATTCCCTTCGACGCGTTCGTCACCAGTGGCCTGTCCGTCGGCGTCCCCGGCTCCCCCCTGGGCTGGAGCGAGGCCCTGCGGCTGTACGGCTCGCGCCCGCTGTCCGACGTCCTCCAACCCGCCATCCGCGTCGCCGAGCACGGCTTCGACGTCGACGCCACCTTCTTCGAGCAGACGCGCCGCAACGCCTCGCGCTTCCGCGACTTCACCAGCTCCGCCGCCCTCTACCTGGGCCCGGATGGACAGCCCTGGCCCGTCGGCACCACCGTGAGGAACCCGGACCTCGCGAGGACCTACGGGTTGGTGGCCCGGGACGGCCTCGACGCCTTCTACCGGGGGGAGATCGCCCGGGCCATCGTCGACACCGTCACCCGGCCCCCCGTCACCCCCGGCGCCTCGCGCGTGGTGCGCCCCGGGGTGATGACGCTCGAGGACCTCGCGGCGTACGAGACCGTCGTCCGCCCGCCCGTGACGAGCACCTACCGCGGCTACACCCTGTACGGCATGGGCGTGCCGAGCAGCGGCGGCCTCACGCTCGCCCTCACCTTCAACCTGCTCGAGGCCTACGCGCCGGACGCGATGTCCCGCGCCGACTTCCTCCACCGCTACCTGGAGGCCTCGCGGCTCGCCTTCGCCGACCGCAATGCCTTCCTGGGCGACCCCGCCTTCGTCTCCGTCCCCGAGGCCGGGCTGCTCTCACGCGACTACGCCGCGAGCCGGCGCTCGGCGCTCGACGTGTCCCGGGCCTCCACCACCGCCGCGGCTCCCGGCAATCCGCTCCCCTTCCAGGGAGGAACGCACGCGGCGCCAACGCCCCTCTCCCAGGTGGAGCGCCCCGCCACCGAGGAGCGCGTGCTGAACAAGGAGACGACACACATCACCACCGCGGATGCCGCGGGCAACATCGTCACGTACACGTGCACCATCGAGGGCGAGGGCGGCAACGGCATGGTCGTCCCCGGCTACGGCTTCCTGCTCAACAACGAGATGACGGACTTCGACCTGCCCGCCTCGCCGGAAGCGCCGCACCCCAACGCGCCCGCGCCCGGCAAGCGGCCCCGCAGCAGCATGAGCCCCCTGCTCGTGTTCAAGGACGGCGAGCCCGTGCTCGCGCTCGGAAGCCCGGGGGGCTCCACCATCATCACCACCGTGGGCCAGACGCTCATCAACCACCTCGACTTCGGCATGCCCATCGACCAGGCGCTCGCGGCGCCGCGCGTGTCGCAGCGCAACTCGCCCGACGAGAAGAGCCAGGCCGAGCCCGGATTCATCGCCTCGCCCGAGGCCGCCGCGCTCGCGGCGCTGGGGCATTCCTTCACGGACGCGGGGCCCCTTGGCGCGCTCACCGCCATCCGCTTCAACCCCGATGGCACCGTCACCGCCGCCGCCGAGCCCATCCGCCGCGGCGGAGGCAGTGCAATGGTCGTCGAGCCGGTGAAGCGATGAACGGGCGCGGGCTCAGACGAGGTGGGCCACCTCGAGGTCGAAGCCCTTGCCCTTCAATCCGCCGAGCAGCCGGCGCAGCTTCTGGGAGATGAGCAGCAGGGGATAGGGGCGGAACGCGCCTCCGTTGCGGCTGCGGTACCCAATCCACTGCGCCGCGACGCACAGGTCCGAGCCGTCCCAGTCCGCTCGCCGCACGGAGAGCTCCGAGAGGAGGTTGAGGCCCCCCACGTGGCCCAGCGGGCAGCGGTATTCGCCTCGCGTGTCCGGGTCGAACGGGCTCACCCCGAAACGCGACACCGGGGCCACCCCGAGGGGGCGGGACGTCACCTCCAGCTGGTACCAGGAATCGAGGGCTCCCCGCCCGTCCTCGCGCAGCACCGGGAGGAAACGGGCACCCGTGATGCCGTCCTCACGCAGGGCCTCGACGAGCCGGGACGAGACGATGATTTCGCTGAATGCGATGGTCCTCGTGATGTCCTTGCCGCGTGGGAGGGAGCCCGGTTCGAGCCTCAGCTCGTTGAGCTGACGCGCTCCCACACCACAATGCGGACAGGCCACCGACTCGTCGTACCTCGTGCCGCACTGCTCGCCTTCCGGCTCGAACGCCGAACGCAGCCTCAGGTGGAACAGCTCCGCCGCATCCAACTCCTTCTTCGTATAGGCGCGCCGGATGTCCCAGAACGTGAAGAAGCTCGAGTCTCGTTTCAGGAACTCGAGGTGCAACTGACGGATCATCGCCACGCGGATGTCGTGGGTCTCCAGGACGACCTTGCGCACGCCGCCCATCTGCCCGATGACCTTACCGTCCTCGGGCCGCAGGAACCGCCGGGCATCCTTTTCCTCGATCCTGAATTCGATGGTCTCGCGCATGGTCACGGGTCCGGAATGCCTATCAACTGAGGAATGGGGAACTCGGCGTAGACCTTCATCATGATCTGCCTTGCCTCCTCGGGCGTAGGCGTATTCCGACCGTAGGCCCACCTCGCCCTGAAGGCATTGGTGACGAGCTGATGGTAGGGCGCCGGTACCCTGTACGTCGGCCCATCCGCGCGTCCCCCCAGATACCGGGGCCAGAAGTGGTGCTCCTCGTACAGTCCCACCTTGTCCGGGTACAGCCGCTCGGCCTCCGCCTTCAGCCGCCAGTATTGCGCCCGCAGCGTCTGCTCGTGGGCCGCGTTCTCACTCCTCCGTCGCGCCGCCTCCCTCTGTTCCCGCGTTGGCTCCGCGTTGAACACGCGCTCCCGCGGTTCGAACGGGTTGCGGTTGCGATTGCGCCCTCCCCGCCCCGGACGCGCTGGAGGTGTTCGTAGAGGGGGTCCTCTCGGCGCGCCCGGAGGTCTCATCTCCAGGGCGTCCGCCCCATCGCTCGAGACATCCGTCCCGCGTATCCCCTCGGGAGACAGCGCTCCCGGCGCGGCACACGAGAGCGTCAGGAGCCAGACGGCCAGTAAGCTCATCCACGTGCGTGAGGGCTTCATGCCGGGCCTCCGAATCGGGCCGCCCCCCACCAGCACGGCGCTCTCCTCAGTGTCTCCCGTTCTTCCGCTCGATTCGCTCCACCTCCCGGCCTGGCGTCACGCGCCCGACAACACCTCCACCTTCCGCCTCAGCTCGCCCGGCCCTCGGTGGGCGTTCCACGCCGCCACGCGCTCCAGAGCGTACGACCGAGCAGTACGACCATCAGCCGCGCCAACAGAAACCTCGCCGCGTTCAGCACCTGGATGCGCCCAGGTAGTAGAGGAGCCGTCACGGAGCCCGGACGCTCGCGGCCGAGGGCTTCTTCGACGCCGACTCACGGGACGGGACTGACCGGCTCGCGGGCGCGGGCTCAGACGAGGTGGGCCACCTCGAGGTCGAAGCCCTTGCCCTTCAATCCGCCGAGCAGCCGGCGCAGCTTCTGGGAGATGAGCAGCAGGGGATAGGGGCGGAACGCGCCTCCGTTGCGGCTGCGGTACCCAATCCACTGCGCCGCGACGCACAGGTCCGAGCCGTCCCAATCCGCTCGCCGCACGGAGAGCTCCGAGAGGAGGTTGAGGCCCCCCACGTGGCCCAGCGGGCAGCGGTATTCGCCTCGCGTGTCCGGATCGAACGGGCTCACCCCGAAACGCGACACCGGGGCCACCCCGAGGGGGCGGGACGTCACCTCCAGCTGGTACCAGGAATCGAGGGCTCCCCGCCCGTCCTCGCGCAGCACCGGGAGGAAACGGGCACCCGTGATGCCGTCCTCACGCAGGGCCTCGACGAGCCGGGACGAGACGATGATTTCGCTGAATGCGATGGTCCTCGTGATGTCCTTGCCGCGTGGGAGGGAGCCCGGTTCGAGCCTCAGCTCGTTGAGCTGACGCGCTCCCACACCACAATGCGGACAGGCCACCGACTCGTCGTACCTCGTGCCGCACTGCTCGCCTTCCGGCTCGAACGCCGAACGCAGCCTCAGGTGGAACAGCTCCGCCGCATCCAACTCCTTCTTCGTATAGGCGCGCCGGATGTCCCAGAACGTGAAGAAGCACGAGCCTTGTTTCATGAACTCATGCTCGAGCCTTCCTACCAGCGCATAACGGGTGTCGTTCGTGTCCAGCAACAGCTTGCGCGTGCTACGCCCCAACGGCTTTCCGTCCTCGGGCTTCAGGAAGCGCCGCGCATTCTGCTCCGAGATTCTGAATTCGACGGTCTCTCGCATGGCTCAGGGGTTCGGGATACCTATCAACTGGGGAATCGGGAACTCGGAATAGACTTCCATCATGATGGCCTTCGCCCGTGCCTCGTTGGGAGGCGCGAGACCGTAGGCGTGCTTCTCCCTGAAGGCATTGGTGATGAGCTGATGGTAGGGCGCCGGTACCCTGTACGTCGGCCCATCCACGCGTCCCCCCAGATACCGGGGCCAGAAGTGGTGCTCCTCGTACAGTCCCACCTTGTCCGGGTACAGCCGCTCGGCCTCCGCCTTCAGCCGCCAGTATTGCGCCCGCAGCGTCTGCTCGTGGGCCGCGTTCTCACTCCTCCGTCGCGCCGCCTCCCTCTGTTCCCGCGTTGGCTCCGCGTTGAACACGCGCTCCCGCGGTTCGAACGGGTTGCGGTTGCGATTGCGCCCTCCCCGCCCCGGACGCGCTGGAGGTGTTCGTAGAGGGGGTCCTCTCGGCGCGCCCGGAGGTCTCATCTCCAGGGCGTCCGCCCCATCGCTCGAGACATCCGTCCCGCGTATCCCCTCGGGAGACAGCGCTCCCGGCGCGGCACACGAGAGCGTCAGGAGCCAGACGGCCAGTAAGCTCATCCACGTGCGTGAGGGCTTCATGCCGGGCCTCCGAATCGGGCCGCCCCCCACCAGCACGGCGCTCTCCTCAGTGTCTCCCGTTCTTCCGCTCGATTCGCTCCACCTCCCGGCCTGACGTCACGCGCCCGACAACACCTCCAATCAGTCAGGACGTAGCGGTCATCACCGGACGGACCCACTCCCGCACCTGGAAGACGCGGAAGGAGATGCCCTCCCGCGCTCCCTCCGGAATGGCGAGGGCCCGGATGCCCGGCCCACGACAGTCCAAGGCCGCGACCGGCGTACGGTGGAACACGGACGGCTCGCGCGCCGGGACGAGGCACTCCCCCGCCTGTTGGCCGCTTCCTAGGTTGGTGGGCACCATGCGCAGCCCTCTCGAGGCCCGCCGGGACACGGGCCAGCTGGAGCCTCGTCCCTGGAAGGTTCACGCCGTCACGGAGCTGTCCGCCGCGCGCTCGCGGATGCTGCGGATGCTCGAGGGCCTGCCCGAGGACGCGCTCACCCGCCAGCACTCGCCCCTCATGTCGCCCATCGTCTGGGACGTGGCCCACGTGGCCAACTACGAGGAGCAGTGGCTGCTGCGCGCGCTCGGCGCCCCGGCGCTCACCGACGCCGCCTTCGACGCCCTCTACGACGCCTTCCGCAACCCTCGCGCCACGCGCTCGCAACTGCCGCTGCTCTCCCCCGAGCAGGCCCTGGCCTACGCCGCCCGCGTGCGCGAGGCCTCGCTCGACTGGCTGCAGGGCCTCCCCGAGGACTCGGACGCCCCCCTGCTGCGCGGCGGCTTCGTCTTCGGCATGGTGGCCCAGCACGAGCAGCAGCACCTGGAGACGCTCGCCGCCACGCTGCAACTCATGACGCGCCACGTGTACCGGCCCGCGGCGCGCCCCCGTCCCCGCCCCGCGCGCACCGCCGCGCACGAGCTCTTCATCCCCGGTGGCCCCGTGCGCCTGGGCAGCGACGCCGCCTGGGCCTACGACAACGAGCGCCCCGCGCACACCGTGGACGTGCCGCCCTTCCTCCTGGACGCGCACCCCGTCACCAACGGGGACTTCGTCGTCTTCGTCGAGTCCGGGGGCTACGACGACCCGCGCTGGTGGGCTCCCCAGGGCTTCGCGTGGATTCAGTCCCAGGGGATCCGCCACCCGCTCTTCTGGGAGCCGCAGGAGAACGGCACCTGGCTGCGGCGGCGCTTCGGGTGGTGGGAGCCCATCGCCCGCGACGAGCCCGTGCAGCACGTGTGCTGGTACGAGGCGGACGCCTATGCGCGCTGGGCCGGCAAGCGCCTGCCCACGGAGGCCGAGTGGGAGAAGGCCGCGGCGGGCTCGGACGTACGGCCTCGCACCTACCCGTGGGGCCACACACCGCCCACCGCGAGCCACGCCAACCTCGGCGGAGACATGTGGGGCCCCTCGGCCATTGGCAGCTACCCGACAGGACAAAGCGCCGACGGTGTCTGGGGCCTGCTCGGGGATGTCTGGGAATGGACCTCCAGCACTTTCACCGGGTACCCGGGGTTCAAACCCTACCCCTACCGTGAATATTCGGAGGTGTTCTTCGGGGCGGAGTACCGGGTCCTGAGAGGCGGAGCCTGGGCGAGTGCCCCCGTGGCCGTGCGCAACAGCTTCCGCAACTGGGACTACCCCATCCGGCGACACATCTTCGCCGGCTTCAGATGCGCGCGCGACGCGAGGTGATTGATGGGACGGACAGCGGGGTGGGTGGGGAATGTGGGGCTGGGACGGCGCGACGAGTCCCTGGTGACGATGGAGGTGCACGTCCGGCCGGGGGATGCGCAACGGGCGCTGCGCGCGGAGGTGCTGGCCGGACTGTGCGGCGAGCGCAACCCCCGGGAGCTGTCACCCCGGTGGCTCTATGACGAGCGAGGCAGTCAGCTCTTCGAGGAGATTACGCGGCTGCCGGAGTACTACCCCACGCGGTGCGAGCGGGAGATTCTCCTGGCGCACGCGGCGGACATCGCGCGGGCGAGCGGGGCGGAGACGCTGATCGAACTGGGCAGTGGGAGCAGCGAGAAGACGCGGCTGCTGCTGGACGCGATGCGGGGGACGGGGAGGCTCACGCGCTTCGTGCCCTTCGACGTGAGCGAGGCCTTCCTGCGGCAGTCGGCGGAGGCGGTGGCGAACGAGTACCCGGGACTGCACGTGCACGCGGTGGTGGGAGACTTCGAGCGGCACCTGGGGCGGCTGCCCAGGGGAGGCCGGAGGCTGGTGGCCTTCCTGGGAGGCACCATCGGCAACCTGAAGCCGGCCGAGCGGGCGCGCTTCTACGCGGAGCTGGCGGAGGGACTGGCGCCGGGCGAGGGGCTGCTGTTGGGAACGGATCTGCTCAAGTGCCGGCGGCGGCTCTTCGAGGCGTACAACGACAGGGCGGGGGTGACGGCGGCCTTCAACCGCAACGTGCTGAACGTGCTCAACCGCGAGCTGGGGGCGGACTTCGAGCCCGAGGCCTTCGAGCACCTGGCGCCCTTCGACGAGGAGAACGGCTGGGTGGAGATGCGGCTCATCTCCACGAGGCCGCAGGCGGTGCGGCTGCCCGCGCTGGAGCGCTACGTGAACTTCGCCGAGGGCGGGGTGTTGCGCACGGAGGTGAGCTGCAAGTTCCGCGTGGAGCAGGTGGAGGCGGAGCTGGCGGCGGCGGGACTGCACCTGGTGGAGCGCTGGACGGACGCGGCCGGCGACTTCGCGCTCTCGCTGGCCCTCAAGCGCTGACGCCTCCCACCTCTCCCTGGAGTCTCGGGCCCGTCTCCCAGAAGAGATTCAGAAGAGATTCCGCGCGAAAAACCCGCGCATATCCCCGGACGTTCACGCCTCCGTTGGTGAGCAGGGCGTTGAAGACTTTCACATATCCACCAGAGCGCCGGCCGTCCGGGGGGAAGGGCCGACTCCCTGGTGTGAGCAGGGGGGATTCATCGGGCGCGCGGCCGGAGAGCATGGGGCTCCTGGTCGTGGCGCCCGATGTCTTTGGGGCGACCCCCGCTCAGCGCTGCTGTTGGAACTCGATGCCGCGGCAGGCCTCGGTGGCCAGGTCCACCTCGCCTTCGGTGACGCCGGGGAAGGTGGCGCACAGGAAGAGGTCATCCTCCACGCGCCGGGCACCGAAGAGCGCGGGGTAGCGCGAGCCCATGCCCCCATCCGAGAGCTTCGACGAGAGCGACACCCGCACGAGCGAGAAGTCCGAGCCGCCCTGCTGCTGCTCCACGGTGCGCTCGAAGTCCTGGAAGGAGCCGCCCATCATCTCCACGAGCGCCTCGGGCGCGGGCAGCGAGTCCCCCTGGCCGGAACGCAGGTCCACGCGCAGCACGGGGTGGCCGGGAGGACCGAACTGGAAGCTGCCATCCCGCGCCACCTGGGCCGTCCACCCGGTGGGCATGGGGACCTTCACCCCCACGCGGCGAGGAGTCGCGGGCCGGGCCTCGGGCCCCTCGGCTCCGGCGGGCGGCTCCCCCTGCTGCCGCTCCTTGCACCCACCACAGCCGGTCGCCAGCACGGCGAGCGCCACCAGGGCGGCGCGGGCATGCTGGCGCACGGCGGGGCGCACTACTTCTTGCCCTCTCCACCCGGAGGCGGCGGGGTGCTCCCCCCCTTGCCGAGGTTCTCCATCTTGCTGGTGCCCTCGAAGATGACGCCGCGATCCATGGTGAGCGCGGGCGACTCGAGGTTGCCCTTCACGCGCGCGGGGGCGTGCAGCTCGATGAGCTGGGACGCGCGCACGTTGCCCTCCACGGTGCCGTTGATGATGACGGTGCCGGCGTTGATCTCCGCCTGGACGCGAGCGCCATCACCGATGACGAGCACGTCCTTGGTGAAGATCTGCCCGTTGAACTTGCCGTCGATGCGAACCTGCCCCTCGAAGGTGAGCTTCCCCTCGAACTCACTGCCCTTACCGAGCAGCGTGTGAACCTCACCCGGACGCGTTGCCACGGATTCATCCTCCCGTCTGCCACCTAGAAGCGGTACGTTGGTTTTCTCTTCTTTTTTGCCGAGGAGCGCCACGCGCTACTCCTTCCTGAGTACCTTCAGGATGCGGTCGAGGTCATCGTACGAGAAGTAATCGACCTCGATGGTCCCTTTTCCGCTGCCCTTCTCCACCAGGCGCACTTTCGTACCGAGCACCCGCTGGAGCTCCTCTACCAGGGACTTCACCTGGGGGCTCGGCTTCTTCGGGGTGGCGGAGTCCTTGCCCGCCTTGGCGCTGCCCTTGGCCTGCTGGACGAGCTTCTCGGTGTCACGCACGCTGAGCTTGCGGGCGGCGACCTGGGCGGCCAGCTCCGTCATCTCCGGGATGCGGGGCACGCCGAGCAGCGCGCGGGCATGGCCGGCGCTGAGGTTGCCCTCGGCCACCATGCGCTTCACCTCGTCCGGCAGGCCGAGCAGCCGCAGGGCGTTGGCCACGGTGGAGCGCTCCTTGCCAACGCGCTGGGCCACCTGGTCCTGGGTGAGGCCGAACTCCTCGACGAGCCGGTGATAACCCTCGGCCTCTTCCATGGGGTTGAGGTCCGCGCGCTGGAGGTTCTCCACCAGGGCGAGCTCGAAGGCCTCGACCTCGGTGACCTCGCGGACGATGGCGGGAATCTCATGGAGGCCGGCGAGCTGCGAGGCGCGCCAGCGACGCTCACCGGCGATGAGCTTGTAGCCCTCGGAGTCCTTGCGCACGAGCACCGGCTGCAGGACGCCCTGCGCCTTGATGGACTCGGTGAGCTCGCGCAGCTTCTCCTCGTCGAAGTGGCGGCGCGGCTGGAGCGTGTCGCGTTTGATGGCCTCGATGGGGAGCTTGAGGACACTGCCCTTGGGAGGAGCGGCGGGCTCGGCCGGGAGCACCACGGCCGCGGCGGCCGCGGCGGCCGCGGGAGGAGGAGCCGCCTGGGGGATGAGGGCGGAGAGGCCACGGCCCAACGCCCGCTTCTGCTTGTCACCATTCACCACTGCGTCGTCTCCGCCGGGCGAGCCCGGCATCACCAGCCCGGGGAGCACCCGGGCGGACAGGTCCTTCACGGCGGAAGCGGGTGGACCTGGGGAACCCGCTGACCCGGCGGCCCGCGCCTATATAAGGATGCAGGCGGCGGCCGGGCCGGGCACTACGCCACCTTCCGAGCGGGGGGCGGGTTGGGCTCGCGCTGCATGATTTCGCGGCCGAGCGCCAGGTAGCTCTCACAGCCCTTGGACTTGATGTCGTAGAGCAGGATGGGCTTGCCGAAGGACGGGCACTCGGACAGGCGCACGTTGCGCGGGACGACGGACGTGAAGACCTGCTCCTTGAAGAACTCGCGCACGTCCGCGACGACCTGGTTGGCGATGTTGGCGCGCGAGTCGAACATGGTGAGGAGGATGCCCTCCATCGTCAGGCCGGGATTGAAGGCCTGCTTCACCAGGTCGATGGTGTGGTTGAGCTGGGAGAGGCCCTCGAGCGCGTAGTACTCGCACTGCAGCGGGATGAGGACGGAGTCCGCGGCGATGAGCGAGTTGAGCGTGAGCAGACCGAGCGACGGCGGGCAGTCGATGAGGATGTAGTCGTACTGCTCGGCGAGCGGACGGAGCGCGTCGCGGAGGCGGTACTCGCGCCGCTCCTGGTTGACGAGCTCGACCTCGGCGCCGGTGAGGTCCGGGGTGGCGGGGACCACCTGGAGGAAGCGCAGCTCGGTGGGGTGGAGCAGCTCGCTCATGGGGCGCCCTCCGAGGAGGGCGTCATAGACGGTGCCCTGGAGCTGGTCGCGCTTGAGCCCGAGCCCGCTGCCGGCATTGCCCTGGGGGTCCATGTCGACGAGGAGCACCTTGCGCTCGGCGGCGGCGAGGCTCGCGGAGAGGTTGATGGCGGTGGTCGTCTTGCCGACGCCGCCCTTCTGGTTGGAGATACAGATGATTCGACCCACGTGGCCCATCCTTGCGACGCCCCGGGAAGTACCCGGGGGCTCTGCGGGGGAGGCAGCTACCGGATCCGCATTGATCCATCAAATCGCCGGCTGATCCAGTCCGCGACCGGATCAGCCTTCTAGCCTGCCTGCCTGACATCCCCGCGCCGAGCCAGGAGGCTCGAGGACCCCGAGAACCCCCTCCCTCTCCCCCCGGGAGAGGGCCTGGGTGAGGGTACCGGGTGGAAAAGCGAGGGTCCGCGTTCCACGTGGAACACGCGTTCGAGGGAGGGGCACGACAAGAACCCGAGGACTGGAGTACCGGAGCCGCCCCGTGAGCCACCCCACCGGGCGGACCCTCCACGAGGCCCGGTCCCATCCCGCCGCCCCTGGGGCTCCACCGCGGGGACCGCGGCCGCCAGCGCCCGTTCCACGTGGAACACGTGTTCGCGGAAGGAACCCGAGCACCGGGCACGAACCGGAGAGCAGGCCCCCTCCGAACGAGCACGCCGCGAGAAACATCTCCTGACAGGGTCTGCCGGCACATGACGCCCCCCTGTTCCACGAGGAACACGCGTTCGCGGATGGCGCTCCAGCTCCAGACACGCCCCCCGGAGCCAGCCCCCCCGGCCTGGCGGTTCCACGTGGAACGCGACTCCGCCTGAAAGACGCCCGCCCCCTCACTCGCCCCGGCACTGCTCCACGAGGAACAGGCTCCGACCGCCGGAAGGCGCCCTCCCCCTCCTCGTTCCTCGCCGGACACGCTTTCGCCGCGGAGGTCCTCGGGTACAGGGACGCGGAGCGGCGTCCCGGAAGCGCCGGACGGCGCACGCACGGGCCGACGTTCCACGTGGAACAGAGCCCCGCCGGGAAGCGCCCTCCCCTTCCGCCTCGTTCCACGTGGAACACGCTTCCGCTACGGGGAGCAGACAGGTGCCAGAACAGGGAGACGGAGCTGCGTTTTGAAGGACTCGGGCGGCACGCACGGGGCGGACGTTTCACGTGGAACAGAGCTCCGCCGGGAGCCCCCCTCTCCTCCCCAGCCCCTACGGGGGCCTCCAGAACCAGACATGCGGAGCGTCACCCCGGAAGACCGTGGCTGCGCGCACGGATCGTCGTTCCACGTGAAACAGGCTCTGATCGAAGGCGCCCTCCCCTCCCTCTCGTTCCACGTGGAACACGCTTCCGCTGCGAGGGCCTCCAGAACCAGGGGACCGGGCGGCATCGCGGAAGACCCGGGCGAAGAGCTCGAATCGACGTTCCACGTGGAACACGCTCCAGCCAGGGAGCCTCTCCGGGAACCGGGTGTGGTCCCAGCTCCGATGCTCCAGGCAGGATGCTCGGACCGACGTTCCACGTGGAACAGTCCCCGACCTGAAGGCCTCCTTCCCCTCCTCCGTGTTCCACGTGGAACAGCCCCCTGCCCGAAGGCGCCCTCCCCTTCTGCCCTGTTCCACGTGAAACACGCGCGCGCGGGGGAGCCCAGGCGCCCGGGGACGGAGCCGAGAGGCGGCTCCTCCAGCGGGCACCGCGGGGGAGCACACCGCCCGGCATCGCTCCCACGTTCCACGTGGAACAGCCCACCTGCCCCGGGACGCCCGTCCTCTCTTCCTTGTTCCACGTGGAACATGCTTCCGCGAAGGGGGACCTCCGGGGCCCGGGGCGTGGAGGGGCACGCCGTCCGGAGGCAT
Organism: Archangium violaceum; assembly: GCF_016859125.1. NCBI lineage: Bacteria > Pseudomonadati > Myxococcota > Myxococcia > Myxococcales > Archangiaceae > Archangium > Archangium violaceum. Next base: position 3,424,306 of record NZ_CP069338.1, on the reverse strand, counting down.
CTCCGGCGGAGCTGCCCTTGTGCCGGGTTTCGGCCAGGCCGGAGCCCTCCTCTGGACTCCTGTTCCACGTGGAACACGCCCGGGCACGCCGGGACATCCTCGGCTACAGGCGGCCCCGTCCAGCCTGCCGGCCAGACCGCTGGCGCGGTCCCGCGCCATCCGCCCACGACCCGCTCGTCGCCGGTAGCGGTCCGAGCGGCGGCATCTCCGCCCCGGAGGCAGCGGCTGACCCCGCCACGCACCTCGAGGCTCGGTGCTCCATGGACCCCGACTGCTCCTGATGCCCTGGCTCCCCTTCGCGTCCCCGGGGACGGGCTCCCCGCCCCCAGCGCAGCCGCCCCTGGTTCGAGCCGGTGGTTGTGGGGACGGCCCGACGGCGGAGTCCCCGAGGGAGGCGTTCCGCGACCCGGGACTCCGACGAGGACGGGGGGCGCGCCCTCTGGGACAACTGCCCCATGTGCCCAACACCGCTCAGGAGGACACGGATGGAAACCGGGTGACGGCGGTGTCCTCGCCCTCCCTGGTTCCCGTGGGCGCGCTCCGCACCTGGCCCGTGACGGTGGCGAACATCGGCACGCGCGAAGCCACTCGGACGTCACTCATCTTGGCGCTCCCGAGCACGTTCCGACGGGGTCGTCACGGGCAACAGGGTCTCGTGCCGACTCGGAGAGGCGCTCGGGCCCCCTCCTCTGGCTTCCTGGGGCGCGCGGCCTCCGGGTTCCTCGGCCACCTTCACGAGCGTGTTGAAGGTCTCCGAGCCCGGAGGGCTCGTGCAGGAGCTGTCCACCGGCTGTGCGCGACCGGAATCGGACTCATCCAACAACCGCACCACGCTGTCCGTGTCCGTGGAGCCGCCCCCTCCTCCACGCCCCGGTGCAAGCTGTAGGACCTGGGACACACTGCAAGGCCCCGTGCCATGAGGGGAGGCCTCGCACAGGTTCACCCTCCGGGGCCCGTGCCCAACTTCCCGTCTCTCGGAGCTCGACATCGAGCGCCCTCTCGGGCCCACGGGGTCCGCGCGGGTGCTCCTTCACCTCGAGAGGGGGGATGAAGATGGAAGCCATCCTGCGACTCGCCGAAGTGGCCTCGGGTATCGCGCGCACCGCCGGGTCCGCCCAGGTCGTCAACTTCATCGCCGTATCCCTGGTCATGTTCCTCATGGCCGTCGTCTGGCTCCTGCTCAGCCGCAGGCGCGCTCCTCCCAGGACCCGGCGTCGTCGCCGGTAGAAGGGCGTAGACCCGCCCCCCCTCGATCAGAGGGAGAGGGGGCCTCGCGCGGGCTCAACGTGGGAGCATCCCTCCCCTCCCCCGCTACTCCCGCTTCGCGAACGGAGCAGACACGACCTGGCTGGGGTACTCGACCCCTGGCTCCGCGCTCACCGCGCCAGTTCGCGCACACGGGACCGACGCTGGGCGTCTCTCTCCATGGCACAATGGCGGACAGGGGGTTCTCCGTGTCCTTCATCGCGCCGTCCATGAGCGTGGAACTCTCATGAGGTCCGTGGTTCCGCTCCTCCTGCTCGCATTGGGTTGCACCACTCCCTCCTCACACGCGCCCTCCGCAGCGGACGCCACCCTCGCCCGAGGGCCGTGGTTGGAGGTGCCCGCGGTGGAGATGCCCACGGGAGACACCTCCATTCCCATCAGCCTGCTCAAGGACGTGGCCGATGCGCTCCTCAGGCGCCCGGGTGCCAGGGTGTGTGACCCCATGACGAATCGGCCCATCCCCGGCCTGTCCACCGAGTACTGCTCGACGGTGTATGTCACCGGAAATGCCGATTCCCTCTCCTGGCGCGTCACCGAGCCCCTCACGGGAACCCACAACCGATGCAACCCGTTCTTCGTCGTGAAGGACGAGGACTACCCCGCCTCGCAGGTGTGGGTCGTGGGCTATATCCACAACCACCCGTGCGGCGCGGTGCCCTCCTCACTCGACCTTGGCGCATGGCCCACGGACGCGTTCAACCCCTATGTGGCCATGGCGGAAGTCCGCCTGGTTCCGGGCAATCCGGCGCCGGCCGTCCACGGAAAGACGGCCATCGAGATGGCCTCGGCGCTGGTAGCGGAGCGCCAGGACGGCACTCGCCTCTTCCTGCGCTACTTCCCCACGGGCGAAGTCCAACAGTGGAGCCAGGGAAAGGCTCGTTGGATCTCCTTGGGTCGCTGTGCCCCACGCGGAGAAAACAGCCTCGGCACCGGCCCACAATGCAGCGAGGAACCTCTGCGGTTGTTGCCCGAATAGGGGCCGAGCATGGGCGACAGTATGCAATCCCCTGCTCCCAGAGCACCCGTGGCCCGGAGCGGTTTCAGGAGAGAAATGATGAAGGCATGTGCGCTCGCAGTACTCACGGCGGTGCTCTGGGGATGCGCCGTGCCCGCCTCCGCGTGGAAGGGGGAGGTCCAGTGGCCGGATGAGCGCTCGGCCCAACTCCGCGTCCCCTCCTTCGAGGCAGGCGCCGCGCTCGCCGCAGCAGCTGCTGTGCGCGAGATGGTGCGGACCAACCCGTTTCCAAACCTCTTCACGGGATGCTCCAGCCCCGAGCAGGGACTGAATGTCGCCGTCTTCACGGGCCCGACCCCGGGTCTCTATTACGTGAAGGTCATTCAGCGCTTCGATCGGTGCGGAGGCCCGTACGTGCGCGTACTCGACGGCTGGTACTTGTATGCCGTCACCCCCCAGGGCGAAGTGGTGGCGGAGGCCCCCTACCCTCCCGAGGAGGACACCTCCGCCGCCCCTACCCCCTCCAGCCCACCTCCTCCTCCCGAGCAAACGCCGCCACCCGCCGCTCCGCCCCCGAGTCCGGGAGCCGATACGCCCGCGCCGACACCACCGTCGGCCCCCGCCCCCGCGCCTCCACCTCCGGCCGAGTCTTCCCCCACCTCGCCACCCCCCGTCCCTCCGGCACCTGCTCCTGCAGGTCCGGTGGCTCCATGAAGGTATGAGGGAGCTCTCCCCATGGTCGTGGGTCCATCATCCCCCACCCGACCTCCTGGTAGACCCCGCGCGACTGGACGAGGCGTTCCGCTCACGCCCCCAAAAAGGCGAGAGGCGCCCGCCGCCAAGCGAGCGCCTCTCTGGGTCGTGACCGCCTGAGCGGACACGCGTCGAAAGTCCATCCATCCACAGAACGAGCAGGCCCCTTCGACTTCGCGGGAGTCCGCTCTCAGTCCTGTTTCCTGTTTCTCTTGGAGTCCGCTCCGATTCCAGTTTCCCGCTTCGCTTGGAGTCTGCCCCGATTCCCGATTCCTCTACGGAATGGATGCGCACCGCGCGCGCTGTAGTCAATTGGGTGCATGCGTTTGAACCCGTTCCGCGACGGTACGCGGCGCTCGAACATCCTGGCCAGGGCGCGCATCGCGCCTGCCCTCCGATGAACAAGACTCTTCCCCAGGGTGCATCCCCTCCAGGGTTCTTCGCTCCGGACCGAATGCCTACCTTCCGGCAACTCCCAACCGCCAAGGGGAGCCAACCCACGGAGCGCCTGCGGCGGACACGCGTCGAAAACCCCGCGTGCGCTCCTCAATAATCAAGGAGTCGGTTACGCATGGAACCATCCTCAATCATCACCGTGGCGAGCGAGCTCGCGTCGTCCTCGCTCGAGCCCGTCGATGTGCTCGTCTTCCTCTCCGTGGTGCTCGTACTGTTCATGCTCGCCGTCACATGGCGGGTCCTGAACGTGATGGAGCGCTCCGAGCAGCTGCGTCGGCGGCGGTGAGCTGACTCGCCGAGCACGGAGCCACCGGGCTCCTCGTTTCCGAGCCCGGTCCTCCCTCCTCCCCTCCCAGAGAGGGGAGGAGGCCCGGCTCACTCCCGCTTCGCGAACGCCGCCACCTGCCGCTCCGCTCCCGAGAACGGCAGCCGGTACGCCCTCGCCGACACCAGCGAGAGGCCCCGCTTCTCCGCCTGCGCTCGCAGCTCGTCCTCGCCCTGCGCCTTGCCCAGCATCGCCACCACGTGCCCTCCCGGCGCCAGGTACGCCGGCGCCAGGTCCAGCCAGTCCGGGAGGTCCATGAAGGCGCGGGCGATCACCCGGTCCGCCCTCGGCAGGCCCTCCGCGTCCGGCTTGCCCTCGGCGCGCGTGTGCACCGCCTTCGTCCCCGTCAGCCCCAGCCCCGCCACCACCACCACCGCCTTCAGGTACCCCACCTTCTTCCCCACCGCGTCCACCATCGTCACCGACAACGACGGCCTCGCCATCTTCAGTGGCAGCCCCGGGAACCCCGCTCCCGCTCCCACGTCCAGCACGCTCCCCGCCCCCTCCACCTCCGGCAGCACCGCCAGCGAGTCCAGGAAGTGTTTCTCCAACACCTCCTCCTCCGCCGTTATCGCCGTCAGGTTCACCTTCGCGTTCCACTTCAACAGCTCGCCCATCAGCCGGTGCAGCCTCGCCGGCACGTCCTCCCCCACCGTCACCCCCAACGCCCGGCACCCCTGCTGAATCTGATCGGCGAAGCGCGCGTTATCCACAGCCGGCCCTCCCTGCTCGGGGTCTCAACCCCTTGAAATGATTCACACCTTGGGCTTCTCCAGACTTGCCCACACCTTGTCCACACCCCCCTGTGCGATCAGACACCGCACTCGCGAGGGCCTCCGGCGCCCCCCAGCCCGCCACGCTTGAGCGCCACGAGCAGCAAGGAGAACGCCGCCGGCGTCAGCCCCGGAATCCGCCTCGCCTGCCCCACCGTCGCCGGCCGCACCTTCTCCAGCTTCTCCACCGCCTCCGCCGACAGTCCTCTCACCCCTGCGTACGAGAAGTCCCCCGGAATCCTCCACCCGTCCCACGCCTCCGCCTCCCTCGCCGCCGTCCGCTCCGCCATGACGATGTAGCCCTCGTACTTCACCTCCACCTCCACCTCCTCCACCACGTCCGGCGCCAGCGCGGGCCAGCCCTCCGGCTTCTCCGCCGCCAGCGCCGCGTACGTCACCTCGGGCCGCTTCAGCCGCGCCGCCAGTCCCGTGCGCTTGAGCCGCGCCACCTCCTCCGCCACCGCCCTCCCCCGCGCCTCCACCCGCTCCAGCACCTCGCGCGACACCAGCCCCACCCTCGCCCCGTGTTTCGCCAGCCGCAGGTCCGCGTTCCCCTCGCGCAGCTTCAGCCGGTGCTCCGAGCGGCTCGTGAACATGCGGAAGGGCTCGTCCACCCCCTTCGTCACCAGCTCGTCCACCAACACGGCCCCGTGCGCCTCGTCCCGCCCGAGCACCAGCGCCGGCTCGCCCTTCACCTTCAGCCCGGCCTGAATCCCCGCGTACAGCCCCTGGAAGGCCGCCTCCTCGTAGCCGCTCGTCCCGTTGAGCTGTCCGGCGAAGTAGAGGCCCTCGATCGCCTTCGTCTCCAGCGTCTCCTTCAGCTGAGTGGGCGGCGCGTAGTCGTACTCCACCGCGTAGCCGAAGCGCGCCACCTCCACCTTCTCCAGGCCCGGCAGCGTGCGCAGGAACTCGAGCTGCACCTCGGCCGGCATGCTCGTGGACAGGCCCGCGGGGTACACCAGCGGCGAGTCGGGGCCCTCGGGCTCGAGGAACACCAGGTGCCGCTCGCGCGCGGAGAAGCGCACCACCTTGTCCTCCAGCGACGGGCAGTAGCGCGGGCCCCGTCCGACGATTTCCCCCTGGAACAGCGGTGAGCGGTGGATGTTGTCGCGCAGAATCCGGTGCGTCTCCGCGGTGGTGTACGTGAGCGCGCACGTGACGGCGGGCTGGCACGGGAAGGACGTGGAGCCGAGCGTCCACTTCGTGCGCAGCGACAGCGGACGCGGGGGGAAGTCTCCGGGCTGGGGCTCGAGCGCGGCCCAGTCGATGCTGTCGCGCAGGAGGCGCGCGGGCGTGCCCGTCTTGAAGCGGCCCAGCGAGAAGCCGAGCGAGCGCAGCGAGTCCGACAGCCCCTTCGCCGCCTCGTCGCCGAGCCGTCCGCCCACCTCCTTCTTCTCGCCCACGTGCATGAGCGCCTGGAGGAAGGTGCCCGTGGTGAGCAGCACCGCGCGCGCCGCCACCTGCGTGCCGTCCCCGAGCACCACGCCCGCCACGCGTCCGCCCTCGGCCACCACGGAGGACACCTCGGCCTCGTGCACGGTGAGGTTCGGCTGGGCCCACAGCACGGACTGCAGGGTGCGCGCGTAGGCCTCGCGGTCGCACAGCACGCGGGTGGCCTGCACGGCCGGCCCCTTCGAGGCATTCAGCGTCTTGAAGTGCGTGCCCGCGAGGTCCGCCGCGCGGGCCATCTCCCCGCCGAGCGCGTCCAACTCGCGCACCAGGTGGCCCTTGGCGGTGCCGCCCACGGCGGGGTTGCAGCTCATGACGGCGGCGCGCTCGCGCTTGAGGGTGAGGCCCAGGGTGGACAGGCCCATGCGCGCGCAGGCCAGGGCGGCCTCGCAGCCCGCGTGGCCGAGCCCCACCACGATGACGTCGTACCGGAGATTCATGTCGGCAGGAAGGAAGGCGAGCGGGCGACAGGGGCGTCCCCGCGTGGTGCCTCACTTCTCACGCGGAGCACCCGGGAAGGCAAGCCGCGTGGTGGGCCGGAGCGCCCCTCAGGCGGCCTCGCCCGACACCTCGCCCACCGGCAGCTCCACCGTGAAGGTGGCCCCCTCCCCCGGCCGGCTCTCCACGGAGATGGTGCCCCCATGGGCCCGCACCACCTGGCGCGTGAGGTAGAGGCCGATCCCCAGCCCCCCGAAGTGCTGCTCCGGCACCCCGCGGCTGAACGGGTCGAAGATGTGCTCCAGCTCGCTCTGCGACATGCCCATGCCCCGGTCCCTCACCACGAGGCACACCGCGCCGTCCCGAGGCGTCACACGGATGTCGATGGGCCTGCCCTGGCCGAACTTCACCGCGTTCTGCACCAGGCCCGACACCACCAGCTCCAGCCGGCGCGGGTCCCACTCGCCGACCGCCGGGCACCGCAGCTCGCGCACCACCGCGGAGCCGCTGGCCGTTATCTGCCGCTGCAGCCCCTCGAGCACGCCCGCCACCACCTCGCACAGGTCCACCCGCTTGCGCCGCGGCACCAGCGCGTGGCCCGCGAGCAGGTGGGACACGTCCAGCAGTTGATCCACCAGCAACCCGAGCCGCCGCGTCTGCCACTCGGCGGCGGACAGCTCCGCGAGCAGCATCTCCGGCGTCAACGGGGCCCCGCTCCGGCCGCGGCGCAGCAGGCTCTGCAACCGCAGCTGGAGCGGCAACAGGGGCGTGCGCAGCTCGTGCCCGGCCACCGACAGGAACGTCTCGCGCAGCCGCAGCGCCTGCTCCGCCTGGCGGTAGAGCCGCGCGTTGTCGATGGCGATGGCCGCGCGCCGCGCCAGCTCCTCGGCCAGCGCGAGCTCGGCGGGCCCGTAGCGTCCCGGCTCGGCGGCGGCGAAGGTGATGGCGCCCAGCGCGTGCCCCCGGGCCACCAGCGGCACCGTCAGCAGGCTCCGCAGGCCCAGCCTCCACGCGAGCCGGAAGTGCTCGTCGTCCACGCACACCGAGCGCAGCGAGTCCTGCGTGAGGTGCGGCTCCAGCACCCACCTGCCGGTGCGCATGGCCACGGCCGCCGGCACCTTCGAGTCCGGGCCGGGAGGGTAGCGCCGCTGGAGCTCCTCGAGCAGCGGCGTCTTCGACACGTCCATGTGCGCCCCACTCACCCGGCGCAGCTCCCCCTCCTCCACCAGGTCGATGACGCACCAGTCGGCCAGGGTGCCCACGCACACGGAGGCGATGCGGGGCAGCACCTTCTCCAAATCCAGCGACTCCAGCAGCACCCCACCGGCCTCGGCGAGGAAGGCGGAGGCCGCCTCGGTGCGCTGGCGCTCCTCCAGCTCCTTGCGCAGCGACTCGCGCATCTCGTTGATGGCCGCGCTCACCTCGTCCAGCTCGTCCTGGCGCAGCCCGTCCGTCACCGCGCGCCGCAGCACCAGGGGGGCGTCCAGGTGCTCGGTGTCCAGGCCCCGCGTGTAGGCCGCCATGGTGGCCAGGTGCTGCGTCACCAGCCGCTGGAAGAGGATGAAGGCGAAGAGGGCGAAGAAGAGCGTCTTGCCCGCCTCGGTCGCGAGGATGACGAGCACCCGGCTGCCCAGCTGGGACTGGATGTCCTCCAGGGTGGCGCCCACGCGGAGCGTCCCGAGGAAGAGCGCGCCGCGGTGGAGCGGGAAGTCGCGGGTGAGCTCGCGTCGCGCGCCGTCGCCGGCCGTGTAGTGGGTGCCCAGCGCGCTGTCCACCTCCGCGAGCGCGATGCCCGGCAGCGTGGTGATGCCCTCGAGCTGGATGCGCAGGTGCTCCTCGTCCAGCGACCAGAGGCTCTCGGCGATGCTCTGGGCGTAGCTGGAGCGGATCTGCTCGAAGCGCGCCTCGAGCTCCCGCACCTCGCGCTGGTAGTCGGTGACGAGCTGCACCAGCGTGCCCAACAGGCTGACGGCGGCGCTGAAGAGCAGGATGTAGAGGAGCAGCCGGCGGCCGAGCCGGTTGCCCGAGTGCAGCCACCGCGAGCCCCAGGGGGAGCCCGGCCCGCGCTCCGGCGGCGCATGCGGCTCAGGGTTCGTGCTCGTGCGGTGGAGGGCGGGGGGTTGCATTCGTGTCCAAGGGTCCGCCCGGCAGTCGGCCATGCCGCTGCGCGAACAAGGTCTGGAGGGAGAAATCGTAGTGCTTCAGGCGGGGGTTGGCTGCTTTCGAGAAGGCCCGGAAGTCGAATGCCTCCCAGTCGGGCCGGGCGAGCACGTCCTGGTAGGCCGCGACGTTGGCGCGCGTGAGGGGGTGGAATGGCGTGCGCCAGTCGAGCCGCTCGGAGGCGAAGTCGAGCCCCTGGTGGTGGTCGTGGAGGAGCACCAGGGCCCAGGCCCCTTCCAGGAAGTGCCCGCCGAGGCTCGTCTCCAGCGTGCCCTCGCGCACGGCCTGGAGCGCCTGGGGCGTCCAGTCGATGCCCCCCACCAGCACGTCCACGCCCGGGCGGCGGCCCGCGTCCTCGATTCCCCGCGCCGCCCCCAGCGCCATGTCATCACTGGCGGCCCAGACGACCTGGACCTCCGGGAAGCGGCGCATCAGGAGGAACGTCTTGCGCCGGGCCTCGTCCCCCAGCCAGGAGGCGGTGACGCTCTGGAGGAGCTCGGCGCCCTTCCACTTCGAGAGGGCCAGGCCCAGCCCCTCGTTGCGGAGGATGGCGGAGGTATCGCGCCGGGGCCCCTCGAGCGCGACGAGCCGGACCGGCGCGTCCGGGGAGGGCCCGCGCGCCCGGGCCGCCTCGAAAAGGAGCCACGCCAGCCGCTCCCCCGCCCCCAGGTCGTCCGGCAGCATCTGGCCAATCCACCACGTGAAGAGCTCGCGCGGCCCGCCGACGCGCTTTTCATCCTCGGGCCGCAGCCCCGAGTTGATGATGAACACCGGGACGCGGGCCTGCTCGGCGATCTCCAGGACGCGGGTGCCGATGCCGCGGTGGATGGAGGTGATGAGGTAGTCGGGGCGCTCGCGCCCGCTCACCAACCGGCGCACCTGCTCGAGCATTTCGCCCGGCCACTGGGCGATGACGGAGTCGACGAAGTCGATGCCGAGATCATTCGCGGCGGCCCGCATGGCGCCCACGACGTTGCGCCGGAAGGGGTTGTCCGGCAGCGCGTCGAGGAACACCACGCGCATCCGCCGGGGCGCCGGGGCGGACGGCGGGGGCGCCGGAGCCACGGGTGGCGCCGCCCCCGAGAGGAGCAGGAGCGACGTGAGGAGGACGCCGAGGCGTCTCCGGAAAGCGGACATGGACAAGCAGCTCCCCCTTCTGCGCGCGGCGCCTCCGAAGCGGAGGGGAACCCCACGGGACGAGCGTAGCGTTGGATGGGACCCGGCGGTAATCCTCCCCCCTCGAGAAACGCTCACCCGTGAGCGCTCCGCGGCGGGTTGCTGGACCTCCGACGCACCCTGCCTTGACGCGGCGTGAACCTCGGGAGAGACAGGGGCCTCCCTGCTGGGGGACTCCTATATGAAAAAGACCTTGTTGCTCCTGACGTGCCTGCTGTCCGCCGGCTGCATCACGAAGAAGGCCACGCAATTCGCGGTCCCGAAGGAGCGCGCCACCGAGTGCGTGGCGCACTGCAACGATTTGGACATGAAGCTCTCCGCGGTGGTCATCATCAGCAGCTCGGCCGGGTGCGTGTGCGAGCCGAGGGACGCGCAGGCGAGCACGGGCAACGGCGCGGCGGCGGTGGTGGGCGGCGCGATGATCGCCGAGGAGGAGGCGCGGCAGCAGGAGCAGCAGGAGCGGCAGCGGCGGCACCAGTCCCCCTCCATCCCGCGGAGCCAGTAGAGCGGCTCACTTCTGCTCGGGGAGGGTGAAGGACTCCACCGTGTCGAGCGGGCAGAGGGAGACGGTGCGACCGACGCGGACCATGCGCTTGTTGTCGCGAGGGAAGTCGGCGACCTCCATCTCGCGCCGCTCGCCGCCGGAGAGGTAGACGAGGTCCTCGGAGAAGGGGTTGCGCAGGTGGTGCCCGACGGACGGGGTGGGGAAGCCGAGGAAGTCACCGGGGCCCACCTCATGCTGCGCGTCGGCGATCTCCGCGATGCCGCGGCCGGACAGCACGTACATCCACTCCTCCTCGAGCTGGTGCGAGTGGAAGATGAAGGACTCCTTGCCGGGAGGGATGCGGAGCAGGTGCACGCCGGTGCGGCGCAGGCCCACGAGGTCGCTGAGTGAGTGGCCGTGAATCTCCGAGCGGGGGTTGAGCGGGTGCTGCTGGGACTCGGTGGGGATGCGGGCGCGGTCGGCGGCGCGCGAGAGCGGGGACTTGGGCGCGGCGGGGCTCTTCTCGGTCTTCTCGGACATGAGTCACTCCAGGTGGGTGTGAGGGGCCCGGGTTCTAATCCCTTCAGGGAGGTGAGCGAAGGAGATGGATGCTCCCTCTCCCCCTGGGAGAGGGTTGGGGTGAGGGTATCCAGGCCCGTTCTTCCAACCCGTGGCCCGATGGGGGAGACAGCCACCCGCGCGCATGCCCGGGCCGTGACAACGAGACGGAGGGTGACCTCGAAGGACATGTGGGGCTGCCGGATGTCAGCGGTAGGGTGTAGCCTTCGGGCATGAACCCTGAAACCAGCGGAGCACCGTGGACATGGGTGGCGACCCGAGACGCAAGAAGACCTACGCGGACCTGGAGGCGGTGCCGCCCCACCTCGTGGCGGAGCTGGTGGACGGCGAGCTGTACACGAGTCCCCATCCGGCCTCGCTCCATGCACTCGCACAGGGAGCGATCTACGGAGAGCTCCACGGACCGTTCAACCGGGGGAGGGGAGGACCGGGAGGCTGGCTGCTCCTCTTCGAGCCCGAGCTGCACGTGGGAGAGGACGTGCTGGTGCCGGACCTGGCCGGCTGGCGCCGCGAGCGCATGCCGGAGATGCCGCAGGTGGTGGGCTTCACGCTCGCGCCGGACTGGGTGTGCGAGGTGCTCTCTCCGTCCACGGCGGCGCTGGACCGGGAGAAGAAGATGAAGGTCTACGCCCGCGAGGGCGTGCGGCACCTGTGGATGGTGGACCCATTGAAACAGACGCTGGAGGTATACGGACGCGAAGGCGAGCGTTGGGAGGCATTGGGCGTGCACGCCGGCCAGGCCCTCGTGCACGCCGAGCCCTTCGCGTCCCCGCCACTGGAATAGGGCGTGCTCTGGGCGCGCTGACGCGGACGCCGTCTCCCGTTCACCTCAGGGCGAGGGAGGAACGGACACGGGGCCAGCCGGGAGCGCCTTGATTTCGCGCAGTCCCTCCACGACCTCTCTGTACATCTCGGAATGTGGACGCCGGGCCTGTGGGTGACTCGTCCAGACGAGCAGGGTGTCGAGCGCTTTGGGACGGAGCCAATACATGGGCGGTGTCGTCGAGGTCTTTTCCCAGGTGCTCCAGTGCTCGTCGAAGAGGATGGATTTGGCGATGTCCCCGACGCCACAGGCGATGATGATGTGGGGAGCGTAGAGGCGGATCTGCCGGATGAGGAACTGCCGGTCCCGATAGGCGGCGGCCCACATCTCCGAGTCGACGCTGGTCGCCTTGCCGCCACACTTGTTGAGATTGACGACGGCGATCTTCGAGATGGCCTCGCGCCGGGACTGGACGGTCGAGGCGGGGACGGACTCCCACGGAAGCCCGCCCTGGTGGATGCCATGGGTCCAATAGGAGATGACGGTCCACGTCGGGCCGATGCTACCGTCGCCCACCACGTCGAAGAGGTTCCAGGCCTCCGCGTTCTCGTCCGCGTTGACCTCCTTGAGGAGGAAGAGCACCCGAGGATGGGTGTTCCAGTACGACGAGCCCCTGGCCATCCCATCCGGGTAGAAGCGGCGGTTGCCCTGCGCGAGGTGCTGCTTCCACTCCGAGAACAGCGCCGCCTCTTCCTGCTCGATGCCCTGGTTCATGCGTTCCCCCTCTGAGCGCGGAGAGGTTCGCACCCCGTCAGGGAGCACACAACCCGGATGGGGCAGGTACAACCTTCGTGGTACACCGCCTGCATCTGGCGCCGAGGTGGGCACCCTTCGAGGAGCGACATGGCCACGAAAAGCCGGGGAAGCTCACAGCAGCCCAAGCGCGTACGGGCTGGCTCACGCAAGCAGGCACCCTCTCAGCCCCTGCCCGTGTACTTCCTTTCATTGACCCTGAAGAACGTGCGCTGCTTCGGGCCCGAGCAAACCCTGAAGCTCTCCGATGACCAAGGACGTCCGGCGAGATGGACGGTCATTCTTGGTAACAACGGCATAGGCAAGACGACCCTGCTGCAGGCGCTCAACGGCTTTGAACCTGTTCCGTCACGCTCGTTTGTCTGTTCAGCTCAAAGCTGGAAATCTGCCATCCAATGACAGCACTCAAGGACATCAAGCCGGATTCTCATATCAACTGACATCACGCACAGCAGGCTCCAATAGTGCGACGATTGCCGCTAATTTCGTCAATCTGGCGTGCTACGGCTATGGGGCGACCCGCAGGTTGGGTGCTGGTTCATTGTCTGACCAGAAAGCGTCTGGTCCCAGCGATAGCCTCTTCTTCGAGGACGTACCGCTGAGAAATGCGGAAGAGTGGCTCTTGCAAGCCGATTACGCTGCCAGCAAGGGCTCACATGAACGAGGTGCGCAGGGCGAAGCCATCCAGCGGAGGGATCGCATCAAGCAACTCCTGCTCGATCTGCTCCCGGAGGTGAGTGACTTGCGCTTCGCACCTCCCGACGCGGACAACCCGATGGCCAGGGTGGAGGTACAAACACCTTACGGGTGGGTCGGGATGCGGAACCTGAGCCTGGGCTACCGGACGCTCATCGCCTGGATGGTGGACCTCGCGAGCCGCCTGTTCGAGCGCTACCCCGAGAGCCCCAACCCGCTAGCTGAACCGGCGGTAGTGCTCGTTGATGAAATCGACCTCCACCTGCATCCGACGTGGCAGCGCCAGCTCATCGGGTACCTGACCGAGCGATTCCCCAACACCCAGTTCATCGTGACCGCGCACAGTCCGCTCGTCGTCCAGAGCGCCACGGATGCGAACATCGTGGTCCTGAAGCGAGAGGGCGACCATGTTGTCATCGACAACGATGTGGAGTCCATCCGCGGCTGGCGCGTGGACCAGCTCCTCACGAGCGACCTGTTCGGATTGGAGACGGCCCGGCCGCCGCAGCTCGAGGATTTCCTCAAGGCGCGGACCGCGCTCCTCTCCAAGCCCCGACTGACGAAGAAAGACGAAGCCAGAGGCAAGTGCGCCTTCTGCGAATCGCAACTCGCCCATATCTCCTACGGAGACGTCGAGCACTTCCGTCCCAAGGCGGGGTGGCGGCAGGAGGAAGGAGGGCCACTCGGTCGGCCCGGTTATTACTGGCTCGCCTACGAATGGACGAACCTGTTCCTGGCCTGCACGCTCTGCAATCAGCAGTTCAAGAGGAACCTGTTCCCCTTACGGACTCCCTCGCGGCGAGCCCGAAGCCACAGTTGGCTCCAACACACGCGCGAACTCGCAGGCAACCCATCAGGGGTGGCCATCACCACGGGGAATTCCCATGAAGCAGGGCTGGAGGGTGGTACTACTTGTGCTCCTCGCGGGGTGTGGCTGCCTCTTCCTCTTGCCCATGGACGTTGAGGCTGGGAGTCGCTACGGCATCTATCACTGCAGCTGCAACTACACCGAGTTGTCGAAGGAAGAAAACGAGTCCCAGCGAGATAGATGGGACGCCTTCAGAGCCTCGTTCCGGGATGATTGGTCAAAGAAGTTCGGGCAGTGGCCCATCGAAAACGGGGACAATTGGCCAGGGCACCATGTCCATGACCTGAAGCACGGTGGCAACCCGGTGGACCGCAACAACATCATTCCCGCGCAGCCGGGTGTGCATAAGGTCTTCACCAAGGCGTACCCCGCTTGTTACGGCGGTCAACCCCCCTGGAATACGGTGGGGCCCGACCTGCCCTACACGGACGACTGACGATGGCCACACCCATGAGCCGCCTGCTCGAAGAGGTCTCCCGCGATCACTTCCCGTATCCACCCGCCACGCCCGAGGAGCTCGAGGCGTTCGAGCGGAGGGTGGGGTGGCGTCTGGACCCGGACCTGCGGGCCTTCTATCTGCATTGCAACGGGGCGGAGTTGTTCAAGCAGCGGCCAGGTTGCCCTTACCGCATCCTCCCCTTGTCCGAGCTCATCCGGGCGCGGGTGGCCATCCACGACGAAGACGATGACCGGTGGGGTCCCGCCTCCGTGTATGCACTCTGCTACGTTCAGGACGGCGATTACGTGGTGGTGGATGTGGGCCGCCAGGAGAACGGACGTTACCCCCTCGTCGATGGCTGGCATGAAGCATGGCCGGACCCGAGGCAATGCGGCCAGATTGCCAGTTCCTTCTCGGAGTTCTTGGAGGAGGCAGTGAAGAGCAAGGGGCGCCAGTTCTGGTTGAAGCGTGCCGCTGGGCGTTGAGCGGTACGGCTGCCGTCGATACCCGACTTGCCCTACACGGACAACTGACGATGGCCCCCCATGAGCAGCTTGCTCGAAGAGATTTCCCGCAAGCACTTCCCGTATCCGCCCGCCACGCCCGAGGAGATCGAGGTATTCGAGCCAGTGCACGGCCTACTCGCGCGCGCCCCGGGGCTACGGGTGTAGAGCGACAGCAAAATTGACCCCCTGGCGACACTAAAACCGACCCCCTCCCGGAGCCCCCTGAACCAGGGAGGTAACCTCGATGAAAAAGGCGAGCACGTCCGGTTGGATGTAGTGCTCCTCCTCGTCCTTGGACGCCAGGGTGAGGTCCACATCCACCGCGACAATCGCCGGCCTTCCGAGTGTCCTGAGCCGGTTCTCCCACTCGGAGCCCACATGCGAGTAGATGGCCTCGCCGCCCCAGATGCCGAGGAGGTTCTCGACGGCCTCGGCGTCGTCCATGATCTGCCGGCATGAGAAGAGGCACACCTTCCCCTCGCGGCCCAGCTCCTCCCCGAGTGCGAAGGCGTGTCCCTTGCGGAATCGCGCGGACTCCGTTCGGGTGATTACCTTGGACTTGAGCGATCTATCGATGCGCTGCAGCACCAGCTCCGGCGTGAGCCTTCTCAGTCCCTCCGCGCGAATGCCGGCGAACTCGTGCTCGAGCAGGCGCGTGCAGTGGTACGCACGAATGGTGGAGCTTCGCAGCAGCCCCCGGAACCTCTCCTCGGCCTCGGGGCATGATCTCATGGTCGTACCGCACCCTGCCTTTGTAGGTCGCTGCCGCCCGTTGAACGAACTGGGCGACCTCGGCGGGCCAGGTCCTCCTGTCATCCGGGTCAATCCGATCCATGTTGGGTCCCTCCTGCGGCCAGCTGTTTCTTCCGGGGCTGCGCGCCGCCTCACGCCTTCCGCCTGGAAGCCGGCGGCACCATCAACCGGAACAGCCCACGCTCCTCAAGCGCCCTCTGCACGCTCCAAGCGAGCGCCACGTGCTCCGGTTTGCTTGGAGTAAGGCGCTCGGGCGTGAGGGTGACGAGGGTGCCCGTCTCGCCCACGGGCTCAACGCGCACCGGCGGAGGGAGGACAGGCACCTCGCCCCGATCCCGCGAGAAGTACGTCATCCAGCCCACGAAGCAGCCGAGCTGACTGCCGCCGGAGAGCTCCTCCCAAAGCCCGTCCGCCGTCGCCACTGCCCACTCAGGCTCCCAGGCCACGGCAACGGCACGCATAGCACCAGAGACGACAGGCTCCGTGACTACGCGCTCCTGGCCCAGGGCCTCCTTGGGGAAGAAGATCCAGAGACGGTTCGGCGAAAACTCCGCCTTCGACCCACAGGCGAGCATGACCATTCCGCCCCGGCCCTGTTCCAAGTGTCCGGTCCATGCTCCGAAATCAAAACCATCATCTCCACGCTGGTACTTCTCACGGCCGAAGAACCTCACAAAGGTGTCGCGGGTGGGCTCAAAGCCGAGCTGTAGGGCCTTACGAGCGGAGTTACTCTGCTCATACCAGCGGGCGAAGTCGGGATGGCACTCCCCAAGGAGGCGGAAGAATGTCTCGGCCCGCCCCGCGCACTCCTCAGCCGACTCTGGGCGGTGCCCCCAATACGCTTTGATTCCGTACCTCTCGCTCATGCTTGGCGG
Source organism: Archangium violaceum (assembly GCF_016859125.1). Taxonomy (NCBI): domain Bacteria; kingdom Pseudomonadati; phylum Myxococcota; class Myxococcia; order Myxococcales; family Archangiaceae; genus Archangium; species Archangium violaceum. The sequence goes on along the minus strand of NZ_CP069338.1, from coordinate 3,407,779 downwards.
CCTCACTTCACCGGTTGAGTGTAAACCACCTCTATGGACTGAAAGCCTTCGGCATCGAAATACTTCCGAAGGACGGACACCATCCGCGGCTCGGCGACATGCCAACGGACTGGCCGCCCGGCAGCCATCCGAAACTGACGCCCGGCCTGCTTCAGCATGCCCCTTATGCCCTCGTAGAAATCGTGCGTGGGGTTGAGGTCCTCGTCGAACCACTTCTGGTACCCACGCGCCTTGGCCTCGAGCAGTGTGCCCGTCTTCGGGTCGAATCCGTCAAAGTCCACGAAGTCGTCCCCGCGTGTCACCCTGTATGCCCACCCTTTCGGGGCTCCGGTCACCTGGGCTTGGTAGTCCCGGGCCTGCTCCGACATGCTGGAGGTGTCCTCAATCCACAGCCCGGGCCCGCCAACCGGAGGCCACCCACTACCGCCTCCCGCGCCCTGGGCGCCGGTATGGGCCATGTGCAGAACGTAGGTGGCACTCAACGCTGGCGCCGCCGCGGTGACAACGCGCCCCACGGGCACCGCGACCAACCGCACCGTCAGGAGCCCATCGCGCGTAAGCGACAGCAGGGGCACCGTGAGGCTCCCGAGCTTCCCGCTCCAGGCAGCCACCTTCGCAGTTCCAGCACCGGCCGTACCCACCGTCAGCACCGCGCCCGTGGCAAGCCGCGACACGGTTCGCACCTTCTCCGCGTAGGGCTTGTGACGGAACTCCTCCCAAAGCTGCGGCGAGTTCTCGTAGAGCTGCCTCACCGCGCCAGGGAACTGCGCCAGCCCCTCAAGCGTCTCGCCCGTGTAGAAGACGAGCCGGTAGAGGCCTTCCACCATGTCCACCACCGCGAGCACCGCTCCATCGGCCACCGCGAGCGCCGGGTTGTCGTCGGGCTCGTAGAGGCCCGCCGGACGCGCGCCTTTGGGAACCTCGAGCCCCTGGTCCACCGGGAAGAGGCGCCCTCCCTCGATGGCGTAGAACGGTCCCACCTCGAAGCGCCCGGCCCGGAGCGTGCCGTCCTCGGCGAGCACGACCTGACCGGCCTTCTGGACCGCTACTCCCGTCGTGGCCCTCACCAGGTATCCGTCCGGCCGAAGCACCAGCAGCCGCGAGAAGCGGCGCATGCGCGCGTGGAACTCGTCTCTCGTCACCACCTCGCCACCCGCGGCCACCTCCAAGAGCAGGTGTGCCGCCATACGGCGCAGCCCGAAGTTGCCCAGTGTCTGTCGATGATCACCGAGAAGCGCGGGAATTTGGACGAGCCGGGCGTCGCGGCCTGAAACTGGCGGGCAGAGGTAGGTGGAGGTAGCGAAGAGGGCCGGGACGAGGGCGCCAAAAAGAAGAGGGCCCGGAGCTGGTACCTCCGGACCCTCAGGCCGAATCACGGGGACGCGATGCGGGAGGAGCACGCTCGCACGAGGCCGTGAGCGAGTCGAATTTCCAGGCGTCTCAAGCCTGGGGACGCGTGGACTCACTGCGGATGGCGCAGTGCGCGCTCGGCACCTGCCGGGCACTCTTCTACCTGTTACCGCGCAGCTTAGATGGGGGAGAGCGGCCGGGAATTGGACCGACTGGATGATGGGAGGAGCCGTGGGGGCGTGGGGCGGCCCATCACCCAGCAGGTTCGGGTCAAGGCATGACGGGTGAGGTAGTGCGCAGTACCAGGAGGGCGGGGCCCGTGCGGCAGGGAGTGCCGCTCCGAGGGCCCAGGGTGGGCGCGGAGAAAAAGGAGGCCCGTGACGTGTAGGCAGCACGGCACGGGCCAGGGCTCCGCGCAGACAGTGGAGAAAGAGAAGCGGAGCAGCCGAGAAATCATCCGGGTGGCGCTGCCAGTCAAGAGTTGGGAGCAGGGGCCACCGGACGTGGTGGAGCAGGGCGCGAAGCGAGGTGCGGTATGAGCCACGAGCTGGTGCACGCGCGCGTGCTCGAGCACCTGGAGAGACTGCGCCTGGGACACCTGGCCGAGCGGCTGGACGCGATGCTGGCGGAGGCGGCGCGCGGTGAGCCCACGTACCTGGACTTCCTCGACGCGCTGCTGCGCGAGGAGGTGGGAGCCAAGCAGCGCAAGCGGGTGAGCATGGGAATCACCATCGCGCACTTCCCCACGGTGAAGACGCTGGAGGACTTCGACTTCAAGGCGCAGCCCTCGGTGGACCAGAAGCTGGGGCGGGAACTGGCCACGGGGCGATTCATCGCCCAGGCGGAAAACGTCCTGCTCTTCGGCCCGCCGGGCGTGGGTAAGACGCACCTGGCCATTGGACTGGGCCGGGCGGTGGTGGAGGCCGGGCACCCGGTACTCTTCACCAGTGCCACGGCGCTGCTGGCGGCGCTGGCCAAGGCCGAAAGCGAAGGGGCGCTCAAGGACAAGCTCAACTACTTCGCCAAGCCGAAGCTGCTGGTGGTGGACGAGCTGGGCTACCTGCCCTTCGAGAAGCGCAGCGCCCACCTCTTCTTCCAGTTGGTGGCGCGTCGCTACGAGAAGGGCAGCATGCTACTGACCACCAATCAGATGGTGGGCCAGTGGGGCGGCGTCTTCGGAGATGACGTGCTGGCCGCGGCCATCCTCGACCGGCTGCTGCACCACAGCCACACGCTGCTCATCCAAGGCGACAGCTACCGGTTGAGGCTGAAGAGGAAGGCCGGGCTGATGGGCCGAGGCACGCCGCAGGCCACCGGCGCAGGTGCAGAATCCGAGCGATGAGCCTCGGAAGACGCCTCCGCTCGCCCTCGCTCGAGAAGCAGCGAGGGCGAGCTCCGGCGGACGAAGGACGCAGAACGACGTAGCATCTCGATGTAGGAAAACGGGTCCTGGGAGGGGGTCAGTTTTAGTGACGTAAGGGGGTCAAAAATTCCTGTCGCCTGACAACGGGAGTACGCCGCGATGACCCGCGCATTCCTGTGCAGGTGCTCACGGACCCCCTGGAAACACGAAGAGGGAGAGGGCCCTCGCGTCACCCCGCGCGAACGACTCGCGAGCAGGGCCGCCGCCGCGTCCCAGGCGGGCTGGTTCTCGGAGGTTCGCGGCGGCAGGTGTTCCCGTGCGGTCCGCCGGCCGAGGTCGAGCACCTCCGGATCCGCTCCCGCCTGGAGCAGGAGATCCAGCATGGGCACGTCGAGCCGACTCGCCGCGAGCCCGAGGGCCGTCATCCAACCCAATCCACCAGCCTCGTTGATGCTCCGAGTGGCGCCACAGCGCAGGAGGAGGGAGGCCATCGCGTGCTCTCCCTGCTCCACGCAGGCGCGTAGAGGCGAATCCCCCTCGCTGCCTCTGAAGTTGGGATCCGCGCCAGAGGCGAGAAGTATTCGCACCGCCTCGGATAGCCGCCGGAAGACGGCCATGCGCAATGGTGTCGCATTCCGGTCAGCGCCCAATCCATCGACACGCGCACCGTGCCTGAGGAGCAGAACGAGCGCGTCGACCGGGCCCCCATACTCCAGTTCCTCGACAGCCGCATGCAGAGGCATCCACCTGGGCCATTCCTCTTTGACGGCATTCGGGCCGGCACCTCCATCCAGAAGGGTGGCCAACCGCTCCAGGTCGTGCTCCTCGATGGCCGCGAAGAGCTCTATTGGCATGACTCTCACAGTTCCGCCATGGGATGACCGGGTGCACAGTTCACCGTCTCGAGCGACCGACATTGCTCGAGCCCATTCTCATATTGGCCCAGGACTTCTTGGTGTCGGATGTCGGGCCCCCCTCCGAAACACTCGTCCTGGATGAACCGCCGGATGTTGATGCAGTTCCGCAGTGCCTGAATGCGCTGCCGGATTTGGGAACAGGGCATCCTGGCAAGCCGCTTGGCGCTGTGACTGGCCGTGCTACAGCTCGCCCCTGGCATGGCATTGCCTATCCGGTTCTTCTCGGCCTGAAGGTGCTCGAGCACCGCGTCTTCGCAGGTCTGATTCGGGTGGCGCCGCACGCCCGCTCCAGAAACGAACCGGGACTCCGGAGAGGACCTCTCCCTCCAACTCGCTCGGCCACAGGAGAATGGCCAGTATGGCCACGGGTACGTCCAGCAGACGAGCCGCGGGATGAGAGGGGGCACGCACGCGCGTACCGGGCTCCACGGGCGCTGGGCGTTGCACAGGCGGCGGCCTGGACCCCATAGCCAGCCGGAACGTTTGGCGTGGCACACCCGGAGAATAGCATCAGGAGGACAAGGCCTCTTGGAAGGCGGGGGAACGGCCATGGCCTGACGCTAGACCGGTTCCCAGACGTCCCACAGCGGGCCTGGTATGCCCCGTGAGCTCATACGACACAGGGTGAGCGCCGTCGCGAACCCGTGGTCCGCGCGACCCTCACCCCGTCCCTCTCCCGGGGGGAGAGGGGAGATGACTACGGCGTGGGCACAGGGGCCCTGGCCTTCTTCTCCGCTCCCGCGAAGTCGCCGGCCTTGACCACCGTCACCTTCTTCCAATCCAGGTACTTCGAGAGCGCCGTGCGCACGTCGTCCGGCCCGAGCGCGCTCATGCGCTTCTCGAACGCCGCGTCGAAGTCCAGCGTGCGCCCGTAGTACAGGTACGCCGCCAGCGTGCGCGCCAGCCCTCCGTCGTCCGAGCGGTTCGTCCGCCGGTACTCCAAGAGGCCCGCGCGCGCCTTCTCCAGCTCGTCCGCGGTGAAGCCCTTGTTCTGCACCTTCTCCAATTCCTCTCGCACCGCCGTCTCCAGCTTGCCCGCGTTCTGCGGCGCGTAGATGGCGTACGTGGAGAACGAGCCCACCGGATCCATCGCCCCCGCGGACAGCGAGCTGCTCACCCCGTAGGACAGGCCCTCCTGCTGGCGCACGCGCGTGGCCAGGCGCGAGTTGAGGAAGCCCCCGCCCAGCAGGAAGTTGCCCAGCACCAGCGCCGGGTAGTCCGGGTTGTCATCCCGCAGGCTCAGCCCCTGGCCCGCGAGGAACAGCGCATTGGCCTTGTCCGGCGTCTCGAGCACCAGCGCCTGCGTGCCCGTCTTGTACGGCTGCGCGGGGATGCGCGCGTACGGCGCGGGGCTCTTCCAGTCCCCGAAGAGCTCGGCGACCTGCTTCTTCAGCGCCTCCGCGTCGAAGTCACCCACGGCGGCGAGCTCGCCCTGCGAGGCCCCGTAGAAGTCGCGGTAGAAGGCACGCGCCTGCTCCAGGGTCGTCTCCTTCACGCCCTGGATCGCCTCCTCCAGCGAGTCCGCGTAGTACGGGTGCCCCTTGGGGTAGGGCGAGAGCGCGCGCGAGTAGGCGATGCGGCCCTGGGCGTTGGGCTCGCTGCGCTGCGATTCCAGCGCGGCCAGCCGCTCCTCCCGCAGGAGCGCGAACTCCTTCGGGTCGAAGGCCGGCTCGCGCAGCACCTCGGCCACCAGCTTCATCACCTCGGCGAGGTTCCGCCGCGGCACCTCGAGCGACACACTGGCACCGGTGGCGCCGCCGTCCACGCCCACGCGCGCCTTGAGCTTGTCGAAGGCATCGCGCAATTCCTGGCGGCTGTGCTTGCGCGTGCCGCGCATGAGCATCCTCCCGGCGTAGTCGGCCGCTTCACTCCTGTTCCACACGGCCTTCTCGGTGCCCCAGCGCAGGTTGAGCGTGAGGCTGACCATCTCGCCGCGCGTCTTCTTGGGCAGCAGCGCGAGCTTGAGCCCGGCCGCCTGTGAGCGCCGCACGCGCTTCTCGATGTTGGCGGGGGAGGGGTCGAAGGCCTCGCCCTGGACCACCTCGCCGCGGCCCTTGTAGCCCTCGAGCAGGGAGGCCACGTCGACGCTCGCGGGCATCTCCGCGCGGTCCGGCTTCGCGGTGGGGAGGAACTGGCCGAGCGTGCGATTGGAGGACTTGAGGTACTGCCCGGCCACGCGCGTGACGTCGGCGGGGGTGACGGCTTCAATGCGATCCCGGTGGAGGAAGAGCAGACGCCAATCGCCGATGGCGGCCCACTCGGAGAGCTGGATGGCGGCGCTCTCCGAGTCATTGAGCATCAGCTCGATGTACTTGAGCAGCGCCGTCTTCGCGCGGTCCACCTCGTCCTGGGTGAAGGGGGTGCGCGCGGCCTGCTCGACCGTCTCGAGCAGGGCCTCGCGGGCGGCGTCGAGCGGCTGGCCCTCGCGGACCTCGGCGGAGAAGGCGAGCACGCCGGGGTCGTGGAGCTGGAAGTTGTAGGCGTGGGCGCTCGCGGCCTTCTTGGGCTCGACGAGGGCCTTGTAGAGGCGGCCGGAGGGGGCGTTGCCCAGCACGTGCGTGAGCACGTCGATGGCGGCGAAGTCGGGGTGGGCGCCCTGGGGCACGTGGTAGACGGCGGCGAGCGCGCTCACGTCGCCCACGCGGCGCAGGGTGACGTGGCGCTCGCCATCCTGGGTGGGCTCCTCGGTGTACGTGACGGGGAGGGGCTCGGCGGGCTTGCGCAGACGGCCGAAGGTCTTCTGGACCTCGGCGAGTGCCTTCTGGGGCTCGAAGGCGCCGGCGATGACGAGCATGGCATTATCGGGCCGGTAGTACTTGCGGTAGAAGGCCTGGAGCCGCTCGATGGGCACGTGCTCGAGGTCCGCGCGGCTGCCGATGGTGGACTTGCCGTAGTTGTGCCAGAGGAAGGCGGCGCTCATGACGCGCTGGAAGAGGATGCGCGAGGGATCGTTCTCGCCGCGCTCCAATTCGTTGCGCACCACGGTCATCTCGCTGTCGAGGTCCTTCCTGGCGATGAAGCTGTTGACCATGCGGTCCGCCTCGAAGGCGAGGGCCCAGCGCAGGTTGTCGTCGGAGGCGGGGAGCGTCTCGTAGTAGTTGGTCCGGTCCAGCCAGGTGGTGCCATTGGGACGGGCGCCGCGCTGGGTGAGCTCCTGGGGGATGTTCTTGTGGGTGGGGGTGCCCTTGAAGAGGAGGTGCTCGAGGAGGTGGGCCATGCCCGTCTCGCCATAGCCCTCGTGGCGGGAGCCGACGAAGTAGGTGACGTTGACGGTGACGGTGGGCCGGGTGGGGTCGGGGAAGAGGAGGACGCGCAGCCCGTTGTCGAGCCGGTACTCGGTGATGCCCTCGACGCTCGTGTAGGGAGCGGGCGAGGCGGCCTTCGATCTGTCACGGGGCTGGGAGGCGGCCTTCGCGGGAGGCGATGCGGGGGCGGCGGGCCCCCTGGCGAGCGCGGGAGCGGAGGCGACGAGGAGGGCCGCGACGAGGAGGCGGAGGCGCGAGGGGAGGGACATGCGGGGAGGCCTGCTTTCGCGAGGGAGTTCCAGAAGTGCGTCTGGAGGCTACCAACCGGACGAGCCAGGACCGTGTTCCCGAGAGGGGAGGAAGAGCCAACGCCCAGGGCTGAACGGAGCGGGTGTGGGCGGGAGGGCACTCGGGCCATTCCCCCGCCCCGTGGAGTGCGGCGCACCGGCTCCGTCAGTAGACGATGCAGTCGAACTTCTCGATGACGGCCCGGAGCTCCTCCGCCGTGGTCTCCATGCGCTCGGCGACCGAGGGGGCATGATAGGTCAGCGCCCGGGTCGGGACCGGTTCGGTGTGCAGGTCCTCGATGATGACGCGGCCAAACCGGCCCGGCCACTGGACGCTGTTGAGCTCACGGCTTCTTCCAATGGGGTCGAGGATGGTGAAGCAGGGCCACCTGGGAAAGCGGAGGGTGGCGGGGTCGGAGCCCATGATGCGGCAGGCATCCAGGCGGGCCTCGGTGAAGTCACAGTCCTCGATGGAGCCGTGCTGATACCAGGGCAGGCTCATGTAATCAGGCCAGTGGCCGAAGTCGCACCCCCGCAGCCGCCCCTTGAAGCGGCAGCCCTTCAGGGACGCGGCCACCCAGCTCTGGTAGTTCTTCAACTCCTGCTTCACCTCGAAGGTGCAGTCGATGAAGTGGGGCAGCTTGAAGCTCAGGTGCCGAGCGGACACCTTCAGCACGAGGGTACAGTTCTTCAGTGTCAGGTTGGGGCCGAGGATGTAGTTCGCCTTGTTGTCCGTCAGCTCCAGCCGCTCGTTTGTGATTTCCCGGTCCGAGAAGACGACGTTACCGAGCCGATCCATGGCTACCCCTTTCAGAAGGTGAGCATCCGAAAGAACTCGCCGGCCATGCGCCTACCATGCCGCGCCAGATTCGACGCCGTTCCGGAGAGAATCTCGTACCGGGTGCCCGTTGCCGGGTCAACCACGTCGACGCCCTTCCCCAGGCTGAAGTCGTAGAGGTGATCGAACTGCGCTTTCACCTTCACTTGCACGTAGCGCCCCCGGGCCTCACGTTCCAGCAGGCGCGCCAGCCAGTATTCGCCCTTGTCCAGAGCCTTCTTGATGGCCTCTTTCTCCTCTTTCGAGAGTCTGTGGGGCCCCCACTCCTTCGCGGCCCGGGTGACGGCCTCCTGGAGCATGTCCCCCACCTTGTCCGCGGCGGGAATGTCTGCGGCCGACTTGCCGCGTGGCAGGTGCCAGCGCTGGCCGTCGCTGAGTTGCACCTGCCGGTTGCCGCCCCGGTGATGCATGACGGTTTCGGCGGAGCGGCCTCCAGGGGCCGTTCCCACCCCGGAGCCCCGACCCTTCTTGAACGTCACCACCGCCAGCGGGCCCCGCGGTGAAGTGGCCACCGTCTCCACCGCCGCCACGGCCTTGACCAGGGCGCCCTCCGTCGCGAGCGCCGTCTCCACGGCCTCCACTCGCTTCATGACGGCGGCGCCGCCCTGCGCCTCGAACCGCGCTCGCGCGAGGTCGAATCGCGGAAGCGACTTCACCCGCGGCAGCACCTGCCCGAGCGTGTGCCCGCTGAGAGTCGCCACGGCGAGAATCATGGCCCTCGCCGCGTCCTCGCCCAGCACCTTGCCGAACTCCCCACCCGCCGCGCGCAGTTCCTCGAAGGTGGTGGCGTGGTGCGCCGTGTCGGCCATGCGGGCCCAGCCGTCCATCAGCCCGTACACCGTCTCGAGCCCCAGGTAGCCCATCAAGAGGAGGGTCAGGCTCGCGGCCAGGGCCTTGGTGATCGGCTCGGGCACCACCCACATCATGCAGTAGAGCGCCACCGTCCAGACGACCAGGGACACCAGTGCCCGCGCGTCCAGCAACTCGCCCGCGAGGGCCGCGCGCGTCTCGTCGAGCACGGTGCCGAAGGCCAGCGCCAGGGCCAGCGTGCGCCGATCCTCCGTGCGCAGGTAGGGCCCGTCGTCCAACAGGCCCAGGCAGTCACCGCCGCCCTGGTGCGCACACCACCGGAGGTACCTCTCCTCGAGGGCTGCTTCAGCCCGGGGGGTGAGGACAACCGGGCCCTCCTGGCGCTCGGGAATGAAGGTGAGGCCCTCGCCGCGGTACGACTCCAACATCCAGTCGCCCGTGGCCGCCACCCTGGGAGCGTCCGGGGATCCTTCCAGGAGACTCAGCAACTCGTGGGCGGCCCGCCGGGGCGTCTTCGCGCCCAGCCGCACGTCGCGGGAGAGGCGCAGGAAGGTCCGCTGGAACTCGGCCCTGGGAATGGGCACCGGCCGGGTAGCGACGGTGCCGGGCTCCATGAAGTCCACGACATAGGCAGTGGCGGACTCGAGGCCGGGCTCCGCCGTGACGGCCCCACGCGCAGGGAGGGCCGATGGGGGCGTGAGCGAGCCGTGGCGATAGCCCTCGAGGAGGCCGCCGTGTGGAGCGCCCGTGGCACACGCGAACTGGAAGAAGACGATGAGGGCCCAGGCTCCAAGCCTGAAACAAACCATCGGGTTGTCCGGGCGTGAAGGCCGCTCAGGCAATCCATTGCATGACGCGGTGAGTGCATCCCACGAGGCGCAGCGGGAGCTCGCCTTGCTCGCGATTGAGCACGAAGCGGACACCTGGCGTCTTGATGTGGCGCTCCTCGCTCCAGGCCGTTTGAAAATGTCTGCCCCTGGCGAACTCCCCGGGCCCTGCAAAGACAGACCCAACACCGGCCTACGGGGTTTCCACATCAGGGTATTCCTCTAGCGCCGGACTCCATTCCAGCTCAATACCCGCAATACTCGCGCAAAATGCCAAAACAGTAAAACTTGTTTGACAAGTGAACACACCTCATGGCACATCGCGTCCAACTCAATGACGTGGCGCAACGCCATCCCGACGGAATTAACGAGCGTCTGTTCATGCGTTGAGACCATCGAACAACTGGAGAAGCCTCATGTCGCTCACGCAGCAGACCCCCATGACGGCGGCGCTGGATATGGTTGGAGTCACCTCTTCCACCTACCAGCGTCTCAATGACATCATCGACAGCCGCTACTCGCCCCACCCCTTCGAGGCGGGCGTGGAGTCGCAGCACCTCCGGCCACTGCTCCAGAACTACCTGGCCATGTCCCAGGCCTTCCCCTACCTGCAGGCCGGCGCGCAGAAGGAGCTCATCTTCGACGCCATCCAGAACGACCATGACGTTCCGGAGGATGTGGAGATCACCTCCGTCGTAGGCAACTACCTGTGCTGGGACGAGACGGGTGGCCACTTCACCCTCACCCGCCATGGCATCTCCGGGCTGCCGCGCATCCTGGAGACGCGCAAGACGTTCCACGCCAACCACCTGCGCCGCGACATCGAGCGGCTGGTCGGCACCGCGCGTCCCAGCTACGCCCCGGTGACGCGGGAGTACCTCACGGACCTCTACGAGGGCCTGGCGCACGCCTCGTCGCTCGAGCGGTGCGCGACGATGGTCGCCTTCGAGCTGCACGCCCAGCGGATGATCAGCGGGCTGTGGGGCGCGCTCGCCGCCGCCCACCCCGACATCCAGAAGGACGAGCTGAGCTACTTCCGCATCCACGTGGGCGGAGAGGACCCGGCCGAGCCCTACCACGTCGCGCTCACCTGCGGGATGCTCGAGCGGCTCGTGCCCCCGGAGCAGCAGGAGAAGTTCCTGGAGCGCTTCGAGGTGCGCTACGCGCGCAACGTGGCCTGGTGCCGCGACATCCGGCACCTGGGCGAGGCCAAGGTGGTCGGGAAGTCATGAGCGAGCCATCCGCCTCCACTCCCGCCCCTCCCATCTCCTTCGAGCACTTCCTCGGCGTGGACATCCGGGTGGGGCGCGTGGTGTCGGCGTCGCTCAACCCCAAGGCCCGCAAGCCCGCCTACGTGCTCGTCATCGACTTCGGGCCGCTCGGCCAGCGCACCACCTCCGCGCAGATCACCGCCAACTACCGCCCCGAGCAGCTCGTGGGGCGGCAGGTGGTGGCCGTCTGCAACTTCCCGCCCAAGAACGTGGCGGGAGTCACCTCCGAAGTGCTCGTGCTGGCCGCGGTGTGCCCTGATCGGGGGACGGTGCTCCTGTCCCCGGATCAGCCCGTGAGCGAGGGCGTGCGCATCCTCTGAAGTCCCTGAAGTCGAGGTCCCTGAAGTCGAGGTCCCCGAAGTCTTCGAGCCGGACCCGCCCCGGCGTACGCCCCCCCCGCGTGCGCCGCCACGGGTCCGCTCCGCCGTAACGAGAGGTCGTCATGAGACGGGAAGCGTCCCTGTCTTCTCCCGAAGAGCTCCAGAGCTGGTTGGTTTCCCTCGTGGCGGAGCGAACCACGCTGCCCGCCGGGAGCATCGACATCCGCGAGCCGCTCAGCCGCTACGGGCTGGACTCCGCCGGGGCCCTGGAACTGCTGGCCGAGCTGTCCCGGGCCGTGGGCCGTCCGCTGCCCGCCACGTTGCTCTGGGAGTGCCCCACGCTCGAGGCGCTGAGAGACCACCTCTCCGGCACGCGGAGCGGCCCCGAGCCGCAGGCCGTCGAGCCGGAGGCCGTGGCCGCGAGCCAGGAGCCCATCGCGGTGATCGGCCTGGCGTGCCGCTTTCCGGGAGCGCCGGACGCGGCGGCCTTCTGGCGCCTGCTGCGCGACGGGGTGGACGCCGTCACCGAGGTGCCCCGGGAGCGCTGGGACGTGGACGCCTTCCATGACGCGGACCCCGCCGCGCCCGGGAAGATGAACACGCGCTGGGGAGGGTTCATCGACGGGGTGGACCGCTTCGAGCCCCAGTTCTTCGGCATCTCGCCCCGCGAGGCGCTCGACATGGACCCGCAGCAGCGGCTCGCGCTGGAGGCGGCGTGGGAGGCGCTGGAGGACGCGGGGCTCGCGCCGGGCACGCTCAAGGGCAGCCGCACGGGCGTCTTCTTCGGCGCCATGTTCTGCGACTACGGGCGGTTGACGGGCGCCGGGGGCGTCTCCACCACCTCGCACACCGCCACGGGGCACGACGCGAGCATCATCTCCGCGCGCGTCTCCTATACGTTGGGCCTGCAGGGGCCCAGCCTCGTCGTCAGCACCGCCTGCTCCTCGTCGCTCGTCGCGGTGCACCTGGCCTGCCAGAGCCTGCGCAATGGCGAGTCCACGCTGGCCATCGCCGGCGGGGTGAACCTGGTGCTCGCGCCCCAGAGCACGGTGGCCATGGCCAAGTTCGGCGGCCTGTCGCCGGACGGCCGCTGCTTCGCCTTCGACGCGCGCGCCAATGGCTACGTGCGGGGCGAGGGCGTGGGGGCGGTGGTGCTCAAGCCGCTCTCCCGCGCGCTGGCGGATGGGGACACCATCCACTGCCTGGTGCTCGGCGGCGCGGTGAACAACGACGGGGCCAGCAACGGCCTCACCGCGCCCAACCCCCGCGCGCAGGAGGACGTGCTGCGCCGGGCCTGGGCGCAGGCGGGCCTCGCCCCCTCGCGGGCGCACTACGTGGAGGCGCACGGTACGGGCACCTTCCTGGGGGACCCCATCGAGGCGCGCGCCCTGGGCGCCGTGCTGGGCCAGGGCAGGCCCCCGGAGCGTCCCCTGCGGCTCGGCTCCGTGAAGAGCAACATCGGCCACCTGGAGGCGGCCGCGGGCATCGCCGGCCTCATCAAGGTGGCCCTGTGCATGCGGCATGGGGCGCTCCCCGCCAGTCTCCACGTGCAGAAGCCCAACCCCCACATCCCCTTCGAGGAGCTGGGGCTGAGGCTGCAGCGCGCCCTGGAGCCCTGGCCCCAGGGCGAGGAGGAGCCCGCCACGGCCGGCATCAGCTCCTTCGGCTTCGGCGGGACGAACTGCCACCTGGTGCTCCAGCAGTGGCGCGCGCGGGAGGCGGAGCTGTTCCCGCTGGCCGCGGGGAGCGCCGGGACGCTGCGGGAGAAGGCGCGGCGTCTGCTGGGCACCCTGGGCTCCGCCGAGGGCCAGGCGCCACTGGCGACCCTGTGCCACACGGCGCGGAGGCTGGGGGCGGGCGCGCACCGGCTGGCGGTGACGGTGCGCTCGCGCCAGGAGCTGGAGCGGCACCTGTCCGCCTTCGTGGCCGGAGAGCCGCGGGCGGGGCTGTCGGTGGGCGAGGCCACGACGCGCGCCCCGCTCGTCTTCGTCTTCTCCGGACAGGGCGGCCAGTGGCCGGGCATGGGCTGGAGCCTGCTGCGCGACGAGCCGGTGTTCCGCGCGGTGCTCGAGCGCTGTGACGGGCTCATCCGCCAGCACCTGGGCTGGTCCCTGCTGGAGGAGTTGGCGGCGCGGGGCTCGCGCTCGCGGCTGCACGAGGCGCTCTTCGGCTGGCCCGCCACGGTGGCGCTGGAGCTGGCCCTGGCGGAGCTGTGGCGCTCCTGGGGCATCCAACCGGACGCCGTGCTCGGCTACAGCATCGGCGAGGTGGCCGCCGCGTACGTGGCCGGGTGTCTGGGCCTGGAGGACGCCATGCGCGTCATCTGCGCGCAGGCGCGTCTCATCCACCGCACCCGGGGCCAGGGCGCCATGGCGCTGGTGTCGCTCTCGTGGGAGCGGGCGGGCGAGGCGCTCGTTGGAAACGAGGAGCGCGTATACCGCGCCATCCATGCCTCTCCCGAGGCGACGGTGCTCTCCGGCGAGCCCGAGGCGCTCGACGGGGTGGTGGAGTCCCTGCTCGGCCGCGGCGTCTCCTGCTGGAAGGTGAGCACCAACGTGCCGGCCCACACCCCCCGGCTCGAGCCCATGCGGGAGGAGCTGCGCGAGGCGCTCCGGGACGTGCGCTCGGGCCGCGCGCAGCTGCCGCTCTACAGCGCCGTCACCGGCACGCGGCTGGACGGGACGCCGCTGGACGCCGACTACTGGGCCGAGCACTTCACCCGCCCCGTCCGCTTCTCCCAGGCCCTGGAGGCACTCGCCGGGCAGGAGACGGCCTCGTGTTTCCTCGAGCTGGGGCCCCACTCCACGCTCAAGCACGCCATCGGCGCCACGCTCGCGCGCGCCGGACGGGAGGCCCGCGTGCTCCCCTCGCTGCGCCGGGGCGAGGACGGACAGGTGGTGACGCGCGACACGCTCGGGGCCCTGTACACGCTGGGCCACCCGGTGCGCTGGAGCGCCGTGCTGCCCCCGGAGGTGCAAGAGGACTCGTGGCCCCTGGTGGTGTCGCTCTGTGGAGACGCGGCCCCCGAGGCCGAGCCGGACGAGCCCACCCCGTGCGTGCTGCCGCTGTCCGCGCGCGGCGGAGAGGCGCTCACCGCGCTGGCCCGCGCGTACCAGGAGCGGCTGGCCGGGGCCACCGAGCCGCGGGACGTGGCCTTCTCCGCGGGCGCGCACCGCGCCCACCACGAGCACCGGCTGGCGGTGGTGGGCCGCTCGCGCCGGGAGGTGGGCGCGGCGCTCGAGGCCTTCCTGCGCGGTGAGCGTCCCTCCTCCGTGCACGTGGGGCCTCCCGTGGTGGGCGGGCGCCGCAGGGTGGTGTTCGTGTTCTCCGGCCAGGGCTCGCAGTGGGTGGGCATGGGGCGGCGGTTGCTCGCCACGGAGCCGGTGTTCCGCCGCGTCCTCGAGGCCTGCGATGCCCTGCTGCGGCCCCTGTCGGGCTGGTCCCTGCTGGAGGAGCTGGCCGCCGACGAGGAGCGCTCGCGTCTGCAACAGACGGAAGTCACCCAGCCCGCGCTCTTCGCCCTCCAGGTGGCGCTGGTGGAGCTGTGGAAGTCCTGGGGCGTGGTGCCCGACGCCGTCCTGGGCCACAGCATCGGTGAGGTGGCCGCCGCCCACGTCTCCGGGGCCCTGGGCCTGGAGGAGGCGCTGCGCGTCGTCCACCACCGCGCCCGCCTCATGCAGCGGGCCACCGGCCAGGGGAGGATGGTGGCCGTCGAGCTACCCGCCCCGGCGCTGGCCCCCTTCCTCGCGGGACGGGAGCGGCGCCTGGCCCTCGCGGCCATCAACGCCCCGTCCTCGTGCGTGCTCTCGGGAGACCCGGAGGCCATGGAGGAGGCGGTGGCGCGGCTGGAGCGCCAGGGCGTGGCGCACCGGTGGCTGCGCGTGGACTACGCCTTCCACAGCCCGCAGATGAATCCGCTCCAGGACGAGCTGGCGCGGGCGCTCGACGGACTGCGGCCCGGGCCCGCGACGGTGGCGCTCTACAGCACCGTCACCGGCACGCGCGTGGCGGGCGAGGAGCTCGGCGCCGCGTACTGGGCGAGGAACATCCGCGAGCCCGTCCTCTTCGCCGACGCCGTGAATGGCGCGCTCGATGACGGCCACACCGTCTTCCTGGAGGTGGGTCCGCACGCGGTGCTCTCGCACAACGTGCTGCGGTGTCTGGAGGAGCGCGGGGTTCAGGGGCAGGCCATCGCCTCGCTGCGGCGGGGACAGGACGAGGCGCGCACGCTGCGGGAGGCACTGGCCGCGCTGTACGTGCGGGGCTGCGAGGTGGACTGGAGGCGCGTGTACCCCGGAGCGCGCCACGTGCCGCTGCCCACCTACCGCTGGCAGCGGGAGCGGTACTGGCCGAGCCCGCGTGCGGAGCGGAGCCAGCGGGCGCCGGGCGGTGGACACCCGCTGCTCGGAGCGCGGCTGTCCGTGGCGGCGCTGCGTGGGGCGCGTTGCTGGGAGCAGACGCTGAGCCTGGAGGCGGTGCCCTACCTGGGGGACCACCGGGTGCAGGGCGAGGTGGTGGTGCCGGGCGCGGCGTACCTGGAGCTGGGACTGGCGGCGGGCTCGGCGGCATATGGAAATGCGCCACTCGCGCTGGAGGCCGTGTCCTTCCAGCGGATGCTGACACTGCCCACGGAGGGCGAGCGCACCGTGCAGGTGGTGCTCGCCGACAAGGAACCCGGCCTGGCCACCTTCGACGTGTACAGCGCGCGCGAGGGAGCAGGGGAGGGCGACGCCTGGCTGCATCATGCCTCGGGCCTGCTGCGCCGGGGTGAGGCCAGCACCGGGCCGGTGCCTTCCGAGCCCTCGCCGGACACGCTGCGCGCTCGGCTCCCCTCCCACTGGAGCGACGCCGAGCACTACCAGCACATGACGGCCACGGGGCTCGGGTACGGCGACGCCTTCCGGGGCGTGCGGGCGCTGTGGCGGAGCCCGGACGAGGTGCTGGGCCGGGTGCGCCTGCCCGAGGGTGTGACGTCGCGGCTCGCGGCCTACCGGCTCCACCCGGCGCTGCTGGACGCGTGCATCCAGGTGGTGATGACGCTGCTCACGGCGCCCGGGGAGGAGACGGCCGGGGCGGGGGAGACACTCGTCCCCGTGGGAGTGGAGTCGCTGCGAGTGCACCGGCGCCCGGAGCGCGAGGTGTGGGCGCTCGCACGGCGGGTGCGGACGGACGGCACTGGCGAGCGGTCCCTGGCGGCGGACCTGCTGCTGCTGGACGAGGCGGGCGGAGTCCTCGCCGAGGTGCGGGGCCTGCGGGTGCGGCGGCTGGAAGGCGGAGTGGGCACGCGCCCCGCGGGCGAGGAGTGGCTGCACACGCTGGAGTGGAAGCGTCACGAGGGCGCCCCGTCCGAGCAGGCGCCCACGGGTGAGGGCGCGTGGCTGGTGTTCTCGGACACGGCGGGCACGGGCGACGTGCTGGCGGAGCTGCTGAAGGCGCGTGGCCAGCACTGCGTGAGGGTGGTGGCCGCCGGGCGCTACGAGAAGCGGGAGCCGGACCTCTTCCAGGTGGATGCGACGTCGCCCGAGGACTACCGCCGGGTGCTGAAGGAGGCCTTTGGCGAGACGGGCTGCCGGGGCGTGGTGCACCTGTGGAGCCTGGACGTGGGCACCGCCACCCGCGCGGAAGACCTGGAGCGGGCGCGCGAGTCGGGCAGCCAGAGCGCGCTGTACCTGGCGCAGGCGCTGATCCGCCGGGGGTGGCGGGACACGCCGAGGCTGTGGCTGGTGACGCGAGGCGCGCACGCGGTGAAGCCGGGCGAGGACGTGGCCGTGGCGCAGGCGCCGCTGTGGGGCTTCGGCCGGGCGCTGGCGCTCGAGCACCCCGAGCTGCAGACCACCCTGGTGGACGTGGAGGGCGAGGACGCCCGGGCCCGGAGCCGCGCGCTGCTCACCGAGCTGGACGCGGCGGACGGGGAGACGCAGGTGGCATGGCGCGAGGACGCCCGGTACGTGGCCCGGCTGGTGCGCGGCACGTACGAGGCGCTGGGTGGCGAGCCGGTGCAACTGAAGGCCGAGGCCACCTACCTGCTCACCGGTGGCCTGGGAGGACTGGGCCTGTCGGTGGCGAAGTGGATGGTGGAGAAGGGCGCGCGTCACCTCGTGCTCATGGGACGCGGCGAGCCCACCGGGGCCGCGCGCGAGGTGCTCCAGGAGCTGGAGAAGGCGGGAGCCCGCGTGGTGGTGGAGCGCGCGGACGTCTCCCGGCGCGAGCAACTGGAAGCCGTGTTCGCGCGGATGGAGAAGGAGCTGCCGCCGCTCGCGGGCGTGCTGCACGCGGCGGCGGTGCTCGAGGACCGCACGGTGCTGGAGATGGACGGCGAGCGCTTCTCCCGGCCCCTGGCGCCCAAGGTCCTGGGCGCGTGGAACCTGCACGCGCTCACGGCGGACAAGGCGCTGGACTTCTTCGTCCTCTACTCGTCGGCGGCGGCGCTGCTGGGCTTCCCCGGCCAGAGCAACTACGCGGCGGCCAACGCCTTCATGGACGCGCTGGCGCACCACCGGCGGAGCCAGGGCCTCGCGGGCCTGAGCCTCAACTGGGGCGCCTTCTCCGACGTGGGCATGGCGGCGGCGCAGGCCAACCGCGGCGAGCGCCTGTCGTACCGCGGCGTGGGGAGCCTCCAGCCGGCGCAGGGCACGGCGGTGCTCGAGCGGCTGCTGACCGGAGGCGCCGCGCAGGTGGCGGTGATGAAGCTCGACGCGCGGCAGTGGCTGGAGTTCTACCCGAACGCCACCGCGCCCCTGTGGGCGGAGCTGCTCGCCGAGCAGGAGAAGGCGAAGTCCCACGAAGCCCGGAGCGTGCGCCTGCGCGAGACGCTGTCCAACGCCGGGCCCGAGCAACGCGCGGCCCTGGTGGAGGAGCACCTCGCCGAGCAGATTGCCCAGGTGCTGGGGCTCGAGGCGTCGAAGCTCGACCGGCTGCGGGCCTTTGGCGAGCTGGGACTGGACTCGCTGATGAGCCTGGAGCTGCGCAACCGGCTCGAGGCCAGCCTGGGGCTGAAGCTGTCGGCGACGCTGCTCTTCACCTACCCGAACCTCGCCGCCCTGGCCCACCACGTGGTGGACAAGCTGGAGCTGCCCACCGGGTCCACCCCGGCCCCTGCCACCGCGCCCACCGCGCCGCTCCAGGGCACGCCGGAGGACACGGCGGGCCTGGCCGCCACGGTGGAACAGATGTCCGACGAGGAAGCGGAGCGGCTGCTGCTCGCGAGCCTGGATTCCATTTCAACGGAGTTGCGGAAATGAGCGATGCGTCGTCGATGTCGTCCGTCAAGCGGGCGCTCCTCGCCGTGCAGGAGATGAAGGCCCGGCTGGATGAGGTGACGCGAGCCCGGACCGAGCCCATCGCCATCATCGGCCTGGGCTGCCGCCTGCCGGGGGGCGCCTCGACACCCGAGGCCTTCTGGAAGCTGCTCGAGAACGGAGTGGACGCCGTCACCCGGATTCCTCCGGAGCGCTGGCCCACCGGGAGCGACGAGGACGCCACCGAAGCCGAGCAGCGCGCCCTGCGCTGGGGTGCCTTCCTGAAGGAGCGGTTGGAGCTGTTCGATCCGGACTTCTTCGGCATCTCGCCGCGCGAGGCGGTGCTGTTGGATCCACAGCAGCGGCTGGTGCTCGAGGTGGCGTGGGAGGCGCTGGAGCGCGCGGGCATCGCCCCCGAGCAGCTCATGGGCTCCACGACGGGCGTGTTCCTCGGGCTGATGACGGATGACTACAAGCAGGCGTGCTACGCCGACCCCGAGCAGCACGACGTCTACACCTTCACGGGCAACGGGCACTGCTTCCCGCCGGGGCGGCTGTCGTACGTGCTGGGCCTCCAGGGGCCGAGCATGGCCGTGGACACCGCATGCTCCTCGTCGCTGGTGTCGGTGCACCTGGCCTGCCAGAGCCTGCGCAGCGGCGAGAGCTCCCTGGCGCTCGCGGGCGGCGTGAGCCTCCACGTGTCCCAGACGACCATGCGCGTGGTGGCGAGGACCTCGGCTCTGTCGCCGGATGGGCGGTGCATGACGTTCGACGCGCAGGCCAACGGCTACGCGCGCGGCGAGGGCTGCGGCATCGTCGTCCTCAAGCGCCTGTCGGACGCACAGAAGGACGGGGACCGCGTTCTCGCCGTCATCCGTGGCTCGGCGGTCAACCAGGATGGCCGCTCCACCGGCCTCACGGCGCCCAACGCCCTGGCGCAGAAGGCCATGCTGAGGACGGCGCTGGAGAACGCGCGCGTCTCGCCCTCGGACATCACCTATGTCGAGACGCACGGCACCGGCACCTCGCTGGGAGACCCCATCGAGGTCGAGGCCCTCACCGAGGTGATCGGCCAGCCGCGCGAGGACGGCTCGCGGTGCGTGTTGGGAGCGGCCAAGACGAACGTGGGCCACCTGGAGGCCGCGGCGGGTGTCACTGGCCTCATCAAGGCCGTGATGTCCATGCAGCACGAGGCCATCCCGGGCAACCTGAACTTCAAGCGGCTCAACCCTCGCATCAAGCTGGAGGGGACACCGTTCGTCATCCCCACGAAGAAGCAGGAGTGGAAGAAGGGAGGGAAGCGCCGCTTCGCGGGCGTGAGTGGCTTTGGCATGAGCGGCACCAACGCGCACGTGATTCTGGAGGAAGCTCCGGACACCGAGCCGCTCGCCGCCGAGCAGTCGCCCACCGAGCGCGTCCTCACGCTCACGGCGCGCACGGCTCCCGCGCTGGAGGCCCTGGCACGCGAGTACGTGAAGTATCTCGGCCCCGAGGGAGAAGGTCAGCCCTGGAGCGAGCGCGACATCGCCTTCACCGCCGCCCAGCGCCGGACTCATTACAAGCAGCGCCTCGACGTCGTCGGCCGGAGCAAGCAGGACTGGCGTCGGGCCTTGGAGGCGTACCTCGAGGGTGAGCAGCCGGGTGGCGTCTCGCGTGCCGAGGTCACCAACGACAAGCCCAGGGTCGTCTTCGTGTTCCCGGGTCAGGGCTCGCAGTGGGAGGGCATGGGCCGCAAGCTCCTCCAGCAGGAGCCCGTCTTCCGCGCCGCCCTCGAGGAGTGCGACGCCGCCATCCGCGAGGAGACCGGCTGGTCCCTGCTCGAGGAGCTTCAGGCGAGCGGCGAGCAGTCCAAGCTCGACCGCATCGACGTCATCCAGCCCGCCCTCTTCGCCATGAGCGTCGGCCTCGCCGCCCTCTGGAAGCACTGGGGCGTTCAGCCCGACGCCGTCATCGGCCACAGCATGGGTGAAGTCGCCGCCGCCTACGTCGCCGGTGCGCTCAGCCTCCAGGACGCAGCCAGCATCATCTGCCGCCGCAGCAACCTCATGCGCCGCCTCAGTGGCAGGGGCGCCATGGCCCTCGTCGAGCTCTCCCTGGAGCAGGCTCGCGAGGAGGTGAAGGGCCTCGAGCAGAAGCTCTCCGTCGCCGTCAGCAACGGTCCTCGCGCCACCGTTCTCTCCGGTGAGCCCCAGGCGCTGGAAGAAGTCATCCAGAAGCTCGAGAAGCGCGGAGTCTTCTGCCGCCGCATCAAGGTGGACGTCGCCTCCCACAGCCCGCAGATGGACGAGATTCGCGACGAGCTGCTCGGCGCCCTCTCCAGCGTGAAGGGCCTGGCGCCTCGCATCACCCTGCAGTCCACCGTGGTGGGCCGTCCAGTGGCGGAGGGCGAGCTCTCCGCCAACTACTGGGTGAGCAACCTGCGCGAGCCCGTCCTCTTCGCCCAGGGCGTGGACCAACTTCTAAAGTCGGGCCACGACGTCTTCCTGGAGATGAGCCCTCACCCCATCCTCCTGCCCTCCGTCCAGGAGGCGCTCGCGGACACGAAGAGCAAGGGCCTCGCGGTGGCCTCGCTGCGCCGCGAGCAGGATGACCGCCGTGTGCTGCTCGAGTCGGTGGCCGCGCTCCACACCCACGGCCTGTCCGTGGACTGGAAGCAGGTGAACGGCGAGCAGGGCCAGACGGTGCCCCTGCCCACGTACCCGTGGCAGCGCGAGCGCTACTGGCTCGAGGAGACGAACGCGGTGCCGCTGATGCGCGGGCCCGCGGCGCAGCCCGGGGAGAAGGAGCATCCGCTGCTGGGCCGGCCCTTCTCGCTCTCGGTGCTGCCGGGGATGCACGCGTGGGAGAAGGCGGTGAGCACCACGACGCCCGCCTACCTGACGGACCACCGGGTGCGGGGCGAGGCGGTGATGCCGGCGGCGGCCTACGTGGAGATGGGGCTGGCGGCTGCCGCGGCGGTATTCGGGCAGAAGCCCTACGTGCTGGAGGGTGCGAGCTTCGAGCGGATGCTGGCGTTGCCGGCGAAAGGAGCGCGCACGGTGCAGGCGGTCCTCACCGAGCAGCAGGGCGGCGAGGCGACCTTCCAGGTGTCCAGCCAGCCCGAGCCGGGCGCGGCGTGGGTGAGGCACGCCACGGCGAAGCTGCGGCTCCAGGAGGCCGGGAAGGAACCGGCGCGAGGCGAGGAGCCCCGGCGGATCCGCGAGCGGTGCACGACGCCCATCGCGGTGGCCGGGAGCTACGAGTCGCTGCGGGCACAGGGGCTCGAGTACGGGCCGGCCTTCCAGGGTGTGGAGGAGTTGTGGAGAGGTCCGGGCGAGGTCCTGGGCCGGGTGCGCATACCGGAGGGGCCGGCCACGAAGACGGCGGGGTACCAGCTGCACCCGGCGCTGCTGGACGCGTGCTTCCAGGCCTTCGGCGTGCTGCTGCCCTCGATGGACGAGGCGGGCGGTGAAAGACAGACCTTCATCGCGGCGGGCCTGGAGTCCCTGCGAGTCCACGGCCGTCCGGAGCGCGAGGTGTGGGCGCATGGCCGGCTGCGTCCGGCGGAGCGGAACGCGAGGGCCTACCTCTGGGATGTGTCGCTGCTGAGCGACGCGGGACAGGTACTCGCCGAAGTGAGCGGCCTGCGGGTGCAACGCCTGGAGGGCGGAGTAGGCACGCGCCCGGTGGGCGAGGAGTGGCTGCACACGCTGGAGTGGAAGCGCCACGAGGGCTCCCTGTCCGAGCAGGCACTCACGGGCGGAGGGACGTGGCTGGTGCTCTCGGACGCGGCGGGCACGGGCAACGCGCTGGCGGGGCTGCTGGAGGCACGAGGCCAGCGCTGCGTGAAGGTGGTGGCCGCCGAGCGCTACGAGAAGCTGGAGCCGGGCCTCTTCCAGGTGGACGCGGGCTCGCCCGAGGACTACCGCCGGGTGCTGAAGGAGGCCTTCGGCGACACGGGCTGCCGGGGCGTGGTGCACCTGTGGAGCCTGGACGCGGGCACCAGCACGGAAGACCTGGAGCGCGCATGGCGGCGAGGCAGCCAGAGCTCGCTGTACCTGGCGCAGGCGCTGATCCGCCGGGGCTGGCGGGACATGCCGGGGTTGTGGCTGGTGACGCAGGGCGCCCACGCGGTGACGCGAGGAGACCGGGTGTCCGTGGCGCAGGCGCCGCTGTGGGGCTTCGGCCGGGCGCTGGAGCTGGAGCACCCGGAGCTGCGCACCACGCTGGTGGACGTGGAGGGCAACGACGCGAAGGCCCGGGCGTGGGCGCTCGTGGCGGAGCTCGGGGCGGGTGACGGGGAGACGCAGGTGGCGTGGCGAGAGGACACCCGGTACGTGGCCCGGCTCGCGCGCGGCACGTACGAGGCACTCGGTGGCGGGCCGGTGGAGCTGAAGGCCGACGCCACCTACCTGCTCACCGGGGGCCTGGAGGCGCCGGGCGTGACGGTGGCGAAGTGGATGGTGGAGAAGGGCGCGCGCCACCTCGTGCTGCTGGAGCGGGGCGAGCCCTCCGGGGCCGGGCGCCAGGTGCTCCAGGAACTGGAGAAGGCCGGAGCCCGCGTGGTGGTGGAGCGCGCGGACACGTCGAAGCGCGAGCAGGTGGAGGCGGTGCTGAAGCGGATGGCGGAGAACCTGCCGCCGCTCCGGGGCGTGCTGCACGCGGCGTGGGCCACCGGCAACCACCCGGTGCTGGAGCTGGACGGCGAGCGCTTCAGCGGGCCCATGACCGCCGGAGCACGCGGCGCGTGGAACCTGCACGCCCTCACGGCGGACCGGCCCCTGGACTTCTTCGTCCTGCACGCCTCGGCGGTGTCGGTGCTGGGCCTGCCCGGGCAGAGCCACCACGCGGCGGCCCACGCCTTCCTGGATGCGCTCGCGCACCACCGGCGGAGCCAGGGCCTCACGGGCCTGAGCCTCGACTGGGGCGCCTTCGCCGAGGGGACGCGCGAGGACCGGGCCTCGACCGGACCGCTGGAGGTCATCGACCCCGAGCAGGGCACGGCCGTGATGGAGCGGCTGCTCCCGGGCCCGGCGGCGCAGGTGGGGGTGATGCGGCTGGAGGCGCGGCGTTGGGTGGAGTTCTACCCGAGCGCCAACGCGTCGGCCTGGTCCGAGCTGCTCCGGGCCCAGGAGAAGAGCCGCGCGCAGGAGCCGGGAGCCTCGCGCTTCCGCGAGTCCCTGCTGGCGGCACCCGCGGCCCGGCGTCAGGCGCTGCTGGAGGAGCACCTGGCCGGACAGATGGCTCGCGTGCTGCGGCTGGAGGCATCGCGAATCGATCGGCTGCGGGCGCTCGGCGAGCTGGGGTTGGACTCGCTGATGAGCCTGGAGCTGCGCAACCGGCTCGAGGCCAGCCTGGGACTGAAGCTGTCGGTGACGTTGCTGTTCACCTATCCGAACCTCGCCGCGCTCGCCGAGTACCTGCTCGGGGAACTGGTCCCGGCCTCCGCCGCCGCGGAGCCACCGCCCTCGCGGCCGGCCGATGACGCCACGTCGCGCATCACCGAGCAGGTGGAGCAGCTCTCGAAAGACGAGCTGCTCGAGTTCTTCGACAAGTCATTTGGAATTGCCTGATTGGGATTGAAAGGGAGAAGCGCCCCATGAGTATGTCTGAAGCGGACTACATCGCCCGCCTGCGAAAGGCCGCCATCACCCTCAAGGAGATGGAGGGAAAGCTGGGGGCCCTCGAGCGGACCCGCTCGGAGCCGATCGCCATCATCGGCATGGGCTGCCGCCTGCCGGGTGGAGCCTCGACGCCCGAGGCCTTCTGGAAGCTGCTCGACGGCGGCGTGGACGCGGTCTCGCCCGCTCCGGCGGACCGCTGGGGCAAGGACCCCTATGACGCGGGCGACACGGCCACGCCGGATCAGCAGTCGGCCCGCTGGGGTGCCTTCCTGAAGGAGCGGATGGACCTGTTCGATCCGCACTTCTTCGGCATTTCGCCGCGTGAGGCGATGAGCCTCGACCCACAGCAGCGCGTGCTGCTCGAGGTGACGTGGGAGGCACTGGAGCGCGCGGGGCTCGTGCCCGAGCAGCTCATGGGCTCGAAGACGGGCGTGTTCCTCGGGGTGAACACCAACGACTACGAGCAGTACATCCTGCCGAGGGACCCGACCTCGCTGGACGTGTATCACTTCACGGGCAACGGGCACTGCTTCCCGCCGGGGCGGCTGTCGTACGTGCTGGGCCTCCAGGGGCCGAGCCTCGCAGTGGACACGGCGTGCTCCTCGTCGCTGGTGGCGGTGCACCTGGCCTGCCAGAGCCTGCGCAATGGCGAGAGCTCCATGGCGCTCGCGGGTGGCGTGAGCCTCATCCTGCTGCCGTGGGTGACGCACCTGCTCGCCACGTCCCAGGCGCTGTCGCCGGACGGGCGGTGCAAGACGTTCGACGCTCAGGCCAACGGCTACGTGCGCGGCGAGGGCTGCGGCATCGTCGTCCTCAAGCGCCTGTCGGACGCGCAGGCCGCGGGTGACAAGATTCTCGCCGTCATCCGGGGCTCGGCGGTCAATCAGGATGGCCGCTCCACCGGCCTCACGGCGCCCAACGTGCTGGCCCAGAAGGCCATGCTGAAGGCGGCGCTGGAGAACGCGCGCGTCTCTCCGTCGGACATCACCTATGTCGAGACGCACGGCACCGGCACCTCGTTGGGCGACCCCATCGAGGTCGAGGCCCTCACCGAGGTGATCGGCCAGCCGCGCGAGGACGGCTCGCAGGTCGTGCTGGGCGCGGTGAAGACGAACGTGGGCCACCTGGAGGCCGCGGCGGGCGTCACGGCGCTCATCAAGACGGTGCTGTCGCTCCAGAACGAGGCCATTCCTGGCAACCTGAACTTCAAGCGGCTGAACCCTCGCATCAAGCTGGAGGGGACGCCGTTCGTCATCCCCACGCGCAGGGTGGAGTGGAAGAAGGGAGGGAAGCGCCGCTTCGCGGGCGTGAGTGGCTTTGGCATGAGCGGCACCAACGCCCACCTGATCCTCGAGGAAGCTCCGGACACCGAGCCGCTCGCCGCCGAGCAGTCGCCCACCGAGCGCGTCCTCACGCTCTCGGCGCGTACGGCTCCCGCGCTGGACGCCCTGGCGCGCGAGTATGTGAAGTTCCTCGGTGCCGAGGGTGAGGGACAGTCCTGGAGCGAGCGCGATATCGCCTTCACCGCCGCCCAGCGCCGGACCCACCACAAGCAGCGCCTCGCCCTGGTTGGCCGGAGCAAGCAGGACTGGCGTCAGGCCTTGGAGGCCTATCTCGAGGGTGAGCAGCCGGGAGGTGTCTCGCGCTCGGAGGTCGCGGGAGAGAAGTCGAAGGTCGTCTTCGTGTTCCCGGGCCAGGGCTCGCAGTGGGAGGGCATGGGCCGCAAGCTCCTCCAGCAGGAGCCCGTCTTCCGCGCCGCCCTCGAGGAGTGCGACGCCGCCATCCGCGAGGAGACCGGCTGGTCCCTGCTCGAGGAGCTTCAGGCGAGCGGCGAGCAGTCCAAGCTCGACCGCATCGACGTCATCCAGCCCGCCCTCTTCGCCATGAGCGTCGGCCTCGCCGCCCTCTGGAAGCACTGGGGCGTTCAGCCGGACGCCGTCATCGGCCACAGCATGGGTGAAGTCGCCGCCGCCTACGTCGCCGGTGCGCTCAGCCTCCAGGACGCAGCCAGCATCATCTGCCGCCGCAGCCTCCTCATGCGCCGCCTCAGTGGCAGGGGCGCCATGGCCCTCGTCGAGCTCTCCCTGGAGCAGGCTCGCGAGGAGGTGAAGGGCCTCGAGCAGAAGCTCTCCGTCGCCGTCAGCAACGGTCCTCGCGCCACCGTTCTCTCCGGTGAGCCCCAGGCGCTGGAAGAAGTCATCCAGAAGCTCGAGAAGCGCGGCGTCTTCTGCCGCCGCATCAAGGTGGACGTCGCCTCCCACAGCCCGCAGATGGACGAGATTCGCGACGAGCTGCTCGGCGCCCTCTCCAGCGTGAAGGGCCTGGCGCCTCGCATCACCCTGCAGTCCACCGTGGTGGGCCGTCCAGTGGCGGAGGGCGAGCTCTCCGCCAACTACTGGGTGAGCAACCTGCGCGAGCCCGTCCTCTTCGCCCAGGGCGTGGACCAACTTCTAAAGTCGGGTCACGACGTCTTCCTGGAGATGAGCCCTCACCCCATCCTCCTGCCCTCCGTCCAGGAGGCGCTCGCGGACACGAAGAGCAAGGGTCTCGCGGTGGCCTCGCTGCGCCGCGAGCAGGATGACCGCCGCGTGCTGCTCGAGTCGGTGGCCGCGCTCCACACCCACGGCCTCTCCGTGGACTGGAAGCAGGTGAATGGCGAGCAGGGCCAGCGCGCGCCCCTGCCCACGTACCCGTGGCAGCGCGAGCGCTACTGGCTCGAGGAGACGGCGCAGGCGCCAGCCGTGGCGCAGATGGCGAGGAGCACGACGGCGCGGACGGGACCGGTGGTGCACCCACTGCTGGGGACTCCGGTGCCGCTGTCCGTCGAGGGTGGCCCGCGCTTCTGGGAGTACACGCTGAGCGCGGAGACGGCGCCCTACCTGGTGGACCACCAGGTGCAGGGCGAGGTGGTGGTGCCGGCGGCGGCCTACTCGGAGCTGGGGCTGGCGGCGGCGGCGGCGACGCACGGGGAGAAGCCCTACGTGCTGGAGGACGTGAGCTTCCAGCGCATGCTCTCGCTGTCCGCGTCCAACGCGTACACCGTGCAGGTGGCGCTCACCGACAAGGGTGAGGGCCGCATGGGCTTCCAGGTGTCGAGCCTGCAGAACGTGGGGTGGATCCGCCACGCGGCGGGCACGATTCGCGCCAACGACGAGCTCCCCCCTGGCGAGCGCGTGATGCACGAGCCGCCGAAGCAGCTCATCGAGCGCTGCCCGAACGTCATCGCCACGCAGGCGAACTACGAGCTGCTGAGGAACCAGGGGCTCGAGTACGGCCCGTACTTCCAGGGCGTGAAGGAGCTGTGGCAGGGCGCGGGCGAGGTGCTGGGCCGGGTGACGCACCTGGAGGGGCCGGAGGCGCCGCTGGCGGGCTACCGGCTGCATCCGGCGCTGCTGGACTCGTGCTTCCAGGTGCTCGGCGTGCTGCTCTTCGCGCCGGAGGGCAACGAGACGGGCGAGCCGGAGACGTACGTCGCGGTGGGCATGGAGAAGGTGCACTTCTACCGCCCGCTGGAGCGCGAGGTGTGGGCGCACGGCTGGCTGCGCAAGCGCGAGGGGAGCGGCAAGGAGAGCCGCATCGGCGACGTGGTGATGATGAACGAGGCGGGCGAGGTGCTCGCCGAGGTGAAGGGCCTGCGGGTGCAGCGGCTGGAGGGTGGAGGCCGCACGAAGCCGGTGGGCGAGGAGTGGCTGTACGCGCTGGACTGGAAGCGGCACGAGGGCACGCTGTCCGAGCAGGGGCCGGAGGGCGAGGGCGCGTGGCTGGTGCTCTCGGACGCGCGCGGCACGGGCGATGCGCTGGCGGAGTTGCTGGAGGCGCGCGGGCAGCGCTGCGTGACGGTGGTGGCGTCCGACGGGTACGAGAAGCTCGAGGCCGGACGCTTCCGGGTGAACGCGGCGGCGGCGGAGGACTACCGCCGGGTGCTGAAGGAGGCCTTCGGCGACGCGGGCTGCCGGGGCGTGGTGCACCTGTGGAGCCTGGACGCGAGCGACACGGAGGACCTGGAGCAAGCGCTGCGGCAGGGAAGCCAGAGCGCGCTGTACCTGGCGCAGTCGCTGGTGCGGCAGGGCTGGCGCGACACGCCGCGGTTGTGGCTCGCGACGCGAGGCGCCCACGCGGTGAAGCAGGGTGAGAGCGTGGCCCTGGCGCAGACGCCGCTGTGGGGCTTCGGCCGGGCGCTGACGCTCGAGCACCCCGAGCTGCAGACCATCCTGGTGGACGTGGTCGGCGAGAACGCGAAGGCGCAGGCCCTCACGCTGCTCAAGGAGCTGGGCGCGACGGACGGCGAGACGCAGGTGGCGTGGCGGGGAGAGGCCCGGTACGCGGCACGGCTCTCGCGCGGCACGTACGAGGCGCTGGGCGGTGAGCCGAAGGCGCTCGAGGCCGAGGCCACCTACCTGCTCACCGGCGGTCTGGGAGGCCTGGGTCTCTCGGTGGCGAAGTGGATGGTGGAGAAGGGCGCTCGCAACCTCGTGCTCATGGGACGCGGTGAGCCCACCGAGGCCGCGCGTCAGACGCTCCAGGAGCTGGAGAAGGCGGGGGCCCGCGTGGTGGTGGAGCGCGCGGACGTGTCCAGGCGCGAGCAACTGCAAGCCGCCTTCGCGCGGATGGAGAAGGAGCTGCCCCCGCTCAAGGGCGTGGTGCACGCGGCGGTGGTGCTCGAGGACCGCACGGTGCTGGAGATGGACGGCGAGCGCTTCGCCCGGCCCCTTCCTCCCAAGGTCCAGGGCGCGTGGAACCTGCACACGCTCACGGCCGACAAGCCGCTGGACTTCTTCATCATGTACTCGTCGGCGGCGTCGCTGCTGGGCTCGCCGGGACAGAGCAACTACGCGGCGGCCAACGCCTTCATGGACGCGCTGGCGCACCACCGGCGGAGCAAGGGCCTCACGGGCCTGAGCATCAACTGGGGTGCGTTCTCCGACGTGGGCCAGGCGGCGGCACAGGCCAACCGCGGCGAGCGTCTGTCCTTCCGCGGCATCAGCGGCCTCAAGCCGGCGCAGGGCACGGCGGTGCTGGGACGGCTGCTGTCGAGCCGCGCTGCCCAGGTGTCGGTGATGCAGCTCGACGCGCGGCAGTGGCTGGAGTTCTACCCGAGCGCCAGCTCGCCGCTGTGGACGCAGCTGCTCGCCGAGCCCACGCAGGCCAAGGCCGAGGAGCCCGGCGCCGCGAAGATTCGCGAGGAGCTGCGCAAGGCCGAGCCGGCCCGGCGCCTGCCGGTGCTGGAGGAGCACCTGGCCGGGCACATGGCGCGCGTGCTGCGGCTGGAGGCCTCGAAGATCGACCGGATGGAGGCCTTCACCAACATGGGCCTGGACTCGCTGATGAGCCTGGAGCTGCGCAACAAGCTCGAGTCCAGCCTGGGGTTGAAGCTGTCGGCGACGCTGCTCTTCACCTATCCGAACCTCGCGGCGCTCGCCGAGTACCTGCTCGGGAAGATCGCCGCCTCGGAGGAGACCACCGCCCAGGCGGCGGCACCGGCCACCACGCCGGCCCAACCCATTCACCTCTCCCCCCAGGCCCCCGGTTCGCGCGCGGAGCTGCCCGCGGACCTCGAGCAGCTCGGCAAGGACGAGCTGCTGAGCCTGTTCGATGAATCGCTCAACGAGTCGCTGAAGCGCACCAGGATGACGAGGACGTCGCGATGAGCCAGTCTGAAGCCGAATACCTTTCACGTTTGCGCAGTGCGGTCGTCGCCCTCCGGGAGATGCAGGACGAGCTGGATGCCGTGAACTACGCCCGGACGGAGCCCATCGCCATCATCGGCATGGGGTGCCGCTTCCCGGGAGGCGCGTCGACGCCGGAGTCGTTCTGGAAGCTGCTCGACAAGGGCGTGGACACCATCACCGAGGTCCCCGCGGACCGCTGGGGAGAGGATCCGTTCCACTACCTGGACCCCACGCACCCCGAGCAGCGCGCCACGCGCTGGGGCGCCTTCCTGAAGGAGCGGATGGACCTGTTCGATCCGCACTTCTTCGGCATCTCGCCGCGCGAGGCGGTGAACCTGGACCCCCAGCAGCGCATGGTGCTGGAGGTGACGTGGGAGGCGCTGGAGCGCGCGGGCATCGCCCCCGAGCAGCTCTCCGGGACGCGCGCGGGCGTGTTCCTGGGCCTCAACACCAACGACTACGAGCAGTACGGCCTCTTCACGGATCCCAAGAAGCTGGACATCTACACGGCCACGGGCAACGGGCACTGCTTCCCGCCGGGCCGGCTGTCCTATGCGCTGGGCCTCCAGGGGCCGAGCATGGCGGTGGACACGGCGTGCTCCTCGTCGCTGGTGGCGGTGCACCTGGCCTGCCAGAGCCTGCGCAATGGCGAGAGCTCGCTGGCCATCGCGGGCGGCGTGAACGCCATGGTGCTGCCGTGGCTGACGTACATCTTCGCGCGCTCGCAGGCGCTGTCTCCGGACGGGCGGTGCAAGACGTTCGACGCGCAGGCCAACGGCTACGTGCGCGGCGAGGGCTGCGGGATGATCATCCTCAAGCGCCTGTCGGACGCCCAGAAGGACGGTGACCGCGTCCTCGCCGTCATCCGGGGCTCGGCGGTCAACCAGGATGGCCGCTCCACGGGCCTCACGGCGCCCAACGCGCTGGCCCAGCAGGCCATGCTGCGCCAGGCCCTGGAGAGCGCGAGGCTGTCCGCCGCGGACATCTCGTACGTGGAGACGCACGGCACGGGAACGGCGCTGGGAGACCCCATCGAGGTGCAGGCACTGGCGGATGTGATCGGCCCGCCGCGAGAGGATGGCTCGCAGTGCGTGCTGGGCGCGGTGAAGTCGAACGTGGGCCACCTGGAGGCGGCGGCGGGTATCACCGGCCTCATCAAGGCGGTGCTGGCCATGCAGCACGAGGCCATCCCCACCAACCTGCACTTCAAGCGGCTCAACCCGCGCATCCAGCTGGAAGGGACGTCGCTCACCCTCGCCACGAAGAAGCTGGAGTGGAAGAAGGGCAAGAAGCGGCGCTACGCGGGCGTCAACTCGTTCGGCATCAGCGGCACCAACGCGCACGTGATTCTGGAGGAGGCCCCGGACGTCGAGCCGCTCGCGCCGGAGCAGTCTCCCCCCGAGCGCGTCCTCACGCTCTCGGCTCGAGGCGCTCCGTCCCTGGAGATGCTGGCGCGCGAGTATGTGAAGTACCTCGGCCCCGAGGGTGAGGGACAGCCCTGGAGCGAGCGCGACATCGCCTTCACCGCCGCCCTGCGCCGGACTCATTACAAGCAGCGCCTCGCCGTCGTCGGCCGCACCCGGGACGAGTGGCGCCAGTCCCTCGAGGCCTACCTGGCGGGCGAGAAGCCCGGCAACGTCTCGCGCTCGGAGGTCACGGGAGAGAAGTCGAAGGTCGTCTTCGTCTTCCCGGGCCAGGGCTCGCAGTGGGAGGGCATGGGCCGCAAGCTCCTCCAGCAGGAGCCCGTCTTCCGCGCCGCCCTCGAGGAGTGCGACGCCGCCATCCGTCAGGAGACCGGCTGGTCCCTGCTCGAGGAGCTCCAGGCCTCCGGCGAGCAGTCCAGGCTCGACCGCATCGACGTCATCCAGCCCGCCCTCTTCGCCATGAGCGTCGGCCTCGCCGCCCTCTGGAAGAGCTGGGGTGTTCAGCCGGACGCCGTCATCGGCCACAGCATGGGTGAGATCGCCGCCGCCTACGTCGCCGGTGCGCTCAGCCTCCAGGACGCAGCGAGCATCATCTGCCGCCGCAGCAACCTCATGCGCCGCCTCAGTGGCAGGGGCGCCATGGCCCTCGTCGAGCTCTCCCTGGAGCAGGCCCGCGAGGAGGTGAAGGGCCTCGAGCAGAAGCTCTCCGTCGCTGTCAGCAACGGGCCTCGTGCCACCGTGCTCTCCGGCGAGCCCCAGGCCCTCGAGGAAGTCATCCAGAAGCTCGAGAAGCGTGGCGTCTTCTGCCGTCGCATCAAGGTGGACGTCGCCTCCCACAGCCCGCAGATGGACGAGCTTCGCGGCGAGCTGCTCGGCGCCCTCTCCAGCGTGAAGGGCCTGGCGCCTCGCATCACCCTGCAGTCCACCGTGGTGGGCCGTCCAGTGGCGGAGGGCGAGCTCTCCGCCAACTACTGGGTGAGCAACCTGCGCGAGCCCGTCCTCTTCGCCCAGGGCGTGGACCAACTTCTAAAGTCGGGTCACGACGTCTACCTGGAGATGAGCCCTCACCCCATCCTCCTGCCCTCCGTCCAGGAGGCGCTCGCGGACGCGAAGAGCAAGGGCCTCGCGGTGGCCTTGCTGCGCCGCGAGCAGGATGACCGCCGTGTGCTGCTCGAGTCGGTGGCCGCGCTCCACACCCACGGCCTGTCCGTGGACTGGAAGCAGGTGAATGGCGCGCAGGGGCAGATCGTGCCGCTGCCGACCTACCAGTGGCAGCGCGAGCGCTACTGGGTGGACGCGAGCATGCAGGTGGCGCCGCTGGCGCGAGGACAGGCGCTGCGTGCGGGAGAGGTGCTGCACCCGCTGATGGGGCGGTCCTTCTCGTTGTCCATCATGCCGGGGACGCGCTGCTGGGAGCAGTCGCTGAGCGTGGAGGCGGTGCCGTACCTGTCGGACCACCGGGTGCAGGGCGAGGTGGTGGTGCCTGGCGCGGCGTACGTGGAGATGGGGCTGGCGGCGGCGGCGGCGGTGTTCGGCCAGAAACCCTACGTGCTGGAGGGAGCGAGCTTCGAGCGGATGCTCGCGCTGCCGGCGAGGAAGGCGCGCACGGTGCAGGTCTCGCTCACGGAGCAGCAGGGGGGCGAGGCGACCTTCCAGGTGAGCAGCCAGGCCGAGACGGGCTCGGGGTGGGTGCGCCATGCGACGGGCCGGCTGAAGCAACTGGGCGGCACGCGGGAGGCGGTGCGAGGCGAGGAGCCCCGGCGCATCCGCGAGCGGTGCCCGGTGAACATGCAGGGCTCGGCGTACTACCCGCTGGTGGAGAAGCAGCACATCCACTACGGCCCCGGCTTCCAGGGAGTGCAGGAGCTGTGGCAGGGCACGGACGAGGTGCTGGGCCGGGTGCGGCTGCCGGACGCGGCGGCGACGCAGCTCGCGGCGTACCAGCTGCACCCGGCGCTGTTGGACGCCTGCTTCCAGGTGCTGGGCGCGCTGCTCTTCGCGCCGGGAGGCAAGCCCGCCGAGGGAGGCGAGCCCTACGTCCCGGTGGGAGTGGAGTCGCTGCGGGTGCACCGGCGCCCGGAGCGGGAGGTATGGGCGCACGGCCGGCTGCGTCCGGTGGAGAAGGAGGCGAAGACGTACCTCTGGGACATCTCGCTGCTGGACGAGGCGGGCGGGGTGTTCGCCGAGGTGAAGGGCCTGCGGGTGCAGCGCCTGGAAGGCGAGGTGAGCACGCGGCAGGTGGGCGAGGAGTGGCTGTACACGCTGGAGTGGAAGCGGCACGAGGGCGCCCTGCCCGAGCAGGGGCCGGAGGGCGGCGAGGGAGCGTGGCTGCTGCTGCTCGACGAGGCGAAGACGGGCAACGCGTTGGCGGGGCTGCTGGAGGCGCGAGGCCAGCGCTGCGTGAAGGTGGTGGCCGCCGAGCGCTACGAGAAGCTGGAGCCGGGCCTGTTCCGGGTGGATGCGACGTCGCCCGAGGACTACCGCCGGGTGTTGAAGGAGGCCTTCGGCGAGGCGGGGTGCCGGGGCGTGGTGCACCTGGGGAGCCTGGACGTGGGCGGCCCGGAGGACGAGGAGCGCGCACGGCGGATGGGAAGCCAGAGCGCGCTGTACCTGGCGCAGGCGCTGGTGCGGCACGGCTGGAGTGACACGCCGAGGCTGTGGCTGGTGACGCGAGGCGCGCACGCGGTGAAGCAGGGCGAGGACGTGGCCGTGGCGCAGGCGCCGCTGTGGGGCTTCGGCCGGGCGCTGGCGCTCGAGCACCCCGAGCTGCGCACCACGCTGGTGGACGTGGGGAGCGGCGACGCGCAGGCCCGGGCGCGCGCGCTGTTCGGCGAGCTGGGCGCTCCCGACGGCGAGACACAGGTGGCGTGGCGCGAGGAGGGCCGGTACGTGGCGCGACTGGTGCGCGGCACGTACGAGGCGCTGGGTGGCGAGCCGGTGGAGCTGAAGGCCGACGCCACCTACCTGCTCACGGGTGGCCTCGGAGGACTGGGCCTCACGGTGGCGAAGTGGATGGTGGGGAAGGGCGCACGCAACCTCGTGCTCATGGGACGCGGCGAGCCCACGGAGGCGGCGCGCCAGGTGCTCCAGGAGTTGGAGACGGCGGGGGCCCACGTGCGGGTGGAGCGCGCGGACGTGTCGCGGCGCGAGCAGGTGGAGGCGGTGCTGAAGCGGGTGGAGAAGGAGCTGCCTCCGCTCAAGGGCGTGCTGCACGCGGCGGTGGTGCTGGAGGACCGCACGGTGCTGGAGCTGGACGGCGAGCGCTTCGACAAGCCGATGGGCGCGAAGGTGCGGGGCGCGTGGAACCTGCACACGCTCACGGCGGACAAGGCGCTGGACTTCTTCGTCCTCTACTCGTCGGGCGCGTCGCTGTTGGGCTCGCCGGGGCAGACGAACTACGCGGCGGCCAACGCCTTCATGGACGCACTGGCGCACCACCGGCGGAGCCAGGGCCTCACGGGCCTGAGCATCAACTGGGGCGCGTTCTCCGACGTGGGCCAGGCGGCGGCGCAGGCCAACCGCGGCGAGCGCCTGCTGCACCGGGGCGTGGGGAGCATCAAGCCGGCGCAGGGCACGGCGGTGCTGGAGCGGCTGCTGTCCGGCCGGGCGGCGCAGGTGGCGGTGATGCACCTGGAGGCGCGGCGGTGGCTGGAGTCCTACCCGGGAGCCAGCTCGCCGCTGTGGGCGGAGCTGCTCGCCGAGCCGGGCCAGGGCCAGGGCGAGGAGGCCGGGACGACGAACATCCGCGAGGAGCTGCGCCAGGCGGGGCCCGAGCAGCGCAAGACGTTGCTGGAGGAGTACCTGAGGAAGCAGATGGCGCGGGTGCTGCGGCTGGAGCCCTCGCGGGTGGAGCGGCACGAGGCCTTCACCAACATGGGCCTGGACTCGCTGATGAGCCTGGAGCTGCGCAACCGGCTCGAGGCCAGCCTGGGGCTGAAGCTGTCGGCGACGCTGCTCTTCACCTATCCGGACCTGGCCTCGCTGACCGAGTACCTGCTCGGCCAGCCGGCGCTCACGGGTGAGGCGGCCGGAGGCACGGAGCCGGCGGAGTCGAAGGGCGCGACGGGGAGCGAGCGGTCGTGGTTCGGCTTCACCCGGAAGTGGCCGAAGGAGCACCTCCGCCTGTTCTGCATCCCGGGAGTCGGGGCGAGCGCGTCGTTCTTCCGGGCATGGGCGCCGCTCATGCCGGAGGGGATGGGGCTCTACCCCATCGAGCTGCCGGCACACGGCTCGCGCATCGCGGAGCCGCACCTGGAGCGGATGGAGGTGCTGATTCCCGCGTTGGCGAAGGCGCTCCAACCGCACCTGGGCGAGCGGTTCGCGCTGTTCGGGCACAGCATGGGCTCGCTGTACGCCTTCGAGCTGACGCGCTACCTGCGCGAGCAGGGGTTGGCGCCCGAGCACCTGTTCGTCTCATCCTTCCGGGCGCCGCACCAGCCGATGCCGTCGTCCATCGCGCTGAGGCTCTCGGACAAGGAGTTCCTGGAGATGTCGCGTCAGCGCGGCTTCATCACGGAGGAGTTCGGACGGGAGCACGACACGGAGCTGATGCGGACGTACCTGCCCACGCTGCGCAAGGACTTCGCGCTGTTGGAGTCCTACAGCTACGAGGAGCAGGAGCCGCTGGACATGCCGCTCACGGTCTTCGCGAGCACGCAGGACCGGATCATCCCCTCCACGCAGCTGGACGCGTGGGGGCAGCACACGCGAGGACGCCTGTCGACCTACCTCTTCGAGGGGGACCACTTCTTCGTGCGCGAGGCGGGGGAGAAGCTGCTGCCCCTCATCTCGGAGAAGCTGTCGCCGGGCTGAGGTCCGCGTGAGGCCGGGGAGGGAGGGTCGAGCAATGGCCCTCCGCCCCGGCGCATCCGCTCTCATGCATCCACGATGCAACGCCGGAAGCGCATGGAGTCATCTGCTGTCAGCGGCATTGACTCTCTCCGGATGCGCGCCGGGCATCCACGTGCGTGGGGCGGACCTGCATGCCTCGCCGCGAAGTAATCCCTCCCGGTGATCATCGACAACGATGCGAACGGGGGCCTCGTGCTGTTTCGAGGTGGCGCATGCGGTGACGCCCCCCTCCCCGCGGTAGTTGTCGGTGCGTCGCGGCCCTTCGACAGGGCGACTCTCCGCACTGTGTCGTCAGTAGACGATGCAGTCGAACTGCTCAACGACCGCTCTGAATGCTTTCTCGGTGGTCTCGCGTCGCCTGGCGAGGGCCGGAGCGTAGAGCGTTACTGCCGTTGTGCAGGGAGGATCCCTGTACTGACCCTCCACGACAATGGGGCGAAAACCTCCCGGCCATTGGACGCTGTTGAGCTCGCGGGCTCGCCTGATGGGATCCAGGATGGTGAAGCAGGGCCACTTGGGAAAGCGAAGGGTGGCTGGGTCCGACCCCATGATGCGGCAGCCATCCAGGCGGGCCTCGGTGAAGTCGCAGTTTTCGATGGAGCCGTGCCCCGCCCTCTCTGAGTAGTCAGGCCAGTGCCCGAAGTCGCAGCCCGACAGGCGCCCCTTGAACCGGCACCCCGCCAAGGATGCGAACACCCACTGTTGGTGGTTCTTCAGTTCCTGCTTCACCTCGAAGGTGCAGTCGATGAACCGAGCCCCAACGATGAGCAAGTTCCTGGCGGAGACCTTTAGGATGACGGTGCAGTTTCTAAGCAACAGGTTGGGGCCAAGGAAATAGAGCGAATTCTTGTCCGTCAACTCCAGCCGCTCGTTTGCAATCTCCTTGTCCTCAATGAGGACGTTCTCCAGCCACCCCATGGTTGTTGCTCCTTTCAGAAGGTGAGCATCCGGAAGAACTCGCCCGCCATGCGCCTGCCGTGACGCGCCAGATTCGACTCCGTGCCGGAGAGAATCTCGTACTTGCGGCCCGTCTTCAGGTCAAACACGTCCACTCCCTGGTGTTTGAACTGAAGGCTGCCTCGCACCTGGGCTTTGACCTCTTCGTGCACGAACCGCCCCCGGGCCTCGCGTTCCAGCAGTCTCGCCAGCCAGTATTCGCCCTTCTTCAGGGCTTCGTCGATGGCCTCTCGCTCGTTGCGCGAGAGCCTGTCGGGCCCCCACTTCTTGGCGGCCTTGGTGACGGCCTCCTGGAGCATATCCCCCATCTTGTCCTCGGCGGGAATATCCGCAATCGATTTGCCTCGAGGTAAGTGCCAGCGCTGCCCATTGCTGAGTTGCACCTGTCTGTTGCCGCCCCGGTGACGAATGACGGTTTCGGCGGAGCGTCCTCCCAGCGCCGTTCCCGTCCCGGCGCCCGGCCCCTTCTTGAGCATGACCACGGCCATGGGGCCCTGCGGTGAGGTGGCCACCGTTTCCACCGCCGCCACCGCCTTGGCCAGGGCTCCCTCCGCCGCGAGCGTCGTCTCCACGACTTCCACGTGCTCCATGACGGCGGCGCCGCCCTGCGCCTCGAACTGCGCCCCCGCGAGCTTGAAGCGCGGAAGCGACTTCACTCGCGCCACCACCTGCCCCAGCGAGTGCCCAGCGAGTGTGGACACGGCGAGAATCATGGCCCGGGCCGCATCCTCGCCCAGCACCTCGCCGAATTCCTCGCCCGCCGTGCGCAGTTCCTCGAGGGTGGTGGCGTGGTGCGCCGTGTCGGCCATGCGGGCCCAGCCGTCCATCAGCCCGTACACCGTCTCGAGGCCCAGGTAGCCCATCAGGAGGAGGGTCATTCCGGCGGCAAGGGCCTTGGTGGTCGGCTCGGGCACCACCCACATCATGCAGTAGAGGGCCACCGTCCAGACGACCATGGAGACGAGCATCTGCACGTCCAGCAGCTCGGCCTTCAGTGCATCGCGCGTCTCCTCGAGGACCCTGCCAAAGGCCAGGGCCAGGGCAAACGCCCGCCGATCATCGGCGCGCAAGTAGGGCCCATCGTCCAGCAGGCCGAGGCAGTCGCCGCCACCCTGGTGCTCACACCACTTCAGGTACTTCTGCTTGAGGGCTGCTTCGGCCTCGGGAATGAGCTCAACCGGGCCATCCTGACGTAGGGGTGTCCAGGTGGGGGCCGAGCGGTAGTGCTGCTCCACCTCCCAGTAACCCGTCATGGTGACCCATGGGTCGTCCGGCTTCGTCGCCACAAGGCTCAGAAACTCGTGGGCGGCCTCGCGCGGCGACTTCCGCTTCAACCGCACGTCGCGAGCGAGGCGCTGGAACGCCTGTTGGAACTCGGCCCTCGGTATGGGCACCGGCCGAGTAGCGACGTTGCCGGGCTCCATGAAGTCCACCACGTACACGGGGGCGGACTCGAGCCCGGGCTCCGCCGTGGCGGCCACACGCACATGGGGGGCCGGCGGGGACGTGAGCGGGTTGTAGCGGTAGCCGACGAGGAGACTGCCGTGTGGGGTGCCCGTGGCACACGCGAACTGGAAGAGGACGATGAGGGCCCAGACACCAAAGCAGGGGCTCAGACGCGCGCCCGAAGGGCGAGCACCAGGAAGACGGGTGGGCACGGGGCATCTCCGGAGGCGACGCGACCAAAAGCCGCCATTCCGGAATTACACGGGAATACAGGTACACCAGTCAAACCACCGGGTTGGCAGAGGGTGGGAGGACACAGCAGGTAAGCTGCAAGCCGGGCAGAGCCCCTTAGGGTCAGTACCGGGTGGTCGCGGGCATGCGCATCGACCCCACGAAGCCAGGCGACGCCCGCATCTTCCGACCCTGGGGATGGACGGTGGCGCTCATCGTCTCCGAGGACCTCACGCTGGCCCTCGAGCGCGAGCACATCACCGGCACACGCTTCACCGAAGTCTGACGCTCAGGGGTCAACGCTCCGTAACGCAGCCCCTCTCTGGCTACACCACTGCTTGTCGGCTGGCGCGGGAGACGTGCTCCTCCCCGGTTTCCGCGAAGCGCCGCGCCAACTCGTCCAGGCCCGCCTCGCCACGCTTCAACACGTACTCCAGCTCGGCGGGAAGGAGGGCCTTGACGGTGACGAGCCGCACGTCGCCGAACGGCGTGGGAAACCGCCTTGGCAGTGTGCGCGACTCCAGGCCAAGTAGCGCGCCCACCCGGCCCTCCTGGGTGACGAGGGTCGCGGGCATGCCCGTCCCCGCTACCTCCAGCGCAACGAGGCCCGCCTTGGCCCTCTCTCGCACGTTCTCGTGGGCCACCACCTCCTTGGAGACTCGCTCCAGCAGAGTGAAGGGCCAGCTTCCCTCGATGGAATCGAGGTGCAGTTCCGTCTGCTCCGTCTCTAGAGCGAGCTCCAGGCCAAAACCCACCGAGGGCTCCAGACGGGCGATGAAGGGGTCCGAAAGGCCCTCGGAGACGAGGAGGAGGCGCCCTGCCTCCCGATGGATGACACGCCAGTCTTGCCGGTGGCCCGGCCATTCGTAGCAGATGGCCCTGGGGACGACGGCCAGCTCGTCCACCGCGCCGAGGCATTTCCACGCTGCGCGTCTGGCGGCTAGGGGGGGGTCCAGAAGCTCGCGGCACCTCCGCTTGTAGGCGCGCTCCTCATCGCTGATGGGGCTGGGCCCGGTGACTTGCGTGAAGTTGAGCCCAGTGGCACCAGTGCGCTCGAGGGCCTCCTTCACGTCTTCGGCAACAAGCAGGGACCCTGTGTAACCCCAGGGACGAAACACCTTGGCATCGCCCACCTGGGTGGGGTCGATGCGCATGCCGTAAACGGCCTCATAATATCCAAGCTCGTCGGGCCAGTTGTCTTCCGGTTCCCCGTACCGCACCTCCTCCGAGGCTACTTCATCAATGCACTTCACCCGGCGCGCGACGTTGACCACGAAGTAGGTCTCTGGCCGCGACTCCACTTCGGCGGGGATCAGTTGAACGTCGCCGGGAGCCAGTTCGGCCAGAACGCGGGCCACCTTTTCGGAGACCACGGGGAAGCCCCCCGTGTCCACGCGCGTGAAGTCGAGAGAAGAGCCAGGATGGTAGACCGGGACGCGAAGGCGCCCGTCAAAACGGGTGGGCTCGCCGCTCATGAACTGCCGTCCACGTACCTCTTTGCCCTGCTCGTCGATGGGGTCTCCCAACAACCAGCGGTCCGGCCAGGTCATGTCGTCGGTCAGCTTGAAATAGTTTTTCGCCATGACACACCCCCTACCTCACTCGGTGCGGGTGACGAGCTTGTTGAGCTTGGAACCTACGCTCTTGAGTTGCTCGGCCAGTTTCCCCAATTCCCGGGTGAGGGCCTCCCGACACTGCGCCGTGGTTTCGCAGCGCCTGACTGCCCTCTCTAGCCGCTCATATACCTCCTGATGGTACTCCTCGGGGTGAGGTCCCTTGTGGCCCGGGATACGGACCTTGTTGGCTGGGTCCTCCATCGACATGCCGGCCTTGTCGAAGAATTTCTTGAGTCTTGGCGTCCACGGTCCGCCCCGGGCTGGGGACTTTTCATTCTCCACGGTGGCGATGTGGTGGATGTCGCCCTCCTCCTGATTCTGCATGGCGAGGATGGCGCCCGAGCCGGACGGAAGCGTGAGCGTCAGTCTGCCCTCGACCACGGACACCGACGTCGCATCGGAAGCCGCCGCGGGCAGCCGGAAGCGGCCCGCGGCGGCGGCGTTCCGCACCGCCTGGGGGAAACCCGGCAGCCCGCTCCCCGTCATGGCCTCCTTGCCCCTGGCGCCCGCCTTCCAGGTCGCCAGGAGGATGAGGACACGCAGGGTATTGGGTCCGAGCACCTGGGCGTACCGCTCGCTCGCGTCGCGTAACTCGTGAAACGCGCTGGCGGCCTCCGCCTCGTCCCAGAGGTCCTTCGTGGCGGAAATCAATCCCCAGAGCTCATGGCCCAGGTAGCCCCAGAGGAAGAGGGTCATCGCCAGGGCAAGGCCTTTGGAGAGGGGCTCCGGTGCCATGAGCACCACGAGGTAGAGGGAGAGGCCCGTGAGGAGCGTCGTCATGGCGTGCCCGGAGAAGTCCTGGAGGACGCCCGTGGCCGCCGCCACCGCTGGGGTGAGGGCGAGACTGAGGGCCAGTGCGAACCTGTCCCGGTGACCGAGGGTGGTGTCGTGTGGACCATCCCCCAGGAGCCAGAAGCAATCTCCCGGAGAGCCACGCCGCTCGCACAGGCGCGCGTAACCGCCTTCGACGCTGGAATCCCCCGCGGCACCCGGCGGCCAGGAGGCCAGTACCAGACGGCCCGCCAGAGGCCTGGTGGGGCGGGCTGCGACCCGCAGGGGAACCTCCAGTACGAGCTGGGTGACGGCGTCGCGAAACTCCGCGTCCGAAACCTGGACGGGCGCGAAGTCGCTCCTCGGCGTGAGGGTGACGTACTCCTTGGGGGCTGGTGGGGGCGTGAGCGAATGGGAGCGGTAGCCCACCAGGAAGCCGCCCCGTGGGGTGCCCGTGGCGCAGGCGGACTGAAGACAGAGCGCGAGGAGAAGCCAGCCGCCCAGCAGGGGACGCAGCCGAGCGCCAGGTAGGCGCGAGCCAACAAGACGGGTGGACACGGCGCACCTCCGGAGGCGACGCGGCGTGTGGGCCGTCGTGCCGGAATTACACGGAAATACGGGTGCGCCCGTCAAGCCACCGGGTTGGGCTGGGGGGTGGAGGATGCAGCGGGTGCCTCGAACTCTCGCTCCCAGAGGGCCTGACGCTGGAGGGCGCGACGACGGTCCAGATGGTGGCCGATGGCACCGTCCTCGTCGCGGGGGTGGCGGCGGGCACCGCCTCGGCCACCGCCTGCTCCGATGGCTCCGAGCCGAGGGACGGCTATTACTGGCACCACCTCGCCACCAACAAGAACGACACCTCGACGCTGCGGGGCGGCCCATGGACGCCACTTTTCGAGGAATTCTTCGAGCTGGCGGGGATGAGCCTGGATGCGAAGGAGAACCTCGTCTATCTCAAGGGCCACAAGGGCCCTCATCCCGAGGCGTACCATCAGGCGTTGTACGATGAGCTGCGTCGGGCAATGAGCGGCTGCGGAACCGCCGCTCTCTGCAAGAACAAGCTGGTGGAGGTACTCGCGAAGATCGCGGATGAAGTATGCACTCCTGGGTCGCGACTCCACCGGCTGATAACGAAGTCCCAGGACTGAGCTCGAAGCGAAATGCCCAGGTATTACAAACTGACGGACGACAGACACCACCCAGGGCGCTGGCACCTGAGGAGCCCCGTCGATGAGCACGGGCAGAAGATCAATCCCTGGCAGTTCGACGACGGCAGGTGGATCGATCCCGTGGGGACGATCCGCTTCCCCGTGAGGCCCGACGGAGTGGAGCTGGACTTCTGCTGGGCCGCCTTCAGCATCCTCGTGGTCAACGAGCGCTTCGTCCGGCTCTTCGAGCGGCTGGACGTCCGGGACGTTCAATTCATCCCCGCCCAGGTCGACGGACACGCCGGGCCCAGGTTCATCCTCAACCCCTTGCGCATCATCCGCTGCATCGACGACGCCCGGTGCGAGGAGGTGCAGTACTTCACGCCCGAGGACGGCCAGCCCGAGAAGGTGGGCCAGTACCGGGTGGTCGCGGGCATGCGCATCGACCCCACGAAGCCCGGCGACGCCCGCCTCTTCCGTCCCTGGGGCTGGACTGGAGCCCTCATCGTCTCCGAGGACCTCAAGCAGGCCCTCGAGCGCGAGCACATCACCGGCACGCGTTTCACCGAGGTCTGAAGCCCCGGCCTACCAGCAGCGGGCGGCGAACGCGGCCAGCTCGCGGTTGAAGCGCCGGGACTCCTCCCAGAAGGGCGAGTGGCCGGAGTTCGGGTACAGGGACACGAGGGCGCCGGGCACCACGGAGGCGATGTGGCGGCCGGAGGCGGGCAGCACCACGCGGTCCTCCAGGCCGTGGGACACGAGCACGGGGAGCGTCAGCCGGCTCAGCACGTCGTCGTTGTCCACGGAGCGCGCGCACAGGGCCTCGCGCACGTGGGCGGGCACCAGCTCGTTGTAGGCGAGCACCAGGCGCCGCGTCTCCGGCGTCACCGGCTGGTGGTGCAGCAACGAGACGAAGCGCTCCAGGGTGTCGCGGTCCGCGTCCTCGTCCTGCCCGGCGAAGAGCCCGGGGATGAGCGAGAGCAGCTCGTTGGAGAGCAGGCCGAAGGCCTCCTCGGAGCCACCCTTCACCATGGCGGACACGAAGTTCACCCCGGCCAGGTGCTCCTGGCCGTAGTGGCGCAGGTAGTCGGAGACGACCATGCCGCCGTAGGACCAGGCCACGAGCAGGGGCCGCTCCAGCTCGAGCGAGGAGATGACGGCGTGCAGGTCCTCGGCCCACAGCCGCCCGTCGCCATAGGCGCCGCGGGGCTTGCCCGAGTGCCCGTGCCCGCGCAGGTCCACCGCCACCAGCCGGAAGCCCAGGCCCAGGGCGCTGTGGAGCTGGCGCCGCCACGACAGGTGGCACTGGGAGAAGCCGTGCACGAAGAGGATGGGAGGCCCGTAGAGGTCTCCCGCGTCATACACACGCAGGGGCACGCCGCCGGCGCCCTCGAGGGTGTGGACGCGGACGGGGATGGGCTCGGAGAAGGGGAAACCGCCCTCGGCGTCCCTCAACCCCGGGTTCGCCTCCAGGAGGCTCATGGACGTGGCGGGT
Source organism: Archangium violaceum (assembly GCF_016859125.1). NCBI lineage: Bacteria > Pseudomonadati > Myxococcota > Myxococcia > Myxococcales > Archangiaceae > Archangium > Archangium violaceum. Next base: position 3,364,102 of record NZ_CP069338.1, on the reverse strand, counting down.
TGGGCTCGCGCCGTGGGCGGGGGCAGGTGCACGGAGAGGGAGAGGGTGTCGTCCATGGCGGGGGTCGTCCTGTTCGGGAGCACACGTCGTCCCCAGAAGGAATAGGCATCGGTGCAACCCCCGGAACCCCTCCCCCTAGTCCGGCGCTCCCGTTTTATCCGGAAACCTCGACTGTGCGGGCTTACGGGGTCTCCCGGGTGACATACGGACGACGGGGCCGGGGAGGACGCCCGCTGTCCGGACGAGGGCGGGTGTGGGGCGTGAGACGTCTGGCGGCTCGGCACACCGGGGGGCATGGAATGGAAGAGGGGCGAATGTCGTATGAGGAGTCGGTTGGTAGTAAGCCCTTCGCATACACGCAGGTGTCACACACAGGTGTCAGGAGCCTGGCGCATGAAACGCTTCTTCATCGGTTCGCTCGCGTTGGTGGGCGCACTGAGCCTCCTCTTCATGGGGGCCGTGGTGGGGCTGGTCATCCTCGGGGCGTCGAACAAGCCAGGGGTGCCGGAGCAGGTGGTGCTGGAGCTGGAGCTGAGCGAGCCGTTGGCGGAGTACGTGCCGGAGGACTCGCTGGCGGGGGCCTTCGGGGACGAGAAGCTGACGGTGCGGGACGTGGTGGACGCGCTGGAGAAGGCGGGGGAGGACGGGCGGGTGAAGGCGCTGGTGGTGAAGCTGGACGGGGCGCCGGGGAGCACGGCGGTGGTGCAGGAGCTGCGTGACGCGGTGAAGGCCTTCCGGGCGAAGGGGAAGAAGGCGGTGGTGTACGCGGACACCTTTGGCGAGGGCGGGGGGGCGACGGGGGCGTACTACCTGGCCACGGCGTTCGACGAAATCTACATCCAGCCCTCGGGGGACGTGTCGGTGGTGGGGGCGGCGGTGGAGACGCCCTTCGGGCGCGACATGCTGGCGAAGCTCGGGGTGAAGCCGAGGATGGGCAAGCGCTACGAGTACAAGGCGGCGGTGAACTCGTACACGGAGCAGACGTACACGGAGGCGCACCGCGAGGAGACGGAGCGCTTCCTGACGAGCCTCTTCGGGCAGGTGGTGAAGGGGGTGGCCGAGGGCCGGAAGCTGAGCGAGGAGCAGGTGAAGGCGGCCATCGACGCGGCGCCGCTGCTGGGGAAGGAGGCGCTGGAGGCGAAGCTGGTGGACGGGCTGCTCTACCGCGACGAGGTGTACGAGAAGGTGAAGGAGGAGGCGGGGAAGGGGGCGCGGCTCCTGTACGTGGAGAAGTACCTGGAGCGGGCGGGGAGGCCGAACACGCGCGGGCCGGTGGTGGCGCTCATCTACGGGGCGGGGGGCATCTCGCGAGGCCGCAGCCACACCAACCCCATGACGGGCGAGGTGACGATGGGGAGCGAGACGGTGGCGGCGGCCCTCCGCAAGGCGACGGATGACGAGCGGGTGAAGGCCATTCTCTTCCGGGTGGACAGCCCCGGGGGGAGCTACGTGGCGAGCGACACGGTGCGCCGCGAGGTGCAGCGGGCGAAGGAGAAGGGCAAGCCGGTGATCGTGTCGATGGGGACGTACGCGGCGAGCGGCGGGTACTTCGTGTCGATGGACGCGGACAAGATTGTCGCGCAGCCGGGGACGCTGACGGGGAGCATCGGGGTGTACAGCGGGAAGCTGGTGACGGCGGACTTCTGGGAGAAGCTGGGGGTGAACTGGGAGACGCTCGCGGTGGGGAAGAACGCGGCGATGTACAGCACGGACCTGGACTTCACGCCGGAGCAGCTGGCGAAGCACGAGTCGTCCCTGGACCGGGTGTACGAGGACTTCACGGCGAAGGCGGCGGAGGGGAGGAAGATGCCGGTGGAGAAGCTGCGGGAGGTGGCGAAGGGGAGGGTGTGGACGGGGGAGGACGCGAAGGAGAAGGGGCTGGTGGACGAGCTGGGAGGCTTCCCGGTGGCGTTGAAGCTGGCGAAGGAGGCGGCGAAGGTGGAGGGCCCGGTGAGGGTGGAGGAGTTCCCGAGGAAGAAGGGGGCGGCGGAGGTGCTGGCGGAGCTGCTCGGGGAGAAGAGGGGAGAGAACAGCGACGACGAGGGGGCGGGCGTGGAGGTGAGCGCGCCGTGGAGCCCGTTGCTGAAGCAGACGCGGGCGCTGTACCAGCTGGGGGTGAAGCTGGGGATGGTGGAGGAGCGGAGGCAGATGCTGTCCGCGCCGGTCCCCGACACCACCTGGTAGCCCAACCCAACCCATCCCATCCCATCCCTCCCTCTCCCTCCGGGAGAGGGTCGGGGTGAGGGTATCGAGATCCTCGGAGTACCTGTCACTCGAGCCCCACCGCGGTTGACAGGCGAAAGGCGCGTCAGCGAGGAAGGGGAGCATGATCACACTCCCCGAAGGCGCGACGATGAAGGACTACCAGCGCTACATCCACGAGCTGGAGACGCTGCATGGATGGCTGAAGGTGGACCTGGTGCACAACTGTTTCCTCATGGGAGAGGAGATGGGAGAGCTGTTCAAGGCGGTGCGCCGGTACAACAAGCTCTTCGACGAGGGGAAGAGCACGCCGACGGAGGAGGCGAAGGCGCACCTGGCGGAGGAGCTGGTGGATGTCTTCAACTACCTGTTGGCCATCGCCAACCGGGTGGATGTGGACCTGGAGCAGGCGTTCCGGGACAAGAACGCGCGCAACCAGCAGCGCACGTGGAGCTGAAGCGCTACCGGTCCCGGTGGAGCACGAGCACCTGACGAGCGAGCCCCGGAACGGAGCAATACAGCCGTAGGACGTCGGGGGACTCCAGGGGCTCCGCCAGGGATTGGCACCAGCGGAGCAGCGCGAGGAGGGAGGCGTCGTCCTGGAGCCGCCACCGCTCATCGGTCGAGACGCGGTGGCGGATGCGAGCCATGGCGGCGGCGGAAACACCGAGCAGGGTGCCGGCCCGGGTGATGAAGAACAGGCGGCGGAGGAACGACTCACCGACGGGTTCTCGCCGGAAGAGGCGGAAGGAGTCGCGCGTGAAGACGAAGCGCTCGCCGTCCTGTTCATGCACGGCCTCGCGGTCGAAGTGGCCGGAGCGGAAGTAACGCGTGCGGTAGAGCTGGGCGTCATAGTGCCCGGAGTCGCCCTTGAACCAGGCCAGGTTCTCCTGACGGCGGCGGAAGCCGTGGGCCAGGTCATTGAGGTTGCGCTTCACCTCGACGAGCGCGAGCACCTCCACGGGCTGGCCGGGGCGGAGCGGCTGACGGATGAGCAACTGATCGAGCTCGGTGCGCGCGGCCCCGAGCCCCACACCGGTGAGCACCCGGAGCCGCGCCGTGGCCCCGTTCCGCGCCAGGCCGGGCACGATGGAATGCCACGTCAGGGAGAGGGCCTGCTGCTCGAAGCTCCCGCCCGCGTTCCCGGAACGGCGCCCCTGGTGCAGCAGGAGCTCGGCGAGCTCGGCCTCCGCGCGCTCGAGCCCGAGGAGGGAGCGAAGCCGCTGCCACTCCGCGCGGAGCCGGAGCAACTCCTGGCGTGGAGGGCTCGCCTGGGTGAGCAGCGCCTGCTCGCGCAGCAGCACCCGCTGTCTGTCCTGGAAGCCGGAGAGCTTCCGCTGGAGGCCCGTCTGCTTTTCCGGCCCGGCCCGGGTCAACGCGTCACCCAACCCCGCAAGGGCCTTCTCCACCCGGGAGAGCTCCTCTTCCACCTGGAGAAGGCGAGGGGCCTGGGGAGAGGCCTCGTCCGCGGCGGTGGCGCGACGGAGCGCCCGCTCCAGAGCGAGGAGCTCGGGATGGGCGCGCCGCAGGTCGCGAATCCTGGCGCGCTGGGCGAAGGCCGGGTCCGCTTCCCAGAAGGGGAGCTGCTGGGTGAGCCAGCGGCGGAAGCCCTCCAGGTCGAGGCCGCGGAGGTCGACGGACTGTTGGAGCAGCCGGTGCAGCTCGCGGGTCCCCCGGCTCACGCGGAGGGAAGAAGAGGAGGAGGAGGCCATGCGCGAGCCGGAAAGCGTATCAGCCTCCGCAGGCGGGAGTACGACACGAACCCGGAGCCGACGCGTCAGCGACAGCGCGTTGACGCGTTGGCTTCGGCCCCCTGACGCGTCAACGTCCACCGGGCGCCTCACCTCCTGGGGGGCTCGCCGAGGGAAGGGCTCCGTGGTGCAGGATTTGCTTGGGGGGGTGGAAGTTCCCGCACCCTTGCACGAGCACGATGTGAATTGCAGCACGGTTCAGCCTGCCCCCGGTGTGCACACGCACTCACAACCCAAGAGGTAGATATGACTGTTGCAAGAGAACTCTCGTCGCGGCTTCCCTCCATCCAGCAGGATCAGCAGACGGGGCTCTATCACCCCAAGAGCGAGGAGGAGATCGCACAGCTCGTTCAGTTGGCCCTCGCGAACCAATCCGTGGCCCGGGTGATCGGCTCGGGCCACTCCGTGCTGGCCGCCATCGCGGCCGATTCGCTCTATTCCGTCGTCATGTCGCTGGATCAGTACAGGGGGGTCACCTTCAACGCGGACGGGACGGTGACGGTCCAGGCCGGGTGCTATCTGGGCCAGAACGCCCCCGGGCCCTGGGAGGACACGCTCTTCTACCAACTGGAGCAGAAGGGGCTGGCCGTGCCGGACATGGGAGGGATTACCCACCAGGCCGTGGGGGGATTCTCCGTCATGGGGTGTTCGGGTGGCTCGCTCCAGTACGCCTACACCGACAGCATCGTCGGTATCACCCTCGTGGATGGGCAGGGGGTGCGGCGCTCGTACACCCGGGGGAAGGACCCGGAGTTCGAGGGCGTGCTCGTGTCCATGGGGCTCATGGGCATCATCACCAGCATCACCTTCCAGCCCAACGCGCGCTTCGACATCATCGGGAACGAGACGTGCTACGCCCTGAATGACGTCAACTGCCCCATCGACTTCTTCGGGCCGGGCTCGCCCGGCAAACCCTCGCTGGAGCAGTTCCTGCGCCAGACGGAGTACACCCGGCTGCTGTGGTGGCCGCAGAAGGGAGTCGAGCGCATCGTCGTCTGGCAGGCCCGGCGCATGAAGGCCGAGGATTACAACGCGTTCACGGGCACTCCAGGGAACCTCAATCCCAAACAATACCGGGAGTTCCCGGTCATCCTCGGGTCTCAAATCCCGGCACAGATTGCCGCGTCGTTGTTCTACCAGCTGTCCGCCGGTTGGCCGGTGTTGATCAACCTCATCCAGGACGAGCTGGTGCGCGACCTGGTCCAGGAGCTCATCGAGCTGACGTACGGCCCGTGCATCCTGCCCTTCGTGATCAACCTCTTCGCTCCCGTCTACACGGGGGACACGGTCCCCCCCGGGTCACCCGCCCCGGAGGCGCCACAGGGAATGTTCTCGGACGAGGTCCGCGTCGTCGAGCTCGAGAGGAACACGGGCACGCCCGGGCAGGGGGCGGCTTCAGCGGGCTCCGCGGGGCGGCGCGCGGCCGGAGGTCCGCGCCTCCGACTGCGTCACCCGGATGCCGGAGCCCCCATGGACTCGACCCGCGTCACGTCGGTCCCGGTCGATCTCTGGAAGGATGTGCTGGCCAGGATGCCGGACGCGAGCACCCACCTGCCCAGGTTGCAGTCGCTCCTGAGCGAGCATGGCCTGAAGCTGCCTCGCTACTACCACATCCACGTCCCGAGCGACGTCCTGCAGGGCCTCCCGGCCGTGGATGTGACGCAGCCCCAGGATCCGGTGGGCAAGCAGCCGTTCTGGGATTACTGGTACCGCAGCCTGCCGATGGACAACGATGTCTCCGATTTCCTGATGCCCACCGAGTTCACCGAGCTGTGGATCCCCCTCGACAAGACGCAGGAGGTGATGAACAAGCTGCGTGACTTCTATGAACAGGGCGGGCTCGGGGCCACGGGCTCCTACTCCTGCGAAATCTACGCGGCCAAGGCCAGTGACCTCTGGATGAGCCCCGCCTACCAGCAGGACGTGGTCCGCGTGGACGTGTTCTGGTTCCACGACCTCTTCCGGGACGAGGATGCCCTCAGGGCCTTCTATCAGCAGTACTGGGACCTGCTGAAGGAGTACGGCTTCCGCCCGCACTGGGCCAAGTACCTGCCGGACGGAGACATGGGACCCGAGTACCTGGCGCAGCGCTACCCCCGGTGGACGCAGTTCTTGGAGTTGCGCGCGCGGTTGGATCCCCAAGGGGTCTTCGTCTCCCCCTATTGGCGCAGCGTCCTCGGCATTTCCTGAGAGGAGAGTCCGTTGCACGGTCGCGGAGGTGCTCCTTTCCCTCCGCGGCATGGCCGGATGTGCCCTGCATCCGGCCCCTTCATCGGGTGTCTACATGACTCGTGGTGTTCCGATCCTGTCCCTGCTGTCCTTCCTGTTCCTGTTGCCCTCGGGCTGCGCGCATATGGACCATGCGCAGGACGAGATGGAGATCCGCCAGCTCGTGGCGGTCCAGACCGAGGCGTGGAACCGGGGGGACGCGACGGCGTGGTCCAAGGACTTCGCTCCGGACGCGGACTTCATCAACATCGTGGGGAGCGTCTTCGACGGCCGCGAGCAGATCGAGGAGCGTCACGCCGCGATCTTCGCCTCCATCTTCAAGGGCAGTCAGGCCAGGGTCACGGTGCGCAGAATCGTGTTTCCCGAGGCGAACATCGCCGTGGTCGACACGGTCCACGAGGTGACGGAGCACGGCGGACTGCCACCGGGAGTGCAGAACACCGAGCCCGGACTGCTGCGAACCCAGATGAAGTACGTGATGAAGAAGACCGGCGAGAAGTGGCAGATCCTCGCCGGCCACAACACGGACGTGAAGCCCGCGCCCTAGCCACGAATCCAATCGCGGGCCCTACTTCGCGGAGGTACAGCGCGACAGGGAGCGGGTGAGCCACGCCTCGAAGGCGGCGCGCTGCCTGTGCGGAGATGGACTCGTGCAGCAGGTCCATCGCGCGCTCCCGGGCCACGGTGGCCTCCTCGCACCGGTTCTGGGCCGCCGCCACCACGACCAGCGCCGCCAGGACATCCGAACATCCAGTCCGGCTGGGGTACTCTCTGTGGCGGGGATTCCCATTCACTTCTGCTGCGCCCGGACGGCAAACTCTGGGCTACCGGTGAAAATGGTGCTGGCCAGCTCGGAGACGGGACGACCAACGACCGCCCGGCTCCCGCGCAACTCCCGAGTCTGAGCAATGTCGTGGACGTGGACTGTGGCAGCAACCATTCACTGGCCGTGCGTGCGGATGGCACGGTCTGGGTTTGGGGCTCGGGCAGCGAGTCGAAGTCGCCCACGCAGAAGGCCGGGTTGAGCAACGTGGTAGCCGTTTCAGCGGGGTATCAATTCTCGGTCGCGCTCAAGGCTGATGGCACCGTATGGGGCTGGGGCTCCAACAGCTCCGGCCAGTTGGGAGATAACACGACTTCCGACCGCTCCGTGCCGGTGCAGGCGCAAGGACTGAGCAACGTGATTGCCGTGAGCGCCGGCCATACCCACGTGCTGGCGGTGCGCTCCGACGGCACCGTGTGGGCCTGGGGTAGCAATGATAGCGGTGAGTTTGGGAATGACAGCACCACATCCAGCCCATCGCCTGTGCAGCTCCCGGGACAAACCGCGGTCATGAACATGGTGGGCGGATGAATCCCTCTGGGTGTCGGGCTCGAACACCCACGGAGCGTTGGGTGATGGCTTGCCCCGTCCAAATCAATACACGCCGGTCCAGATGCTCATGCCCTGAAGCTGGCGGAGAGCACCAGGGGCGTGAGCCGGCGTTCTCGCTCACGCCCCGACCTCTCCTGGCAGGAGAGGGACACTCGAGCCGCCATGAGGCACATGCCTGCCCAGGCTGCCCTCCCGAGAGGGGGACAGCTGAAGGCATGGGATTGTTGGCATGGTGTGGAACCGGGGGCTATCACGAGTGGACCGCTGAAGATACCGGTCCGCTTCCCGCTGGGCCGCCCCTCCTCACCCGGTGGTCCGCAGGCCTCCGGCGATCGCGTTGACCGTGAGCAGGAGCCTCGGGAGCAGGTGCTCGGCCTGGCCGTCCTCCTTCTTGCGCTGCGCGCGCCAGGTGCGCAGCAACTCAATCTGCTGGTGGTGCAGCACGCGCAGCCACGGCTGACGCAGGCTCAACGCACGGTGGATGTGCGGCCGGCGCTCCTCCAGGGGCGCGCCCCAGATGGCCTCCAGCATGCGCCGGGTCCGCGCGTACTCCTCGCGGATCATCCCCATCACCTGCTCACGGATGGCCGCATCCTCGACCAGGCCCGCGTACGCCTCCATCACCTCCGCGTCCGCCGACAGAATCGTCGTACTGACGTTGGTGAGCACGTACTTGCTCGGGTACCACTCCAGGCCCTGGGCCTTCAGCAGGGCGAAGGCCTCGGGCTGCTCGCGCTGCAGGGCCTCCAGGGCGCTGCCCACGCCGTACCAGCCGGAGAGGAAGAAGCGCGACTGGCTCCAGCTGAAGACCCAGGGAATGGCCCTCAAATCCGCCAGGGTGCGCTGGCCGGTGCGCCGCGCCGGGCGTGAGCCGATCTTGCTGGACTCGATCACATCGATGGGTGTCGCCTGGGCGAAGAACGTGATGAAGCCCGGGTGCCGCACCAGCGCCTCGTAGGCCCGCCGGCTCGTCTCCGCCAGACCATCCAGGTGGGGCTCGAGCGGGTGGGCGCGCTGCTCGCGCTGCCGGGCCAGGAGCGCGGCCTCGGTGGCGCCCGCCAGGAGCAGCTCCAGGTTGTACACGGCGCTGATGAGGTTGGCGTACTTCTGGGAGATCGTCTCTCCCTCTCCTCCAGGACCTCCCGGAAGCAGTCGAGCAGGAAGTCCAGGTCACGTTCCACCTTCTGCGGCTGGGCCATCGACGGGGCGGGGGAATCATTCACGAGTGGGGCTCTCCTTGCCAGACCCGAACATGCGCATGACCCCCGCGAGGCGGGGATGCGCGAGGACGAAGGCCCGTTTCTGGTCGGAGGATTCCGATGCGGCCAGGGAGACGAGCGTCAGGCGTCCCGCCCGGGAGGCCCCTTGCGACGCAGGCTCTCGAGGAGCCCGAGAGTGATTCCATCCTCCTCGTACCGGCCCCGGGGATGATGCAACGTGGTCACAATCACAACGCGTGCCCTCACTTGTGGAGCGTCAATCCTTTCACCGCCTTGTCGACCTGCTTGCGGTCGCCCCGGATCGCGAGGCCGACGAGGTCGAGCTCCTCGGGATTCTCGGCCCGGAACACCGCGCGATTCGCCTCGTCGTTCCCGGTCGAGAACATGGCGCCCACGTAGACCGCGGCCTCCAGTCCACGCTCCAGCGCGGTCCGGTGTGCGCCCTGGAGCTGGGCCCGGCTGGCGCTGAAGACGAGCATCGGTTGGCCGAGCATGCGGCTATAGCGCCTGCCGGCGGCGTCCACGTAGGGCTCGCCAAGGGCCTCGGGGGCCGAGGCGGCGACGCCCGTGGCAAGGAAGGCGGCGACATTCAAGCGCTGCCAGATGGCGAGGTCGTCGCGCACGATGAGCGCGACCTTGGTGGTGAAGGTCTCGGGCATGGAGGATCTCCGTCGTTGTGCGGAGCATCCTCAGCGCTCGAGCCGCGTGCCGTCTGGAACGTTCGTGCACTTCGCGCGGTAGGCCGCCGGCGTCAGTCCGAAGGCGCGGCGGAACCAGCGGCCCAGGTGACTCTGGTCGGCGAACCCCACGGCGGCGGCGACCTCCGCGGGCGGGTCACCCGCCGCCAACCGCTTGCGCGCCGCGGCCAGGCGCAGCCGCACCAGATACGCATGTGGAGGCAGCCCGTAGGCCTTTCGGAAGGCGCGTGTCAGCTGGAAGCGATCCGCGCCACAGAGCCGGGCGAGCTCGTCCAGCCCCAGGTCCTCCTCCATCCGCTCGCGCAGCAGCTCCCGGGCGCGGCGCGCGGCACGGGTCGCGGACTCGCTCGCGCCCGCCAACACGGAAGCGCCCAGATAGGGATTGAGCGCCACGGCCAGGGCATCCAATGCTCCATCCCGCGCGAGCCGCGACTCGGGTTCGTGCAGCCTCCAGAACGCCCGGCGGATCGCCGCCGCGAGCCGGGGCTCGTCATTGAGCGTCGCGCGGAAGCCGACCCGGTGACTCGCGAAAGCACCATCCGCCACCCGGGTGCAGGTCTCGGCGAGCCAGGCCGGGCTCAGGTAGAGCATCAGGTAGGTGAAGCCCGCCTCGTCCGGGGCATTCCCATCATGAATCTCCCCGGGTTCGATCAAGATGACGCGCCCGGGCGTGCTGCGATGGATCGCCCTGCGGCAGGAGAACTCCTGCAGCCCCTGCTCCGTCACGCCGACCAGGTACTCGTCGTGGAAGTGCGGATCATAGGCGTGGCCGGTGAAGTGGGCCCGGATGGTTTCGATGCCCGTGACCGGCTCCCGAGCCACATCGACCCAGTCCCGCCCGGGGTGTGCCTGCAGGAAGTCCATCGCGCCCTCCTCCAACTGGCGTCGAGCGTTTGTCCAATACGTGTCTGGAAGAAGTGGAACAAGCCTTCCAGCCCCCCCCACGGCCAGGCAGTCGTGCCTCGGTTTTTTAGAATTCGACAGTTTTTCTGGTAGAAGTCCAGACAGGTCATCAACGAGCAAGCTGACGAAACACGCTTCGACACGCTGGTGTCCTGCTCCTGCGGGAGTCCAGGCATGGCCTGGCCGCTCCAAGCCCCAGGTGGAAAGAAGCGGTCGCTTGCCACCCACCGCAGGAGGACCCTGGCCCCAACCCCCGACGGTCTTCATGGTGAACATTCCTGGCTACACCCTGCTCGACACACTCAAGTCGACGGGGGCGAACATCCTCTACCACGCGCTGCGTGACGACGATCGCCTGCCCGTCGTCGTCAAGATGCCGGTGACTCCGCATACCGGCGCTCGCGAAATCGAGCGCTACCGGCGGGAGCACGCCATCCTCGAGCAGCTCCGGGACGTGCGCGGCGTCGCCAGGACGCTGGGGTTCGAGCAGAGCCATGGACGCCCGGTACTCCTGCTGGAGGGCGCGAGCGGCAAGGCCCTCTCCGAGAGTACCGGTCAGCCCCTGGACGTGGAGCGCTTCCTCCCGCTGGCCATCTCCCTGGCCTCCACCCTGGCCGACATCCACCGGCATGGCGTCATCCACAAGGACCTCAAGCCCTCCAACATCCTCCTGCTCCCCTCCGGTGAGTGCCGCATCATCGACTTCGGCACCGCCGTCCTCCAGACCGTCGAGCACGTGGACGCGGTCTCCACCCCTCTCATCGAGGGCACGCCGGCCTACATGTCCCCGGAGCAGACCGGCCGCATGAACCGCTCGGTGGACCACCGCAGCGACCTCTACTCCCTGGGTGTGACGTTCTACGAGCTCCTCGCGGGCACGCTCCCCTTCCACGGGCGGGACGCGCTCGAATGGGTCCACGCTCACATGGCCCAGCTCCCCAGGCCTCCTCACGAGCGCGTCCCGGGCCTGCCCCCCGTCCTCTCCTCCATCGTCATGAAGCTCCTGGCCAAGGTCGCCGAGGAGCGCTACCAGAGCGCGGATGGCCTGAAGGCGGACCTCATTCGGTGCCAGGAGGACCTGCGCCGGGGCGTGCGCGAGGAGTTCCCGCTGGGCGCGCAGGACATCTCCCCCCACTTCCAGATGCCCCAGCGGCTCTATGGGCGGGACGAACAGGTCGCCACCCTCATGGGTGCCTTCGAGCGGATAGCCCAGGGGGGAAGCCCGGAGCTCGTCCTCATCAGCGGCTACTCGGGCATCGGCAAGTCCGCGGTGGTCCATGAGCTGTACCGGCCCGTCGCCCAGCGGCGCGGCATCTTCATCCAGGGCAAGTTCGACCAGTTCCAGCGGGACATTCCCTACGCCACCCTGGCCCAGGCCATCCGCGGTCTGGTGCAGCAACTGCTGGCCGGCACCGACGCGGAGCTCACGGCCTGGCGCGAACGTCTGAGGGAAGCGTGGGAGGGAAACGGGCAGCTGCTCGTGGAGCTCGTCCCCCAGCTGGAGCTCGTCGCGGGCAAGCAGCCTCCGCTCCAGGAGCTCTCTCCCTCCGAGGCGCAGACCCGCTTCAACCGCGTCTTCCAGCGCTTCCTCGGCGCCGTCTCCACCTCCGAGCATCCCCTCGTCCTGTTCCTGGATGATCTGCAGTGGGTGGACCCGGCCAGCCTCCGGCTCATCCAACACCTCATCATCCACCCGGACACCCCACCGCTCCTGCTGGTGGGGGCCTACCGCGACAACGAGGTCTCCCCGTCCCACCCGCTGATGCTGGCATGCAAGGAGATGCTGAAGGAGCGCGTCCGGGTGACCGACATCCGGCTCGAGCCGCTGAGCCTGGAGCAGCTCCAGCGGCTCATCGCCGACGCGCTCCCGGGCGCGGGTGGCGAGCTCATCGAGCCGCTCTCCGCCCAGGTGCACGAGAAGACCGGCGGCAACCCGTTCTTCTTCATCCAGCTGATGCGGACGCTGAACCAGGATGGGCTCCTGACCCGCACGCCCGAGGGCACCTGGCGCTGGGATGCCGAAGGTGTCCGCGCCAGGGGCTACTCCGACAACGTCGTCGACTTCATGGCGGGAAAGCTGCGCCAGCTCCCCGAGGTGACGCAGCACCTGCTGAGCCTGTCGGCGTGCGCGGGCAGTGTCTTCCCACTCCAGACGCTGTCCATCATCTCCGACCTGCCGCCAGGCGAAGTGGAGCGGGGACTCGAGCCCGCGCTCCAGGATGGCCAGTTGATGCGCAGCGGCCTGGAGCAGTACCGCTTCATCCACGACCGCATCCAGCAGGCCGCCCATGCCCTCATCCCCGAGGAGCAGCGCAAGGCCGTCCACCTGCGCATCGGCCGTCTGCTGCGGGCGAGCCTCTCCCCGGAGGAAATGCGGGAGCGGCTCTTCGACGTGGTGAACCAGCTCAACGCCGGCGCGGAGTTGATACGGGAACCCGAGGAGCGCCATGACGTCTCGCTCCTGAACGCCGAGGCGGGCAGGAAGGCGCAGGCCTCGACGGCGCACCGCTCGGCCGTCTCCTACTTCACGGCGGCCCTCCAACTCCTCCCAGAGGATTGCTGGGAGCGGGAGCGCACCTTCACCTTCGAGCTGCACCTCCAGCGCACCATCAGCGAGTTCATGAGTGGCAATCCGTCCGAAGCGCTCCAGCTCGCGGAGGCGCTCCAATGCAGGGCTCGCACTTCCACGGAGATCGCCGCGGTCTCCTGCCTGCTCAGTGACATGCACCTCGCCGCCAGCCAGAGCAATGCGTCCGTCGCGTGTCTGCTGGAGGGACTGGCGGCGCTGGGAATGCCCATGTCACCCCATCCCTCCTGGGATGAGGTGGTGGCGGCCAACCAGGAGGTGTGGGCCCTCATGGGGGAGCGCCCCATCGAGAGCCTCATCGAGCTGCCTCTCATGACGGACCCGGACACGAAGGCGGCGATGAGCATCCTCTCCGCCCTGTTCTCGCCGGCGCTCTTCACCGACATCAACCTGCTCTTCCTCCACCTCTGCCAGATGGTCCGCCTCTGCATCCGCCATGGCAACGCCGAGTCCGCCGTGAACGGTTATGCCTGGTACGGCCTCATGCAGGGACACTGCTTCCAGAAGTACCAGGAGGGGTATGCCTTCGGGTTGCTCGCCTACGAGCTCGTCGAGCACTACGGCTTCTCCGCCTCCAAGGCCAAGGCGCTCTACTGCATGGAGCTGGTCAACTACTGGACCCGGCCCATCTCCCGCTCGCTGGAGCTCATCCGCGAAGCCTTCCAGCATGCGGTCCCGGCCGGTGACTTCCTGAGCGCCTGCTACAGCTGCAACCACATCGTCACCAATCGCCTGGCCCTGGGGCACCCCCTGGACGAGGTCTACCAGGAGTCGATCGCGCGCCTCGACTTCGGACGCAAGGCCGGCTTCCAGGCCGTGCAGGATGTCATCCAGCAGACCCAGCGTTACGTGCAGCAGCTGCGCGGCCTTTCGCCCTCGTTCGGCTCGCTGAGCGGCGAGGATTTCGACGAGGAGGCCTTCGAGACCCACCAGGCACCGACGCGTCTGAGCACCGTGGTGTGCTGGTATTGGATTCTCAAGATGCAGACGCGCTACATGAGTGGCGCGTACGAGGAGGCGCGCCAGGCCTCGGCCCGAGCCGGGGAGCTCCTCTGGTCCTCGGTCGGCCACATCCAGCAGCTCGACTTCCACTTCTACAGCGGCCTGACCCTGGCGGCCTGCTACGAGGGCGCCGCCCCGGAGCGGCAGCGGGAGTACCTCGAGGCCATGCAACGGCACCAGGCGCAGCTCGAGGAGTGGGCGAACAACTGCCCCGAGAACTTCCGCGCGGCCGAACGGATGGTGTCCGCGGAGCTGGCCCGCTGCCAGGGCATGCGGGACGAGGCGATGTATGCCTACGACGAGGCGCTCCAATCCGCCCGGGAGCACGGAGTCCTCCAGAACGCGGGCCTCGCCGCCGAGCTCGCGGCGCGCTTCTGGCGCGAGCGGCGCGTCCCCACCATCGCCCTGCCGTATGCCCGCGAGGCCCGTGAGGCGTTCCGGCAGTGGGGCGCCCACGGCAAGGTCCAGCACCTGGAGCAACAGTGGCCCGCGATCGTGGCCATGGCGGAGGGCTCGGACACCCCCTCTCACGACACGAGCTCCACGCAGCTCGACGCGCTCTCCGTGGTGAAGGCCCAGCAGGCCATCTCCGGTGAAATCGTCCTGGAGCGGCTGGTGACCACGTTGATGGAGGTCGCCATCGAGAACGCCGGCGCCCAGCGCGGTGCCCTCCTGCTCCCGCATGGCAACTCCCTGCGCATCGCCGCCATCTCCAACGACTCACAAGACGGCGTCCGGGTGTTCCCGGAGGACGAGGCCCACACGGAGGGCCTGCCCTGGACGCTCCTCACCTACGTCCGGCGCACGTGCGAGCACGTGCTCATCGGCGATGCCTCGCGGCCCCATCCCTTCTCGTCGGATACGTACCTCGAGCGCGGCCTGGCCCGGTCCGTGCTGTGCCTGCCGCTCGTGCGCAAGGAGGGACTCGCTGGCGTGCTGTACCTGGAGAACCGCCTCGCCGCCGAGGCCTTCACGCCCTCCCGCATCGCGCTGCTCGGACACATCGCCTCTCAGGCGGCCATCTCCATCGAGAACGCGCGGCTCTATGACGAGGTCCAGCGCGCGGAGACGGCCCTGCGCCACGCCAAGGACGAGCTCGAGCGCCGCGTGGACGAGCGCACGCACGAGCTCAAGCGGACCCAGGTCCGGCTCGTGGAGACGGCGCGCGCGGTGGGCATGACGGAGATCGCCTCCAATGTGTTGCACAACGTGGGCAACGTCCTCACCAGCGCCGTGGTCAACCTGGAGGTGACGCGTCAGGCGGTGGGCTCCTCCCGGGTTGTCCGGGTGAAGCAGGTGGCCGCGCTGCTGGAGGAGCACCGCGGGCGGCTGGGGGACTTCTTCACGAAGGATCCACGCGGTGCGCATCTGGTCGACTATATCTCCGCGCTCGCGGGCGAGCTGCTGGGTGAGCAGACACATCTTCAGGAGAACCTGGAGGCGATGAACAGACATATCGAGCACATCCGCGCCATCGTCCAGGTGCAGCAGACCTACGCCAAGACATCGCTGCTCCTCGAGGAGTGTGACCTCGGACAGCTCGTCGACGACACCCTGCGCATCCAGCAGGCGGCGCTCCAGCGCCACGGCATCACCGTCAACCTCGTGGTCTCACGAGTCCCCCGGGTGAGGCTGGACAAGCACAAGGTGCTGCAAATCCTCATCAACCTCGTCAGCAACGCCAAATACGCCATGGATACGGTGCCCGAGGGACAGCGGCACATGACGGTGCGGCTCGCCGCCGGGAATGGGCGGGCGCGCATCCAGGTGGTGGACACGGGCATCGGCATCGAGCCGAAGCATCAGGCGAAGCTCTTCGCGCACGGCTTCACCACCCGCAAGGACGGGCATGGCTTTGGCCTGCACTCGAGCGCGCTGGCGGCGCAGATGCTCGGGGGAACCCTGACGCTGGAGAGCGAGGGGCCAGGACGGGGAGCCACGGCCACCCTGGAGATTCCCCTCACGCCCGACAAGACCTGAGCCCGTCAGGCCGCGGGCGGCTCCTCGATGGGTTGATAGGGCAGCTCCAGCGTGAACGTGGCGCCACGCCCGGGCCCCTCGCTGTGGACCGTCAGGGAGCCACCCAGCTCCTGCGCCGCCAGGGAGCTGGAGTGCAGGCCGAAGCCGTGCCCATCATCCCTTCGGGTGGTGAAGCCGTACTGGAAGATGCGCGTGAGCATCCCCTGGGAGATGCCCATGCCGTTGTCGCGGACCTCGATGCGCACGCGGTCGGCGACGGGGGTGTCCAGCGTCACCGTCAGGATGCGCTGCTCCGCCGGCGTCTCATCCATGGCGTACTTGACGTTGCTGATGAGGTTGACGAGGATCATCAACACCTTGTGCTTGTCCATCATCACCGGAGGCAGGAAGCACAGCTGACGCACCTCCTTCACCTGGTGCCGGGTGAGCGCGGCCGCGTTGATGCGCAGCGCGTCGTCCACCAGGGTCGTTGAGCACATTGCCCACGTTGTGCAGCACGCTGGTGGCGATCTCCGCCATGCCGGCCTGCCGGGCCGTCTGCACCAGCTGCCCGTGGACCGTCTTCAGCTCCCGGGTGCGCTCCTCCACCCGCTGCTCCAGCTGCTCGTTGGCCTGCCGCAGCTGCTCTTCCCGCTGCCGCACCTGGTCGGACATGGTCCGGAAGGCACCCGCCAGCTGCCCCAGCTCGTCACCCCGTGAGGTGTCCAGCGCCACCTGGAAGTCACCGGACGCCACGTGATGGGCGGCCTGGGTGAGCCCCAGCAGGGGCCGGGCAATCTGCCGCTGGAGCACCTGGTACATGATGATCAGCTCCAGCAGCAGCGACACCAGGCCGAACAGCAGGACGTAGCGTGCCGACCGCAAGGCCGCCGCGCTCACCACGCTCCCGGGCAACACCGTGACGAAGTTCCACCCCGGCCCCTCCAGCCGATCCACGGCCAGGTACTCGTCATGCTCCGGCAGCTCCAGGAGGCTCTCTCCAGGGGGCCGGTTGCGCACCTTCTCGAAGAGACTCCGCAGATGGACCTGCTGCGCCTCGGAGCCGAGCTTCGGGGGAACCTCACCCGGCTTCAGCGCCGCCCCCAGGATGTTGTAGCCGACATTGGCCCCCTGAAGGTCCAGCTCGGGATGGGCGATGATCTGACCGTCATCGCGCACCAGCAGGTTGTAGGCGCTGGTCAGGTGGTCCTTGATGGAGCGGCCATCAGCTCATCCAGCAGGACGTCATGGGCGATGGACGCGACATGGCGGCCCTCCCTGTCCAGCGGGGTGGTGACCGTGACCATCCAGTGCCGGGTGACGGGATACTGGAAGATGCCGCTCCAGACCGTCTTCCTGCTCGGATTCTTCTCGGGCGTGCTGATGGTGTAGTACTCGTAGTCGAGCGTTGGATCCTCCGCCGGGATGTCCTGGGCCCAGGTGGGGATGGAGGGCCAGTAGGAGAGACACGGCCCCTCCACCAGGGTGATGTAGGTGCTGTTGAAGCGTGTCGAGAAGGCGGGCCCGTACTGGGCGAGGACGTCGTAGGCGGCCAGGATGCGGCGGCGCAGCTCCGTATCCAGCTTCACGCCCGGGGGATGAAGACGCCCACCATCTTCGTCGCGTCGAAGCCCTCCGCGCGGGAGCGGACCGAGCCGTCGGGCTGCCAGGTGAAGAGGCTCTCGAAGCGGGGGTTGGGGTCCTGCTGGCTCCAGGCCTGGATGCGCTCCTCCAGCGCCTTCTTGAGGAGGGTGTGGTTGTCCTCCGCCAGGACGAAGAGGGCCTCCTCCCGCTGGCTGCGCTCCGTCACGTGCCGCTCCAACTGCTCGAGCGCGTCCTCACGCAGCGTGTGAAACATGTGCAGGTAGCTGACCAGGGTGGTCAGGATGATGATGACACCGATACGCACGCCCATCTGGATGAGCGTGGAACGGGCAAGGGAGGCAGGCGGTCGGGAATTCAGTTCTGGCATGCGTGGACCGGCTCAACCCTCGGGCGCTGGAATTTTTTCCGTGTCTCCACCCCCACCCCTGGAAATTCCATGAAAGAGGGCTTCCACCAGCGGCACGACCGGATACCTGTTCGACAGGCGGGCTGATGAAATTGAAACCCCGATGATGCACACGCTTAGCAAGCCTGATTGACTCCAGACGCGGCGTATCAATCGCTAGCACGCATGAGCAGCGCCTTTTGACGAGGAGTCTCAGTGTAGAGATTTTGG
Organism: Archangium violaceum; assembly: GCF_016859125.1. Classification (NCBI taxonomy): domain Bacteria; kingdom Pseudomonadati; phylum Myxococcota; class Myxococcia; order Myxococcales; family Archangiaceae; genus Archangium; species Archangium violaceum. The sequence goes on along the minus strand of NZ_CP069338.1, from coordinate 3,345,955 downwards.
AGAATCCAAAATCTTCCCTGGTACAATCCTGGACAGCTCATCACCCTCGCCGCTCCAAGTCCCCCCCAGAGTGGGTGAGGTCGCTTGCCGGCATCGGTGGGATGATTCTGGCCTCAAACCAACCCCTGACGGTGCTCATGGCGAACATTCCTGGCTACACCCTGCTCGACACGCTCAAGTCGACGGGGGCGAGCATCCTCTACCACGCGCTGCGTGACGACGACCGCCTGCCCGTCGTCGTCAAGATGCCGGTGACTCCGCATACCGGCGCTCGCGAAATCGAGCGCTACCGGCGGGAGCACGCCATCCTCGAGCAGCTCCGGGACGTGCGCGGCGTCGCCAGGACGCTGGGGTTCGAGCAGAGCCATGGACGCCCGGTACTCCTGCTGGAGGGCGCGAGCGGCAAGGCCCTCTCCGAGAGTACCGGTCAGCCCCTGGACGTGGAGCGCTTCCTCCCGCTGGCCATCTCCCTGGCCTCCACCCTGGCCGACATCCACCGGCATGGCGTCATCCACAAGGACCTCAAGCCCTCCAACATCCTCCTGCTCCCCTCCGGTGAGTGCCGCATCATCGACTTCGGCACCGCCGTCCTCCAGACCGTCGAGCACGTGGACGCGGTCTCCACCCCTCTCATCGAGGGCACGCCGGCCTACATGTCCCCGGAGCAGACCGGCCGCATGAACCGCTCGGTGGACCACCGCAGCGACCTCTACTCCCTGGGCGTGACGTTCTACGAGCTCCTCACGGGCACGCTCCCCTTCCACGGGCGGGATGCGCTCGAGTGGTTCCACGCTCACATGGCCCAGCTCCCCAGGCCTCCTCACGAGCGCGTCCCGAGCCTGCCCCCCGTCCTCTCCGCCATCGTCATGAAGCTCCTGGCCAAGGTCGCCGAGGAGCGCTACCAGAGCGCGGATGGCCTGAAGGCGGACCTCATTCGGTGCCAGGAGGACCTGCGCCGGGGCGTGCGCGAGGAGTTCCCGCTGGGTGCGCACGACATTCCGCCTCACTTCCAGATGCCCCAGCGGCTCTACGGGCGGGACGAGCAGGTCGCCACCCTGATGCGCGCCTTCGAGCGGATAGCCCAGGGGAGAAGCCCGGAGCTCGTCCTCATCAGCGGCTACTCGGGCATCGGCAAGTCCGCGGTGGTCCATGAGCTGTACCGGCCCGTCGCCCAGCGGCGCGGCATCTTCATCCAGGGCAAGTTCGACCAGTTCCAGCGGGACATTCCCTACGCCACCCTGGCCCAGGCCATCCGCGGTCTGGTGCAGCAACTGCTGGCCGGCACCGACGCGGAGCTCGCGGCCTGGCGCGAACGTCTGAGGGAAGCGTGGGAGGGAAACGGGCAGCTGCTCGTGGAGCTCGTCCCCCAGCTGGAGCTCGTCGCGGGCAAGCAGCCTCCGCCCCAGGAGCTCCCTCCCTCCGAGGCGCAGACCCGCTTCAACCGCGTCTTCCAGCGCTTCCTCGGCGCCGTCTCCACCTCCGAGCATCCCCTCGTCCTGTTCCTGGATGATCTGCAGTGGGTGGACCCGGCCAGCCTCCGGCTCATCCAGCACCTCATCACCCATCCAGACACCCCACCGCTCCTGCTGGTGGGGGCCTACCGCGACAACGAGGTCTCCCCGTCCCACCCGCTGATACTGGCACGGATGGAGATGCTGAAGGAGCGCGTCCGGGTGACCGACATCCGGCTCGAGCCGCTGAGCCTGGAGCAGTTGCAGCGGCTCATCACCGACGCACTCCCGGGCGCGGGTGGCGAGCTCATCGAGCCGCTCTCCGCCCAGGTGCACGAGAAGACCGGCGGCAACCCGTTCTTCTTCATCCAGCTGATGCGGACGCTGAACCAGGATGGGCTCCTGACCCGCACGCCCGAGGGCACCTGGCGCTGGGATGCCGAAGGTGTCCGCGCCAGGGGCTACTCCGACAACGTCGTCGACTTCATGGCGGGAAAGCTGCGCCAGCTCCCCGAGGTGACGCAGCACCTGCTGAGCCTGTCGGCGTGCGTGGGCAATGCCTTCCCACTCCAGACGCTGTCCATCATCTCCGACAAATCAATGGGTGAGGTGGAACAGGGGCTCGAGCCCGCGCTCCAGGATGGCATGCTGATGCGCAGCGGCCTGGAGCAGTACCGCTTCATCCACGACCGCATCCAGCAGGCCGCCCATGCCCTCATCCCCGAGGAGCAGCGCAAGGCTGTCCACCTGCGCATCGGCCGTCTGCTGCGGGCGAGCCTCTCCCCGGAGGAAATGCGGGAGCGGCTCTTCGACGTGGTGAACCAGCTCAACGCCGGCGCGGAGTTGATACGGGAACCCGAGGAGCGCCACGACGTCGCGCTCCTGAACGCCGAGGCGGGTAGGAAGGCGCAGGCCTCGACGGCGCACCGCTCGGCCGTGGCCTACTTCACGGCGGCCCTCCAACTCCTCCCAGAGGATTGCTGGGAGCGGGAGCACACCTTCACCTTCGAGCTGCACCTCCAGCGCGCCATCAGCGAATTCATGAGCGGCAACCCGGCCGGGGCGCGCCACCTCGCGGGGACGCTCCGCCCCAGGGCTCGCACCTCCGCGGAGATCGCCGCGGTCGCCTGTCTGCGCAACGACATCCACCTCACCAGCAACGAGAGTGAAGAGGCCGCCGGGTGTCTGTTGGAGGGACTGGCGGCGCTGGGCATGCCCATGTCACCCCATCCCTCCTGGGACGAGGTGGTGGCGGCCAACGAGGAGGTGTGGGCCCTGATGGGGGAGCGCCCCATCGAGAGCCTCGTCGAGCTGCCCCTCATGACGGACCCGGACACGAAGGCGGCGATGAGCATCCTCTCCGCCCTGTTCGCTCCGGCGCTCTTCACCGATCTCAACCTGCTCGTCCTGCACCTGTCCCGGATGGTGCTGCTCTGCCTGCGCCATGGCAACACCGAGTCCGCCGTGCACGGGTACGTCTGGTATGGCCTGATGCAGGGGCATTGCTTCAAGAAGTACCGGGAGGGGCATGCCTTCGCGTCGCTCGCCAGCGAGCTCGTCGAGCGCCACGACTTCGCCGCCTCCCGGGGCAAGGCGCTCTACGGCATGGAGATGGTCAGCTACTGGACCCGGCCCATGGCCCTCTCCCAGGAGCTCATCCGCAGTGCCTTCCACCACGCGGTCCCGGCGGGTGACTTCCAGACCGCCTGCTATAGCTGCAACCACACCATCACCAACTTCCTCTTCATGGGGCACCCGCTGGAGGAGGTCTACCAGGAGTCGGTCGCGCGCATCGACTTCGTGCGCAAGGTCGGCTACCGGGGCATCGAGGAGATCATCCATCACATGCAGCGATACATGCTGCAGCTGCGTGGACTCGCGCCTTCGTTCGGCTCGCTGAACGGCGAGGATTTCCAGGAGGAGGCCTTCGAGGCCCACCTGTCCTCGGCCTCCATGACCACCACGGTGTGTTGGTATTGGCTCCTCAAGATGCAGGCGCGCTACATGAGCGGCGCGTACGAGGAGGCACGCCAGGCCTCGACCCGGGCCGGGGAGCTCCTCTGGTCCTCGATCGGCCACATCCAGGTGTTCGACTTCCACTTCTACAGCGGCCTGACCCTGGCGGCCTGCTACGAGGGCGCCGCCCCGGAGCGGCAGCGGGAGTACCTCGAGGCCATGCGGCGGCACCAGGCGCAGCTCGAGGAGTGGGCGAACAACTGCCCCGAGAACTTCCGCGCGGCCGAACGGATGGTGTCCGCGGAGCTGGCCCGCTGCCAGGGCATGCGGGACGAGGCGATGTATGCCTATGACGAGGCACTCCAGGCCGCCCGGGAGAGTGGCTTCCTCCAGAACATCGGCCTCGCCGCCGAGCTCGCGGCGCGCTTCTGGCGCGAGCGGCGCGTCCCCACCATCGCCCTGCCGTATGCCCGCGAGGCCCGCGAGGCGTTCCGGCAGTGGGGCGCCCACGGCAAGGTCCAGCACCTGGAGCAACAGTGGCCCACGCTCGCGGCCGTGGCGGAGGGCTCGGACACCCCCTCCCACGACACGAGCTCCACGCAGCTCGACGCGCTCTCCGTGGTGAAGGCCCAGCAGGCCATCTCCGGTGAAATCGTCCTGGAGCGGCTGGTGACCACGTTGATGGAGGTCGCCATCGAGAACGCCGGCGCCCAGCGCGGTGCCCTCCTGCTCCCGCATGGCAACTCCCTGCGCATCGCCGCCATCTCCAACGACTCACAAGACGGCTTCCGGGTGTTCCCCGAGGAGGACGCGAGCACCATCGCCCTGCCCTGGACGCTCCTGTCCTACGTCCGGCGCACGTGCGAGCACGTGCTCATCGGCGATGCCTCACGGCCCCATCCCTTCTCGTCCGATACGTACCTCGAGCGCGGTCTGGCCCGGTCCGTGCTGTGCCTGCCGCTCGTGCGCAAGGAGGGGCTCGCCGGCGTGCTGTACCTGGAGAACCGCCTCGCCGCCGAGGCCTTCACGCCGGCCCGCATCGCCCTGCTCGGGCACATCGCCTCGCAGGCGGCCATCTCCATCGAGAACGCGCGGCTCTATGACGAGGTCCAGCGCGCGGAGACGGCCCTGCGCCACGCCAAGGACGAGCTCGAGCGCCGCGTGGACGAGCGCACGCACGAGCTCAAGCAGACCCAGGTCCGGCTCGTGGAGACGGCGCGCGCGGTGGGCATGACGGAGATCGCCTCCAATGTGTTGCACAACGTGGGCAACGTCCTCACCAGCGCCGTGGTCAACCTGGAGGTGACGCGTCAGGCGGTGGGCTCCTCCCGGGTCGTCCGGGTGAAGCAGGTGGCCGCGCTGCTGGAGGAGCACCGCGGGCGGCTGGGGGACTTCTTCACGACGGATCCACGCGGCGAGCGGCTGGTCGACTATGTCTCCGCGCTCGCGGGCGAGCTGCTGGGTGAGCAGACGCAGCTGCAGGAGAGCCTGGAGGCGATGAACAGACACATCGAGCACATCCGCGCCATCGTCCAGGTGCAGCAGACCTACGCCAAGACATCGCTGCTCCTCGAGGAGTGTGATCTCGGGCAGCTCGTCGACGAAACCCTGCGCATCCAGCAGGCGGCGCTCCAGCGCCACGGCATCACCGTCGATCTCCAGGTGTCGCGCATCCCCCGGGTGAAGCTGGACAAGCACAAGGTGCTGCAAATCCTCATCAACCTCGTCAGCAACGCCAAATACGCCATGGATACGGTGCCCGAGGGACAGCGGCACATGACGGTGCGGCTCACCGCCGGGAATGGGCTGGCGCGCATCCAGGTGGTGGACACGGGCATCGGCATCGCGCCGGAGAACCAGGCGAAGCTCTTCGCGCACGGCTTCACCACCCGCAAGGACGGGCACGGCTTCGGCCTGCACTCGAGCGCGCTGGCGGCACAGATGCTCGGAGGAACCCTGACGCTGGAGAGCGAGGGGCCGGGACGGGGCGCCACGGCCACCCTGGAGATTCCCCTCACGCCAGACAAGGCCTGAGCTCACTTCCCGCCGCTCCAGCCCAGGAGCCAGTAGACGACGCCCGCATCGCGATTGGCCTCGACCCGGACCAGGGCCGGCCCGGCCCCCGCGACGATCGTCGGCTCACGCGGGTTCGTCTCGTCAGGGAAGAAGACCCACCGGCGGCACTCCCGCGCCAGGGACCGCGCGCTCTTGTAGGACCGGGGAGGCCGCTTGACGTACCAGAGCTCGGCCTCCGCGTACCCCACCTGACGCTCCCGCGTGGGCAGCGGGAATCGCGCCAGTGCCTGGAGGGCGGACACCTCACAGGAGCGAAACGCCTCTGTGAGCGCCCAGAGAGGGCCGCTAGGCCTGGACCGTGTCGCTCCAGCGCCCGGGGTGGAGCTCGAGGGCCCTGACCTTCACGGGGGCGGAGAAGCTCAGCGTGAGCTCTCCGCGTATATCCCGGGCATCGGGACACCACGCGGTGTTCGCGTTGGCATCCAGCACCAGGCTGACCTTCGCGCTCGCGGAGCTGGCCTTGACCTGAGAGAGCACGGGCCGGGAAGCCGTGTCCGCGGCGGCCCCCTGCCTGACGGGCGCCAGGAGCCCGAGGAGCAGGAGCACCCGAGTGAGCCCCGGGTACCACGAGGAGCGGGGCCATGGCCGTACCCCATACGGCAACAACGGGCACACTCGCGGGTGCATGCGCAGGTCCCTCCAGGTAGAATCTAGCGTCGGGGGCGGCATTGAATTACTCGGAGCCTCCAGGGGGGAAGCGACATGCCAGGTTCAGGCGAGTCTCTCGAGGGCAAGGCGTTCGAGCAGAAGCTCGCGGATGGATCATCAACCCGCAAGGGCAAGATGAACGCCACCGGGAAGGTACAGGTGGACGACGTGAAGCCGGGCAAGGTCAAGCTGACCTTCCCGGAGTGAGGGGGGACGCGATTCCATGGCACACAAGCTCTTCCGGCTCGGCCTGCCACTGGGCAAGCAGGACACCGTCATCTTCAACCCGAAGAACGAGGCGGACCAGGCCGCCCTCGCCGCGCTCTACAAGAACAACGAGGAGGGTCCGGGGGGTTGGTATCCCATCGGACTCAGCCAGACCTGGCACAACGGCATCCACCTGTCGTCGCCCGACATCACGACCCTGGTGCGCAGCATCGCGCCGGGGCGCATCGTCGCCGCGCGTCTGCGGATGAAGGGCGGTGAGGCGCCAGCATCGCCGAAGGAGTACCGCTTCGGCGGCCCCCAGTTCGTGCTCATCCGGCATGAGTTGAAGGTGCTCGAGAACAAGTGCGCGACCGAGAGGGATCCGACGAAGTGGACCTTCCGGGACGTGAAGTTCTACTCGCTGTACATGCACCTGCATCTGCCCGAGGCCTCGACGCGCAACATCCCCTGGCTCACGAGCTTCCTGCCCTTCCTCGGTCCCCAGCCCGAGGCGGACGCGAGCGGACCTTCCCGGCAGTTCGTGCGCATCGACGTGGAGCGGGACGGCTACAACAAGCCCTTCGGCCTCAACTTCCACGGCAAGCCCGTCAAGAAGAAGGGAGGTGCCCTTTCCCAGGGCGCGCGGCTGACCATCCTCAAGAAGGGAACGCTCCTGGAAGTGCTGACCCCCACGGAGGAAGAAGCCCCGTTCGCCGAGTTGGGTTACACCAAGGTCAAGGCGCCTACCGAGGGGAACAAGGAGGGGTGGGTCCGTTCGGATGACAAGCAGCTCGCGCCCCTCCCGGAGTTCAGCGCCCAGGTCGAGGCCCTCACAAAGGGTGGCTGTGCCCGGCTGGACTATCCGGTCTCCGCCGGGGAGTGCATCGGGCTCGTCGGGGCGGTGAAGCCCCACGGAGGGATGGTGCACCTGGAGGTGTTCTCCGAGGAGAACCTCATCGAAAAGGACGATCTGTCCCAGTGGCACCTCTTCGAGGGCGACAAGGACGACGATCCGCTGTGTGAAATCCAGGGGCTTCCCAAGGAGCTGGAGCCACTGGCCTACAACTCCTCGGCGCTCCTCACCAGCGAGCAGGTCAAGAAGGCCTTCACCGAGCTGGGCGACACGCAGCGCCAGTTCCTGCGCGCCAGCATCACGCGGAACAACTCCTTCTGGGCCGTCGAATGGAAGGATGTGAAGAAGAACAACGAGGGATGGGCCAAGGAGTTCGACCTCACGGATGACGATGTGAAGGACGCCACCGCGCTCATGTGGTGGAAGGAAGCCAAGGACGCGGGCGTGGCGCTGCCGGACAAGCCCTTCGTCTACCATTACCACCCGCTGGCCCTGCTGGAGTATCTCGCGGCACGCCTGCCGCAGGCCCCTCTCTTCTACGTCGAACGCAACGGAGAGGAGTTCATCGTCGTCAAGCCCAGCGAGCTGAACAAGAAGGAGAAGGAGAAGGTCTACGTCTACGACACCGGGGAGGACAGCTGGCTGCTGGGCATCCAGGAGGGAAAGGGCATCGTGCGCCTCTGGATTCATCCCGGGGGGCAGAACCTCTACGAGCTCCTCGTCAAAGGCGAGGCCGCGAGCCATGTCCCGTCCCTCGCAGCGGACATGAAGTCCGTCTGGGCCTCGCTCTGGCGCAGCGAGGGTGCGCTCTCGGGCGTCAATACCTGGGACAGCTCGTTCCTCTCCTTCGGGCCCTTCCAGCAGACGATCGGCAGGGACGACGAGAAGGGGGAGCTCTCGGGAGCGTTGGATTACGTGAAGAACCACGAGAGCGGGAAGGAGCTCTTCAAGAAGTACTTCCAGGATCACGGCTTCGACGTCGCCAACGTCAGTGGCCCGCAGGGGATGAGGACGGGCCAGGCCGTGGTGGATGGCAAGGTCCTGAAGACCGCCGCGGACAAGGAACTCCTGCGCGAGTTCATCTGGGCCTATCGCTTCGTGAAGGCCATGAGGGATCCCGCTTTCAGCAAGCTCTTCCTGGAGGCGGGCTTCAAACGGCTCCAGCTGCTCCGCAACCTGGAGCACGACTTCGGCAATGGGCAGAAGTTCAAGCTCTCACAGATCCACAAGTCCGAGCTGGCCCAGGCGCTCCTCCTGGATGCGCACATCAACCGGCCGGCCTTCCTCTCCAAGGCGGATGCACCGGCGGCGCTGGGAGAGGGACTGTGGATCCAACCCGCGAAAGATGTGCTCGGCAAGCTCGAGAAGAATCCCCTGGGGTCCGCGGGATTCAAACTGGAGCACATCACGGCGGAGCACGAGTTCGAGATGATCAAGTCCATCATCCAGCTGCGCAACAAGAGCAGCATGACGACTCCCGCCAAGAGAGCCGCCTTCATCGTCCTCTGCGTGCAGGGGTTCGACGCCAACGACGATGTGGCGAAGGCCTGTGGCTATGCGAGCAGGGACGATGTCGTGAAAAAGGCAGAGGATAAGGAGGCCGGACAACACAAGTACGGCTTCCTGGGCCGGCCGCCCATCATCAAGAAGGCCGCGGAAGAGAAGAAAGAAGCCCCCGCTCCCGTCGCCGCAGGTGGCTGAGCAGGAGTACGCCTTCCATGGTCACGAACATGCCAAGAAGAGGTGAGCCCGTGAGGGATCGGTCTGTTGGGTGTCCACGGAGTATCTGGCTGTGCGCGTTCCTGGCCCTGTTGCTGATCGCGAAACCCGCGAGTGCCGGGGCCGAAGCGGAGGCCCCCCCCCTCAAGACGCCCCAAGTCCCCTCGTTCATGAAGCCACGCGGGACGGGCAGCGTGGAGACGTGGGCCAGGGATTTCGCTGAGGAAGAGGGGTGGAAGACCGAGCCCGAGCTCGTGAAGAATTATTGGCACGAGCAGCGGCGGTTACGGGACAGGCAGCTGGGGCTGTTCATCCTGGGACGCTTCCAGCAGTTGGGTGTGCCGCTAGGGGGAGAGCACGTCTGGATGCTGTTGTTCCGCGCTCCTTCCGGGCGGTGGAACCAGAGCCTGGGACCGCTCGAGACCCAGCCATCCTACTCCAACACCACGGAAGTGAAGGTGCGCGCGGTGGACATGAAGCTCCTGGGCAAGCGTGGGGAGGCACGCCGGCTGCTCTGGATAGAACTCGAGAAGGAGATTGCCGAGTACCTCGAGAAGGTCGACGACTTCAGGAGGGAGATCACCCGCTACGGGCATGTCTTCCAGGTGGGGAAGGATGGCTCCATCCAGTGCGTCGCCACCGACATCCCCCTCTCCCTCACGGTGACGGTGCAGGGCCGCGAGGAGTCGAGCTCCTCGCTGAAGGTGACGTTCCCCCGGCCAGCGGTGATGAAGGTGGAGGCCTCCTCCCCGAGCCTGCCCCCTGAACAGGAGAAGTGGGTGGGAGAGTACGACGTGAGCGGTAGGTCCCCCGAGCCCTCGAAGGAAACCGGCCATGGCGGATGACAAGAAGAAGCAGGAGAAGAAGGGTGAGGAGAAAACGGTCCTCAAGGCCACGCCGAGCGAGGGGAGCAAGGAGGGCCTTCAATTCGAGACGGGCACCCCCATGCAGGTCGTGCTGCTGACACGCAAGCGTAAGTTCCTCTTCTCCCAGTGAGCGCTCACGAAGCCCGTGGGTTGCGGCCGGTACTCGACCCACGTATAGGGAGGGGCACCGTGTCGCTGGCTCTTCGCATCTTCACGCTCGCGCTTCTCCTCGGTTGGCAGGCAGTCGCCAGCGGAGTGGGGCTCGCGCACTTCTGTCCGAAGCAAGCCGCGACGAGCACCGCCTGCACCTGCCCGCACGATGGGAAGAAGGCGGAGACGGCCTCACACGACGACGGGACGACGTTGCGCAAGGATTGCTGCGACGCGTTGGAGCGGGATGTCCCCGCGCCAGTGCTCGTGGATGCCTCCAACCACGCAGCGCCCCTCGTGGTCCCACCGGCCCCGCCGCCGATGTGGCACCCCATCACGGCCCCCGAGAGTGGTGGCCGCCTGTCGCTCGCCCTCTGGGACACGCCCCATGCCCAGGGGCCACCCGTCTTCCTCCGCATCCGCTCGCTCCTCATTTGAGCTCTCCCGGCGCGCGCACCGGGTGCCTCGTCTTCCCTTCGCCGTAGCGAGAGGAGGCTCGAGGCTCCGAGCGCCGTGCCGAACGGGAGAGGAGTGGCCTGGCGCATCCTCGCCAAGCTGCCCCTCCGCCTGTCGAAAGCCCTGAGGGGCCGGGCGCGAGTTCCGCTCCGGCCAGCCATTCCCTTCCGCTCTGGAGCGCGACTCACGTGTTGACACCTTCCCGGTGCGCGCGAGCCCTCGTGGCCGCCGCATTCCTCCTCTTCCATCCGGCTTGCCCATCGGGCGAGAAGAAGCCGCCCCAGGCCGAGCAGGCCCTGCGCGAGTTCGAGGGCGCATACCCGCTGGAGGCCCGGCCCGTCGGCACGGTGCGGACCTTCGACCTCGTGGCCGAGCCCACCGAGGTGCCGCTCATCAATGGGCAGGCGCTTCGCGTCTGGGCCTACAACGGCCAGGTGCCGGGGCCGCGGTTGCGCATCCGCCTGGGCGAGACGCTGCGGGTCCGCTTCACCAACCGGCTGCCGCAGGAGACCACCATCCACTGGCACGGCGTGCGGCTGCCCAACGCCATGGACGGCGTGCCCCATGCCACGCAGAAGCCCGTGCGGCCGGGAGAGACGTTCGTCTACGAATTCACCCCGAAGGACGCCGGCACCTTCTGGTTCCACCCGCACGTGCGCAGCAGCGAGCAGGTGGAGCGAGGCCTCTACGGCGTGCTCATCGTCGAGGACGCCGAGCCGCCGCCCTACACCCGCGACGTGGTGTGGGTCATCGACGACTGGCTGCTCGACGAGACGCGGCAACTCTACCCGCGCTTCAACACCCGGCATGACCTCGCGCACGACGGGCGGTGGGGCAACGTCATCACGGTGAACGGGCGCACCGGCGAGGTGTTGCGCGTCCACCCGGGCGAGCGCATCCGCTTGCGTCTGCTCAACGCCTCGAATGGGCGCGTGGTGGCGCCGGACTTCTCGGGCCTCCAGGCCAAGATCATCGCGGTGGATGGGATGTACCTGCGCGAGCCCATCGACCCCTCGCGCTTCGAGCTCGCCCCCGGCAACCGCGTGGACCTCGACCTCACCTTCAACCAGCTCTCGGGCGAGCCCCTGCGCATCATCGACCGGTTCTACGCACGTCAGCCCAACCCCCTCGCGAGCATCGTGCTCGAGGGCGACGTGGTGGACACGCCGGCGTTCGACTCACCGGCCCGCGCCCACGTGCCCGTGTGGAAGGAGGGGCTCGCGGTGCCGGAGCACCACACCTTCCGGTTGAACGCACGTGGGGGTGGCCCGCTCGGCATCGAGTGGACCATTGACGGCAAGGCCTTCGCCGGACACGCGCACGCACACGGGGCGGGCCTGACGCTGAAGCAGGGCCAGTTCTACCGGCTGCGGTACGTGAACGAGTCGGCGCGCCTGCACCCCATCCACCTGCACGGGATGTTCTTCCGGCTGCTCGCGCGCGATGGGGTGCCGGTGAACGAGCCATTCTTCCGGGACACCGTGCTCGTCCACGGACGCGAGGAGGTGGACATCGCGCTCGTACCCACGGACGTTGGCAGTTGGATGATGCACTGCCACATCCTCGAGCATGCCGAGGCCGGCATGATGACAATGATTGACGTCGAGAAGGACTGAGTACCGGACGTCGGGATTCCAACCCGTTATTGAAACCCGTATCGCGGCCGTCGTCTCAGGACGGCGTGGAGAACCCAATGGAAGAAGTGATCATCGTCTCCTTGATAGGCCTCGTGGTGTTTGGTGGCCTCTTCCTGCTGCTGTGCCCGGAGTGGTGGAGCACGAGCCTGGGCACGCTCAAGGAGAAGAAGCCGGCGGGAGACAAGCCGGCGGCGAAGACTCCGACGGAGAAGACGCCGGAGGCCCCCGAGGCCGGCGCGAATCAGAAGACGCGGTAGAACAGCCCGCTCTGGAGGCGCGCGCCGGTGAGCGGCCCAGCCACTCCGAAGTGCCCCTGGAAGAGTGCACTTCGGAGAAGGCCTGCAGGCGCCCCGCGGTTACCTCGGGCCCGAGTATCTCGGGCTCGGGCCGCGGAAGCACCTCGCGCCCGTCACGGGGCCTGGTAGACGACGAGGACCTCAGGCACGGGCACCTTGTTCGGGGAAGGGTCCTCGAAGCCCTGGTGGAAGTACTGGGCGTCCCCCCCGCCAGCGAGCTGCACGGTCCACTGGGCCCCGAAGTCATTGGCGAGGATTTTGTGCGCCTCGTTGAGTGTCAGGGCGGGCATGGGAGACGTGGGGGTCGTGGACGTCAACAGGTAGACGACATCCTGGTCCTTCCCCTCGGCCCAGGCGCCATCCTTTCTCTTCGAGCCAATGAAGGACCGATTCGTCCTACGAGTTGCGTCGCCGTAGAGCGGGTGGAAACCAACGAGTGCGTCGAAGTAGCCCGAGAATGCATTGTTCACCGGGGTTGCACCCGCCTGGCAGGCCACGTCGAAAGGGCGGATGGCAGCGAACTGCTGGCCCGCGGCTCGGGGATCACTCAACCCGAACATCCGCTTGGCGCTGCTCCCATCGTCCATGTAGTAGCAGACGGGATCATTCCCGGTGGTGGTGATGATGCCCCACTTCTTCTCCGCGAACGACAAATGCGCAGTCGCGGCAGCGGTCGGCATGGTGAATGAACCGCTGGTGACGCTGAACAACTGAGCGATGGGTGGCACTGTCGCGTTGCCCAGCTTGATCCAGTTGTACCACTCTTGTGCCGTGCGCTTGACGAACAGGGTTTCGGATGTCCCGATGGGCGAGCCCGGCGCGACTTCGCTCATGATGCGCATCTTGGCGCCAGCCGCGAGGTCGACCACCTGGACGGTGATGTGCTTGAAGTTGCCGTAGCCGTCTTTCGCCCTGCACAGGTAGACGCCCTTCCCCTGGGCATCCAGCTCCCAACGATAGATCTCCGGGTGGATCGACTGGGACGGGCAAGGAGACTGGGCCTGGGCAGCACCGGCGAAAACGCCCAGCGCGACCGCGACGAGAGTGGAAAGGCCCGAGCGGCGCAACCAGGACGCACTGCCGTGCCGTGGTTCATTGGTTCGACGACGCGAAGAAAGGAGCATCTATCCGTTTCCTCCGGTTATGAATGTATCGAAAAGCGGGCCAGGCCCGCCCCCCGCACTCATAGTAAAACGCCCGGAACGAATTGGAACATGAATTTTCTGTAGCAATGCCTGACATTGGGGAGGGTGACAGCTTCGTGGGAAGAGCGCACCCTCGCGATGGATGGACTCTGATGCTCGAAGCCACGCAGGACGCTCCGCGTGCGCCCGAACGCTTGCTCCACCGCGCATCAGAAGACGCGGTAGATCTGCCCGGTCTGGTGGCCCTCCACGCTGCGGCTGTAGCCGAGGGCCACACGGGCGGCGGGGACCGCCTCGAAGCCTCGGAAGAAGGGGGCGAGCTGAGGCAGCGATTCCTGCACCACGTTCGGGCTGACGAGGTTGATGCGCAGCCCCCGCGGCAGCTCGATGGCGGCCCCGCGCACGAAGCCCTCCAGCGCGGAGTTCACCATGGAGGCCGAGCTGCCATTGCGGATGGGCTGCTCGGCGACGATGCCGCCCGTCACGGTGATGGAGCCTCCGTCGTTCAACCAGGCGCGGCCGATCATCGCCAGGTTCACCTGGCCCATCAGCTTGTCGCGCAGGCCGATGTCGAAGTGCTGCTCGGTCATCTCCTCGAGCGGAGCGAAGTGCAGGTTTCCAGCGGCCGAGACCACCGCGTCCACGCGGCCCACCTGCTCGAACATACGGCGGATGCTGGCGCTGTCGGTGATGTCCACCGTCACGTCCCCGCGGCTGCGGCCCGCGCTGACGAGGGTGTGGCGGGAGCCCAGCTCCCGTGCGACCGCGCTTCCGATGACTCCGTGAGCTCCGACGAGAAGAACCTTCATGACTGCCTCCGTTTTGTTCGATGATGCGAACCAATGCTCAGGTGCCATGGAGAATGCGCCTGGGAAGCCCGGGGATAAACGGGCCCTGGGCGGAAACACTGTTCGCGGATGAAGACAATGTTCGGACGGTTCGATCAGTCGCTGGCCTTCGTCACGGTGGCGGAGCTGGGCAGCTTCACGCGAGCGGCGGAGAAGCTCGGCTGCTCGAAGGCGCACGTCAGCGAGCAGGTGGCGGAGTTGGAGAAGGCGCTGGGCGTGCAGCTGCTGCACCGCACGACGCGGCGGCTGGCGCTGACGGAGGCCGGGCGGCTCTATCTCGAGTACTGCCGGCAGTTGCGCGAGGTGCTGCTGGAAGCGGAGCGAGCGGTCTCGGCGACCACCACGGAGGTGGGAGGACGGCTCCGGGTCACCGCGCCGACGACGCTCGGGGAGACCTTCCTGCCCGAGCTGGTGTTGGAGTTCCAGGCCCTCTACCCGCACGTCGAGGTGGAGCTGGACTTGAGCGTGCTGCGCAGGGACCTGGTGGGGGAGGGGTATGACGTGGCGCTGCGCACGACCCGGGCGCTGGAGGAGCACCTGGTGGCCCGCCCGCTGGGGGTGGTGCGGGAGGTGGTGGTGGCGAGCCCGTCCTTCCTGGCGGCACATGGACCGCTCGACACTCCCGCGGCGCTGGAGAAGGTCCCGTGCATCCACAACCCGCACTTCCGCGATGACGCGCTCTGGCTATTCGAGCGCGAGGGCCGCACGGAGACCGCCACGGTGGGCGGCCGGTTGCGGATCAGCCTCTACAGTGCCATCCGGCGCGTGGCGCTGGCGGGGGCCGGAGTGGTGCGGTTACCGCTCTTCCAGGTGCGAGAGGATCTCGAGTCCGGCGCGCTGGTGCGCCTGTGCCCCGGGTACGAGCTGGTGGCCATGCCGCTGTACCTGCTCTACCCGGCGCGACGGCACCAGCCGCTGCGCACGCGGGTGTTCATCGACTTCCTGCTGCGCTGGTTCGAGGCACCGGAGCGCCGCGCGCTGCTCACCTGAGAAGGCGCTCTCGCCGGTCCTCGAAAACGAATCGGGGAGGAGCCGCCCCCAGCAGCAGCTCCCCCGACCCGTTCCCCAACCCACTTCCCCCGAAGTGTCCCTGCCCCGACCCGCCCGTCCTACCCCGACCCGCCCGTCCTGCCCCGACCCACCCACCGACTTCTCGCCAGAGGGCTATAGCAGTCCGCGTGCCAGGGTCTTTCCCGCCCGAGTCATCGTGATTCCAGGGGTTTACGTGCTGGTGGTGGGCAGGACCGCCCCCGAGGGCAGTAAGCCTTACGGCCTTGGACATCCCATCCCCCGGAGGCTCGAACCGGCCGAGTCGCTGGCACGCCAGACCGGGGTGGGCACCACGCCCGGCAAGTTCGCGCTGGGCCCGCGAGTCACTGGCCCGGATGGCGGCCGACCCTCACTCCGGCAGGCGATGATCCGCGAGGCATTCACGGTGCGCGAGCCGCTCGAACCCGCACCACCAGGGCAGACACGACCTGCTCGCGGGCGGTCACGGGTGCTCCGCGCCCGGATGGGCCGGGTCCAGGAAACGAGCGCCTCGCGCGGCGCCTACGGTGGCGCGGGAGAACCCTCGGCACCCGTTTCCGAGTCGAGGAGCTCGTCGGGAAGGGTGACGAGAACACGGCCGATCCCACACACCACGACGCGCCTCGCCTCTGGGTCCAGGTAGAGCCGCACGCAACAGCCCTGTACGTAGAAGCGCAGCCCCAGGTCGTCCTGGTAGGTGAACTGCTTCCACCTCTCGTCATCCGGAGGCCAGAGCGCCGCCAGTTCCGCGATCCGCGCGAGCATCAAGTGGATGGTCACGGACGTGTGCCGGGGCAACTCCTCCATCAAGGCGAACAGTTCATCAGACAGGTCGATGGAATAGGACATGCCCGCACAGTGAGGACCGTCCACCCGGACAAGAACTGTACAAAGAGGCCATGGACACCCCCACGAGGCCTTCGCGGAGGGGACTCACGCTCGTCCCTTCGCACTCCTACCAGCCTGAAGCGGCGCGCTCCTCGACTCCTGGTCAACAGTTCCAGGGAAGCCGCACGCGGGGAGGGCCCTCCACTCTCGAGACCACGGCAGATGCAACTCCGTATACAATAGCGCGCATGGGAACGACGGACGCGCGCACGGAGGGGGCCCGGCGGATGTGGGGCCTCGGGGACTACACGGGACTGGCCGAACGACTCATGCCCGCGTCACGGGCCCTGCTCGAAAGGGTGGAGCCGGTCGCGGGGCGGCGGGTGCTCGACGTGGCCGCCGGCACGGGCAACGCGGCCTGGCTCGCCGCCGAGCGGGGCGCGCGGGTGACGGCGTGCGACCTGTCGCCCCGGATGGTGCAGCTCGGACGGGAGCGGACGGGGCCGCGCGTGGAGTGGCTCGAGGCCAACGCCGAGGACCTGCCCCTGCCCGCTGGCGTTTTCGACGTGGCCCTCTCCGCCTTCGGCGTCATCTTCGTGCCGAGGCCGGAAGTGGCCCTGGCCCAGTTGCGCCGGGTGCTGGTGCCCGGAGGCGTGCTCGCGCTGACGGCCTGGACGAATGATGGATTCATGGCGCGGATGACCGACGCCCTGCGCCCCTTCCTGCCGCCCTCGGACGGGCCGGACTCGCTCAGCTGGGGCAGGGAAGCCCAGGTGCGCTCCTGGCTGGCCGAGGGCTTCACCCGCATCGAGGTCCAGCGACGCACGTTGCCCTGGCACTTCGATTCACCCGCCCAGATGACGGCGTTCCTCGTGGAGCACTCCCCCATCCACGTGGCCCTGGGACAGCATGCGGGGGAGCGCGCCGGAGAGCTGTTCGCGGCCATCGAGCGCGTGGCGTCGCCCGATGGCGGGCCCGTCCGGCTGGAGGCGGAATATCTGCTCGTGAGCGCGGTGGCGGCCTGAGCACACCCGGGACGCGAAGACCCATGGCGCCTGGACGGGGGAGCGATCTTCCCCCTCACTCGGAGGGAGCCCAGCGACCTGTCTCCTCCGGGGAACCTCGCTTCTCCGTCTCCTCGTCCTCCGTGGAGACCACCGCGTAGACCTTGTCCGAGGCCTCCTGCTCGCCCGAGGGGGCCTCCGCCCGGGTCGTGGCGCTCTTCGCGCCGGTGGTCTTGCTGATGGGGGCATGGCCTCCGCCCGGCGGCGCGGTTCCCCCCGCGACCTTGGTGGAAGGCGGCCCACCCGCTATTCCCTGAGTGGGTCCAATCTTCGAGTTCGGTGCTCCGCTGTCTGGCATGGCGTCCTCCGAGTCCCTTCAAGGTTGGGCCTCGCCGCGTCCGGGGGCACCCGGGTGCGCGTTCCCGAAGTGCGTCAGCCCGAGGAGCGCCTCGACGAGCGCCTTCCGGCCCCCCATCCATGCACCCGGGTGCTCCGACGTCGGAGCACCGCCATTCCGCCCCTTCTCGCTCCCGACTCCGATCCTCCAAGGGCCCCGCGCTGCCGGAGCCGGGAGCGGGCGCGGCGCTACCACTGCGCGGGGTCGGCGTCGGCGAAGGTCGTGCCCGCGCCGATCTCGTCGAACCAGATGCTGCGCGTCCCCTGGCTGCCCTGCATGTACCCGTCGTCGTGCCAGCCATTCGCGTAGAGGCCGACACGGAACTGGAAGTACCGGTCGTCGGCGACGGTGGTGCTCAGGTTGTACTGCTCGAGCACCTTCCGGCCGTCGAACCACAGCTTGTAGAAGCCGGTGCCGTCGCTCGCCCACTTCGCCTGGATGATGACCTTGTGCCACTCCCCGGCGGTGACGGTGGCGAGGTTGCCGAACGTGACGGTCTTCTGATTGCAGACCGTGCCCTGCTTCACACGCGTGAAGAGCTGATTGCCCGAAATCCAGACCATGCTGGACGGCATGTAGTCGTCACAGCCGGTATCTCCGAAATCCGCGATGAACTGGGCGAGGTTGAACGACTGCGGTTGGAATTGCCAGTCCTGTTGCAGCCGGAACGCGAAGCCGTAGAAGCCGGTGTCACCACGACGGTACACATTGTTCTTCACGACCTCCGAGTGGTAGCGGCCGCTGTAGGAAGGGTCATAGACCTGCGTCACCTTGATGGCGGTGGGGCCCTCGTAGGTGACATTCGTCACCTCGTTGACGGAGCCCTTGTGCTCCCGGTTGATGGAGTTCCAGCCGGAGAGGGTTCCGGTGTTGTGGAAGATGACGGCGGCGTGCGCGACCAGGCCGAACGTGAGCAGGGAGCCACCAACAGCGACGCCAATGCTTTTGAGTTTCATGGAATCTCAGAGGGGCGAGGGGTGAACGGAGACGGGACCTCGTTCCGGTCACAGTGGGACCGTGACCGGGTCGTCAACCAGGAAAACCTGATCAACGCGCGGAGTTATACCGGTCCGATATGCCAGCGGCATCCCCCTTTCGAGTGAGGTTGCCACCAAAGCGCGCCACGTAATGCCAGACCCGCTTCAGCGCCTGTTCGTCGTACCGTCCCGAGCGCGCCGCCTCGCCCAGTTCGTTCGGTGTCAGATAACCGTTTCGCATCAGTGACAGGCCCAGGTCGACATAGGCCTGTCCCCGGTAGTCAGGGTGCGCTCGCAGCGACGCCGCTGATAGACGAAACCCGGAATGCCACTCCACGGGACAGGGCAGCCGGAGCGCGGAGACTTCGACGGAGGTGCCGCGATAGCAGGGGTCCAGCACGAGCGCTTCGACATCACGCTCCAGTGACAGCGGGCCGTGGATGTGCGCTTCGATGTAGTCGTCCAGCGGCTCCTTGTCATCGGCTTCCGCCAGGGAAATCAATGACATCCGCTCGGAGACCCCGAAGTGGGCGGGGTGGAAGAAGCTGTCGGGGTAGCAGAACGTGGCCCGGTCCAACGTGTCCTCGGTCAACCGCAGGTACGCGGAGCCGAATCGCGGCGAGCCGCCCGTGTCCCGTCGACGGAAGTTCAGGGAGCCGTACTTGGGGCGCTCACCTGGCGGCACGGCATCGTAGGCGCCGCCGAACATGCGGCTCTCCCAGTGCCAGCGGTCGCCGCCGGGATGGGCCGTCAGCCCTCCATTGCTGGTGCCGGTCTCGAACTGTGAGCGGTAGACCCCTTCCGCGCCGAGAACCTCCAACAGCGGACGCCCCTGATACAGGCGGTCGGGATGGAAGTGCAGGGTGATCCGCAGCGAACGCTCGAGGGCCCCGCCCTCGGCCAGGGCCGACACGTGGGCCAGCGCCCGGGCCTGGGGAGAACCGGCGGGAAATCGCTCCATGGGCATCCACGCGTCAGGGATTGGGCCGGGCACGCGTGGTGCGCTCCACGAATAGCAGGCCGTCGTAACACTCCAGGGCCCGGACCGAGCCCACCGCCGGGTAGCCCTGGTCCGAGTAGATGAAGCCGATGTCGTGCGTGGGCTGGGTGCGGCGCCACCACTCGTACGCGGGTCCACTCCGTGGCAGCGCCCGGAGATCCACCGCCAGCAGAGGCCCACCCGCCCGGGCAAGCACGTCATCCAGCGAGCCCTCGGGCGACGGAGTGACGGAGAACTCCACCATGCCCTTGCGCCCTGGAGGTGGGTTCGGGTCCATGTTGAAGGCCTGGAAGGCGCCCTGGCGGAAGGCGAAGCCAAAGACATACAGCTGCTGGCCGAGCGCCTTCGCGAGGTGCCTCCCCATGGGCATGTCCAGCCACTCGCCCGAACCCCGCTTCACGTGCCCGTTGTGCGCCCACACCACGGCCTTCGTCCCGGGCCCATTCCACTCCAACAGCCAGAGCAGGTTCTCCGCCATGGCCCGATCCCGGCCCCCGTTCTCCTCGCGGAGGAGGTGACCCAGGTACTGGCGCAGCACCCGGAGGTTCTGTCGCGCCAGGGTCCACGCCTCGGGGCTCGACTGGCGGGTGTAGGGCTCGCGCTCGCGCTCGAAGCGTTCGGCGAGGGTGTCGAGCACCTGTCGTATCTCCTGGTGGCGCTCCCTGGGGAGCCGGAGGAAGGCGCCCGCGTTGCGCTCGGTGAGGGGGGCGAGTGACGTCTGGATGGGGGCGACCTGGGAGGGGTCCACCTTCGACAGATAGGCCACCACGTGGGCCACCGCCGCGGGCGAGTACTGCATGTCCACACCCTGGAGCCGGAGCTTCTTCGTGTGCGAGGGGTTTTCGTTGTAGCGGCGCATCCACCGCACGAGCTCCAACACCTCCTGCGTGTCCCACGTCTCCCCCTTCAAGAGTTGCACGGGGTCGCCGCGTCCGGTGAGGACGTAGTCGTCGAGGGCGAGCATCTCGGCGAAGTTGCTTTCGAACGCCATGACGGTGAAACCCATCCGCGTGACGAGGAACTCGAAGAGCCGGTGCTTGAGTTGGAAGAACTCCCGGGTGCCGTGCGTGGCCTCGCCCAGGGCCACCACGCGCACATCCCGGAGCACGGGCTGGAGTGGCACCATGTCCTCGAAGCCATGTCCCGCCTCCGCGGACTGGAGCATCAGGGCGTTCTGCGTCAACCAGGCCACGGCCGCCTGTCGCATCGACTCATCCGCGACCCGCTCCAGGGCCACGACGACAGGCTCGCCCGGACGCGCCACCTGCTGCATCCGCGTCGTGAAGCCCGGTGCCGAGGCGATGAGGCTGTACGTGCCATCGCGTGCGGTCTCCAGGTGGAAGCGGCCCGAGGAGGAGGCCGAAGGGAAGGCGACGTCATCGTAGGGCATGCCCGCCCGGACGACGCGCAGCTCCACGCCGGGGATGGGCGCTCCCGCCTCGTCCACCACGGTGGCCTCCCAGGAGATCCGCTCCTCGGGTACACGCAGGACCCGAGGGGCCCCGGATTCGCCCGCCTTCACCTCGATGCGCTCCGTGAACAGGACGCCTCCCCTTGGGGTGACGGCGGAGAGGCCATACCTGCCAGGAGCAAGGGGTCTGAGCTCGAAGGTGCCTCGAGGCCCCGACCGGACGAGCGCCACCGGGGCATCCGTCCGGAGGTTCCAGGCGGGCACGAAGGGAATCAGAGCGACCCTCGCACCTTCCAGTGGAGTTCCATCAGCGCCCAACACGACTCCCGAGAGCGATGGGCCCTCCGGGACGGTCTGGGTCCGAGACGGAGGGCGGACCGAGGAACAGCCCAGTCCCCACAGGAGCAGCAGAATCCACGAGGCGGTGCGCATCGGTGGCACTCCAAGACGAACGGGTGTCGCACTTCAAGGCGAACGGGTGGAGAGAGGGTCACAGCAGCGGCGAGGGGAGAGACGTTGTCCTTCAACCAGAGCTCGTCATCATAGAGGCGATAGTCCGCGTTGAACACGAACTGCCCTCCGATCCGCTGCATGACGATGATGTTCTCGTCGTAGTACTCTGGGTGAATGCACCCTTACATGAGCTCTGTCGAGATTCGAAACCTGCTGCACTTGGATCCCAACGTATACCTGCACTACACAGACAAGGCAGGTCTCGATGGGATCCTCGCCGAGCGGGTGATCCGTACGAACAGTAAGCTCCATGTCTACTTGACGCGAGACCCGTTCAGCACTTCCTGCGGTGGGTAACAGCCTCTTCATTGGGGCATCTACACACGCGGGACGCGGCTCGCACATCCTGGTCGTGCGGCTCGATCAAGGAATCAAGGTGGAGCGTACCAGTTACTACGAGTACCGCGTCCATCACACGATCAGCTTGAGAGCACGTGGACAACAGGACCCGCTTCTTCATGCGGGCGTGAATCCGTTTTGATGTCCGAGACAGAGAAGCCGCGGAGCAGGTGACGCAGCTGCGGGGGCGACCTGGGTGGAGGCCGCATGCCCATCCTCCTACCGGAAGACGAAGCGGACCGTATCTCCTACTCGCCGAGGCCCGCTTTTGCGCGAAGAAAACCCGGGATGCCATCATCGGTGCGCATGAACAACCCGGCTCCCGACAAGAGCAAGAGCATCGTCATCGTGGTGATGGCCACCGTCGCATGTGGGGTCGCCGGGTTCCTCATTCCCCTGGGCATCGGCCTCATCATGGACATCCGGGAGGGAATGCACGGCCCCCTCGGGCTGATCGGCCCCCTCCTCGGCGCCAACTTCGGAGCGTTCATCAGCCCGGTGGCGGCCGTCGTCGGAGGTGTCGTCGCGGCGCTCTTCGTCTTCATCAAGCGCCCCGTGAAGAACGCACCTCCGCGCTGATTCCACGGACGTCATGGGCTATGCGCCATCGGGCCCGGCTGTCGTGACGTATTCCTCGTACTGTGGCAGGTCATCGATAATCGTGAACCACGGCGCCTTCGAGCCGACGAAGATGTGCTCGGTCGGGCGGATGGTGGGCGCGTCGACGAGCGATCCCATGGCGACGTGAACGAACTGGCCCTCGCGGACGACTGAATAGAGGAACGAGCCGCACACCTTGCAGCGCATGTCGCAAGCGAGTTCCTCGCCAAAGCGCATGAGGTTGTTCTCCCCCTCGGTGATGCGCAGCTTGTTCCGCTCGATACCCGCGAACGGCTTGAAGGCCGAACCCGTCGCCCTCCGGCAGTTCGAGCAGTGGCAGTTCGCTGCGTAGACGAACTCGTCCGCGACCGCGTAGTGAACGGCTCCACATAGACACTTTCCGGTGAGCGTGCGGTCTGGGTTTGTCACAAGGTCCTCCGGTCAAGATGAGCTGGAAGTGATGATTCCATGGAACGTCTCTCTCGCGGCTCCTGAGCGACCGGAGTTTCTCACCCGGAGAGAAAACCGCCGCGGCGTTGAAAACCTCACACACGGCTCGTTTTACGCCCGGAATAACCAGACTACCCAGAAGGTAAACTACCGCTGGCGTCTGCCTGCAACCATGTGGCGCGAACGATGAAGACACCCTGGTTGCAAACGTTCTACACAGGCGTGCGAACCACACGGGGGGATCGCGCGATGCAAACGAAGAAACGCCTGGGAGAAATCCTGCTGGAGCTGGGGTGGGTGGACGGGCTGCAGTTGCAATCGGCCTTGGCCTACCAGCGCAAGTGGGGAGTGCCGCTGGGACAGGTCGTGGTGGACATGCGCTTCTGCACGGCGAGCCAGGTGCTGGCGGCGCTGGCTCGCCAGACGGGCATCCCGGAGATCGATCTGGACGCGGAGCTGCTGGAGCCCTCCCTGGCGAAGCTGGTGCCGAGGCGGCTGGCGGAGATGCACCGGGTGGTGCCGCTGAAGCTGGAGGGCCCTCGGGACATGGTGCTGGTGGTGGCGATCGCCGCCCCGGCGAGCCTGCAGTCGTTGGACGCGGTGCGCAGCGTGACGAGCAAGGCGCGGGTGGTGCCGAGGCTCGCGACGGACGCGGCGATTGGCCGGGCCATCGAGCGGCTCTACTCGGATGGGACGCAGTCGCCGAAGCGGCCGGAGCTGGAGGCCATCACCCTGCCCGAGGCCGACGCGGACATGCAGCTGAACAGGGCCAGCATGGCGGAGCTGATGGAGGGCTCCAGCTTCGAGGGGCGCGCCATCCTGATGCCGGACCTGAACCTGGAGTGCGAGGCGCTGGAGCTGCCGCTCCTGGAGCCGCTGGACGTGGAGGAGTTGGAGGAACTCCTGGAGCTGACGGAGGAACTGCCGGAGCCCGAGGCCGGTGGCGTGCTGCTCTACGGCTGGGGCGCGGCGGCGGCGGCGGGGCTGGTCCGGGTGCTGGGACAGGCGGGCTACCAGGCGAACGTGGCGAGCACGGAGCAGGTGTTGTCGGCGGGGGAGGGCGCGGTGGTGCTCTCGCCCCTGCCCTCGCTGGAGGCGCTGGAGCGGCGTCCCCGGGCGCAGCTGCTGGTGGCGGGCAAGGTGCCGGAGCTGGACGTGGGGCGCGCGCAGGCGTTGGGCGCTCGCGGCTTCCTCGCGGCGCCCCTCGACACGGACCTGATGCTGCGCGCCGTGAAGCGGCTGGTGCGCTCGGCGGGCGAGGTGCCCCAGCTCCGGGCGGCGGGCTGAGGCGCTCGGCTCAGAACCCGGGCACGTCGTTGGCCAGGTGCGCCGACAGGCCACCGTCCATCACCAGCGCGCTGCCGTTGATGTAGCCTCCGAAGGGCCCGACGATGAAGGCCACCAGCCTGGCCACCTCCTCGGCGCTTCCGAACCTCCCGGCGGGAATCCTTCGCAACAACTCCTTGCGCGACTCGGGGTCCGCGTTCGCCAGCATCTCCGTGTCGATGTAGCCGGGACACACGGCGTTGCAGGTGATGCCGTAGGCACCCCACTCGGCGGCGATCGTCTTCGAGAAGCCGATGATGGCGTGCTTGGTGGCCGCGTAGGTGGAGGAGCGCGCCCCCCCAAACAGTCCCTGGATGGAGGAGATGTTCACGAGCCTCCCGTACCCGCTCGCCTTCATGCGCGGGAGCGCCCACCGGCAGAAGTGGCGCACGCCATCCACGTTCACGCCGAACAAGGCCTTCCACTCCGCCGTGTCGACCTCGTCCACGCGGTGGAAGGGGCCTCCGACGCCAGCGTTGTTCACGATGACGCCGGGAGTGCCCAGGCTCGTCTCGATGCGGTCGAGCGTCGCGTTCACCGCGGCCTCGTCCGCGACATCACAGACGAACGATCGCGCCCGGTCCCCGAGCTTCGTCTCGAGCCTGGACAGGGCCGCCACGTCCCGTCCGACCAGGGCCACCTGGTAGCCGTTCTCCGCGAGCACTTCCGCGATCGCCGCTCCAATACCCCGGCTGGCTCCGGTGACGACCGCGAGCTTCGCGTTCACTGGCGCTCCCATCACAGCACCCCCTTGGGAGGAAGCAGTCGGATCTCATCCACGCGGACGTTCAAGGGCTTCCGGGCGATCTCCCAGAGGGTCTGGGCCACCTCGTCCATGGACAGCATGTCGGCCGGGCTGAACTCCGGGCGCGAGTGCCAGAAGGACGTGTAGACGGCGCCCAGGGAGATGAGCGTGGCCCGGATGGAGTAGGGCTTCCCCTCTTCATTCAAGACGCCCGTCAGGCCTCGAACCCCGTGCTTGGACGCGGCATACGCCGCGTTGTCCACCAGGGTGAGGTGATCACTCACGGAGCCCATGTGGATGATCCGCCCGCCACCCGCTGCCTTCATCCGCTTGAACGCCTCGCGCGCGCAGATGAAGGCCCCCGTCAGGTTCACGTCGATCGTCTTGCGCCAGTCTTGAACTGAAATCTCCGGAATGGGTGCGAAGACCCCCACGCCCGAGCAGTTCACCAGGAGGGTGATGGGGCCGCCCAGCGCCTGCTCCGCCCTGTCGAACATCGAGGTCACGGAGGCCTCGTCCGTGACGTCCACGCGAAGGGCCTCCGCTGTCTCCTGCTGCACGTCATTCGACGCGCACACGACGCGCAGGCCCTCCGCCTTGAATCGGGCGAGGACGGCCCCGCCTATTTCACCGGTCCCGCCGACGACAATCGCATTCCGAGCGCTCATGCGGGGGGACTATAGGGCGCTCAGGTCCGCTGGATGGGATGGAAGAACGGGAGCGAGGTGTAGCCGCCGCAGGAGTTCACTCCGGTCTGGCCCAGGTGCTCGGGTGCTCGCGCGGAGAGGCCAAGCCTCCGCCGCAGGGACTCCAGGGGCTCCTCCCACAGCGTCTCGAAGCGCTCGCCCAACAGGGCCGCAGCGGCAACGCCCCGCTCGAAATCCTCCGCCTGGATGTGCCCCGAGTAGATGTCGCGCAGGTGCTTGTACCGATCCCGCTGGATGTCCGGATGCACCGCCGCCTCCGCCAGGAAGGAGGCGAGCGCGACGGGCGCCACGCCGAACACGAACGACTCGACGGCGACCTCGTCCGCGTCCGATGTCTCGTACGCGCCCAGCACGTGGATGAAGTCGTGGCACTTGTTGAGCCGGTGGACGGCGTACTGCGTGGGCGTCGCGTCCGCGCCGAGCTTCGCCTGGATGGGGAAGAAGTCGGGGAACAGCCGGTAGTGCTCCATGTACCGCGCGTAGCAGTTGCCGAGCGTGCCCGCGGGCAGCTTCGCCAGTGCCTCGGGCTCCGGGAGCGGGGGATCCCACCGCTCGGCATGGAGCTGCCGGAAGCCCGGCACCGCGAGCAGGGCGGCATCGCTGGCGGCCAGGAGCTCGGGAGTGGAAAGCGGTGAGATGATCTCACCCAGGGTGGCGCGCCGCCGCGTCAGGTCGCGCGCGAGCTCGTTGAGGGAGCGACTCATACCCCCAACGGTATTTCCTTCCGGGCGGGACCTTCAAATCCTACTCGGAAATCCCGTCACCCGGCACGCCATGCAGGCGGGCGGCGTGGACCGGGCGCCTCGGGCCTCACGTGCTCAGCGCACGAGCTCCAGGAAGCTCTCGGTGGGCATCCACAGCGAGGAGAGCTCCAGCGGGAGCGAGGCGAAGGGCTCGGCGCGGACGATGGCGTCGCCCTCGTAGGTGTCGACGAGCAGCCAGCCGCGCTTGACGCGCTGGAACACCTCGAGCGTGCGCGCGGAGGGGTCCACGAGCCACACGTGGGACACGCCAGCGCGGGCATAGGCCGGCAGCTTGCGGGTGCGGTCGAGCGCGGCGGTGGAGGGCGCGAGCACCTCGCAGATCCAATCCGGCGCGAGTGTGAGGAAGGGCGCATCCGGCGTGGGCGCCTCGGAGAGCCTGTCCCGGCGCCAACCGGCGAGGTCCGGGACGAGCACATCGTGGCCGAGCCGCAACTCGGGGGCACGCAGGAAGCACCAGCGGCCGGACCCACCGCGCCGCGGGTCGAACCGTTCACCGAGCTCTACTCCCAACATGAAGGCGGCACGGGCCTGGACTGGCGCCGGCCGGGGCGAAGCCACCAGCTCCTCGTCGACGATTTCCCCAACCCATCCCATGGGCAGCGCCTCGAGAGCCGAGTACGCCGCCTGGCTGTTGCACATCGGAATCACCCTGTCCTCCTACGGCCCTGGTGGGCCGGGCAGGGGAAGCAGTCTAAGGAGGGGTCTGACATCCCCCGGGCCGGGGAGCGGGTGTCTACTTCCCGATACAGAAGCGCTGGAAGATGGCGTCGAGCAGGGCCTCGGAGGCGCAGGTGCCGGACACCTCGCCGAGCGACTCGAGGGCGAGGCCGACCTCGCCGGAGACGACCTCGAGCGTGGAGAAGCGGCAGGCGCTCTCGGCGCGCGACAGGGCCTCGGCGGTGCGCCGGAGGGCATCCGCGTGACGCTCGGAGACGAGGGCGACGGCGGAGGGCGCTCCACCGCCCCACAAGCGCGAGAGCATCTCGGAACGCAGCCGCTCCACGCCCTCGCCGGTGAGCCCGCTGACGGACACGGCCTGCTCCGTCCCCAACTTCTCCACAACTCCCCGGACGTCACACTTGCCCGCCACACGCAGCACGGCCGTGACCCCGGCCTCGCGAAGCCATCGTTGGGCCTCCGCCTCATCCGCCTCGGGAGGAAGCACGAGCACCGCGAGGTCCACGGTGGCGAGCACCTC
This sequence comes from Archangium violaceum, assembly GCF_016859125.1. NCBI lineage: Bacteria > Pseudomonadati > Myxococcota > Myxococcia > Myxococcales > Archangiaceae > Archangium > Archangium violaceum. The sequence continues at coordinate 3,318,359 of NZ_CP069338.1, read as the reverse complement.
GCGCGTGCGGGCGATTCCGAGCGCCTCGATGCGTCCGGGAGACTCGCGCAGCCCGGCGGTGTCGAGCAGGGTGACGCCGAGTCCCTCCCACTCGACGCGGGCCTCCAGCACGTCGCGCGTGGTGCCCGGCTCCTCGTCGACGAGGGCGCGCTCCTCACCCACGAGCCGGTTGAACAGCGTGGACTTGCCCGCGTTCACGGGCCCATACAGGGCCACCCGGGCGCCCCGGCGCACGAGCCGTCCGCGTCCCACCTCGGCGAGCAGGGCGTCCGCGGCGGCGCGCAGCTCGGCGACACGCGCGCCCGCGCCCTCGTCGGCGCCCTCTGCCTCCTCGGGGAAGTTCAACACGCCCTCGAGGTCCGCGTGGAGCGAGCGCAGGGGCTCCTCGAGGCCCCGGAGCCGCGAGGCCAGCGCTCCGGCGAGGCCCGCGGCGGCGGCGCGGACGGCGGCCTCCGAGTCCGCGGCGACCAGGTCGGCGACGGCCTCGGCGCGGGTGAGGTCGATGCGCCCATTCAGGAAGGCGCGCCGGGTGAACTCACCGGGCCCGGCGGGGCGCACGGCGGGGTGCTCGAGCGCGCGGGAGAGCAACATGCGCAGGAGCCGGGGGCTGCCATGGGCCTGGAGCTCGACGACGTCCTCGCCGGTGAAGGAGTGGGGCGCGCGGAAGTAGAGGAACAGTCCCGAGTCGAGCACGGCGCCGGAGGCATCGACGAAGGAGGCCAGGTACGCGTGCCGGGGCGAGGGAGAGGCGGGGACGCCGGGAGCGAGCATGCGCCCGGCCTCGAGGGCGGCGGGGCCGGAGAGGCGGAGGATGCCGACGGCACCGGCGGCGGGAGCGGTGGCGAGCGCGGCGAGGGTGGCGGGCGGGGAGCTCATGCGACTACGGGCACGCGGGCGGGGTGGGGGAGAAGAAGTTCTCGTCGTAGGAACCGTTGCAGGACACATTGCCATTGCCGCCCACGTTCCCACCACGGAGTTGGGAGCCGCCGATGCGGATGACGTAGCCCTCGGCGCCGAACACGGAGTTGCCGCCGCCGGAGAGGGTGGAGCGCTGCACGTCCACGGAGTAGGAGCCGGAGTCGGCGCGGCTCACCTCCAGGGCGCGAGCCTGCCGCCCCGAGGCACCGGAGCCCGAGACGGTGCTGTCCCGCACGGAGGCGGGGGACGACGTCAGGCGCAGCCCGGTGGAGACGCCGCCATTCGCGCCGGAGAGCTCGGCACGGACGAGCACCACGGAGGAAGCACCCACGGCCTCCACACCGGTGCTCTCCGCGCCGCCGTCCGCGCCGGTGGCGAAGGAGTCCCACAGCTCCAGGGCGCCCTGGCGCACGGAGACGCCGAGGGCCCGGTTGCCACCCTGCCCGAGGAACGTGGAGCCCGTGAGCTTCGCGGTGCACCCCTCGCACGAGAAGCCCACGGTGTCGCCCTGGGAGGAGGAGGCGAGCGCCTGGACGCGCTCGAAGCCACCGGGGCCCGGGCCGGCGGAGGACTGGATGGCGACGGTGCGCTGCTGTCCGTCACGAGCGAGGGCCACCACGTCGCGCGCGCGGAACAGGGACGAGGCGGTGGAGAGCGCCACGGCCTCGCCCGCGCCGCCCGTGTGCTCCACGGTGAGCGAGCGCAGCTCCGTATGGTCCACGCCCACCACCGTGGGCCCCGGGGCGTGGGAGCGCACGAGGGTGAGCGCCTGTCCCGAGCCCTGGACGTGGATGTACGGCCGCAACTCCAGCCCCTCGGCTCCCAGGTCGAACACCCCGGGCTCGACGAGGACGAGCCACGGCTCCTCGGCGGAGACCTTGGTGATGGACTGGACGGCGTTGCGCAGGTTCTCGCCGCCGATGAGCGGGTTGTCGCCTGGCGGCACGACGCGGATGCGGGCGAAGTTGCCCGGAGGGCCCATGGGTCCGGGGTCCCCCTTGGGACCTGGATCTCCCTTCGGCCCGACGACGTTCTCGCCCGCCGGACCCGGCGCTCCCTGGGGACCGGGTTCTCCCCTGCCACTCGAACAGGCACAAAGGGACGTCATCAACATGGCCAGGGAGAGAACGACTCGGCGCCGCATGGACAGCCCTCCTGTGCCCAGGGGGGCACGACGCACGAGCTAGGTGCGCCGTCCACGTGCGTCCAGCCGAAGGAGGGCCCACCACCGCTGGACGACGGTGGGAACGTCCACCAGTGGCGGCCCGGGACCGGTGAAGACCGCCGGCCGACAGAGCCCCCCGACGCCAGGGCGTCGGACCCGGGGACTAGCCCCGCTCGCCCTGCGGCGCGGGAGAGGAGCCCCGAGCGGCGCGCTCGACGGCCTCGCGGTTCTCGTTGATGTACCTCTCGACGGCGGCGTCCTCGAGCTCCAGGTCACGCAGCACACCGGGGTAAACGAACTTGAAGGCGGGAGACTCCTCGTCACCTCGCAACCGGAAGCTCATCTTCAGCACGGCCGCTCCGTATAGCTTGTCCTTGAGCGACTTGGCCTTGCCCATTCCATGCCCTTTCGTCGGTGGGCCCCGAGGGACTCAGCCCTCGAGGTCATCCTCGTCATCGTCCTCCGGCAGCATGCTCCGCTTGGGGAGCGGGGCGGGCTTCTCCGGGGTGAACACCACGCGCCGGTTGTGGCCCTCGCCTTCGCAAGAGACCTTCACCCCCGGCACGCCCTCCACGGCATTCAGGACGCGCGCGCGGTCTTCTGGCTTCACTGTAACGAGGGCATAGAAACGGCCCAACGTGGCCGACCGCTCGGCGAGCTTGCGGGCGGCCTCCTTCAAGGCCGCATCCTCGGTCACCTCGAGGGAGCGCTCGTCGGACTCGACGGTCCGGGCCGGGGCGGCCTTCGCCTGCTGCTGCGACGCGGCCTGTCCCCGAGCCGGTTTGGCCTGTTGCTGCGGAGCCGGAGCCTGCTGCTTCCGGGGCTGCTGCTGCGGCGCGGGGACGGGCCGTGGCGCCGCCTCCACGGCCTGGGGAGCGGGGGTGGCCTGGGCCGCGGCCTGCTCCCGCTTCAAGCGCTCGCCGCGAGGCTCCGGGTGGACGCCGGCGCCCACGAGCACGAAGCGCCGCTCGGCGCCCGGGCGGTGGAGCATCTTGTTGAGGAGGAACTGCAACGAGTCCACCACCTGGCTGCGCTTGCCGGACTCGACGCCGGGAGGCGGCTCGCCCTGGAAGTGCAGGGCGACCGCGAGACTGCCATCGCTGGCGTCCTTGAAGTCGAGCCGGGCGGGAAAGCCCATCATCCCGAGGATGTCGGTGAGGAGCCGCTCCACGCGGGCGCGCAGCTCGGCGCCCGCGGTGGCCGAAGAAGGGGAAGCCTCGGGTGCCTGCACGTCGCTCACTTGCGCTTGCCTCCCGCCGTGGCCGTGGCCGTGCCCGCCGGCAGTCCGCCGCTTCCGCCGCCGCGCTTCTCCAGCCACTTCCTCAGGCCGTACTGCTGCGCGATGGAGAGGATGTTGTTGGTGAAGATGTAGAGCGCCAGACCGGCCGGGTAGTTGAGCAGCGTGGCGGTGAAGAGGATGGGGACGAACCAGGTCATGATCTTCGCCTGGGCCGGGTCTCCCATCTGCGGCTGGAGCTTCTGGGTGATGATCATGCTGACGCCCAGCGCGAGCGGCAGCAGGTAGGTCGGATCCTTGTAGGTGAGGTCGCGCCACACCGGACCGAAGAAGGGCTCCTGGTAGATTTCGTAGCTGTTGCGCAGGGCGGTGAAGAGGGCGATCCACACGGGCATCTGGATGAGCATCGGCAGACAGCCACCGAGCGGATTCACCTTGTTCTCCTGGTAGACCTTCATCATCTCCAGGTTCTGCCGCTCGCGGTCGTCCGCGTACTTCTTGCGAATCTCATCCACGCGCGGCTGGAGCTTCTTCATGGCCTCCATGCTGACCATGGAGCGGTGGGTGAGGGGCAAGAGGAGCGTCTTCACCAACACGGTGAGCAGGATGACGGCCACGCCCCAGTTGCCCACCAGGCCGTGGAAGAACTTCATGATGGTGACCAGCAGCTTGGCGATGACCGCCCACATGCCGTAGTCGATCGTCTCCGTGAGCTGAGGGGCGTAGGCGGAGGCGGTGAGGCCGGCGGCCTCGCGCACGGCCGGGCCGGGCACGGCGCCGAGCAGGTCCGGATCCTTCGGCCCCAGGTAGCCGCCGAAGCGGTACGTCACCGTCTGGCCGGCGGCGGCGGTGAGCGGGAAGCTGGCGACGACGCCGCGCGCCTCGGGGGTGGCCACGAGCTCGCAGCGGCCCTGCTGCGCGCCCTCGAGCGGGTAGAGCGCGGAGAGGAAGTACTGCTGGTCGATGCCGAAGAAGTGCACCGGGCCGCGCAGCTCCTCCGGCTCCGGCTGACCCTGATCCGGCGCCAGCTTGTGCTTCTCCTCGCCCACGTGGCACGAGGCGTAGCTGAGGTTGCCCACGCCGCCGAAGAAGGACGGGGCGTGCTCGCTGTCCGGGCTGATGGCGCGGTTGTAGTGCACCTGCAGCTCACCGGTGACCGGCTGCCCCGAGACGTTCTTCACCTCGAGGGTGTAGAGGAGCTCGAAGCCCTCCTTCGGCCACTGGATGCTCTTGGTCACCTCCCACGGCCCCTGGCGCGTGGTGAAGGTGGTGGCGCCCTGGCTCGCGTCCGTCTCGGCCACCGCGTAGCGCGCGTCGGCCGGCAGGGGCTGGGGGCCCGTGATGGAGATGGCCAGCGGCAGCGCCTGGCCCTGCACCGGCTGCGCCAGGTTCATCTGAGGCGGCGGCGGCACCTTGCCCCCGAAGAGCAGCTTGTAGCCCTCGGCGATGGAGACCTGCTGCTGCTCGCGCATCTTCTCGCCCTGGAGCACCGCCGAGGTGAGGCCCGCGCCCTGGGTGGAGAAGGTGTAGTGCGCCCACTGACGCTCGAAGTTCAGCGTGCGCACGGGCGGAGGCGGCGCGGCGTCGGCCACGGCCCCCTCGGTGCCCGTCCCGGCGGGCGGCGGCGTCCCCGCCGTCCCCGTGTCCCCACCGGCGGTGGGAGCGGGTGTGCCCGCGTCGGTGGCGGCGACCATCTGCCCGGCGTCCGCGACTCCGGCCTCGGGCGGTGGCGCGTTTTTCGAGAGGAGGAAGGTGTAGGCGAAGGTGAGGCCCATCGCGAGCGCGAGTGCCACCAGCAGTCGCCGTTGGGAGTCAGCCGAGTTGGGCGAGAGCGGATCCAGATCGTTCATATAAGAGAGGCGGTCAGGGAACGGGGTCGAAGCCGCCGGGGTGGAAGGGCTGGCAGCGCAGCAGGCGCCAGACGATGAGGCGCACACCGCGGAGGGCACCATGCTTCTTCAGCGCCTCCAGGGCGTACACGGAGCAGGTGGGGTGGAAGCGGCAGGCCGGGGGCAGCAACGGCGACAGCCACCGCTTGTAGAAACGGATGGGGAGCGCGAGCAGGTAGGCGAGCGGGCTCATCGGGCGGACTCCCGGGGGCCTGACGGAAACAACCTCTGCAGCTTGCGGGTGACTCCATCGAAGGCGCGCGACATTTCCGGGAAGGATGCGTCCTTGGCGGACTGACGCACGACCAGGACTACGTCCACACCGGAAGGCCATTGCTGGCGGCGCTTGCGGAAGAGCTCTCGCAGGAGCCGACGCAGGCGGGCACGCACCACGGCATTGCCCACCTTGGTGGAGACGGTGAGGCCCACGCGGCTGTAGGGCCGTCCGTTGGGCCTGGCGAGCCCCAGGAGACAGTCGGAGGGAATCTTCTGACCGTTCTCCTGGACCTCGAGGAACTCGCGCCGCCGGAGCAGGCGCAGGGCCTTGGGAAAGCGCTCGTCGCGAGGTGGCGCCTGGCCCTCGGCCTTCACGCGAGCGTCCCGGCTACTTCTTGTAAGCGGAGACCACCAGGCGCTTGCGGCCCTTGGCGCGGCGGCGGCTGAGGACGTCCTGGCCCGCGCGGGTGGAGTTGCGCTTGCGGAACCCGTGGGTGCGGTTGCGCTTGATCTTCGAGGGCTGGTAGGTGCGCTTGGACACGGCTGAACTCCTGGGACGACGGGGCGCCCACCGCACGGGCGGGCACCCTTATCCATAAAGCAAAGGAAGGCGGCGCTCGTAACCCGATCTCCCACCCAAGTCAACGCCGGATCACTCCCGCCTGTCCGATCGGGGATGGAGGCCACCCTTTTGCACCCCACACCCGGGGTGAAGCGGGGTGGGAGTGGGAACGCTGGGGCCACAACCGTTGGAGGGGGCGGGGGATTCCGCGCCGGGCGCTGCGATCAGAAGGGGGGCCGTAGGGGTGCGGAATGTCTGGGGTAGGGGCCGCAAACTTGATCGCCCAGGGGGGGGCTGTTAGCACGGACGGCCCCCTGCCTGGTGATCCACCAGCGCATCGGAGCCCTACCGTGAACGCGCTCGCCCAAACCCTGCCCCCACCGCCAAGTGCCGAGATTCTCTGGGAAAGGATGCTGGACTGCCTGAAGCAGGACAAGCGGGACTACGCGCTCGGGTGGATCGGAAAGATGCAGCCCCTGGAGGTGCGCGGGGACACGCTGGTGCTGGCGGTGCCGGACCGGTTCTACCAGGACTGGGTGGATGACCATTACCGGGGGCTGCTCGAGTCGACGCTGGCGCGGGTGACGGACACGCCCGCCCGGCTGGGCTACGAGGTGGTGCCGGGCCTGGCGCCTCCGCCGGAGCTCAAACTCGCACCGGAGGTCAAGTCCGCGGGGACCCGGCCGCCCCGGCTCAACGCCCGCTTCACCTTCCAGAGCTTCGTGGTGGCCGACAGCAACCAGCTCGCCGCGGCGGCCGCGCACGCGGTGGCCGAGAGCCCGGGCCGGGCCTACAACCCGCTCTACATCTATGGTGGGACGGGGCTGGGCAAGACGCACCTGCTGCACGCCATCGGCAATAAAATCTGGGAGAGGGATCAGACGCAGCGGGTGGTGTACCTGTCGAGCGAGCAGTTCACCAACGAGTACATCGAGAGCGTGCGCGAGCAGCGGATGCCGGAGTTCCGCCGGAAGTTCCGCGAAGAGTGCGACGTGCTGATGATCGACGACGTGCAGTTCCTGGGACGCAAGGAAGAGACGCAGCGGGAGTTCTTCCACACGTTCAACACACTGCACGAGCAGGGCAAGGCCATCATCCTCACGAGCGACATGGTGCCGGCGGAGGTGCCCGGGCTGGAGGAGCGGCTGCGCAGCCGCTTCAGCATGGGGCTCATCACGGACATCCAGGAGCCGAGCTTCGAGACGCGGGTGGCCATCCTCCAGAAGAAGGCGGTGATGGAGGGGTTGGATCTGCCGGACGAGGTGGCGCACTTCATCGCCCGGAGCTTCCAGAAGAACGTGCGGGAGCTGGAGGGGGCGCTGGTGAAGGTGAGCGCCATCCACTCGCTGTCGAGGCACCCGGTGACGGTGGACTTCGCCTCGCACGTGCTCAAGGACGTGCTGCCGACGCGGCAGGTCGTGGACGTGGAGAGCATCCAGAAGGAAGTGGCCCGCTACTACAAGGTGCCGGTGGAGGCGTTGAAGGAGGACCGGCGGCACAAGGCGCTGGCGCACGCGCGGCAGGTGGCGATGTACCTGAGCCGCAAGCTGACGAAGGGCTCGTTCCCGGAGATCGCCGCGAGGTTCAGCAAGGACCACTCGACGGTGATCTCGGCGGTGCGCAAGGTGGAGAAGCTGCGGGAGACGGACGCGGCGGTGAAGCGCGAGCTGGACGAGCTGGAAGCAAGGCTGACGGGAGAGTGAGCCCCCCTCCCCTCTCCCCCTGGGAGAGGGACGGGGTGAGGGTATGCGGCCCCGAGCTGAAGTCCGTACACCTGACCTGACTGGTGACTTGACTTGAGGTGACTTGATGAGTCAACCTACTCGCGAAGTCACCACGGGAGGTGTGTGTCGATGGATCGTTCCATGTCGGTTCCCACGGGAGTGGGAGAGCATTCCCTCACGCCGGGCGAGCAGCGGATCCTGACCCTGATGGAGCAGGGCCAGCAGCGCCTGGAGCAAGGCCAGCAACTCCTGGAACAGCGCCTGCAGGGCATGGACCAGCGCCTGCAATCGTTGGAGCACGGCCAGCAGCGTACGGAGCAGCAACTCAAGGAGTTGACGCTCAAGGTAGACCATGAAGCCGCCGCCAGCAGGATACGAGACCTGCAGTTGGCCGCGGATCTCCAGGGTCTCCGACACGACAACCAGGAGCGGCTCGTCCGACTCCAGGGGCAGCTCGAACAATCCCTGCAGAAGACGCAGGAGTCGGTGCTCACAACCTTGTACTTCGAGACGAACAAGCTCCGGACCGAGTTCTCCGAACGGTTCGACCGGCACAACGCACGCCTGGAAATCGTGGAGCAGACGCTCGAGCTGTACGGTGAGCGCATCCGTGACAACACGCAGGCCCTCCAGGGCCAACGGGAGGACGTGAGGAAGCAGACGACCGGGGTCGAGGGCCTGGCCCAGGCGCCCCGGACGCTCGAGACCCCCTAGGGCCAGAGGCTCTTGCGGACAACCCGGCACCAGGAGCGCTATATGACGGGCCGCGCTCGTTCCTGGCAGGGCCGAGGGTGATGGAGCCAGAGCGGACTCCGCGACACCCACCGGACCGGCCCTCCGCTCGGGGAACGGGTCACGGAGGAGTAACACCCATGCGGTTGACGGTCTTCGGAGCGACGGGTCGGGTCGGGCACACGCTGGTGCACGATGCGGTGGCGCAGGGGCACGAGGTGACGGCCTATGTGAGGGACCCGCAGCGGCTGGGAGTGAAGCATGGGCGGCTGTTCGTGAAGAAGGGCAGCCTGGAGGACGGCACCGCCGTGGCCGAGGCGGTGCGCGGCTCGGAGGTCGTGGTGAGCGCCATCGGGGCGCGCGACGCGACGCACGCGGTGACGGTGGTGACGCAGGCCACCCGGTCCATCGTGGCGGCGATGAAGGCCGAGGGTGTCCAGCGGCTCGTGACGGTGGGCGCGGCGGGACTGCTGCCCCACCCGGCGGGTGGCCTCACTGGAGAGCACGGCCTGCCGCCCTTCCTGCGTTACGCCTTCGAGGATCACCGCGGCGCCCTGCAGGTGCTCCAGGAGAGCGGACTGGACTGGGTGGTGGTGTGCCCGCCCGTCATGCCCAGCGGCGTGAAGACGGGCAAGTACCGCACCGCCGTGGAGGCGCTGCCCACGGGCGGCCGTCAGGTGTACCCCGAGGACGTGGCGGACTTCACCCTCAAGGTGGCCACCAGCAACGAGCTCCACCGCGTGCGCGTGGGCATCGTCGGAGACTGAGCCGCCCCGGCCTGGGGGCGGTGAGCTCCGGTGCGAGTGGCCGCTCTTCGACCTCGGGGGTCATCCAGGCGCGGTGGCCCGAAGACGTGGCCGGACGTCCCTGGTACCGCACCCACGAGCCCATGAACCTTCGCGCCCCTTCGCTCCGTCAGACATTGCTGTCCGCCGCCACCCTGGCCGTCACCGCCTGTGGGGGTGGAGAGGGCGCCTCGTTGCGCTTCTCCGTCAACGAGTCCCAGTCCGCCCAGGCCGCCCGTGCGCTCGTCCAGGGCGCGGAGACGCCGGCTCCCCTCGAGGCTCCCACGTTCCGCTCCAGCGACGGCGTCACCTTCACGCTGACGGAGGCCCGCATCCACCTGAAGGACATCCGCCTGGAGCTCCCCCAGGGGACGAAGTGCGCCGAGGTGCGCGGCCTGCTCTCGGGCGCCACCTGCAAGGGCGGCGAGTCCGGCAGCGGCTCGGGGACGGTGCTCATCCCCGGCCCCCTCATCGTGGACCTGATGACGGGTACCACCCTGCCGGATCTGTCCGGTCTGCGCCTGCCCGCGGGTACCTACAAGCGCATCGACTTCCGTCTGGACAAGGCCAAGGCCGAAGAGGTGGCCAGTGGCGAGCCCCTCGTGGGCTATAGCCTCCGGGTGAAGGCCCGCTTCACCCGGGATGACACCGACAACACGCTGGAGCTGAAGCTCGGCTTCAGCGAGGACGCGCGCTTCGAGTCCGCCACCGGTGTCGAGGTTGGCGCGGATGACGCGCTGCTCGCGCTGCTCGCCCCCCAGGCGTGGCTCGAGGGCCTGCCCGTGGCCACGTGCCTGGAGAAGGGTGATCTGGAAATCACCAACAACGTGCTGCTCCTCGATGACCGGGCCAAGGGCGACTGCAGCGGCGCCGAGGACACGGTGAAGCGCAACATCAAGAACAGCGGCGACCTGCGCAAGGCCAGGGATTAGCCCGAACCGGCGAGCCTGGTGCGTTCTCCTCATCGCGCCAGGATTTCCGGTCCGCACAGGGTGGGTGGTGGCTCCCACCCCGCTCGGGCCTGGGCCCCCTCCAGGGACCTCCACCCTGAGAGGGGGCCGTGCGGAATTCCCTCAACCCGCGGTGAACAGCTCGCGCGCCAGCGCGGAGAGCCGCGGCCAGAAGAACCCTCCCCACAGCACGAGCGAGCCCAGCCCCAGTCCGAGGGCGGCGAGCGCCTGGCCCCCGCGGCCGATGGGTGGCCGGGCCTGGGGATTCACGCGCCGTAGGGCCACGACGCCGAGCCCCACCGCCACGGGCGCAAGGACAGGCAGGACCACCCCGTAGAGTCCGAACATCAGACCGAGCCTCGCCAGGGGATTGTTCTCGTACCGGTCCCACAACCGGAGCAGGACGGCATCCGGGATGGGCTCGCGGAAGAAGAGCTTGTGCCGCGGATCCTGGTGGAGGGTGATGGCGAGGCCGAAGAGGAGGAGGGCGGGAATGAGGAGCGCGGTGCCCTCGCGCACCAGGCCGGCCACCCCCAGGCCCACGGCCAGGACGGGGAGCATCCTACGGGCCCACCGCTGGCGGAAGAAGCACCCCACGCCCAACCCCGAGCAGATGAGCGCGAGCCCCCCGGCCACGGTGTTCCCGCTGCCCAGCAGCGCGATGCCCACCCCCAGCGCCACGAGCCCCCAGAAGCCCAGCACCCAGGCCCACGAGTCCCTCCGGCCCCACAACTTCCGCCGGAAGGTCTCCAGGTAGTTGACCTCGGGGAGGGCGGCGCAGGCGGTGCAATAGACGGCACCCAGCACCCAGGTGGCGCACGCGTCGCAGAAGAAACCGCCGCAGCGCCCGCAGACACCGCCGGCGGGCACGTCCGGGTGGGCGGCACACCGGGGAGTGACGGAGCTCGAGGCGTCGACGGAGGCCATGACTCCAGTCTCTCATGAAGCCGCCCGCCCCTCCCTCGATGGACGGGGCAGGCGCCGCTTGTTGCCGCCCCGCTCCACCCCCACCCTCGAGGAAGAAGTCCCCCGAAGAATCCCACTACGAGGAGCAGGCCATGGCGGACAAGAACTGGGGTAACTGCAAGGGCTGCCGCTACTTCGGCACCCACAACGCCCAACCCGAGGACACCGACATCGCCCAATGCATGGAGCCCGACCTGCGGGAATTCGACCTCCAGGTCTCCGGCATGAGCGGCTGCAACGAGTTCGAGGCCCGGACCGGCGTCACCGGCGGCATCTACGACGAGCCCGTCGCCCCCACGATGCACTGAGTGTGAGGGGAATCGCCCGCCTGTCCCCGGTGCGGGCTCTCACTTCCGAGAAAACCCACCCCGTCCCCGGGGATTGATGTCGCTATGCTGCGATGCATGGCCTCGCCGCCGATGCCCTCACACGACCCGGCCGGCTCGGAATCGATGCTCGGACCCGGTCCCACCGCGCTCCTCGATGCCGTTCACGCGCTCGTCCTGGTGCTCGATGCCCGGGGGTGCATCCTCCACCTCAACCGTCATGGGGAGCGGCTGCTCGGCTACTCCACCCGCGAGGTCCAGGGGCTGCGCATGGAGGAGCTCGCCGCGCTGACCCCCGGGCAGGAGACGGAGGGCACCGCCCTCGCGCGGCTCGTCGAGGGGCCCCACCCCGCGCAACACGAGGGCCCCTGGCGCACCCGCACCGGCCCCGAGCGGCTGCTCGCGTGGAGTACCTCCCGGCTCGCCTCCGGCCCGGCCGGCGCCGAGGGCCTGCTCGTCCTCACCGGCGTGGAGATGACGGAGTACGACCGGGCCCTGCGCGAGCAGGTCCGGTTCTTCCAGACGCTCATCGACAGCATCCCCAACCCCATCTTCTACAAGACGCTGGACGGCCGGTACGGCGGCTGCAACCGCGCCTTCGCGGAGATGCATGGCAGATCGCCCGAGGACATCATCGGCAAGTCCGTCTGGGAGATGGCCCCGCCCGAGCTCGCCGCGCGCTACGCCGCCAAGGACCAGGAGCTCTTCGACCGCCCCGGCATCCAGACGTACGAGTCCTCCGTGCGCTTCGGCACGGGCGAGGTGCGCGACGTCATCTTCTACAAGGCCACCTACACCGACGCGGAGGGGAAGCCCGCGGGCCTGGTGGGCATCGTCCTGGACATCACCGACCGCAAGCGCGCCGAGGCCGCCCTGCAGAAGGCCCGCGACGAGCTGGAGGAGCGCGTGCGCGCGCGCACCGCCGAGCTGCAGAAGCTCAAGGACGCCGCCGAGGCCGCCGACCGCACCAAGAGCGAGTTCCTCAACATCGCCTCGCACGAGCTGCGCACGCCCCTCACCTCGCTGCACCTGGTGCTCACCCAGGCCCGGCGCCAGCTCGAGCGCAACGAGCCCGTCTCCGACGTCACCCTCGTCTCGCGTATGGAGCGCTACACCGGCCGCCTCACCCGGCTGGCGGGAGATCTGCTCGACGCCTCGCGGCTGGAGCGCGGCCAGCTCCACATGCGCCAGAGGCCCGTGGACCTGCGCTCCCTGGTGGCCGACGTGGCCGGCGACTTCCGCCAGCAGTACCCCGAGCGCCAGGTGGAGGTGGAGCTGCCCGAGGGCGTCGCCTGGGTGGGCGCGGACCGGGACCGGATAGAGCAGGTGCTCGCCAACTTCCTCGACAACGCGATGAAGTACACCCCGGCCCAGGCCCGCGTGGCCGTCCAGCTCTCCGTCTGGGACGGCACCTTCCGCGTCTCCGTCTCCGACGAGGGCCCGGGCATCCCCGACGAGGAGCGCTCCCTCCTCTTCCAGCGCTTCCACCGCCTCTCCTCCTCCGTCCACCAGCCGGGGCTGGGCCTGGGCCTCTACATCTCGCGCGAAATCATCGAGCGCCATGGCGGCACGCTCGGCGTGCTCGGCCACCCCCCCGGCCGCCCCGGCGTCACCTTCTTCTTCGAGCTGCCCCGCTCCCGCTGAGAGCCAACGCATGTTCCACCCCAAGGGACCGAGTTTCGTGGAGCTCCTCCAGCAAGGCCTCGGCTCGGTGGAGCGGGGGTATGACCTGCTCGCCCCCAAGTTCGAGTACACGCCCTTCCGCACCCCGGAGGCCCTGGTGAAGGCGAGCCTGGCGCTGGCGGGGCCACCGGGGAGCGTGGAGAGCGCGCTGGACGTGTGCTGCGGAACGGGGGCGGCCATGCGCCACCTGCGGCCGCTGTGCCGCCGGCGCGTGGTGGGGCTGGACGTGAGCCAGGGCATGCTGGACGAGGCGCGAAGGCTGCTCGCCGGCTCCCCGGGCGAGGCCCCGTTGGAGCTCGTGCGCGGTGACGCGTTGGACATGCCCTGGCGCGAGGAGTTCGACCTGGTGACGAGCTTCGGCGCCTTCGGCCACATCCTCGAGGAGGACGAGCCGAGGCTGGTGGAGGGCATCCACCGGGTGCTGCGCCCGGGTGGCCGCTTCCTCTTCATCACCGGGGAGGAGCCCTCGCGGCTGAGCCCCGGCTACTGGGTGGCGCGCGCCTTCAACGCGGCCATGAGGGTGCGCAACGCGCTCTGGAGTCCGCCCTTCGTCATGTACTACCTGACCTTCCTGCTGCCGCGCGCCCGGGCGCTGCTGGAGGCCCGGGGCTTCACCGTGGAGGCGCGGCGCGACACCCTTCCCGAGCCATACTCCCGGTACGGCTTCACCGTGGTCATCGCCACCCGGCGCTGAAAGCGGATCTGGCTGTGCGGCCCTACCGCGGACGTCGTATCATCCCGGGCGCCCCCATCTCGTCTGGAGTCCCGTCGCGCCCATGCACCGCCTGTCATCCGCTCCGAAGGAACCCTTGGTGCCAACCCGGGTCCTGAGCAGGGGGGACCTCCAGCGGCGCAAGACGGCGCTGGTGTTCGCCGCGACCATCCTGCTGACGTACCCGATGGATCTGCTCATCCTGCGGCAGACCAGCCACCTGCCGACCCTGCTGACCCGGGTGGCGTGGACGGTGGAGTTGCTGCTCTACCTCGGGGTGTGGGAGCGGATGGACGAGCAGCGGGCGCGGCTGCTCATGTACATCAACAGCGGCATCAACAGCGTCTTCTTCCTGCTGCTCGTCTACTTCACCGGAGGAAGCGAGAGCCCGTACCTGGACATGGTGCCCACGCTGCCGTTGTTGATGGCCCTGGTGCACACGCGAGACGCGAGGCCGGTGTTGATCAACGGCATCGTCTGCGCGGTGGGCGTCACGGCGGTGCTGCTGCTGACGAACGGGCACGTGGCGAACGCGCTGGTGTGGATCAGCATCGTGGGGGTGGCGACGTTCTTCGGGGTGTACGGCTCGGAGCAGCTGCGCAAGGTGCAGGCCGCGGAGAACGAGGCGCGGCTGGAGCGCGCCCGCCGCGAGTCACTGGAGAAGCTGGCGCTGGCGGAGAGCCACCGGATGCAGTCGGAGAAACTGGCCACGGTGGGGAGGCTGGCGGCCAGCGTCATCCATGAAATCAACAACCCGCTGGCCTTCGTGCGCTCCAACCTGGAGTTCCTGAGGACGGAGGTGCTGGCGCATCCCCTGCCGGAGGAGTCGAAGGAGGAGCTGCGGGAGGTGTTCGACGAGACGCGCACGGGAGTGGAGCGGATCCGGCAGATCGTGCTGGACCTGAGGGGCTTCTCACGGATGGACGCGGACGAGCCGTGCGAGTGCGCGCTGGCGGACGTGGTGGCGGACGCGGCGAGGCTGGCGGCGGTGCGGCTGAAGAACGTGGCGAAGCTGAAGGTGGAGGTGCCGACGGAGCTGCCGGAGGTGTTCGCGACGAGGCGCAGACTGGCGCAGGTCATCCTCAACCTGCTGGTGAACGCGGGGGACGCGCTGGAGGAGGCGAAGGTGCAGAAGGGCGAGGTGAGGGTGAGAGGGGAGGTGGGGGAGGGGAAGGTGACGCTGCTGGTGGAGGACAACGGCCCGGGCTTCCCGCCGGAGACGCTGCCGAGGCTGTTCGAGGCCTTCTACACGACGAAGGGGCCGGAGAAGGGGACGGGGCTGGGGCTGTCCATCTCACGAGAGCTGGTGGAGCGCTTCGGAGGGACGCTGAGCGCGGAGAACCGGCCGGAGGGAGGAGCGAGGCTGAAGCTCGAGCTGCCGGTGCATGACCCAAACACAAACACCCCTCTCCCCCTGGGAGAGGGACGGGGTGAGGGTATCTGAACCCCGGGTCCACGGGCTCAACCAAGGTAGACTCTCGGGCTCGCTCGTGAAAATCGCATGAAAGAGGTTGGTGTCTGGCGGCTCCTTCCAATGCACAATCAGCGGGACTGGAGTTTCCGCTATTTCGCGCGGAAGGGCGTTGAATCCGAATATCTTTTCGATTTTTCTCGCCACGACATCGGCGGGACTCCGCATTTCGGGCGGAAGCGGCTCAAAGCAGACCACAGGCGTGGCGGTCCATCTGCGTAGACATCCACTTGACCGTCCCGATAGGTCTCGCTCGCCTTGACGGTGAAGGTCAGTTCCGTGCCGTCCATGAGTGTGACCCGCAGCATGAAGGGGTCCCCCAGCTCCAGGTCCTTGAGCGGAACGATGACCACGGACCATGAGACAGGTAGTCTAGCAGGTTCGAACCTTAGAAGTGGGTTCCATCAATCAGGAGCTGGGGTGAATCAGGTGCTGGGGTGAAGGTCGTCGCCAAGAACCCGAGAACTACCGTGCCGTCCCCGAAGAAGCCGTGGGCAACGCCCGGGCGAGCTGGGCGCGAACGCTCTCGGTGGGATTGGCGGCGCCCCAGAGGGAGTCCTCGCCGTCGTTGCCACCGCCGAGGTTGATCCCCACCACCTCGCCGCGGGCATTGAGCACGGGCGCCCCGCTCGTGGCGCGCAGAGACAGGGTGGGGTCCGCGAAGTGGTAGTTGAGCCGGGTAGCCGTGGAGGAGTCCACGCGCGCCTCGTGCAGCAACTGATGCTGGGTACGGCCCTCGAGCACCTCGGCGAACAACCACACGCGCTCGCCTGGCTGGGGACGCGCCCTGGCGAGCTTCAGCGCACGAGGAGCGAGCGACTCGGGGACGAGGAAGGCCGCCACGTCACCGGACAGGTCGGCCGCATCCGTGGTGGCGTGGGCACCAGGGAGAACCCACATGGGACCGGCCTCCCGCGTCTGCTCCGAGGACGTCAGCGCGTCGAGCCAGACGCCACGCACGAAGCGACCCAGCTCCGCCGCCGCCACCTCGCGCTCCAGACCGCCCGCGGGGCCGAACAGGTGGTACGCCGTGAGCCCCACCAGACGCCCGTCGTCCAGGCGGACGACGAAGGCCGTCCCGGCGGCGAACTCGCCTTCCGCCGTGACGAAGCGGGGACGCATGACGGCTCCCTGGGGAGGCCGGGGCACCGACACGGCGCTCGCGGGCTCCTGGTGACGCGAGCCCTGCCGGCAGCCGGCGAGGGAGCCCATGACCAACACGACGGCGACGGCGGACGACAGGACGGTTCGCATGAAGCCGCCGAGCGAACCACTCTTCGGATTCCAAGAAAAGGGGCCCGTCCGGAGTCGGACGTACCGGGCCGGCGATCCGAAATCCGAGGGGATTCGCGCTCCGTCGGGAACAAGGTGCGTGCTAAGCGGATTGCCTCTGACACACCCGAGGAGGCAACCGCTCCGCATGAAAGCGCTCATCACCGCCGCCGTCCTCGCCCTCGGCCTTCCGGCCTTCGCCCAGCAGCAGGAGGCGAAGCCGTTGGGGCCGGGGCGCGAGGCACTGGCCATTCCCCACGAGAAGTACAAGCTGCCCAACGGGCTGGAGGTCATCCTCGCCCGGGACCCCAAGCTGCCCGTGGTGGCCGTCAACGTCTGGTACCACGTGGGGGCCTACAACGAGCAGCCGGGCCGCACGGGCTTCGCGCACCTCTTCGAGCACATGATGTTCCAGGGCTCCAAGCACGTACCGGACGACGTGCACATCGCGATGCTCGAGCAGCTGGGCGCCAATGACCTGAATGGCACCACGAACTTCGACCGGACCAACTACTTCGAGACGGTGCCCAGCAACCACCTGGCCACGGCGCTGTGGCTGGAGAGCGACCGCATGGGCTTCCTGCTGGACGCGCTCGACGAGAAGAAGCTGCGCACCCAGCAGGAGGTGGTGAAGAACGAGCGCCGCCAGGGCTACGAGACGCGCCCCTACGGCCTGGCGCAGGAGAAGTTGTGGAAGGCGCTCTTCCCGGCGCCGCACCCGTACCACGGCAAGGTGATTGGCTCCATGGAGGACCTGAACGCGGCCACGATGGAGGACGTGAAGGCCTTCTTCCGCACGTGGTACGCGCCCTCCAACGCGACGCTGGCGGTGGTGGGGGACTTCGACCCGAAGGAGGCCCGCGCCCTCATCGAGAAGTACTTCAGCACGCTGCCGAGCGGCCCGAAGCCCGAGAAGCCCCAGGTGGCCCCGGTGAAGATCTCCGGCGAGAAGGTCATCCGCCACGACGAGAAGGTGGGCACCCTGCCCATGGTGGTGATGTCCTGGCTCACCCCGCCGTACCTCACCGAGGGAGACGCCACGGCGGACGTGCTGGCCAACGCGCTGGGCACCGGCAAGTCCAGCCGCCTCTACAAGCGCCTGGTGCAGGACAAGGAGCTGGCCCAGAGCGTGAGCGCCCACCAGCAGAGCCTCGGCGCCCAGTCCGTCTTCACCCTGGAGGCCGTGGCCCGGCCCGGCGTCACCAGCGACGCGCTCGCCAAGGAGCTCGACGCGGTGCTGGAGGAGGTGCGCCGCGAGGGCATCACGCAGCAGGAGCTCAACCGGGCGCGCACGCGCTTCGAGACGCAGATGCTGGCGGGGCTGCAGTCGGTGGGCGGCTTCGGCGGCAAGGCGGACGTGCTGCAGAGCTACAACCACTACACGGGAGACCCGGGCTTCCTCGACGAGGACCTCGAGCGCTACGACGCGGTGACGCCGGAGAAGGTGCGGGCCTTCGCCCGTGAGTACCTGAGGCCCGACGCCCGCGTGGTGCTGCACGCCGTGCCCTCGCAGAACGACTCCGCCCCCGCCGCGAAGGAGACCCACTGATGATGCGCCGTCTGTTCGTCGCCGTGTCCCTCCTGGCGCTCGCCGCCGCGTGCAGGACGGCGCCGGAGCCCGCCCCCGAGCCCTCCCAGCCGCCCGCCTCCGAGGCCCCCGCCACTCCGCCCCAGGAGGACCCCGAGGCCTTCCGCAACCAACCCCCCAAGCCCGGCGAGCCACCCGAGCTGGTGCTGCCGAAGTTCGAGCAGGCGAAGCTGGACAACGGGCTCACCGTGCTGGTGAGCACGCGCAAGGAATTGCCGCTCGTCTTCGTGGGCGTGGCCTTCGCGTCGGGAGGCTCGCAGGACCCGAAGGGCAAGTGGGGCCTGGCGGACATCACCTACAAGATGTTGCTGGAGGGCGCGGCCGGGAAGGACTCGCAGACGTTGGACCAGGCCTTCCAGGACCTGGGGGTGTCGCCCTCGGTGAGCGTCAACCCGGACGGGGCCTTCGTGGGGGTGCGGGTGCTCGAGCGCAACGCGGACGAGGCGCTGGCGCTGCTGTCCGACGTGGTGCGCCGGCCCAACTTCGCGCAGAAGGACTTCGAGCGGCGCAAGAAGCTGCAGCTGGCCGAGCTGGTGCGCGCCATGGGCAGCCCGGGCTTCCTGGCGCAGCAGGCGTACCTGGACGCGGTGTTCGGCCCGGCGCACCCGTACGGGCACCCGGTGAGCGGCCTGCCGGCGACCGTGGAGACGGTGACGCTCAAGGACGTGAAGGGCTTCTACCAGAAGAACGTGGGCCCCAGGGCCGCGGCGCTGGTGATGACGGGAGACGTCACGCTGGAGGAGGCGGTGGCGCTGGCGAAGAAGTACTTCGGCGACTGGAAGGGGAGCACCACGCCGCCGCCGCTGCCGCCCGAGCCCGCCGCGCTGCCACGGCAGCAGGTGGTGTACGTGCCCAAGCCGGGGTTGGATCAGACGGTGGTGGTGGTGGGCCGGCCGGGCGTGGCGGTGGGGCACCCGGACGAGTACGCGCTGGAGCTGGCGACGACGGTGTTCGGCGGCTTCTTCGGCAGCCGGTTGAACATGAACCTGCGCGAGGACAAGGGGTACAGCTACGGGGCGGGGGCGAGCACGGACGCGCGGCTGGGCGTGGGGCCGCTGACGGCCTCGTCGGCGGTGCGCAAGGACGTGACGGGCCCGGCGCTCACCGAGTTCTTCCGCGAGATGAAGGGCATCCGCGAGCGCCCCATCACGCAGAAGGAGCTGGAGGCGGCGCGCGAGGGCCTCATCCGGGCGATTCCGGGCGGCTTCGAGTCGGTGGAGGGACTGGGAGCGAGCGCCGCGCAGCTCTTCTTCCTGCGCCGGCCGATGGACGAGTTCGCCCGCACGGTGACGGGGCTGGAGAAGGCGACGCCAGCCGAGGTGCAACGGGTGGCGGAGAAGTACCTGGGCCCGGACGCGATGCAGGTGGTGCTGGTGGGCGACCCGGAGGTCATCCAGCAGCAGGTGGGCCCGATGGAGCTCGGCAAGCTGACGCCGAGGGAGCCGGTGGCCCCGCCGAAGCGGTGACCCGGAAGCAGTGACACGGAAGGGAGGGCCGCTGTCCCCGGCCTTCCCTTCCAGCCGTGTCAGTCCCGATCCTTGTCGCGCTCCTCCTGACCTCGGAGCAGGCGGATCTCCTCATCGGCCTCGTCGATGGGGCTGCGGATGTCGGGCACGTACCCGCCCACGGGACCATCACTGTCGAACGCGAACTTCTGCTCACGCGTGGCGTGGATGGATTCCGCGGCATACAGGGGCCGGGTGTCATCGGCCTCGAGACCGCGCTCGACCCGGTCCTTCTCGAAGGGGGGCTTTCCCTCCTCGTTCTCATGCGGGTGGACGGGGTTGTACTTCCTCCCCTTGTCCTTGTCCTTGTCGGCCATGGTGAGGCTCCTCGTGGAATGCGGACGCGCGAGGGTGCGCGTCCCTACCCGACTCAATGTGGGGTGCGTCCGGGGCGCTCCAAGCTTCCCGAGAGGTGGACGGGCCCTGGCTCGCCCGGCCGCCCGGCGAGCGGCGGGGGCTACTCCGCGTCCGTGGGACTCGACTGCAAGTCCAGCCGGACGAGCACCTCGTCATCCAGCGTGGCCTCCCGGCTCTCCTGGTAGGAGGCCCGGGCCCGGTCTCCGGGCTGGATGTCCGAGCGCTGAATCCGCTTGCCGTCCCGGAAGATGCGGACCGAGTCATCGAGCACGAAGTCCAGGTCGCCCTCGTCCGTGCTGATTTCGATCTCCTTCGACTCCACCCGGGAGACGACACCCTCGACGGTGTAGAGCCGCTCCAGGGACTTCCCCTCGGGCTGCGCGTGCACCAGGGCGGGGACGAGAGAGGCCGCCAGGGTGGAGAACAAGAAGAGCCGTTTCATCGCCGTCCTCCTGGTTCGCGGTGGCGGTCGCCACCATCTTTCAATGTGGAGACGCCGGGCGTTGGTGGGCACCCTGGGATGACCGCTCCCTGGAACTGCGATCCGAGCAACGCCCGCCCGTCAGGGCTACGAACGGGGGGTCTGTTCATGCGAGTCTTTCCCCGCATGAGTGGCTCCGCCGCACCGTCCGCCCTCCAGGAAACCGTGCCCTGCGCCCATCACCCGGAGCGCCCCGCCGTGGGCACGTGCGCGCGCTGCGGAGCCTTCTGCTGCGAGGCCGAGGCGATCCACCAGGGAGAGCACACCTACTGCGAGGACTGCGGCCACCGGCCCGAGGTGAGCTACGTGGAGGAACTGCGCGTCCGGCTGTGGGGCAAGCGGGACACATGGGCCTGGCTGATGCTGATCAGCGCGCCCGCGCACCTGGTCTTCTGCATCGGCAGCGGACTGGAGGGGATGTGGAACTGGGCGGTGCTCGCCGGGGTGAACGCGGTGGTGGTGACGGCGTGGTTCCTCGGAGTGCGCCTGGCGCGGCCCGCGCTGCTGCTGCTCCCGCCCGCGTGGGTGGTGGGCATGCTGCTCAAGGGGCGCGAGGCCTTGGAGGTCGTGCCGTTGATGGTGCCTCTGATGGCGCTCGCGCTGGCGGCCTTCACCAGCACGCGTAGCCAGCTCTTCTTCCGCCTGGAGGTGGAACCCAGACGCCTGGAGCGGCTATGGGATGCGCGAGCGAACAACCCGCTCGCGACATGGGCCCTGCGCTGTGGATTGGTGGGCCTCGTGCTGCCCGTGGTGGCGCCCGCGGCGGTGCTGCTCGGCTGGGTTGCCCTGCGCCGGGTGAACCCGGAGGCACACCCGCCCGTGGGCAAGAAACTCCAGGCCCTCGAGGCCATGGGCCTCGGAGTCCTGAGCCTGCTGCTCTGGACCTACGCCCTGGTGCGGCTGAGTCAGATGAACCACCCCCTGTGAAGGCCCTACGAAGTACCTGACGCCTTCTGGGACATGACCCAGAGCAGGGCACGAAAGCGCTCGGGATGCGCGTGCGCATCGATATGTCCGTAGACCTCCACCAGCTCACCGTCGCTGAGTGCCTCGTACTCGGACGCACGCTGGGGGGCAGTGGTCGGAATCTCCGCGCGCCTCGACGCGACGATTGCCTCGAGTTTCTCGCGCTCCCAGGACTTGCCAGAGGGATTCCTGGCACGCTCGCCAGCCCGCAGCAGCGCGAGCGCGGCGGAGCCGAGTACGAGGGTTCGGAGGATGGTGCCGATGATACTCCCGAGGCGGAAGCCGGCTCGGGCGGCTTCTGTTCCTCCAGATTGTTGGTCCGGGAGCAAGATGTCCCAGACGAGCGCGGCGACGGTGAGCGCCGCCAGGAGCCAACCGGCAACGCGAAACAACTTCGATTTCATCATCCCCTCCCAAAGACATCCATGCAGAGTGCTCGACATATCCTGGCGCCACCAGGCACGCCGCGGCAAACCCTACTCGGTACGGCCGCCGTCCAGTCACAGCGCGTCAGGCCCGGTGAAGGTGTCGGAACCACCACCAGTCGTCTGATACGTTGCTGCCCATGCCCTCCAGCCTCTTCTTCGTTCGCCTCGTCTCGAATCGTCCCAACTTCGCGATGTCCATGACCGCCGAGGAGCAGACCACGATGCGCGCGCATGGCGAATTCCTCCAGGGTCAGCTCGCGGCCGGCACGCTGGTCGTGGCGGGCCCGGTGCTCGACCCCGCGGGCATCTTCGGAATGGCCGTGTTCGAAGCCGAATCGATGGACGAGGTCCGCCGCATTCTCGAGAGCGATCCCGCCAGGGCGATCGGGCGCCATGAGATCACCCCCATGGGCCCGAGCAGCGTCCGGCCAGCGCGTCCCGCGGGCACCTGAGCCGCCGGAAGCCTCCGGCGACGGGCTCCGAAGAAGGACCACGATGCGCGCTGACTCGCCACGAATCCGGTGGACGGGGCTGCTGCTCGCCATGGCCCTGCTGTCCACTGGCTGCGTGTCGCTGACGCCATCCTCCGGCCTGGGGGTGAACTCGGGCTACACGCCGCGCGAGGTGGCCCCGTCCGCGTCGGCGGCAGGACCGAGCGTTGAGTCTTCGCGCGCCCTCGCCCGTCCTGAGCACGAAGTACCGTCAAGACAGCACCGTCGCCGTACCTCACAGGAGACCGTGACGGTGCCGGGTCCTGGCAGCATGGCGGAGGCTTCGCGGCAGAGCGCTCTCGCGGCCCACCTGGCGTTTCTCGGTGCCGTTGGCGACGTGTCGGGCTCCACCCGCCGCATTTCTGGCGAGCTCTCCAGACTCGAGGCCAGCAAGCGGGGCATCGCCGGCAAAGCCGCGGGCCTCTTCGTCCCCTACGTCGAGTATGGCGAACGGCAACTGCGATGGATTGAGGCCGAGCTCGCCGCCGCTACCCGGCTGGCCAACGCCGCTTCGGAGGTGGATGACCCGGACATGCAGCTCGCCCTCCTGCGCCTCGCCGGCCCACGACTCGAGGCGGCCATGCTTGGCTCCCTCCTGCTCGCCGGATGGCTCGACCTCCTCAACCTCGTCGATGTCGTGCTCAAGCAGGGCTTCAACAGCGTGGAGACGCTGTTCGTGAACATGGACCGCTGGCAGAAGATGCTCGAGCCCTCCATGTCGGCACTCTCCTCCCTGGAGCCAGGGCAGGTGGAGGCAGCGGCGAAAGACATCCCGGCGCTGATGGGCCATCTCTCCAGCGAGTTCAACTCAACCGCAGAGACCGTGCGCGTGGCGATGAAGCGCACCGAGCAGGCGATGCTGTTGGCGCAGCTCGTCGAGATGGTCACCCAGGTGTCGGCGCTGAAGATGTCGCTGCCACGGATGCCACCGACCGCTCCCGCCACGTTGGGAGTGGGCCTCATGTTGGGCTCCAACGGCGTGATGATGGGCACGCGGATTGTCGTCTCCGCCGAGTGGGTGGAGATGATGCACCGGCTGGTGCGGGCGGGCGTCATCAGCCTTCCCGTCGTGAGTGCCGCTGTCCGGATTCACGCCGGCCAGGTGATGATGGCGCAGTCGCACGACGAACTGCCCAAGGGTGTGCGCGAGGCGCTCGGCGACGGTCCCGAGGTGCGCGGCATGCATGTGACGGGCAGAGCGGGGGCCGGCATGACCGAGCCGCCGCGGCACCACGTCCTGCCGCGAGAGTTCCGCGAGTGGTTCGAGAAGCGCGGCTTCACTGGCGAAATGAACATCGACCAATTCTGCGTCAGGATGGAGCAGGCAAAGCACGAGGCGCTCCATGGCGGTGGCAACTGGCGCCTGGGCCGCCAATGGCCTGGCGAGTGGAACCGGATGGTCATGGAGGCTCTGCGCGAAGCCGAGAGCAAGGTTGGCCGGATGTTGACGCCAGTCGAGATCCTGGACACAGTCGGATTTCACATGAGGCGCAACAAGATCCCGATGAACTTCATCCCCTGGAGCGGGTGATGAGCGAGGACCGATCTTGGGAGGGCAGATGGAAGACTCGCCTGTATGAGCGGGTCCGCGAGCGAGGTTATGATTCGCTCACCGCCTTCGCCGAAGCCCGACCCACCGCCTCGCTGGTGGCGCTGGCCGAGGAGCTCGGTGAGGACGACATCAACGCGGTGCAGGTGTTCAGCGGATTGGTGGCCGAAGCGGAGCGAAGCCATCAACTCACACGCCTGGTGCGCGGCCAGTTCGCACGTGAATTCTCCGAAGGTCTCCCCAATGGCTGGCCAGCCGTGCTCGACGACGCCAACCGTTTCAAGGTTGCCAGAACGCTCGGCTTGTGGACCTCCTACACCCCAGAAACTCATAAGGAGCTCGTGAGGAAGATCGGTGATGCGCTCCTCGCGACTCCGCCGCCGCCCGGCTGGCGCCCGCTCGGCCCCGATGACGAACTACTCCGCACGCTCCTTCCTGACGAGGAGGTCTGAACGGATTCACCGTGCACCCCGAGGCCTCGGACCGCCGTGAGCTTGTGACACCTTCCCCGGGTCCCTGCCACACTGACTCCCGAGATGGCCTACGCGAAGAAGAGCATCGACTTCCTCCTCCGCGTCCACACCCTTCCGGAGGACCTGCGGCTTCCGAAGCATCTGCGACCGCCGGTAGACCCGAGCCTCGCCTCTCATGACGACACGAGCGAGCTATACCAACGCGTGATCGACTCCCGGCTCTTGTGGAAGGTCTGGATGATCGATGAGTACGGCAGGCTGTGGATCGAGGTGAGTTTCGAGAACAACCGAGGTGAAGACGAGTTCCATACGCTCGCTATCGACGAAGGGACGTACCGCCGCGTCGAGTCCGACTCTTATGAAGTGCTCGTCGAAGTCCCAACAGCCTGAAACGCCGCGAAGTCACCTGCCAATGGATCAAGGGTGACTGGCGCTCGGTGACAGAGTCCTGTCTCAGAAGGACCAGCCGACGGAGAGCTGGGCCCGGTGGCCCACGGTCACCGTCCACGAATTGAAACCCGCGAGGGGAGGCCGGTACGTCGCGCCCACGCCCAGCGCGCCCTGCACGGTGAAACCCTGGCGCAGGCACACGCTGTAGCCCGCGAGCAGGGCGCCCCCCATGTCCCAGCTCCGCCCCCGCACGTCCCGCCACGTACGCGCCAGCTCGAGCCGGGGGCCGAACCACATCCCCTCCAGCGCCGAGCCCTTCACGTAGAAGCGCGCCCCGGGCTCGAGCCCCAGTCGCGGAGATGAGGGCTCGGAGACGCGCAGGCCCAGGGTGGCGGTGAAGCCCTCATCCCATTCCTGCTCTCCCTCCAGCGCGAACCCACCGGGCGCCAGCGGCACCGCCACGCCCAGGAACGTGCGGCCCCAGGAAGAGGAAGCGCTCCGGGATGTACCCCCGGCCGCGCCCTCCTCGCCCGGAGCCGCCGTCATCACCAGGGCCGTCATCACTCCCAGCACACCGTGCATGCCACCCCTCCCGTGCAACCCTCATGCACGGCCGCCCGTCCACGATGAATGGGGACTTGGAGCCCCCGAATCCCCTCGCGGCGCCACACCGCGTACGCACCACCCCGTCCCACTGAGACGCGCCGTACGCACTCCGGGAGTCACACGCCTCGGGGCGTGCCCACCTTCCCCGCGTTGGCTAGGGTTCGCCCATGTCCGCGAACACCTCCGAGTCCCCCTTCGTCACCGCCACCACCTGGAGCCCGCTCGGGGAGGGGCGCTACCTCGGCCACATCCGCCCGGAGTGGTTCCAGGGGCGAGGCGCCTATGGCGGAATGCTCGGTGGCGCCCTCCTGCGCTCGATGATGCGCGAGCTGGACGACCCGGCCCGCGCGCCGCGCTCGCTCACCGTGCACTTCTGCGCACCCGTGGCCGAGGGCGAGGCCTCGCTCACCGTGCGCCTCGAGCGCGCCGGCCGTCAGGTGTCCCACCTCTCCGCGCGCCTGGAGCAGGGGGGACAGGTGGCCTGCCTGGCGAGCGCCACCTTCGCGACCTCGCGCGAGACGCCGCTCGTCTACACGGATGCACGCGCCCCAAAGGTGCCGCCGCCCTCCGACGTGCCCCCGGTGCCCGGCTCGATGCTCCCCACCTTCGGCGCGCAGTTCGACTACCGCTGGTGCGTGGGGGCCACGCCCTTCTCCGGCGCCGACGAGGCCCGCGTGGGCGGGTGGATCCGCCCGCGTGTCCCGACGCCGCTCGACGCGCCGCTGGTGGTGGGGCTGCTGGATGCGTACCCGCCCGCGGCGCTGGCGCGGGTGAACGGCTTCTGCAACGGCGCCACGGTGGACTACACCGCGCACTTCTACGCGCCGCTGCCGCTCACCTCGGCCTCGCCCGATGCCTTCTACCTGCGCACCGGCCACTCCCGGCACGCCGCCCAGGGCTACGCGGATGACCTCGCCGAGCTGTGGAGCGAGGACGGACAACTGCTCGCGCAGCTGCGCCAGATGGCGGCGGTGTTCCCTCCCAATCGCTGATTCCTGTCTGGGTTTTCCCTGTCCTGGAAAAGTGGAGCCGGGCGGAATGACGCACGGCGCAAGGACAGCTTGTGGGAGCTGGAAGTTCGCCTGAATCGTTACTGAATGTTAACAAGGCCGCCACTCTCCGGTCACACGGTCCCCCACGTTTTGGAGGGGGACGCCGTGGACCAGGGAGCACTTCCCGCCTTACCCCAACAGGAGACGATTCACATGCGCAAGTTCTTCCTTGTGGCCACCGCCGCGGTGTCGATGTTCGCCATGGGCTGCCCCTCGCCGGAGTCTGTGTGCCAGACCAAGGCGGAGACCGCCTGTAAGAAGATCTTCGAGTGCACGCCGGAGTCGGTGAAGGGCACGAACGAGTTCAAGGCCACCGTTGGCGCCACCGAGGCCGAGTGCCAGACCAAGCAGGAAACGCAACTCAAGTGCGGCACGATCGAGAACTACGACGAGCTGTGCACCGGCACGGACAGCGGCAAGGAGTACCAGCTGGGCAAGGCGTCGGACTGCTCGGACCAGGTCCTGGAGATGGCGTGCGAGGACTTCATGTCCAACAAGCGCCCGGCGGTGTGCGCCGAGGTCTGCAAGTAATTCCGCGCGGCACCTCCGGGTGCTGAGGAATTGAAGCACGAAGGGCCGGTCCCCGTCCGAGGGGGGTCGGCCCTTTGCGTATGCGACTCCGGGTGGAGGGAGCGCCACCAAGGGGAGGCCTGGGGGCCACTTCCGCTCCACGCCGGGCTCGGGTACCTTGCGCCGCCCTGCGTTCCGCAGTTCCGCAGTACGCAGCACACCGAGGATCTCAACGATGGCACGGATTTCCCAGGACCAGGCCCAGGAGCGCCACGCGTTCCTGCTCGACCTCTTCCGCAACCAGCCGGACATCAGCCGCAACGAGGCGATGGACGCCTACAAGGACAAGTTCGGGGCGTCGCTGAACGCGAAGACGTTCAACGAGCTGCGCGAGCAGGCGCTGCGTGACGTGGAGAGCCAGGAGGAGAAGGCCGAGGAGACCTCGCCCGAGCCCGAGCCGGAGACGGCGGTGGAGGACACGGCGTCGAAGCTGAAGGCGGTGGCGACGTCCGAGCTGACGAACGGCGCGAGCGCGCAGCCGGCGGCGAAGAAGCCGAAGGCGAAGGGCCCGGGCGCGAAGAACGTGTTCGTGGACGCGACGCAGGAGCAGCTCCAGTTCCTGGAGCGGGTGCTGCAGCAGTTGCAGGAGGCGGGCGCGGCGAACGTGAGGATCGACCACGCGACGGACCGCTGGATGGTCCTCACGGTGGACACGAAGTAACGCGTGAGAAGAACCCCCATCCCTCCCTCTCCCTCCGGGAGAGGGTCGGGGTGAGGGTACCCGCCCCCGTGTTCCACCCCTAGAGGGGAAGCGAGCCGGGGGCGAAGCTCAGAAGTCGCCGGAGCCCTCGAGTTGCACGGCGGGGCTCTGTTGCCCGGGCCGGAGGAAGGCGCTGGGAGCCTCGGTGGCCTCGAAGGCGCGCGGGCGCAGCAGGCGCAGCGTGAGCACGAGGGCGAGGAAGAGCACGGCGCACGTGGCGGTGATGAAGCGCACCCCGACGCGGTCGGCGAGGGTGCCCTGGAACCACACGCCCACGGCGTACCCGACACCGAGCATCATGCTGTACAGGCTGCTGATGCGGGCCTGGAGCTCGCGGGGGACGCGCAGCTGGGTGCAGGTATTGAGGCCGGTGAGCGAGGCCATGTAGAGCGCGCCGAGGCCGACGATGGCGAGCGCGGCCAGGTGCAGGGTGGGGGCGAGCCAGTACAGCGCGGCCACGGGGCCGATGAGCAACAGGCTCCACTCCAGCAGGCGCCGGCGGCCGAGCCGCGCCACGAGGGGGCCGAGCATCACCGCGGCGCACACCGCGCCCATGCCCTGGGCGGCGACGAGCAGCGAGGTGGCGGCGGCGCCCTGGTTGAAGACGCGGATGGCGAACACGGGCACCAGGCCGATGAAGGGCGCCACGAGCGCGGACACGGCGAACGTGCCCACCATGACGAGGAAGATGCCCGCGTCGTCGCGAGCCACGCGGGCGCCGCGGACGATGCCGGACCACAGCTGCTCGGGGCGCTGCGTGCTGACACGGCCCTGGGGCTGGACGCGCCAGAGGGCGACGAGCACGGCGAGGAAGGACAGGGTGTTGATGAGCAGCGCCCAGGCGGGGCCCCCGGTGGCGAGCACCACGGCGGCGAGCGACGGGCCGATGATGCGGCCCAGGTTGTACTGCGCCGAGTTGAGGCTGACGGCGCTGTGCAGGTCCTCGGGGGGGACGACCTGGGAGATGAGGGCGGAGAAGGCGGGGTTGACGAGGGTGTTGGTGCAGCCGTTGAGGAAGGAGATGACGGCGACGGCGGGCACGGAGAGGGTGCCGGTGAAGGCGAGCACGGTGAGGATGCCGGCCAGCAGCGCCTGCACGAGGGTGCCCACGGCGAGGTAGGCGCGGCGGTCGAAGCGATCCGCGAGCGCGCCGCCCACGGGGGAGAGCACCACGGCGGGCAGGTAGGTGAGGGCGGCGATGCTGCCGGTGGCCTCGGCCCGGCCCGTCACGGTGGTGACGAAGACGCCCAGCGCGAGCATCTCCATCCACGTGCCGATGTTGGAGACGAGCGCTCCAGACCAGACATGAACGAAATCCCGATGCCCGAAAGCCCGGAGCGAGGAGAAGCGAGACAAATGGAGGGCGCGCACGGCCATTCCCTTGTAACGCACCCAGGTGGCGCGCGCTCGGTGGGCACCCGCCCACACGTCCCTCCATGCAGTGTCACCGGACTCGTATGAACACAAACATCGCCGCTTCCAGGCCCCATCAGCCCGGGCAATACCGGTGCGTCCCGCCTCTTCGCGCCGTGACCTGGAACGCAGGCGAAGGGAGGCAACACCATGAAGCGCATGTCGCTGTTCGAGTTCGAGGACTTCCACTGGTTCCCGGGTGGCCTCCGGGAGTGCCTGACGCTCTACATCGCCGCGATGCACCGCGTGCTCGGCACCGAGCGGGTCCTGGCGCCCCTGCTGGCGCGGGCCCTGGAGGCAGCGGCCACCGACCGGGTCGTGGACCTCTGCTCAGGGGGCGGCGGGCCCCTGCTGGAGACCACCGCACGGCTCGCCGCCGACCACGGCCTCCGGCCGAGCGTGACCCTCACCGACCTCTACCCGAACACGGACGCTGCCGCGCGCATCAACGCGATGGGGGACGCGGCGCGGGTCCGCTACCACCCGAGCCCGGTCGACGCGGGCCGGGTCCCCGACGCGCTCCAGGGCGTCCGGACCATGGTCTGCAGCTTCCACCACATGCCCCCGCCGGTCGCGCGCCGCATCCTCCAGGACGCGTTCGAGAAGAGGCAGGCGCTCTGCGTGCTGGAGATCAGCGACAACTCCCATCCGAGCTGGCTCTGGTGGACGGCCATCCCCGCCGGCGTGCTGATGGTGCTCCTGCTGACGCCCTTCATCCGCCCTCTCCGGCTGCGGCAGGTGCTGCTCACCTACGCGCTCCCCGTGCTCCCGCTGCTCATCGCCTGGGATGGGGCCGTGTCGAACGCGCGCACGTACACCGAGGAGGACCTGCGGGAGCTCCTGGCGGGGCTGGAGGCGCCGGACTACCAGTGGGAAATCACCCGCCCGCGGGCGCCCGGCGCCCCCGCGACGATGCTCACCCTCGTGGGGCTGCCCCGCCCGGCGCCCGGCGTCCGGAAGGAGGCGTAGAGGCAGACAAAACTCCCTCTCCCACCGGGAGAGGGTCGGGGTGAGGGTATCCGTCCCGCGCGTCCTACTGCGCGCCCGTGGCGACGGCCTTGCGAGGAGAAATAGTGCCATCGGCACCAACGAGAGCACCCGTCTCGGGGAAGTCCTCGCGGGTGAGGCGGCGCACGAGGGGGATGACCTCGGCGGAGGAGTCAGGCTGGGGGATGCCGCGGCCCTCCTGGCGGGTGGGGAGGATGCGGCCGGAGCGGAAGCGGCCCTGGGCGTCGAGCTCCACGTCGACGATCATGCCGAGCCCCTGCGGGCCCTTGAGGTTGAAGGAGCCGTAGGTGGCGAAGTTGCCCATGGAGTAGACGATGAGGCGGTCCTTGTAGAACTCCATGGCGCGCACGACGTGGGGGCCGTGGCCGAGCACGAGGTCGGCGCCGGCGTCGATGACGGCGTGGGTGAAGACGCGCAGGTTGCCGCGGTTCTCGCCGTAGAACATCTCGGAGCCCTTGGGGATGTTGAGGGCCTTGGCACCCTCGGCGCCACCGTGGAAGGAGACGAGGACGAGGTCGTGGTTCTGCTTCACCGAGCGCACGAAGGCGGCGGCGCTCGGGACGTCGTTGACGTAGTTGCAGTTGGCCGAGGTGTGGAAGGCGACCATGCCGATGCGCAGGCCGTTGCGCTCGACGGTGGCGACGGTGCCGGCGGGGCCGCTCCAGGCGATGCCGAGCGCGTCGAGGGTGGCCTCGGTCTCGCGGCGGCACAGCTCGCCGAAGTCACCGGAGTGGTTGTTGGCGGTGGAGGCCAGGTCGACGCCGGCGTCCTGGAGGTACTTGCCGTAGCGGGTGGGGGAGCGGAAGGCGTAGCAGTTGCCCCCCTTGCGGCACTTCCTGGTCTCGCCGTTGTCGCACAGGGGGCCCTCGAGGTTGACGAAGGTGAGGTCCGCGTCGCGCAGCAGGGGAGCGACGGCGGCGAGGCTGGCGACACCGTCATCGGGAGGCAGGAGGCCCTCGGGGAAGTCGGTGCCGAGCATCACGTCACCGACGGCGCGGATGCGCACGCGGGCGTCCGGGGGAGGAGAGGGGCGGGAGGTGGACGGCTCACGGGTGGAGAGCTTCTTCTGGAGGGCGGACTGACCGCGGGCCTGGGTGAGGGCGTCCTCGAGGTCCGGATGGTTGGGGTCGAGCTCCTGCACCAGGGTCCACTCGGTGAGCGCGTCGGACCAGCGGTTGACGAGCGAGTAGGCCCAGCCGAGCTCCCAGTGGCAGTCGATGCGCGAGGGGGCGGCGCGGGTGCAGGCGGAGAAGGCGGTGATGGCGGCGTTGGCGTCCTTCACCTTGAGGGCCTCGACGCCGCGGGCATAGAGGGCATCGGGCCCCTCGGTGGGCACCTGAGCCTCGTGGGGCTGGGAGGCCTCGGCGGGAGCCACGGGGGCCGCGGCCTCGGCGGGAGCGGAGGGAGCAGCGGGAGCCGTGGGGACCGCCGGAGCCGTGGGGGCAGCGGGTGCCGCGGGAGCGGAGGCGGTGGTGTCGCCGGCCTCACTGGAGGAGGGACGGGAGGCGGTCTCGGTCTCGGAGGAGACGGGGCCGCGAGCGGTCGCGCAGCCTCCGAGAGCGGAGAGCGCGAGCACGGAGAGGAGAAGAGAGCGGGAGCGCATGAGGGCGCGCATCTTAAGGGGAGCGGGGCGGGGAGCAGGAGGAATGCGAGGGCGAGCGTCGGGCGCTCGACGGCGGAGCACCCGGGCGAGCGAGCCTCGAAGCCCGCGGGGCCGTGCCGCCGCCCTGCCCGAGCCGGACACTTCCGTTGTATGGCGCTTGGAACTCCTGCCAACGAGGACCCTCATGCGCCGCCACTTCCGCACCGCGCTGCTCGCCGCCGTCACCGTGCTCTCCGCCTGTGGCTACTTCGACCAGACCGATTGCACGCTCGAGGCCCGCGCCTCGGTGCAGGTGCGGGTGGTGGACACGCGGGGCAACCCGCGGCGGGATGCGCGCGTCACCTTCACGCGGGATGGCGGTCCCGAGCAGCTGGCCCTGTGCAATGGCGTCGGGCCCCAGCAGGGCGACTGCGACACCTGGGTGACCGGGTACGAGCAGCCGGGCGAGTACGTCATCACGGCCACGAGCGCCGACGGCCAGCACACCGCGCGGCAGTCCGTCTCGGTGGGCGATGGCAGGTGCCACGTCCAGGCCCAGAGCGTGACGCTCACCCTGCCGGAGTGAGCCGCCACCGCCATCATCGCTCCCATCAGCCCGAGCGGGGCGGTGACGCTCCAGGTCGTGAAGACCCTGCGCGCCCGGGAGTACGTTCGCTCCGTCCCGTATTCGCTCGAACCGCCCTGCGATGGAGTGAAGCCCATGAACCTCACGCACCTCCTGCGCCGCGCGGGGAGCGCCGCCCTGCTGCTGTCACTCGGTGCCTGCCAGACACCGGGAGCGTCCTCGGGAACGTCCCCGAGGGCGGGCTCGCGAGGCGTGGAGCCGGAGGTGGTGGTGGGAGCGGGGGACATCGCGAGCTGTGACTCGGACCGGGACGAGGCCACGGCGGCGATGCTGGACGGCATCGAGGGCACGGTCGTCACGTTTGGCG
The DNA here is from genome assembly GCF_016859125.1 of Archangium violaceum. Taxonomy (NCBI): domain Bacteria; kingdom Pseudomonadati; phylum Myxococcota; class Myxococcia; order Myxococcales; family Archangiaceae; genus Archangium; species Archangium violaceum. The sequence goes on along the minus strand of NZ_CP069338.1, from coordinate 3,285,639 downwards.
ACAACGCCTACCCGGACGGCACCGCGGAGGACTTCGAGCGCTGCTATGCCCCATCCTGGGGAAGACACAAGCACCGGACGCGTCCCACGCCGGGCAACCACGAGTACCACTCGGCCAGGGCGGGCCCGTACTTCGACTACTTCGGCGAGGCCGCGGGCGAGCCGGGCAAGGGCTATTACAGCTACGACCTGGGGGCCTGGCACGTGGTGGCGCTCAACAGCGAGCTGCCGGAGGAAGGACTCCGGGAGCAGGAGCGCTGGCTGCGCGAGGACCTGAAGGCGCACCCGGCGCGCTGCACGCTGGCCTACATGCACCGGCCGCTCTTCAGCTCGGGACTGGGCCGCGACAACTCGGTGGTGAAGGGCGCCTGGGAGGCCCTGTACGAGGCGGGAGCGGACGTGGTGCTGGCGGGCCACGACCACTTCTACGAGCGCTTCGCACCCCAGACGCCCGAGGGCGTGGCGGACGCGGAACGCGGCCTGCGGGAGTTCGTGGTGGGGACGGGAGGCAAGGATCCCTACGTCTTCGGCCCCATCCTCGCGAACAGCGAGGTGCGCTTCGCCGACATCTTCGGGCTGATGAAGCTGACGCTGGAGGACGGCGCCTACGCGTGGGAGTTCATCCCGGTGGGAGGCAGCGTGCTCGACCAGGGCCGGGGCACCTGCCACTGAGCCCCGGCGCGAGCCTCCGGCGCGTCGTCCGGACTCAATCCGGAATCCCGCTCCTTCGTCGATCGCGTGGCCCGGGTGCCTCACGGCCAGCTCGGTGGCGGCCCACTGAAGGAAATCCGTTCATTGGCTGTGGCCACCCGCTTTGTCACGGAGTCCTGTTTTCCAAAGCAGCACTTCCACGCGTGAGGCTCCGCATGACACTGAAGAAGGCGATGATCCCCTCGACCCTCCTCGCCGCCACGCTCTGCGTGGCCCTGGTGGGCGGTTGTGGTGGAACACAGTTCCCCCAGGAAGAGAACGCTCCGAACTTCCAGGGTGACAACCTGGGTGCGGGTGAATCCACGGGCGGTGGTGGGGGTGTGGAGGGTCCCTCGTCGGGTGGTGACGACTGGTGGGTGACCCTCTGCCACATCCCCCCCGGCAACCACTCCCGTGCGCACACCATCACCGTGGGGCAGCCCGCGGTGAAGGCACACCTGAAGCATGGAGACAGGCTCGGCGCCTGTGAGGGAAGCGACGCGGGGACGCCTCCGGATCAGGATGGCGGCACGGCGGAGCCTGATGCGGGCGAGCCGCCGGAGCCGCAGCCGGACGCCGGCACGGGCGAGCCGCCGGGGCCGCAGCCGGACGCCGGCACGGGCGAGCCGGGAGATCAGTGCAGGCCCGAGGGGTTCGAGTGCGACGCGGAGCAGCCGTGCTGCGACGGGCTCCAGTGCTCCGAGGGCACCTGCACCGTCATCCTCGGGTAGGCGGTAGAGGTTTCCGGCGCGCGGGCCCTTTCGGGTCCGCGCGTCACTGTCGGGTAACGGTTTCGCGCACCCGTGGTGTTGAAGCGGGACACTCTGGGAGCGAAACCATGAACGCACGACACAAGACGAAGTCCTCCTTCATCCGCGGCTCCGGCGCGCTACTCGCCTTGTCCCTGGCGACGGCCTGCCAACCCGATATCGCTTTTGATGGCGATACCGAGATCGCGCAACTCCCGTTGAGAATGGAGCGCGGGACGGACTCGCCTCGCTTCTCCTGGGAGGGAGGCAAGCTCCACCGCTTCGAGGTCATCGAGTGCAGTGAGCCCTCGACACTGGAGAAGGCGGAGACCTGCTCGTGCTCCGGCCACCTCGTGTGGGGACTGGGCGCCGCCGAGTCCGAGCCGTTCCACGAGGTGGCTCTCGAGCAGCCCTTCATCGAGTCGCCCATCGAATACGGTGTGAGGCCGGCGAGCGATCGGAAGGGCCATGACGCGCGGCCCCTCGTCGCGGGCAGGACGTATCTGGCGACGGCCATGCAGGTCGGTCCCTGCGCCAAGGACGCCGAGAACTGCCAGCAGATGACGGCGCTCGGCTGCCAGCGATTCGTCTGGTGACGAGCGCTCCGGCAGCACCCGTGGCCCTGGCTGATCCAGGAGCCAGGGTGTTGTCCGTTGGACATCCAGAGGGGGAGCCCTCGGCCCGGGTGGCTTGGAGCGCCCCTCGTGATGAATACCGTCGGTGCTCCCCCTGAATCCCACCGGGAGCACCTCCATGACCGAAGGCCCCTCGCGCGCTCCACCCCGCGGGTACGTGCTCGCCTCGCTCGTGCTGAGCACCGCCTTGTCCGCCGCACCTGCACGAGCCGATGAAGGCACCACGCCGCTGGAGGACAACCGCCGCATCACCGAGGGCTACATCCAGCTCGCCCACGCGTTCCAGGCGCTGCTCGACCCGGACTTCCAGCCCGGGGGCACGAGCGGTGTGCGCCCCAACTGGTTCGTCTTCGCGCCCCACGCCTCGCACGAGGCCGGCAAGGGAATGCTCGGCACCGCCATGGCCCGGCACCTCCTCGACGCGGCTCGGGGACGGCCTTCGCTGTCCGTCCTGGAGGCGCTCGACCGGTTGGGCCTCACGGGCGTCCTGCGTCTGTCCGTGGAGCAGCTCTCCCTGGAGCTCGTGCTCCGGGGGATGCCCACGGATGCGGCGGCCTCGCTCGGCGCGCTCGGCACGGCGATGAACGGCGAGGCGCTCGCGGATCCCCGCACGCTCGGCACCACCGCGGCACGCATGGCCTCGCTCTACTGGAGCGCACCGGCGTTGGATCCGCTCGACAAGGCGGAGGCCGTGGTGCGCACGCTGGAGCGCACGCTGCACGGGGGCAACGTGGCCATCTTCGCGGACATCGGCGGCGCGGCGAACGCGTACCTGGCATGGCGGCGGTCGGCCGGAGCCGTGACTCCCGGGCGAGTGCTCGCGGAGTTCTCCCTGTCCGGCGCGCGGCCCGAGGAGACGCGGCTCGCCTATGACTACGCGCTCGCCCATGCGCACGACACGCCGAGGCCCCACGCCTTCGACGCGCTCTTCCCGGGCCTGGACGGCCGGAGCCTGGTGGTGGCGGCCTTCGCGCTCTACGAGCGGGCCCGGCTCACGCCCGAGTCCCCGGAGCGGGAGGCGATCATCGCCATGGCCAACAACTACCTGGCGTGGCGCGAGCAGCACGACGCGGTGCAGACGGCCTTCACGCCGGCCGAGGCGCACGCGGACGAGGTATCACGCCCGGAGGTGATGCGGGCGATGACGCCGATGCTCGTGGTGCACTTCGGCACGCTGGAGTGGACGCTGGCGGATTACGCGTATGCCCATCCGGACCGGGATGGGAATCCCCTCACCTCTCCGCCCACGGATTACGGCTGGGCGACGTTCTGGGACAGGTGGCCGCCGATCCTCGACTCGTTCGAGGGAGGCTACCGCGAGCCCACGGCCCTGTGGGTGATGCCGGAGCCCCTCGAGGATCCGCTCTAGACTTCCATGAATTTGGGGCCGAGCAGGCCCTCGTCTTCAATGGCCTGCTTGACGCGCTCGGAGACGATGAGCGTCCCCTGCCAGCCCCACGGGCGGAAGATGCTGGCGTCCCCTATCTTCTCGGGGTCCACTTTCATTCCGACGACGTTCCGGTAGTGGCCCACCCTGAGGGGCTCTTCGTGCCGGGGCTCCCAGAATCGGACCTCTTCGCATCGAGCCTCATCGATGCATTTGATGATGCGAAGGGGATTGAGGACGAAATAGGGCTCGGGATGTTCCTCGATCCGTGCCGGGATGAACTGTACTTCGTCCTGGATTCCCAGCCGTTCACAGACGGAAACGAAACGGCTGTTGACGACGATGGCGTCGAGGCCGGTGTAATCGAGCGCACGCCCCCGACGGTACAAGGGAAGGGTGAGAGGTTTCTCACACTCGAAGATCACCCCCTGCATGAACCGCCAGGGGATGATTTCCTTCCCCTGCTCGTCCAGCGGACTATCTACATACCAGCGCCCTTCGATGTACATGTCATCCACCAAGCGGAAGTATCTGGTTCGAGGTTTCATGGCTTTTTCGTGAGAAGCGTGTTGAGCCTCGATCCCGGCTCGCAGATGTCACCTGCGATTTCATCGAGCGCCTTGATGAGCTTGTGTTTGCACTCGCTCCGGGTCTGGCAGGATGCAACCGCATCGTACAGACGGTCATAGACCGCCTGGTGGTATTCCTCGGGGTGCGGACCCTGGTGACCCACGAGATGGACGATATTCGCGGGATCATCAAGGCTCATGCCCGCCTTTTTGAAGAGCCGCTCGAAAGCAGGGGTCCAGGGGCCGCCTCTGACTTCGGCGATGTCGTTCTTGTTGGTGGCGATGTGATGACTCCTGGCATCGCCCTTGTTCGACCCGTCCCGGCAGGCTCCCGTCACCCGAGAAGCAGCCACCGCCGAGGAGGCCGCGGCGGCCGTCGTATTCACGGACACGCCCATGAGCACCACCGTCCCGTTCGCCACGCTCACCTGGGCACGTGCTCCCGTCCGGACCTCGAGACCCCCCCGAACGCGGCCACCCGCGAAAGCGAAGCGTGGAGGAGAGAGGCGCGCCCACATTCCCCCTGGGGGCACTTGCGGCAACCCTCTCGCCAGCTTCGCTCCCGCCACCGTCACCAGTACCCGCAGCCCGACTCCCCCCAGTGCCTTCCCGAACCGCCTGGCCACCGCCTCCAACTGCTCCCGGGTTCTCGCGGCTTCCGCCTCCCGGTACAGCGTCAGGCAGGCCATCCCCACGGTGTAGAGCTCCGTCGCGGTGTAGGTCATCAACAGCCCGAGGGTGACCGCCGCAGCGAACGCCTTGGAGAAGACGGGCTCGGGCACGGCCCACGCGGTCATGTAGAGCAACATGGAAAAGGCCACGGAGTACGCAACCGTGGGCGAGCCGAGCAGTTCCATGGCCGCCTCGCGCACCCCTTCATCCATGTACCGGGGCGAGAACTCGAGTGCCTGGAACCACCGGCTGTCCTCCAGGGAGGAGGACAGTGGCATCGAGGAAGCGCCGAAGATCTCCTCCTGGCCCGCACGCACCCGTCTCTCCAACTCCGAGGGCTGCGTCTTCACCGGCGGACAGCGCGTGGTGCTCGTCGCTGTCACCACACACGCCGGGAGTCTTGCCTGATGATCCGACCCTGAGCGCGGCGCCTGGAACGCCTCTTCCAGAAACGCCACGAATGCTCGCGCCTCCTCCACGGAGAAAAGCCTCAGGGCCGGCTCCGGCGGGAGGCGCTTGAAGGTGAGCTCGAGCTCACGGCCTACCCACACCGCGTCCAGCGCCGGAGGGCGAGCTCCGCCTTCATGCGGAGCCGCTCGGACCAGGAACGGCAACACCAGACACAGGACGAGGACGACTCGTGGAGGAATGAGCCGGCGCCCCTGCTCGAAGCGGTCTACTTGCGCTTCTTCACGGGCTTCCTGGCCCCGAGGCAGAGCGGGTTCGGCTTCTTGTCCAGCACGGCGAGCTGGAACGAGCGACGCCCATTGCAGGACACGCGGAACTCGGGGTTCTCGTCCTTGGGGACGCGGAACATCTTCGCCCGGGCCCCTCGCACCAGCTGGTGCTGCCACCACACCTTGGCCCTGTCCTTCCCATACATGCCGGCGCCGCACTCCAGATAGGGCAGGCGGCCCAACACCGAGGTGAACGAGGGCGCGTGGACTCCCTCGACGATCCGCGCGCCGAAGAAGACGCGGCCCTCGTAGCGGACGAAGCCGCACCCGAGCTCCTCGTACCCCTGCCCATCCCCGCGCGGGACGGCGACGAAGGCGGGGAGCTCGGGGCGGGAGGTGTTGTTGAGATAGAAGAAGCGCGCATCGCGGGGCCGGCAGTCGGCATCGACCTCGAAGGTCCCCGCGTCGGCGAGGTCCAGGCGCGTGAGCACGTCGGCGCGCTGGCCATCGGTCTCGCTCACGTGGTCCTCGTCGCTCAGGGCCTGACTCCAATAGATGCTGGTCGCATACCGGAAGAAGCCGCACCCGAGAGGGTTGAAGGATTCCGGCGCGAAGGGCAGCGGCGGGCGGTTCTTCAGGGGCCTCTGCAGGAGCAGCGTGCACCCGCGCCGCACCCGATTCCCATCGGCGTAGAAACCATGCCCGAGCGGTCGCAGCTGGCCCTCGCCCGTGCCGACCTGCTTGTCACCACAGTGGGTGATCTCCACTTCCGGAGCCGCGGCCGGGGTGGCCTGGACCTGGCTGGCGTCGGCGGCGGGGGTGTCCGGAGTGCTCGCCTCCTGGGCGCGCGCGGCCGAGCCCGTGACGAGCGTCCCCAACAGGAACGCCAGGGGGGCCCCGAGCCGCTTCCATGAATGCCTCGTACTTCCCATGGCGGCGCATCATGGCGCGTCCGGCGCCCGGGTGCGAAGAAACCCATCATCCAGGAAGCGTCGCCCGGGAGGAAGGAGGGGGAGCGGGCGGGGGCTCATGAGGCGGCGGTGCCCGCCTCGGTGACGACGCGGCCGGGGGCGAGGGTGGAGAGCACCAGGGCACCCGTTCCGGCGAGGCCGGCGATGAGGGCGAAGCGCCAGGAGAACCCTCCCCGCACGAGGTCCACGGCGGCGATGGTGAAGGAGCCTCCGAGCATGCGGCAGGCGTAGAGGGTGCTGGTGATCATCCCGCGGTGGTGCCAGGGGGCGCGCGTCTGGGGGCCGATGAGGGACGTGGAGACCGCCGGCCCGAGCCCGAGCCCCAGCAGGCCGAGGCTGGCGAAGATGGCGATGGACCCCCAGCCGTGCGCGACGCCGAGCGCGAAGAGCGAGGCACCGAGCAGGGCGATGACGAAGCCGCCTCCGGCGCTGGCTCGGAGGCCGCCACGCATGAAGACGCGGACGCCAAAGGTGGAACCACAAGCCCACCCGGCCAGCAGCGGCACCAGGGCGAGCCCCGCCATGAGGGGGGTGTACCCTCCGCGTTCGGTCATCCACAGGGGAACGAAGGCGGTGGAGGAGTAGAGGAGCCCACCGCCGAGCAGGTTGCCGAACAACCCGGCGAGGACGGTGCGATCGCGCAGGAGCTCCAGGGGAACGAGCGGAGAGGGCGAGGTGCGCTGCTGCCGCGCGACGGCGACGAGCCCCACGAAGGCGGCGACGGCGAAGGAGAGGCGCGGGCCGCTGGAGCCCCCGTGCTCGAGGGCGAAGAGGAGCAGGCCGAGCGAGACGCCGGTGAGGGCGGGCCCCCAGACGTCGACGCGGGAGGAGCGGCGCTCGGGGTCGCGGTAGGAGGCATGGAGCATCGCGAGCGCGAGCAGGCCGACGGGCACATTGACGAGGAAGGCCCAGCGCCAGGAGGCGTGCATGACGAGCCAGCCGCCGATGAGGGGGCCGACGACGTTGGCGGCGCCCCAGGCTCCGGTGAAGACGCCCTGGACGGCGGCGCGTTCACGCAGCGTGTAGATGTCGGCGCTGATGGTCATGGTGGTGGGCTGGAGCGCACCGGCGCCGAGCCCCTGGATGACGCGGAAGGCGATGAGGGCGGGGACGGATTGCGCCACCCCACAGAGCACGGAGCCGAGGAGGAACAGGCCCATGCCGAGGGAGAAGACGGGCTTGCGGCCGAGGTTGTCGGCGAGCTTGCCGAAGAGGAGCACGCCGACGGTGGAGGCGAAGAGGTAGGCGGAGAAGACCCACGAGTAGAGGTGCTGGCCGCCGAGCTCCCGGGTGAGGGTGGGCATGGCGCTGGTGACGACGGTGGTCTCGAAGGCGGAGACCACGAGGCCGAGCAGCACCGCGGCGGTGGCCATGCGCCGGGCCAGACCGGGGCGGGCGGCTGGCTGAACCTCGGAAAGACTCGCATCCATGGGCCCATGGATAGCGAGCCGGGAGGCATGCGGAAACCGCATCCTGTGCATAGAGTCCATGCGGAGATCGCATGAACACGGAACAGCTCAAGGCCTTCGTGCAGGTGGCACGGGAGGGACGCCTGACGGTGGCGGCGAAGCAGCTGGGGGTATCGCAGCCGGGGCTGTCGAGACAGCTGCAGGCGTTGGAGACGGAGCTGGGGGTGCGCCTGCTCGTCCGGGCGCCGGGCGGGGTGGTGCTGACGGACGCGGGGGAGCGCTTCCTGCCGCACGCGAGACGAGCGCTGGAGGCGCTGTCGGTGGGGACGGCGGAGCTCGGAGCGCTGACGTCGACGCCCCGGGGAACGGTGTCACTGGGGGCGCTGCAATCGGTGGGGACATACCTGCTGCCGGAGCTGGTGCGGGCCTTCAAGGGCCGCTACCCGGAGGTCCTGCCACGACTGAGCGAGGGTCAGCACGACGAGCTGGAGGGGAGGGTAGCGAGCGGCGAGTTGGATCTATGCATCGTGAACCTGCCGTTGAGACGGGTGGACCTGATGGCGCAGAAGTTGTGGGAGGAGGAGCTGGTGCTGGCGGTACCGCGAGGACACCGGCTGGCGAGGCTGAAGCGGCCCGTGGAGCTGACGGAGGTGGTGGAGGAGCCGCTGGTGGTGATTCCGGGCATGTCGGGCACGTACGCGCTGGAGGCGGCGTGTGAGGGAAAGGGCGTGAAGCCCCGGGTGGCGGTGGAGATGGACAGCGCCGAGGGGTTGAGACGGATGGTGGAGCGGGGACTGGGAGTGGCGCTGCTGCCGGCACTGATGACGCGAGACCACGCCTCGCGGGAGTTCGACGTGGTGGAGGTGAAGAAGGGAGGGCCGAGACGCCAGGTGGCCCTGGTGCACCGGGGCGAGGAGTACCTCACGGCGGCGGCCCGGGCGCTCAAGACGTTCATCGTGGACGCACTGCGCCGGTCCGGGCAGGGATGACAGACTAACATTCCCCGAGGAATGAATGATCTCCTGACTTAAAATGCCTGAGGTCACGACCGCTCTGTCGACGATGTCACGATGCGTCGTCGACATGGCCACGCCCCATCCGGCACCCAGGCAATCGCGGCGCTCCGGTCGACGTCTCAACCATTCCCCTTCGCTCCCTTCTCCTCCGGATGTGAGAAGTTTTATTTCGAGGCACGAACAGGTGGCAATCGTCTACTGAGCTCATCCGCCAGATGGTGCAGTTGCATCGCATCATGTGCCGCGAGGGAGAGGCGCACGGGCTCACCCGGGTTGGGGCTGATGATGGCGGTGGCGTCCTGCCGATCGAAGTAGCGCACGACGACGGTTGACTCGGGGTGCCGCTCGAATCCGAACCCTTCGAGGATGGCGGAGCCCTTTGCGATTTCCTCAGGAGAGTGCGCCTCGAAGAAGAGGGTCCGCTGGTATTTGAACTGGGGCCAGCGGTACTGCAGATAAGCCTTGGCGAAAAGCGCCTCGTAGAGGGTGGGGTCTACGAGGTCGAAGACACGGATGGACTCGGGGAATTCGTGCGGACGCTCTGCCGGAGGGTAGGCAGCGAGCACGAATTCACCCGAGTCCTCGTCCTGGTCCATTTCGATGGGCCTCTCGTAAGTCTCGCGGCTGTTACCGTAAGGCCCGTAACGGGAGATGCCGATGGCGGGAGGTCTGTCGCGATCGGATTCCTCACTGGAGTAGTACCGGATGAGGGTTTCGATGCGGAAGTCTCCGTCCTGGAAGGACAGCCCGCTCATCCGGCGGCCCATGACGCGGAGGAAGTCGACATAGGGCACGGGCAGAGGTTGACCCACGAGCGCCTGGAGTCTCTCGATTTCCTCTGGGGAGCATCCTTCGATTTCGCTGCGGAAGGAGGGGTGATACCGCTCGATAGCGGAGATCAACTGCTCCATGCTGTTTGTCTGGGGGGCACTCAAGCTGCTCTCCTGTGGTGTAGGCACCGACGATGGAGACGTGAATTTCGAAGTTACCCAGGTACGATGAGGTGGAGTTGCTGCGCTAGGACATCCGAGACCTTGAGCAACTCTCGCCGATCGTAGGCAGCAAGGGAAAATAGTAAAGGTGAGCTCGTGAGGCGGCTTCGGCTGAGTACAACTGTGCAAGTTGGACGTTCGTAGTACGCCACGGCAGCGCTCGACTGCGGATGCCGCGTGAAACCCAGTCTCTTTAGCGGCAACTCAGCTTGTTCCTGTTCGAGCTTGATGCGAGCCTCAGGGTTCTCGGCAAGAGAACCCCTCTGCGGAAAACGCGAAACGTGGAAGCGGAAGAAGGCCTTGGAGAAAACGAATTCGTAGAGAGAAGAAGCCAACCAGTCCAACTGGCTGATGATCTTGGGAAACTCCTCAGCGGTCTCTGGCGTCGGAAACCGGACAACCTGGGGTTCCAGGCCGCCGCAATCCAGGTAGAAATCGAAATAGGGATCATCTTCCGCGAGACCGAACAGCACATACCGCTCTGGCGGGCGCGGTATGTTTTTATTGGAGTGATACGCAAGAACAGGTCCGAAGGAGAAGACGTCAGAATCCTGGAACAGTTGCAGCGGCCCGGTGCTGTGCCCCATGAGCTGCAGGAACTCGACGTAGGAAGCAGGGAGGGGCCGTCCGACGGTCGCTTGGAGTTGAGAAATTTCGGCGGGAACGCACCCTCGGATTTCGTCGGCGAAGGATGGATGATACTGGGTGATGGCTTGAACCACTGTCTGCATTCTGGTCTCTGTGCTCTTGGTAGACATGTCAGTTGGTCTTCAGCTCGACGGTTGTCGTTCCATTGCCCTGCTGTGGACACAGAAGGGCAGGGAGGAGCTTCTTGCAGGTTGGACAGGACTCGTAGTGGTGGCCGTCACGTCGACCCTCCTCGTTGGTAGGGCCCACCCAGAACTCCGTCATGGATTTGATTTCAAGTCCCAATCTCCTGGCCTCGGAAACGAGTTTTTGAGCCGCGCAACTGCCGGCAGGAGGGCCTTTGAATTCGGGACTGCGGTCTACGTGGATCTTCTGACCGCCAAGGCTCTTCCACTCGATGGGCTCAGGTGGCTTGGGCTTCAAAATGAACTTCTTGATTTCAGTGGGGCCAGAATGCAACTGCAGGAAGACCGTTTTCCCAGTTTTGGGATGCCGGCAGCGCAGCACGCCGGCCATGTAACCTTTCTTCTGGTCACGGACGAGCTTGTGCGGAGGGCATCTTTTGTAGAGTTTCTGGGCCGCCTTTTCGCTGCGCTCGTCCGATTTCAGCTCATGCCCCGCCGGGTTGCCGCAAATGGGGCACTTGTCGTCCGAGCCATACGTCAGAGCGACGCTGGGCTTGCCGGTGGCGGCGTTGCCTCCCGTGTTGACCGCATTGCCGTTGTGCAGGCAGATGTCGAGGAAGCGGACGACGCTCTTGCCCTCGAACTTCACGTCCGGGCTATAGGTGGCCCACGTCAACTTGCCCTTTGTCTTGGCGGAGATGATGCCGCCCCCCGCGGTGCCCGCCTCATCTCCCGTACTGGTGCTCAGGTTGGAGTTACTGAGGGCCACGGGGTGCCCCTCGATCGACACCTTCTTGGTTCCCTTGGCCAGGTCCGAGTCCCGCGCCACGTTGACGTAGGGTACCGGCACCGGGCCTCCCGGCGAGGGCGTCTTGCACACGTCAGGCACCGGGCATGTCTGGGTCTGCCCATCCCCCGCGTTGAGCGCCATGCGCCCGTTGACGAAGACGAGACTCATGCGTGCACCTCCACCATACATGCACCAATATGACCGCCATCCGAGCTTCCATACACCAGTGTCCGCCAGGGGCCCGGCCGGGCTTCACCCCAGCCGCCCCGGGCATGCAGAGCCATGCCCACCTGGATGACGCCCGCCGCCGCTCCCGGGTCGCCCAGGCTCCCGGCGATGGCTTCTCCCGCCAACGGTTCGGGCAGCAGGCTGGCGTTGCGCAGGTAGGCGTGCGTGAACTCCCGGCCCCAGAACACCTCCGTGGGCTGGCATGAGAGGAAGAAATCCGCGCGCCGGGTACCCGCCACCGGGTGGGCACGCAGCCGCCGGAAGGCCTCGGTCAGCCCGTGACCAAGAGGCGGTTGGGATTGCAGGAAGTGGCGCTCGTCCCTGGCGAGCGCGCAGCCCAACACCAGACCTCGTGCCTCGGTGGCGCGCGTTTCCAACCCGCCCGCTCTCGCCAGCAGCACGAAGCCCGCCCCCTCGCCGGGGATGATGCCGTCCCGGTTGGGACCTCCGAGCGTACGCCCACGGGCAGCCAGCATCCGCAGGGATTCACGGTCGCAGAGCGAATCCACTGCGCCCACGAGGACGAACGGATAGCGCCTGGACTCCAGCATCTCGCCGGCCCAGCACAACGCCTGGAAGAAGGCGGCCCTGCCCAGGGCAAGCAATCCCCCGTCCGCGAGCTGGAGGCGCCAGGCCACGCCCGCTTCCAGCACCGCCCGGGCCAGTTTCTGCCCGTCCAGAGGCGCGCAACCCTCCGGCTCCGGAAGCCCCAGCACCACGGGGAGCGGGTGTTTCCCAGGTGGTGGAGCGCCCCGCATACAATCCTCGAGAGCCGTGACCGCCATGGTGGCCATGCGCTCTCCGCGAGGCAGCCCTGCTCCCAGCGGTTTCAGCACGGAGGCCCGGACGGGCTCACCCCGGATGTCCGCCACATCGGTCTGGAACATGCGGACGGTGCCCGCGGCAACCTCCGCCTGAGTGGTCCGTGCGGTGAGCCCCAGGGGCGTGCACAGTCCCAGGTTCATGATGGCGAGCGGCTGGTTTCCCATGTCCGAGGGTCTCATCCGTCCTCCCATGATTCCAGCTCGCGCACGAGTGTCTGTTCATGACTGGCGAACTTGCGCTCCGCCGGGAAGGCCACTCGCCAGTACAGCCGGAGCAACCGCTCGTCGGGTTCCAGCAGCACCGCATCCAGGCGCAGGCGCCGGCGCTCGGTCCGGTCACGGAACACCGCGCTGGCCACCAGCCGGGGGCGAGACAGGTGGAAGCTGAACGTGCCATCCGGGGAGAGTCCGCTCAGGACCACCGGCTCTCCTCCTTCCAACCAGGGAGTCGCCACCAGACCTGGCGAGGCCGCCTGGAAGAAGCGCACATCGAAATCGAGTGGCCACAAGGGGGCCCGCTGTTCAATCCATTTTTGATCGTAGGTCCCCCCGTATGCCAGGCGTGGTTGCCACGCCCGCGCGATGGCCCCGAAGCCCGCGGGCGGCACCCTCTCCGTGGGAGCGGAGAGGAGGCGCAGGGGCTCCTCCAGGTTGGGCAGTGGTTGATCCACGGCGTCTCGTCCCTCGGGGTGGAAGCCTCGCCCCAGTGGGTTGCGCTCTTCATATGCACGAGGGCGATCCCCCTCCCGGGGGGCTGGGCCGCCGAAGCTGCGCTCGTAGCGTAGCGGCATGGACTCGAACGGTTCAGGGGACGACGAACGCCAGCCGGTGATGCCCCGCCGCCACACCCGGTCTCCGAATACCTGGAGACCCTTGCGGCAGGCACCCACCCGGACCGCCACCAGCATCTCCTTCACCGGACGTCCGAGTGGCGCCCAGGCCTGTCCGTTCACATAGATGTCCGTGCCAGGCCGGAAGTAAGCCGATTGGCCTTCGTACTGCAAGCTGGAGGTGCCTGGATCGCCCCAGTACACGTCCTCGGGCATGGGCTCCGGTTGCTCATCGGCCAGAGGCAATTCCTCGGGTCCTGGCTTTCCAGGCCCAGGAAGGCGGAACGAGCCACAGAGGCAGATGACCAGCGTGTCCGCGCCCTCCTTGTCAATGGACAGGAAGTCCCGGGCCGCGAAAGCGGTGGCGTTCTCGATGATGGGCATGCGGGGACGATAGATACTAGCCCGGATTATTCACCAGGGTAGAGGAGAAGGAGGGCGGTTGCGGGCGTAACGCCCTGATTTAGCTTGGGTTTGCTCAAGACTCAGACCGACTCGGAAGCGCCCGCCCGCATGACGCACTGTACTCCAGCCGTCCTCCACTTTCACCCCACTCTTCCGGTTCACATCACAAGCGACGCGCCACACACCTCCAGCATTACATAAAGGACTTGAAGAACGCCCTGCTAGCCGACACGGCCGCGGTGCGTCTGGTGCTACGCGCGAGTCACTGGCATCCAACCCCACGGGTTCCGCGCCTCTTTGCCAACCTGACTTCCGCTCACCTGACGGATGGGGGCAACGAGCCAGATCGTGCCCCCTGCGTCTGCGCACGGCCCCTTCGCGGCTTCTCGCCAGGCCCTGGTGAATAATCCGGGCTAGGATGGGGTTGATGGCATATGCTAACACATGGCCATGGCTCACACGTTGATGGATGGCTTGTCCGCCTCGGAGTTCCTCCAGGGACTCCAGGAGGAGCACTCGTCGGAACTGGCCTTCATCCTCGCGCAGCGCCAGCGCTATCTGCACGACGCCGAGGTGGAGTGGCCCGATGTCGAGTCGTTGGAGATTCGCATCCACCGTCATGCGGAGGCGATGCGGGTGGGGGGCGAGGCGGCGCTCGCGTGCGCGCGAGAGGCATTGGCCGGCGAGGCATGGGACGAGCTCGCGGCAGGTGTCTACGCGCGGGTGTTCATCGGCCCTGAGGATGAGGGCATCGCGGAAGTCCTGGCACGCATGGCCAAACTCGATACGGTGTTGCTGCCGTATTGCACCCAGGCCCTCATGCTGGTGCAACACCCGCAGCTCTCCGAGCGTCTCGCCGCCTTGCTGGACTCGCCGCGCGAGTCGGTGCGGGCTGCCGCCGTGCGTGTCATCGGGCACCGCCGCGACAGCGGGGCGGGGCCGCTTCTTCCATTACTTGATGATGTCGACCTGGAGGTCCGCGCCGCCGCGGCGCTCGCTGTATCAGAGATGGGGCACCGGCCCGCCCTCCCCATTCTCGAGCGGAAGATGGCTCAGGCTCCTGCGGACGAAATGGATGTGTGGGCCCTCGCGGCGCTGCGGCTCGGATCATCTCGCGCACTGCACGCCTGCCGCCAGTCCTGTCATGCAGATCGCCCCCTCCCACCGCGGCTGCCCTGGCTCCTCGGTTTGGCCGGGGAGGCCCAGGACTTCGGTTTGCTGCGACAGTTGTGCGGCCGACTGGAGTCGATGGTGGGGAGTCTCGAAGCGCTTGGCATGCTCGGGGTGCCTACGGCCGTGCCGCTTCTGCTCGATCATTTGGGCCACGAGAAACCCGCGGTGAAGAACGCGGCGGCAAAGGCCTTGTCGCTCATGACCGGTGCGGGACTCACGGAGACGGTCCAGATTCCAGATGAGTGGTCCCGGGAGGGTGATGAGGCTGAATTCCAGCAAGTGGTGCAGCCGAGTACTGATTCCTCCTCATGGCGTGCATGGTGGAATGCGCACCGTGCTCGTCTGGAAGGAGCATCGCGGCTGCGGCTTGGTCAGCCATACAGCCTGTCTTTGTGTCTCGAGGAACTAGTCCACTCCCGCACTCCCTTTGACGCTCGGGCGCGTGCAGGGCTGGAGCTTGTCATCCGCTCCGGGCAGACCGTGGGATTCCAGCCAGACTGGCCTGTCCGCCGCCAGCGTCAGGCCATCGAGCAGTGGCGGCAATGCATGGTAAATCAGAACTGGAAGTAGATGAAACTCTTTGAACCGCACATCTCGCGGAGGGCAGGTCGGCTGGCCTACGGCCGTAGGTACTGTGTGGCGCGTTGCTATGCTGCTTGCAGGAAGGGCACTGCGCGCCTCGACGGTCCATGCGCACCACGGGGCAAGCTCACCCACTTCTACACCGTCTCAGCGAACATGGCTCACCCACAGGACGCAAAAGTAGAGATACTTCGAGCACAGTACCCCGCCCGTCGCCGAGAACAGCCGCGTGCCCCAATAAGAGGTTCATGGAGATCATGCATCCGAGCCCGCGTGAATTGCAGCAGATGCTCGCCGACGCCAGGAGTTTGAAGTTGGGAAGCCCCCAGCAGTTGCAGCTCCTCGAGAGCATCCGGACGCACGGCCCGGCTTTCGCTCCCGCGCTACTGATTTCGAGCACGGCCGAGCTCTGGGGAGAAGAAGATTCCCGCCCACCAGAAGCCTTCTTCGACGAGGCCGAGCGGATGATCCATGACGCCGTCGAGGCATCGGGCAGGGAACCCTCTGCGCTCATTGGACTGGCCCGCTTCATGAACACCGTGCGCGATTCGCCTCAGGCCGCGGAGGCTCTCTCCCGGGAGGCTTCAACGAGGGCGTTGGACGTATTGGAGGAGGCGTGGGCGGGCCTCATCGAGACGCTCGGCGAGCAGGAGAAAAAGGACGAGGCTACACGTATCGCGGAGAGAGCCCGCGGTGTTTTTCCTCAGTCGAAACAAATCTCCGAGGCGTGTGAATTCGCGCGGCTCGGCAAGTAATCCACGGCGTCCGCCATGCCGAAGAAGACGTTTCCTCCCGCCGTGACATTGCCCCTCGACGAGGCGCGGGCCTGGCTCGTCAGCCACCTCGGGCTCGCCGCTCCTCCCTACCCACCGGGCGCCGAGGGCGTGCGCGCGCTGCTGCGCCACCTGCGCCACATCCAGTTGGATCCGCTCGACGTCATCGGCACCAACGCGGACCTGGTGGCGCTCGCTCGCGTGGAGGGCCTCTCCAAGGGCGACGTGTACCGCCACCTCTACCCCGGTCACGCCTTCGAGCACTGGGCCAAGGAGCGCTGCATCCTCCCCGCCAGCGCCTTCCCCCACTACCGCGAGCGCTCCCTCGAGACTCCCTGGTGGGGCCTCGCCACTCGCCTCGAGCGTCTGCCCGAGCACGTGCTGCGTGCCGTGCTTGAGGAGCTCGAGGCCCACGGTCCCCTCTCCGCCTCCGAGCTCACCGACCACGGCGCCGTGAAGCCCCTCGACTGGAGCGGGTGGAAGGGCACGGCGAAGGCCACCTCCATGGCGCTCGAGGTGCTGTGGACGCGCTGTGAAATCGTCGTGTGCGGCCGGGGCCCCGGAGGCAAACGCTACGACGTGCCGCACCGGGCCCTTCCCGAGGTGGCTCGCACCCACCCGGGCTACACCGGCGAAGAGGGCTTCGCGCGCTGGGCCCTCACCGAGCGCGTGGAGGCCGCGGGCCTGCTCTCCCGCGCGAGCGGTCCTCACTGGTCCACCCTCTCCCCCGTACGCACCGCGCCGCTGCCGGACACCCTGGTGCGCGAGGGCCTGCTCGAGGAGGTGGCGCTGCCCGGCTCGCCCCGGCGCTACCTGGCTCCCGCGGGTTTCCGCTCACGGCCCGTGACGGCTCCGGATGATCGGATGCGAATCCTCGGCCCCCTGGATCCCCTGCTGTGGGACCGCGCGCTGGTGCATCAGCTCTTCGGCTTCGAGTACGTGTGGGAGGTGTACAAGCCCGAGGAGCAGCGCCGCTGGGGCTGGTACGTGTGTCCGCTCCTGCACCGGGGCCAGCTCGTGGGGCGGCTGGAGGCACGGGTACGGGAGGGCGTGCTGCGTGTGGACAAGTTGTGGAGGAAAAAGGGCGTGAAGCTGGACGACGCGGCGCTCGACGAGGCCCTGGCGCGCCATGCCAGGGCCTGTGGTGTCGACAAGGTGCGAAGGCCCCGGGCCCGGGTGGGCTGACGCTCGCGCCTCCTGCTAGGCTTGCCTCCCGAATGTGGCGGACGACAGATCCAAGGGCAGACATGCTGTTCGCGGTCGGGGAGTACCGGGTGCACCGCATCTCGGAGGAAGACGCGCCGATCATCCGCGAACTGGGCGAGCGCTGCCTGGAGCACATCGAGCTGCACTACGGCTCGCCGCCAGATCCCTCCCAGATGATTCGCGATCTGCTCTCGGACCTGCCTCCCGGCAAGACGCTCGCGGACAAGTTCGGAATGGGCGTCTTCGACGGCGCGGGCCGGCTGGTGGGAGGCCTCGACGTCATCCGGGACTACCCGGAGCCGCGCGAGTGGTACCTGGGCCTGATGGTGTTGGAGCCGGACCATCGCGGCCACGGGCTGGGAGCCGGGCTGCTCTCCGCGCTGACGCAGTGGCTGCGGCAACGCGAGGCCGCGTACCTGCGCCTGGCGGTATCCGATCACAACGAGGCGGGCCTGCGCTTCTGGACGCGCCTGGGCTTCTCGCCCGTGAAGCAGGTCATCGCCGAGTTCGGCAACAAGCAGAGTGTCTTCCACGTCATGCGTCGCGCGTTGGAGGTGCGATGAAGTGCCCGGAGTGCAAGCAGCAGATGGCCGAGAAATCCTTCGAGGGAGCCCAGGGGAACGACATCACGCTGGACGTGTGCCACGGCTGCCGGGGAATGTGGTTCGACAGGAACGAGAGCCTCCTGCTCTCTCCGCGTGGCACCCTGCGGCTCTTCCAGGAGATGCACGGCCACCAGAACGAGCGCCGCCGCCAGTTCGGAGGCCATCGGGTCGTGTCCTGCCCGCGCTGCGACTCGAAGCTGGAGCTGACGCATGACCTGGCGCACAACAACCGCTTCCACTACTGGCGCTGCGCGCGGAGGCACGGGCACTTCATCACCTTCTTCCACTTCCTGCGCGAGAAGGGCATCGCCCGGGGCCTGAATCCCCAGGAGCTCACCGAGCTGCGCAAGCACGTGGACACCCTGCTGTGCTCGGATTGCGGCGAGCCCGTGCGGCTGGCGAACCTGACCGCCTGCGCTCGCTGCGAGGCGCCCGTGTCCATCCTGGATCCGGAGTGCGTGCAGAGCACGGTGAGGGAAGCGCAGAGGGTGGCGGGCTCGCGCCGGGACGTGGCGCCCGAGGTGGCCGCCTGGCTCCTGATGAGCCATCTGGGGACGGAGGCCTTCCGGCGGAAGCTGAAGCCCGCGGAGACCCGCTCGGATGCCATTCCGCCCGTCGAGCTTCCTCCTCCCGAATCGGAGGAGCAGCGGGGCACGACGTCCTTTTTGGATCTGCTCGGCGAGGGCATCCATATCGTCCTCATCGCACTGGAAATGTTCCTCACCTGATATCCCCCCACCCGCGGCACACGCATGGACATGAAGCCCCAACCCCCCTCACGGTTCACGTTCTTCCTCCTGCTCGCGCTGACGGCCCTGGTTGGCTGCGATCCCAAAACACCCACCCCGACGCCTCCGAGCGAGCAGACCCACTCCGACGTCCAGTTCGACGTGACGGTGCCGCCCGAGACACCCGTCGACGCCGTCCTGGTGCTCGAGGGGTCGGATCCAGGGTTCAACGGCCCCACCGGAACGGGACTGGAGCTCATCTTCCAGGGCGGCACCACCTTCTCGGCGAAGACGAAGCTGCCCAAGGACACGGCGATCACCTACAGCATCCGGATGACCTCTCCGGACGCGCACGTGGCGCTCGACGCGGCGGGTGTGGCGGTGCCCGCACGGACCGTCACGGTGCACGAGAACGAGGAGAAGGTGGAATTCACCGTGGAGCGCTGGGGGCCGGAGAGCGGCGGCACCGGGCCCCGGACCGTCTTCATCGTCGCGGTCCCGGACAGCACCCCGCCGGACGCCACCATCTGGCTGGCCGGAAACCAGCCCGAGCTGGGTGAGTGGAATCCGTCGGGCGTGAGGCTCTACAAGGCGGTCAACAGCAGCTATGCTACGGCCCTGACTTTCGCGCCGGGTACGTCGCTCGAGTTCAAGGCGACGCGCGGCTCGTGGGACTACGTGGAGAAGAACGCCCTGGGCGAGGACATCGACAACCGCACCTACACGACGGGCGACAGCTTCGAACGCGTCTCCATCTCGGTGGCCATGTGGGGGGAACCGCCCACGGCGGTGCTCACCGGCAACATCAAGTACCTGAAGGTGCAGTCCACCCATGCCGTCCTGAAGGAGCGTGACGTCATCGTCTGGCTGCCGCCGGGCTACGAGGAGAACCCCGATCGCCGCTACCCCGTGCTGTACATGCACGACGGGCAGAACCTGATGGATGCAACCACGGCCTACGCGGGGGAGTGGGGCGTGGACGAGACAGCGCAGCGGCTCGTCGAGTCCGGGATGGTGGAGCCGGTCATCATCGTGGGCGTCTACAACGCCACGGTCGATCGGGCCATCGAGTACACGCAGGTGCCGGACCCGGACCCCAGGTACTCCGACATCAAGGGAGACCAGGGCGGCAAGGCGGATGACTACGGCCGGTTCCTCATCGAGGAGCTGAAGCCGATCATCGACACCACGTACCGCACGAAGAAGGAGGCGCAGTATACGGGCCTGGCGGGCTCGTCGCTGGGCGGCCTCGTGTCGCTCTACCTGGGCCTCCACAACCCGGGCACGTTCACCCGGCTGGGCGTCCTGTCGCCCTCGGTGTTCTGGGGCCAGAAGGACATCCTCTCGCGGGTGGACGCACTGGGCTCGAAGCCCGCGCAGGTGCGCATCTGGCTGGACATGGGCACCGACGAGGCCACCCCCAACAGCCCGGAGACAGTGGAGGACGCGCAGGCGCTGCGCGACGCGCTGGTGAACAAGGGCTGGGTGCTCGACGACGACCTGAAGTACACCGAGGTGCAGGGCGGCAAGCATAACGAGGCGGCCTGGGCCGCGCGCTTCGGCGACGTGCTCCAGTACCTGTACCCCGCCACCCCGTAATCCCTCTCAGTCCCCGCCCTCGGGCTCGAGGGTGGGGGAGGGCGGGCGCTCGGCCCGGGGTGGCTCCATGAGCGAGGCCACCTCGGGCGAGTAGCCTCCCGGGCCCTCCCCGTGGGCGATGAGCGGCGGGCGTACCGCGAGCCCCCGCTGCCTGTCCCGCACCGCGTGCACCAGGAAGCGCGTGGCCGGAGCATCCACCCGCGCGTGCACGAAGCGCAGGGCCACCGGGTACAGCTTCGCCGCCACGAGCAGCCCGAGCACCTCCGCCACCCGCGCCGCCGGGTAGACGAGGCTCACCCGTCCCCCCGGGGACAGCGCGTGCCGGGCGGCGGCCACCACGGATGGCGCATCACACGCCAGCTCCTGCTTGGACAGGGCGCGCTCCTCGTCCGGGCTGCGCACGCCCGCGTGCACCGGGCGGAAGGGCGGGTTGGACACCACGTGCGCGTAGGCTCCGGGCGGAAACAGCGAGCGCGCCTCGCGCAGGTCCCCGAGTATCGGCCGCACCCGTCCCTCACACGCGTTGAGCGCCACGGCGCGCATCAGTCGTGCGTGGACCTCGGGCTGCAACTCCAGCGCGTCCACCGGCTCCAGACCGAACTGGCACGCGAGCAGGAAGGACACCACGCCACTGCCCGCACCGAGCTCCAGCAGGGGGCCTCCCACCTCGCGGCCCTCGGTGGCCGCGAAGGCCGCGAGCAGCACCGCGTCCAGCGTGAACCGGTAGCCGCTCCGACGCTGCAACACGCGCACGTTCGCGGTGCCGATGGAGTCGATCGTCTCACTCAAGGAGGGCTCCGGGAACTGTCGGGTGGACGGCCCTCACTCTATCCGGAGGCTCACAGTCCTGGGGCGCGTGTGCGCTTTGCCACTTCCCCGGGTGGCCTCACGAGCGGCCATGCACAGCTTGCCTTTCCCATGCTCCGGCACTTCTCTATTCCCGTCGTCTTCCTGGCCCTGGCCTCCAGCGGCTGCGGCACCGACCCGGTGCCGTGTGACAACACCTGCCCGGATATCTCCGGGGTGTATTCCATCGAGAACGCCGCGCCGGTGGGGCAGTGTTCCTTCAGCCCCTACCTGCTCGCGCCCACGGTGGAGATCCTCCAGACCGACAACGGCCGGAGGGTGATGCTCGAAGTCATCGATCCCTCCACGCAGCTCGAGGTGCCGCTGGTAGGCGATGTCTTCGCGCCGGCGCCGGGGGATGACCTGGAGCTGCTCGGCTCGTTCCGGGTCGACGCCCGGACGGTCCGCGCCGCCGGTCCGTCAGACGAGCGGACGCTGACGCTGGACGTGAGCGCCTCGGGCTCGGTGTCCGTGCGCGAGGGCCGCCGGGTGCTCTCCGCCACGTTGATGACGATGGACGCGGTGTCCGGCAAGGGCTGCACCCACACCCTGTCCATCACGGGCCTCGGAGACTGAACGCGTGGGCCCACGGTGAAGCCCACGGAGCGCGAAATGACACCGCCGCCCACGGGGAGCGCCACGGGAGGAGGAGGCACCACCGCCCTCCCTCTCCCTTTGGGAGGGGGAGGCGTGAGGGTATACACGATCCCCGGTTCACTTCGAGCCCGGCTGCCCCGGGGTGTAAGACCGGGAGCTCGCGCTGACGTGTTGTCTGGCGCGCTCCTGCACCCGCGAGTCGCCTCCCGTCCCGGAGGACGTCGCTGCGCGCACCGCCTCTCGACATCTACTCGGGGACCGTCTACGTCATGGGCTGCCGGACCAGCGGGGACAGGTCATCCTCATGGTGGACATCACCTGCTGACACGCAGCGCGGCCTTGACCCGCCAGAATGCGTGTGGTCCGGTCCTGACGCCGCGCCATTCCTCGTGGCGCACGGGTGCGGGACCAGACGATGAACAAGCTGACGAAGCTCACGATCAAGAAGTTCAGGAACGTTGCTCCGACGACGCTCGAGTTCCGTTCTGGTATCAATGTGCTCCTCGGCAAGAACGCGGCCGGAAAGACGACCCTCCTTCGCTTGCTGTCCGCCGTAGTGGGAGCCCCAGAACAGGCACTCAAGGACGACGCGCTCGATGTGAGCTACCGCATCGCCAGTGAGTCGATCGACATCGAGCACACGGTCAAAAAGACGCGGGTCGAAGATCCGGCCCTCCCGCTCGATCCGGGCCGGCCACTGAAAGAAGACCTCTCCAGTCTTCAGCGAACCGACTCATTCGTCCTTGAGAAAAATGGCGTGGCCACCGTGAGAGCCGACGTGCTGCCAAACGAGATCGTGCTCGAAAGGGCAGATAAGCAAACGCGTGTAGAGTCTCAGTTTCCGGCGGCACCAATTCTATCGTTATATTTTGCTTTGAAGAAGGACAGAGAGGACTCTGGATCGAAGGAGTTGGCGGAGGCGGTCCTTTTAGCGCAAATATTAAGCGCAGGCCGCATGGATGAAAGCCTCGATTTATTCAATAATTTGCTTGAGCTTGAAATAAAAATCAGAGGTTCTGGCGTCAGAATCTCGGCAAATCGTCCAACAATCCCGCGATCAATTTCCCAAATGACGTTTGAGTCAATACCCGAAAGCACATCTGCTACGTTTCCCCTAGCATTTCTTGATCGTGCCTCCCATGTGCTCGGTTATGACTCCGCGAGCGCGCGCTTCGATATCGAGCGTCTCAGCCCAGAACCGAGCCGACAAACGGTACGGTTGAGCAATCTCCGATTCTTCTTCAAACGACCCGGCGAGGAGGTCTCCCACGACCTGCTCAGCTACGGTCAAAAGCGGTTGCTCGCTTTCTTCGCCCATGCCGATGCCTCGCGAGATCTGATCATCGCGGACGAACTCGTGAACGGCCTCCATCACGAGTGGATCTCCGCGTGCCTGGATGAGATAGGTGAGCGGCAGGCGTTCTTGACGAGCCAGAACCCACTGCTGCTCGATTTCTTGCGGTTCGACAGCGTCGACGAGGTTCGTCGTACGTTCATTCTCTGCGAGCGCGCCAGCGGTGAAGCTGGCGCCCAGCTCATCTGGCGCAACCCCACCCATGAGGAAGCAGAGTCCTTCTTCCTGGCATACCAGACAGGGATTCAGCGCGTCTCGGACATCCTGCTCACCAAGGGCCTCTGGTGACACGTCATGGAAGCCCGGGCCCGTATCCTCGTCTTGACCGAGGACTCTGGTAAGCAAGCACAGCCGACGATCCAGAAGCTCTTGAAGGAGGCGCTCAAGCTCGTGGTGGAGGGCGTCGACCTGAATCCGGCTCGGGTTCGAATCGAGCCCCTGCCCGAAAACGAGCGCGCACGCCAGGCGGTCAGTGCCAACAAATGGAAGGAGCAGCCGCCGACCCGGGAGACGATCTTTCTGCTCAACCTGATCGCGGCGCAACTGGTGGTGCAACCGGCGGGGTTCGTCGTCTTCCACTTCGATACCGACCGCGTGTGGACCGATCGCCACACGAGCGAGAACCGCCAGAAGTTCGAGGAGATCATCCGTGATGGCGTGCGCCGTATCCTGCGCGGCGAGGCTCCGCAGCCCGTCAATCCGCGTCCACGCTCACCGCAGACAGCCGAGCAGATCGAGACGGCACTGGGCCGTCTCATCATCCTGTCACCCTGCTACAGCATCGAGTCCTGGCTCTATCAGGCAACCCATGAGCTTCTCGCGTACTGCCGAAACAGGCACGAGTCCGAAGAGCACGTACAACTCATCGAATCGTGGTCCGTGGACCGGACGCTCCTCGACGGTGTCTCCCGGCCGAAGGACGATGCGCTACCGTGCGTCGGTGACCGCCATAACGAAGAACTCGCCAAAGCCTTCCCGGCTGAAGACGTATGGCTCGCCGAGCGGTCGTTCTTCGAGTCCATCGAGCGACTTCGCTCCTGCTCCTCCCTGATCGCGGCGCTCGGATATTGATGCTCCGAGCACCTCAATGGAGGGGGCCGCGCTCTGGTCCCCTCAGGGCGACCAGGGGTAATCGAGCGTGAAGGTCGCGTCCTCCTCGTACTCCCACCCGTACCCCTCGTTGACGAACAAGAGGCCGTCGTACTGGTTGATGAACTCGCCCCGGTCGCTGCAGGACTCGAAGCTGATGTGATCGGGGTCCGCCAGACCGGGCCTGGGGCAGAAGGTGGCGTCCTCAAGGAAGCGCGGGTCGGAGCGCCACGCGGCCAGGACGATATCCGTATCGTCCTGCGTCAAGTAGGACCCGGGTTGGCTCCTGGCCTCGAAGGAGATGCACCGGCCGTCGGCCAGGCCCGGGACGATCCGGAACGTGGCCTCATCCATGTCCCGGTCGGACACGATGACCGAGAGCACCCCACGGCCGCTGGCGTGACGGATGTAGTAGCCAGGGAAGGCATACGACTCCAGGGAGAGGAAGGAGCCCCGCTCGTTTCCGAGGGGGATGACCCCGCTGGAGGAGCCCTCCAGGGAGCGGCACCACGTCTCCACTCCGGGAGTCGGGTCGTCCGAATCCTCGATGACGCACCCCGTGAGGGACACCGCCGCGACCAGTGAGAACATGCGCGCGATCCGCGCGGACTTGATGTGACGCATTCCCAGGAGACGGGCGTCCCCTCCGGGTTATTCACCGAAATGGGACGAATGCCTGGATTCGCGGGGTGGGGGCCTATACTCCGCGCCCACCATGCAGAAGGACACGTTCAGGGAACAGTTCCGGCGCGCATTGCGGCGCGACATGTGGCTCACGCTCGCGCCCGTGACCCTCATCATCGCCGCGGCGTTCGCCGTCACGTTCTACTTCGTCAAACCCGCCCCTCCGAAGACGCTCGTCCTCGCAGTGGCCCCGGACGAGGGCGGCTTCCGGTACTTCGCGAAGCGCTACCAGGAGTTCCTCGCACGGCACGGCGTCACGTTGGAGCTGCGCACGACGAAGGGCTCCCTCTCCAATGTCGAGCTGCTCGCCGACGACCAGGCCCAGGTTGATGTCGCCTTCGTGCAGAGCGGCGCGCTGCGTGGGGACAAGGACACTCGCATTGTGTCGCTCGGGAGCCTCTCGTATGTGCCCCTGTGGGTCTTCTATCGGGGCGAGCCGATCGACGATGTCATTGGGCTGCGCGGCCGGCGCATCGCCATCGGGCCCGCCGAGAGCGGAACGCGTGCGCTCGCCCTCACGCTCCTCAAGGCCAATGGCGCCGACACGGCTCCCACGGAGCTCCTGCCGTTCGAGCGTGACGAGGCCATCAACCAGCTCAAGGAAGGACGCATCGACGCGGTGTTCCTCGTGGCGCCAGCGGAGTCACCGCCGATCCAGAAGCTCGCCGCGGTGCCCGGGGTGCGGCTCCTCAGCTTCACGCGGGCGGATGCCTACACCCGCCGCTTCCCGTACCTCTCCAAGCACGTACTCCCCCGGGGCGTCTTCGACTTCGCGGCGGACATCCCGGACCACGACGTGGTGTTGCTCTCGCCCACCGCGAACCTGGTGGCGCGCGACACGCTACACCCCGCGCTCGCGTACCTGCTCATGCGCACCGCGAGTGAGATCCACAGCAGCTCCGGGCTGCTCGATCGGGCGGGTGAGTTCCCCGCGCCGCTCGAGACGGGCTTCCCGCTCAGTAGCGAAGCCCGCCGCTACTACCAGACCGGTGCTCCGCTCCTGCAACGCTACCTGCCGTTCTGGGCCGCGAACCTGGTTGACCGGCTCTGGGTGATGCTCGTGCCCATCATCGCCGTGCTGGTTCCCCTGGGGCGGGCCGTGCCGGCGCTGCTCCTGTGGCGCGTCCGCTCGCGCATCTTCCGCTGGTACGCGCGCCTGAAGGAGCTCGAAATCCAGCTCGAGGAGAATCCGGATCGGCCGATGCTCGAGGACATGATGAAGCGGCTGGATGAGACGGAGCGCGAGGTGAACCGCATCCCCATTCCCCTCTCGTACGCCGAGAACCTCTACTTCTTCCGCGAGCACATCGACATCGTCCGCCGGCGCATCGCCCGGCGGCTCACGGGAGCGCCCGAGCTCGAGGGAGCCCGGACACCGCTGGTCAGCTGAGGCTCCTCCGCCAGCCCACGACCGCTCATCCGCCAGGAGGGACCATCCATCGGGGCAGGTTGGTCCCTGCAAGCGAGGCCCGCTACGCTCCGCCTCGTATGGAGAGGCCTTCCGCCAGCAGCCGAAGCAGCCGTCTCGCGCTCATCCCACCGGGCGGGGGAGACCTCCTGCCTCGCGAGTTGCCCTGGCTCTACCCGATCGCGCCGCTCGCGGCCGCGCCGCTGCTCCTCGGGAACCTCTTCGAGCTGCCCCTGGACACCGCGCTCCTGCGCATCGTGGGGGTCTACGTTCCCTTCCTCGTGCTCTCGGCCGCCTTCCACGCGCTCTACTTCTGGGTGCTGCCCAAGGTGGTGCCACGCCTGAGCACCCCCCTGGCTCGCGGCACGCTGCACGTCGTCGTCACGACGACGGTTCCGCTCCTGCTCGCCCCGAGCATCCTCGAGCTCAAGGGGCTGCTCTTCAAGAGGATGACCGATCCGGTGGGAGTGGCGCTGCCCAAGTTCGCCCTCGAGAGCATCATCATCTCGTGGATCTACATCCTCCCGGCGCTCGTCGTGCAGCGCCTGCGGAACAAGGCCTGGAACGTCGAGCGCATGGCGCAGCTGGAGCGGCAGGCCGCGCTCGAGGCCCAGCTCAAGGCGCTCCAGGGCCGCACGAACCCGCACTTCTTGTTCAACAGCATCAACACGGTGGCGAGCCTCATCCCCGAGAACCCCGAGCTCGCGGAGCGCACCCTCGAGCGCATGGCCGATCTCTTCCGCTATGCGCTCGACAGCTCGAAGACACGGCTCGTCACGCTCCAGCGCGAGGTGGAGATGGTGCGTGACTATCTGGAGATCCAATCCGCGCGGTACGGCTCGCGTCTGAGCACGCGGGTCGAGTTCGACGAACGCGCCGCCGGGCTCGAAGTCCCGCCGCTCATCCTGCAACCCCTGGTGGAGAACGCGATCCTGCATGGCATGGCCCACCGGCGCAGCGGCAGCGTGCTCGTCCGCGTGCGACACGAGGGGGAGAGGGTCTCCCTCGAGGTGCTCGACGATGGGCCGGGGCCCGGTGCCTCGGAGCACCGCGGAAGCCAGACGAGCGTGGAGGACCTCCGCGAGCGCCTGCACCTGCTCTATGGGGAGCGCGGAGTGCTCGCCCTGGAGACGGCACCGGGGGGAGGCTGCATCGCGCGGATGGCCATTCCGGTGGAGGGCGCGGCGGCATGAGGATCCTGGTCGTCGACGACGAGGAACCAGCGCGCAGGCGGCTGATCCGCCTGTTGGGAGGCATCCCGGGCACCGAGGTCGTGGGAGAGGCCGGGGATGGGGAGGAGGCGCTCCGGCAGGTGGAGACGCTGCACCCCGAGCTCCTGCTGCTCGACATCCGGATGCCCGGGCTGGATGGGCTCTCGCTCGCGCAGCGCTACACGGATCTGCCGCCGCTCATCTTCATCACCGCCTACGACGAGTACGCCGTGCAGGCCTTCGAGGTGAGCGCGGTCGACTACCTGCTCAAGCCCGTGCGGCCCGAGCGGCTCATGGCCGCCGTGGAGCGCGCACGCCAGCGGCTCCTCGCGACGAAGGAGGCGGCGACCCGAGCGCTGGAGGTGGTGGTCCGTCGCGGGGGGCCATCGACTCGCATCATCACCGTCACACGCGGGGTGAGCCGCTTCTTCGATGCCCGCGACATCACGCGCTTCTGGAGCAGCGACAAATACACGCTCTTCCGCGCGGACCAGGACGAGCACTGCACCGAGGAGCCGTTGTCCCTGCTCGAGGAGCGGTTGCGCGCCCATGGCTTCCTGCGCGTGCACCGGGGGGAGTTGATCCGCCTCGGCAGCGTGAAGGCCCTGCGTAGCAACGAGGGCATCCACGAGGTCGAGCTCGAGGATGGCCAGTCCGCGCGGGTGAGCCGTCGCTCCCTGTCCGCGGTGAAGGCGGCGCTGGGTCTCAAGCAGTAGCCCGGCCTCCTCGAGGCGCCGGACCACTCATCCGCCGGGACGTGCCGCTCGTCCGCTCTCGCGTGCCGTGTGTCGGCTCGGGCCGGAGACGAACGGCGTGGACCGTAGTTTCCCGGGCATGCGACATGAGACGACGCACCGAACCTCCAAAGAGCGCTGTCGGGTAACAGTTTCGCGCACCCGGGGTTTTGAAGCAGGACACCTGGGGGCGAAACCATGAACGCAGGGCAGAAGCTCGGGCCGGAGGCGAACGGTAGGGAGCGTCGCTTCCTCAGCCTGCGACGAACGGCCATTGTCTGCGGGGTCCTGCTCACCACGGGGCTCGCGGCGGCCTACACGCTCTGGCCCGAGCGGCCTTCCGGCAATCCCCTGGAGCACTACACGCTCGAGCCGTCGGCGAGGTTCGGCTTCACCGGTCTCGTCGAGGAGCGCCTGCGCGCCGGCTCCTATCTCTATCTCCGCGTACGGGATCCGGCCGGTGCGCAGCATTGGGTCGCCACGCTGAGCTCCACCGCCTCGGCGGCGGATGCGGTCCAGGTGCGGATCTTCGCGCGCTCCGAGGACTTCCACTCCAAGCGCCTGGGCCGCGACTTCTCCCCACTCCTGTTCGGCACCGTCCGGTCCGCGGCGCCCGCCACTCGCTGACGTCCCGCAGTCCCCATTCACTCCAAGGAGTCACATCATGAAGCGTCCCCTCGCAGCAGCGCTGCTCTCTTTCTCTGTCGCCGCATGTGGCGGTTCGGAGTCCCCGCCGCCCCCGAAAGAGCCACCCCCTGAGCTCCCCAGTGACGACGGCTGCAAGCGCGACGCGATGGAGCCCGACTTCCAATCCAGTCCCCTCCAGGGCCCGGGGGTCGACGCCCAGGGTAGGCTCGCGCCCGGTACCTACATCATGAGCAGCACCTACCTGCGCATGGGGCACTCACAGGAAGCCCAAGCGGAGTTCGAGCGGCTCTCGGGCCCCATCGACCAGACCCTCCAGCAGCAACAGGGGCTCGTGGCGGTCCAGTTCGCTCAATCCACGCGCTGCAACACGAAACGCACGTTCACCGTCTGGAAGGACGAAGAAGCCATGTACCAGTTCGTCGGCAGCCCCGCGCACTCGCAGGCCATCGCTCGCGTGAGCCTGGTGAGCCGCGGCGGCAGCAGCGTGACGAGCTGGCAGGACGATGAGCGCGGAGCGAGCTGGGAGAAGGCGCTCCAGCAGCTCGCCGCGGAGACGGGTCCCACCTACTAGCCCTCCAGGTGGTTGATGAGGTCGTCGACGGGTGACACCCGCCACCAGAGACCCGCTCCACTTCGGCGGCCTTCAGACAGGAAAGCGATGCCCGTTCAGCTCGACCCTTGAGAGGGTCAGACGGAAGGGCTCGCCCTGCTGTAGACAGCTTGGACAGCCCCGCCGAGTCCGTAGAAACGAGGGTGCCCCGCGTCCGGAAGGGGGCCAGCAACTGCTCGTGCCGGACGGAGGTCTTCTCCTGCTCGTTCCAGCTCAGGACGAGCCCGGCGGGGATGACTCCGGCGATGTCCTGCCGGAGATCCGCCAGGGAGATGTTGTACGTCGCCATCCTTTACCGCCGCTCGCCCACGAGCCGCTCGGCGACGTCGATGACCTTCGCCTCGACGTTGGTGTTGTCCAGCTTGTCGATCTCCGCGATGCCCGTGGGGCTGGTGACGTTCACCTCGGTGAGCCAGTCGCCGATGACGTCGATGCCCACGAGGTACAGGCCGCGCTCCTGGAGCGAGGGCTTGAGCTGGGCACAGATCTCCCGCTCGCGCGCGGTGAGCTGCGTCTTCACGGGAGTGCCACCCGCGGCCATGTTGCCGCGGTGGTCATCCTGCGCGGGGACGCGAAGCACGGCGCCCTGGGGCTCGCCGTCGACGAGGATGATGCGCTTGTCACCCTGACGGCTCTCGGGGAGGTAGGCCTGGGCGACGATGGCCTTGCGCCCACCGAGCGTGAGGACCTCGAGCAGCGAGCGGGTGTTCCGGTCACCGGGCTGGAGGAAGACAATGCCCTGGCCGCCGAAGCCCTCGACGGGCTTGAGGATGGTGCCCTGGGGGTGGCGGGCGACGAACTGGGCGAGCACGGCGAGCTCGCGGGCGATGAGCGTCTCGGGCATGAGCTCGGGGAAGCGCAGGCCGAAGAGCTTCTCGTTGGCGTCGCGGATGCCGGTGGGGTTGTTGATGAAGACGGGGGCCTTGCCGTTACACAGCTCGACGAGCTGGGTGGCCTGGATGAAGTCAGCGTCGACGGGTGGGTCCTTACGCATGAACAGGACGTCGAGACTCGAGATGGGGCGGACCTGCTCGTCGAGGATGTCGAAGTGTTTGCCGGGCTCGCGACGCACGGTGACGGTGCGCATGCGCGACTCGGCACAGGAGCCGCTGAAGCGCAGCCAGGGCTGCTCGAAGTAGCGCACCTGATGGCCGCGGCGCTGGGCTTCGAGCATGAGGGCGAAGGTGGAGTCGTGGTCCACCCGGACCGTCTCGAGCGGATCCATGAGGAAGCCAAAGGTGAGCGCGGCCATGGGAGCGGATGCCTCCTGGGGGTAGGGGGAAAAAATACCCCTCCTGAGTAGACGCGGCGAGGCAGGCGCGCGAGAGAAAAAGCACGCGGAGGAGGAGGGCTGGGACCCCGGGTGACGCGGTTGACACACGCCCTGCACGAATGCTTGGAGTGTGGACCCCGTCGTGTTTCAGCGCGGCAGCGCCTCGTCGGCGTACTGCGCGGCGAACTCAGCCGTCGGCGGGATGGGCTTGATCACGTCGATCATGACTCCATTCGGATCCGCGGTGATGAAGTGGCGCTGCCCGAACGGCTCGTCGCGCAGCGTCCGGAGGATCGGTAGGTTCGCCGCCTGGACGCGCGCGTAGACTTCGTCCGGATCGTCCACCTCGAAGTTGAGGAGCAGGCTGGAGGTCCTTCCGCGCCCCTCTGGGGGGATCGTCTCGTGATCGTTCCGGACGATGCCGAGATTGACGCTCGGGTCCTCGGCCGATTGCAGGTGGACGTACCAGTCGCTCTCGAACAACGGCTTGAATCGGAAGTGCGTGACGTAGAAGCGCGCGGCCTGGGCCACGTCGGGGGCCAGCAACACGGGGTAGTAAGCGCTGGTCTTCATCTCTTTCGCTCCTTCTCAGTCCGACATACAGTCTGTATGTTTCTGGTCCACTAACATACAGGCTGAATGTATGCAACGCAGGACGAGCAGCAGGACAGGCAGGCGTTCGAACCGTGAGCGCACGGAGGTGACGCGTGGAGACCTGATCGCGGCCGCGCGCAAGCTCTTCACGGAGCGGTCCTATGCCGAGACCAGCACGCCCGAGATCGCCACCGCAGCGGGAGTGACCCGGGGCGCGCTGTACCATCACTTCGAGGACAAGCAGGCGCTCTTCCGCGCTGTGGTCGAGCACGAGGCGCAGGCCGTCGCGGAGGAGATCGAACGTGCCACGCCGCCAGCGCTCTCGGTGCGCCGAGCGCTGCTTGCTGGAGCGGATGCCTATCTCGCGGCGATGGCAGTGCCAGGGCGCACGCGGCTGCTGCTCCTCGACGGTCCAGCGGTGCTCGGCCGCACGGAGATGGACGCGATGGATCTCCGTCACGCAGGCCGCACGCTGCGCGAGGGACTGGCCGCGGCGATGCGTGAAGGCGCTATCGCCGAGGGGCCAGTCGACGCGCTGACGGGACTCTTGTCGGCTGCGTTCGACCGCGCGGCGCTGGCCATCGACTCGGGAGCGTCCGCCACGGACTACCGGAGCGCCATCGTCGCTCTCGTCGAAGGGCTTCTCTCCACGCGAAAGCGCTGAGCACACCGGGCCATGAGGTGGCGGGCTACGGGTGACGCGTTAGACACACGCCCTGAATGCAGGAGGTACCTGGGGGGCAGGCGGGTCCACCCTCCCCGCAGGAAATACGGGAGCAGGCCATCTTCAGCACCAGGCGCGACTCCCTGTAACGAGGCGGCCAGACGGAGCAGAGGCTGTCGTCGGGGCAGGGGACCTTCTGGCAATTCTCTCCGCGCACCACCGCGCAGACCGAGATGCCCTCGCCCAGGGTGATGCACTGCTGGCCTTCGGGGCAGCCCCGGGTCTCACATGTGGGAAGACACGACGGTCCGTTCACTCCCTCCCGGCAGAAGAAACCCTCCGGGCAACTCGTGGACTCGTCTGGTTGGCAGGGACGACCGCACCACCCCTCGTTGCAACGGAGCCCCAGCGCGCACGTCTCTTCATCCATCCCCAGGGTCTGCACACACGCTTCCCCCTCCTTTCTCAGACCAGGAGGCACACAGGTTCGTATCGGCGCTCCATTTCCTAGCGTCCGCACCGTCCGGCACATCCAATCCTGACCGCATTGGAAGTCCGCCTGACACGTGCTGCCAATACAGTAGCCCTTGCGTTCACCCGCGAAGTACAAGCACCCGAGTGGAGGTTCGCAGTCCTCTCGCCTCCAACAATCCCGCCCGAAAGTCAGGAGCGCCCTCTGCTCATTCAATGAAAGTGTTTGGGGTTGCTCCCGGTGCATCGCATCGATGAGCAACATCAGGGGCACGGGCAGCACGACCCCGACAATTCCACCGATGATCGTGCCCCACCTCACTGGCACTCCACCTTGCATGACAATGAGGTGCAGTCGCGAACCTCTACCTTGTCCTCAGGACAGCTCCCCTCCTCATCCTCCTCCATCTCCACGCCTTGCATCCTCAATTCGCGCTTTCGCTCACCGTGAAGTTCATCGATGTCCTTCTCCATCGCCCGGTCGAGCTTGCCCC
Source organism: Archangium violaceum (assembly GCF_016859125.1). NCBI lineage: Bacteria > Pseudomonadati > Myxococcota > Myxococcia > Myxococcales > Archangiaceae > Archangium > Archangium violaceum. The sequence goes on along the minus strand of NZ_CP069338.1, from coordinate 3,252,680 downwards.
CCTTCCCGTAGACATCAGGGCAACCGGTCCCCAGGACCAGCCCACCCATCAACGTCATGAGCATCGTGTGTCGAGACATGGGGCCCCCGGCTGGATGTTACCCCAGGAGCCAGGCGAGCCCTCGATGTGAGCAACTGTCCCTCAGGAAGGATGACCACTCCCGGACACAGCAGCGGGGGAGGGGCTCTTGATGCCGCGCCTCCATTTCAAGGACGCTTGGGTCCGTGCCCTCTTCCAGATCCCACATCCGGAGCGATGCCTCGGTCCTCCAAGAACTGGAACGGCATCAGCGCCGGCGCGAGCAGGGCATCCCCAAGCTCACCGTGTTCGCCGGCCCGCCCGGCAGTGCCATGTCCCTCTGGCGCCGCTGGCTCGACTCGCGCCACCAGCCCCTCAGTGTCTCTCCTGGCACCCACGAGGCCACGGTGGTCCGCGATTGGATGGAGACACTCTCCCGTGTCAGGAACCTCCAGGCGGATGCGGCGGACTACCTCGGTGCCGCCGCGGGCCTCGCTCCCGGCGAGTCTCGCTCCCTGCTCGAGGGAAGGACAGAGCATGAGCGCGACGTGCTCCTCCAGGAGCTCTTCCCCTCCATTCCCGGAGGAGATGTCTCCGCCACCTGCAGGTGCCTGCTCCAACCTCCACAAGTTGTCCACAAGTCCGGGCTCCTCCCTGACGTGATACTCGCCGCCTGTGAGGGAGATCCCCTCCGCGCGCTCGTGGCACTGCATGCGCTCGTCCCATCGGGAGAAGCCCCGGCCCTCATGCTCTCCGGTTCCGGCGCCGCCTGGCTGACGAGCGCCGCACGCGTGGCGGCCAGGCTCTGTGATGCCGTGCCCTCGCTCATCGTGGCCCTCCAGGTGGATCGGCCCACAGTCGACGCCTACCTGCACGGGGGCGAGAGCCAGGCCATGGCCCTGGTGCGTGAAGGACTGCTGGAGCTCGACACGCCCTCCGCCGAGGAGCTGAAGCGGCGGCTGGAGACACTCGGAGTCAAATCCACTGAGACACTCTCCGGCTCGCTGGCCCGGCTGGCCGCCGATGGCGTCACGGACGAGGTGCTGACCCGTTACGGGGAGGCAGCCCGTGAGCTGGAAGCCGCCTCCAAACAGCCCGAGGCCGCGGACCGGGCGCGCAGCTCCGCCGAGCGCTTCCTGCTCGCACTGCTCGACTCCCTCCCCGCCACCCAGGGCCTCTTCGAGAACAACGAGCGCGCCGAGTTCCGCATCAACAACCGGCCCGTGGAGGTGGACTTCCTCTGTCGCCGGCTGCGCGTCGCCATCGAGGTCGACGGCTACTACCACTTCCAGGATCCCGAGGCCTACCGCCGCGACCGGCGCAAGGATCTGGGACTCCAACGGCACGGCTACCTCGTGCTCCGCTTCCTCGCCAATGACGTGGTGGCGCGGCTCGAGGAAATCCGCGACACTATCTTAGAAGTCGTCTCGCTCCGGCGTGATGCCCCAGGGGGGCCAGCGCCACGTAGGGAGGATGCAGATGGAGGGGCATGAGGTGTCTCGCGTGGGCGATCTCGCGTTGGTGTGGCTCTTGACGCGCGCGGAGGGGAAGGGCTCTCGCAGTGGGCTGTCCAGCGCGCTGAAGTCCTTCGCCTCCCACCGTTGGAGCAGCGGTGAGTGGAACACCCGGCTCGACGAGTCGCTGGCGGCGCTCGAGTCCGGCGGGCTCATCCAGCAGACGGCGCGCAAGGGCGTATCCCTCACGAAGACGGGACGCGCGCGAGCCCTGAAGTTCCTCGGGGAGGAGCGCCTGCCCAGGGGCCTCACCTGGAAGAAGCTCCGGCTCACGTACCTCACGGCGCACGCGCTGGGACTGCCCGCCTCCAACGCGAGCCGGCTCGACAAGGCAGACAACCTGCGCGCGGTGCTCGTGCAGAAGCAGCTGGGCCTCAAGAAAGTCGGCACCCGGAAGCTCAAGGAGGTACAGGACGAGCTGTGCTGGAAGCAGCTCGGCGTGGAGACGGACAAGCCCTTCACCCTGGCCGCCGTGCAGTCCTTCCTGCTCGGCCAGGTGCTCCAGTCCTCGCGCGAGGTGAAGCCCTCGCAGGCCATGGAGCAACTGGCGGCCAGGAGCGTGGGTGCACGGCGCACGGATGCGGAGAGCCTCCGCCTGGCGGCCCTGCAGTCCTGGTTCATCCCCGCCGCGGAGCCCGTACCCGCGCCGCGCTCCACCGCCTCCGAGCCCCCGGCGCCGGCACCCCGCACCACCGAGGACGGCCTTCCCGCCTTCGCCGAGCGCGTGCTGGATGTCGCCCGTGGCGCGACGACGGGTCGCTTCGGGGATGACCGGGTCTTCATCTCGCACGTCTGGCGCGCCCTGCGGGGTCAGGGCCTGGACGAGCAGTCCTTCAAGAACCGGCTCGTCGAGGCCAACCAGAAACGCCTCCTGTCCCTGAGCCGCGCGGACATGGTCGAGCTGATGGATCCCGCGGACGTCGCGGCCTCGGAGATCCGCCACCTCGGCTCCACCTTCCACTTCATCGCCCTGTAGCGCTCCACTTCTCGTCCGGCATCCGGGGGACCGCCGATGACCCAGACCGATCTTCGCCTCGCCACCTTCCTCTCCGATCGCACCGAGGTCTTCCACTCCATCCAGCACCGTCACGAGGTGTGGCGGGAGGATCCCTTCGACGTGGAGACGGTGCACCAGGAGGCGCGCGCCACCTTCGAGCGCCTGCTGCTGCGCGCCACCACGCCGCCCGGGGTGGACTCGGGGCGCATCCTGCTGATGCTCGGTGAATCGGGCTGCGGCAAGACGCACCTGCTGCGCGCCTTCCGCGCCATGGCCCACGAGCGCTCGCTCGGCTTCGTGGGTTACATGCAGATGACGACGTCCACCTCCAATTACGGGCGCTACGTCCTCTCCAACCTCATCGACTCGCTCGACCAGCCCTACCACGAGCCCACCGAGCCCCGCTCCGGACTGCAGAAGCTCTCCGACGTGCTGCTCTCCCACTGTGGCCAGGTGGCCGCCCTGCTGGCCGACCCCGAGCAGGATCCCGAGGAGATCCCCAACCTGGTGGAGATCGCCGCCGACGATCTGCAGAAGCAGCCCCACTTCAAGAAGCTGGACCTGGACCTGCTGCGCGCGCTCCTCTTCCTGCAGCGCGACGACACGCGCATCCGCAGCCGGGTGCTCAAGTACCTGCGCTGCGAGGACTTGTCCGACAACGATCGCAAGGTGCTCGGCGGGCTGGTGCCGCGCACCTATGACAACCACCCCCAGGAGATGGTGGAGCACCTGGGCCGGCTCGTGGCGGCGCTCAACCACTCGCTCGTGCTGTGCGTGGACCAGCTCGAGGGCTTCGACATCGAGGCGACGAACGCACAGGCCTTCCGGCGGGCCATGCACATGCTCTGCGACCTCGCCGAGCGCGCCCCCTCGTCGGTCATCGTCATCAGCTGCCTGCACACCTTCTGGACGGGCCTGCGCGGCCAGCTCACCCAATCCCTCCTGGACCGCATCGAGCGCGATCCCGACCTCATCAAGCTGCAGCACCTGCGCACGGCCGAGGAGGCGCGGCTCATCACCGAGCGCCGGCTGGAGCACCTCTACGCGGTGGAGGACGCGCCCTTCGATCCGGCCGAGCCCACCTATCCCTTCCCCCACGAGGGCTTCGAAAAGTTGTCCGGCAAGAACACGCGCGACGTGCTCGACGCGTGCCGCCGCTGGCGCGAGCAGGCCATCCGAGAGGGTGCCTTGCCCGATCGCTTCCCCCTGGAGAGCGGGGAGGTGATCGTGAACCCAGGCCCCGCGACCGGGCGGGAGCTGGACCAGCAGTGGAACGACTTCCGCTCCACGTACAACACGTCGCCGCCCGAGGAGGATGCCGAGATCGCCGAGCTCCTCGTCTGGGCACTCGAGGCCTGCGCGGATGAGGTGGACACGGGGCACCGCTTCGAAGCGCGGATCTCCGGTGAAGCCATCCAGGTAGATGTCTCGCCCGGGGAGGCGAAGCTGCACGTGGCCCTGTGCAACAAAGCTCCCCAGGCCGGAGCACTCGCGGACCAGATCGAACAGACCTGGAAGGTAGCCGGTAAGGTGCGTACGCCCATCGTCGTGCGCACCAGCGACTTCCCGAGCAATCCGAAGGGCAAGGCCGCCATCAATCTCGGCAAGCTCATCAGCAAGGGTGGGCGCCGCGCGGTGCTCGAGGACAGCGACAGCCGCACCCTGCTCGCGCTGCGCGAGTTCCGCCAGCAGCACGAGTCCCTCCCCGAATTCGCCGCATGGCTGCGCTCCGCCCGGCCCCTGACCCAGCTCAAGTCACTGCGGGAGATCCTCGGTCTGGACCACCTGCGCGCAGGGACAAGCACGACCGCGCAGACCCCCGCTGCTCGGGCCGATACGCCTCCGCCCGTGCCCACGCACGCCTCCTCTCAGTCCGGGTCCTTCCCCGTAGTGACCCCGCCCGAGCCACAGGTCCAGACGCCATCCGCCACTTCCGTGGCTCCTCCGGTCAAGAAGCCCGTGGAGCCCCCGCGCAAGCGCGAGCCCGTTCGTATCGGCGAGACAGACAGTCTGCTGAAGGAGCCCGTCCTCTTCGCCCCCGATGAGCTGACCCGGCACTCCGCGTTCCTCGGCGGTTCCGGCAGCGGCAAGACGACGCTCGCGCTCAACGTGTTGGAGCAGCTGCTCATCCAGGGTGTTCCGACCATTCTCGTGGATCGCAAGGGAGACCTCGCCGGCTACGCCTCCGAGTCCTTCTGGACGCGGACCATCGATGATCCCCGCCGCGCCGAGCGCCGGGCCCTGCTGCGCGAGCGGATCGACGTGGCCCTCTTCACCCCGGGCCATCCCTACGGCCGCCCGCTGACCATCCCCATCGTCCCGGACGGGCTCGACGCGCTCTCGGACTTCGATCGGCAACAGGCCACGCGCCATGCCTCCGAGGCGTTGGCTGGCATGCTGGACTACCGGCAGAACCCTCGCGACAAGTCCTGCCGGACGCTGCTCGCGCAAGCCATCGACCAGTACGTCCAGCTCACGCGCGAGAGCGTCACCCTGGAGAACCTCGTCCGCTTCATCGGCAACAAGGATCCGCGTCTGGTGAATGCCGCGGGCCGCCTGGACGTGAAGCTCTTCGACAAGCTCGCCGATGACCTGGACCGGCTGCGCATCGACGCGAAGCACCTCATGAGCGGCGAGGCAGAGAAGCTCGACATGGATCTGCTGCTCGGCCGCGGCGCCCACGCGACGTCCGGCAAGACACGCCTGAGCATCATCAGCACCAAGTTCCTCGGTGACAACAACAGCGTCCTCTTCTGGGTGTCGCAGCTGCTCATCGAGGTGACGCGCTGGCTCAATCGCAATCCCGCCACCTCGCTGCAGGCCATGCTGATGTTCGACGAGGCGGACATGTATCTGCCCGCCATGCGCCAGCCGTCCACCAAGCAGCCCATGGAGAACCTCCTCAAGCGCGCGCGCTCGGCCGGCCTGGGGCTGATGCTGGCCACCCAGAGCCCCGGCGACTTCGACTACAAGTGCCGCGACACCATCCGCTCCTGGTTCATCGGCCGCGTGAAGGAGAAGGTCTCGCTGGACAAGATGAAGCCCATGCTCAGCGAGGCCCGGGTGGATCCGGCGAAGATCCCCGGTCAGGGCACCGGCGAGTTCCACATCGCCCGCGATGGCAAGGTGGATCGCGTCAAGGCCGAACCCTCCGCGCTCTCCACCGAGCAGCTCGCTGACGACGAGTTGCTGCGGCTCGCCGCGAGCACCTTGACGGCGTCCACCGCCCGGAATACGGGCTCCTGACCCGGCGAGAGGAAACGAATGCCTGCCTATGTGTTGGTCGACATCACGGTGAAGGACGCGGAGACCTACGAGCGGTACAAGCAGCTCGCTCCGCCGACGATCGCCGCCTACGGAGGCCGCTACCTGGTGCGTGGGGGCGCGACGGAGACGCTCGAGGGCACGTGGACCCCGACGCGGATCGCCCTCCTCGAGTTCCCCACTGTCGAGCGGGCCCGCGAGTGGTGGAACTCTCCCGAGTACGCCCCCGCCAAGGCGATGCGTCAGGCGAGCACCCACACGGACATGCTGCTCGTGGAGGGATTGGGTCATGAAACGCATTCTCCATGACCTCGCGGGCGCCGAGGAGGATCGGCGCTTCAGCCCCTACTGCTGGCGCACCAAACTGGCATTGGCGCACAAGGGGCTCGCCTTCGAGACCGTGCCCTGGCGCTTCTCCGACAAGGAAGCCATCGCCTTCTCGGGGCAGGGGCTGGTGCCCGTGCTCGTGGACGGGGACCGCACGGTGAGCGACTCCTGGACCATCGCGCTCGATCTCGAGGATCGCTACCCGCACGCACCGAGCCTCTTCGGAGGACCGGAGGGACGCGCACTGGCCCACTTCGTCAATGCCTGGACGGACCGTGTGCTCGCACCCGCGGTGGGGCGGATGGTGGCGCTCGACATCCACAATCATCTGCACGACAAGGACCGGGCCTACTATCGCTCCACCCGGGAGGTGCGCTACGGCGGTCCGCTCGAGCAGGTGGTGGCCGACCGCGAGGCGCGCCTGCCCGAGCTGCGCGCCCTGCTCGCCCCGGTGAGGACCGCTCTCGCGCAGGGGCCCTTCCTGGGCGGTGAGTCACCACGGTACGTGGACGCCATCGTCTTCAGTATCTTCCAGTGGGCGCGCTGCATCAGTCCGTTCGTGCTCCTGCAAGCCGACGATCCCCTCTTCGCCTGGCGCGAGCGGATGCTCGATGCGTACGGCGGACTCGCGCGGAAGGCCAGGGGCTACCCGGTGGCCTGAGCTGACGTTCGGTACGAGCCGACGCACCGCCCGAGCCCCGGCCCGGGCGGTGCGCGGAGATCAGGCGTAGCGGCGGTTGCGATCGCCAGCAATCGACCGGGGCGTTTCAGCGGCCCGGTAGTTCGTCAGCAGGAATACCCCACCGAGCGCGACTCCCCCGATGATGTAGAAGTTCCTCGCGGCGGCCACATCCGAGAAGCCCAGGAGGAATGGCGCCACGATGAACAGGAGCGCCAGGACCGCTTCGACAATCCCATGCACGGGGAAGGGAATCACCTTCGCGACGCCGAGCGGATACGCCGTCAACAACACCATGGCCAGGTACAGCACGGCCACGACGTACAGGATCGTCGCCGGGAGTCCCGAGAACCCGAACAGCATCGGCGCGAGAAACAGCAACAAGATGCCCGCGTAGTCGATGAACCCGTGAACGCGTGGCGACAGCGGCCCTTTCATCACTTCCTCCTCCGGCCATTGGCCTGTGGTGCAATCCAGGTCCCACGGACCTGGTATGACTCGACCCCACGATGTGCACGATTGGATGCGCCGCACTCCTCCAGCAGGCGAGAACCCGAGCGCTCCATACCTCCAGGGCCCGTCAGAGGGGCCCCCTTCGGTGGCAAGGCCGTGTCTGGCCGCTCCGCTCCCCCACCTCGTCGGGGAACACCGGTGTCCTACTCAGGGGATGGGCGGCCGTCGCGGCAGCCGCACCGTGAAGACGCTGCCCTCCGCGGCGGTGGAGCGGGCCTCGAGGGTGCCCCCGTGCGCATCGACGATGAGCCGCACGATGTAGAGCCCCAACCCCAGACCGGGGCGCGCGGCGGCGACGCCTCCGCCCCGCTGGAAGGGCTCGAACAACCGCCCCATCGACTCTGGCGGGATGGGCTCTCCGCGATTGCGCACCTCCAGGCGGACTCCCGCCGCCTCCTCGGCGAGCACCACCTCCACCGGGCTGTCCTCGGGGCTGTAGTCGAGTGCGTTCTTCAGCAGGTTGCCCAGCAGTTGCGACAGGCGCTGCGCGTCCCAGTTGCCGCGGAGGTCGCCGGAGGCGTGCACCACCACCCGGCGCGAAGGGTGGGCGGCCTCCATCTCCTCGACCACCGCGTCCACCACGTAGCGCAGGTCCACCGGGGAGCGGGTGATGGGAATGCCGCCACCCAGGCGCCCGCGGGTGAGGTCCAACAGGTCGCGGATGAGGCGGCTTGCCCGCTCGGCGCTCGCCTGGATGCGGGTGACGGTGCGCAGCGCGGTCGCGTCCAGCCCGTCATGCCGTAGCAGCGCGGTGCAGGACAGCAGGATGGCGTTGAGGGGGTTGCGCAGATCATGACTGACGATGCCGATGAGCTGCTGCTCGAACTCGGAGGCCTGGCGCAACCGCTCCTCGGCGTGCTTCTGCTCGGTGACATCGCGGAAGAAGACCGCGATGCCCCCCTCGGCCGTGGGGTAGACGCTCACGGACGTCCACACGCCCACCGGGGCGTAATATTCCTCGAACCGCACCTCCACCCGCTCCTCCATGGCACGCCGGTACTCCCGCCAGAATTGTGTCTTCGGATCCGCGATGGCGGGGAACGTCTCCCAGATGACGCGGCCCAGGGTGTCCTCGCGGCGCGTGTGGGTGATGCGCTCCTGGTTGCGGTTGGCCAACAGCAGGCGGAAGTCCCGGTCCACCACGAAGACGGCGTCCCCGTGCTCGAGCACCTCCACCGCGCGCTGACGCTCGGCCTCCAGGCGCCTGCGCTCGGTGATGTCCTCGGCCATGGTGACACCGGCCACGAGGTGTCCGTGGGCGTCGCGCACGGGAAAACCGGACAGGCGCAGGGCGCGGCGGGTGCCGTCGGCGCGCTCCGCCTCCATCTCCTCGGGCGGCACCACCTCGCCCTTCTGGATGGCGCGCGCCAGTGGCCACTCCTCGTCGCGGTAGGGGCGGCCGTCGAGATGGAAGCCGTGGTAGGCCGCGCTGTACTCCGGCACTCCCTGGGCGGCACGGAAGGGATGGCCGATCAGCTGCTCCACCTGGGGGTTGGCGAGGACCATCCGGCCCGAGGGCTCGGCCACGATGACGGCCAGGGGCATCTGCTGGAGGACCGCGTTGAGCAGGGCGCGCTCGGACTCCACGGCGCTCGAGCGCGCGGCCTCCGCCTGGCGCAGATGCTCGTCGCGCTGCCGGACGAACTCCCGCACCGCCTCGGCGATGCCCGTCACCACGTAGCCCGACAGCAGCCGCACCTCCCGCGGGGTGACCACCACGTTGGACTCCTCCACCAGCTCGAGCAGGCACTCGCGCAGCACGTCGTACTCGCGCACCATGGACTCCACGTCGAAGCCGACCTGGAAGCGCTGCTCGCCATGCTGCTCGGCCGCCGAGCTCTCACCCCGCCGCGAGGCCTGGGCCTGTTCGTCCCCCTGGCGCAGCACCTGGATCATCTCCTGGAGGTACTCCTCGATGTGGTCCTTGAGCGCCGGCTCCGAGCAGGGCCCGGGCGCCAGGCGTTCCTGAACCCGTGCCATCCAGCGCCGCACCACCGTCTGGAGGTTGGTCTCGAGCAGGTCCGCAAGCGCGCTCAAACCCTCCACCTCCCTTTTGCGCAGGGGCTCCAAGGGGAAACGATGGGTGCCCCCGGTGCCCCCAGCTTGCTTGCCCGGCCGGTAATCGCCAGCTCGCCTACCCTGCATCCGGACGGGCGATGCCGACGGAGCCCAGGCCCTTCCAGTTGCTCACCGGGCAAGAGGGGTGGGTCAAGGCTTCACGTCGAGTGGCCGTCCTGCTCCAGAAGCGTTGGACCTGGCACCTGTTCCCACCGTCCTGGTGGTGAGTAGGGTGTCAGTCCCGGAGTACATCTTCACGTCAGGCGCGGCATGGCACGGCTGAGAGGCAGGAGCATCCAAGAAGCACGGGTGGGGGTGACCGGGCTGTTCCTCCAGCATCTCCGCACCGAGTGGACGAAGCACTCGCGCGGGGGCCCACGGGCGGGAGTGCGTAACGCCACGCCCCGTGCGCTCCCTCTTCCCCTTTTCGCCCTGGAGAGCGCGGACGAGGAGGTGTTCCGGGTGCAGACCGTCCTCTTCGACGAGTGGCAGCAGTTCCGCCCGCGGGAGCAACAGGACATGCACCGGAAGGCCTTCGCCGAGGCTGGCGCCCTACGGGTGGAGCGGGTGAACGAGGGGGCGATCATCCTGCTCGATCATGGCCGGATGGGCAGACCAGGAGACTCGGCATGGGGAAGCATGACGCGAGGACAACACCGCGAGGAGTTTTTCTCACTGCGCGCCGGGGAGTGGGGGCGCGCCGTCTACAACGAGCGGCTCCACTACTGGGACTCGGGGGAGTGGTATTACCGTCAACACGTGCTCAACGTGGGCCTCCTGCACGATGCGCCTCGGGACGTATTCCTCTCCACCCCGCCGCGGTTCCAGGTGGTTCGCAAGTACCTCCTGCGGCAGCGGGGACCAGCGACACACGCCAGCAAGTCCCCCCTCCTCCCCACTCAGGAGGAATGAGACAGGGGCAGCTGAGGCGCTACGAACCTCTTCGGAGGACCGTTGGCAGGAAGTGCTCACACGTCGATGCGACATCTCATCGATAAGGCACGTTGTCTGGCTCGTTCGTGAAGAGCGCATGAAATAGCGTTGTCTCTGGTGGCTCCACCCATTTCACGAAGAGCGGGACAGGTGTTTCCGCAATCTCGCGCGAAAGCTTGCTGACTCCGAATGTTTCCTCGATCTTCCTGGAGAGGATGTCAGCCGGAAGTTGCATCTCGGGCAGTACGCGGAGGGCTTCACTACATCCGCATCGATCTCAACGGCGCTCGCCTGCCGCGGGATTTCTCCATTTCGTATGCCCCGAGCGATCCGGCACCTGACGCGGGAACCGATGGCGGGTGAGCGGGCGCATGGGCGCCGCGAAGCTCCATGCCACATGACCCAGAGTGGCATTTGCCATACTCCGCTGTTCCCGGCTGCGTGTCATTGACAGCGTTTTGTGCCGGGCGGGTCGGTGGCACCAGTGCGTGGATTGCGGTGGAAATTGTCCTGGATTCAGGCGCCGCCGGGCCTCGGTCATGCGGTGCTCGCGGAGCCAATCTCCCACGGTGAGCCCCGTCGCCTGCGGGCGGCGGTGGCCACGTGGGAGGGAGTCCGGCCCACCGCGGCCGCGACGTCCTGGAGCGAGATGGGCCGCAAGCAGTACGCCTCGATGAAGGTGAGTGCATCACGCGCGATCCCACCACGCAGGGGGGCACCCGGGGAGCGTACTCCTGGAGCTCCCGGAAGACCGCCGTGAGCAGCAGGGTGAAGAGGGCCCTCGCGGCGCCTTCGTGGGCAACCGGTGAGGTACGCGTCATTCTGGAGCACCTGCACAGCCTCTGCACCGGCATGGCGCACTGCCTGGGGGGCACCCTCGGCTCCAGTCCTCATGGGATCCCCATCCCGCCCATATGCAAGTATTGCACCGGCACGGATCAACTCCTGACCGATGCGCGGGGGCAGACCCGGTTCGCGCGGCAGCGATTCGCCCTGGCCTACGGAGTTGCATCATTGGCGGACTGGGTGTGTTAGGTCCCTGCGCCGCCCGCCTATGCCCCTCGCCGCCGGTCACCGCAAGACGCTTCTTCTCCTGATGGCCCTTCTCGCGATCGGTCTGAGCTTCCGGCGCGCGCACTATGACGGGCCCAACCTGTATGGGTTGCAGGCCCAGGCGTGGCTGGAGGGGCGGCTGGATGTCCCGGGGCCCGCGGAGGACCTGAGTATGTACGGGGGCCGCTACTATGTGGCCTTCCCGCCTTTTCCCTCGGTGGTGGTGCTGCCACTGGTGGCGCTCACGGGGCCAGAGCGTGCGCCCTACCGTCTCCTGGCGCTGGGGTTGGCGGTCCTGGCGGCATGGACGGCGTGGCGGGTGCTGCGGCGGCTGGACATCCCCTCCGAGTCTCGGCCATGGCTGGTGGGCGCGCTGCTCGGAGGCACGGCCTTCTGGTCCTGCGTGGTCCAGAGCGAGGCCGTGTGGTTCCTGGCGCACGTGGTGGCGGTGTCCTGCTCTTTGCTCGCCCTGGAGGAGGCGCTTCGGGGACGCGGGGCGTGGGCGGGGCTGTGGGCGGGGCTGGCCTTCCTGTCGCGCCAGTTATGTGTCTATCTGGTGCCCTTCGTCGCCCTGGTCGTGTGGCTGCGTCATGCGGAGACCGGCAGACGGCGGCAGGTGCTGCAGACGGGGGGGGCGCTCGTGGTCGCGGGAGGATGTGCCCTGGTGTACCTGGCGCTCAACGCGGCGCGCTTCGGCAGTCCATTCGATACGGGGTACGCGGGCATGCCCCTGAGCGACTTCCTGGCCAGGCGCGTGGCGCGCTACGGGTTGTTCCACCCCGCGTACGTCCCCTTCAACTTCTTCCACATGTTCCTGGAGGGGCCGCACTTCCTCTTCGGCGGCCCGCGCCAGTTGGCACCGATTGGAATGGATGGCATGGGGACGTCGCTCACCTTCGCCAGTCCCTTCATCTTCGTGGCGTTGGCGGCGCGAGGACAGCACCCGCTGCGGGTAGGCGCCTGGTGCACCGTGCTGCTCGCGCTCCTCCACATGCTGCACTACTACAACAATGGTTGGGTGCAAGTGAATGCGCAGCGCTTCAGCCTGGATTTCCTGCCAGTGCTGTGGATGGTGGTGGCGCTCGGCACCCTGCGCGTGGAGCCACGCCTGTGGAAGGCGCTGGTCGTCTGGGCGGTCGGGCTCAACGTGCTCGCCCTGGTACTCCTGCCCCTCCTCGCACGGGCGATGCGTACTTTGTAAGGGATTTCCTCCAACGCATCCGTGCTCCCCGGTTCGCTGAAGATTGAAAATTTCAGCATATGATTGGATTGACGCTGGTGTGTAAATGATTGGCGCCTGATTGGAAGCGTCTCCTTCGTGGATGGGTAGTGTGCGCGCGCCTTCTGCATGAAGCAGTCGGGGGGGCTGGGCGTCCTGCTCAGTCAGCTATCAAATACGAGGCAATTCCATCATGCGCATCACCCAGGCAGCATTGCCGCTGACTTTCTGTGTCCTCGCATCCTGTGGCGTGGCGGATCCGCTTCAGGCCGAACCGGCCGGGGACAGCAGTTCGCTCGCCGTCTCCTCGAAGCTGCTCCGATCCAAGGAGCCGGTGGCGAACCAATACATCGTCGTCCTCGAGGATTCCACGCCGAGCGCCGTCAGAAGGCGCGTTCCGGAGGTGGCGCGCGAGCTCGTTGGCCGCCACGGTGGGCGAATCCTTCACACGTACGAGCATGCGCTTCGTGGCTTCGCGGTGCGGATGACCGAGGCCGAGGCCCAGGCGCTCGCCGCGAACCCGGCGGTGCGTTACGTGGAGGAGGATGGGGTGGTGCACGTGGGCGCCACGCAGACGGGGTCCACCTGGGGCCTGGATCGCATCGATCAGCCGGATCAGCCCCTGGACGGCAACTACACCTACCATCTGAACGGGTCCGGGGTGCATGCCTACATCATCGACACCGGCATCCGGACGACCCACTCCGACTTCGGCGGCCGGGCAACGGCCAACTACACCGGTGTCGATGACAACGGTGACGGCATCAACGACCACAACGACTGCAGCGGGCATGGCACGCACGTGGCCGGAACGGTCGGCGGCGCGACCTGGGGCGTCGCCAAGGGGGTGAGCCTGCACGCCGTGCGCGTGCTCAACTGCGCGGGCTCCGGCTTCTCGTCCACCGTCATCGCCGGCATCGACTGGGTCACGGCGAACCATGTGAAGCCGGCCGTGGCGACCATGAGCCTTGGCGGGGCTGCCAACCAGGCCCTGGACGATGCCGTGCGCCGATCCATCGCCGCGGGTGTCACCTACGCCGTCGCCGCAGGCAACGATTATGGTAGGGATGCCTGCACGAAGAGCCCGGCGCGAGTGGGCGAGGCGCTGACCGTGGGCTCCACGGACAGCAATGACAACCGGTCGTCCTTCTCGAACATCGGCACCTGTGTCGACCTCTTCGCGCCCGGCTCGAGTATCACCTCCGCGTCGAACGCCAGTGACACCGCATCCACGGTGCTCAGCGGCACGTCGATGGCCACGCCTCACGTGGCGGGAGCGGCCGCCATCTACCTCCAGTTCAATCCCTCCGCGACCCCCGCCGTCGTCGCCAATGCGCTCATCGGTTACTCCACACCCAACAAGGTAGTCGGGGCGGGCATTGGCTCGCCGAACCGGTTGCTCAACTCGAATCCCGGGCCGTACTCGCTCCGCCCCAGCACGTTCATCGCGGCGCACAGCGCCAGGTGCATGGATGTCCATGACGCGAGCACGGCGGAGGGAGCCTCGATCATCCAGTGGCATTGCAACGGCGACACCAACCAGAGCTTCCGCTACGCCTACGCTGGCAATGGCTACTACCAGGTCGTCTCGAACCTCAGCGGGATGTGCCTGGATGTCCATGACGGAAGCACCGTGGAGGGGGCCTCGATCATCCAGTGGCCCTGCAATGGTGACACCAACCAGCAGTTCTACCTGGACTCCCAGGGTAACGGCTTCTACCGGTTCATCGCCCGGCACAGTGGGATGTGCCTGGATGTCCATGATGGCAGCACGGCCGCTGGTGCCCGCCTCATCCAGTGGCCCTGCAATGGTGACGCCAACCAGCTCTTCAAGCTGAACTGAAGGAGGAGGTGGCTCCTCGCGGGAGCCGTTCCCTGGTAGGCGGGACGGGGCCGCGTCTGCCGTACAGGCAACACGCCGCGCCGCCGTCCCGTCAGCTCCTGAGGCGGAGCATGAGTCACGTGGCTTCTGCCACGCCGGACACCAACACCGGCTCCGGCTTCGAGCAGTAGTCAGCCCGGTGTGAAGCAAGGAGCGGGGAAGGCCGCCCCGATCCTTCGTCCCCTCTCAGCTCTTCTCGGGGATGTCCGTCAGCGCGAGCTTGAACTTCGCCGTCCTACCCGTCTCGATGGGCACCGACAGCATGCGCCGCTTGCCATCCGCACCCTTGATGAGCAGCCGATGCGTGCCCACCGGCACCGGCACCTTGATCAGCGGCGTCTTGCCCAGCGAGCGCCCATTCAGGAACACCTCGGCCTCCGGCAGGACGACCAGCGTCAGCGAGCCCCTCTTCACATTACGCGCGGGCTCGCCGTCCTTGTTCGCCGGGGCCTCCTTGTTCACGGGGGCCGCCTCGCCGCCCCGCGCCGGCGGCTGCGTCTTCGCCTCCGCGGTGGTGCCCACCTCCGGCTCCGGGTTCTTCTTCTGCCCGGGACGCTCGATGGGGGTCATCGGAGAGATGTCTCCCACCGGAATGGGCGTCCCATTGGCCTCCTGCTCCTTGATCGCCGCGATCAGCTTCACCGCGCCGAAGCCCAGGCCTCCCCCCAGCACCAACAGCACGGCGATCACTCCCCAGAACTTCCCCGACCCTCCGCTCCCGCTCGCCCGCGGTGCCGTGGACGCGGTCTCCTTCGGGGCAGCCGCCGCGAACCGCTCCTCCCGCGTCACCACCCGCCCCGTGGTGACCACCGCGGCCCCTGCTGGAGTCTCCGCCGTGTCCGCCTCGGCCCCCCGCCGCGCTCCCTGCGCCGGCCGCAGCCCCTCCGCCCTGACCCGCGGCCTCGCGGCTGGCTTCGCCGCCGGAACCGACTCCGTCCCCATGCCCGACGACACAGGCTCCTTCACCGCGTCCGCGCTCTCCAGCAGCCGGCGCGTCACCTCCATGCGCTCCTGGAAGTGCTCGCGCATGAAGGCCGAGCGCCGCTCGGAGTCGAAGAGCAGCTTCCCGGCCGCCGCTTCGATGGCCCGCGCCATCTCCCGGCCGTTCGGGTAGCGCTCCTCCCGATTGCGCGCCAGCGCCTTGAGCACCACCGCCGACACCTCCGGCGGCAGCCCCGGCGCCTTCGCCGTCAGCGCCGGGATGGGCGCCGACAGGATCATCTCCATCTCCTGGCGCTCGGTCTCCGCGGAGAAGAGGCGCTCGCCGGTGAGCATCTCGTGGAGCATCACCCCGGCGGCGAACAGATCACTTCGCCCATCCAGCGGCTCGCCCCGCACCTGCTCCGGCGACATGTACCCGGTGGTGCCCTTCACCATGCCCACCTGGGTGCGCACCATGCCATCGCGTGCCTTGGCGATGCCGAAGTCCAGCAGCTTCACCTCCCCGTCGTACGTCACCATCACGTTCTTCTGGGACACGTCGCGGTGGATGACGGGGGAGGGCTTGCCGCCCGGCGTGGTGAAGGTGTGCGCGTAGTGCAGCGCCAGGCACACGTCGCGCACCACCGACAGGCTCAGGCCCGGCGGCTGCGCCAGGCCCCCGCGCCGGCACACGCTGGCGATCTGGTTGAGGTTCTGCCCCGCGATGAACTCCATCGCCAGGAACAGGCCCTCGGCGTCCCGGCCCAGCTCGAACACCTGCCCGATGTTCGGGTGGTTGAGCGCCGCGGTGATGCGGGCTTCATCCAGGAACATCCGCTCGAACTGCTCGTCGCCGCGCGCGTCCGGAAGAATCCGTTTGAGGGCGACATATTTACGGAAGCCGCCCGGCCCCGAGGTGAAGCCGAGGAACAGCTCGGCCATGCCTCCCACCGACAGCTGTGCGAGCACCTGATACCGTCCGATGCGCTCGCCCCAGTGCAGGTCGAGGTCGGTTGGATTCGCGGACATGGGCCGGGACCATAGCCCACAGCCCCTGTGGACGGCCTGTGGATGGAGCCGGGTGCCTCTGTGGACAACCCCGGGGATGATCCAACCCCTGTGGATGGCCGGGGATTAGCGCCAACTTCCCCACATGTAGCATACCTGGGATTCACCAGTGATTCCGAGCAGTTGCGGACTTTTCCACAAGCCCACACCCCCTGCTGTCATCACTGATCGATCTAATACTCTATTACTCCAGTGAAGAAACAGCGGGGCCTGGGGACAAGGTGGAACTGTGGATAAGGCCCCCGGGCGGCTCAGTGCCGGGCACGCACCAGCGAGACGAGCGTGAGGCGGGCGGCCGGGGCATCCAGCTCGATGCCCACGTCGCAGCCGGCCAGCAGGAACTCGAGGGTGACGGGGCCGTGGCGGGGCAGGAGGCAGCGCTCGTGCCAGGCCTGGACGGCGAGGCGGAAGAGCTCGCCCAGCAGGGTATGGCGGGTGTCCGCGGCCAGCCGGTCCATCTGCGATTGGAGCGCCTGCGGGATGTAGACGGTGAAGGCCTGCGCCAATTGCTCTGAAATAGCGGATTCGATGGAAGCCATGATTCCGGGCTTTGCCAGAATCGTACCGGGACAGAGCCCCGTGCTTTCAAGGGTTTGGAAGGCCTTCCCTCCTGCAAGACCGTAGAAACGCCAGGGTGGTTCGAGGGGCGAGGCCTATAGGCCAGGGCGAGGGGAACAGGCAGGACGCGCGAAACCAGAATAAAGGGAGGGAGGTGGCGGCTGACGGTGCTGCTGCTCACGGGCCCGCTGGGGGCCTGCCGTGAGGAGCGGCCGCCGCTGGTGGGCTCCTCCAGCCAGGTGCGCTTCTCGCAAGAGGCAGTGGCCTTTCCGGCCACGTACGTGGGTGTTTCGCGCCAGGGCGAGCTCCGGGTGGTGAGCTCGGGCCGTTCTCCGGTCCGGATGACGTGGAACGTGCCGCGGGGCCCTTCGGGGTGGAGGAGCCCCTGGTGAGGGTGCTGTTCACTCCCAGTGGACCCGGGGCCGTCTCGGCCACGCTGGTGGGCACGGACGAGGTGGGCCGGGGCAATCACCACGAGAATCCGATGCGCGCGGCGCCGTGAGGGCCTCCGCGGGCCGTGGGCCCGCCCGTGGAGCACTCGGGGGAGCACTCGTGCCTGTCTCGCGTCGGCGCACCTAGTACTACAGTCGGACTTTGGCCTCTGCTCCCTGGAAGTTGTGGTTACCTACCCAGCAAGGAAGCACAACATGCAGGAGAGCGGGACCGAAGTCCCGCTGTAGTACTAGTTTGAGGTGTGACGACGAAAGGCAGGTGTTGCGTGACACAGCCCGCGTTTCCGAGGCGCGGTGTCCTCGCTCCGCTCGCGGTGGTGCTCGTGCTGGGCATCGGCGTACCCGCGGCGGCCGAGGTCACCGTCTCCGTGCGAGAGCCCCTCCTGCTCCAGGTAGGCGAGCGCAGTCTCGAAATCCGCGTCGAGCCCGAGTCCATCTCCGGCGCCGGGCTCCAGCTCCGCCGGGTTGAGAACGGCCTGAGCGGGACGCTGAGGGGCCAGCCCGTGGAATTGAAATGGAGCGAGGATGGCGACATCACCGGCCGGGCGGCGGGCGAGTCCGTGGACCTCACGGCGGTGGCGCTCACGCCTCGACCCGGGTTGAGGGTGCTGGGCTGGTTCGGCGGGGACACGGCCGAGCTGACGCTCACGCCCACGGGAATTCTCGGCTCGGTGGGAGGCTGCAGCTACAGGCTGCCCATGGCGGGCAACCGGTACTCGGGCTGGCGGACGTGTGACGTCACCCGGGGCCCGCCCACGCCGGTGACGCTGCGCATTCCCGAGGAGCTCATGCAACTCGGGGCCGCCGAGGAAGGTGCCCTCCTGGCCCTCCTGCTTTCGGACGAGGCCCTCTCTCCGGCCCCCCCCACGGGGGAGACGCCGGGCATGGGTGGAGCGGGAACCCCATCTCCATAGAGGGAAACGCAGCGATAGGAGGCTCCCATGGCATGCAAGGCATTGGCGTGGCTGGCCGTGCTCGGGCTGGTGGCTCCGGCGGGCGCGCAGGAGGTGCGGCAGCGGCCGGACGATCTCCCGGACAACATCGAGGAGTTCCGCCAGACGCCGCACACGGACGATACGCCCGTCCCGGAGCAGGAGGCGGGCACGGGTGGCTCGGGCCAGGCGGGCACCCACGAGACGCGGCGCGGTGAGCTCTCCGGCGAGGTGGTGCGGGTGGAGGGAGACCAGCTCTGGTTGCGGCATGCGGGGGCCGTCTTCCCTCTCGAGCTGACGCGGGACACGCGCTTCACCCCGGACCGCCAGCAGGCGCTGAGACCGGGACAGGAGGTGCGGGCGAGCTTCACCCTCGAGCGGGACGGTTATGTGGTGAACGCCCTCGAACCCGTGGAGCAGTCCCCGAGGGAACGTTCGCCGGCTCCGGAGGGGGAGACGGAGCAGAAAGCGACACCCGGGCGGTGAGTGGATGAAGGGATTCCGTGCACCTGGGGGCTGGCTGGGGTAATCCCGCGCTTCGTGATGACACGCGCGGAGAGCGATGGACTGCGTTCCACCTGGGAGCACGGGGCCGTGAAGACGAGGAGCAAGGGACCTCGGAAAGGGCCGCCCTTGGAGAGCGAGCCCACCGCCATCGTCTTCTGCCGCGAGGTGTTGCCCGCCGTCTCGCGGACCTTCGCGTTGAACATCCCGGTGCTGCCGCGCCCGTTGGACACGGCGGTGACGGTGGCCTACCTGCTGTGTCGGATCGCCGACACGCTGGAGGACGAGGCGCACGGCCCGACGAGCGCGGCGCTGCTGGCGGAGCTGGCGCGGCTGAGCACGTTGCCCGAGGGCTGGGAGGCGGACGCGCGGCGCTTCACGGAGGAGGCGGCGCGGGTGCTGCGCGCGCAGGCGCCGGAGGCGGAGGTGCGGTTGGTGGAGGGGACGCCGCGGGTGCTGGAGGCGCTGGCGGTGCACGCGGCGCCGGTGCGCGAGCACGTGGCGGCGTGCGTGGCGGTGATGGCGGAGGGGATGGGGAGGATGGGGGACAAGGGCCGCGCCTCGGCAGGAGGCCTGGGGCTGGCGAGCCTCGAGGAGACGCTCGAGTACTGCTACTACGTGGCGGGGACGGTGGGGGAGATGCTGACGCGGCTGTTCCAGTGGTACTCGCCGACGATCGCGCAGCGGGCGGCGGTGCTGGAGCCGCGGGCGGTGGCGTTTGGCAATGCCTTGCAGCTGACGAACATCCTCAAGGACGTGCGCGAGGACCTGGAGCGCGGGAGCTGCTGGCTGCCGAGGACCCTGCTGGCCGAGCACGGGCTGACACCCGAGGTGCTGCTGGAGCCCGGCAACCGGCACGAGGCGATGAAGGCCTACAACAAGCTGGTGGCGGTGGCGCACCGGGAGCTGCGCAAGGCCTTCGAGTATGTGATGGCATTGCCCCGGGAAGAGGAAGGCATCCGGCTGTTCTGCCTCTGGCCGCTGTTCCTCGCGGTGATGACGCTGCGCAAGCTGCACGGCAACGAGGCGGTGCTGGAGCGGCAACCGGTGAAGGTGTCGCGGCGGACGGTGAAGTGGGTGGTGGGCTCGACGCGGCTGCTGGTGGCACGGGACGCGATGCTGAAGCTGATGTTCGCGACGCTCACCGCCCCGCTGCCCACCTGACCGAACGTGTTGACAACCCCACGCCGCGAGGGCTCAACACCCTACCTGGATTGAAGATTGCGGCGGGTTTTCTGAAGATCGCATGGCAACCACCAGGGGGGGGTGCATGCGCTTCTCGAGGCTTTACGCCAGTCCGTCCGGCCCTTCCCTGGCGATTGTCATTGCCATGGCGTTGACTTCGGGATGTGCGGGTGCGGACGCGGTGATCGTGGACGGCGAGTGCAACCAGACGGACAGCACCGTCACCTGTTGCCTCAAGATGAACCCCGGCCAGTACGCGAAGTGTGGTGCGACACCTCCAGCACAACAACCATCTCCGAACACGAAGCCCCCTTCGACGGAGTCGGAGCCTCCGCTCAGGCCACCGCCACTCATCCGCGTGTCCGAGGAGGAAGAGGAGGTAGAGAGTGAATTCCGAAAGGAGCGGTGCCAGCAGCATTACGAGCGGTGTGTCAAGAGAGCCGGTCTCAAGCCGAACATTCAGTACGGCCAGAGCCACTGCATGGCCTGCAAGGAGAAATGCTTGAGGGATGGGTGGTGGCCATGGAGCGCCAACGGTAAACGGTGCGCGGGAGGGTGAACCATGAAGACTCGCGAGCTCTTCTGGCAGAACGTCATCAAGGAGCGCCATCAGATCCTCATGTCCTTGAGCAAGAACAGGGCGGCTCCCTTCGAGACAGCGGAGCGCGAATACCTGATCCTTCAGAAGAAGTTGCTGGATGGAGCACGCACCGATTGGGAGCGACGGCACATCAAACGGCTGATCGCGCAGGACATCTTGAATGAGGCGGACTACAGGGCACGTAGCTGGGAGGAATTCTCTCGGGCGTTACGTCGGATGCAGCGACTCGGCTACATGGATGCAGACGCGCAGTTGCACGCCGCCTGCCTCACTGTATGGGCGGTGCTTCGCTTTCGAGACAAGGAGCCGCTGGCCTGGGTCATGATGGAGAAAGCGGAACGCCGGTTGCGTCGCATCCGCCGAGGACATTTCCTGCGGGAAGAAGGTCTGGAGACCATTGCCAACGTTCGGACGAGAGCAGCACGGCTGGGGCTCACACCGCCCCCGTTGGGCGACGGGGCCACGCCTTCGGGAACTTCACGCGGCCAAGGCTCACGCTCTCGGATTCGCCTTCTGAATCCCCCAGCATGAGCGACGCGACCCCACCAAAGCCACGGTTGAAGCGGCGGTCTCATAATCACTACAGTTGTAGGTTCAAAAATAGACGGAAATCCACTTCCTTCTTCCTTCAGTTCCACGGCAGGGCGGAGCGTTTCGCCCAGTAGGCCTCCGGGGTCTCGGTGCGCGCGGTGAGCCGCCCGTTGGCGACGGCCTCCTTGATGATGCTTGTGGAGAACTTGGGGATGACGCCTCACTTCCGGGCCACGGACAGCACCAGCTTCCCGCGCCCGTGCCCCGAGTCGAGCCGGCGGTGGGCCTCGGCGACCTGCTCGAGCGGGATCACTCGCTCGACGAGGGGACGGACCTGCTTGCGCTCGATGAGGGGAGTCATCTCCTCCAGCCGGCGCCGCTCGCGCGTGAGGAAGACGCCGTGCAGCGTGATGTTGCGCGGGTAGAAGGCGGAGACATCGCCGCTGAACCCGAGGATGGTGGCGATGCGTCCGAAGGGACGGGTCGCGGGGATGCTGGGGATGACGTTCTTGCCCACCGTGTCGAAGACGGCATCCACGCCCTGGCCACCCGTCTCGCGCAGGGCGATCCGGGCCACGTCCTCGCGCTGGTAGTCGATGGCCAGGTCGGCGCCGAGCTGACGCAGCGTCTCCTGGTTGCCTGCGCCAGCGGTGGCGATCACCCGGGCGCCCATGGCCTTCGCGATCTGCACGGCGAACGAGCCCACTCCGCCCGAGCCCCCATGGATGAGCACCGTCTCCCCGACGCGCACCTGCAGCCGCCGCACGAGCGCGTCCCACGCGGTGCCACAGGCCAGCGGGATGGCGGCGGCCTCCTCGTGCGAGAGGCCCTGGGGCTTGCGGGCGATGATGCCGGTACCCACGACATTGAGCTCGGCGTAGGTGCCCAGCGGATTGTGGAAGATCTCCGGCGTGTAGAAGACCTCGTCGCCGGGCTTGAAATCGGTGACGCCGGGGCCCACCTGCTCGATGACACCGGAGGCGTCATAGCCGAGCACCACGGGGGGCTGGAGCCCGGCCCAGGTGCCATCCTGACGCAGCTTGGCATCCACGGGATTGGTGCCGGAGGCGATGACCCGGACGAGCACCTGGCCGGGGCCGGCGGTGGGAGTGGGGACGTCGCGGACCTCGAACGACTCAGGTCCACCGAATCGGGGAGTGACGATGGCGCGCATGGGCGGGGAGCTAACGCGGTGCGACGACCCGTTCAATGCCTCTCGCGAGCGAGCGTCGGCGGTTCGACGGACGGATGACAGACGCGTGCGGCATGATGGACGATCATGCCCACCCGGACTGCCGTGGACGTGCGGGAACCGGGTGACACGGGACTGGGAAAGGGACACACGATGCCAGTGAGCATGGCGAACGCGGTGACGGTGGGGCCCATCGTGGGACACACCACGGACACGACGGTGCGCCTGTGGGGACGAGGAGACGCGCAGCGGACGGTGGGCTATCCGCGACGGTGTCACGGCATCGCGCAGATCCTCGAGGCCGGCTCCAGGACGGTGCTGCAGGCGCGCTACTTCAAGCTGCTACCCGAGGACGACTTCACGGGGAGCGTGGACTTCAGCGGGCTGGAGCCGGGACGGGCCTATGACTACCGCATGGGCTTCTTCCACGCGGATGCCGAGCCCTTCCAGCTCCTCCCGCCCCAGGGCGTCGATCTGTCCCAGGCGAGCACCGGCTCCTTCCGCACCGCGCGGCGTCCGGGCCCCGGGCCGCTGTCGTTCGTGTTCGGCTCGTGCCGTCATCCCGGGACGATGACGGACTCGGAAGGCGTGGACGCACAGGATGACCGGGGAGACCGTATCTTCCGCACCATCCAGTCGCAGCTCGACAAGGGCGTGCGCACGGACGCGCTGCTGATGCTGGGCGATCAGGTCTACGGCGACGTCGGCCGCACGGATCGGATCTGGCGCGACTACTGCGCCAACTACCGCATCAGCTTCCGTCGGCCCGGGCTGCGCTCGCTCATGTCCCGCGTGCCGACGTACATGATCCTCGACGATCATGAGATCTGCGACAACTGGAGCGCGGATCGCATGTACGATCCGAAGCTCTCGCAGGACGAGCGGGTCCTCAACAAGACACGCTACTTCGGGGCGATGATGGCCTACCGCTCCTACCAGGTGGTGCACGGGCCCGCGTTGGTGCGCGAGGGACAACCGGAGCGGACCAATGCCTTGCAGGGCTATTGGTATCACTTCCGGACCGGCCCGGCGCGCTTCTTCATGATGGACACGCGCACCGAGCGCTCCTACCTGTCGGCGCCGCCGGAAATCATTGGCGCGGCGCAGCTCGAGGCCTTCAAACAATGGCTGCTGGAGGACCGTGAGGGATTGAAGTTCGTGGGCTCGCCGGTGCCCTTCTTCCCGGACGTGAAGCTGTCGGGCTCCATGGAGTGGGAGCGCAAGGACAAGTGGGCGGGCTTCCTCCTGCAACGCCAGAAGCTGCTGGAGTTCATGCGCGACGAGGGAGTGAAGCGCGTGGTGTTCCTCTCGGGGGACGTGCACGTGTCCTTCTGGAGCGAGCTGCGGAGCACGTCGCGGCCGGACTTCCACATCCTGTCGATCGTGTCCTCGGCGTTCAACGCGCCCATCTTCGTGCCGCCGTTCGGCATGTTCGAGACGGAGGGCATCCTCGATGGACAGGCGGACTTCGTGGTGACGCGCAGCGGTGGCTACACGGGGAAGAGCAACTTCACGCGCGTCACCTGGAACGAGCCCGAGCTGCTCGTCCAGGTCTTCGATCGCAAGGGTGAGAAGACCGCGGAGAACCGCTTCACGCTGTAGGTGGGGGCCTACGTCGCCTTGACGGGCGGCGGTGCTGGCGGCTCGGGCTCCTTGTGGAACATCTCGGCGAGGATCCGCTCGGCCCCATCCGCGAGCAGGTCGCGCTCCAAGCGGATCTCCTCGCCGAAGAAGCGGGTGCCCACGCTGCTATCGAGCGCGTGGGTGGCGAGCAGCTCGAAGGCCGCGGCTTCGTCGAAGGACGCCTCGGCGGCCAGCACGCGCTTGCCCGGCTGGAGATCCTCCTGGTCGAAGCGCCCCTCCCACGTCTCGCCCAGGGTGACGGAGAAGTACTGCATGGCCACGTTCCCGGGACGGGACATGTGAGCCGTCGACACCACCGCGCGCAGCTGGGCCCGCTCCTCGGGCGTCATCTGCTGCTTCCAGGCCTCGATCGTGGCGTGCATGGTTTCGATCTGATCTCGCGCCGCGTCCTCCGCGTTGCTCAGGATGTCTGGGATTTGCGCGCGGGTGTAGGCGGCGAGCGCCTCGGGCGCGAAGCCGTTGCCGGCGAGCACCTGCTCGACGAGCGCGAGCGAGGCCTCGAGGATGCGGCGCTGGCGCGCGAGTTGTTCCGGGGTGAAGTCCCGGCGCTCGAGGCTCTCCGCCGCCGTGGTGATGAGCTGCTGGATGCTGGTGAGCTGGCCCCGCATGGGCTCGTCGAGCGCGCCATGCCGGTCCGCCAGGAGCACGTGGAGCGCGAGGGGAAGGTGGTCGATCGCCTTGAGCTCGTGGTAGCGCCGGGTGCGCGCGGGGCCCTCGAAGCGCTGGCCGCCGCGCCGGAGGATGAGCAGATCATCGATCTGGGCGATGACCGGGCCCATGCCGTCGAGGACGGCCTTCCGGCGTTCGGCGTAGGCGCCGCGGAAGGCCTCGTTGAGGGCGAGGAGCGGATCGGAAGGATCCAACGCGGCATTCGCGGACGATGAGGCAGGGGCGACGGGGCACTCGGCCATGCCCGCATCCTAACGTGGGGCTCCCGGGAGGATGGGACGCGTGCCGCCCTTCCTCCCGTCGAGCCGTGGCGGCTGTCACCGTGTCGACAGCCCCGGGTGGTGCCAGCGCCTCGGCAGCCGATCCCGCGGTCCTACGGGGACTCCGGGCTCTCGGGTGTGAAGCGGGTGGTCGTATCCCCCGTGAGCAGCACCTCTCCGGTGTGCAGCAGGGTCGCGGTCGGGGAGTAGGGCACCTGGGCATCTCCCAACAGGGTCCACGTATTGGTTCCCGGATCGTACAGCTCGGCGCCCTCACTGTCGGTCGGGCCCGCCACCAGCACCTGGCCGGAGTAGAGCAGCGTCGCGGTGTGATACCTGCGCGCCCGGTTCATGGGCGCCGCCGGCGTCCACTGGTCGCTGTTCGGGTCATACAGGTACACCGACGTGGAGGCGCCTTCGTCGGTGTTGCCGCCCGCTACCATCACCTGGCCGGAATAGAGCAGCGTCGCGGTGTGGAACGCGCGGGGTTGCGGCAGTTGGGCCACCAGCCTCCAGGTATTCGTGGCGGGGTTGTAGATCTCCGCGTTCACCCCGGAGGTGCTTCCCGTCAACAGCACCTCACCGGAGTAGAGCTTCACCGCGGCCTGGAAGAATCCGCTCGAGCTCAGGGTGCCCGCGGACGACCACGTGCCCGTGGTGGGATCGTACACCTCCGCGGTCTGGGTGAAGCCAGAGCTCGTCTGCCCGCCGGTGACCAGCACCTTGCCTGAATCGAGCAGCGTGGAAGTGTGGAGGGAGCGTCCCACCTCCATCGAGCCGGTAGGGCTGAAGGTGCCCGTTTCGGGGTCGTACAACTCCGCGGTCTTCAGGTCGGGCCCGACGCTGTTCTGTCCGCCGGCCACCAGCACCAGACCCGATTCGAGCCGGGTGGCGCTGGGGCTCCCGCGTGGCTCGTTCAGGGAACCCATGGAGGTCCAGGTGTCCAGGTAGGGGTTGTACACCTCCGCGACCTGCACGTTGGCCGACCTCGAGACCGAGCCGCCCACCGCCAGCACCAGGCCCGAGCCCAGCAGCGCCGTGGCGTGTGCGCTCCCACGCGGGATGTTCATGGGGGCATTGAGCGTCCACTGGGACGAGGCCGTGCCGAGTGCCTTCGCGTGGGAATGCGAGGCGGGGGCCACCGGGCCCGTGCTCTCTCCACAACCGCTGGCCATGGGGAGCAGACCCGCCAGCAACAGCGACAACCGGGACGTCCTGTTCATGCGATCACCTTGGGGGGAATGCCTCCCGACAAATGGAGAGGCTCGAACAGGTTACAGCGTGTCGAGCCTGTCCAGTGATCAGAAGCGCATTCAGACCCGGCCGCTGACGTAGGTCCGTGGCAGGAAAACCCAGACATGTGAATCCACACTGCCTTGCGAGCCTTCTCCCGGGCACCGCGTCATCGCGGTGCCCCTTCGCCCCGCGTGCCAGGGATTACACCCCGTGTGACCGCCTCAGCAACCGCCGATCGACTCCCAGGGGCCCCACTCGGCGGCGCCCGGAACCTCGTTCTGGGTCCACCACTTCGCGCGCCACAGCTTGCCGCCGTAGGTGGCCTTGTCGTCCCTCACATAGACCTGGGTGGGGCTCCACGCGGGGACTCCGGCGCAGGAGTCGCCACCGGTGCCCGTGACGGAGATGGAGATGGCCGGGGAGGTGGTGCTCGCGCCGCCGTTGTCCGTGGCCCGGACCGTCAGTGTGTAGCTCCCGGCCGCCACGTTGCTCCAGGTGAGGCTGTAGGGCGCGGAGGTGTCCTCGCCCAGCTTCGTGGTGCCGGCGAAGAACTCCACCCGGGCGATGCTGCCATCCGTGTCCGAGGCGTTCGCGGTGAGGGTGAGGGTGCTCCCGGCGCTGAAGGACGCTCCGTTCGCGGGCGAGGTGAGGCTGGCGGACGGCGCCTGGTTGCCGCCACCACCATCGAGGACCTGGGAGATGGCCCGCAGCAGCGAGGTCGAGTCCGTGGTGTCCTGGGTGAGCTCCCAGATCATCACGCCACCGCCCTGCTGCGCCGCCAGCCGGGCCTTGGCCTGGATGGTGGGAATTCCGTTGTAATGGAAATCGCCGACCTGGTCCTTGTTGGGGGCCTGCGCGTCCATCGCGACGAGCTGGGCATAGGTGAGGTCCGCCGACGGGGAGCGGCCGTAGAAGGGAACACCCAGCACCGCCTTGTCCTTGGGCAGCCCGCGGCCGATCCAATAGTTCAGCGACTGGGCGGCGAGATCATACGTCGAGTGGGGGTAGCCCCAGTCGTAGGCCATGATGTTGAGGAAATCCACGTCGGCGAAGGCCGAGCTGGGAATGCCCTCCGTGTTCATGGCCACGACGGCGGCGGTGAGCAGCTTGCCGCGGGAATGGAGCGCCGTGCCCAGCTCCCGCATCAACGTCCCGAAGTTCTGGGCCGACGTCCCCGGATCCGGCCACTCCCAGTCGATGTCCACGCCGTCCAGGCCGGCCTGCTCCACGAAGGCCACCACGTTGTTGATGAAGGTGGCGCGGGTGCTCGCGTTGGCGGCCAGCTGCTCGAAGGGCGAGTCGTTGCCGTCCATCCAGCCACCCACGGCGATGAGCACCTTGACGCCCCGTGCGTGCGCCGTGTCGACGAGCGAGCGCAGGCGGGCGTCCCCACTGCTCAACCCCGTCAGCCCTCCCTGCGCCGTGGGCAGGACGAAGGCGTAGTTGATGTGGGTGAGCTTGTCGTACTGGATGGCATTGACGTCGCCCCGCCAGGTGGGGAAGTAGCCAACGACCCGGGTGGCACTCGCGCGTCCTTCCGAGGTGGCCGTCGGCTCCTCGAGGCCCGACGGGGTGTCGGATGCTCCGGAGCAGGCCGCCAGGGTGGTGAGAAACACGGCCCCGAGCGCCAGGTGTCTGAGTGCGGATGCGTTGAGCAAGTAGCTCCCTCCTGATGACACCTGGAGAGGGAGCGCGCGCCCATTTCGGGTCAAATCACCTTGCCGCGCCTCACGGGCCCTGGAGGGGCGAGGTGTTTTTGACTTCTTGGAAAACAGTGTGTTGGAATGTAGACCAATTCGTATCAACGGGGAGTGGCCGGGCTCATCGAAGCTTGACGGAGGGTCACAATCTCTACCCGTGGCCTCGCTGCTGAGGGACCGGCGTGCCCCGGGGGGCTGCACACATGCTGAACGACTGGCGGATCGGAACACGTCTGTCCGCACTGGTGGTGCTGCTGTCCACCCTGCTGGTGGGGGTGGGTCTGCTGGGCGTGCGAGGCATGGGCACCACGGCCGCGGGTCTGGAGACGGTCTACAAGGACCGGGTCGTTCCCTTGTGGCAGATCAAGGCCATCTCGGACATGTACGCGATCAACGTCGTGGATACCGCGCACAAGGTCCACGCGGGCGTCCTCACCTGGACCCAGGGACGGCTGCGGGTGGACGAGGCGCGGGACATCGTCAGGAGGATGTGGGAGTCGTATCTCGCCACGGTGCTGGTGGACGAGGAGCATCGGTTGGTCGAGCGCATCACCCCGGCGATGAAGGAGGCCAACGTGGCGGTGGAGCGGCTGCGGGAGATCCTCGCCCAGGAGGATGCGCAGCGGCTGGAGGCCTTCATCTCGCGCGAGCTCTACCCGGACATCGATCCGGTCACCACGCTCCTCGACGAGCTGGGAAAGGTGCAGCTCCAGGTGGCGCAGCTCGAGTTCGAGAGGTCCGTCACCCGGTATGAGGGGACGCGCACCGCCACCTTGATCAGCATCGGGGCCGGGCTGCTGTCGGGGCTGCTGCTGGCCTTCTTCATCATGCGCAGCATCACCCGCCCGCTGGCCGAGGCGGTGGAGCTCGCGCAGCGGATCGCCGAGGGGGATCTGACGGTCCGGGCCACGCGCTCGCAGCGGGACGAGACCGGGCGGCTGCTCGGCTCGATGAACGAGATGTCCGAGCGGTTGTCCGGCACCATCGGCGAGGTGCTCGACGGGGCGCGCTCACTGGCCGCGGCCAGCGAGCAGGTGTCCTCCACGGCGCAGAGCCTCTCGCAGGGCACCAGCGAGCAGGCCGCCAGCATCGAGGAGACGAGCGCCAGCATCCAGCAGATGACGGTGTCCATCGCGAGGAACGCGGAGAACAGCGGCCAGGTGGCGCGCATGGCCACCTCCGGGGCCACGGACGCGGAGGCGAGTGGCCGCGCGATGGCCGCCACCGTGGAGGCGATGAGGGGCATCGCCGGCCGCGTCACCATCATCGAGGAGATCGCCTACCAGACGAACCTGCTGGCGCTCAACGCGGCCATCGAGGCGGCGCGAGCGGGTGAGCACGGCCGGGGCTTCGCGGTGGTGGCCGCGGAGGTGCGCAAGCTGGCCGAGCGCAGCCGGACGGCGGCCCAGGAGATCCTCGGCATGACGTCCACGAGCGTCGCGCAGGCGGAGCGCACGGGCGAGGTGCTCGGCGCGCTGGTGCCGTCCATCCACGAGACGGCGGGACTCGTGCAGGAAGTGGCCGAGGCCTCCCGGGAGCAGAACCTGAGCGTGGCGCAGATCTCCAAGGCCATGTCCCAGGTGGAGCAGGTGACGCAGAACAACTCCTCGGCGGCCGAGGAGCTGGCCTCCACGGCCGAGGAGCTCGCGGCGCAGGCGGAGGCGCTGCAGCAGACGATGTCGGTGTTCCACATGGGCCGGAGCGGGGGGAGCCCGGGCCGGCACTCCCGAGGCCCCGGCGATCACCGTGGGCCGTCACGCGCCTCGGTGACACACCTGCTTCCCCAGCAGGAGTCCCCACCGGAGGAGCGCGAGTACTTCCGGGCCTTCCGCTAGGGGTGCCTTGGTTCATCGCACGGGAAGGGGCGCGAGAGCGCGTTCCGGGTATTCTCTCCGGTCATGCTCTCCGCACGCCCTCCCGCAGCCTCCTATGTGCTCATCGACGCCGAGAACGTCGACTGGGCCGTGTCCAATGTCGTGGGCCGTAAGCCCGAGGCCCAGGACCGAATGCAGTTCGATCGACTGGTGGCCTTCTGTGAGAGCCACTTCCCGTCCCCGGTGCGCTGCGTGGTGGTGCTGAACGCGAAGGGCGAGCAACTGCCGGACGTGATGCTCGGCTTCGTGCGGGCCCTGAAGACAGCGGGCTGTGACGTGGCGCTGCTCTACGGACGGCCGGACCAGAAGGTGGTGGACCTGGGCATCCTGAAGCTCCTGGAGGCCATCCGCACGCAGCGCCGGGGGGCCGCGGTCGCGCTGGCGAGCCACGACGGGGCCGACTTCGCGGAGGCGCTGCGCGGGCTGCTCGAGGAGAAGCGGCAGGTGGCGCTGCTGGGGTTGCGCGAGTACATGAGTCAGCGGTTCCGCGAGCTCGTCCCGGCCGGGCTGGAGATCCTCGATCTCGAGCTGGACGCGAAGGTGTTCCAGAGACCCCTGCCGCGCCTGCTGCCGGTTCGCGTGGACGAGTTCGATCCCTCGTTGTTCCTGTAGCTGGCGACGGATTTGCCCGAGGAGAAAAGGGCGAGGATCCAGCCGAGCGCTGGCTCATACGGCGCGCTCAAAGCCAACCACGCGATCCATGCTCTACTTCTCGGCTGGATGAGCCAAGAAACTCCCACCACCCTGCGATTCACCAGAAGCCTGGCGGCGAAGCTCCTCGCCGCCCTCTGCGGTGTCATCAGCATCGCGCTCTGCGTTCTCGTTCTCGTCGTCAATCACGAGTCCTCGCGTGTCGCCGAGGAGCAGGCGACCCAGACCGCCATGCAGATGGCCGAGCGCCATGCGCGGATCATCAACGCGGAGCTCGACGCCGCGATCATCTCCGCCCGGACGCTCGCGCAGGCGTTCGCGGCCCAGAAGATCGCCGGTCTGGCCGATCGCCGCCTCGCCGACGCGTCGCTCCAGAGGGTTCTCGCGGAGAACCCCAAGCTCCTCGGCCTCTGGACGGTGTGGGAGCCGAACGCGTTCGACGGGCTCGATGCGAAGTACGTGAATACGCCCGGCACGGACTCCACCGGACGCTACATCTCGTATTGGAACCGCGGCGATGGACAGATCAAGCTGGAGCCAGTGGTCGATTACGAGAAGGAAGGCGCGGGCGATTACTACCTCCTCGCGCGCAGGAGCGGGAACGAGACGATCGTCAATCCCTACGTCTACACCGTGGCCGGAAAGCCGGTGCTGATGACGAGTGTGTCCGTGCCGATCCTCCTCGAGGGCAAGGTCATCGGCGTCGTCGGTGCCGATCTCTCGCTCGACCAGGTCCAGAAGCAGGTCTCGGAGATCACCCCCTTCGATACGGGATACGCGGTGCTCGTTGCGAACAACGGCACGTTCGTCGCGCACCCGTCCGCGGAGCGACGCGGGAAGCCACTCGGCACCTCTCCCGCCGAGGAGCTCGTGAAGACCGCTCTGTCGAGCGACAGTGCTCTCACCGGGCGGGTCTCATCCGAGGTGCTCGGCACCGGGACGATCGAGGTGGTGGTCCCCATCCGCGTCGGTGAGACGGTGACGCCCTGGGCGCTCGCCGTCTTCGCCCCCCTCGACAAGGTGCTCGCACCGGCTCACGAGCTGAGACAATTCACGCTCCTTCTCGGAGTGCTCTCCCTCCTCGCGCTCGGCATCGCCGTCCTCCTCGTGATCCGCCGCATCACGAAGCCTCTCGAGACGATCTCCTCCGTCGCCACCCGGATCGCGAACGGCGATCTGACCGTTACCCTCGACCACCGGTCCGAGGATGAGATCGGCGTTCTCGCCGATGCGTTCCGCTCGATGCGCGACCGGCTGTCGCAGGTGATTGGCGAGGTCCGCGAAGGCGCGGCGGCGCTCTCGTCGGCCGCATCGCAGGTATCGACGACCTCACAGTCGCTCGCGACCAGCACGAGCGAACAGGCCGCCACCTTCGAGGAGATGACGAGCAGCCTCGAGTCCATGAGCGTATCCATCATCAAGAACGCCGACAGCAGCCGCCAGGTGGAGGCAATCGCTCACAAGGGAGCGGTCGAGGCCGAGGAGAGCAGCCGGGCGGTAGCCGAGACGGTGGAGGCGATGAGGCAGATCGCCTCGCGCATCTCCGTCATCGAGGAGATCGCCTATCAGACGAACCTGCTCGCGCTGAATGCCGCCATCGAGGCCGCGCGGGCGGGTGTGCAGGGAAGGGGCTTCGCGGTCGTCGCGTCCGAGGTTCGCAAGCTCGCGGAGGGAAGCCAGGGCGCCGCGAAGCAGATCGTCACGGTCGCGTCGGACAGCGTGAAGATCGCCGAGAAGTCGAGCCAACGGCTGCGAGAGCTCGTCCCGGCGATCGGCACGACGTCGCATCTGGTGAAGGACGTTGCCGCCACATCGAGCGAGCAGTCGTCGAGCGTCGGCCAGCTCAACAAGGCGATGATCGAGCTGAACGGGGTGACGCAGCGGAACGCGGCGTCGGCCGAGGAGCTGTCGAGCACCGCCGAGGAGATGGCGGCGCAGGCGCAGAGCCTGCTGCGAATGGTGGGCTTCTTCCGCGTGGGAGTGGCTGATGTCCACTACGTGGAGCGCCTCCGTTCCGGCGAGCAGCCCTTCTCGATCCCTCATGCTCGAACCGCCATGCGCATGCCGTCACCCGATTGACACCGTGCCCGCCGTGGACGCGGACACGTGGGCAGTGCGCTCAGGTGCCGTTTCCGCCTTCAGCGCGGAAGCAGCTCAGATCGAAGGTGCGCTCGCCTCGGGCGAAGCGGTCCACCACGTTGGCCAGACACGTACCCCCTTCCTTGAAGGGGGAGTGGCCACCGTCGATGAGGATGAAGGTGGCACCTGGGATGAGCGCCGCGGTCCGCGAGGAGGGCTCCCAGGGAGTGACGGGGTCCTTCTCGCCCGCGAAGATGAGCGTGGGCACCCGGAGCGTGGCGAGCCTCGGTCCGTTGTCGAAGAAGCGCGCGCGGGGCCGGAAGCCGTCACATGTCTTCATCAACCCACGCGCGAATGCCCGGTTGTCACAGTAGAGCGTCGCGGGAGGCTCCGCGGCCAGTTGGCGCGCGTACCCGGTGCTCATCAACTCCTGACAGTAGGTGGCGTGCCCCGGAAGTGAGCCGCCGAGCTCCACCGTCACGTCTTCCCCCGGCTCCAACTGCTCGAGCAGTGCCTTTCCCTCGGGTGTCCCGTCCACCACCTGCGTGAGCGCCTGGGCCAGCTCGGCGTGGCGGGCCTTCATCGCGTAGGGCAGGGCCAGCCCCAGGGCGTCGGTGAGACGCAGCGCTCTCTGATCGGGCTTCCCTTCGTGCCAGAGGAGCTTCCCGTCCGCGACCGCCTGGCGGAACCGGGCCAGCGCGCCGCCGAGCCCGGCATGTCGCTGCTCGGCGGCGATCAGGGTCCGGTCGAAGCCGCCACAGATGTCACCCGTGGAGCGCCCGGTGGACTCGAACGAGCCGAGCATCACCGCCTCCACTGACTCCGGGTGGCGCAGCACGTATTCCATTCCGAGGAAGCCGCCCCAGGAGGAGCCCAGCACCGTCACCTTCCGCTCCCGGCCGAAGAGCGCGACGCGGAGCGCCTCGATGTCCTCCACGTACTGCTCGACGGTATAGCGCTGGGCATGGCGCTTCACGTAGGCCGGATCCTTCTCCTCGGGCAGGAGTGATGCGCCCGCGCCCCGCTGGTCGAAGTAGACGATGTCGTAATGAGCGCGGAGGGTGGCCCCCACCGGTAGGTTCAGGAAGGCTCCGACGTCGCTGATGGGACGGCCCGGGCCACCGTGTAGGAGGAGCAGGGGTTTCTTCCCCTCTCCAGGCCCACCGAAGCGCTGGTAGGAGATGGCGCGCCGGGGCCCGCTCTTCCGCCGGTGGTCCACGGGGACATCCACGGTGCCCCGGGAGGGGAGGGAGGTGCCTCATCCGCGAGTGCGGCCGGAGCGAGGAGCAGGGATAGGGTCAGCGCGAGGGAGCGAAGGGGATATGAGGGCATGATGGGTAGACCGTGTGAGACGGAGAACGCCCGACCGCCCGGCCTATTTCCGATCAGGCATTCAAGCCCCCCATCCCATCGTGTCCTCGGATCGAGCGGGGGCCCCGCCGGTCGCGACCTCCTGCGTGCCTGGTACGTCGCCCGCGCGGCGGAGCCTGGAGAGCACTCGCACCGGCAATCCATTCTCTGGCGCGATGAAGAATCCCCGGCGCCTGGCTTTCACCGGGGACCGCGCCAGTTCGAGCCTCGCCGATCGCAACACCGTGGCCAACACCACCTTCATTTCATACAGCGCGAAGGCCATACCCAGACAGCGGCGCACGCCTCCCCCGAAGGGAGTCCACTCGTACGGGTCCACCCGGCGGCCCAGGAACCGCTCGGGGCGGAAGACGTCGGGCTCGGGGTACAGGTCCGAGCGGTGGTGCACCACGCTGAGCGCGTTGATGACCCACACGCCGGGGGGAAGCTCGTATCCTCCCAGGGAGAAGGGTCGCTTGACCAATCGGGCGCCACCGGTCGGCATGATGGGGCGGTAGCGGATGGACTCCTTGATGACCGCATCCAGGTACTCGAGCCGGGTCAGGTGCTCGTGGCCAAGCTGCTCGTCGCCGAGCACGTCGTCCAGCTCGGCCCGCAGCCGCTGCTCCACCTCCGGGTGTGAGAGGATGCACTCCATCGCCCACGTCAACGAGGTGCCCGTCGTCTCGTGACCGGCCATCAGGAGCGTGACCAGCTCGTCGTGCAGCTCGCCATCGCTCAGACCCTCGCCGTTCTCATATCTGGCCTGCAACAGCAGCGAGAGGATGTCCCGCTGCTCGGGCTTCGCCCCTTCGCGCCGTCGACGGGCGATCTCCGCGAGCAGGGCCTCATCCATCTGGTGGATCAGATGCAGCAGCCGGCCCCACGGGCTCCACCGGCCCAGATCCCTTTGCAGGGGCGGTAGTATGAGCAACATGGAGGCCACGGCCTCGTTCGCCGTGCGGGTGAGCAGGTGCTCGAGCGTCGAATCATTCGCCGCCTGGCCCAGGCCGAACACGGCGTGGAGGATGACGTGGAGGGTGATGCTCTGCATCTCCGGGTGCAACGCGAACTCCTCGCGCAGCGGCCAGGAGGCCACGGCCTTCTCTGTCTGGCGACGCATGGTGTCGCCGTACTCGTGCATCCGGTCACCGTGGAAGGACGGCAGCAGCAGCCTGCGCCGACGCAGATGCGCCTGCTCCTCGAGGATGAAGGAGCTCTGTGTGCCGGTGATGCTGCCGAAGATCCTCTCGTTCGCCTCACCCGCGTGCAGCACCTCCGGTGGCCCCGTGAACAGTTCCTTGAGAAGCGCTGGAGACGAGACCATGACCTCGGTCCCGAACCCGATCTCCCGGAGGGTGAAGACGTCTCCGTAGCGCGCGTAGCACCTGCGCAGGAACCCCAGGGGATCCTTCAAGAACTCGAGCGTCTGGACGACGGCTGGGGCACGCGGACCTGGAGGCAGACTCATGCGGAGACGGAGGGGCCGGGAGCCGCTTGTGATCTCCAGGGCAGGTGCCTCGCCTGCTCTCAGAGCCACGGGCAGGCCCCTCCATCGCCTGTTCGTTCTGCTCCCAGCTCGTTGGCCGGGCTCGAGGGGCATGCGTTCGTTGGATTCGACGTGGGGAATCCGTAGTCTCACACGAAAGCCGCGTCGACGCCGAGCAGTGGCGTGACCAGTACCCTGGACCGGTGCATGCCACCTGGGTGGCTTGACGAACGCATCCGTATCTCCCTGTGATCCACGAGTCATGGATTCCAGGCCATGTGGCCTGCCGGGGAGGTGCGCTGTGTCCACTCGTCTCGTTGACGCGCGCCCGGCGGGCGCCTGGTGGTGGCCCCGATTGGGTGGCTGGGCCCTCATCGTCCTTTTCCTTCATTCCGCCTGCGCTACGGGCATCCCCGGAGAGCGAACGACGCGTGCGCCGGAGCGAGGCGTCGAGTCAGTCAGGGTGTATGCCTTGGACTTCATGGATCCGGGCGCCGTCTCCACGCGACCGGTACCCATCAGCAAGGGTGAATTCCAGCGTGCCGTCCAGAGGCTCTCACGCGATGTGTCGCTGACGGGGAGTCCTCGGGAGGCCGCCCGTGAGTTGCTGAGGCTGTCGCACCAGTCACAACAGGACGTCGAGACCGTCACCCTGGAGGGATTGTGGCTTCTCGAGGGATACCGTGATCGCACCTACACCTTCGTGCCCCTGAGCCAGACGGGACCGGTGTCCCTCGAGCCCGAGGCGGATGAAGCCCTGAAGGCGAAATACCTGAAGTGGTGCGAGCGCCGGGGTGGAGACGATTGCCTGGGTCTGCTGGAGGATGGGCCCTATCTGCGGACGGACGACCGCCGGACGCTGGCTTTGGCACTGGCCTTCGGCTCGGTGCTCGAAGAGACGCGCGAGGCTCTGGCTCGCGAGCTGTTGGATGTGCGAGTACTCGTATCCATGGTCGTCTGGACGGCAAGCCTGTATTGCCTGATGTGGGCGGTGCCGGAGCCCACCACGAAGGCCCTGGCAGCGGGCCTCACGGTGATTCTGGTGGGTTGGCTGGGGCTGGATACGGTGTGGGGGCTGATGGACGGGTGGAGCCGCATGGCCAATGCGGCCTACGAGGCAACTACCTTCGAGGAATTGCGCGCGGCGGGCGAGGAGTACGGCAAGGTGCTGGGGGCGGATGCGGCCCGAGCGATGATTCTCGCGGTGACCGCGTTGTCGGGGCACACGCTGAGGAAAGTGGCGGCCAGGGTGCGCTCACTGCCCGGCTACGGTCTCGCGGGAGCTCAGTGGGAGGCACAGGGTGGGGCCGCCGTCCTGGAGCATGGGCGGGAACTGGAGATGGCCGGGGTCCGGGAGGGAGCACTCGCCGTAGCGGTGGAATCAGTGGAGACGGTGGCGATGTCCCCGCGGGGCCCCCTGGCGGTGATGATGCTCAAGAAGGGAGCGGGTGGTGGGGCCGGGGCGGCCCGTGGGGGTCGCGGCTTCGCGACCGTCATGCGTCACCGGGGTGGCAACCAGCAGGTGGAGCTCGCCAACGGTCAGCGTTGGCACTTACCGCGTGGCAAGTCAGTTACGGATATTCCCGCTGAGGACAAGGTGGGGGATCAGCTTCAGGAGGCCGTCACCAAGGCGGCGAAGGAATGGGGGCCCGACAAGCTCTCGCGCGATGAGAGCAATGCCATCAAGAAGGCCCAGGATGAGGGTAGGTATTGGCTGGCTCGTTTGTTGGACCGAGAGGCGCGGGGTCGCTACGTGCAAGCCAAGGTGAGAGACCAATTCGGCCATCTGTACGACTTCAACCTGAGCAAGGGCGTCGACGTGATTGACCCGGCGACGTCCTACCAGTACGAGATTCTCTCCGGAACGGAGTCGAACATGGCGCGGCATGGCAGGCGCATGGCGGGTAGATTCTTCCGGATGCTTACCTTCTGAAACGGAGGATCGATGCTCTTCACCAAGGTCTTCTATGAAGACAAGGAGCTTGAAAACGAGCGGCTGGAGCTGACCGACAAGGGCACGCTCTACTATCTGGGCCGAAACCTGACCCTTCGCAATTGCTCCCTCGTGCTGAAGGTGTCCGCCAGGAATTTGTTCATCCGCCAGGTGCGCTTCATTGATTGCACTTTCGAGGTGAAGCAGGATCTGAAGAACTATCGAGACTGGATAAGATCCTCCCTGAAGGGTTGTCGGTTCAAGGGATCCATGTCTGGGTGCGATTTCGGGCACTGGCCCGAATATGCAAGCGATCAGGAGTGGAAGGAGGGGTTCATCGAGGACTGCGACTTCTCCGAAGCCCGCCTGAATGCCTGCCGCTTCATGGGTTGTGACCCCGCGACCCTGTGCTTTCCCAGGTGGCCCTGCTTCACCTTCCTGGACCCCATCGGCCGAGCCTCCGAGCTACGCAGCGCCAGGTGGCCGGACCTGTTCGGTCGCGTGGTCGTGCAGGATCTCCACAATGAACCGCCCTCCACTGTGGCGACGACCTATCACGCTCCCACGATTGCGAAGCAGATGGAGACCACGCCGGAAGAGCTCAGGGCCGTCATCGAGAAGTTCGACTGCATCATCTTCTGACTACCCGGTGTAGCGATACGGCACCCGCGCCGCGTCCTCTCGATGTGGCTCTGTTGGAAGTCGCCACGCGGAGGCTACGTCACAAGGCCGCGGCGAACCTCGCGGCGATGGGCACGGCGACTCGACCGCCTACTCCTCCGCCCTCCACCAGGACTGCGAATCCGATGCCTTTGTGAAAGCCGATGAACCAGGCATGCGTGGGCAGCGGCGTGCCGCTTCCGAATTCGGCCGTGCCCGTCTTGCCCGCGAGCCCCGGTATGCCTGCGGCCGATCGGCCCGAGCCCTCGGTGACGACGGCGCGCATCAGCGCGTGCAGGGGCGCTCGGGTGCCGGGCGAGAGCGAGGCACTCGGGTGCTCCTCGACGTTGGCCACGAGGTAGGGCGCGCGCCACCTGCCCGACTCGGCCGCCGCCGCGACCGAGGCCATGTGCAGCGGCGTGGCCAGCACGCGTCCCTGTCCGATGGCCGCCGCGGCCCGCTCGGTCTCGTCCCGGGGCTCGGGAAACGAGGCACCCGGAGACGGAAGGCCCACCTGGTACTCCACGTTGAACCCGAAGCGGCGGGCCGCGGCTCCGAGCGCGTCTGGCTCGAGGCCGGCCGCCAGCGTCACGAAGGCGGTGTTGCACGAGTGGGCGAAGACCGTGCGCAGGCGGGTATTGCCGAACGCCTCGCCCTCGAAGTTGCGGAACTGCTTACCGCCCACCGTCACCGTGGGCGGGCATGACACCGGGGAATCCGCGCTCAGTCCCTCGGCGAGCAGTGCTTCCGACGTGACGACCTTGAACGTCGAGCCGGGCGGATAGCGGCCGGTGAGGGCCCGGTGCAGGGGCACCTCGAGCGGCCGGCTGACGATGGCCAGGATGGCGCCCGTGGCGGTGTCCACCGCGACGAGCGCCGCGGGCAGGGCCACTCCCTCGAGCGCCATCTCCGCGGCCGATTGCACCTCCGGGAGCAGCGTGGTGCGCAGCGGTGTGCCCGGCGTTCCCTCGAAGCGATGGATGACGCGCGCCTCGCCGGAGGGGCGGGTGAGGCGTACCTCGCCCGAGGGGGTTCCCGCGAGCTGTGGCTCATACGCCAGCTCCAGCCCGGACACGCCCACGAGGTCTCCCGGTTGGTAGGTCGGGCCCAGCTGCGCGAGCAGCTCGGCCGTTATCTCTCCCACCCGGCCCAGGGTATGCGCGGCGAAGCCCTCGGCAGGGGAGAGCCGGACGTTCTTCTTGCGGCGGAAGAAGATGCCAGGCACGGGTGCCAGCGCCGGGCGCACCAACTGGTAGCGCTCGGGCCGCACGTCGATGATGGGCAGGAAGTGATCGGGCGCCACGCCCGGCGCGTTCAGCACCTTTTGGAACCGCACCGGATCCACGCCCAGCTGCGCCTGGAGCGCCGAGGCGACGGCGGCGCGATTCTGGATGCGCCGGGGCTCGACGCCAATGGTGATGACCTCGCCCAGGTGGGTGAGGGGTTGGCCCTTTCCGTCCAGGATGTCGGCCCGCTCCGAGCGCGTCCTCGTGCGCGAGAAGCGATCGCCCTCGCGTGCCTCGGGGTGCAGCACCGCTGGCGTCCAGCGCACCCACCAGATTCCCTCGCGGCGCACGAAGCGCAGCGCGCTGTTCACCTCCCACTCGCCCAGCCCTCGCAGCACGTGGATGGCTCGGAAGGTGACCACGGCGCTGTCCGCTTCGTGATGGACGCGGTCGAGCTCGAAGCGGGACGAGAGGATGCGCAGATCGTCGCGGAAGCGCTGGTGTTGCTCCTCGAGGTTGGCCGGTGGATCGGCCACCACGTGCCTCAGGGCGGCGTAGTCGCCCCCGGCCCAGGCCCGCAGATAGAGCTGGGCCTCATCGAGCGGGCCCTCCGCGGGCCGCCCTCTCACAGAGACGCAGGCCGCCAGGAACAGGGCAGCCGCGGCGCTGACTTCAACCCTCCATCCTCGCCGTGACACGCGCCGCACTGTGAGGGCGGACCCCCGCGAGTCAAGAAACCGGGCGGCGTCCGGGCGGAAAAAGAATTTTTGATCAATTCCGGGTGCTCCGGAGACCAAGTCAGTCGAAGCAGGGGCGGTTGGCCGGACCGACCCCAGGTCACCGGAGCAAATCACCTTGATGAAGAGATTCGTCCTCGCCGCCGCGCTCTCCCTGGGCGCCAGTTGGAATACCGCCCACGCCGAGCCCTCGTTGGAGTCGCGCTCCCACTTCTGTCTGGAGACGGAGGGCTCCCTG
This sequence comes from Archangium violaceum, assembly GCF_016859125.1. Taxonomy (NCBI): domain Bacteria; kingdom Pseudomonadati; phylum Myxococcota; class Myxococcia; order Myxococcales; family Archangiaceae; genus Archangium; species Archangium violaceum. The sequence continues at coordinate 3,212,533 of NZ_CP069338.1, read as the reverse complement.
TCCGTGCAGATGAAGGAGCGCATCGACACGTTCGTCGGACAGCGGATGCAGCATGGCCACATCCCCGGGCTCTCGCTGGTGGTCCTGCGTGAAGGCAGGCCCGTGTACGTCCGGGGTTACGGGAGCAGCAACCTGGAATCGGGCGAGCCGATGACCTCGTGCTCCCTCGTGTCGATCGGTTCGACCACCAAGTCCATGACGGCGTTGGCCCTCATGCAGCTGGTGGAGCGGGGGCTGGTGGACCTGGAGGCGCCGGTGACGCGCTACATCCCCTGGTTCCAGACCGCGGACGGGAAGGGCAGTGGAATCCTCGTGAAGCAACTCCTGTCACATACCTCGGGAATGCCAGCGAAATCCCTCCTGGAGGGCACCACGGATGCCGGTGCGTTGGAGCGCCGGGTGCGCTCCTTCTCCCAGTTGAGCCTCGCCTTCCCGCCGGGCCAGGGTTGGATGTATTCCAACACGGGTTACGCCGTCATGGGACTCATCGTCCAGAAGGTGTCAGGTATGTCTTATGAGCGATACCTGGCGAGCCACGTCTTCCAGCCCCTGGGGATGAATCACACCACTTTCGGCCCTCCAGCCGATAGGACCGCTCCCCTGGCTCAGGGCTACGTGTGGACACGAGGGGAGACCCGCCCCGCGCCCATGCTGCTCGCACGTGAGCAGCACCCGGCCGGGTCCTCGACCTATTCCTCCGCCCGCGACGTGAGCTACTACCTGGCCGCGTTGCTCGCGAAGGGTCAGGGCCTTCATGGCCGCGTCATCACCCCGGAGTCCCTCCGCGAGATGTGGTTGCCCGCCGCGGCCACCTCCGCGACCGAGTCCTATGGGTATGGTTGGGAGCTGGGGTCGATGTTCGGACGGCAGGCCGTCTACCACAATGGAAGTGTGATCGGCGGCGGCTCCATGTTCATCCTCTTCCCCGAGGAGAACCTCGCGGTGGCGACGCTCGCCAACCTGAACGGCGCCCACCAGCAGGAGTTGGCCAAGGGTGTTGCCGCGCTGCTGTTGGGCGCCGAGCCTCCTCCGGCTCCCCCTCTGGTCTACCGGCCTCCCAGCACCTTCGTGCCGGACCCCTCGGTGTGGGAGAAGTACGTGGGCAACTACCTCCTCCCCATCTTTGGCGTGATGCGGATCTATGTGTCGTCGGGCAAGCTGCTGGCGGATTGGACCTATACGACGCCTACCCAGGTCCTGGAATTCGAGCCCTACGGTGACAATGATTTCGTCATCCGGCATCACCTTGGCATCAACGAGGGGATGAACGTGAGCTTCCAGGGCACCCCGGATGGCCAGGTCTACCTGCTGTTGGATGGTCAGCCTTTTGGCCGCCGGCTGTAATCACTCCACGGTGTAGCCAACACGCACGGCCGCCCGGAGGACCTCTAGACAAGGGGCAGCGCGCATCCACCTTTGGCTCCGCCCCGCGCACTCCGCGCGGGGGGGATGGTGCTTCATGCGCTCGACTGCCGCTCTGCTCCGGTTGTTTCCGCTGACCCTCGTCGTGTGTCTGGCGTGTGGCGAGTCTCCTCCGGACGTCGCCGGATCGCGAGCAGGGGTGGCGGCTCGGGCCTCCCTCCGGCCCGGCGAGCCGTACCGGGTCGAGGACATCGTCCCCGGTCAGCTCAGCTCCGGCCCCAGTCAGCTGACGGACGCGGCGGGAACGCTCTTCTTCGTCGCCATGGACGCCGAGCATGGCAACGAGCTGTGGACGAGCGACGGCACGTCGGGTGGGACGCGCGGGGTGGAGGACATCCGTCCCGGGCCGGAAGATTCGGTGATCTACCGCCTCACCGCGGTGGGACGGCGCGTCTTCTTCGCCGCGGATGATGGCATCCACGGTCACGAGCTGTGGACGAGTGATGGAACGCCCGAGGGCACGTGGCTCGTGGAGGACCTCACCCCAGGCTCGGAGAGTACGTACATCGGCGCGGTGGCCGCGCTGGGCGGCGTCTTCTATTTCTCCGCGTTCTCCTTCGAGACGGGCAGCATGCTGTGGCGGACGGAGGGCACGCCCGGCAGTACCCGGCCCGTCGCCGACTGGCTGCCTTCTTCTCCGCAAATGCTGACGGTGTGGAACGGCCAGCTCTACTTCTTCGTGGAGCGGGCGCTCTACCGAAGTGATGGCACGGCGGAGGGCACCGTCCTGCTGCGCGACTTCACGGATGAGCCCGGCCTCGTGTTCCCGATCGGCCCGGTGGCCGCGGAGGGATGGCTCTACTTCGTCCTGTACGAGGAGGACGAGGATGGCTTTCCTCGCGCGCCCTTCTGGGTCTGGAGGAGCGATGGCACGACCGAGGGGACGGTGCTGGTCGCGGAAGTGCCCGCCCGGCTGCGTTCCGACCTCATCGCCACGGGAGAGCGGCTCTTCTTCGTCGCCAACGAGAGCGTGCATGGCAGCGAGCCGTGGACGAGCGACGGCACGCGCGAGGGAACGGGCCTGGTGGAGGACATCATCCCGGGACCGGGCAGCCCGTACCTCCGTGAGCTCACGGGGCTGGAGGGCATCCTGTACTTCTCCGCGTACACGCCCTCCGAGGGAGACGAGTTGTGGCGCAGCGACGGGACCGCGGGCGGCACCTTCCTCCTCAGGGACGTGAGGCCCGGGCCGCAGGGCTCCAGCATCGCGTACCTGACGGCGCAGGGCGGCCAGCTCTTCTTCACCGCTCGCGAGTGGACTTCCGGGCACGAGCCCTGGACGAGTGACGGCACGCTCCTGGGGACGAGGCGGATCGCGGACCTGGTGATCGGTCCCTTCTCCAGCGCGCCCCACGGGTTCACGCGGTCCGGCTCGCGGGTGTTCTTCGTGGCCACGGAGCCGAGGCGTGGCACGGAGCTGTGGGCCATGAACGCGGGCACGAGCGCCCCGGTGGGGGAGGCGCCAGCGGATCCGGGCGGCTTCGGGCCCGCGTACCTGGTGCAGGACATCGTCCCCGGTGCGGAGGACCCGCGCATCTACTGGCAGGCGGGCGTGGGAGGGCTGCTCTTCGTCGATGCGTACGATCCGAGCTTCGGCACCGAGCTCTGGAGGCTGGATGGCACCCTGGGGGGCGCGCGGCTCGTCGAGGACATCCGCCCCGGGCCCGAGAGCTCGTTTCCCTCGAAGATGATCGACCTGGGTGGAGGCGTGCTGCTCTTCTTCGCGAACGATGGCGTGCACGGCGAGGAGCTGTGGCGGAGCGGCGGGACGCCCGGGAGCACCCGGCTGGTGAAGGACATCCGCCCGGGAGCCGGAGGCAGCGGTGCCTTCGAGGAGATCGTCCTGGAGGGGGTGCTGTACTTCACGGCGAACGATGGCGTGCACGGCCAGGAGCTGTGGCGGAGCGATGGGACTCCCGAGGGCACGTGGTTGGTGAGGGACATCTGGCCAGGCCCCGAGAGCGCTTCACCGACTCTCTTCACCGTGTGGAACGGGCAGCTCGTCTTCGTCGCCGACGATGGGGTACATGGCCGCGAGCTGTGGCGGACGGACGGGACGGAGCAGGGCACGCGGCTCGCGGCGGAGGTCATCCCCGGACCGGACGGCGAGTTCGTGTTCATCGAGGAGCTGGCCGCCACGCCCGAGCTGCTCTTCTTCCGCGTCTACACGTTCGAGGGCACCGAGCTGTGGCGAAGCGATCTGACGCAGGAAGGCACCGTCCTCGTCCGGGATATCACCCTCGGCTCGAGAAGCGGCTTGCCAACGCAGCTCACGGTGCTGGGTAGCAGGGTCTTCTTCGTCGGGTATGATCCCGAGCACGGCTCCGAGCTGTGGCGCAGCGACGGCACGGCCGAGGGCACCATGAGGGTGCGGGACATCCGCCCGGGACCGGAGGACTCCCGCCCGGATCCCCTGGTGGTGCTCGGAGGCCGGCTCTTCTTCGGTGCCGAGGATGATGGCACCTTCGGGCGCGAGCTGTGGGCGAGTGACGGCACGGAGGAGGGGACTGTCCTGGTCGGGGATCTCTCGCCGGGTCCGAGCTCGAGCAACCCCCTCGAGCTGTTCCCGGTGGCTGGCCGGCTGTTGTTCTCCGCGGAGGATGGCATCCGGGGCCGCGAGCTGTGGGTGAGTGACGGCACGCCCGAGGGGACCCGTCTGCTCCAGGAGCTGGTGCCGGGCCAGGTGGGCGGCGATCCCTCCCGCTTCATCGCCACGCGCGATCATGTCTACTTCACCCTCGACAATTCACCCACGGGCCGCGAGCCCTGGGCACTGCCCATCAGAATACTCAGGGAATGAGAGCGACTCCCGGTGCCTTGACCCCCTGGGGCACGGATAGCACGCTCGCGGCGTGCTCCCCATCCCGCCGAGTCACCTCTCCCTGGTCGTGGGCGCGGTCCTCACGTTGCTCGTCTTCGTCATCCGGGCGCTGATGAGCTCGGACGAGCAGTTGCGCAAGGATCTGGGTGGAGCGCTCGGCTTCCTGGTGACGTTCCTCGTGCTGCGCGCGGTGGACGGAGAGTTCGGCGCGCTCCTGTATCCCCAGGCGCGGCAGTTGCTGCGCGTGGCGTGGATGCTCGCCCTCGCCTTCGGTGCCATCCGGGCGACCGTGTCCTTCGGCCTGCTCCTGGTGCGCCTGCGCTCGCGCATGCCCGTCCCGAAGATCCTGCGCGACGTCCTCGACTTCTCGCTCTACGCCCTCTCCGTCATCCCCATCCTCAAGACGCAGCTCGACATTGATTTGACGAGCCTGGTGGCCACCTCCGCCATCGTCTCGGTGGTGCTCGGTCTGGCGATGCAGGACACGCTGGGCAACCTCTTCGCCGGCCTGTCCCTGCAGCTCGAGCGCCCCTACCAGGTGGGGGACTGGGTCACCATCAGGGACATCACCGGCCGTGTGGTGCAGATCGCCTGGCGCGCCACGCGCATCGAGACGTCGCGCAAGGAGATCGTCACCCTGCCCAACAACGTCTGCTCCAAGGAGGCGGTGAGGAACTACTCACGCGGCGGGCTGCCGGTGGCCGTGGACATCTCCTTCCATGCCTCGCACGAGCGGGCACCCAATGAGGTGAAGGCGGTGGTGCTGGAGACGTTGGAGAACGTGCCGCTGATGCTGCGCCAGCCCGCGCCCGTCTGCCGCACGTGGGCCTACGAGGAGGCGGGCATCCTCTACCAGGTGCGCTACTACGTGGAGGAGTTCGGACATGCGGACCAGGTGAAGGAGGAGGTGTACACCCGGCTCTGGTACAGATTCCGGCGCGACGGCATCGAGCTGCCCTTCCCGAAGGCCCGGGCGCAGCCGGGCGGACCGCCCGCGCCCGAGTTCCCCGAGGAGGCGGTGGCCGAGATGTTGCGGCGGGTGGACCTCTTCAAGGTGCTCAAGGAGGAGGAGCGCGCGCGGCTGCGGCGGGAGATGGTGCCCAAGCGCTTCGCGAAGGGCGAGCACGTCATCGAGCAGGGCGAGACGGGCAACACCTTCTACCTGGTGGGCCGCGGAGAGCTGTCCGTGCGCGCGGGCGGGGTGGAGGTGTCCCGGCTGTCGCGTGGCAACTACTTCGGGGAGATGTCGCTGCTGACGGGCGAGCCGCGCACGGCCACGGTGGTGGCGCTCACGGACGTGGTGCTGCTGGAACTGGACAGGCCCGTGTTCGCGCGTCTCTTCGACGAGCACCCCGAGCTGGCTCCCAAGCTGTCGGGGATGTTGGCGCACCGGCGCACGCAGTTGAACGCGGCGAGGACGGCCTCGGGCGAGACGCTGCCCGTGTCGGAGGAGCACCACATCCTCGATCGGCTCAAGAGCATCTTCCGGCTGAGCTGACGCCTGGAAGACGAGAAGGGTGAGGGCGCGGAACCCCCCCGGCTCCATGCCCCCACCCCGTTACCTCGTTCCGCCCCCCCTTCGTACCCGAAGTGCCACGCGGCGTGAACCGGGGAGGTGCCGAAGCTGTTCACCTGAACGCGCTCCGGGCGTTCGTGAAAGACTTCAGGGCTCCCCTGGCCGCTCACTCCCGGGAGAGCTTCGAGAGGGGCCCCCGGATGGAGGTGACCTCGCCCGTCTTGATTTCCACTTGGATCCTCAAGGACCTACCGTCCCCCACGAGCCGCAGGGTGTGCTTCCCCGGGGGGAGGGGCACCCGGAAGAGGGGGGTGTCGCCCAGCCGCTCGCTGCCCCGGTACACGGTGACGTACTGATCCGTGGCGAGCGTCAGGAAGCCCTTGTCACCCGAGGGATTGGCCGCACCGGAGCGCTCCCGCTCCAGGGCCTGCCACGCCCGCTCCGCCTCGTTGGAGTTCGTCACCAGCTCGGGAGAGGTCTCCATGGTGGCGGCGGTGGTGGCACTCCGCTTGCGGCGCGGGCCCGCCGGCACCTTGCCACGCTTCGCCGGCTGCGCGGGCTCCTCGTCCTTCACGGTGTCCGGGGCCACATCCGTGGGAGGCGCCCCCGAGGGGGGAGGGGCTTCGGCGGTGGTGGGAGCGGCGAGCGCGACGGCCGCGGGCTCCGGCGTGGTGCTCCCGGCGGGAGGTTGTGGCGCCTCGGCGGGAGGTTGTGACTCCGGGGTGGGCGGCGGGGCATCCCCGGTGTGGGTGGATGGCGCCTGTGTGTCCGCGGGAGCGGGGGGAGGCGCGTCTTGCCTCACGGCCGGAGCCGGTACGTCCGGTGGAGGCGGGAAGAGCCGCGAGGACAGGAGGCCACCGTCCAGCCGCAGCGCGACCAGCGTCGCGGCCCCACCCAGGAGGAGCACCAGGAGCAGCGCGGCCACCCGCGTACCCCTTCCACGGGAGGGGGAGGGCGAGGCCTCGTCGACACCCCGCAGGGGCATGTGCCCCTCTTCCCGGGATGGGAGCGTCAGGGAGGGCTGGGTGGGGAACTCCGGCCCGTCATCCTCGGGCTCCACCGGGCGCGGCCGGGTCAGCGGCGAGCGCAGGGAGGGCCGGGTGGGGGCTTCCGTTGCATCCGGCGTGGTGGATGCGGGTGCCGCGGAGGGTGACTCGAGGGCGCGGCCGATGGGGATGGTGACGGCGTCCAGGTGCGCCAGGGATGCCCGGCGTGCCGGACGCGTGGGGTTGTACCGGGGGACGGTGTCGTCCGAGGTGACGGGCTGCTCGCCGGTGGGCGTGGTGCGCTGCGGCCGGATGACGGCGGTCTTGAGCTCCGGCTCTCGCGACTCCGGCTCCGGGGGCACCGGGGGTGGCAGGGCGTCGGTGCGGCTCAGGCTGCGCGCGCGGGGGTGGGCCGGCTCGGGCGTCGGGAGCCGGACAGAGGCCCGAGGCGGATCCGGGACGGGTGGGGCACTCACCGAGGGGGCTTCGGCCACGACACGGGCCGGGCGGGCACGCGCCGTGAGCTGCGCCGGCCGCTGCACGTTCGTGTCCTCGGGGGGAGGCGGCGGTGGCGAGCCCGGGGAGGGAAGTGGCGCCGGAGGCTTCGTGACCAGGGAGTAGGAGACGATGTCCGTCTGCTCGGAGAGCACGGCCTGGCCGGGTGCCGGGAAGAGGGGCGCGGAGATGGTGGGCAGGCGCTGGGGGGCCGGTGCTTCCTTCTCCGAGAAGGGCTGTGCGAGCTTCACCTCGCCCGTGGTGGCCCGGCCGCTGGCCAGCAGCTGACGCGTCTGCTCGCGCCGCTCGGCGAAGAGGCGCCGCAGCAGCTCGCCGCTCTGCTCGGGCAGCCAGATGAGGGGGGCCACGGCACGCTCCAACTCGCGGGCGAACTCCAGCGTGCTCGCGTGGCGTTCGTCGCGCTTGCGCGCCAGCGCCTTGAGCACCAGGGCGTCCAGCTCGGGGGGAACCGCCTTGTTGGTGCGCGAGGGCTCGGGGATGGGGCCCTTGAGCACCGCGTTGCATACCGCCGCGGGCGCCTTGCCCGGGAAGAGCCTCATCCCGGTGAGGCACTCGTGCAGCACCACGCCCAGGCTGAACAGATCGCTGCGCGCGTCCAGCGGCTCGCCCAGAATCTGCTCCGGCGACATGTACCCGCTGGTGCCCTTCACCATGCCCACCTGTGTGCGGCTGGCGCCCGCCAGGCTCTTCGCGATGCCGAAGTCCAACAGCTTGGTGACGCCCTCGTACGTCACCATGATGTTCTTCTCGGCCACGTCGCGGTGGATGACGGGCGAGGGCTGTCCGAGCGCGTCCGTGAAGGTGTGCGCGTAGTGCAGCGCCAGCGCGGTGTCCCTCGCGGCGGCGAGGGCCAGCCCCATGGGCATGGGCTCGTTGGCGGCGTGGCACGCGCGGGCCACCTCGAGCAGCGTGGCGCCCGGCACGAACTCCATGGTCAGGAAGAGCTCGTCGTTGGCCACGTCCAGATCGAACACCTGCGCGATGTTCGGGTGGTTGAAGGCCGCCGTCACCCGGGCCTCGTCCAGGAACATCTGGACGAACTCCTCCTGCCCCTGGATGTCCGGGAGGATCTTCTTGAGCACCACGGGCTTGTGGAAGCCGGCCAGGCCGCGCCGCGTCGCGAGCAGGATTTCCGCCATCCCGCCCGTGCTCAGGCGACAGAGCACCTCGTAGTTGCCCATCTGCCTGCCGCGCACATCATCCGGCGCGAAGGGGAGCTTCGACCCAGCCATTCGAGAAAGCCGAGCTTATATGGCCGCCCGCTCCGGCGCGAAAGCCAACGCCGTGATTTTCGCGTGAGAGCGCAACCGGAGCGGATTCTACCTACATGTCTGGTGGTGGAGGTGTCGCTTCCAGGCGCGGGTGAAGCCAGACGGGCCACCGCCCTTTTTGTCACATCCTCGAAAATTGAAAGAAAACACCCGAAGAGTGGGAGAAGCCACGCCCTGCGTACGCGGAGGGCCGTGCGCAATCTCCACCGGGTGGACAGGAGGGTTGTTCACTCCTCATCGCGTCCGGGGGACTGGGTTGGTTCGCAACGCTTCCATGGATCCCACCCCCCGGTGCCGCTGCAAGCCCAAAGACGTGTGTCCACATTGGCGGAATCGGAATCCCATCCAGATGACCGGTACAACGCTAGAAATGAAAACTTCCACTGGACCCGTAATTCGGCTCTCCACGACAAACGGAGTTCCCATGGCGACGGAGAAGGCGGAGCGTACGCGAGCCCGAGAGCGCCTCCTGGGCTACCGCATGGGTCCTGGGCTGTTGGCAGTGGCGGCGGTGGAGGGGGAGTTGTCGTCGGCGGGGAGGCTGGTGCAGCTCTCGCCGGAGCATCTGACGATGAGCCTGTCCAAGCCCACGGCGCTGCGGCCCGGGCAGACGGCGAACGTGGTGTTGGGTCTGGGAGCGCAGAGGACGTCGCTGCGGGCCGAGGTGACGAACGTGCACGTGCCGGGGCCGGAGGCACCGCCGGAGCTGAGCCTGCGCTTCGTGGCGCCCCTGTTGGCTCAGGCGCGGCACATCGTCTCCATGCTGGAGGGCTGGCGGGACAAGGGCCAGCTGGAGACGCCGCACTCGAGCCCCATCTGGAAGGAGCGGATCACGCGGGCGGACCGGATCGGCCGCATCTTCGAGGCGCTGACGGCGCGGCGGTGCCGGGGCATGGCGCGCGTGGCCTCGGGGGACGTGGAGCTGACGGCGGCGCTCTACGACAAGTACGACGGGCGGGTGTCGTGGGAGGCCAACGGGGTGCTGCCCTCGGGGCCCTTCGCGCTGGAGGTGTTCGGCTACAGCTCGGTGCTGCACTTCCTGGTGGAGCACACCTCGTACGAGGACGGGCTGTGGAGCGTGGCGCTGCCGCGCGAGCTGGTGCGCTACCGCCACCGCAGGCTGCGCAGGGCGCCGGCGTGGGGGGGGTGCGCGGCGCACTTCGCCCATCCGCTCTGGCCGCAGGTGCGCGTGGAGCGGGAGCTGATGGACATCTCGTACGAGGGCCTGTCCTTCGCCACGCAGCCAGGAGAGGACCTGATGTACCCGGGGCTGGTGCTGCCGGAGGTGACGGTGGGGCTGCCGGGGAAGGAGCCGGTGCGGGTGAGGGCGGAGGTGCGCAACATCATCGGCACGTCGCTGGGCCGGCGCTGTGGCCTCCGGGTGGAGCCGCTGAACGAGGAGGAGGGCGCGCGCTGGCGGCTGCTGGTGGAGGAACAGAGCCATCCGAACACGCGGGTGAAGGGTCCGTGGAACCAGGGCACGTGGGAGCTGTTCGAGCGCTCGGGGTACTTCCGGCTGTCGGGGAAGAGCCCGGCGGACTTCGAGCGGATGCAGGCCGAGTACCGTGACGCGCACGAGCGGCTGGAGGACCACCCGCGCTTGGGCTACCGGGTGGTGCGGCCGATGCCGGGCGGCGAGTCGGTGGAGGCGAGCCTGTCGTGGCTCAAGCCGTACTCGGGGAGCTGGCTGGGACACCAGCTGGCGCGCCAGCAGCCGCGCAACGAGAAGCTGCGCAGCACGGCCCGGGACGCGCTGCGGGACGTCTACCTGCGGGGCTTCGAGCCGGCGCAGATCGATCCCGAGGTGAAGTGGTTCCTCGCGTACTGCGAGGCGAACGTGAGGTGGGTGAAGTTCACGGCGTTCGACTTCGCCGAGTGGTACCAGCACACGGGCCAGGCGTGCATGGTGCCGTTCCGCTTCATGGAGGCGGACGCGCGGCGTGAGTGGAGCATGCCCGAGGGCTTCAGCCTGGGAGCGCCGACGCAGGCGGAGAGGGCGGAGCTGTTCGAGCGGCTGAAGGCGGCGCGGCCGGAGGCGTACCGGGAGGCGTTGGACCTGGTGCCGGAGCGGTTCGATCTGGCGGAGCTCAAGCGCCAGTGGAGCGAGGCGAAGCTTACGCGGGAGCGGGACGTGCTGGTGGCGCGCAAGGACGGGCGCGCGCTGGCAGTGGGGGTGATGGAGACGGCGCACGCGGGGCTCAACCTGTTCAACGTGCTGAACGGGCTGCGGATCATCCCGCTGGTGGACGAGGCGTCGGCGGAGGGGCAGGAGGCGATGCTGGCGCTGCTGGCGGGAGCGGCGGAGTGGTACCGGGCCCGGGGGCTGGACGTGTTCGTGCACTACGTGGAGACGGAGCACACGGGGTACACGGAGCAGGCGCGGCTGGTGGACCTGGGAGAGGGGCGCATCTGGATTTTGTCGACGCAGCTGCTGCCGGACTTCATCGAGCACCTGTGCGAGGCGACGACGCCGCGGGGAGACATGTGAGGCGAGCGGGTCAGCCGCGGTGGCGCTCGGCCACGCGGTAGAGCTGTGTGAGGGAGAAGTCGAGAAGGGACTGACGGGAGCGCAGGTAATGGTGGGCCCGGACCATGGGCAACCAGACGCGCTGGCCGACGAGGACCTGGGCCTCGCCGACTTCTTGCGTGGGAGCCATTGGCCGCCGAGGTTGCGCACGGCGGGGACGGCGTGCTCGTCGATGTTCTGGCGATCGAAGACTTCCGGGAAGTTCTCAGACCAGAAGTGGGCGTCGACGTCGGTGAGGGACTCGGGGGTTTGCTTGAAGAGAGCGTGTGCTCGGCGGGAGGGCGCGTGCCTCACGGAAGGGTGGCGAGCCGCTGCCGCTGCCGGAAGCCCGGAGCGCCGACGTCGAACAGGGGCTGGCCCGGATGCCTCATCGCCAGCTCCAGGGCCGCGGCTCTCCGCTCGCGCTGGCGCCCAAGCTCGAGAACGTCCCGCAGCGCCTCCGGCATCATGGGTCGGCCGAGCAGGTAGCGGGTTTCTGGGTGAAAGTTCCGCTTCCACTCCGCCCACCACGCTTCCACGGCATCGGGGGCGGGCCACGGCAGGTCCGCGTCGGCTTCGACTTCGGGCACCTCGTCCTCCTGGGCCGCCGCGTCGCTCCCGGCTTCCGGGGCCGAGCCCTCCAGAAGACGCTCCGAGAGGTCGGCGCCGGTGATGAAGCGGAAGGCCTCGCCGGCCGCGCGAGCCAGCTCGGGCACCCGCATCATTCGGAGGAGCCAGGGGATGAAGAAGGTATCTCCCAGGGCCGCACTGCCGGCCAGGGCGAGCCGGTGGTGCTGGGGGCGCTCCGTGAAGCCCATCAGCCACTCCCGGGCCTCCCTCCGCTCCATCCTCCGCACGGCCAGCGAGACGGCCTCCGCCGCATGGGGCCCGGCCTTCTCCGCCAGGGAGCGGAGGACGGGAAGGGCCGCGCGCTCTCCGAGCAGGACACAGGCCCTGGCGGCGAAGAAACGGCACGCCTCGTCCTCGGAGGTCAGGGCCTGGCGGGCCACCGGCAGCAACTCCCGGCGACGCAACTCGCCCACCCCCTGGAGTGCGCGGGCACGCAGGCCCGTGTCGGTGCTGGCGAGCGCACGGGAGAGCACGGCGCCCGGCTCCTGGCCATGGGCCGCATGCCCCACCAGGGAGACCCGGCACAGCACCGCGTCATCCTCACGGGCGAGCTGCCCAAGTGCCCCCGCGACCCGGGGCCATGGCAGCCAGCAGTGCGCCGAGATGAAGGCGTCCAACCCGGCCTCCGAGTCACGTGCGAGCTCCAGCACAGGAGAGAGACGGGCGGCGGAGCCACTCTCGAGGGCAAGCGCGGTCGCGGTGAAGATCTCACCCGGGCCGGCCGCGGAGAGGGCCTCGTCGATGACGGACGCGGCGGCGGTACCGGCGATGCGCAGACCGTCCAGGTGAGACTCCACGCGCTCGTCGAGCAGCTCCAGGTCCGCGAAGGTGTAGTGGGAGGAGTCAACCGCCCTGTTGCGGAGCGCCCAGAGGAAGGAGGCGTCCTCGAAGTGGCGTGAGACGAACTCCGGCAGGGGCCCGTTGGGCGGCAGCGGGCTGGACGGATTCATTCCGGAATCCTGTGGCCGAAGAAGTAACGCACGCCCTCCTCGTACCGGGCCGCCTCCGGGCTCTCCAGGAAGTCCTCGAGGATGGCGGCGGCGGTGAGAGGCTGGAACTCCCCGTCCTTGTAGAAGGGAGAGCAGTCGATGCCCGTGCTCGCCTCGAAGCGGCGACGGTAGAAGGGACGCTTGGCACGCTCGAAGTCGCTACCATTCAAGCTGCGCAGCAAGCGACGAGCCACCGACACCACACTGAAGCGCTCCCCGTGCAGCAGGATGACCTGGTCCGTCCCGAACTTCCGCTTGAGCTCCTCGTACCGTTCCAGCACGCGGTCCTCGTAGGCAATCAGCGCATCTTCAGTTGGGAACATGCTCAAAGGTCCCCATTCTGACTCCAGCAGACTCGAAATCTGGAGAGGTACCGCGTCCATCAACTCGGCTCCAAAGTGCCTGTCGTAGGACTGGATGAACGCGGGAATGGACGACAAGCTACCCCAGGCTTGGAATGCCTTGCAAAATGCACCTGCGGAATCGGGGTTCAACGAGTCGTCCAGCTCGCGAATCATTCGCCTGAAACAGGATGACGTCCCCGCGTCTCCCACGATTTGAGCACACACCCAGGGAAGGAGATGGGACCCGGTCGTGGCGTGGTGAATGTCCAGCAGGCGTTCGACCCGACTGAAGTCTCCCGCTTTTGCCTGAGCTAGGATTTCTTGCGTCTCCATCCAAAGCGAGACGTCACCGGCCTCCTGTAGGACTGGGTCATTCGCAGGAGCAGCGGGAGCGAAGTATCCACGATCCCCCCAGCGCGTTGGATTCCAATAGTAGGGTGATTCCATGTCTATTTCCCTTGCCAGTGAAAAGTAAAGAAATCGTCGATTGCCTGGCATTCCCTACACAAGGTCTGCTGCGGCTGAAGGTTGTCAGGGTTGGTCGGGCAACCAGATGCCTCTTTGGGTACTAAGTGGTTGATCCGTGCCAGCCCCTTCGCCTTTGCGCTCAGTCGCCTGAACTCCTTGGCATCATCGAATAGCTTGTTATCATAGGGTTGCCCGGACTTCTTGAGTTGCTCCAAGGCAGCCAACTCGCGGTTCGACATCTTGGCGGTTGCCCTCAACGCCTGTGGCCTGCCGGTGGCTTGCAGGAGCTCTTCGAGTATCTCCAGGGATTCTTTGAGCCTCACTCCCGACCTGCGCATGTAGGCTCTCCGGTACTCCGCGACCTCTTCATTCCATATGTTTTCGATGTCCCTGTGCCGTGAACCACCAGGCTCGCTGGCCCGGAACACGTCACAAGGCGGCTCGGGGAGCACCCGGCCATCGCACGTGCAGTGCTGAGTCTTGTACGAGACGAGGAAGTCGAACTGCTCCCGCCGAGCCGGGTTCTTGTCCAACCCGTAGAACTCCTCCAGGGACAGCGCCTCGTCATCCTCCCGGAACGCCGCCGGGCACGTGTCCGCGCCCTTCCCGCAGCAGGGGCACTTCCCCTCCACCATCCGCAGCTGAGCGAGCTCCTGCGCCTCCGCCCGCTTCGCCTCCGAGAGGTTGCAGAACGGGGGCGTCGCTCCCGGGTAGCTGCCGTGGTTCGAGGTGGTCAGGTCCATGTGCCTCACCACCGACTTGCCCTCCACCTTCACGTCCATCGACCACGAGGCGAAGTACGTCTTCCCCGTAATCGTGTGCGTCACCACGCTCGCCCCGAAGTTCCGTGTCGCCGCCTCGTTGCCCAGCGGCGACGACTGGTAGAAGGACGCGTCCTGCAGCGCCACCTCCTTCCCGGCAATCAGCACCGTCCGGCTCCCGGCCTTCAAGTCCTTCGCGGAGGAGCTGTCCGCGTAGGGCACCGGCACGGGCCCCGCTGGCGGAGGCGGAGGGCTCATACACACGTCGGGGAAGGCCGCCGTCACCTTCCCGTCCCCGCCCTTCCTCACCACCTCGTTGCCATTCGCGTACACCTTGCCGCTCATCGCCCTGCCTCCCCAGGCTGCCTCGGCCGTCGCACCACGGCCACCGCCCGCTCCCCGAGACACTGCTCGCGAAGCACAAGGCCCGAGGCCCCGGCGCGTAGCCCCGCTGCCAGGCCTGCGCCATCCGCACCAGCTGGCAGAGGCTCGCCGCCGCGCCCACCTCGCCAATGGACTCGGCGCACAGCCACAGGGGTCCGTCCAGGTGAGACTCCACGCGCTCGTCGAGCAGCTCCAGGTCCGCGAAGGTGTAGTGGGAGGAGTCAACCGCCCTGTTGCGGAGCGCCCAGAGGAAGGAGGCGTCCTCGAAGTGGCGTGAGACGAATGCCGGCAGGGGCCCGTTGGGCGGCAGCGGCCTGGACGGATTCATTCCGGAATCCTGTGGCCGAAGAAGTAACGCACGCCCTCCTCGTACCGGGCCGCCTCCGGGCTCTCCAGGAAGTCCTCGAGGATGGCGGCGGCGGTGAGAGGCTGGAACTCCCCGTCCTTGTAGAAGGGAGAGCAGTCGATGCCCGTGCTCGCCTCGAAGCGGCGACGGTAGAAGGGACGCTTGGCACGCTCGAAGTCGCTACCATTCAAGCTGCGCAGCAAGCGACGAGCCACCGACACCACACTGAAGCGCTCCCCGTGCAGCAGGATGACCTGGTCCGTCCCGAACTTCCGCTTGAGCTCCTCGTACCGTTCCAGCACGCGGTCCTCGTAGGCAATCAGTTCATCTTCCTTTGGGAACTTGCTCAACGGGCCCCACTCCGGCTCCAGGATGGAGGAAAGGATGAGGGGCACCGAATTCATCAGATCAGCCCCGAAGCCTCGGTCATAGGCCTGAACGATGGCGGGGATGGACGACAAGCTCCCCCAGGCTTCGAACGCATGGCAGAAGTCACCAGCCATATCGGGATCCACGGAGTCATCCAATTCGCGAATCATACGACTGAAGCAGGTTGGCGTCCCGGCATCTCCCAGGATCTGAGCACACACCCAGGGCAGCAGGTGAGTTCTCGTCGTGGCTTGATGAATATCCAGCAATCGTTCAAGCCGATCAAAGCCCCCAGCTTTCGCCTGGGCCAGGATTTCCTGAGTCTCCATCCAGAAGGGGACGTCGCCAGTCTTTTCAAGAAGCGGATCATTCGAGGGAGCAGCGGGAGCAAAATATCCGCGATCGTCCCAATGCGTTGGAACCCAATAGTAGCGTGAAGGCATTTCTATTATCCCTGCCAGTGAAAAGTAAAGAAATCGTCGATTGCCTGGCATTCCCTACACAAGGTCTGCTGCGGCTGAAGGTTGTCAGGGTTGGTCGGGCAACCAGATGCCTCTTTGGGTACTAAGTGGTTGATCCGTGCCAATCCCTTCGACTTAGCACTCAACCGCCTATATTCTATCGCATCCTCAAGGAGCTGGGCGTCATAGGGCTTGCCGCTCTTCTTTAGTTGCTCCAGGGCCGCCAACTCGCGCGTCGACAGCTTGGAAGTCGCCTTCAATGCCGAGGCCCTGCCGGTAACCAACAAAAGCTCGTCAAGAATCTCTGACGCTTTCTTGAGCCTCACTCCTGTCCGATTCTCGTAATCCCTCCTATACTCCTTGACCGCCTTGCCCCATGCCTCTTCGATCTGTCCGTGCCGTGAACCACCAGGCTCGCTGGCCCGGAACACGTCACAAGGCGGCTCGGGGAGCACCCGGCCATCGCACGTGCAGTGCTGAGTCTTGTACGAGACGAGGAAGTCGAACTGCTCCCGCCGAGCCGGGTTCTTGTCCAACCCGTAGAACTCCTCCAGGGACAGCGCCTCGTCATCCTCCCGGAACGCCGCCGGGCACGTGTCCGCGCCCTTCCCGCAGCAGGGGCACTTCCCCTCCACCATCCGCAGCTGAGCGAGCTCCTGCGCCTCCGCCCGCTTCGCCTCCGAGAGGTTGCAGAACGGGGGCGTCGCTCCCGGGTAGCTGCCGTGGTTCGAGGTGGTCAGGTCCATGTGCCTCACCACCGACTTGCCCTCCACCTTCACGTCCATCGACCACGAGGCGAAGTACGTCTTCCCCGTAATCGTGTGCGTCACCACGCTCGCCCCGAAGTTCCGTGTCGCCGCCTCGTTGCCCAGCGGCGACGACTGGTAGAAGGACGCGTCCTGCAGCGCCACCTCCTTCCCGGCAATCAGCACCGTCCGGCTCCCGGCCTTCAGGTCCTTCGCGGAGGAGCTGTCCGCGTAGGGCACCGGCACGGGCCCCGCTGGCGGAGGCGGAGGGCTCATACACACGTCGGGGAAGGCCGCCGTCACCTTCCCGTCCCCGCCCTTCCTCACCACCTCGTTGCCATTCGCGTACACCTTGCCGCTCATCGCCCTGCCTCCCCAGGCTGCCTCGGCCGTCGCACCACGGCCACCGCCCGCTCCCCCGAGACACTGCTCGCGAAGCACAAGGCCCGAGGCCCCGGCGCGTAGCCCCGCTGCCAGGCCTGCGCCATCCGCACCAGCTGGCAGAGGCTCGCCGCCGCGCCCACCTCGCCAATGGACTCGGCGCACAGCCACAGGGGTCCGTCCAGGTGAGACTCCACGCGCTCGTCGAGCAGCTCCAGGTCCGCGAAGGTGTAGTGGGAGGAGTCAACCGCCCTGTTGCGGAGCGCCCAGAGGAAGGAGGCGTCCTCGAAGTGGCGTGAGACGAATGCCGGCAGGGGCCCGTTGGGCGGCAGCGGCCTGGACGGATTCATTCCGGAATCCTGTGGCCGAAGAAGTAACGCACGCCCTCCTCGTACCGGGCCGCCTCCGGGCTCTCCAGGAAGTCCTCGAGGATGGCGGCGGCGGTGAGAGGCTGGAACTCCCCGTCCTTGTAGAAGGGAGAGCAGTCGATGCCCGTGCTCGCCTCGAAGCGGCGACGGTAGAAGGGACGCTTGGCACGCTCGAAGTCGCTACCATTCAAGCTGCGCAGCAAGCGACGAGCCACCGACACCACACTGAAGCGCTCCCCGTGCAGCAGGATGACCTGGTCCGTCCCGAACTTCCGCTTGAGCTCCTCGTACCGTTCCAGCACGCGGTCCTCGTAGGCAATCAGTTCATCTTCCTTTGGGAACTTGCTCAACGGGCCCCACTCCGGCTCCAGAAGGCTCGAAAGCAAGAGGGGTACCGCATCCATTTTCATCGCCCCGTAGTACCGGTCGTATGCTTGGACGATGGCGGGCACCGCCGACAAACTGCCCCAAGCCTCAAACGCGTGACAGAAGTTGCCACCCAACTCGGAGTCTACGACATCGTCCAACTCTCGAACCATACGCCTGAAGCAGGATGGCGTTCCCGCATCGCCCAGAACCTGAGCACACACCCAAGGGAGGAGGTGGGCTCTGAGCGTGGCTTGATGAATATCCAGCAACCGCTCAATCAGCCCGAAATCTCCGGCCTTTGCCCGGGCCAGGATTTCCTGCACCTCCATCCATGAAGGCACGTCACCAATTCGCTGCAGAGTCGGGTCATCTACGGGAGCGGCGGGTGCGAAATAGCCACGGTCGTCCCAGCGCGTCGGGTCCCAGTAAAAAGATGAATCCATATCTACTTTCCCTGCCAATGTTCAGTAAAGAAGTCATCAATCGCCTGGCACTCATTGCACAAGGTCTGCTGCGGCTGGAGGTTGCTTGGATTGGTTGGGCAACCCGATGCTTGCTTGGGAACCAAGTGATTGATCCTCTCCAACTTTCTCGCCACTGTGCTCAGCCTCCGGTACTCCTTTGCATCCTCAAGGAGCTGGCGGTCATAGGAATTCCCGCGCTTTTTCAGCTCCATCAGAGCTGCCAGCTCACGATTCGACATCTTGGCGGTCGCCCTCAGCGCCAGTGGCCTACCGGTTTCCTGCAGGAGTCCGTCAAGAATCTCCATGGCATCCTTGAGCCTCACTCCTGTTCTCTCCTTGTACTGCCTCCTGTAGTTGTCCACCGCCTTGCCCCATGCCTCTTCGATCTGTCCGTGCCGTGAACCACCAGGCTCGCTGGCCCGGAACACGTCACAAGGCGGCTCGGGGAGCACCCGGCCATCGCACGTGCAGTGCTGAGTCTTGTACGAGACGAGGAAGTCGAACTGCTCCCGCCGAGCCGGGTTCTTGTCCAACCCGTAGAACTCCTCCAGGGACAGCGCCTCGTCATCCTCCCGGAACGCCGCCGGGCACGTGTCCGCGCCCTTCCCGCAGCAGGGGCACTTCCCCTCCACCATCCGCAGCTGAGCGAGCTCCTGCGCCTCCGCCCGCTTCGCCTCCGAGAGGTTGCAGAACGGGGGCGTCGCTCCCGGGTAGCTGCCGTGGTTCGAGGTGGTCAGGTCCATGTGCCTCACCACCGACTTGCCCTCCACCTTCACGTCCATCGACCACGAGGCGAAGTATGTCTTCCCCGTAATCGTGTGCGTCACCACGCTCGCCCCGAAGTTCCGTGTCGCCGCCTCGTTGCCCAGCGGCGACGACTGGTAGAAGGACGCGTCCTGCAGCGCCACCTCCTTCCCGGCAATCAGCACCGTCCGGCTCCCGGCCTTCAAGTCCTTCGCGGAGGAGCTGTCCGCGTAGGGCACCGGCACGGGCCCCGCTGGCGGAGGCGGAGGGCTCATACACACGTCGGGGAAGGCCGCCGTCACCTTCCCGTCCCCGCCCTTCCTCACCACCTCGTTGCCATTCGCGTACACCTTGCCGCTCATCGCCCTGCCTCCCCAGGCTGCCTCGGCCGTCGCACCACGGCCACCGCCCGCTCCCCCGAGACACTGCTCGCGAAGCACAAGGCCCGAGGCCCCGGCGCGTAGCCCCGCTGCCAGGCCTGCGCCATCCGCACCAGCTGGCAGAGGCTCGCCGCCGCGCCCACCTCGCCAATGGACTCGGCGCACAGCCACAGGGGTCCGTCCAGGTGAGACTCCACGCGCTCGTCGAGCAGCTCCAGGTCCGCGAAGGTGTAGTGGGAGGAGTCAACCGCCCTGTTGCGGAGCGCCCAGAGGAAGGAGGCGTCCTCGAAGTGGCGTGAGACGAACTCCGGCAGGGGCCCGTTGGGCGGCAGCGGGCTGGACGGATTCATTCCGGAATCCTGTGGCCGAAGAAGTAACGCACGCCCTCCTCGTACCGGGCCGCCTCCGGGCTCTCCAGGAAGTCCTCGAGGATGGCGGCGGCGGTGAGAGGCTGGAACTCCCCGTCCTTGTAGAAGGGAGAGCAGTCGATGCCCGTGCTCGCCTCGAAACGGCGCCGGTAGAAGGGACGCTTGGCACGCTCGAAGTCGCTACCATTCAAGCTGCGCAGCAAGCGACGAGCCACCGACACCACACTGAAGCGCTCCCCGTGCAGCAGGATGACCTGGTCCGTCCCGAACTTCCGCTTGAGCTCCTCGTACCGTTCCAGCACGCGGTCCTCGTAGGCAATCAGTTCATCTTCCTTTGGGAACTTGCTCAACGGGCCCCACTCCGGCTCCAGGATGGAGGAAAGGATGAGGGGCACCGCATCCATTATTTGAGCTCCAAAGCCTCGGTCGTAGGCCTGGACGATGGCGGGTATGGACGACAAGCTCCCCCAAGCCTCGAACGCATGACAAAAGGCACCCGTCATGTTGGGGTCCACGGAATCATCCATCTCGCGAAGGATGCGACTGAAGCAAGATGGTGTTCCCGCATCTCCCAGGATTTGGGCACACACCCAGGGCAGCAGGTGGGATCCGGCCGTGGCTTGGCGAATATCCAGCAACCGCTCAAGCCGCCCGAAATCCCCGGCCTTCGCCCGGGCCAGGATTTCCTGCGCCTCCATCCAGAAGTGCACGTCACCAACCTTCTGTAAGAGCGGGTCATCTGCTGGAGCAGCAGGGGCGAAGTAGCCGCGCTCGTTCCAGCGCGTCGGATCCCAATAAAATGGTGACGTCACGTTTGCCTTCCCTGCCAGTGCGCAGTGAAGAAATCGTCAATTGCCTGGCATTCATTACACAGGGCCTGCTGTGGCTGAAGATTCTTTGGATTCGTTGGGCAGCCCGAAGCCTCCTTCGGCACCAGGTGGTTGATTCTCTCCAGCTTCTTCGCCTCTACACTGAGCCGCCTGTACTCCCTCGCATCTCGCAGGAGCTGAGCATCATGGGGCTTCCCTTTCTTCTTCAACTGCTCCAGGAGTGCCACCTCCTGTCTCGACATTTTTGAAGTTGCCCTCAATGCCGAAGGCCTTCCGTTTGCCTGCAGGAGTTCGTCA
Source organism: Archangium violaceum (assembly GCF_016859125.1). Taxonomy (NCBI): domain Bacteria; kingdom Pseudomonadati; phylum Myxococcota; class Myxococcia; order Myxococcales; family Archangiaceae; genus Archangium; species Archangium violaceum. The sequence continues at coordinate 3,191,796 of NZ_CP069338.1, read as the reverse complement.
AGAATCTCCGCGTACTCCTTGAGCCTTGTCCCAGTTTCTATTTCGTACTTCTTTCGATAGGAATAGACCGCCTTGCCCCATGCCTCTTCGATCTGTCCGTGCCGTGAACCACCAGGCTCGCTGGCCCGGAACACGTCACAAGGCGGCTCGGGGAGCACCCGGCCATCGCACGTGCAGTGCTGAGTCTTGTACGAGACGAGGAAGTCGAACTGCTCCCGCCGAGCCGGGTTCTTGTCCAACCCGTAGAACTCCTCCAGGGACAGCGCCTCGTCATCCTCCCGGAACGCCGCCGGGCACGTGTCCGCGCTCTTCCCGCAGCAGGGGCACTTCCCCTCCACCATCCGCAGCTGAGCGAGCTCCTGCGCCTCCGCCCGCTTCGCCTCCGAGAGGTTGCAGAACGGGGGCGTCGCTCCCGGGTAGCTGCCGTGGTTCGAGGTGGTCAGGTCCATGTGCCTCACCACCGACTTGCCCTCCACCTTCACGTCCATCGACCACGAGGCGAAGTATGTCTTCCCCGTAATCGTGTGCGTCACCACGCTCGCCCCGAAGTTCCGTGTCGCCGCCTCGTTGCCCAGCGGCGACGACTGGTAGAAGGACGCGTCCTGCAGCGCCACCTCCTTCCCGGCAATCAGCACCGTCCGGCTCCCGGCCTTCAGGTCCTTCGCGGAGGAGCTGTCCGCGTAGGGCACCGGCACGGGCCCCGCTGGCGGAGGCGGAGGGCTCATACACACGTCGGGGAAGGCCGCCGTCACCTTCCCGTCCCCGCCCTTCCTCACCACCTCGTTGCCATTCGCATACACCTTGCCGCTCATCGCCCTGCCTCCCCAGGCTGCCTCGGCCGTCGCACCACGGCCACCGCCCGCTCCCCCGAGACACTGCTCGCGAAGCACAAGGCCCGAGGCCCCGGCGCGTAGCCCCGCTGCCAGGCCTGCGCCATCCGCACCAGCTGACAGAGACTCGCCGCCGCGCCCACCTCGCCAATGGACTCGGCGCACAGCCACAGGGGCAGGCTCTCCCGCTTCACCCGCAGCAGCCGTGTCAGCGCCAACGCCTGCTCCTTGAAGGCATACAGCTCTCCCGAGACGTCCGACAGCCGCAAGTCCATGTCCTCCATCCGCAGCCCGGCCTCCTCCAGGGCCGCACGCCCCGCCTTCACCAGGCCCTCGGCGCGCAGCGGCTCCTCGTTGAGGACCGTGGCCGGCTCCCGGGCGAAGCCCAGCCCCTCCACCGTGGCAAGGGGCTGGCGCGGCGCCCTCGCGCGCAACTCCACCCGAACACACGCCGCCGCCTCTCCCGGAATGACTCCGTCCGCGTTGGCCTGCGTCTTCAGCCGGCCATGCTCCTGCAGCCACAGCAACGAGCGGGCATTGAGGAAGGAATCCACCCCACAGACGAGACACGCCGCGGCACGCCGCACCTCCAGCACCTTCCGGGCCGCCTCCAGCGCCTGGAAGCCCGCGGCGCTTCCTCCCGTCAACACGCGCGAGAGCCCCGGGTGGAACCTCCGCTCCAGTCGACGCTCCACACGTGCCACCAGCGTGCCCGCCAGCGCCGCGCCACCTCCGGGGCGCCCAGGCTCGGACACCGCCACCACCAGCGGCACCTGCTCACAGCCGGCCCCGGCGTCTCCCCCCAGCGCGTCCGCAATCGCCATCGCCAGCAGGTCCACCAGCCGCTCCTCGCGCCCCAGGTCGCGCGGCAGCACGGACACGGGTGAACCGGTGATGGACTTGCGCGCCTGATTGTCTCGATACGCAAGCGCCTCGAAGGAAGACAACCCCGCCCTCATGGCGGCGCATGCCGAGGCGGCGCTCAGCCCCACGGAGCTCACCAGCCCCGTCGCCGTCACGTCCATCCGGATGGCACTCATGACCTGCCTGCTCTCCGCTGAAGCGCCCGGTGCGCGGCCACCGCTTCCGCGAGCGACTTGAAGTGGCGCTTGCCCTCACCTCGCCCCGGAGGCAGCCGGACAGGCTGGTGTCCCACCAGCACCTCCCGCAGCCTCGCGGGCTTCCGGCCCAGGGGAACCGACGCCCGCCAGGTCAGCATCATCCGTCGCGAGTCCGCATCGACGAGGAGCGTGTCCAGCAGCGGCTCCAGGCTCTGGTCCCCGCCGTCGAAGCGGAAGGTGACGGGGAAGCGCAGCCTGGGCACTCGCGCCACCAGCGCCCCATCCCGGGTCATCCCCGTGCAGCGCAGACTCTCCCCACCCTGAAGGTACGGCACCTGCTGGTCCTCCGGCGCACTCAGGAAATATGGCGTGTCGAAGTCACGCGGCAAGAAGGGGCGCTCCTCGTCCATCCATCGCTGGTCATAGGTTCCAGCGTGGGAGATGCGGGGCTGCCAGTTCCGGCCGATGGGACCGAAGCCCATGGGCCGCGAGACGTCCTTCCAGTTGGAGATGGGTTGCCGGGGGTCCTCCAGGTTCGGCAGGAGCGTCCCTTCCGCCGCTCGGGCATCCGGGTTCTTCCGGTAGCCCACCCCCACCGGGTTGCGCAGCTCGGCACCATGGTGCCGCGGGTCCGAGTGGCTGAGGTCCGTTCCGCCGAAAGCCCGCTCGTATACCAGGGGCATCTGGATGAAGGGCTGGGGCGCGGAGGCACGCAAGCCGAGCAGCCCTCGCTCCCAGCGCCGGTCTCCCGTGACTCGAATGACCTTGCGAAGCGCCCCGAACTCGAGCGTCACCACCGACTCGGTGACAGGTTTGCCAGAAGGTGACACGGCATGCCCCACGACGAGGATGTCTGCCCGGGGTTTGAAGGGCGCGAAGTCACATTCGAAGTGGAGACTCGTCGTTCCGGGGTCGCCCCGATGGACATCCGCGGAGACCAACGGTTCCTGCACTTCGGCCAGCCTCGCGTCTCCCCTGCCTTCAAGCGCGAACGTGCCCTTCACCACGACGACACATCTGTCCTGGCCGGACTTGTCCGTGGCAACGCACACGCCCGCCGCCATCCCGTCGTGTTCATCTTCAACTGCATGCATCCCCCTCAATCGACACGCGTTCCCAGGAGGAGGCCGCCTGCCTCCCATCCTCGAAGCGGAACTCCACTGGCTGACGCGTCTCGACCACGGCTGAAGTCCCTCAGCGTCCAACCGCACGGTCTTGCGTGCCATGCGAGAGCCCACCGGACTGCCTTTGAAGTCCACCACGGGTCGACCTTCGCCGTCCGTTCCGGTGATGCACCCCAGGCGGCTCTCCCAAAGAGGCTCGTGACCTCGGGTGAGGAGGCATGCAAAGACAACAAACCATTCAAGGAAACTCCCCCCTCTGTGAAACGCGATGACAGGGCGCTGAATGGACAACCCAGATGGTAAGGTCTTCCGCCCTGGCGGGGCCAAACTACACCATGCGGCGCAACGACTCAAGCAGCCAGGCTTGTCGCTACCGGGCAACCCTGCTGCTTCAGGTTGACTCGCAATGAATGAGGCGTACTGGGCATGGCATGGAGTTCGGCGGAATGCGGAATGCGGATGGACCATTACTCCTACAAGCGGCTGGTGAAGGACATGGAGGCGTTCGGCCTGCGGCATCGGCGAGGCCATGACCTGCGCCGGACCGTGAACTCCCCTGGCGCACGGATGGCGCTCGCAAGCACATCCTCGAACTCCGCACGCACGCCCCGCGCAAGAGCGGCAGCACCCTCTACATCACGTTCCCGTGGGAGGCCCTCTGCGCCGAGGTGGCGAAGCTCACGGTCCAGCGCCACGAGCGCGGCCAACTCGCCCGGCTGCCTCTGACGGCGTCAGCGGAAAAAGAAAACCCCGGCTCGCCTGATGGCGGCCAGGGCCTTGCTACATCCAGTGGAGGCGGCGGGAATCGAACCCGCCGCCTGGCTTCCCCAGAGCGGGCCTGGCGGAGTCTTGTGGGAGCCTGGCGGTAGCGTGTGCCCTGGCGAGGTGTGGCTGGGGAGGATCTGGTGGGGGCGCGTACCGGCGGAGGCGGCCTGAGGGGACAGTGTTGTATGCGGCGGTGAGGGACAACCTGGCCACGCTCCTACAACGTCGGCGAGCGCGGAGGCAGGGCATCCGTCGTGGGCAGGTAGGGGCCGCGCTCGTTCATCCAGTTCTTTGGGTCGGCCTTGCAAGTGAGGCCGCACTGCGACTCGCTGGTGCCGGACGGCGTCTTCGTGCCGGAGGAGGGCGGCGTGCGCATCGAGCCGTTGCCGCCGCCCAGGAAAGGAGAGGTGGAGCGGTTGCTGAGGGGGGTGAGTCACCGGGTGCTGCGCCTGCTGGAGAAAAGAGGGGCCCTGCCCGCGCAAGGGCCCGAGGACGCGCGGCAGACATACCAGGCGCACTCCCTGAAGCAGCGGCTGAGCTGGACGGAGGTGGGAGTGCGGCCTCCTCCCCGAAAGCAGCCCCGATGCGCCTTGGTGGAGGGCTTCTCCCTGCACGCCAACAGGCACCTTCACGCCAACGACAGGAAGGGGCTGGAGCGGCCAGGCCGCTACGGGGCGCGTGGCGCGCTGGCGCTGGAGCGTTTGTCACGAGCGGAGGATGGCCGCAGCGCCTGGCGCATGAAGCGGCCGCTGCCGGACGGAACGACGCACCTGCGCTTCACCGGGCTGGAACTGTAACGGCGTGTGGCGTCCCTGGTGCCGCCGCCTCGGGCAAAGCTCACGAGGTTCCAAGGAGTCTTCGCTCCAGGCGCCAGACCGCGGCCATTTCTGCTCCCCCAAGAAGGAGGGGAGGAGGGGAGGGTGGAGCCCCAGGCAGCGGCCAGGAAGGAGGCGAAGAGGGAGAGGAGGCCGAGTGTGGACCAGGCAGAGATGCGGAGGAGGACCTTCGCGGTGGACGTATTCGCCTGCGAGAGGAGTGGAGGAAGGCGGCGGGTGCTGGCGTAGGCGAAGGGAGCAGGAGGGGTGAGAGCGATTGTGAAGAACCTGGGACTGCCCACGGCAGGAGAGAGGCAGGCCCCGGCGAAAGGGCCTCCTCAGGCCGCGAGGTGTTGAGGCGCGAGCCGCCCGGGACAAGAGAGCCAGGCCCCTGCTGCGCACCTCATGGGAGGGAGGCCAGGGCTTGGGGTGTCCCCAAGGGGCTGAGCGGCTTGTGCACCGCCCTGCGGCACTGCTCGGGCGGCCCCCGTCAGCGGCCCTCCTCGGCCCCTCCGCTCCAGTCCTCCACCTCTCAACAGGCCTTCACTCCGTCCTATGCTCCGCTTAGTACTACAGCGGGACTTCGGTCCCGCTCTCCTGCATGTTGTGCTTCCTTGCTGGGTAGGTAACCACAACTTCCAGGGAGCAGAGGCCAAAGTCCGACTGTAGTATTAGAACCAGTTTCGGTAGGAGGCTCAACAACTCCTCCGCCCGAGGAGCGACCTGACAGGAAATGTGCCCTACCGAAACAGGCTCTTATACTACAGTGGGACTTCTAAAACGGCATGAGGGAGGACCCGCGCACTGCACTGCATGGACCTCTCCTCTGTTAGGGTAACGGCGCCAGCTCGGCGCGCAACTTCCCAGGTCAACCCGACGACACTACCTGACCGGAGGGCAGCCAGGGGTCAGGACGTTGGGAGTGACTGCGGAGGTGGAACGGTTGAACCCAATGGGAGAAGTAGCATTCCCAAAGGGGGAAGCCATGCTCGCCACTGCCGCGTACGACGAGAGGGAGGTCCACATCATCCAGAAGCTCACCGCCGCGTGGGAGGAGGTGTTGACCTGGCTCAAGCGCCACTTCTGTCGTCCGGAGACACAGCGCTCCGCCGAGGCTTTCGTGCGGGCGCTGCTCTCGCGTGCCGAGCGCAAGAATGCCTGGGGTTTGGCGGAAGAAGCGGGCAGGTACAACCCCTACGCCTTCCAGCACCTGCTGCTCGGGGCCCGGTGGGATGCGGACGCAGTGCGCGATGACGTGCTGGCCTATGCACGCCAGCAGTTGGGCGAGGGAGGCGAGCTGGTGTTGGACGAAACGGGTTTTCTCAAGAAGGGGAACAAGTCGGCGGGAGTGGCGCGCCAGTATTCGGGGACAGCGGGTCGGATTGAGAATTGTCAGGTGGGCGTCTTCCTGGCCTATGTGACGCCTCGCGGGCATACCCTGATTGATAGGGAATTGTATCTCCCCCAGGAGTGGACGCAAGACAGGGACAGATGTCGCCAGGCTGGGATTGAGGACACGGTGGCCTTTCTTACCAAGCCGGAGCTGGCCCGTGTCATGCTCGAGCGCACTTTCAATGCGGGACTGAAGCCTTCCTGGGTACTCGGTGACGAGGTGTATGGCCGGGACGGGACGCTACGGCACTTTCTGGAGCAGCGGCACCAGCGCTACGTATTGGCGGTGGCTTCCAATACCTACGTGTGGCGGGGAATGGCTCAGGTAACGGCCGGTGAGGTGCTGCGAGAGGTGAAGCCGAGGGACTGGACAGTCCTGTCCGCTGGGAAGGGAGCCAAGGGTCCCCGTCTGTATGAATGGGCTCGTGTGCAAGTCAATTCGCACACGGGAACCCTGGCGCGGTGGCTGTTGTTTCGCCGGAGCCTGACGAATGCCACCGAGGTAGCGCACTATCTGGTCCATGCGTCAGCCAACACCTCGCTGGAGGCGATGGTGAAGGCTGCTGGGAGTCGCTGGACAGTGGAGGAATGCTTCGAGTCGGCCAAGGGCGAGGTGGGCCTGGACGAATACGAAGTGCGCAGTTACGCGGGGTGGTATCGCCATATGACATTGTGCATGGTGGCGCATGCGTTCCTGGCGGCTTCTCGGGTACTGGCCAACAACGAGGAGGAAGCCGTACTGCTCCCAAAAGCACTGGGCCCGATGCGTCGCCCTCGCCGGATGCTCCGGTTTCGTCGGCGCCAGGGCCTGGCCTCATCCGCTTCTCCATCCAGGAAGTCCGGCGGCTGCTGCTGAACATTGTCTGGGTGATACGGCCGGCCCTGGAGTTTGTCCTACACTGGAGCCGCTGGCGACGCCGCCATCAGGCCATCGCCAAGCTCTGCCATTACCGACGCAGAGACCCGGACCTCAAAGTCCCACTGTAGTACTTAGAGCGCGATCACGATCTTGCCGAAGAGCTCGGGCGAGGCTTGTGCCCGGTACGCGTCCCGAGCGTCCTCGAACCGGAACGTGCGGGCGATGGGCGGCCGGATCCGGTGCTGGTCAATCACCCGCGACAGCTCGTCGTACATCTTCGTGCTGCCCACGGCGATGCCTCGCAGGGTGGCGCTCTTGAACAGCACCTGCGTCGCGACGGACGGAGCGTCTTCCAGGGACATCAACCCCACGAGCGCCACTTCTCCCCCCGGACGGATGGCCGTCAGGGACTGATGCAGGGAGGACGTTCCATTCACGTCGATCACCTTGTCGACTCCGCCGGTGCGCTCGAAGATGGCCCGTCCCCAGTCCGGGGTGTCCCGGTAGTTGACGCCCTCGCGGGCTCCCAGGGAGATCATCCGGCGCAGCTTGTCGTCCTGACTGGAGGTCGCGAACACCCGGGCACCCGCCGCGCGTGCCAGGAGCAGGGCGAAGAGGGACACGCCGCCACTTCCCAGCACCAGCACCTGGCTGTCCGGCCCGAGGGGCCTGCCGCCGTGGAGGGCGTTCCAGGCGGTCACCGCGGCGCAGGGCAGGGTGGACGTCTCGGCGAAGTCCAGGCTCTCGGGAGCCCGCGCGAGCCGGCTGGCGGGCAGGACGACACACTCGGCCAGCATCCCGTCCGAGTCGTGTCCGCCCAGACCGAAGTCGAGCTCGGTGGGCGGCGCATCGTGCCAGTTCTTGAAGAAGTACGGTGTCACCCGGTCGCCCACGCGCCACGTCTCCACACCGGGGCCCACCGCGTCGACCTCACCGGCTCCATCCGACACGGGGACGAGGTCCCGCTCCAACAGCCGCATCCCCGGGAAGCCCTGGAGCACGAGCCGGTCCCGGTAGTTGAGGGACACCGCGCGGACGCGGATGCGGACCTCACCCGGACCGGGGACCGGCATCGGCACGTCCTCGAGCACGAGCCCCTCCACCGTCGTGGCGCCCGCCTTCAATGTCCAGCGACGCATCGGACGCCCCCCTGGACGGTCATCCCGCCGAAGATGCTCCGCTTCACGGCGGCCTCGAAGATGGGATAGGGAGAGGCGGGTGCGAGCGCGCTCACCTCATCCAGGGCGCGCAGGTGCTCCTCCGACAGGCGCAGGCTCAATGAGGCGAGGTTGTCCTGCAATTGCTCGCGCCGGCTCGCGCCGAGGATGAGCGAGGACACACCCGGCTTCGCCAATGCCCAGGCGAGCGCGACCTGGGCCATGGGGCGTCCGACCTCGCCGGCCATGCCGCGCAGCACGTCGAGCACCCGCCAGTTGTGCTCGGTGAACTTCGAGCTCCCGAAGGGACTGGGCCCGGTGAGCCGCCCCTCGCCCGAGGCGCCCTGGGGCTCGCGCTGGTATTTGCCCGCGAGGAAGCCCGCGGCCAGGGGACTCCACGGGGTGATGCCCAGACCGCATTCACGCGCGGCGGGCACATGCTCCCGCTCGATGGAGCGCTCGGTGAGCGAATACTCCAACTGGAGGGCGATGGGCCCCGGCAGGGCGTGCGCCCGCGCCAGCGTGGCGGCCTTCGCGGCGTACCAGGCGGGCACGTTGGAGAAGCCGAAGTAGCGCAGCTTCCCGGCGCGCACGAGATCGCCGAGCGACTGGAGCACCTCCTCCACCGGCGTGACGGTGTCCCACGCGTGCAGCCAGTACAGGTCCACGGAGTCGACGCGCAGCCGACGGAGCGAGCCTTCCAACGCGCGCTGGATGTTCTTGCGCCCGTTGCCTCCGGCGTTGGGATTGCCGGCGCTGGAGTTGAAGGTGAACTTGGTGGCGAGGACGAGCCGGTCGCGCAGGGAGCGCTCGGCGATGTACGCGCCGACCAGTTCCTCGCTGCGTCCTCCCGCGTAGACGTCGGCGGTGTCGATGAAGTTGCCCCCCGCCTCCACGTAGTCGTCGAAGATGGCGCGGGAGATGTCGTCGGACGAGCCCCATCTCGGGGTGCCAAAGGTCATGGTGCCCAGGCAGAGCGGGCCGACGATCAATCCAGAATGGCCGAGAGGCCGGAAGGCGGTGGGGTTCATGCCGCGCAACATGGCGCGTGCCAGGGCCGTCGAGTAGATAGCCGGGTTGGCATGAGGCTGTGAGGTGCATGCAGCAATGAAGCGCAATGAGATGAACGACCTGGCGGCGTTCGTGGCCGTCGCCGAGCAGAAGAGCTTCACGCGCGCGGCGGCGACGCTGGGCATGTCCCCCTCGGCCTTGAGTCATGCGATGCGGGCCCTGGAGGGCCGTCTGGGCTTGCGGTTGCTGACACGAACGACTCGCAGTGTGTCGACCACCGAGGCGGGAGAGCGTCTGCTCCTGACGCTGCGGCCGGCGTTCGAGTCCATCCAGTCGGAGCTGACGGCGCTGGGCGCGATGCGGGACAAGCCCGCGGGCACCGTGCGCCTCACCACGTTCCGCTATGCCGCGACCCGCGTGCTATGGCCCCTCCTGCCCCGGTTCCTGGAGGCCCATCCGGACATCCGCTTCGAACTGACGCTCGATGATGGCCTGACCGACATCGTCGCCAGCCGGTACGACGCGGGCATCCGATTCGGCGGTGCTCTGGAGAAGGACATGATCGCCATCCGGGTGAGCCCGGACGTGCGGATCGCGGTCGTGGGCTCCGCGGCCTACTTCGCCCGGCATCCCCGGCCCACCACCCCCAAGCAACTCGCCGGACATCGCTGCATCTCCTACCGGATGACGACCCTGGGCGGCTTGTTCCCCTGGACCTTCGAGCGGGACGGTCACTCCCTTCAATGGAAGCCCGATGGAGCGCTCGTCTTCAATGACGACGACATGATCCTGACGGCCGCCCTGATGGGCCAGGGGCTCGCGTATGTCCTCGAGGATGTGGCCGCCGAGCACCTCGCCCGGGGTGATTTGATCCGCGTCCTGGAGGCGTGGTGCCCGGTATGGCCCGGCTGCCATCTCTACTACCCGAGCCGTCGCCAGCTCCCGCCCGCCCTGGCCGCGCTGATCGAGGCCCTGCGCCTGGCGTCGACCCCGGAGCGGCCGTCCCGGACACGGAAGCGGACTCGGTCGGGGGATTGAATCCGTCCCCTGTACGGCCCCGTCAGGGCACCGGCACGAACCGGTAGAGGGCGCGCGGGGCTGGCAGGAAGCATCAACCTCGGGAGCGTGCCTGCCGCCGGTACAGCCCGGGCGGCACGCCCATGAGCCGGCGGAACGCCCGGTTGGGCCCCGCGCAGGAATAACTTTTCAGTTTGGATGAAGGGTGTAGTTCCAATCACCATGGAAATTGGCACGCTCAATGTTTAGCGCAGCCATCTGCATGTCGGTGATTTTGGTGCCGAGTGGGTAGGTGCGATTGTCGAGCCCGGCGCTGACACGCAGCCCCTGTCGGGTAGTAGTTGCTGCAATGAGGTTGACGACAACCTCATGGCTGATGAGAAGTCTGCCGCGCCAGTTTTCGGTAATGTGGCAGAACATGCGATGCTCAATCTTGTTCCACTTGCTCGTGCCCGGCGGAAAATGACAGACGGTAATGGACAGGCCGGTGTCATTGGCGAGTCGCTGGAGTTCCGCCTTCCACAGCCGGGCTCGCACCCCGTTGCTACCACCTGCGTCTGCCGTCACCAGCAACTCCTTGGCCTGTGGGTAGCTGCGACGTCCCATCCGCTGCCACCAAGCACGAATGGTGGCGACGGCAAGGGCCGACGTATCATGGTCCACCCCCACACTCACCCAACCGGAATTGTCGGACACATCATAGACGCCGTAGGGGATTGCCTTGCCCTCGCCGTCGTCAATGAAGTCGTGCACCAACACCCGCCTGGGCCGTCCCTTCCTCTCCCTTTCCTGGCCCTTTTGCTTGAAGTGGCCCACCAACTCCTTCTTCTTGGTGTCCACGGAAATGACGGGCTGTCCCCTGGCCTGGAAACTCTCCACCTCGGCGGCGATGTGCCCAAACTGCGCGTCCCTGTCCGGGTGCTGCGTTCCCTCCGTCGTTTTTCGATTGGCTTGCAGGCTATAGCCCATGCCGTGCAGCAGTCCTGCCACGGTGCGGGGGCTGACGTCATGCCCCTGGCACCGAAGCGCCTCGGCCATGTGGTGAGTGGATTTAGATGTCCAGCGCAGCGGCGAGGTAGGGCTGCCTCGGGTGGCAGGCGAAACCAGCCCGCGCAGGTCCCTCACCAGTGTGGCGTCCTGTTTGGAGAGCGGCCTCCTTCCACCACCGCGACGGCGCACGCGGTCAGGCGGAAGCCTGGTGCCCTTCGTCAACTCGCGCAGTCCCTTGCTGATAGTGGGCAAGGAGATACCGGTTGCATGCGACACACGCGTCGCCCCTCCGCGCCCCAGCGCCTTGGCCTCTGTGGCCGCCCACCTGCGCCGCATGGCCTCGTCCAATCCCGCTGCCAATGCCCGGTACTTCACCGCGATGACGTTCTCCGAATCCATGCCTGTGCTATGGGGACGACGTCGGGTACCCGCAAACTGAAAAGTTATTCCTGCGCGGAGCCTTACATCCGGGTTCACTTGCGTTGCGGCCCGGCGACTCGCTCACCGTCCCGAGGACGGCTTTGTCGATAGGCTTCAGGTCATCGATTTCTCTCCTCCCTGCTATCCAAGCTACGGGGCTCCTGGCGGTTACCCCGGCGGGACTGACTCCCGCTGAACGCGCCAGCCTTCGCTGGACGCACATGGGGCCGGGCTGCTGCGCCGGACGTTCGTTTTGGACGTCTTCGCCTGTGCCGGGTGTGGAGGCAGGCGCCGGGTGTTGGCGTACGTGACAGCGCCCAGCGGGGTGCGCTCCATTCTGGAGCACCTGGGACTGCCCACACAGCCTGCGAAGCTGGCCCCGGCGCAGGGGCCTCCCCAAAGCGCGTGGTGCTGAGCCAAAGCAGGGGCTGCTGCTCCCAGCACCACTGCTGTACTCCTCCGGTGCCGCGCCTCGCCAGGGACGGTGGCCTGGGCTGGGCTGGCCTGCGTGCCAGTGCTACCACCGCAATCTTCTTGCCGCGCCGGGCGGCAATCTTTTCGGCCCACTCCCGCAGGTGTGCCGTTTCGGGCTTGCTCCCCCGCAGCAGCGAGAGGGCCGCCTGTATCAGCAAGCAGCGCACCCGGCTGTTTCCCGTCTTCGTTATCCGGCCTCGGTGCTGTTTCTCCCCCGAGCTTCTCTCGCTGGGCACCAGCCCCAGGTACGCCTCCAGCTGGTGCGGCCCGCTGAATCGCTTGGGGTCATCCACCGCGGAGGCGAAGGCGCATGCCGTCACCGGGCCCACGTGCGGCACCGTGCACAGTCGCGCGAGCTGCTCGTCCCGGCGGGCCAGACGCTCGAGCATCCCGTCCAGGAAGGCAATCTGCTCGTTGAGGTGCAGCAGGAGGCTCAGCAGCGGGGCCATCTCCGCCTTCAACCTGCCCGGCAGCGCCAGGGCCTCCACCCGCTTGACGAAGGACTCCGCCTCCCCATCCGCTACCCGCGGGCCCTCACGCCTCACCAGGGCGCGCACCTGAGAAATGGAGCGGGTGCGCGTGCGCACCAGCGCCTCGCGTACGGCCAGCTGCGCCCTCATGTGTCGCTGCTCGTCCGAGGTGCGGTGCGCGGGCCGGTACGCCCCCAGCTTGCACGCCTCCGCCAGGGTGCGGGCGTCCCGCTTGTCTGTCTTTACCCGGCGGCTGCGCGTGGCGTACATGGGCGCGAAGTTGGGGTCAGCCACCACCACCTCGTGGCCCATCTCCTCCAGGCACCGCGCCACCCACTCGCTCTCGGTGGAAGCCTCCAGCAGCATCCGGGCCTTCGAGCGCTTGCTCAGCAGCTCCCCCAACCGCTCCCGTTGCGTGCGCACCCGCTGCTCCAGCACCACCTCTCCACTCTCGCCCAGAATGCACACTTGGCTGTCCCGCTTGTGCACATCGATGCCGATGTATTCCATCGCCCACTTCCCCCACTTTGGCGGTCACCTCCGCACCGCCGCAAGGTAGGGCTCGGTGGGCCTCCACGCATGTGGCCGGCCAGCCGCTTCATCACCGCTATACGTCGGGTTCAAGGGCATCTTCGTTCGATGGGCCAGCAAGTGGGCCGGCGCGACCAACGACGCCTCGATCAAGAGCTGGCTGAACCACAACGCGAACACCGCGTGGTCGTACCGGAACTCGTCCGGCGTGATGTGGGGCCAGTGGTGGCGGCGAACCCCGGACAACTACGTCACGTCCTGGGAGGCGAGCCCCGGCCTCGCGGTATCGCAGAACCCGTTCTGAGGCGCCGCGTACACCGGGCCAGGTCGAGCACCTGGTCATCGGACCTACCCGATCGGTGCGACCCGGAAGCACCTGACGTACGGCTGGACAACCCGGAGATGAGCACCTACGCTTTCTTTCTGGCTCGCGGCGGAGGGGGAGGCGTTCGCGAGCAGATGAGCGCAGGCGAGCACGTCCTTCCCATACGTATCAGGCTGGAATGGGAAGTCCGACGTGTTGACCATCCGGAAATCTCAGCTGGAAGCATTTGGCGAGGTGGCGAGGCGGAGCTTCGAGGACAAGATGCTCGACCACCTGGCCGGGTTCTCACCTCCGCTCGTCAAGGCGGCCGGGGAAGCGCAACTGAGGAAGAGCATCCACCTCGGCGTCACCCGTGCCGGCCGTTACGGACTGACCCACCAGGGGCCCGTCCGTCTGTACCTCGAATTGATGCTGCTGTTCGGCGCCCATTTCGACACGGATCCCCAGTACCCCTGGGCGGCTCGCATCCTGCTCGAGCCGGGCCCGGTCTCCCAGCAGCAACGCGCGGAGTGGCTCTTCGAGAAGACGCTGGAGCATCAGGCCAGGGCCGTTGGCCCGCAGGATGACTACGCGTCCTGCGTGCGCAGGGCCATCCGGTTCCTCACCGAGATGTCCCTCGCGACCCTCACGGATGAGAACTTCCTTCCCGACATGCTGCGGGAGCTCAAGAAGGCGGATTCACCCAGGTTCGTCCATGTCGGCATCGAGGGGGTCGAAGCACTCATCCGTCGAGGCCTGGAGGCCGCGCGGAGCCAGCAGCTCTCCTCTGTCCGAGGAATGGCCTTGACCTTCATGCTCATGTGGGTGTTCGGCCATGGCTGCCTCGAGGATCCACTCCAGCCCTGGATTGCCCAGGCCCTGGGGGACACAGCCACGAGCGAGCCGGAGGACCGCGCCAGCCTCCTGAAGACCAGGACCTTCGCCTGGCTCGAGCAACTGCTGGCCCACCACGCCGAGGGAGCGCGATCATGACCACTCCGGGAAGACCCACCCATCCCAACTCCCAGCCCTCGGATTCGACTCCAACCGATGGCACCGCCACGGGTTGCCCACAGGACGTCCTCATCCGCCGGGAGAATGTCCTCTTCGTTGGCTCGGAGTCGGACTACGACAGCTTCTGGCTCAAGATGATGTTCATCGCCGCGGCCTACGTCCTGACCCGCGGAGGGCTTCGGAGCGCCGACAAGAACACCCTCGCCTACGTGGACATCGAATATACGAGACACGAGAAGCTGGCGCTCGACTACCTCAGGGAGAAGGCTGGCTTCCATATCGTCAAGCTCGCCAGCTCCGGGGACATCGTGAATCACATCAACACACGACCCGAGAGCCTGGAAGGCGGCAAGAAGGTGAAGCTCCTCCTTCAAGATGTCGCGTTCTTCTCCCATGGGGTGCCCGGCGCCATCAAACTCAACTTCAGGGGTCCCTTCGATACTCCGGCCATCGACTTCTCGGCCTCCGAACTCTCCGCTACCCGGAAGGATGCCTTCGTGCCGGATGGGCGCATCTACTCCTACGCCTGTCGGACTGGCGTTTCCGTTCGCGCGAACAGCCTCTCCAGTGATTCAGAAGCGGGCATGGAGAACAGCCTGGCCCAGAAGATGGCCGACCATTACAAGGTCCAGGTTCATGCATTCCTCCGGCGGAGCTTCTATGGAAGCGTGCTGCGAGAGAAAAGCACCTCCCTCGCCATCTCCGAGGCGTTGAAGGAAGCTCGCAAGACGCAGGAGGGGCAGGTCATCGAGCTTCCACCCGAGCACCAGGCCCTTCCCCATCCCGGCCTCGCCGATGGACTCTTCTCGGGTGCCGTCAAGGAAGGCACGAGCGGATACTCGCTCTGGCGCAAGGCGGGTGGTATCGAGCTCCCCAGCACCGGACAGACACCCGAGGGGCTCAGTGCCGGCATGCACGTCTTCACCCCCAGATCATCGCCCTCCTGATGCCAAAGCGCCCCAGATACCCACTCGTGGCCGCTGGATTCATCTTCGCGGCGGCAGGAGTCTTCGCGCTCAAGTACGGATTCGAGGCTTCCTACATGATGCAATGCCAGAAACTCACCCAGAAGCAACTCGAGGCGGCGCGCACCCATTTCGACCAACTCCATCGGTATGTCCTGAGTGACAAAGGACGCTCCTCCGTACAGTTTCAGTTCAACCTGAGTCCCATGGTGGTGGGCGAATCGCTCTTCGCCATCTACTCCAACCGTACGCTGACAACCGTCTACCTCGGGCCCTATCAGCCCCAGCTCACCGTGGAGATCGACGACAACCTCACCTCGGACAAAGGCTACGATCAGCTCGAGTTCCGGCTCCTCCAGCTCGAGAAGATGCAGGGCTGCCTGTGGGCGAACGAGCAGGACGAGCCCTACTGGCAACCGGGAGCACGGATCGCCATCGAGTTCCTGAGGGCGCAGGTGCTCGATGAGAACGAGCTTCCCAAGCGCTTCGACGTCACCATCCGTTGACGGGCGCGACGTGACGGAGCGAGGACACGGTGCTACACCCCGCGCCCTCATTCCATGTCCATACCCGAGGAGTCTCTCTTGTCCCAGCTCCGCACCACGTTCACCCTGCTCGTGCTGCTCTGTCAGCTCTCCCCTGCCCTCGCGGCCGATCCGCCGAAGACGGAGAAGCAGCGCATCACCGTGGCGTCGGGCGTCAAGGTGCGGGCCACGCCCCGCCCTGACGGGCAGGAGGTGACCCGGCTCTTCATCGGCACGGAGCTGCGCGAGCTCGAGCGCTCCGAGCGCTGAGGGACAACCTGGCCACGCTGCTGGAGGAGGCGAGCGAGGTGGGGCGCGGCCTGCCCCGGTACGTAGAGCGGGACTTCGCCCGGTACCTGGAGTGCGGAGTGCTGGCGCACGGCTTCGCGCGGGTGCGCTGCGAGAGTTGTAAGGACGAACTTCTCGTCGCCTTCTCGTGCAAAGGACGAGGGGTGTGCCCGTCCTGCAATGCGAAGCGGGCGCATGTAACGGCGGAGCATCTGGTGGAGCGGGTGCTGCCGCACGTGCCTTATCGACAGTGGACGCTGTCCTTTCCGCACCGGGTGCGGTGGGTGCTGCTCGAGGACGAGGGACTGCTCTCGGATGTCCTCACCGTCTTCCTGCGCGCGGGGGCAAGCCCTACAACGTCGGCGAGCGCGGAGGCAGGGCATCCGTCGTGGGCAGGTAGGGGCCGCGCTCGTTCATCCAGTTCTTTGGGTCGGCCTTGCAAGTGAGGCCGCACTGCGACTCGCTGGTGCCGGACGGCGTCTTCGTGCCGGAGGAGGGCGGCGTGCGCATCGAGCCGTTGCCGCCGCCCAGGAAAGGAGAGGTGGAGCGGTTGCTGAGGGGGGTGAGTCACCGGGTGCTGCGCCTGCTGGAGAAAAGAGGGGCCCTGCCCGCGCAAGGGCCCGAGGATGCGCTGCAGACATACCAGGCGCACTCCCTGCAGCAGAGGCTGAGCTGGACGGAGGTGGAAGTGCGGCCTCCTCCCCGAAAGCAGCCCCGATGCGCCTTGGTGGAGGGCTTCTCCCTGCACGCCAACACGCACCTTCACGCCAAAGACAGGCAGGGGCTGGAGCGGCCAGGCCGCTACGGGGCGCGTGGCGCGCTGGCGCTGGAGCGCCTGTCGCGAATGGAGGATGGCCGCAGCGCCTGGCGCATGAAGCGGCCGCTGCCGGACGGAACGACGCACCTGCGCTTCACCGGGCTGGAACTGTAACGGCGTGAGGCGTCCCTGGTGCCGCCGCCTCGGGCAAAGCTCACGAGGTTCCACGGAGTCTTCGCTCCAGGCGCCAGACCGCGGCCATTTCTGGCCCCCCAAGAAGGAGGGGAGGAGGGGAGGGTGGAGCCCCAGGCAGCGGCCAGGAAGGAGGCGAAGAGGGAGAGGAGGCCGAGTGTGGACCAGGCAGAGATGCGGAGGAGGACCTTCGCGGTGGACGTATTCGCCTGCGAGAGGAGTGGAGGAAGGCGGCGGGTGCTGGCGTAGGCGAAGGGAGCAGGAGGGGTGAGAGCGATTCTGAAGCACCTGGGACTGCCCACGGCAGGAGCGAGGCTGGCCCCGGCGAGAGGGCCTCCCAGGCCGCGTGGTGTTGAGGCGCCCCCACGACCAGGCCCCCTTCCCATCATCCAGTCGGTCCGATTCCGGGCCGTTTTCCCCCATCTACGCTGCGCGGCAACAGGTGCACGCCAGGAATGAGGCGAGCATTTCCTGAGCGGAGGACTGGCCGGGACGCGCGTCTTCTTCCTGTCCACTCGCCTCTTGTGCCCCCTGGCCCGCGTCCGTCTCTCGGGAGAGGAATCCGCCCGCGCTTCCCGCCACTTCCGCCAAAGCGAGAGGGAAGGGCCGCGAGTGCGCGCCAAAACCGCTCAGCGGACTCCCGCGCGGAGGGCTCGTGGCGCATCCTCCCAGCAGCACCAGCGCCACCAGGAGCAGGAGGACCGAGCCACCGGTGTCCTTCGCGATGAGGCTCTTCCCATGGGGGAGTGTGCGGTTTTTCTTCGCCACGGCAAATGCCCCTTGAAGCACACCCGTCAGGTTCCTGTGCGAGGCGACGACGCAGAGGGGAGAGATGTGGGGCGAGTGGGTCAGCCGCGGTGGCGCTCGGCCACGCGGTAGAGCTGAGTGAGGGAGAAGTCGAGAAGGGACTGACGGGAGCGCAGGTAGCGGTGGGCGCGGACCATGGGAAGCCAGACGCGCTGGCCGACGAGGACCTGGGCCTCGGCGAGCTTGTTGCGAGGGAGCCATTGGCCGCCGAGGTTGCGCACGAGCACCTCGCCCAGGTAGGCGCCCACGGCGGGGACGGCGTGCTCGTCGATGTTCTGGCGCTCGAAGACTTCCGGGAAGTTCTGCGACCAGAAGTGGGCGTCGATGTCGGTGAGGGACTCGGGGGTTTGCTTGAAGACGGAGGGAACCTGGGAGTGAAGGAGCGCCACGAGGCGCTCGGAGAGGTAGCCGTAGTAGTCGCGGACGCGCTCTGGATTCTCCACGTCCGGAGGAAGGGCGGAGTAGGAGGGGAGCCACTCCTCGGGCTCGGGAGGCTGCCAGAGGTTGAGCTCGGAGATTTTGCGCTGACGCTCGGCGAGGGAGACGCGGTCCACGACACGAGAGAGGAGCGGAGCCACGTCTGGGTGGAAGAGGGGCGCCACGGGGGCGAGGGCGGCGCTGCGCTCGCGCAGGGAGCGAAGCAGGGTGTCGAAGTCGAGGTCGGGGCGGAGGTGGACGTGAGCGCGGGCCTGGGCGACACGGGCTTCGTCGCGGGCGAAGTCGGAGGCGGTGGGCCACGTCACCAGGAGGATGGAGCCGTTGGGAAGAGCCTCCACCCGGTGGGCCGGAGTGGACAGCATGCGCTCGCGGCCGACGGATTCCACCAGCTTCGGACCGAAGACGTTGAGCCAGGACAGCTCGTAGATTTTGTCGAAGCCGTCTCGAATCGAGGTCCGCATGTCGCGGCCGAACCATGGCGCACCCGACAACTGAACCTCGGCCAGACTGTTGGCTTGGGCGTGGGTGACTGGATGGTGGGAGGCCCAGGTTCGGACCATGTCCACGAACTCGCGGCAGCGCTCCACCTCCGTGAAGAAAGACAGGGGCTGCACATTGATTGAAATTCTCAGCTCGGGAGGAAGCGGCGGAAGATAGAGATGGAGCCTCATGTACAACGCGGGCCACTTCGTTCGACCGAGCACGACGGATGTGCTTTTTTCGCCGCGCTTCTCCTCCAGCGCCTTCCAGAGGGCGGCGCGAGAGTATTTGCGTCGGTGCTTGCCTTCAACGACATCCGGCATCCATTCGCCTGCGTACTCCTCGAGTGCTTGGAATAAAGGATCCAGCTCATGTTCGAGTGCGACCTGCTGGTCGAAAGCTCCGTCGAAGGTGAGAAGGAGGTAGTCGTCCACATCCAGGATCTTCAGCCACTTCATCGGAACAGGACCTCCACTCCCTTGACCTCCATTTCGGTTTCTTGCATGGCTGCCCTCAATTTCGCTGGGTCCTTGGGGATGAGTTCGCCGCTCTCGTAGATGAGGCGGACCCTATGAACTTTCACTGGAGTATCGCGAAGCTCGAGAGCATGCCTGCGAATGTCCAACGTTTGACCATAATACCGCAGGGCTTCACTCGCGTCCGCCTTCATTTGTGCCGCCAACGCTTCTTCACCCAGCAGAGACAGATTGCGGCTCTTGAAGCTGAATGTCTCCACACGAGGTTGTTGGCTGGGACGCGGCTGTTCTTCGATGACGAGCACATCGGCGAAGCGGATGCCTGGAGTGCCCGGCTTGGACACGCCCACGCAGGTCTCGATGCGGGGTTGGTTGAAGTCCTCGAGGAAGCGGCGTTGCGCTCGAGGAAGGGCGGCGTCGGCACGCAGCAGGGCCACCATGGTGCGCTCGAAAGCGAGCCCCCGGGCGAACAACCCGCGCATCTGCGTGTAACCCGCCCAAGCGAGGGGCGGCTTGACGGGCCTGCCCTGCTTCAGCTCCGCGAGGCGATTCGCCCAGTATGTGACGTACTCGCTCCAGAGCGGGTGTGCGTGGGCCTCTGGAGGTGGAGCGGAGAGGGAGGGGCGCTGCTTCTCCAGGACGGCCACGTTCGCGGACAGGCGGGGGCCCGCGGAGTCGAGCTCCGCATGCGCGAGCTTCGCTTCCACCACCTCCCTGGAGAAGCCCGCCGCCTCGTCCACGAGGGACGCCAGGCCGCCGAGACTCTTTCCCGCACTGGCCCTTGTCGGGGTGGAGCCTGAGCGCTCGGGCCGCTTCGCTTCCGACAACCACACCTGGGCCCTCGCCACATCACCTCGAGCCTCGTGGAGGGCCATGGCGCCAGCCTCTCCTCGCTCGTAGACGAGGAGGGCCGCTTCCCGGTTCGCCTGGAGGTACCTGGCCAGCTCGCGGAGGCCGTCCCCACCCAGCCGCGCCCACAGGCGCTCCGCCACCTGCGCCAGTCCCTCGAATCCCAACTCCGGCACCTGGAGCCGCCCCACTCGGACCCACCGGGTGCCCCTGGCCTCGGAGAGGCGACGCACGCCCTTGCCCCCGGCGTACAAGGACACCAGCACCGTGGCGGCCGACAGCTCACGAGTGGCCTGCTCGTAGTGGCCCTGGGACAGCGAGTACACGCCATGGCACGTGCCAGCCACCAGGTTGTAGAAGCCCAGCGGTACGCCCAAGGTGAGCGCGTCGAAGCTCCCCAGCGCCACGCTTCCCGGTGAGAAGGCCTGTGCCATCTCCGCCCGCTCCACCTCGTCGAGGGCGGCCTGGTAGGGCGCAGGCAGTTGCCCGCGCTGGGCGGAGTACTTCATGGACAGGGCCCCGCGGCGTAGCTCGCTGGTGGACAGGGCTTCGTTGGCGGCGCTGGCCAGGCCCCGGGCCATGTCACCGAGGCGCTCGGGACGGTCCACGTAGTCCGAGAGGTTCAGGCCCCGTTGGCGCAGGGCCTCGCGGACAGCGCCCATGGGCCCCACTGTCTCCCCAAGCTGTTTGTCCCGGGCCAGCAGCGAGAGCACTTCATGCAAGTCGTTGGTGAAGGCCGAGTGGAGGAGGAAGAGGGCGAAGAGCTCGGCGCGTGCGGTGCCGTACTCCCGGGTGGAGGTGACGAGGAAGGAGGCGCGCTTGCGGTTGAGGACGTGGGCCCCCGAGTCCGAGCGCAGCGGCCCCAGGGCACCGAGCCGGACGGCGGACCAATCATCCAGCCTCTCGAGCAACCGGCCCAGGTCCACTCCGCGCTGAAGCTCGATGAATTCCGCGGGTGAGGTGCACGCCAGGAATGAGGCGAGCACCTCCTGAGCGGAGGACAGGCCGGGACGCGCGTCTTCTTCCTGGCCACTCGCCTCCTGTGCCCCCTGGCCCGCGTCCGTCTCTCGGGAGAGGAATCCGCCCGCGCTTCCCGCCACTTCCGCCAAAGCGAGAGGGAAGGGCCGCGAGTGCGTGCCAGAACCGCTCAGCAGACTCCCGCGCGGAGGGCTCGTGGCGCATCCTCCCAGCAGCACCAGCGCCACCAGGAGCAGGAGGACCGAGCCACCGGTGTCCTTCGCGATGAGGCTCTTCCCATGGGGGAGTGTGCGCTTCTTCTTCTCCACGAGATGTCCCGTGCGTGATGTCAGGGATATCCACGGCGCCAGAGCTCGATCCTGTGAGCAAGCGACGACCTCTTCACCGCTGACCTCCGGCCACGTTGTTCACCGGCCTGTCCGACAGTCGGACAAGTCGCGGATCATCGAGCCCGGGGGGGGGGCCGGCGGTTGGACCCGTTGGCCGATACCGAGGCCCTCTCGGAGCGCGCTTCAGTGAGGCGCCGCCACGTCGGTGGTGGAGATCGTCACCCCCTCGCCGCGTTTGATCTTGGGGAAGAACAGCCCGGCGGTGAAGGCGGCGACGGAGGCGGCGCAGATGATCCAGAAGTTGATCGTCAGGCCATGGCCGAGCGCGCCGCTCAGCGTCCGCAGGAGGTCCGGTGGCAGGCCGCGGCCGTGCTCGGGGCCGAGCAGCTCGTTGGCGGCGGCGATGGGGACGCGCGGATCCTGCAACAACTGCGACACCAGCACTCCGCCCATCAACCCCACCCCGAGCGCCCCGCCGATGGTGCGGAAGAACATGTTGCTGGCGGTGGCCACCCCCCGCAGTTCCCAGCCCACGCTCGTCTGCACCGCGATGAGCAGCGCCGTGGAGGAGAAGCCCAGGCCGATGCCGAACAGCGCCATCGCCAGCTCCGGAATCAGCAGCGACGATTCCGGCTTGAGCAGCAACGCCATCAGCCCCGTTCCGATCACCGTCAACCCGAACCCGCCGACGATGAGCGGGCGGTAGCCCGTCTTGAGCAACATCCGTCCCGCGAACAGGCTCGCCACGGGCCACCCGACGATCATCGGCGTAATCATCCCGCCCGCCAGCGTGGGCGAGCCGCCCAGCACGCCCTGCACGTACAGCGGCACGTAGGTGGTGGCCCCGAACATCGCCGCGGAGAAGAGCGCGCCCGCCGCCGAGGAGATGGCGATCTCGGGAATCTTGAAGAGGGACATGGGGATGACGGGATCGGCCACCTTGCGCTCCACGAGGACGAAGGCGGCGAGCAGCACGGCCCCCAACGGCAGCCCGAGCAGGTTGCGGCCGACTCCCTGCACACCGAAGAGCAGCGCCACCACTCCCGCCGAGAGCAGCGCCGCGCCGGCGAAGTCCAGCTTCTGCGGCTTGTGCTGCACCTGCTCGTGGAAGACGGCCACCAGCAGGCCCATGGCACCCAACCCCACGGGGACGTTGATGAAGAAGATCCAGTGCCAGGAGAGGTACTTCACGATGAGGCCACCGGTGAGCGGACCCACCAGCCCCGCGATGCCCCAGACCGCGCTGAAGACGCCCTGCACCTTCGCGCGCTGCTCCAGCGTGTAGATGTCCCCCACGATGGTGAGCGCGACGGGCTGCATCGCCCCCGCCCCCAGCCCTTGCAACGTGCGGAAGGCGATCAGCATGTTCATCGAGGTGGACAGTCCACTGAGGACGGAGCCGACGAGGAACAGGCCGATGCCGAAGAGGAGCACGGGCTTGCGTCCATAGAGGTCCGCCAGCTTCCCGTAGATGGGCACGGTGATGGTGGAGGACAGCATGTACGCGGTGAAGATCCAGGCGTAGCTCTCCAGTCCGCCCAGCTCGCTGACCACCGTGGGCATGGCGGTGGAGACGACGGTCATCTCCAGGGCCGCCATGAAGAGGCTCAAGGCCAGGGCGACGGTGGTCAGGGGGCGGTGGGTGGTTCGCATGCTGTGGATTCAGGGCTGGGAGAGGTGTTCTGCTTAACGGGTGAACGCCACGGCCGCCATCGTCAAGTAGAGCCCTGTCCGGGGGTCCGCTCGCCCGGTGTCAGCGGCGGCCACTCCGGGTGTGGCCCCACCTGGAGTAGCCTCGGAGGCCGTGTCCCTCTCCGCCCTCTGCCTGCGCTGCGGCCTGTGCTGCGACGGCAACCTCTTCTCCCACGTCGCGCTCCGGCCCGACGAGGCCGACTCCGCCCGGCGTCATGGGCTCGACGTGGAGGCGCTCGTGGGTGGCGCGCCCGCGCTCCGGCAGTGCTGCACGGCCCTGAGCCACCGCCGGTGCACGCTCTACGCGGAGCGCCCCGAGGGGTGCCGTGCCTACGGGTGCCGCCTGTTCAAGGAGGCCGCCGCGGGCAGGGTGTCCCTGGAGGACGCGCTCGCGGTGGTGGACCGGGCCCATGCCCTGCTGTCCGCGTTGAACGAGGGCCTGCCTCCCGACACGGACGCGCGCCCCTCCCCGGTGATGGAGCGCGCGCGCTTCGCGGACCTGTCCGAGGACGGGCCCTCCCCCGAGACACGCGCGCTGAGGGAGCGCACCGAGGCCCTCCTGGACGAGCACTTCCATGGAGGCCCGAGGCGCTTCTCCCTCGCCCCGGGAGAACCCGAGTGATGCGCGGCCGTTACTCGATGATGCCGCCGCAGGAGACGGGGCCCTGATCGTCACACTCCACGAAGCCCGGGCTCCGGACCGAATCGACCTTCCAGTAGCACACCGTCTGTCCACCACACCCGATGGTGTAGCCCCCGGTGCACCGCACGGAGACCGTGCAGGGCCCGTACTCCATCCCATAGGCATAGGCTGCGACTGGAACGAGAACGCCGGCCGCCGAGACGACCGCGGCGATGATCGCGACGAGCTTGGACATGGAAATCCCCTTTCAGGGGAACGACGGGTTGAGCGGCTATTTCTAGCTCGACCCCCCGTCCCGGGACAATTCGCCCGGGGTGCGCGCTCGCGCGTGTCATCCGCACGAGCGGCGGCCCGGAGCGCTCGAAGGCACGAGTGCCCTGCAACCCTCACCGACGCTCGCGTCCGTGCAGATGCATGTGTCTCACGGAGCATTCCGCGCCGTGTAGGGAGGAAGCACGATGAAGTCCCCGTCCTTGTCCGTCCGGCTCCTCGGTACGTTGCTCCTGTTCCCATCGCTGACGGTGATGGCCCAGGCGCAGGGGGATACGCCTCCCAAGGCGCTCGTCCAGGCCAACGCCGAGTTCGTCTGCTTCTTCATGAGCGAGGTGGGAGGGCAGCCCAAGCCGAAGGACTGCGAGAAGGACGCGGCCGCGGAGCTCACCCAGGTCTATCCCTCGCTGCCAGCGGAGCAGCGCCAGCAGCTCGCGGACATTCAGGACCACTGGCCGAAGTTCCAGAAGGAATGGCAGGCGCTCGATGAGATCCAGAAGGCCGCGCTGCGCGCGCAGTGGGCGGCGATGCTGCAGGAACAGCAGCAGGGCCTCGGAGGCTCCGGGCAGCCCCCGCCGGAGCAGTAGCCTCCGGTTCACTCCGCCCAGAGGAGGGCCAGCTCCCACTCGAGCGCCCCGAAGGGCTCGGCGCGAAGCCGGGCCTGCTCGGCATGGGTGGCCAGCAACAGATAGTGGGAGCCCTCCAGCCGGAACACTTCCAGCATGCGTGCGTCCGGGTCCACCAGCCACACGAAGCGCACGCCCTCGCGGGCATACACCGGCAGCTTCGCCGTCCTGTCCAGCGTCCGCGTGGAGGGAGAGAGCACCTCGCATACCCAGTCGGGCGCGAGCGTGAGGGCCGCCGTGCGTGGGGTCCTGGGCATCCGCTCGCGCCGCCAGCCCGCGATGTCCGGCACCAGCACGTGTGGAGGCACTGCCTCGAGAGCCTCGTAGGTTGCCCTGCGTTTCCGACCGCCCATGCCCGGAGCATGGGCAGCCGGGCGGGCCTCTTCAAGGAGAGTCCAGGGGGCACTGCTCGATGTGCTGTCCATGCGAGCAGTCCAGGCCCTACCTCCGACATGGGGTAGCCCCTCCCTCCTGGAGAAGTCACCCCGGGCCGCTTCAGTCGATCCGGCAGGCCTCGTCGAAGTCCAGGCGCGGATTGCGGGGGAACAGCTTGGACGGGTCGCCGTAGCCGAGGTTGAGCAGGAAGTTGGACTTCCACTTGCCGTCCGGGAAGAAGGCGGCGTCGACCTTGGCGTTGTCGAAGCCCGCCATCGGCCCGCAGTCGAGCCCCAGCGCCCGCGCCGCGAGGATGAGGTAGCCGCCCTGCAGCGTGGCGTTCATGAGGGCCATCTTGTGGCGGACCTCGGCCGGCTGCCCCGCGAGCTGCGTCTTCACGTCCCGCGCCGGGAAGAGCTTGGGCATCTTCTCGTGGAACTCGGTGTCCCAGGCGACGATGACCGTCGCCGGCGCGCCCATCGTCTTGTCCACGTTGCCGGGCGACAGGCAGGGCTTGAGCCGCTCCTTGGCCTCGCGGCTCTTCACGAAGACCAGGCGCACGGGCTGCGAGTTCATCGCCGTCGGTGCCATCTTCGCGAGCTCGTAGAGCTGACGAAGGACCGCGTCCTCCACCGGCTTGTCGAGCCAGACGTTGTGGGTACGCGCCTCCCGGAACAGCGCATCCAGCGCCGCCCTGTCGAGAACAGGATTTTGAACCGCCATGGATTTCCTCTCGTGAAGCGCGGTCATGGGGAGCGACCGTGCTCGCCCTGCGTAATGAACAGTCTTCCTCTTTGCAAGTTACTTTAGAAAAGTAAGTAGGTGGTTCGCGGTTATAGTGGGAGCGGGAGGCGCGATGGAGAATGGCCGTTCCAGTCCAAGATGTGAGAAATACGGGAAGGCGGTCGACCTGCTGGGCAAGCGCTGGACGGGTCACATCCTGCGCCTCCTGCTGGAGGGGCCTCGTCGCTTCTCCGGGCTCAGCGGCGAGCTGAGCGCCATCAGCGAGCGCATCCTGTCGGAGCGGCTCAAGGAGCTCGAGGGCGAAGGCGTCGTCGAGCGGCGCGTCGAGCCGGGCCCCCCCGTCCGCGTCGAGTACCGGTTGACCAACAAGGGCCAGGCGCTCTGGAAGGTCGTGGACGAGATTGGAAAGTGGGCCGAGCGGTGGGTGGACGTGCAGCCCTCCCCGCGCAACTCCCCGGGCGCTACGGCCCCGCCGGAGCCGTCCCGCGTGCGCGCTCCTGGCGGAGCCGCCTCACGGCGCGCCAGGTGAGCCACAGCCCGAAGAGCAGCACCAGCACGGCGGCCCCGGTGAACAGGGCGCCCAGACGGCTGGCGCGCGGCCGGTCGTCGTGCCACATGGCGAAGCCGGGCGACAGGGGGTTCTGCAGGAAGCGGTTGACGGCGTTGGCGACTTTGCTGGCCTGACGCTCGTCACCCATCCAGTGGTAGGACAGGGGGAACTCGCCGCGCGTGGTGACGAGCTCCGGGCGGTAGATGTTCTGCTGCTCGCCCCGGGAGCTGCGATCGCGCTCGACGCGGGCCTCCTTCATCTCCTCCAGCGTGAAGGTGAGGGGCTCGTCCCGGGTGAGCCAGCCGATGCGGGTGAGGGTGCACGGTCCGCCGGTCTTGCACGCGAACTCGACGCGAGCCTTCACGTTGAGGAAGACCAGCCCGAAGATGAAGAACGGGACGGAGAGCACCAGGACGCCAATGGCGCCGATGAACAGGGAGCGCGAGGGGGTGACGGAGGGCGCGGTGTCGCTCACGGGCCCGTCATAGCCCGGACGGACGGTTGGGGGCACGCGCGAACTCACGGGGGCTTCGTTGACCGGTGCGCATCCGGGCGCCGCGAGTGTCCACCACCGGGCTCCGGCCACCTCCGGGGGTGCACGCGCGGTGAATCCAGGGCTTATCGACGGGAGCGCACAGAGGAGGCAGCTCCATGAAGGCGGTGGCGGTTTTCCCGAAGGGCCGCGAAGTGAAGGTCATCGACGTGCCGGAGCCGCGGTTGCGCTCGCCCACGGACGTGCGGGTGCGCACGTTGGAGGTGGGCGTGTGCGGCACGGACAAGGAGGTGGTGCAGTTCAAGCACGGCAAGCCGCCCGAGGGGGAGGACCACCTCATCGTCGGGCACGAGTGCCTGGGCGAGGTGGTGGAGGTGGGCGAGCAGGTGAAGGACCTCGCGCCGGGAGACCTGGTGGTGCCGCGGGTGCGCAGGCCGTGCCCGAGCCCGGACTGCCTGCCGTGCCGCACGGGGGCCACGGACTTCTGCGTGACGGGCGAGTACACCGAGCGCGGGATTCAGGGGGCGCATGGCTTCGCGGCGGAGTCCTTCGTGGAGGACTCGCAATACCTGCACAAGGTGCCGCGCGAGCTGCGCGGGGTGGCGGTGCTGACGGAGCCACTCACCATCGCCGAGAAGGCCCTGCGCGAGGTGGCGCATGTCCAGACGCGGATGCCGTGGCAGCGGCAATTGCCGGGCAGGGCGGTGGTGCTGGGCGCCGGGCCGGTGGGCCTCCTGGGGGCCATGGCGCTCATGCGCGCGGGCTTCCAGACGACGGTGTACTCTCGCTCGCCCAAGCCCAACGCCAAGGCGGAGCTGTCCGAGTCGCTGGGCGCGCCGTACGTGTCCTCGAAGGAGAACCCGGTGGACGCGCTGGTGAAGCAGCGGGGCAGGGCGGACGTGGTGTACGAGGCCGCGGGTGTGGCGAGCGCCGCCTTCGAGCTGCTCTCGGCCCTGGCACCCAATGGCGTGTTCATCTTCACCGGTGTTTCAGAAAGCGAGGAGGAGCGGCTGGACGAGGGTGGGCTGATGAAGCAGGTGGTGATGAACAACCAGGTGCTGATCGGCACGGTGAACGCGGCGGCGGTGGATTTCGAGTCCGCGCTGGAGGACCTCGGGCGCTTCCGGGCGAAGTGGCCCGGGAAGGTGGAGCGGCTGCTCACCGCGAGGCACCGGCCGGAGGACTACGCCGAGGTGGTCACGGGGGAGAAACGCAGCGACATCAAGGATGTCCTCATCTTCACCCCGGAGTGAGAAACAGATGACACTGTGTCTATCCCCTCTCCCCCTGGGAGAGGGTTAGGGTGAGGGTATTGACCAATCCAGAGGACAATCCGCGTCCCGAAAAGGAGGAACACCATGGAGGGAGCCTGGCTGGACATCTCGGTGCCGTTCGGTGAGGAGCCATTGGCACAAGCGGAGGGGACGCAGTCGGGGGGTGGGCTCCCGGAGACGGCGGCGGAGCAGGCCGGCTGGCTCAAGCGGACGGCGTGGATGGGGACGTACGTGACGGCGCCGCCGAGCCTGGAGCTGGACCTGGAGGACACGGAGCGGTTGCCGCTGAGCGCGACGGTGGGCAAGGCGCGGGTGCTGCACCTGGACGACGTGGACTGCATCCGGGCGGACTCGCTGGCGGAATATGAACCGAAGCCCGGGGAGCGGTTGCTGCTACGCACGCGCAACTCGCTGCGCGAGTGGTGGAAGCGGCCGCACGCGGAGGACTTCGTGATGCTGTCGGAGGCGGCGGCGCGGCTGCTGGTGGAGCGGCAGGTGGCGTGCGTGGGGGTGGACTACGTGTCGCGCGTGGGCTTCCACGCGGAGGCGATGGGCGTGCACCAGAAGCTGCGCGAGACGGGCGTGTGGCTCATCGAGGGGTTGGATTTGAGCGACGTGAAGGTGGGGGTGCACGAGCTGGTGTGCCTGCCGCTGAAGGTGAAGGCGGAGTGGGGCTCGCCGGCGCGGGCGCTGGTGCGCGCGCTGCGCAGTCCGGCCGTGGAGTAGCCGGGCTGGCGGGCGGGGGTCGTTCCCCAAGTCCATACATACCCTGAATGACTCGCGGGAGCCGGGCCAGTGCGTCCGGGGCTCCCGAGGCGGGAGGGAGCGTATGAACGGGGAATGGACATCGCGGCCTCCAACCATCGAGGACCACGGCGTCATCGGGGACATGCGGACCGTGGCCCTGGTGGCGACGGACGGCACGATGGACTGGCTGTGCTTCCCGTATTTCGACAGCCCGAGCGTCTTCGGGGCGCTGCTGGACCGGGAGAAGGGCGGCCACTTCCGCATCAGCCCCGAGCTGGAGCAGGACGGGGTGGTGCGCAAGCAGTTCTACTGGCCGGACACCAACGTCCTGGTGACGCGCTTCTACTCGCGGGATGGCGTGGGCGAGCTGGTGGACTTCATGCCCGTGGGCAGGAAGGACGCCCTGCGCGAGGTGGTGCGCCGCATCCGCGTGGTACGCGGGCAGATGTCCTTCCAGATGGAGTGCCTGCCCGCCTTCAACTACGCGCGGGACGCGCACGCGGTGCGGCTCATCCGCGGCGGGGCGAGCTTCCTGTCGGAGACGCTGAGCCTGTCGCTGGCCACGTCCATGAAGCTGGAGACGGATGGGCAGCGGGTCACCGCGCGCTTCTCGCTGCACGAGGGCCAGTCGGTGGTGTTCTCGCTGCGCGAGGGCGCGCCGGAGTCGTGCCACGAGCGGGTGATGGGGCACGAGGCCTCGGAGGTGCTGTTCCGCTCCACGGTGGACTACTGGCGGCACTGGCTGGCGAAGTGCAGCTACACGGGGCGGTGGCGCGAGACGGTGCAGCGCTCGGCGCTGGTGCTGAAGCTGATGACGTTCGAGCCCTCGGGAGCCATCGTGGCGGCGCCCACGTGCAGCCTGCCGGAGTTCCCGGGAGGCACCCGCAACTGGGACTACCGCTACGTGTGGATTCGCGACGCGGCCTTCACGGTGTACGCGCTGATGCGCATCGGCTTCCACGAGGAGGCGGGGGCGTTCATGCGCTGGCTGGAGAAGCGCATCGAGGAGCTGCCCGAAGGCGAGTCCCTGCCCCTCATGTACGCGCTGGACGGGGGCGAGGTGCCGAAGGAGCAGGAGCTGTGGCACCTGGCGGGGTACGGTGGCTCGAGGCCGGTGCGCGTGGGGAACGGGGCGGCGCACCAGCTGCAACTCGACATCTACGGCGAGCTGATGGACTCGGTGTACCTGTACAACAAGTATGGGGCGCCCATCTCGTATGACTTCTGGAGCTACCTGCGGCGGCTGATGAACTGGCTGTGCGATCACTGGCGCGAGCGCGACGAGAGCATCTGGGAGGTGCGCGCGGGCAAGCAGCACTTCGTGTACTCGAAGATGATGTGCTGGGTGGCGTTCGACCGGGCCGTCCGGCTCGCGGACAAGCGCAGCTTCCCGGCGGACCGTGCGCGGTGGCTCCACACGCGCGACACCGTCTTCGAGGAGATCATGCGCGAGGGCTGGTGCTCGAAGCGGGGCGCGTTCATCCAGTCGTACGAGTCGATGGCGCTGGACGCGGCGAACCTGCTGATGCCGCTGGTGTTCTTCCTGTCACCGGTGGATCCGCGGATGCTGTCGACGCTGGATGTGCTCCGCAAACCACCGGCACAGGGAGGACTCACGTCGGACGGGCTGGTGTTCCGCTACGACGTGGAGGCGACGCCGGACGGGGTTTCGGGGCGCGAGGGAACGTTCAACCTGTGCACCTTCTGGCTGGTGGAGGCGATGACGCGGGCGAGGGTGACGCGGCCGGATCTGCTGGACGAGGCCCGGCTGACGTTCGAGCGGATGCTGGGCTACGCGAACCACGTGGGCCTGTTCGCGGAGCAGGTCGGGCCCTCGGGTGAGGCGTTGGGCAACTTCCCGCAGGCGCTCACGCACCTGTCGCTCATCAGCGCGGCGTACAACCTGGACAAGGCCCTGGGCCACCGGGATTGAGGCGCGGGTTGACGTGAGGGGAGGCTGCTCCGTGTAATCGCTGGGCCGTGGTCTCCCGCCCGGCGGTTCGCCCGGAGAGGTGCGGCGTGTCCATCCCTGTTGTCGAGTCGCGCCCCGTGGGTGAGCGGTGGTGCTCGCGCGTGGGCGCGCTGGCCCTGGCGGCGCTGATGCTGCTGACCGCGTGCGCCACGGGGGCTTCCCCGGGTGGACGTCTGAGGGCGGACCGTTCACCTTCACCGCGAGAGTCCCCGGGCACGGGAGACGCGGTCCTGGTCTCCCTGCCCATGGACCTCGCGCCGGTGCGGGTAGGGGATTCGGAGTTCACGGCCGTCCTCTCGTCGCTGGTACTCGAGCTACCGCTGCGGGTGGCTGCTCGCCGTGCTCCGCTGTATGTCGGCCGTCCGCTGGCGCTGGCGTCCGTGCCGTTGGGTGGCGACGCCGGCTCAGGTCCAGGGCTCCGAAGCTGCCGGGCTTCGGGCAGGCCTCGCGCATGGTGGAGGCGGCAACCGGCGCCGAGCGCGTCATCGTCTCCGTGCCCGAGGGGACGATCCGCGTCGTGCTGGCGCCTCACGTCGTGGCCATGGCCGCTCGGAGTGGCAAGCTCCTCGCCAACGGACACAGGGCATGGGGCTCCTATAGCGGCTTCAAGCGGGCCATGGGCATGGCGGGACAGGGCAAGGAGTGGCACCACATCGTCGAGCAGACCCCGGGCAACGTGAAGCGGTTCGGGGGCGAGGCCCTGCACAACACGGAGAATGTCGTCGCGATGGACAAGGCGCTCCACACTCGCGTCAGCGCGTTCTATTCGTCAATTCAACCGAAGATCACAAATTCAAATATTTTGACGATACGAAAATGGCTCAGCACCCAGTCTTATGAGGCACAGCGTGAGTTCGGTTTGCTAGCCATCAAGAACATCAATCGGGGGAGTTGGTGAAGGAGCTTGAGGCGTTGGTGAGAGAATTCGCCCAGAACGTGGCCGCCCAGACTGACTCGATCTGGAGGGGCGATGCGAAGACCGGGAACAAGCACGCCAGGCGTTACATTGCCGCATTCGACGCGTTACGTGCTCAGGGTGATGCCGGGCGCGAGGCGCTCGCCGTGCTGTTGACGCACTCGCGGATGGACGTTCGGGTGTCAGCAGCCGCGTACCTGCTCCGATACCGGACGGCGGAGGCCCGCGCGGTATTGGAAGAAGCGGCGAAAGGCGAGGGACTGGTCCCCTTTGAAGCTTCGATCGTATTGAAGAATTGGGAGAACGGTACCTGGGCCCTGGATCCCGCGGAGCCCACTCCGTCCACCAACTCCCGTGGTCGGAAGAGGTCTCGCTCCCAGTGAAGGCGGGACGCCCGTTTGGTCCCCCAACGGCCTGAGGGACTTGCCTCTCCCGGGGGCCCTCGAGGAGCGCTTCACCCCGCTCGGGAGTGCGCGTTCTCGCACGGGCCGGGTCCTGCCCGGGGCTTCCGGCTGATAAGGTGGCGCCGTGCAGAACCAGCCCCTCGTGCTGACGCTGGAGCTGTCTCGCAAGGACAGCACGGCCGATCCCTTCGCCTTCCACTTCCAGAAGCAGGAGTACCTGCGGAAGCGGGCG
Organism: Archangium violaceum; assembly: GCF_016859125.1. NCBI lineage: Bacteria > Pseudomonadati > Myxococcota > Myxococcia > Myxococcales > Archangiaceae > Archangium > Archangium violaceum. The sequence continues at coordinate 3,159,541 of NZ_CP069338.1, read as the reverse complement.
GACGGGTCCGTCCGCGGCGCCCTCTTCCCCTGGAGCCAGGGGCTCCTCGATGACCTGTCCCGCCTCGAGCGCAAGGACCTGGACCTCGCCCTCATCCAGCGTCTGGGCCACGAGCTGCGCCGCTTCCTCGAGGAGCTGGACTGGGGCCGCGACGAGGCGGAGCTGAACGAGGCGCTGAGCCAGGAGCGGGACGTCCTCCTCACCGTGCGCTCGGCCGCCGCCGAGCTGTACGCGCTGCCGTGGGAGCTGCTGACCCTGCGCGACTCGGGGCAGCACTTCAGCCAGCAGAAGGGCTGCACCCTTCACTACGAGTGGACCGGAGCGGGCGAGCCGCCTCGGGTGGAAACGTCCTTCTCGGAGGGCCGCATCCTCTTCGCCTGGTCCTCGGCCGGAGGCGACGTGCCCGCCCCGGCCCACCTCCGGGTGCTGCGCGAGGTCTGCCTCAGGGGGGGCTACCCCTTCGACGAGGCGCGGGACGTGCTCGCCCATGTGTCGCTCTCCTCCCTGTCCCGGGAGCTGGAGCGCTCCCGGGCCGCTCGCGAGCCGGTGAGTGTGCTGCACCTGCTCTGCCACGGCGGACAGAGGGGGAATGTGGACGGGCTCCTCCTGGAGGGTGGAGACAGCCCGGGGCACACCAAGAGCTTCGTCGACGCCCACCGGCTGGGCGAGGTGCTGGGGCCTCATGCCGGAACGCTGCGGATGGTGGTGTTGTGCGTCTGCCAGGGCGGCCACGAGCGGCTGGGCAGCCAGTTGGGCGGCGTGGCCCAGGGGCTCCACCGCATGGGGATTCCCGCCGTGGTGGCCTCGCGGCTGCGGCTGTCCAACGAGGGCTACCTCGCGCTGACCGAGACGCTCTACGGCACGCTGCTCGGTGTCCCGGGCTCGCCCGAGGCGCCGCTGGAAGCGCCCGGCTCCCTGGAGGCCGCGTTGGGCGCGGCGCGCGCGCGTCTGCGGGAGTCGGGGCTCATGGAATGGGCCTCGTTGCAGCTCTACGCCCGGGCCGAGGCCGGCTGTGGCATCCGCCCCCTGTCCCCGCGCCCCTACCGCGGCCTGCTGCCCTTCGAGCCCGAGCACCGGCGCTTCTTCTTCGGCCGGGGCGAGCTGGAGCGGGAGCTGGTGCTGCGCGTGCGCGCGGCGAGGGTGGGCTGGGGCTCGCGCTTCCAGGTGGTGGCGGGCGCCTCGGGCAGCGGCAAGTCCTCGCTGGTGCTCGCGGGGCTGATACCCAGGTTGCGCGAGGACGCGCGAGAGCCATGGGACGTGGCGGTGATGCGCTCGGGCGGGGTGGGCACGCTTCGGACGCTCGCGTCGGAGGGCCCGGGCCGGTTCGGCTCCCTCGGACGGCTGCGGGCGTTGCTGGCCGGACTCCATCTTCCCGACGGCGCTCCCCCGACGCGGCCCGCCACGGTCGCGGAGGTCCTCCAGGAGGCGAGGCTCCTGCGCGAGGCCCGGCCGGGGCGGTGGCTGCTGCTGGTGGTGGACGCGCTCGAGGAGCTCCTCAACGAGGCCTCCACGCCGAAGGAGCGCGAGGCCTTCGTGCGCGCGCTGTGGAAGCTGGCGCACTCCCAGGCCTCGGGCGTGGTGGTGGTGAGCACGCTGCGGGTGGAGTCGCTCGAGCGCTGCGCGCAGGTGCGGGTGGACGCCCAGGGCCCTCGCCTGGACGAGGTGGTGTACTCGGGGGAGCACCGGCTCTTCGTCGGCCCGCTCCGGGGCGAGCTGCTCGCGCGGAGCATCGAGGGGCCCGCGCGGGCGGTGGGGCTGGAGCTGGAGCCGGGCCTGCTGGAGCTGCTGAGGCGGGACGTGGAGCAGGAGCCGGGCTCGCTGCCGTTGCTCTCGCACGTGCTGGACCGGTTATGGGAGCGGCGGGTGGGGCGCCTGCTGACACAGGCCGCCTACGAGGAGCTCGGCGGGGTGGGGGGCGCGCTGGCCCGCACGGGAGATCAGCTCTACGCGGAGCTGTCCGAGGCTGAGCGGCACCAGGCGCGTCAGTTGCTCGTGCGCCTGGTGGATCTCCGGGGCGAGGCGTTGAAGTCATTGCGTCCGGAGCAGGAGGAGCTCGCCGCCGCGTTCGACGCGGTGGTGGAGAAGCTGGTGCGGCGCCGGCTGGTGGTGAGGGACGCGGATGGCGGCACCGGTGGGCAGCCGGGGGAGACGTGGCTGAGGATCGCCCACGAGGCGTTGATCCGCCGGTGGGAGCGGCTGGGGCGGTGGGGGCAGGAGTCGCGGGGGCGCGAGGCGGAGGAGTGGGCCCGGGAGGCGGAGGAGCACGCCCGGCGCGCGGAGGAGGAGCGGTTGCGGCACGCGCTGGAGGTGTCGCGCGTGCTCCAGGCCCGGCGGCTGATGGAGGTGGAGCCGGCGATGGCGGCGCTCGTGCTGCGCGAGGTGTCGGCGCCGGAGCGGACGCCGGAGTGGCACCAGACGGCGCTCGAGGTGCTGCAGCGGGGCGGCGGGGAGCCCGTGGTGTTCCAGGGCCATGAGGGGAAGGTGGAGCTCGCCGGCTTCAGCGCGGACGGGCAGTGGGTGCTCTCCGGCTCGGAGGACGGGACGGCGCGGGTGTGGCGGGCGGATGGCACCGGGACGCCCGTGGTGCTCGCGGGCCATGAGGGTGGCGTGTGGTCCGCCGAGTTCAGCGCGGACGGGCAGTGGGTGCTCACCACGTCGCGCGAGGGGCGGGTGCGGATGTGGCGGGCGGATGGCACCGCGGAGCCGCTCGTGCTCGCGGGCCACGAGGAGCGGGTGTGGCCCACGGAGTTCAGTCCGGACGGGCAGCGGGTGCTCATCGTGTCGGAGGACGGGACGGTGCGGGTGGCGCAGGTGGATGGCACCGAGGAGCCCGTCATGCTCCGGGGCCACGAGGGCGGCGTGAGGACGGCGACGTTCAGCGCGGACGGCAAGCGGGTGCTCACCGCGTCCGAGGACGGGACGGCGCGGGTGTGGAGCGCGGATGGGGGGAGCAGGCCCGTGGTGCTCCGGGGCCACGAGCGGGGCGTGCGCTCGGCCGAGTTCAGTCCGGACGGGCAGCGGGTGCTCACCGCGTCGGAGGACGGGACGGCGCGGGTGTGGCGGGCGGATGGCTCGGGCAAGCCCGTGGTGCTCCGGGGCCATGCGGGCGGTGTCGCGGCGGCGGCGTTCAGCCCGGACGGGCGGCGGGTGGTCACCGCGTCGGAGGACGGGACGGCGCGGGTGTGGCGGGCGGACGGGAAGGGAGCGCCCGTCATGCTCGCGGGCCACGCGGGCGGCGTGTGGTCCGTGGCGTTCAGCGCGGACGGCAAGCGGGTGCTCACCGCGTCGGGCGATGGGACGGCGCGGGTGTGGAAGCGGGACGGCTCCGAGGAGCCCGTGGTGCTCGCGGGCCACGAGGGCGGCGTGTGGTTCGCCGAGTTCAGCGCGGACGGCAAGCGGGTGCTCACCGCGTCGGAGGATGGGACGGCGCGGGTGTGGCGGGCGGATGGCTCGGGCAGGCCCGTGGTGCTCGCGGGGCACGAGGGCGGCGTGTGGTCCGCCGAGTTCAGCGCGGACGGCAAGCGGGTGCTCACCGCCTCGGGAGACGGGGTGGTGCGGGTGTGGCGGGCGGACGGCACGGGCAGGCCCGTGGTGCTCGCGGGCCGCGAGGGAGAGGTGGGCTCCAGGGCCTTCAGCCCGGACGGGCAGCGGGTGGTCACCGCCTCGCGGGAAGGCACCGTGCGGGTGTGGCAGGCGGACGGCAGCGGCGTGCCCGTGGTGCTCCTGGGCTACCTGGCGGTGCTGTGGCCCGCGGAGCTCAGCCCGGACGGGCAGCGGGTGCTCATCCGCTCGAGGGAGGGGACGGTGCGGGTGTGGCGCTCGGACGGCACCGGGGAGCCCGTGTTGCTCCGGGGCCATGAGGAAGAGGTGTGGTCCGCGGAGTTCAGCCCGGACGGGCAGCGGGTGCTCTCCATGTCGGAGGACGGCACGGCGCGGGTATGGCGGGCGGATGGAGGGGGGCCACCCGTGGTGCTCGCGGGCCACGTGGGCGGGGTGCGCTCCTCCGAGTTCAGCCCGGACGGGCTGCAGGTGGTCACCGTCGCGGAGGACGGGACGACGCGGGTGTGGCGGGCGGATGGCGAGGGCGAGCCCGTGCTCATCGCCGGCCCCGAGGAAGAGGTGGAGCGCGCGGCCTTCAGCCCGGAGGGACAGCGGGTGTTGACGTGCTCGCGCGAGGGGACGGTGCGGGTGTGGCGGGCGGATGGCACCGGGGAGCCCGTGGTGCTCACGGGCCACGAGGGACGGGTGGAGCGCGCGGCCTTCAGTCCGGACGGGCAGCGGGTGCTCACCGCGTCGGACGACGGGACGGCGCGGGTGTGGCGGGCGGATGGCGCCGGCTCGCCGCTCGTGCTTCGCGCCTACGGCGTCAGGGCGCGCTTCTCCTTCAGCGCGGACGGGCGGCGGGTGCTCGCCGTGTCCGAGGACGGGGTGGCGCGGGTGTGGTGCACGGAGGAGGGCTCGGGCGAGCCCGTGGTGAGCCTGTTCCACCAGGGCGAGGTGGGCGCCGCGGAGTTCGATCCGGAGGGCTCGCGCATCCTCTTGAGCACGGAGCGGACCCTCTGCCTGTGGAGCGTGGGGACGGGCCGGCTCCAGACGCTGCTGCGCGAGGCGACCACGGGCTGCCTGTCACCGGAGCAGCGGCAGCGCTACCTCCTCGAGACGCCCGAGGAGTCCCGCATCGGCTTCGAGCGGTGCGTGCGCGAGCGCTCGAGCCTCACCTCCAGCAGGCCAGGGGGTCCCGGATGAATCAGCCCCGCTCCTTCTCATCACCCTTCTGCTCCGGCGCCACGCCATGCCAGAAGACGTCCACCATGCGATCCACCCACGGGTCCCCCTCTTCCGGAGGCACCGTCTGGTTGGTGATGTGGGCGAGGAAGTGGCGGTACTGCAGGCCCGCCAGGAACATGCCGCCCATGACGCCGGGGTCCCCCCCACGCAGGCGGCCCTGCTCCTGGGCCCTGCGGAACCAGCCCGCCACCGTCTCGTAGGTGCGCGCCGGAGGGGGCAGCTCCCCGTCCTTCCCCCGCATGTCCTCGGGGGTGATGCCCGCCTCGCGCAACACCGCTAAGGCCGGCACCATCTTCCGGAAGAAGGCGTCGATGGCCCCGGCCACCTCGCGCATCTGCTCCCGCAAATCCCTCTCGTCCGGACCCTGCTCCATGAGCCCGAGCCACGGCGGCGTCTTCGCCACCCCGAACGCCGCCTTGAGCAGCTCCCGCTTGCTGCCGAAGCGCTTGAGCAACGCCGGCCCCGACACCCCCAGACGCGCGGCGATCGTCTCCGTACTCACCGAGGCTCCGTGCTCGATGAAACAGGCTCGTGCCGCCTCGAGAATGTCTTCGTCCAGGACCTGTCGGGGTCTCCCCATGACTCCACTCGCTGATTGGTTAGCTATCGATAACTAACTAACCGCGCGAGGGGGTTGGAATCAAGAGGGGGAGGGAGCCAACCTGTCAAGTGGGTTGCCTACCTCCACGAGGGAGTCGATGAACCGGCCGATGCGGGCGGCCATTTCCTCGGGGAGCTCCAGCAGGGGGAAGTGGCTGCGCGCGGGGAGCTTCTGCACCTGGAACCAGGGATTCGAGGAGGCGAACGAGCGCTGGGCCTCCAGCCAGGCGCTGTCCTCCGGTTGGGCATAGAGGTGGAGGGTGGGGAGGGTGGGCGAGAGGGCGGAGAGCGCCCGTAGCGGGCTGCCGTATTGCGCGTACGCGCGGGACACCTCGCGCCCGGCGCGCTTCCACATGTCCTCGCCGAAGGAGCCCATGTCCTCGTGGACGAAGCGGATGACGTCCGGCGCGCCCACCCCTTGCAGCCACAGGGAGAAGAGCCCGTCACGGGCCTGCCGCCACTGGGGCGTCTGCAGGGCCCGCACCGCCTGGAGGAAGGCCGGAGGTGGCTCCAGCACGAGCCAGTCCAGCAGCACGAGCGCGGGCACGCGCCGGCCGAGCTGGCGCCGCAGCTCGAGGGCCCACCAGCCCGCGTGGGACAGGGCCACGGGCACCACCTGGCGCGCACCGCTGGCGTCGATGACGGAGCGCAGGATGTCCACCACGCTGGCGCTGTCGAAGTCCATGCCGGGCAGGCTGGACTCGCCGTGGCCGGGGAGATCCACCACGAGCGTCCGGTGGAGCGTGGAGCACCAGGGGGCCAGCTTTCGGAACACCGAGCGGCTGGTACACCAGCCGGGGATGAAGAGCAGCGTGGGCCCTCCCTGCCCCACGTCGTCATAACGGATGCGAGCCCCACCCACGCGCGTCTCGGCCATGTGCGTCTCCCCCCGGCGGCGCCGGGTCCATCCCGCGCACCGCCGGGCGCGAGTCATGCTCCGGAAGGGCCAGGGGAGGACAGGGGACCGCGGTGCGGTGCCGCCGTCCGCTGTCCGTCAGTCGTCCGGCTTCCGTGCGCTCGAGGACACACGCGCTCAGGCGGCCAGCGAGTCGTGCTCGGGCACGCCGAAGAGCTCGAGCTGCCGCTGACGTCCCTTCACGGCGTGGGCGCCGAGCGGCTCGAGCGAGGTGTCGTCACCACCCAGTGCCTCGCGGCACTCGCGCGTGAGGAGCAGCTCCCGGCCGAGCACCTTGGTGAGATCCTGAACGCGCGCGGCGGTGTTCACCGTGTCACCGATGACGGTGTACTCCTGCCGCTGGGCGCCCCCCACGTTCCCCACGATGGCCTCGCCCCGGTGCAGCCCCACGCCGATGCGCAGGCCGGGGAACTCACCGCTCTCACGCATGCGCGCGGCCTCGACGAGCATCTCGCGCGCGGCGGCGAGGGCACGGCGCGCGTCGTCCGGCTGGTGCGTGGGCGCGCCGAAGACGATGAGCATCCCGTCCCCGAGGAACTTGTTCACCAGTCCCCCGTGGGCCGCGACGATTTCGCACATGCGCCCGAAGTAGAGGTTGAGCAGACGCAGCGTCTCCTCGGGGGACTGGGACTCGGAGAGGCGGGTGAAGTCGCGCACGTCGGTGAAGCAGATGGTGACGGCGCGGCGCTCACCGCCCTCGGGCATGCGGCCGGAGAGCAGGTGCTCCATGACCTGCTCGCTCACGTGCATGCCCAGCAGCCCCCGCACGCGCTCGCGCTCGACGGCGCTCTCGGTGAGACGCAGGAGCAGCTTGCGCATGGAGCGGCTGGCCACCATGCCGAGCACGCCGGTGGTGACGAGGAAGATGGCCTTGGCAAGCGTCAGGTAGAAGTCGTAGGCGCCGGAGGCGAGGATTTGCGGCGTGGCGGCGGGGCGGAGGACGAAATGGATGATGACGACGAGCTGGGCCGCGGCGGCGAGGCCGGCGAAGAGACACAGACGGGGCTGGAGCCGGGGGGTGGCCATGGCGATGCCCACGGCATAGAGGGCGGGGCCTCCGGCGGACAGGGCGAAGGCGGGGCCGTTGACGTGCAGATCCAACAGGGCGACGACGCTGCCCATGGACACGTCCATGAGCGAGGAGGCGTAGCGCATCCACGGGCGGAAGCGCCCGGTGCGCATCAGCAGCACGACACAGGAGTACCAGGCGAGGAACCCCAGGGTGGCGGCGAGGATGATGCGGGGAATGGCCGAGCCCGAGGCGATGCCGGCGAGCACCAGCGCGGTGGCGATGACGCCCGCGGAGGTGGCGACCTGCGCGACGCGCGACTCCATGTGCAACACGGTCTCGGCGTAGAGGGAGTCGAACCCGCTGGGAACGGGACGGGAGCGGGGAGGTGCGCGCATGCGGAGTCGAGAATAGCGCCAGGACGCGAGCGGCGTGCACCTCGTCACCGTCTGGTCGCGCGAGCGGGCGGGCCCACGGCCTCGTCCAGCTCGGCCTGGAAGGCGCGGTGACGGCGGAAGCTCTCCCGGAAACCCGCGAGTAGCAGGTTGCCACGCGCCTGCTCGCCCAGCAGCCAGAGGATCTCGGCACAGGCGGCGAGCAGCACGGCCGCCTTGCCGTAGCTGCGCCGGTGCTGGCGGCTGACGATGGAGCTGACGCGCTTGCGGGCGATCTCCAGACACCCCTCCAGCATGCGCTCCCGCTCCGAGGGCTCCAGCGAGAAGGAGGAGAGGGCCTCGGCATGGGCGCGCGCCAGCCGCTCGCGGAGGACCTCGTCGTGACGCGCGCCGCCCGAGTACCAGTGCCCGGCCTGGGCGCCCGACTCGAGCGCCTGCCGCCAGAGCCTGTCCACGTTGCGGGGCAGCGCCCCGAGGGGCTGCCGGGACAGGAGCACGAGGAAGGCGGGCACCACGGTGCCCTGGGGGTTGTCACCATACGTCCAGCCGAGCGCGCTCTCCTTCGCGGCGAGCGCGTGGGCGGCCTCCCAGTCATGCGCGAGCAACCAGGCGTGGGCGAGCAGCCGCCGGTCCGCGTGGGCGTGGACCTCGAGACGGTCCTCGTCGAGGGGCAGGGCGGCCATGGAGCCCGAGGGAGCGCGGGGTTGGCGCAGGACGTCCTCGAGGTGACGGGCGGCCCGACGCATGACCTGGGCGCGCTTGGGCTCGGAGGCGTGAGAGTCGCGCAGCTCCAACAGACGCGGGAGGGTGGGTTGGGAGACGAAGGCCTCCCATCGCGCGGCGCGCACGGTGTCGGGTTGACCGAGACGCTCGGCGGCCGAGGCGAGGAAGCCGGCGATGGCGGCGCGCAGGGGGAGGCCGGAGGGGAGCACCTCGAGGGCCTCGCGGGCGGTGGAGAGGACCTGGCGCGGAGAGCCCTCGCGCTCGAGCGCGGCGAGCAGATCGAGGAAGGCGCGAGGGTGGCGGGTGGGCTCGGAGAAGGCGAGCTCGCGCAGCCCACGGGTGCCCTGGGAGAGGCGGATGGCCTCGCGCAACCAGGCATCGGCGTCGGAATCGTCCCGCTGGCGGAGGAGGGAGACCCAGTCGCGGAGGAAGACGTCGGAGTCGGGGAGGGGCTCGGAGGAGATGTCGAGCCACTCCTGCATGAGGGGCCGGGGCCCACTGGGAAGGAGCTCGCGCAGCCGGCGCATCTGCTCGAGGAGCACGGGAGCGCGCTGCTCGGGAGGCGTGGTGACGTAGACGGCGCGGAGGTAGCGGGCGCGGGCCTCGGGGAAGTCCACCTGGGAGAGGTGCTCGGCGCGGAGGCCCTGGCCGAGAGGGTCCTCGTATTCGAGGAGGGAGAACAGGGCGTGATAGGCCTCGCGGGCGAGAGGGTATTGGCCACGCTCGGAGGCCTCCTGGGCGCGAGCGAAGAGGGCGGTGAGGGGCTCGAGGAGCTCCGCGTAGGGGCCGGGCATGTCCGCTTCGGGCCAGACGTCCTCCCAGTCCTTCGCCTTCTCGGGGAGTGCGTGGGCCAGCTCGGCGATGTCATCGAGCAGCTCGTGCTGGCGGAGCTCCCGGGCACCGGCGTCCGGGGAGGCGTGGAGGGATTGCAGGAAGGCGAACCGCTCCGAGGGACGCACGCGGCTGGCGAGGGCGCGGAGGATGGCGCGCAGCTCCTCCTCGGAGCAGGACTCCAGCCGGGCCTCGACGGCCTCGCGGAACACCTTGAGGGGCAGCTTCTCCCCGGAGGGAGGGGACAGGTCGACTCCAGACATAGGTGAGGAGAATATGACCTCCACCGTCACGCGCGGCCACTCGTGGCCGCTTGGCCGGTCCCCCAACCCACGACCGCGGGTCCGCGGCGCGGCATGCTCGGCCTCTGCCCGGAGTGTTCCTGGTTGCGCGGCTTTGTTCCGAAGTCATGGAGTTTCATGTTTACGGTAAGGTTTCTGTTCCTTTTAAGAACAGGAATGTTGCGATACTTAACAGGAGAAAGGCGTATCAACGCGGCACCAATCCCTTGGACCCTGGCCCGCGATCTCGGTTCCACGAGTTCAATCCAACCACAGCTCCCGACGGCTTCCTCCCGCCTCACCCTCACAATGAGTGATCAAAACCGAAGTATGAAGAATATTACCATTGTTGGTGGTGGGGCCTCCGCGATTGCTCTGCTATCGAATCTGGCGGAGATGCCGTCAAACGCTTCGGCATTCGGTAAGCCCGGGAGCTATACCCTTCGAATCATCGAGACAGCACCACGTGTCGGTCCTGGTCGTGCTTATCGACATCTCTCCGAGGAGATGATCCTCAATACCGACCCCGACACGATGGGCATCCGAAGCAAGGATGAATTCAAGGAGTGGCTGCTGGTCAGGGGTCATGCGGTAGACCCAGTTCCTCGAAGATTATTCGCCCGGTATTTGAACGAGAAATTGGAACAATCGATCGTCGGCATGTCCAGGATCGGGGTTCGTGTCGAACTGGTGCGGGCCGAGGTACGAGGGATCAAACGGCACTCGGAGGGTTATGCCCTCCTGACGGACTCCCAGGGGCTCCTCCAGGCGGACATCCTGGTCCTCGCGGTGGGAGGGGGCCATGGCGTGCCTTATGAGTGTCTGCGTGGCTCTGAGCAATGTTTGACGCTGGATGACCTGGAAGACGCCTCGCCAGCATTGGGAGCTGAAGCGGAGATCGTGGTCCTGGGCTCGAGCCAGAGCGCCATCGATGCCGCGCTCTTCCTGTCGCGAACCACGAGCGCCCGCATCACGCTTGCCTCCCGGGGCGGTGGACTTCCACTGATCAAGGGAACTCCCAAGGCCTACACCAATCAGCGCGTGCGTCCCGTCCATGAGCGGCTGAGTCTCCAGCAGTTCATGGGGCTGCTGGAGGAGGAGCTCCTGCTCGCGGAGGCGTACCCCTCTGAACCTCCCCGGCGCCCTTCGACCTCATCCGTGCTCGCCTCCATCAGCTCGAAACCCTTCGAGGAGGGTTTCCAGGAGGCCCACACCTTCCGCCTGGGCTGGCAAGCGGTGATGAAGAACCTCACACCTCACCTGCAGCCCATCTATGAGAACTTCAGCGCGGAGGAAAAACTGAAGTTCGTGAGCACGTTCTTTCCCTCCCTGCGGCGCCTTCGCAGCGCCATCCCGCTGCGGAATGCGGAAAAGCTCTCCCGATTGATCAACGACAAGCGGGTTCGTGTGATGGGGGGGGTTCAAGATGTTCAGAGAGATGCCCGAAGCGAGCGTTTCGTCGTGACATCCAGCGATGCACGGCTGGAGAGCAGGTTCATCGTCAATGCGACCGGGTTGCGCTACATGCTCCACCAGAGCCCGCTGCTCAGCGGTCTCGGCTTCATCCGGCCCAACCTGCTGGGGGGCGTCAAGGTAGACGTACGGAGCATGCGGGTACTGGATGGTCTGGAGCGGCCAGACCCTACATGCTACTGTCTCGGCCTTCTCTCCTACGGCGACTTCCTCATCACCAATTCGATGGAAACCTGTGCGGCGCAGGCTCGTACCGCTGCTGGAAGCATCCTTCGTCATCTGTCCTCGGATGACTCCTCACCCCTCCTGTCCCGATGGGCCTCATGAAAATCTTCATCATCTCCGCCAGGAATGTCGATTTCTACTCGCTGGAGAATATCGCGCATCAGTGCCAGCTCTTCCTGATTGCAACCCCGGCGCAGGCCCGGGAATTGCGTGGAGAGCTACGGCAGTGTTTCCAGGAAGTCATCGAGGTCAAGGAGGTGCTGGACCGGGCCTCGCGCGTGTTCACGTTCGATAGGGCAGATGCCTTGCACGCCATCCGGCAGCGTGTCCGGGAGGGAGAGGACTTCCGCGTCGTGTGCAACCAGGAGGCCAACCTCTTGTTGGCCTCCGAGTTGCGTGAGGAGCTCGGTATTCCCGGGCCCAAGCCTGGCCAGACCGAGCCATTCCGAAACAAGGTGCTCATGAAGAGCCGCCTGGGTGAGCTGAGGGAACATCTGCCTCGCTACATCGACATGGCGACGCTCCAGGAGGAGCTGCTGTCGAATCCACGTTCCGCCTATGAATCGCTGCGGGCGCAGCTCGGGCCGACCGTGCTCTTCAAGCCCAAGAGCTCCGTGGGGAGTCGAGGCGTCTACCTCGTCAACACGAGGGAGGAGTTCGAGTCGTTCCTGAAGAACGAGCTGGATTTCGCATCGACCTACGAGGCGGATGAGTACATCCAGGGCACGCTCTACCACTGTGACTCGGTGGCCGAGCGTGGCAACATCATCTTCTCGGAGTGCAGCCGGTACAGTTGCCCCAACCTCGAGTTCCAGTTCGGCAGGAATCTCGGGAGCCTCGTCCTGGATGCGGACAGCCCGGAGTCGCTCAAGCTGAAGGAGTTCTCCCGTCGGGTGCTATCCAGGTTCGATCTGCCGGACTCGGCCTTCCATATGGAGATATTCCTCCGCCCGGACGGTACCCCCGTGTTCCTTGAAGTCGCGGCCCGGGTTCCTGGTATCGTGTCCGTGCCGCTCTATGCCATGAAACATGGGGTGAACATGCTCGACCTCGAATTCCGGGTGCAGACGGGCATCCACTTCGAATCCAACATCAAGGAGCGCGCCGAGAGTTGCTTCTTCATGCTCTTCCCGCGAAAGCAGGGGCTCATCACGGAGCTGCGCACTCCGCCCATGGAGAGCCCGTACACGCTGGAGTGGAAGGTCAAGGTGGGTGAGTGCACGACGCGAACGACGACCAACGTCGAGTACGCGGGGTTGATGGTCGCTCACGGTGCATCGAGGCAGATCCACCAGGAATTCGAGCAGCTGCGGAGCTTTGATCCCATCCAGGTGGGTCATCCGTCTTGAGCACCTCCACGTCCGAGAGCGCGGTTTCGCAAGGGGGTCGCTCCAGGCCCCTTTACGTCTCCATCCTGTGTCTGACCATCGCGCAGCTGGGGATTACCTTCTATCTCCCCGCGTTTCCTCTCTACGCTGCGGATATAGGCGAGTCACCGGAGAGAATCGTCAGCACGGTCGCTGTGTACCTTTTGTTCTACGGGATGGCACAGCTGCTGGCGGGTCCCATCTCGGATCGAACGGGGAGACGGCCCATGCTTCTCGTGGGGCTGGGCATCTTCACCCTCTGCGCGCTGCTCATGTCCCTGGCGCGACACTACCCATCCATCTATGTGCTTCGCGCGGTTCAGGGGCTGGGTGGCGGAATGTTGTCCGTCCTGGTGAAGCTGATCCTCCGGGACTCCTATAAAGAGGGAGAGCTGACCCGGGCGTTTTCGGTGTTGGAGGCGGCCTCGAGCATTACGCCGGCGGTCGCGCCATTCCTGGGGGGGCTGATCTGCTCGGCATGGGGTTGGCGGGCGAATTTCCTGTCCGTCGGGGCATGGGCCGCTTTGGCCGGAGCGCTCGTCCTCGGGTTCTACGATACGCGCTGGCAGGAGCGCTCCAATGCCAGGGGGGCGGGCTCACCTGGGGCTTTCGTGAGGTCCTACGTGAATCTCTTCAGGCGCGTGGAGTTCGTGTTCGCGGGGGGAGTCGTCCTGCTGACCTACGCGGCCAACCTGGTCTTCCTTTCGTTCTCTCCCGTGTTGTTCCAGAGGGAGCTGCATTTGTCCGCGTCCCAATACGGACAACTCATGATGCTTCCCGCCGCGGCCACGGCGCTCGGAGGATTCCTGGGCGCGCGACTCTCGAGGCGTCTGGAGCCCCTGCCTGTGCTCATGCTGGGGGCCTGTGGCCTGATGCTCTCGGGGTTCTGCCTGTGCTCCTTCTGGCTCTGGCCGACCCTCTCCGTCACACGCGCCTTGCTTCCCTTCATGGGGATGGCTTGCTCCGCGGCGCTCATTTTTCCCTGTGCCTACAGCATTGCCTTTGGTGCGCTGCCTTCCGAGGGCGGTTTCGTGGCGGCGATGCTGGGATGCCTCCAGCTCTCAGGAGCGTCCATCTTCCGGCTCTGGCTCACTCCCAATGTCTCGAAGCTGACTGGGATCGGCACACTGTATGCGGCGATTGCACTCATGCTTCTGCTCATGGGAGCGGGCCTGAGCGCCTACCGTAGGACAGAAAGCCCTCGCTATTCGCCATCTTGAGAAGGAGTGAGCAAGTGTAAATGGCCAGCGAATGATCTGATGCCATGCCCGACAAGCGCGCTTCGGATCGGCTGTCGTCTACCGACGTCACCTGGACCCGCCCTTCCTGCCCGCTCCTCCCCAGGGGGAGGGCCATCCGTCGACAGCACCACTCGGGGTTTGGACTGGCCGGGTGAACCTTCCGAATGGAGCAACCCATCCCCATTCTTTCCGGGATGAAGAGCGGGACGATGCGGATGCGGCGGCGTGAGATGTTGGCCTTGACCGGGCTCGGCCTGGTGGGAGGCCTGGCCCACTTCTCGAACAGCCAGGAGCCGGCCACCGGTGGGGGCGGCCCCGAGACAGCAACCGACCTCTCGAGCTGGGAGGGCGTGCGCGCGCTCTTCCCGCTCTCACCGGAGTACGCCCACTTCGCCGGGATGCTGCTCGCCTCGCACCCGCGCCCGGTCCGTGAGGCCCTCGAGGCGCACCGGCGCGGCCTGGACGACAACCCCACCCTCTATCTGCTGCGCAACAACCGCCGCCTGGAGGACGAGGTCCGGCGCGCCGCGGCCGACTACCTGGGCGCACGGCCCCAGGAGATCGCCCTCACCGACAGCACCACCATGGGGCTGGGGCTCGTCTACAACGGCGTGAGGATTCGCTCGGATCAGGAGATACTCACCACCCAGCACGACTACTACTCCACGCGCATGTCGCTGCGGTACAAGGCCGCGCGCTCCGGGGCCTCGCTCCGCAAGCTCACCCTCTTCGAGAACCTCGACTCCGTCACCGAGGACGGACTGGTGGAGGCCGTGCTCGACGCGGTCCGCCGCCAGACCCGGGTGCTGGCGCTCACGTGGGTGCACTCGAGCACCGGGCTCAAGCTGCCCATCCGGCGGATCTCCGAGGGCCTCGCCCGGATCAACGCCCGGCGGAGCGAGGAGGACCGGGTGCTGTTGTGCGTGGATGGGGTGCACGCGCTCGGGGTGGAGGACTTCGAGGTGGAAGGGCTCGGGTGTGACTTCCTCATCGCCGGCACGCACAAGTGGCTCTTCGGGCCCCGGGGCACGGGCATCATCTGGGGGCACCCCCGCGCCCATGCGGCGGTGGAGCCCACCATCCCCACCTTCACCTTCGTCCGGGGCGCCGGTTGGGGCGGAAACATGACGCCCGGTGGCTTCCACTCCTTCGAGCACCGCTGGGCCCTGGCCCAGGCCTTCGAGCTCCACCAGCGCATCGGAAAGGCCCGCGTCACCCAGCGGCTCCACGCCCTCGGCCGTCAGCTCAAGGAGGGGCTCGCCGCGATGTCCCACGTGCGGCTGCACACGCCCATGGACGAGAACCTCTCGGCGGCCATCGTCTGCTTCGACGTGGCCGGGATGCGCCCGCGCCAGGCGGTGGCGCGGCTCCTGGATCGCGGCATCATCGCCAGCCGGACGCCCTACCGGCCCTCGCTCGTCCGGTTCTCCCCGGGCCTCTTCAACACACCGGAGGAAATCGAGCGGGCACTGGAGGCCGTCCGAGCCCTGGGCTGAGGCCCCCGTGCTTCCCCACTCGCCGTCGCCCGTGAAGGTCGCGGGGCATGCGAGGACGTGATTCGGCGAGTCACTCGCACCTGGATGACCGCCAAGGTCGAGCAGTCCTTGCCCGGACGAGCGGGCTCCTCTACCGTGCCGCCCTCCTCACGGAGGCTGCGTGCACCCTCGTCCCTGGCCCGTTCCGCTCTGGGTCCTCCTCGTCTCCCTGCTGGCCGCCGCTCAGGCACGAGCCACCGGACGGGAGGTGAGACAGGGCACCGTCCTCGTCGCGGAGCCGCCGGGTGGGGCTCCCCCCGTGTTGTACGTGGCCGCCCGGTTCTCCACGCTGGTGGACTTCGAGGAGCTGCTCGAGCCGCGTGCGCTGCTGACACCCGAGCTGCTCGAGCGGCTCGGCGTGGTTCCGGTGGGGCCCCGCTCCCTGGCGCTCCTCCCGCTGCGCGACCTGGCGGAAGGCGAGCGCCTCCTGGTGCGGGTGACGGGCCGGACGGGGGCCGGTGAGAGCCGCACGCTGACGCTGGCGCTCGTCACCCGGAGGGACGAGGTGGACCAGCAGGCCCGTGTGTACTTCGCACCACGGGAGCCCCCGCGGAGGGATACGGAGGGCGAAGTGGCCGCGGTGGCGAGGATGCTCCTCGCGAGTCATGAGCCGGGGGCGCGTCCCAGGGTGGCGCTCGTCACGCCGGAGGAGCCGCTCTCCTTCGAGTATTCCGACGATATCCGGGCCCACGTCGATTCGATTCTTCGGCTCGACCGGCGCTTCTTCGTGAGTGTGTCCGTCGGGCCCATGCTGTTTACCGCCAGGCCCTGGAGGCTCGCTCGGGTCCGGATGGAACCTGGATGCGAGCCATCGCGGGCGAACGCGGGTCCTCCTCTCCCCGTTCTCGTCACCATGGCTGCATCTGGAAAGTCACTGCATCTCTACACCTTTTCCGCCCTGATTCCGGAAGGGACCGGATGCGTGACATTGACGCTGGAAGAGGACGGTCCCCGGGTGATCCGTTTTGAGCGTGTGAGGCTTCCGCCATGACAAAGCCCTTCCATCCGGATCTGCTCCACGCTGGGGACATGGTGCGGCACTACCGGGTGGTGCGCCGCCTGGGGAGCGGCGGCTTCGCGTCCGTCTTCCTGGTGGAGGACGAGGGCCGGCCCTATACGCTCAAGATCGCGGCGCGCCCGCCGGGCGATGACGATGAGGCCCGCGAGGATGAGCGGGCTTTTCGCGAGGCGGTCTCCCTGGGCCACTTCCGCCATCCCAACCTGCTCACGGTTCGCGAACTGGGCCGTTGGCCCGAGCTGGAGGGAGGCCACTTCTTCTTCGTGACCGACTACGTCCCAGGCTCCACCTTCAACGCATGGCGCTGGCGGACACAGGCTCCGCTGCGCCGGCTGGTGGGGGTCGCGAGCGAGCTGGCCCTCGTGATGGCGGAGCTGCACGAGCGCGGCATGTGCCACCGCGACATCAAGGCCGACAACGTCCTGGTGCGTGACGAGGACGACAAACCCTTCCTCATCGACTTCGGCGCGGTGTTCCTTCCAGGGGCGTACAGGCTGACGCGGGGACTGCCTCCGGTGACGTTCCACAACATGCCTCCCGAGGTCGCCGCCTTCCTGCGAGGGGGCGAATGGGAACAGGGAGTGAACTTCCCCGCGCATCCCGCGGTGGATCTCTACGCGTTCGGTGCCCTGCTCTACGAGGCCCTCACGGATTGCCATCCCTTCAATCCCCGCCTGCCAGCGGAGACGCTCCTGCTCGCCATCGAGTTCCTTCCGCCGGTGGAGCCGGTCCGATTGAACCCGCGTGTGCCTCCAGGTCTGAACGCGTTGGTGATGCGGTTGTTGGCGAAGGCGCCGGAGCAGCGGCCTCCGAGCGCCAGGGTCGTGCACGAGGAGTTGGTGCGGATGCTGGAGGGGGAAGGGGGGACGGAGGCCTGGATGGCGCCGTATGCCTTCCCCACGACGCGCGACAAAGTGAGCCCACGGGATGATTCGCCTCCGTCATCCGAGAGGAAGACTCCAGAGTCCTCGGGGTCGGCCGGGGCGGGCAGTGCCAGGAGGGAAACAGGGTGGCATCGCAGGGGCTGGAGGAGGGCACTCGCCGTGCTCGCCCTCATTCCGCTCCTGCTCGGGATAGGGTGGGGGGTCGTCTGTCTGACCCTCCCCTCTCTTTCCGAAGAAGGATGCGATCCCTTGCGCTTCTCCACCCCCAGGTCTCTTGGCGAAACACTTACACTGCTCTGTGCCGCATCCACCCACTTCCTTGCCTGCGCGAGCGCGCCCGTGCGCCCTGACGTCCTGGGCTTCCTGGAACGCTGTCCTCCCGAGGCTCGACTGACGGCCGTCCAGTTGGGGTTCGAGGAGGACCCTTTCGCGGAGATCGAGCTGGCGACCGTGACGGATGCCGGCAAAGGGAAGACGGGCCTGCGCAATGTCAGGAGCGGACCCATGGAGGCCTGGATGCGTTTGCCCGATGGGAGCATCCGGCGGGTGACCGGCGAGGCGAAGGTGCTCCCGGATCGGGTCTATGCGCAGTTCGACCGGATCTACCTCGATGGGCTCTACCCCGAGACTCCCGGCCGCGTTCCGTCTCCGATTTGTAGCGTGATCGTGAGCGAGTACGACCGGACGGAGCTCGGAATCTTGACGCACGCGGCCCTTCCGTACAGGGGGGCCGAGGTCGATCCAGCCAAGGTGGTTCGTGGCCGGGACTTCGCCGTCATCAACGCGCCCCTGGTGTTCGCGTACGTCCAACTCCCCGACCGCCACTTCCCGAAGTGACCGTCGAGAGGTCATACCCAGAGCGTGAGTGAGGACTCCCAGGCAGGTCTTCTGACCTACTCGGGATTCAGTGGGTTGTGCGATGGGGAGGGGCTCGCTAACCTGGCCGGGCCCCGATGGTGCCGCAGACCCTCGACCCAGACTGGCGGATCCGCGCCGTGGCCTTCCAGGCCCTGGAAGCGCTGGTGGCGCGCCATGGGCCGACGCTGGAGTGGGACATCATCCAGCGGGGCTTCGAGTTCGAGGGCCAGCACCTGTACTTCGCCACCAAGGCACGAGGCATTTTTCGGCCGAAGGAGATGCACGGCGGTGCGCTCTCCATCAAATGGTGGAGCTCATGGTGCTCGTACGAGCACGCTATTGATGAGTTTGGGTGGTGGGGCTTGCCGGGCGTTGTCGACGAATTCTCTGAGTGTGTCTGGAGGAGGGGTCTCAAAAGCACAGTATCCTTCACGACCACTGACGGTGAGCGCCAATCTCCTTAGAGTTTCTTCCAGGAAGGGTGGCTGGTCGCCCTCGACGGAGAGCCCTGCGATCATGGCTCCGTCCGTCGTGAAGAATAACATGGCCGTGCGCACATTGCCACGAGCGGGGTTGTTCCAGTAGAGACCATGAGGCTCCGCGGGCGTCTTGACCAAGGTCTTTATCAGATCAACAGCTGACGAGTAGACAAAAGCAGGTTTGTCCGCGTGCTGTGGAAACTCATACTCCGATGCTGCGGGTTCGAACCCTTGGGTCCATTCATCCATGAATCGACTGGCGGCCTCGAACGACCTCTCGGCCGCGAGGATGTAGATATCCGTCAACAAGGAATGCCTCCATTCAAGAACCACGTGCACTCAGGGTCTGTTCAGTCCGGAGCTGACAAATCTGCCCTTGAGCGTCTCGTAATAGTAGTATGCCGTACCATTTCCATCGGTGTACTTCAGGAAGATCATGTGTTTGGAGTCTCCAGTTTTACCGCTACCCTTCACTCCAAAGGGCTTCTTCGTAATGAAAACCTCTGTTCCTGAATGTGGATGGAAACTATTCGCTGGATATTAACATTCAAGGGATGATGTTGACATGAAGGAAAGCAGGAGTGATGTGTTGCCTATGCATTGCCGAGCACGCGGGAGAATCCATCCATGGGCGAGTTGAGCGGGTTGCTAAGGTTGGAGTAGCAACTCCCGGGGTGGATAGCGCAGCCAAGCACTCCAAGGACATGGGAGAGACGGATGGGGACCTTGCTTGTAGGCGCACTGGAGCGAAGGGGGACCCTTCACGGATGTCGAGCTGGCGACCGTGACGGATGCCGGCAAGGAGAAGACGGGCCTGGTCAATGTCAGGAGCGGACCCATGGAGGCCTGGATGCTGCTGCCCGATGGGAGCATCCGGCGGGTGACCGGCGAGGCGAAGGTGTTCCCGGATCGGGTCTATGCACGGTTCGACCGGATCTACCTCGATGGGCTCTACCCCGAGACTCCCGGCCGCGTACCGTCTCCCATTTGCGCCGTGGTCGTGAGCGATCGCGACCGGACGAAGTTCGGGGTGCTGACACACGCGGCGAGTCCGGACAGGGGGGCCGAGGTCGATCCAGCCAAGGTGGTTCGTGGCCGGGACTTCGCCGTCCTCAACGCGCCCCTGGTGTTCGCGTACGTCCAGCTCCCCGACCGCCACTTCCCGAAGTGACCGTCGAGAAATCATACCCAGAGCGTGAGTGAGGACTCCCAGGCAGGTCTTCTGACCTACTCGGGATTCAGTGGGTTGTGCGGTGGGGAGGGGCTCGCTAATCTGGCCGGGCCCCGATGGTGCCGCAGACCCTCGACCCAGACTGGCGGATCCGCGCCGTGGCTTTCCAGGCCCTGGAAGCGCTGGTGGCGCGCCATGGGCCGACGCTGGAGTGGGACATCATCCAGCGGGGCTTCGAGTTCGAGGGCCAGCACCTGTACTTCGCCACCAAGGCACGAGGCATTTTTCGGCCGAAGGAGATGCACGGCGGTGCGCTCTCCATCAAGACCATCATTCCTCGAGGTGGCCGCGTCGCGCGCTACGATGATTCCCAACGGGGTGAGGGGGTCTTCGTCTACAAGTTGCAGGGAGACGATCCGGACAACCGCGACAACCAATTGCTTCGTTGGGCCTGGGAGCGATCGGTTCCGCTGATCTACTTCTGCGCGGTCGAGCCAGGTGTCTACCAGCCGGTATGGCCCATCTTCATTCGAGGAATCGACAGGGCGCGGCTGGAGTGCACGCTCTCCGTCGATGATGCCGCGCTGACGATGAGGGAGCTCGGCGTCCCCATGGTGGCGGATGCGAGGGCCGTCGAGATCCGCCGCCAGTACGTCACCGTGCAGGCGAAGCGGAGGCTGCATCAGGCGCGCTTCCGTCTGGAGGTGCTGAGGGCCTACGAGCAGCGGTGCGCGGTATGCCTGCTTCCGATGCCGGAGTTGCTGGATGCGGCGCACATCGTGGCGGACCGGGAGGAGACAGGGGAGCCCGTGGTGCCGAACGGGCTGGCGCTGTGCAGGCTGCATCACGGCGTGTTCGACGCGGACCTGATGGGCATTCGGCCCGATGGCGTCATTGAGCTATCCAAAGCAGTACTGGCTACCCAGGACGGTCCGACGTTGGAGCACGCGGTGAAGGTCTTCCAGGGTCAGCACCTCCACATGCCTCGGCGTCGCGAAGACCAGCCGGGACGGCATTTCCTGGAGCAGCGGTACGCGCGCTTCCGCCAGGTTGGATGAGTCCTTGAAATCCAGAGGGACGAACCAAGGCAAGAAGCTCCCATGGAGCGACAAAGAGAATGCTGCGGCGGTCGATGCCTACTTCCAGTTGTTGCGTGCTGAAGAGGCTGGCCAGAAATTGAGCAAAGCGCAGTTCATTCGTGCTCTCAGGAGTGGAACTGGACCACTTCCACGGCGCTCTCGGTCGGCGATCGAGATGAAGTTCCAGAACATTAGTGCTCTCTTGGCGGAGCACGGGCTCCCCTGGGTGAAGGGCTATGCTCCGCTCGCGCATGTGCAAGAGACATTGTGGCCTCACATCGAGCGGGCTCTTGCGGACGATCTGATGCCCACGGCGGACCCCGAGGAGCTCCAACGCAAGACGAGACGTCTTCGTCTCCGAGGAGGGCCTCTTGCTCCGCCCAAGGGGAACTTGAAACCTCCGCGCGTCAAAGTCAGACAGCAGACGGCATTCGAGAGGGATCCAGCCGTCCGGGCCTACGTCCTGCAACAGGCGGACGGCAAGTGTGAGCTCTGCGAGAAGGTCGCTCCCTTCGAAACGGAGGAGGGAGAGCCCTACCTCGAAGTCCATCACGTCCGGAGGCTCGCGCTCGGTGGAAGCGATCGTCCCGAGAACACGGTGGCGCTTTGTCCCACTTGCCATCGCTGGTTGCATCATGGGGCTGACGCCGAAAGGCTCCGCAGGCGGCTGTACGCGCGGGTTCAGCGGCTCGTGGAGGAGTGAGAGGGCGTTGAGCCAGTCCCTCGCCACTGTCTGTCAGGCCGGCTGATGAAGTCGCTGTTCTCATTCGCACACTGCTGCGCGGTCTCGGCCCTATGCCTTGCTCCTGGATCCCACCACGTGCTGGCATGCTGGTGAGAGGCGGATCGCCCGCCGAATCTCGTCCCGAGATTCCCATCTATGTGCAGTCGGTATTGGGATGCCGGTGGAAACAAGAGAGAACGGCTACATTGCGTCGTGGGCTGCGTCGGACATCGCCACGGACTGCATCAACAGGGCCTCTGATTCCGTCATCCGGCCTGCCCCTCCCGATGTATTTTCTGCTCTCGTGTGCATGAATTTCAAGGATGCATTCCACCAGCTCTTGAGTGAGAAGGTTCGTGGTTCGCGCGTCAATCTGGGATGACGGAAGGGCATTGCTCCCACGCGAGTCAGATTCTGAACCCATGACCTTTACGGCCGAGCAGTTGCTCTCCATCGCGCGGAACTATTGGCCCTCGGATATGGAGTCCTATCTCAGTCCCGAGAGGAGCCCGGAGGTGGCGAGGTTCCAGGCGTTGTGGAGGCAGGAACTCGGGAAGATGGGCCAATGGGGAGCGTTCGTCCGAGAGTTCGGCGGAGAGCTGCCCGGGTTCACCGTTGGCAACGTCACCGCTCCAGTTGATGCGTGCTTTCGTTGTGCCGCCTATCCCGAAACACCCAGCGAATCCTCCCCGTTTCGCTGGGTGGTCGTCGGTTGCGTCAGCATCCTGGCTCCCGTCTATACCGTCTACGGCGTGCAATACGAATACAGCGGAGGGCAACGAATCAGGGATGAGGTGTTCTTCGAGCCGCTTCCGGTTGAAATGCGAGCCCCTGCGGGCATCATCGCCAGGATGCTCGAGGCCACGTTCGGAGTCAGGGTGCTTCCGCGAGAGGTCGCCGAGACTCCTGTTCCGCTCTTCGTGGATCCTCAGACGCCGCCGAAGACCACTCTTTTTCACGCGCTGTTCATCAGCCAGCCCGCGAGCGTTCCCTGAGTCGGGGGCCGGGCGCGCAGGTGTCCTGGTTCCGGGCCGGGCTCCCGTATGCTGCGCCCGAGCATGAACGGCGTGGCTCGACGTTGCACCTGTTCGTGCAGGGGCGTTCACACGTGCCTTCCCTCTACATGGGCGAGGTGAGGGTCGTTGGAGTCGAAGGGGACGCGCCCATGACCGTCACGTTGGAGCTGGACCGGCCCATTCCGAGAGACATCCGGCGCGAGCTCGCCGGGACGGACCCTTTGGCGGAGGAGCGCCGCGTCTGATTGAGATGTTCAATGAGCCACATGGCGAGTGTCTGTTTGCCGCCGGATATTGGAGCTTTGGCACCTTTGATTTACCATCCAGACTTGTTCATCCTTGCGTTTGGAGGATGCCCAATGGTGGATTCGCTAGGCCAACGATATCCGCATTGGGTCATGCTCGCGAGGGTTATGTTGTTGGGGATTGGGGGGCTGGCTGGCTGCACCGCTGGCCGCAATACCGTAACTGGGCAGATCTCCCCGGCGCACTTCGAGTTCACCAAGGTCGTGGAGAAGTCGGGACCGGAGAATGAGCCGGGCGGATGGTGGGCGGTCTGCATCCACGCCCGAATCACCATGGGCGATTCAGGAGCCACCTCCATCTGCAAGTTCGAGGTCGGTATGCCTGTACGTAACGAGTCCGAAGGAGAAATCTCCTTGCGGGATGCCCAGGAAGCGGCGGCGGCCATGGCCAATCGGGCTATGTTCAAGATCTTGTCGGAGGCTGATCCGACAGTGATGCACGTCATCCATTGCAACAACTTCAAGGCACTCTATAATTTGATGCTCAAGGAGAAGATCGGATCTTCTGTAGCTGAGGTGGGCGCGACAGGATGGACGGAGGGTCTCCGGTGAGAGACAGGAGAGGGGCAGTGCGGAGAGGTGGCTGTCACTCTCGCAAGAGCCCTGGTCGCGGAGTTGCAGTGCGTGCCGCCCCTGCGAGTGCTGGCGGGGAGGCGGGGAGTGGCGGGGCCGAGTGTGGGGGAGGTGATGGGGCGCGTGCTGCGCATCCAGGGGATGAGCGTGCGCGGGGTACAGATGGGGCCCGGGGGACTGGTGGTGCAGGTGCGCCCCCGCCAGCGCAAGCCGCGCTGTGGAGTGTGCGGCCGGCCCGCCCCAGGCTACGACACGAAACCTGGGCGACTGTGGCGGCACCTGGCGCTGGGAGAAACCATCTTCTGGCTGCGGTACGCCCCGCGCCGGGTGCGCTGCCGGGAGCATGGAGTGAGGGTGGAGCGGGTGCCCTGGGCGGCGCACGGCTCGAGCTTCACGCACGGCTTCGAGGAGTTGGTGGCCTGGCAGGCGCAACGCCTGGACAAGTCGTCCATCTGCCGGTTGCTGGGCATCAACTGGCGCACGGTGGGCACCATCATCGAGCGGCTGGTGGAGGAGCGCCTGTCGCCTGGGCGCCTGGAGGGGCTGCAAGTCATTGGGGTGGACGAGCTGGGCTGGCGCGCCGGGCACCAGTACGTGAGTCTGGTGGTGGACCACCTGCGCTCGCGAGTCGTCTGGGTGGCGGAGGGGAAGAACGAAGAGACGCTCAACGGCTTCTTCGACGAGCTGGGAGAGGAGAGGACGAAGCAGTTGACGCACGCGACGATGGACCTGTCGGCGGCCTTCAGCAAGGCGGTGGGCAACCGGGCCCCACACGTGCGCAAGGTGTTCGACCGCTTCCACGTGCAGAAGCTGGCGAACGAAGCGCTGGACACGGTGCGCCGGCAGCAGGTGCGGGAGCAGGCGGGGAGCCAGGAGGGCAAGGCGCT
Source organism: Archangium violaceum (assembly GCF_016859125.1). Lineage (NCBI taxonomy): Bacteria > Pseudomonadati > Myxococcota > Myxococcia > Myxococcales > Archangiaceae > Archangium > Archangium violaceum. Next base: position 3,135,163 of record NZ_CP069338.1, on the reverse strand, counting down.
CAAGCACAGCCGCTGGGCGCTGCTGAAGAATCCGTGGAACCTGACGGTGGGCCAGGGAGAGAAGCTCAGCGAGTTGAAGAAGACGAACCAGACGCTCTACCGGGCCTATCTGCTCAAGGAGAGCCTGGCACGGGGCATGGACTACGTGCAGCCCAAGCGGGCCTCGGAGCACCTGGACAAGTGGTGTCAGTGGGCCAGCCACTCCAGGCTCGCCCCCTTCGCGAAGCTGGCGAAGACAGTCCAGCGGCACAAGGACGGCATTCTCGCCTATGTCGAGACGGGGCTGAGCAACGGAGTGGTGGAGGGAATCAACAACAAGATTCGAGCCCTCATCCGTCGCGCCTATGGCTTCCGCAATCCCAAGGCATTCAGGGCGATGATACTGCTGTGCTGCGGAGGCCTGGAGTTGACTCCGCCCCTGCCAGTAGCGGCGTAGCCCCTCGCAGTAGAAGCAGGCAGCTGGGGACCGAGCTCCGGAGCGCCGACAGATTCGACTGCAACCCGGCCAGCAGGGCAGCGGAGCCAGGCGCCCTGTCATGCACAGCCGCGGCTTTCTGGCACCCCAGGTCGTGCCCCTGTCTCATTCATGCCTCGAACTCTCGCGGGGACTTGCGTCCCATGGCCATCGCGCGGCTCCGCACACCCTTGAACCCCAAGTCCTCCCCGTGCGCACGGCCTCGGTTCCTCGACCCTGCCCACTCGACGTACCGAAGACCCAGAAGATCTACGGTGCCAAGGTGAGTGGCTGCGGAACCAAGGGCGTCAAGACAGTTCATTACAAAGAGCCCTATCACTGCGAATGACGAAAGAGCAGGGGCAGCCCGCCCCGGTCTGTTCCCGAATGAAGCAGATGAGCCAGACCTACAAAGGCCTCACGCAGCCGTTCCCCATCGACACCGTCGGCCCTGACGGCAAGAAGCGGCCCATTCACGACTTCCCGAAGGTGGGTGGGTTCAAGAAGGTACCGCTCGCGCGTGGGCTGGAGGCGTTCGAGCTGCATTTCCCGTCCTTCCTCCAGAAGCGGCGCGGCAGCGAGCCCGTGGCTCCGGACCTGGGCACCTCCCTCCACTTGCTCCTCGAGGTAGAGGACGAACAGCAGCACGCCGAGATCATCCGTCGTGTGGTGCGTGAAGAAGTCCCGGGAACCTTCGGCAAGTACCTCGATGCCATCCATGTCTTCAACGTCACCCTGCACCGCGAGGCGCGTACGATGCAGGTCTCCGTGGAGCTGACGCCGCACGGAGCCGAGGCGGTGGCGTGGAGCTTCGAATTGCGTTTTCCGTCGGAGGAGGAGGGGCGCCAGGAAACGTCCAGACTCCACCCGAGCCCTCATGCGATGAACGATCCGAGGGCCGCGGAGCTCATCCGCGTCGCCCGGCACTACTACCCGGCGGGCTACCCCGTCTGGGAGGATGACGATGAGGCGCCCGTGCCGGCCCATCAACTCACACCCGAATACCAGCGGTGGAGTGCGAGCCGGCAGAAGACCTGGGACGATTGGTCGGAGTGGAAGGATTTCCTGGGGCGCGTGCGTGCCGCGTTTTCCGGGCACGACGTGCGGGATGTGACGTATCCCTCGGCGGATGCCTGTTCCCGTTGTTGCGTCTACCTGCGTGAGTCCCTACCGGACGGGGGGCGGGTCGTCACCCGGGTAGTAGGGGCCGTGTGCATCCTCGCGCCGCTGTACCTCGTCTACGCGACGACGGTCACGGTGCGGCCCGACAAGACTTCCACCCGTCCGCTGCTCACCTTCGTGCCGACCGGTGACGTGAAGCCCTTCGCGGACACGCTGGCCCGCTACATCGAGCAGGTGTTCGGTTACCGCCCCTTCCCCTTGGAATTGGCCGATGTCCCCCTGCCAGAGCTCCGAGTCGGATCCCTGGACGAGCCACCCACGCTCCTCGGCGCTCTCTTCGCGGCTCGGGGCACGTTGGAGAACCTACCCTGAGCTGAGCCCATGACCCTCTCGGCCGAGCAGTTGCTCTCCATCGCGCGGAACTACTGGCCCTCGGACATGGAGTCCTATCTCCGTCCGGAGAGGAGCCTGGAGGTCGCGAGGTTCCAGGCGTTGTGGAGGCAGGAACTCGGGAAGATGGGCCAATGGGGTGCGTTCGTCCGCGAACTCAACGGAGAGCTGCCCGGGTTCACCGTTGGCAACGTCACCGCTCCAGTTGATGCGTGCTTTCGTTGTGCCGCCTATCCCGAAACACCCAGCGAATCCTCCCCGTTTCGCTGGGTGGTCGTCGGTTGCGTCAGCATCCTGGCTCCCGTCCATTCAGTCTATGGTGTGCAGTACGAATACAGCGGTGGGAAACGAATCAGGAATGAGGTGTTCTTCGAGCCGCTTCCGGTCGAGATGCGCGTCCCCGCGGACGTCCTCGCCAGGAGGATCGAGGTCACCTTCGGAGCCAGGGTGCTTCCGCGAGAGATCGCCGAAACTCCTGTATCGCTCTTCGTGGAGCCGCAGAAACCGCCGAACACCACTCTTTTTCATGCACTTTTCACAAGCCAGCCAGCGAGCGTGCCCTGAGTTGAACGTGCCTGTAGAATACCATTCCATCGAAGAGCCAGGCACCCGTGACTCCTGCTCTCCTGCTCTCGTGTGCGGTGTTGCCGCGCTACGGATGTTTCCGTCAAACGCGCGGTGCCAGTGGTGTCCAGCCTTCCTTCAACCAGTACAGGTGACCATCGCTACGTAGGGCTTGCTCGAGGAAGTCGGAAAATGAGAGGGCAATGAGCTTGTTACTGCCTGGTTCCGTGAATGTCTCGTGGAAGCAATCGAGCAGCGGATATCGCCCGTTCGCGGTCTTGCTCGTATCAACCGCGACGTAATCCGTGTCCCCCGTGTCGCAGATGGCGTACCAGGATGAGGGTCCATATTCGTCCAAGTCCCGCCCAAGAATGGCCACCCTGGCTCGAATGATCTTCGAGAGGGGAAGGATTTGATAGATTTCGTCATCTCGTTTGAAAAGGCGCGCACCGTCGCAATGCGAATAGAATGCACGCAGATCCGGATCCAGGCGCCAGCCTGCTCGACGCTCGAAATCCTCGATTTGATGCAGTGTGGCAGGTGGGTTCGGGAAGTGTTGCCGCGAAACCTCTTCGAGCAGTACGTCCATGTTCATGGGTCTACTCCGAGTATGGCCAGTATGGGCCTGCGACGTTCCACCTGCCCGTTCCATCGTAGCAACGCGGATACTCCGTATTGAGTTCACTATGTGTATCCGGAGGCACAGGAAGGATTTCCCCTGAAGTGGGCTCTCCACCATGTGCGAGATCATGTACATGGTGACCGGGCCAGTTCGTCCCCTCTGTGTTCTGGGGCCAACCGCCGTATTCCTCGCTCCATGCGCGACGGTACTTTTCTCGTCCCGCCTTCCACTGGCCGCGGCGTCCCTCTAGATCTTTTGCTTTGGGGTAGTTGCAGCAGCAGTGCGTTACGGCCAACCGGCCACCCATTAATACGGGGGTAATTCCAACGGGCATCTGGACTTCAGTCTTTATGTCGGCCACCCAAATGCAACCCATGGACATGAGTTTCTTTGCTCTGCATTTGGAGGTGCATTCGTCAAGCCATTCTTGGCGGCACTGCCAGGGGCCATAGTAGAGGGTCTTTCGAATGCGGCCGTTTTGCGATTCCAGCCAGGGTCCCTCCCATTTCCTCGCCTTGGGTGGATGAATGGCCGAGCCCGTCGTGCCGCATCCCCAAAGGGCAAGGCACAGCAGCGTTGCGTAGCGTGTTCGCACGTCGACCTTCCTCTGGCTGGATGTTGATTTTACAAGAGGATGGGCGGTGTCGTCGCTTCGTGGAGTGCGGCGCGCAGGTTGTCCTGGTTCCGGGCCGGGGCTCCCGTATGCTGCGCCCGAGCATGAACGAGCAACATGTCGCCTGGGCCCCCTGGTCCGGTCCCGGTCACGAGCATCTGGTGCTGCGCGAGGTCTCCAGCGCCCTCACCGCCCACAGCTCCGTCGAGGGCATGACCGACGAGGGTCGTCCCTTCTCCCTTCGCTACTTCCTTCGCACCGACTCCGCCTGCCGCGTCCGTGAGGTGGAGCTGGCCCTGCTCGGCGGTGACGCCCGGCTCGCCCTTCGCTCCGATGGTGCCGGCCGCTGGACCGATGAGAAGGGCCGCTCCCTGCCCGAGCTCGACGGCTGCATCGACGTGGACATCTCCGCCAGCCCCTTCACCAACACCCTCCCCATCCGCCGCCTGGGGCTCTCTCCCGACTCGTCCGACGACATCATCGTCGTCTACTTCTCCGTCCCCGAGCTCTCCGTCCGTCGCTGCCGCCAGCGCTACACCTGTCTCGGCCCCGAGCGCTACCTCTTCGAGAGTCTCGAGTCCGGCTTCCGCGCCGAGCTGCCCGTCGACTCCCAGGGCCTCGTGCTCGACTACCCGGGGCTCTTCCGCCGCCTCCCCTCGCGCTGACTCCGGGCCACTCCATGCCTCCGCTCGCTCTCAAGAAGGGGCCCGGTCCCCTCCGGCGCTGGCTCTTCGTCGGCCTGGGGGTCGCCACCTTCGGGCTCTACGGCATGGCCTTCGTGGTGGACCGTTTCGGCCAGCGCGAGCGGGCCGTCCCCTCGGACATCGTCGTGGTGCTCGGGGCGCGCGTGCTACCGGGGGGCCAGCCCTCTCCCGCGCTACGCGCCCGCATCGAGAAGGCGGTGGAGCTCTACCACCGGGGCCTGGCGCCCCGGCTCCTCTTCTCCGGTGGCGTGGGCATCAACCCTCCCTCCGAGGCCCGCGTCATGCGTGACCTCGCGGTACGGCTCGGTGTCCCCGAGGAGGCCTGTCTCCTGGAGGAGCAGAGCCACTCCACCGAGCAGAACGCGCGCTTCTCCTCGGTGGTGCTGCGCTCGCTCGGCGTCCGGCGCGTGGTGGTGGTCTCCGACCCGTACCACCTCCTGCGCGCCCGCCAGTACTTCCGGCTCCACGGCTTCGAGGTGGCCACCAGCCCCGCCTTCCTCACCGAGCGCAACATGCGCTTCGTGGACCGTTGCTATTGGACGGTGCGCGAGGCCGCCGCGCTGCTGCTTCACCCTCGCGTGTTGTTCGCTCGCGAGCCGGGCCGTTAGACTGCCTCGGCCATGGCCCCCCAGAAGTCGCCCAATCCCCTCGTCCGGCTCGCCTTCCACGTCGAGCACCATGTCGAATCGTGGAGCTGGCGCCTGCGGCGCAAGGTGGGGCTGGGCCGTCCCCCGCGCATCCTCCCCTACCGGGGCTACGGGACTCCCCGCCGGTCCGTCATCAAGGCGCGCGTGCTGGAGAACCGTCACGTGCGTCCGCCCTGGAAGCGGCACACGCTGCTGGGCAGCGCCGTCGCCTCGTGGAAGCGCTACATGACGGTGGAGATTCCCCACGCCCGGGTGAAGGTGTGCTGGGGGGATCGGCGCTGGGAGGGCACCACCGACGAGGAGGGCTTCCTCGAGCTGTGGGTGGAGCCTCCCGCCGGGGTGAAGGCCGGCTGGCACGACGTGGAGCTGGAGCTGCTGTCGCCCGCTCCCAAGGGCGTGGCCCGGGTGCGCTCCCCCGTGCTGGTGGCCGGCCCCGAGGCCGAGTTCGGCGTCATCAGCGACATCGACGACACCGTCATCGTCACCAACGTCACCAACTTCCTCAAGCGCGCCTGGGCGCTCTTCCTCACCGAGCACCGCACGCGTCTGCCCTTCGAGGGCGTGGACGCCTTCTACGACGCCCTCCACCAGGGCAGCACCGGCTCGGCGGGCAATCCCATCTTCTACGTCTCCTCCAGCCCGTGGAACCTGTACGAGCACCTCGATGAGTTCCTCGGGCTGCACCGGATTCCCGCCGGCCCGCTGCTCCTGCGCGACTGGGGGTTGAGCCGCACCGGCTTCGCTCCCGGTGGTGGGCACGGGCACAAGCTGGAGAAGATCCGCGGGCTGCTGAGCACCCTGGAGTCCCTGCCCTTCATCCTCATTGGTGACAGCGGGCAGGAGGACGCCGAGCACTACCGCACCATCGTCCGGGAGTTCCCCGGCCGCATCCGCTGCGTCTACATCCGCAACGTGTGGCACCGCCCGGGCCGCGAGCGCGAGCTGGCCTTCATCGCCGCGGAGATCCGCGCCGCCGGCAGTCAGATGTTGGCCGTGGACGACACCGTGACGGCGGCCCGCCATGCCGCCAGCCAGGGGTGGATCCGCTGGCGCGAGGTGGCCGAGGTCCAAGCCCACCAGCAGGAGGACGCCGAGGCCCGGACGCTCCTGGACAAGCTCGACCGCGACCACGGCTGAGGGTCTGTCACTGGCAGTCCGGATCCTTCTCGTCCGCCCGGCCGTCGGCGTCGTCGTCGGCGCCGTTGGAGCAGTGGCCGGACTCGCCGGGCACGTACTCGTTGATGTGCAGCGTGTAGCGGATGGGCGTGGCCGAGGTCTCGCTGTCCATGCCGTCCACCACCACCAGCACCGTCTGCCCCTTCTCCAGGGACAGCTTCACCACCGGCGCGCCCTTCTTCCCCGCCGTCCGGCTCGCCGAGCACGCCAGCTCCCGGCCCCGGCACCCCGTCAGCACGTACAGCGCGTTGCCCTGGCCGCCGCCCACCGTGTCGAAGACGAAGGTGCCGCTCAGGGGCGCCGTCCACAGGTGCGCCCGGTCCTGCATCAGCAGCGCTCCGCATGTGCCCTGGAAGTCGTCTCCTGCTCGCGCCGTGTCCCCGTGGTACGTCACCGGCAGCGCGCTGCCCAGGTCCGTGTCCATGCACCCGCGCCCGTCGCACAGGGGCTCGCCCTGGCAGTCCGTGTCCGCGCAGTCCACCCACCGGTCCCCGTCGTTGTCCGCGCCGTCGAAGCAGCGCCCCGCCTCGGTGGCCGCCTGCTCGTGGATGTGCAGCTCGAAGTCCCCCGCGCCGAAGCTCCCCCCGGTGGCTCCGTCCACCACCACCAGCACCCGCTGGCCCGCCGCCAGCGTCGCCGACACCCGCGCGCCTCCGCCGTAGCTGATGCCATCCGTGGCGCACGCGAGCTCCTCGCCTGCGCAGCCGTCCCGCCGCAGGCTCAGCAGCGTGTCCATGGCCGAGCGCGTCGTGTCGAAGGTGAAGGTGCCACTCCTGGGCGCCGTCCACATGAAGCCGCGATCCGGCGGGCCCGCGCCGCCGCACGAGGCGCGGTGGTCATCGTTGGCCCAGGTCGTGTTGCCCTTCACCCGCACCGGCAGCGTGCTGCCCAGGTCCTGGTCCACGCACACGGGCGAGGCGCGGTAGCACACGTTGGCCACGCCCGCGCCACCACACAGCTCCCCCTCCGCGCAGGTGCCGCACTCCAGCGTCCCTCCGCACCCGTCCTCCACCGTGCCGCAGTCCTTGCCCAGCAGGGCGCACGTGGCGCGCTGGCAGGCCGGCTCGGCGCAGACGTTGGGCACGCCGCCGCCCCCGCACGTCTGGCCCTCGGGGCAGGCGCCACAGTCGAGCACCCCGCCCGCTTCCGGCACGAGGCCGCAATTCTTTCCCAGCTCCGCGCAGGTGGCCGGTGCGCAGCGCGCGCTGCCGCAGACGTTGGGGACTCCGCCGCCTCCACAGGACTCGCCCCCGAAGCACTGGCCGCAGTCGAGCGTCCCCCCGCAGCCGTTGGAGAGGGTGCCGCAATTCTTTCCCTGCGCCGCGCACGTGGTGGGAATGCACGAGGCCGGGCCGCACACGTCGGGCGCGCCGCCGCCGCCGCACGTCTCGCCCTCGGGGCAGGTGCCGCAGTCGAGCGTCCCTCCGCACCCGTCCGGCACGAGGCCGCAGTTCTTCCCCAGCCCCTCGCAGGTGGCGGGCACGCAGGGCGGGCTGCCGCAGACGTTGGGGACTCCGCCGCCGCCGCACGTCGTCCCGCAGGGGCAGGCGCCGCAGTCGAGTGTCTCCCCACAGCCATTGGAGACGGTGCCGCAGTTCTTGCCCAGCGCTTCGCACGTGGTGGGAGTACAGGGGGCCCGGCCGCAGATGTTGGGAGCGCCGCCGCCCCCGCACGTCTCGCCCTCGGGGCAGGCGCCGCAGTCGAGTGTCCCCCCACAGCCGTCGGAGACGGTGCCGCAGTTCTTGCCCAGCGCTTCGCACGTGGTGGGGGTGCAGGGCGCCCGGCCGCAGACGTTGGGGAGGCCACCGCCCCCGCATGTGTCGGGCGCCTGGCAGACGCCACAGTCGAGTGTCCCCCCGCAGCCGTTGGAGACGGTGCCGCAATTCCTGCCCAGGGACTCACAGGTGCCCGGGGTGCACGGCGTCGGGCCACAGACGTTGGGCTCGCCACCGCCGCCGCACACCTCGCCCTCGGGACAGGTCCCGCAGCGCAGCACGCCGCCGCACCCGTCGAGAGCCGTCCCGCAGTTCAACCCCTGCGCCTCGCATGATTGGGGCTGGCACCGGGAGAGCGCCCCGCCATCCGCGAGCGGATCCGGAGTCACCGTCCCTCCACATGCCACCGACACCACGACGAGGGCCGCCCACCCGAGCCCACTCCACCGCCCGCCCATGCCCCACCCTCCACCCGGCCTTCGAGTGGTCCACGAAGGCGCAACCTGGGACGGCCTCCCCGGCGGCGGAAGGGGGCCCGGAGTGGTGGCTCGCGGTGGTGAACGGAGGAGGCCGTCCCCGAGGGGTCCGTGGCGACCGGTTTCCGACAGAGTGTTGCCCGGGAGCACCGATTCCTGGACACGTGTCAGGTCGTCACCTTGTGCGAGTGGGGCTGGCTGTCTCGAGGGGGGGGTGGGGAGGTGATGCGACGTCCCTGGACGTTCGCCAGGCGTATCGCGGTGGGACTCACCGCCTCGCTGGTGGTGGCATTGGCCATCGCTGGCGGCACCGCGCTCGCCCTGCGCTCGCTCCTGTCCAGCGGCGAGTACCTCACCGAGAACCGCGTCATGCACCTCGTGGAGGTGGAGCGGTTGCGGCGGGCCTTCAGTGACAAGATCGCCAGCCAGCACGCTCATGAGCTGACCGGCGAGGCGTCCTTCCGGGACGAGGCGGCACGGGCCCGGGCACGGTTCAGGGAGTCGTTGAGCATCCTGCGCTCGCACCAGGAGGGCAGTGCGGAGCGGCGCTTGTTGGAGGACCTGGCCTGGGCCGAACAGGCGCACGAGGACGCGGTCCAGGCGATGCGGGAGGCCCTGGCGCGAGGGGCCTCCCCGGAGGAGTTGGTGGAGCACGCCCAGAGGAGGAATCAGGCGCGCCGCCAGACGTACGCGTCGCTGAACGGGCTGGCCCGGTTCACCGAGGCCTCGTTCCGCGAGAGCGCCACGCTCGCCCTGCTCTCCGATCGGCAGGCGCTCTGGCTCATCCTCGCGGTGGCGACACTGGGGCTGCTGGTGGCGATGGGGCTCGCCTGGGTGCTCACCCGCGCGTTGTGGCCCCTGCACCACGAGGCCCGGGCCTCCGAGGAGCGCTTCCGGCTGCTGGTGGAGGGGGTGAAGGACTATGCCCTCTATCTGTTGGATCCGCAGGGACGGGTGGCCAGCTGGAACCCGGGGGCCGAGCGCATCCAGGGCTGGCACGCGGAGGAGATCATCGGCCGGCCCGGCGCGCTCCTCTATCCGCCGGAGGCGATGGGGGAGGGGGGGCCGCAGCGGGAGCTGGAGCGGGCGGCGCGCGAGGGGCGTCTGGAGTCGGAGGGCGTGCGGTTGCGCAAGGACGGCACGCGCTTCTGGGCGGAGTCGCTGCTCACCGCGCTGCGCGGCGCGGACGGACAGCTCGAGGGCTACGCGGTGCTCACCCGCGACAGCTCCGAGCGCAAGCACATGGAGCGCGCCCAGCGTCTCTTCGCCGAGGCCGAGCGACTCTTCCTCTCCACGCAGGATCCGGATCTCGCGGTGGCCGAGCTGGCGCGGCTGCTCGTGCCGGAGCTGGCGGATGGCTGCCTCATGTTCCTCCTCTCCCCGGAGGGCGAGCTGCTACCTCACGCGGTGGCCCACGTCTCCGTGGAGAAGGAGGCACTGCTGTGGGAGCTGATCGCCCGCCGCCCCGCGTTTCGAGAGGGGGCGGCGGTCGGCGTGTGGCACGTCCTGAGCACGGGGAGGTCCGAGCTGCTCACGGAGGTGACGCCGGAGGTGATGGAGGCGGTGTCCACGGATGCCGAGCACCTGGAGCTCATCCGGCGGATGGGCGCCTCCTCCGCGCTCACCGTGCCGCTGCGCGCGGGGGGCCGGACGTTGGGCGTGCTGGTGCTGCTGTCCCAGCGGCCGGAGCGCCGCTTCACGGAGACGGACCGGGTGTTCGTCGAGGAGCTGGCCAGCCGCGCGGCGCTCGCGTTGGACAACTCGCGGCTGCTGCGGGAGGCGCAAGCGGCGCTGGAGCTCATCGGCGTGGCGGCGCACGATCTGGGCAACCCGCTCCAGGCCCTGCAATTGATGCTGGGCAGGCTGCGGCGCGCGCCCCCCTCGGAGCCGGACAAGCTGCGCGAGGTGCTCACCGCGGCGGTGCGTCACACCCAGCGGCTGGGGCGGCTCCTGCACAACCTGTTGGACCTGTCGCGGCTGTCCTCGGGGAAGCTGGAGCTGGAGGTGGGAGAGGTGGACCTGGCCGAGCTGGTCCACGAGGCGGTGGAGCGGCACGCGGATCAGGCGGCGGAGGCGGGCAGCCATCTGGTGTTGGACGTGGAGCTGGGCGTGGTGGGGCGGTGGGACCGGCTGCGATTGGAGCGGGTGCTGACGAACCTGCTGTCCAACGCCTTCAAGTACGGCAAGGGCCAGCCCATCGAGCTGCGCGTGAAGCGCACGGACGGCTACGGGCGGTTGGAGGTGAGGGACCACGGGCCGGGCATCCCCCTGGAGCAGCAACATCAAATCTTCGAGCGCTTCAAGAAGGCCCCCGCGCGGGGAGAGAAGAGGGAGGGCTTCGGGCTGGGCCTCTACATCGTCCGGCAACTGGTGGAGGCGCATGGGGGCACCATCCGGGTGGAGAGCCGGGAGGGGAGGGGGCGGCGTTCACCGTTGAACTCCCTCTGGTCCCGGCGAGTCGGGAAGTGGATGCCAGTCAACCGCATCCGGGGTTGGTGCATTAGTCGGATTGAGCCGGGTACGCGGTGGCGACACCCTGAAGGCCTGTATGAGGTGAGTCATGGTGAAGCTGGCCCTTCTGGGAGAGTCCTACCCGGCGCAGCTCCGGGAGAATCCACAGGCGCTCCGGGACGTGGATGTGGTGTGGTCTGGGACGTCGTTGGAGGCCTTTCGGGCGCAGGTGCCGGCGAAGCGTCCGGACGTGCTGGCCCTGGACTTCCTGGAGCTCAACGGGGTGGAGACGGGCGCGGTCCCGGCGCTGCTGGAGGACTCGGGGGCGCGGCACGCCATCGTCACGTACCGGTTCGCGCGGCGCGGGGTGCTGCAGCAGTACCCGGCGGGCAAGGTGCGGCTGCTCCAGGGGCCCATCTCCCTGTCGCTGCTGCGCGCGCACGTGCACCTGGCGGTGTTGGACGCCATGCTGAAGCCGCAACCCGCGAAGCCGGCCGCGGTGACGCCGGCTCCGATGGTCCAGGCTCCGGCCCTCCAACTGGGAGCGCCGGGCGCGGTGTCCACCGTGACGGTGCCCGCCGTGCCGAAGCCGCCCCGCTACTCGGCCGCGCAGCTGGGCGTGTTGCTGGAGGTCTCCAGCGCGGTGCAGTGCGAGTGCCCCAACCACCTGTCTCAAATCGTCAGCAGCCTGCAGGCCTTCGAGGAGTACTCGAAGCACTGCGAGAGCCGGAACGAGGCGGACCGGCAGGTGCACGCGCTGCTCTACCGGTACACGGCGGCGGCGCGCGCGGTGATGGAGGAGGCCCTCACCGCGCTGGTGGAGCACGAGAACATCCAGCTCTAGCCGCGGGGCCTCACACCGTCGGCATGGGCGGCACCGGGGGCAGGGGCGGCTCCCTCGTGTCGGGTGTCTCCAGCACCGAGCCGAGGCCTCGCAGGGCATGCGGCTCGTGGGCGCGCTCCTCCTCCTCCAGGCGCTCGAACTCCACGGCGTCGTGCGCGCAGAAGACGCGCACGTCCCGGTCATGGCGGCGCACCAGCTCCCGCAGCCGCTCCTGGTTGAGCTTCCGCATCCGCCCGTCCTTCTGCATCAGCTCCTGGTAGGCCCACAGGCCCGGCGTGCACCGGGGCCGGTCCGGGTTCATCTCCTCGTGGAAGAAGTACGCGTCGCCCGCGTGCAGCAGCCACCCATCCGACAGCTGCATGGCCACGCCCGCGTGCCCCAGCGTGTGTCCCACCAGCGGCACCAGCAGGATGTCCGGCGGCAGGCCCTCCAACTCGCGCACGCACTCGAAGCCGAACCAGCGATCGCCCCCGCGTGGCATCGGGTACGTCACCCAGTGCGGCTGCGTGCTCCACTGCCTCGGGCGGAAGCGCCGGCGGTCCAGCCACGTCATCTGGGACATCGCCGCGTCCACCTCCGCCGCCATCACGTGCACCCGCGCCGCCGGGAAGTCGTCCAGCCCGCCCGCGTGATCGAAGTCCAGGTGCGTCAGCACGATATGACGCACGTCCGAGGCCTTGAAGCCCAGGCGTTCGATCTGCCTCACCGCCGTCATGTCCTCGTTGAGCCGCGGCCGGTTGAGGTTCAGGAAGAAGGGGCTCAGCCGGGGCCTCGGGTTGCGCACGTCCTCGAGCCCGAAGCCCGTGTCCACCATCACCAGCCCCTGATTCGTCTCCAGCAACAGGCAGTGGCACACCAGCGCCGCCGGTATGCCCTTCGGCCGCTGCCTCCCATCCATCAGCCGGCCACCCGGTGGGCACATCGTCACGCAGTTCAAATGATGGACGCGCATCCCGCTGCTCCCTTCTTCGTTCGTCGCAAAGGTGGGGCGGAGTACGAGGGCGGGCCAGATGGCGGGGGCTCCGCGATGCTCGGTTGCCTGGCGCGGGGGCCGATACCCTCACCCCGGCCCTGTCCCAGGGGGCGAGGGAGGCGCCTGGCGGCTCGTTCGCCGCTTGCGTGGCGGAGCCCTGTTTCCCGTCTTATGTGAGAGCGCGATGCAATCCCAGCCCCTCCTCGAACGGGCGTTGATGCTCATTCCGCTCGTTCTCTCCCTCACCATCCATGAGTTCGCCCATGCCTGGAGCGCGAGGCTCCTCGGGGATGACACCGCCGAGCGCATGGGCCGCTTCACCCTCAACCCCCTCGCGCACATCCATCCGATCGGCACCCTGCTGCTGCCGCTGCTCGGCATCCCCTTCGGCTGGGCCCGCCCCGTGCCCGTGGATCCCACCCGCTTCCGGCGGGACATTCCCATGCGCACCGGGTGGATGCTCACCGCCGCGGCCGGGCCGCTCTCCAATCTGTTCCTCGCCGCCGTGAGCGCGCTCGCCTATGGCCTCACCCTGCGCTGGGCCCCGGACTTCCTCGTCGCCAACCCGGGTCTGCGCTCCCTGCTCGGCATCATGGTGGTGATCAATGTCACCCTGGCCCTCTTCAACATGCTGCCCGTGCCCCCGCTCGATGGCAGCCGCGTCGTCGAGGGACTCCTGCCCCAGCGGCTGCTCGGCTCCTGGCAGCGTGTCCTCGCGCTCGGACCGCTGTTGCTGATCGGCATCCTGTTCTTCGGCGGAAGGCTCATCGCCGGGCCCACGGGCTATCTCGTCGGGCTCATGGAGCGGCTCATCTCCGGCATCGCCACCGCCGGCATCTAATCCCCGATGCTCCCTCTCCCCTCGGGAGAGGGGAAATGGCCGCGGTTGTCTGCTCATGTTCACAGGGGCACTCCTTCGCGGACCTTCCTGACCGGGATTCGCTCGTCCTCGCTCATGTGGGACCCGCCGGTTAGAGTGTGCCCCCCATGCGACCCTGGTTGCTCCTCGTCGCCGCGCTCCTTCCGGGAGCCGCGGCCGCCGGACAGGATGTGTCCCTCGGTGCCACCGCCCTCGTCCTCACCAACGGTGGCGCCTACAACGTCTCCGACCCCCGTCCCGGCCTCGAGGCCGCCTATGCGTACGAGCTCGGCTCCTGGCGCCTGGGCGGAGGGTTGCGCTGGCTTCCCTCGGGGCCTGGCTCGGTGCCCCTCGAGGTCTACGCCCGCGCCCTGCTCTCCACTCGCCTGGGCGTGTGGCGGCCCGCGGTGGGCCCCGAGCTGGGCTTGAGCGGTGCGCCCATCGTCATTCCGCCTCGCGGAGGCTTCCCGGAGGACCACTCGCGGCAGCAGGCCTCGCAGCTGGGACCCGTCTATGTCGCCCTCCACGCCGAGCCCCTGCGCTTCTCCTTCCGCCGCTTCACCGTGAGCGCGCTCGCCCTCCAGTGGGGCACCAGCCTCGCGGCGCCCGGCGCCTCCCTTCGCCTGCAGCTCGGCCTCGTCCACCTGGGGGTGTCGCTGTGAGAGCCCTGTCCGCCGCGTTCCTGTTCCTCGCCGTGAGCTCCTGTTCCTCGCGGCCCTCCGTCGACGAGTCCTCCGCCGTGCGTGCCGGGGACTTCGCCGCGGGCGTGGAGAAGTCCCGCCTCATGTCGGACGTGGAGGCGCTGGTGGCCTCCCACCGCGAGGACACCCCGCTGGACTGCGCGCTCTTCGAGCCCTCGGAGATCGACACGACTCGCCGGCCCGTGTGCAACCTCACCCGAGACAAGGCCCGTCAGCTGGTGCGCGAGCGCCTCGAGTCGTTCGGGTACACCGTCACCACGCACGACACCGAGGATGCGCGCTTCCCCACCAGCAACCTCATCGCCGAGCTGCGCGGCACCGAGCACCCCGACGAGGTGGTGGTGATTGGCGCCCACTACGACGCCTACTTCTCGGGCGCGGACGACAACAGCTCGGGTGTGGCCGCCCTGTTGGAGATGGCGCGGCTGGCCGCGGGCAAGCGCTTCGCGCGCACGGTGCGCTTCGTGGGGTTCGATCTGGAGGAGCTCGGCCTGGTGGGCAGCACGCGCTACGTCCAGACGCACCCGGGGGAGCGGATCGTCGCCTCCATCGTCTTCGACTGCATCGGGTACAAGGATGCGCGCCCCGGCGCCCAGCAGGGCCTGCCCGGCTTCCCCGTGCCCACCACGGGGGACTTCATCGCCGCCATCGCCAACGAGCCGTCGCGCCCGCGCCTGGAGGAGCTGTACACGCTGGCCACCCGGCTGGGTTACGGGTTCGTGCGGGGCGTGGTGGTGCCCAACGAGGGCTCCGGCCCCGCCTCGGGCAACCTCATGCGCAGTGACCATGCTCCCTTCTGGCTGGCCGGGCAGAGCGCGCTCTTCCTCACCGACACCGCCAACTTCCGCAACCCGAACTACCACCACGACACCGACGTACCCTCCACGCTCGACCCGGACTTCCTCGCCGACGTCACCCGGCTGTCCGCCGCCGGGCTCTCCTTCTGGGCCGGAGGTCCCCTGCCATGATGCCGACGACGCTTCTCGTGCTCTCCACGCTGGCCACCTCACCGGCCCCGGCCGAGGTGCCCCTGCCCTCGCGGCACCAGCTCTCGCTGTATGCCCTCTCGGGGGCGGCGGTGTACCTGTCGTCGGCGCGCACCCAGGGCGGGCTGGGCGGCGGCTTCGGCGTGCGCGACACGGTGGACGGGCGGTGGTTGCTCCAGGTGGATGCGAGCGGCCTCACGGGCCTGGGCTCGGTGCTCGCGGTGCGGGTGGGCGCGGGCATGCAGTGGCGGCCCCAGGGGGCATGGGCTCCCGCCGCGCTGGTGAGCCTCACCGGCCTCTTCGGGGACAGAATGGAGTTCCTCACGCCCGCGAGCCCGGCGCCCGTCGTGGGGCCCTCGCTGGGACTGGGGCTGACGCTGGCGCCCGCTCGCTTCTCGCTGGGAGGCGCGCAGGTGTCCGTGCTCGAGCTCGGCGTGGGCGTGGGCACGGACAGGCCCGGGCTCGGCGTGCTCTATGGGCTCACCCTGCTCGAGGTGGGCGTGGCGCTGTGAGTGGGGTGGACGCCCTCGCATGGGCGGCACTACCTTGAAGAAGCAAGGAGGCTCGGCCATGCACTCCCCTGACATCCTCGAGAGCGGGCTCGTGGCTCCGCGCCGCTTCCGCCTGGACGAGTACCACCGGCTCATCGATGTCGGAGTGCTCGGCGAGGATGAGCGCGTGGAGTTGTTGGAGGGGGTAATCGTCGAGATGACGCCACAGGGCCGACCTCACGCGCTGGTGATTTCCCGGCTCAACCGTTTCATGAGCCGGGTGCTCGGGGACGCCTACAGCGTCCGTCCGCAGCTCCCGCTCTCGCTCGGTGATGACAGTGAGCCGGAGCCGGACCTGGCCGTCGTCACCCGTCACGAGGAGGAGACGTCCCAGGCGCATCCCCGCTCCGCGCTGCTGGTGGTGGAGGTGGCCGACGACTCGTTGCGCAGGGACCGGCTGCTCAAGGGCCGCATCTACGCCCGCGCCCGGGTACCGGAGTATTGGGTGGTGGATGTGACCGGCCGCGCCGTCGAGGTGTACTCCGAGCCGGATGTGGACGCGGGCCGTTACCGGACGATGCGCACGCTCGGGGTGGGGGAGACGCTCTCCTGCGCGACTCTGCCCGGGCTGTCCCTGCCCGTGGCCGAGCTGTTCGCCTGAGGGCCTCTCAGTCCGGGAAGAACAGCGGCTCGCGCGTGGCCACGAAGTCCGAGATGGCCGCGGCCATCTCCGGCGGCAGCTGGGTGAACTGCACGCCCATTCCCGGCATCAGCTCGGGCGTCTTGTCGTTCACCTCGCGCGTCCAGCGCACCACCCCGGTCACCTTCATCGGCCGGCCTCCCGGCAGCGTGAAGTCCAGGTCCACCAGCGTCCCGCGCGGCACCGTCTGCACCGTCGCCACGAAGATGCCGCCCTCGCTGATGTTCGTGGTGAAGCCCGTGAAGAAGTTCGAATCGCTGTTCAGGTTGATCGTCGCCTGCAGGCGCACGCGCGACGCGCGGGACCCCAGCGGGCGTGGATCCGGAAGGGTGAGGTTTTCCTGCTGCGCCCCGGCCGCCTGGCGCGTCGGGACCGCCCGGTGCGACTGGGTCGCGGGGACCGTCTGCGCCGCCTGGGCCGCCCGGGCCGCCGCCTCGCGCTCGCGCTGGGCTCGGGCCGCCGCCTCCGCCGAGCGCTTCAGCCCCGCTTCCGCCTCGCTCAGGTCCTGCTGGGCCCGCGTGTTGAGCAGCTGCAGGGCCTGGAGGGCCTTCTGGGCGTCCTGCGCGGCTCGCCGCCGGGCCTCCAACGCCTCGTCGCGCGCCGCCAGGGCGCGCTCCCGGGCGTCCTCCGAGGAGCCGGTGTGCACCGAGGCCGATTCGAGCCGCGCGCTCGCCGCCCGCACGTGCTCGTCCGCCTGGCGCTCGGCCGGCACCCGCGACACCTGCTGCCGCAGCTCCGCGAGCCGGCGTGAGAGGGACTCGGCCTCCAGGGCCGCTCGGTGGAGCTGATCCGCGAGCCGCGCTTCCTGGCTGGCCAGCTCGGCCTCGGAGCGGGTGAGCTCGGCTTCTCGGTTGGGCGGTTGGGGCGGGACTGGGGACGGCGCGTTCATCTGCCGTCCACTCTAGCGCGCTCCCGGGGAGGCGACGAGTGGGGAAGACCCTCACCCCGGCCCTCTCCCAGGGGGAGAGGGAGGAGGGGGTTGTTCAGTCGGCGCCCTTGATGCAGGCGATGGGCTTGAGGCGCCGGGCCACCTTCGCCAGGCCCGCCATCTCCACCGTGTCCAGCACGTCGTCCAGGTTCTTGTAGCAGGGCCCCGACTCGTCCAGCGGCGTCGTGCGTGTGTTGAGCAGGATGCCCGCCTCCGTCATGCGCCGATCCGTCTCGGACTGGTTGAGCACCCGCCGCGCCTCGCCTCGCGACAGCCGCCGCCCCGCGCCGTGGTTCACCGAGTAGATGGACTGCTCGGCTCCCTCCTGCGCGAAGAGGATGGCGCTGCCCGTCTCCATCGAGCCCGGGATGAGGATGGGGTGCCCCGTCTTCTCCCAGGGTGTCTTGCGCAGCGCGGGGTGCCCGCCCGGGAACGCCCGCGTCGCCCCCTTGCGCGCCACGAACTTCCCCGACTCCTTCTGGATGAGGTTGTGCGAAATCTCGTAATAGATGTCCGCCGTCCCGCCGAACACCTCCTCGAGCGCCGCGCACACCGCCTCGCCGATGATGAGCCGGTTGGCCACCGCGAAGTTGGCCGCCATGTTGTGCAGGTTCCAGTACTCGCGCCCCAGCCGGCTCGACGCGTCCAGCCAGATGAAGTCCTCGCTGCGCTTGCCCAGCCCGAGCTCCGCCGCGCCCTCGACGAAGTAGTGCTTCGCGATGTTCCACCCGAAGCCCCGGCTCCCCGTGTGCAACATCACCCACACGCGGCCGTCCTCGTCCACCTGCATCTCCGTGAAGTGGTTGCCCCCGCCGAGGCTCCCCAGCTGATCGCGCTTCTCGTACGCGCGCTCGGGGATGTCCACCCGGTCATCCTCCACCGGGATGAAGTCGCGCTCGGTGGTGGACGAGCCGCGGCCCAGCGCCTTGGCCCCGTGGCGCACCACCTCGGCGAAGGTGCGCGTGTCGATGCGCCGCTGCTTCTGCACCCGCGACGCCCCCACCCCCACGGCGATGCGCTTCATCACCTCGTCGATCCACTGGCGGCGCCTGGCCTTGTCCGCCACGTCCTCGGCCGTGAGCGTCGTCTTGAGCTGCACCATGCCGCAGCCGATGTCGTACCCCGCCGCCGTGGGGAGCAGGATGCCGTCCGTCTCCACCACCGTGCCGATGGGCACGCCGTAGCCCACGTGACAGTCCGGCGTCACCGCCACCCGCGTCACTCCCGGGAAGGAGGCCGCGTTGACCACCTGATCGAAGACACCCTCCTCCAGGCCCGGCAGCTCGGGGCCCTCGCCCCACAGCAGCTTGTCCGACAGGAACAGGTGGGCATCCACCTTCATCGTCTTGGTCTTCGGCAGGACGTAGTGCCCCTCCGCGACCTTCTCCAACCTTTGCGTCCAGCTCATGACCCTTCTCCCTGGGTGGATCCAACCGGTGGCAGCGACGGAAGCTTCCTCTGGAAGCTGACGAACACAGAAGGGGGCCCGGCTTACGACCGGTCAACGGCCGCGCCCGGTGAATGTTGGGCCCCGGGCACCCGCAGTTGCCCCTTCACTGAAGAATTCCCATTCCTTCTCTCGGAGCTTCAAGGGGGTAGGGAGATGGGGATTCTCGGAGCGTTGGTGGTGGCTGTGACCGTGAACGCGGGGCCCGTGGATGTGAAGACGGCGCCGGTGTTCAACCCGTCCATCTGCGCCAAGAAGCGGGTGGATGCGTGTGGTTGCCACCATGTCTACGGTGTCCGCCACTGCCACCCCAAGCGCAAGAGCGAGCACTGTGAATCCATGGCCCTGGTGAACGAGCCCTCCGAGAAGAAGGCCACCCGGGTGTGGGACTTCTTCTCCCCCGGGCTGGAGACCGCCTCCGCCGAGCGGGAGACGTCGGACGTCGCCTCGCTGTAGGGACCGCCATCGCGGGCAGGCTTTCTCGAGACCCCGTGTTCAAGGTACGGGCTCGACGTGAGCGTGGGCGCCCTGGTGGAGGTGCGACTCGGTGACCAGCGAAGCACCCGTGGGGTGGCCCGCGGGCCAGGGCGAGATGGCCGAGCGCATCCGTGCGCATGACTGGGCGGCCACCCCCCTGGGGCCCATGGAGCGCTGGCCGCACAGCCTCCGGGCCATCGTGGACATGATGTTGCCCAACGGCTTCCCCATGGTGGTGCTCTGGGGACCGCGGCTCGTCCAGCTCTACAACGACAGCTACCGGGCGCTCATGGGCATCAAGCACCCGGCGGGCCTCGGGCAACCGACGCACGAGTGCTGGCCCGAGGTGCGGCACATCAACGTGCCCATCTACGAGCGGGTGTTCGCGGGCGAGACGCTCACCTTCGAGGACGCGCTCTACCCCCTCACGCGCTCGGGCAGGCTGGAGGACGCATGGTTCACGCTCTCCTTCAGTCCGGTCAGGGACGCGTCCGGCCAGGTCGCGGGCGTGCTGGTCACCGTCCTCGAGACGACCGAGCGACACCGGGCCGAGGTGTCGCTCCGGGAGAGTGAAGCGCGATTCCGAGGTCTGGTGGAGCCGTTCGCGCAGGCCGTGTGGGAGACGGACGCGCGGGGCAGGGTGGTGAGCGACTCGCCGAGCTGGCGGGCGTACACCGGGCAGACGGTGGACGAGTATCTGGGCGATGGATGGATGGCGGCGATCCACTCCGATGACCGGGAGGACGTCCTGCGGACGTGGCGCGAGGCGGTACGGACCGTCGCCCCCTTGACGGCCGAGTTCCGTCTGCGCGGCCCCGACGGGAGTTGGAGATGGACGCACGTGCGGACCGCGCCGCTGCGAGGCGCGGATGGGTCGGTGCTCAAGTGGGTCGGGATGAACATCGACATCACGGCGCGCAAGCAGGCCGAGGCGGCCCAGCGTGAGAGCGAGGCGCGCTACCAGACGCTGTTCAACTCCATCGACGAGGGCTTCTGCATCATGCAGCTCCTCTTCGACGCGGAGCAGCGGCCGCTCGACTGCCGGTACCTCGAGGTCAACCCCGCCTTCGAGCGGCACAGCGGCATCCATGACGCGCTCGGAAGGACCTTTCGAGAGCTCCTGCCGGGTATCGAGCCCTTCTGGATCGACGTCTACGGCAGGGTCGCGCTGACGGGCGAGCCGACGCGCTTCGAGGGCCATGCCGCGTCCATGGGCCGGTGGTTCGATGTGTATGCCTTCCGGATTGGCGAGCCCCACGAGCGCAAGGTGGCGGTCCTCTTCACCGACGTCACCCGGCGCAAGCAGGCCGAGCGGACGCTGCGCGAGCGCGCCGATTTCGAGCGCCAGCTCATCGGCATCGTGTCCCACGATTTGCGCAACCCCCTCAACGCCATCCTCCTGTCGGCGACGATGCTGCTGCGCCGCGCGGAGTCGGATGCACGCAAGGAGGGGGCGCTGCGGTGCGTGTTCGACGCGGCCGAGCGCATGCGGCGCCTGGTGTGCGACCTGCTCGACTTCACCCAGGTCCGGTTGGGGCAGGGCCTGCCCGTGCAGCGTGAGCTCCGGGACCTGCACGCCCTTGTTCGCGGGGTGGTGGAGGAAGTGTTGGCGGCCCACCCCGGGCGAGAGGTGGAGGTGCGGGCCGAAGGCGAGGTCTGGGCCGCCCTCGATGCCGACCGCGTCGCGCAGTTGCTGGCGAACCTGCTCTCCAACGCGCTGGCCTACGGCGCCGCGGGCAGTCCCGTGTGTGTGACGACGCGTGAGGACGGCTCCTACGTGGCGTTGGAGGTGCACAACGAGGGGGAGCCCATCCCGCCCGAGAAGCTGGCGCGGTTGTTCCAGCCGCTCGAGCGTGGGGCCCAACCGCCCGCCCCCTCCTCGCGCAGCATCGGCCTGGGCCTCTTCATCGTGGACGGCATCGTGCGCGCCCACGGGGGACACATCCGTGTGCACTCGACGGCCGCGGAGGGCACCACCTTCTGTGTGTTGCTGCCGCGCCGCGGCTGAGGCTCACCCCTCGGGGGCAACCGTGACTTCCAGCGTGAACTCCCTCGACATCACCCGCTCGAGGTCGTCCACCTCGTAGGCCGTCAGCGGCGTGCGCGAGGACACCACCACCCAGCGCGTCCCCGGCGCGGCCCTCATGGCCAGCGTGTTCCCCGACAGCCTTCGCACCTCGGCCGGTGAGGGCAGGGGCGCCGCGGGGGCGGCCGGCGCCGGTGGTAGGGCCAGCCGTCCCGGCACGCTCGCCTGTCGCGTGTGCAGCTCCACCGTGTCCCGCTTCTGCTCGGGGATGCGCGAGGGCGGCCTCGAGAACGCGGGAGGCGGGTACGTGGGCGACAGTCGCGCCAACGCTTGCGCCACCTCCGTGTCCCGTGGATCCAACTCCAGCGCCACCTTCAACGCCGCCCGGGCCCGTGCCTCGCACCCCAGCTGCAGCAACAGCTCCGCCGCCGTCCGGTACGAGCTGATGGCCTTCTGCCTGTCCCCCGCCCGCCGCCAGGCCTCGGCGTGGCGCACATACAGGTGCGGATCCCCCGGCTCCAGCTCGAGCAGCTTCCCGTAGGTGCGCGCGCAATCGGCGAACCTCCGCCGGGTGTACAGGTCCAGCGCCTCTTCCTTCAGCTCCCTCACGCCCATCACCACCCCCGACACCGCCCCCGGATACGACGCTCGCCGGCCCCGTGCCCCGCGAGCACAAGCACGCGCTGTGCCGCTGATCCACCGGGCGCTCCCGCCCCGGGCTCGCCCCTTCCGTTGGCACCGCGTCACTTCCGGTGTTCTCCTCCTGGCAGACTCCACGGGAAGTCCGCGCCTCGGTAGGAGGATTCCGGTGATGGCGGGTTTTGTCTGGATTCCTGGACCCTGTAAGAAAGTGAGGAGAGCCCCGCTCCGGCCTGTAATCCCGTCAGGGTTCATCCTCCCATGTCCCACTCCGTCCCGCTCGCCCGCCTCCTCGTTCCTCATTTGCGGCCAGCGGCCCGGGCCTACGCGGAGCTGCCCTCGCTGGAGGCGGAGCTCGCGCGGATGCTCGACTCGGCCCGTGCGGCCTGGCCCCGGGTGCGGCTCGACGAGGCCGTCTTCCTCCGCCACCTCGCCGAGCGCCTCCCCCCCAGTTCCGAGCCCGAGCGCGCCCTGCGTGCCCTCCCCGCCGCGGATCTCTTCCTCGCCTGTGCCTGCGTGCGGGGGGATGCCGCCGCCCACGCGGCCCTGGAGGCGCATTTCCTCCCGAAGGTGGCCGCCGCCGTCGCTCGCGTGTACCCGGGCGCGGACGCCGCCTCCGAGGTGTGTCAGGTGTTGCGCGAGAAGCTCCTCACCCCCGAGTCGGGCCGCCCGCCCCGAATGGCCGACTACCAGGGGCAGGGCCCGCTCGCCGCGTGGCTGCGCGCCGCCGCCGTTCGCACCGCCCTCAACCTGCGCCGCTCCTCCCAGCGCCAGGCCCGCGCCGAGGAGGAGGCGCTCGCCGACGCCAGCGTCCCCGTCGGCCACCCGGAGCTGGAGCTCCTTCGACAGCGCCACCGGGCCGACTTCCAGGCCGCGCTCGCCGAGGCCCTCGCCGCCCTGTCCTCGCGCGAGCGCACGGTGCTGCGCCTCCACCTGGTGGAGGGGCTGAGCCTGGAGCGCATCGGCGCCGTGTACCGCACCCACAAGTCCACCGTCTCCCGCTGGCTCGCCCGTGCTCGCGAGGAGGTGCTCGCCGGCACCCGCTCCCGGCTCGCCGAGCGCCTCCACCTGTCCGACGGCGAGCTGCACAGCCTCCTGCGCGACGTGCCCGGGCAGCTCGACCAGAGCCTCTCCTCGCTCCTGGCCAGCACCCGTTGAAAGGGGGCCCACGATTTATTTTCGCGCCGCCGTGCAACACCGCGCGGCCACCGGTGTCACCCGGGCGGAAGGCAATGAAAGGGAGACACCCATGCACGTGAAGAAGATGCTCGGAGGGGTCGCGGTCCTGGCGGTGATGGTGTTTGGCTCGACGGCGGGCGCGGCGCAGGCCGGGCCGGTCCGGACGAACGAGGCCCAGGCCCCCGCCCCCGAGGAGACGCTCACCCTGAAGGCCCGGGAGGTGCGCACCCTGGAGGTGAAGGGCCTCACCCGCATCGCGGTGGGCGACCCGGAGATCGTCGGCGTCACCGTGGAGGGCGGCTCGGGCATCCGCCTCACCGGTCTCGAAAAGGGCGAGACGACGATGCGGGTGTGGACGAGTGATGGGGCACGCAAGGCATACAAGCTCGTCGTCCAGGGTTGAGCCGGGGGTGGCTTCCCGTCGCGGCGCGCGCCTGCGAGAATCCGCCGCGATGTCCCTGGAATCACGGCTCCGCGCGCCGGACGGGTGCCCGGACGAGAATCTGCTCGCGGGTTTCGCCTCGGGCGCGCTGTCCCTCTCGGACTCGCCGGAGGTGGAGCGGCACCTGGACGGGTGTGCTCCATGCCGGGAGTTGGTGGCGGCGGTGGCGGCCGAGGACTCGGAGCCCGATGCCAGGGATGCACCCACGCGTCTGGACACGGGGGCGCCCACGCTGCCCATGCACCCCGAGGCGCACGTCCTGGCCCCGGGGGACACGGTGGGCCGCTACGTGCTCGAGGGGCTGCTCGGTCAGGGCGGCATGGGCGTGGTGTACGCGGCGAGGGACCCGGGGTTGGGGCGCACGGTGGCGCTGATGCTGTTGCGCTCCGGAGCGGGCGGGGAGGAGGGCCGGGCGCGGCTGGTGCGCGAGGCGCAGGCGATGGCGCGCCTGGCACATCCGAACGTGTTGCCGCTCTTCGAGCTGGGGACGGAAGCGGAGCGCGTCTTCCTCGTCATGGAGCGGGTGGAGGGCTCCACGCTGGCGGACTGGCTACGCGAGCGCGAGCGGCCATGGCGCGAGGTGCTGGCCCTCTTCCTCCAGGCGGGCGAGGGGCTGGCGGCGGCGCACCGGGCGGGGCTGGTGCACCGGGACTTCAAGCCGGCCAACGTGTTGGTGGGCGCGGACGGACGGCCGCGCGTCACGGACTTCGGGCTGGTGCGGCACGGGGCCGAGGTGAGCGGTGGCGTACCGGAAGGCGCGTCCGGAGACACCGGGGAAGCACTCACCCGGGCGGGCGCGGTGCCGGGGACGCCCGCGTACATGTCACCCGAGCAGCTCGCGGGCCGCGAGGTGGACGCGCGCGGGGATCAGTTCAGTTTCTGCGTGGCGCTCCACGAGGCGCTGTATGGGGTACGCCCCTTCGAGGCGCGGGAGAGGGGCGAGGCGCGCTGGAAGCGGGTGCCGGCGCCTCGAGGCCTCCGCCCGCCGGGGTACGTGAGGGCCGCGATTGAGCGGGGGCTGGCGCTGGAGCCGGAGGCGCGCTTTCCTTCGATGGACGCGTTGCTGGCGGCACTGGCTCGGCCTCCCGGCTCGCGCTGGGGCCCGGTGACGGTGGGGGTGGTCGGG
Source organism: Archangium violaceum (assembly GCF_016859125.1). Taxonomy (NCBI): domain Bacteria; kingdom Pseudomonadati; phylum Myxococcota; class Myxococcia; order Myxococcales; family Archangiaceae; genus Archangium; species Archangium violaceum. Next base: position 3,110,411 of record NZ_CP069338.1, on the reverse strand, counting down.
CTGGGGTTGGTGCTCTCGGGGGCCGACGTCCTGGTGTGGAGGACGAAGGAGCCGACGCGAGTGGCGGCGAAGATGCCCGAGGCCGTGCCTCTGACGCTCGAGCTGGGCTCCCGGTACGAAATCAAGGTGCCCGGGGTGCACCGTGTGGCCGTGGGCGAGCCAGGCGTCGTAGACGTCCAGGTGGTGGGAGCGGAGACGCTGAGCTTCGAGCCCGTGGGGCCCGGTACGACTCCCCTGCTCGTGTGGACGAAGGACGGGAGCCGCCGGACGTACACCGTGACGGTGCGCCCGCGCTGAGTCGGCGGGAGCCCCCCTCTTTACGAATGCGTGGGAGGGGGGACTATCCTGGACGTTCTCTCGTCGTGGAGGGCTGCTCCTTGCGCTCCTTCAAGTCCCGGGTGTCCTGGCGGTGGAGTCTTCTGGCTGTCCTCGTGGTGGGCTGCGCGCACTCGGGGACGGGCACGTCCTCTGCTCCGGTCGCCGCCTCCGAGACCTCCGCGGCCCGGCTCCGCAAGGAGCGGAAGGTGCGTGAGCTGATGGCGCTCACGGGGGCGGAGGCCACCGGCCAGCAGATGATCGACATGATGACGGGCCACTTCCAGCAGATGGCCAGAATCCCGCCGGGCTTCATGGAGAAGTTCCGCGAGCTGGCCGCGCAGGAGTCCATCGTGGACATGCTGGTGCCCGTCTACATGAAGAACTTCTCCGAGGAGGACCTGGACGCGGCCATCGCCTTCCACGGCTCCCCGGCCGGCAAGCGCTTCCTCGCGGCCCAGCCGGCGCTGCTGCAGGAGGCGAAGGAGGTGGGCGAGCAATGGGGTGTGCGCCTCGCGGAGAAGACGCTGCGGGCGCTCGCGGAGCAGGAGCGCGAGCAGCAAAGCGACGCCGTGAGCCACGAGGGTCAGCAGCTGTAGGCCCGCGGGCTCACGACAGCAGGAAGAGGGCGTTGGCGCTGGCGATGGGCTTGCCGCGGTCCTCCTGCCAGGCCTGCACCTGGAGGTTGGCCACGCGCCGGCCGAGCCGGGTGATGGTGGCCTTGGCCAGCGTGTCCTGCGGCCTGCCCGAGCGCAGGAAGTCCACGGTGATGGAGATGATTTTCGGCACGCGCTCCTCCTGGGTGCGCAGCAGCAGCTCGAAGATGGCGGCGGACTCGAGCAGCGCGCCGAGCGTGCCCCCGTGCAGCGCGGGCAGGGAGCTGTTGCCAATCAACATGGGGGAGAAGCGCATGCGGCACAGCACCTCGCCGGTGGTGTTCTCCACGCCGATGCCCAGGAAGCGCGTGTAGGGGATGACGTCGGTGAGCAGGCGGTACTCGCCCGTCTGGCGCACCTGGCGGAGGATGTGGGCGATGCTCTCCATGGCTCAGTCCTCCACGATGATGAAGGTGCCCTGCGCCGAGGCCACCGGATCATTCGCGTCTCCGTGGTGCGCGAGCGCTCGCACGAAGGCCACCGCGCGCGTGAGCTTGTAGCACTCGGCGCGCGCCAGCAGCTCCTTCCCCGGCGTGGCCGGGTGCAGGTAGTCGATGCGCAAATCCAGGGTGGCGATGCGGGCCATGCGCGCCATCTTCGAGAAGACGGCGATGCCGCACGTGGCGTCGATGAGCGTCGTCACCGCGCCCCCATGCAGCACGCCCGTCTCGGGGTTGCCCACCAGGTTCTCCGAGTAGGGCAGCCGCACGGTGGCCCCCTCCTCGCCGAGCTCCACCACGCGCAGGCCCAGCTCGCGGTTGTGCGGGACGGAGTCGCTCATGAAGCGGTTGATGCTCTCCATCATCTGCTGCGTGTCGTGGAACGCGTCGTCACTCGCCATGAGGGGGGATGATAGCTTTTCCCCTCCGCCACCGCTCAGGGCCGGCGCAGCAGCCGCCAGCGGCCGTCGCGGCCCACCTCGCGCCAGGCCGGGTCACTCACGGGCGCTCCATCCGCGACGAAGGCCACGCGGGCCTCCGAGGGACCCCCCGGGGCGAGTCCGGTACCCAGCTCGGTGAGGCGCCACGGTGACCAGCGCCGCTCGACGGCGAAGGCGGCCACGGTGGTCCACTCGGCGCGCGGGGACACCACCAGGACGGAGGCCCCGGGGGGCACGTCCGCGAGCGCTGGCGCGAGCACCTCCGAGGCAGCGGGGCACGGCCGGGGGAAGAGCAGCCGTCCCGCGCCCGCCGCCGAGGCACCCAGCACGGCCAGTGCCAGCGCGGCCAGACCGAGCCGGGCCCGGCGCGCGCGCTCGGGGGACGAGAGCCGCGCCTCCAACCAGGGCCCCACGCCCACGCCCACGAGCATGGCCAGCAGCGGGAAGGCGACGAGCGAGTGGTTCCATACCTTGCGTCCGGGGATGCAGAGCGCGGTGAGGATGAAGAGGCTCGCGAGCAGCAGCACCCGGGCGGAGCGGCGCACACCGGCCGCGTCACGTGTGCCTTCGGGGAGCAGCGAGCGGAAGGCTCGCGCGGGCCGGCCGAGCGCCAGCACTCCACCGGCCGCGAGCAGGGGCAGCCCGGGCCAGAAGCGGCTGACGACGGTCCTGAAGGGGATGTACCAGGAGCGCTGCCCGTCGGTGCGCTCGCCCGCGGCGGACGCGAGCACCTGGTGGCGGACGTAGCCCTCCCACCAGTCGGCGTGGGTGACGAGGAAGAGCACCGTGGGCACGGTGGAGGCGAGCCCCACGAGGGTGCCGATGACGAGCACCTTCCAGGAGCGCTCGACGAGGGCGCGGGCGACGGTGGCCCCGGCGAAGGGCAGCAGGCCGAAAGGACCCTTCACGGCGCAGGCGCCAGCGGCGAGCACGCCACAGACGAGCCAGTCCCGAGCGCGCGGCACACCGAGCAGTGGAGGCACGGCGGAGGCGGTGGCGAGCAGGAGGAGGAGGGGCTCGAGGAAGGGGTGGCCGCCGCGGATGAAGAAGCCATCGGGGAAGGCGAGCACCAGCATGGCGGTGACGCCGGCCCAGGTACCGGCGGCGCGGCGGGCGACGAGGCCGGTGAGGAGCAGGGTGCCCAGGGAGAAGGCGGCGCACAGCGGGCGCAGGGCGGGCTCGCCGAAGAGACGGATGACGAGGGCGAAGGGCCAGAAGCCGAAGGGCAGGTGCTCGAAGAAGCGCGGGTGGACGTCGGGGAGGTAGCGGAGGGCGAGCCAGGAGTCGTCCTCGACCATGTGGCGGGAGACGACCTGGTAGAGCTGCGAGTCCCCGAGGTCGGTATGGGGCCACCAGGTGGCGGTGGTGAGACCGAGGAAGACGAGCACGGCCCACGCGGTGGGGCCCGGCAGTCGCGAGGGGGCGGAAGAAGACATCGGGGCGGCTCCCTCATACCGCAGCGAGTCCGGGCTGTCCCCTCCGGCGCTTCGTGGGAATCGGGTGGGCAGGGTGCTGCCCGACCAGCCGGGCTGGAGCGCTAGAAGCGTGGATCCAACCGCACCGTCTCCAACTCCTGGCGCACCATCCGTTGGAAGAGGGCGGGGCCTACCCACGTGTACATGACGAGGCCCAGCCACACGACCTGGATGATGGAGGCGAGACCGGGCTGCTCCAGGTCCTTCGCGGCGAGCGTGGCGAAGCGGTAGAGCACGTAGGCGCCCAGCAGCACGAGCGTGCTCTTGCCGTCGCCCAGCGCGCCCATGAACATGGCGTAGCGCCACCACAGGCCGAGCAGCGGGCTCTGGCGCGCCTTGATGCTGGCGAGCAGCCGCAGCGAGGCCTCGTCGGTGGCGTCCTGGCGCAGGGCCCACAGCGCGTGCTCGCGAGCGTCCTCGACGCGGCCCTGGCGCAGGTACACCTGCCCCATGAGGACGAGCGCGTCCTGGAACTCGGGCCGAGCGGTGAGGGCGTCGGCGGCCCACTGCCTGGCGCGCGTCACGTCTCCCCGCTCCAGCGCGTCCTCGCCGAGCGCCACCAGCGTGGCGGGCTCGTCGGGTGCCAGGGACAGGGCCCGCTGGAGCACCTCGCGCTTGCGCTCCTTCTTGCCCGTCAGGTCGAAGAAGCGGGCCTGGAGGCGGAGGTTGCTCGGCTCATCGGGCTCCAGCTCCAGGAGGTCGGTGAGGTGCCGCTCGGCGGCCTTGAAGCGCCCGCGGGCCATGGCCACCGAGGCCGCGGCGGCGTGGGCCAGGGGGAGCAGGGGCTCCTGGGAGAGGGCGATGCCGGCCTCGTGCTCGGCGGCGTGAGGGCGCTTGAGGGAGAGCAGCACCAGCGAGAGCAGGGCATGGGCCTCGGCGTCTTCCGGCTCCGAGGCGAGGGTGCGGCGCAGCGTCTCCACGGCACCGTGATTGTCTCCGCGGGCGATCTGCACCCGAGCGTAGTGGAGCCACTGGTAGGGGGGCGTGTCGCTCATGGCATCACCCGAGCAGCACCAGCAGCAGGGTGTCGCCGCCGGTGAGCGAGGAGAGGATGGAGGAGCCCAGGAAGATGCTGGCCACCAGCACGAGCGCGCCGTTGCGCACCACGCCGCCGTAGTACTCGTGCAGGGCGAAGCTGCGCTGCTGGAGGTTGAAGAGGACGTAGCCCATGGCCAGCTTCCACACGGTGATGCCCACTCCGGCGTAGGGCGCGGACGTCTTCGTCAGCACGCCCTGCTGCACCAACGTGCCGAGCAGGAAGAAGAGCAGCAGCGTGCCCGGCACCACCAGCAGCGCGAGCACCAGCTCCTTGATGCGCGTGGTGCTGCCCATGGCGAAGCCATTGAAGACGAACCACGGCAGGCCGAGCCACACGCCACCCATCATGGTGGCCAGCAGGGGGAACACGGGGTTGACGACGAGGTGTCCCAGGGCTCCGGGGCGGGGCTCGTCCTGGATGCGGTAGGTGGCGCTCATGCTCAGGACTTTCCGTGGGCCTGGAGGAAGGCCAGCACCTCGTCGTACTGGCCGGCGTCGTTGGCGTAGCGCGCGTAGTTGCGCGCGGTGGTGAGCCACTCGAGCGCGGTGGGTTTCACCTCCTTGAGGGCGGCCTTGAGGTCCGCGGAGGAGATGGGCACCTCGCTGCCCTGCGCGAGCGAGCGCTCGATGGCGGCGTCGCTGGCCGTCTCCACCACGTTGGCCAGGTCCGCGCCGGAGAAGGTGCTGGTGTGCTTCACCACGAAGCCCAGGTCGAGCTGTGGCTCCTGGGGCCGGTCCTCGAGCAGGAGCCGGAGGATCTCCTCGCGCGCGGGAGCGTCGGGCGGGGGGACGAAGAGGACGCGGTCGAAGCGGCCGGGGCGGCGGAAGGCCGGGTCGATGGCCCAGGGCGTGTTGGTGGCGCCCAGAATCAGCACGCCCCCGTTGTTCTGCGCGAAGCCATCCATCTCCGCGAGGAACTGGCTGACGAGCTTGGCGCTGGTGCCCTCGCGGCTGTACTGGCGCTTGGCGGCGAGTGCCTCCAGCTCATCGAAGAAGAGGACGGCGGGCGTCGTCTGGCGGGCCTTCTCGAAGAGGGCGTGCAGCTTCCGCTCCGACTCGCCCATGTACATGTCGAGGATGTCGGAGATGGCGATGTTGTAGAAGGTGGCGCCGCACTCGCCGGCGGTGGCGCGCGCGAGCAGCGTCTTGCCACAGCCCGGCGGGCCATAGAGGAGGATGCCGCCGCCGGCCTTCTTCCGGAAGCGCTCGAAGAGGCTGGGCTTCTGGAAGGGCAGGATGATGCGCTTGCGGATCTGCTGCTTGATTTCCTCCAGTCCGCCCACGTCGGCGAAGGTGAGGGGCTTCTGCGGGGGCGCGAGGACGCGGTCCACCTCGTTGGTGGCGGTGTCGTCGTTGGAGATGACGCGCAGGCGGGGGCCACCGGACGCGGCGGGCTGCACGTCGCGCACGGTGGAGGTGAACTGGGCCAGGAGGTCGTGGTCCTCCAGCGTGGGGTTGAGGGACACGGCGCGCTGGTAGGCGGTGCGGGCCTCGTCCTTGCGGCCGAGCGCGGCGAGGGCGCGGGCGGACAGCAGGGCGGCCTCGGCGGCGGGGTGGTGGGCGCAGAAGAGGAGGGCGCGCTCGGGCTCGCCGGACTGGAGGAGGGTGCGGGCGGCGTGGAGCCTGTCCGGCTCGGAGAAGAGGTCCGGGGCATGGTCGCCGAGGATGGCGCGCGCTTCCTTCACTTCGTTGCGATCCAGGTGGGCCTTGATCACGAGCGCGCGCAGCGGTCCATTGTCGGGGCTCGCGGCGAGCGCGGCCTTGAGAGAGGCGAGCGTGGTGTCATCCATGACGGAGCGGAACGTCGCACAGCCCCGGGGACCCATCAAATGCAAGGCGCCCGGGCGTACGCGGAGCGTTCGTCCTCTCTCGGAAAGTGAGGAAGGGCGTCAGGGGTGCTGTGGGCGCCTGCGGCGCAGGTCCTCCGCGAGCCCGTGCGGGTCTCCCTCGCGCAGGGCGGAGAGTCCCGCCTCGAAGTCCGCGCGGGCTCCGGCCGTGTCGCCCAGGCGCTCGCGCAGCACGCCCCGGTCACGTAACAGCTCCGCGTCCACCGGTTCACCCTCCCGTGACGCGAGCGCCTCGGTGAGGTCCTTCACGGCGTCCTCCAGCCGGCCGAGCCGCGCGAGCACCGAGGCCCGCTGGTGGAGCAGCCAGGGGTTGCCGGGGTCCTCGTCGAGCGCGAGCGTCCAGTCACGCTCGGCGTCCACGAGCCGGCCGAGCACCTCGAGGGACTCGGCGCGCTTCATGTGGAGGACGAGCGCCTTGCGGAAGCCCACGGCCTCGAGCGCGTCGAAGTCGGCCACGGCCTCGGCATGGCGGCCGAGCCGGGCGAGGGCGAGGGCGCGGTGGAGCTGCGCGGAGGCATGGCCGGGCGCCATCTCCAGGACGCGCTCGAACCAGGGCAGGGCCTCGGCGGGGGAGCGGCCCCAGATGCCGAGCGTCAGCCCCATCTCCAGCAGGACGCGCGCCTGCCGCGGGTACGCCTCGACGAGCTGGCGCATGCGCGAGAGCGCCTCGTCCTGGCGCCCGCTGCGCCGCAGCCGGTCCACCTTGCGCAGGAGCTCGGTGAGCTCCGGCGGCCACGCCTCGCGCCCGTTGCGCTCCGTCATGGCCTCCACCTACCCGCGCGGCATCCGGGGGGCAAGCCACTCCTGGACGCGGGCGCGCAGGCTCTCGGTGCCGGGCTGCTCCAGGGTGCGCTCGGCCTGCTGGGCGAGCTCCCGGGCGCGAGCGGTGTCCTTGCGCGAGGCCCACAGCGCGCGGGCCAGCGCGAAGCGCGTCTCGGCCAGCTCCTGTCGGGGCACGGCATGGGTCTCGCGCAGCGACAGGGCGCGCTCCAGCGGTGCGAGCGCCTCGGCGGCCCGGCCCAGCTTCAGCAGCGCCTCGCCCCGGCCCGTGAGCGGCGCGGCCAGCTCCGGGTGGTGGACACCCAGCGCGCTCTCGCGCAGGCGCAGGGCCCGCTCGAAGTAGCCCAGCGCCTCGGTGGGGCGCCCGGCGTCCACCAGGACCAGACCCAGCGTGGTGCTCGGCCCCGCGGCGTCCGGGTGCTCGGGCCCGCGCGCCTGCTCGGCCGCTTCCACCGCCCGGTGCAGCACCTTCAGCGCCTCGTCCGTCTTCCCCTCCCGCCACAGCGCGGCGCCCAGCGCGTCCAGCGCGATGGCGTGGAACGGGTGGTACGGCGGCAGCGAGCGCTCCACGATGGCCTGGCCCTGACGCAGGGGCTCGAGCGCCTCGGTGTGGCGGCCCAGCGCGCTCAGCGTGGTGCCGATGTTCACCAGCGAGCTGCCCACGCGCGGGTGCTCGGCGCCGAGCGCCTCGAGGAAGGCGGTGTGCGCGCGCTGGTACACGGAGAGGGCCTCCTCGTGGAGTCCCTGCGCGCTCAGCGTGGTGCCCAGCCGGCGCAGGACCACGGCCGCCTCGGGGCTCTCCGGGGAGGACACCCTGGCCAGCGCGGCGAGCGCGTTGTGCTGCGAGGCCTCGGCGGCGGCGGCGTCACCCTGGGCGGCGTACACCAGCCCGTGGGCGCTCTCGAGCTCGGCGAGGAGGCGGCCCGCGCGCCGGGTGCGCACGAGCAGGGCGCGGGCCTGCTGGTACCAGTCATGGCCATCGCGCACGCGCGCGGCGTCGTAGGCGACGTACTGGGTGAGGGCCACCAGCGCCTCGGCGCGCACCTCGTCCAGCCGCACCTCGTCGGCCGTCCACGCCGCCTCCTTGAGGAGGTGCTCGGCCTCGGGGTTGCCGAAGCCCGCCTGCTGCTGGCCCAGCTCCAACAGGGCCTCGGCCACCAGGGGGCGGTAGCCCAGGACGCGCGCCTCGGCGACCACGGGGGCGGCCACGGAGAGTCCGGCCGCGTACTGGCCGGAGATGCGCAGGGCGCGGGCGCGCGAGAGCGAGGCGCGCAGGTCCTCCACCCGGGCCGCCATGGTCGCGTCCGCGGGGGCGGGCACGTCCGCGGCGAGCGCGTCCTCCGCGTCACACGTGCCGAGCTCGGACAGGCCACGCACCGCCTCCACGGAGCGCTCCACCACGCTGGTGTCGGCCTCGGCGAGCACGCCGGTGAGGGACTTCAGCTCGGAGCGCCGGCGCTCCAGGCAGATGGTGCGCGCGGAGAGCAGCTCCCCGGAGGACTGGCCGCGCGTGCGCGTCGCCCCGCACGCCTGCCGCTGCTTCTCCACCCAGGCGGAGGCATAGGTGTCGAGCGCGCCCTTCACCCCATTCCAGGCATCGGCCGCGTAGGGCGCGCCGGTGGCGAGGAAGGCCTTGCGCACGGCCTCCTGGCGCGGGGCGTCCCACACGCCCTCCAGTCTCGCGGCCATGCCCTGGCAGCGGCTCTGGCTCTGGTGCCACTGGCCCACGGCACCGGCCACCACGGCCACGAGGAAGGCCGCGGCCACCGCGACGAGCGCCTGACGCAGGCGGCGCGTGCGCGGGTCGTCGTGGAGCGCCTCCAGCAGCACGCCCATGGACGCATGGCGCTCGCTCGGGTGGAGGCTCAGGCCCTTGAGGAGGACGCGGCGCAGCCAGCCCGGCACGCGCGAGTCACGCGGCGGCGGACGCACGTGGCCCTCCAGCGTGGCGCGGGCGAGCGCGCCGGCTCCGGTGCCCTCGAAGGCGTGCTCCCGGTACAGGGCGTAGTAGAGCGTGGCGCAGAAGCTGAACTGGTCGGCGCGGTCGGTGACGGGCTCCTGTCGGTACTGCTCCGGGGCCATGTAGCCCGGCGTGCCCATGATGAGGCCATGGCGCGTCACCGGCGTCTCGAGCGGCTCCCGGGTGCGCAGTCCGGAAATGGGGCCGGTGTCGGTGTCCTGGTGGAGGGGGGGCTCGGCGCGCAGCAGCTCGGCCAGGTCCACCGGGACGGGGGCTCCGGGGGGGCCGGTGCCCTGCTCACAGGCGAGGCCGAAGTCGTAGACGAGCACGCGCCCGTCGCGGCCCACCAGCACGTTGTCCGGCTTGAAGTCGCGGTGGACGAGTCCCGCGGCATGGGCGGCGGCGAGTCCCCGGCCGGCCAGGGTGAGCACGTGCACCACCTCGCGCCAGTGGCGGGGCTGCTCCTTGAGCCACTGCCGCAGGGTGCAGCCCTCCACCAGCTCGAGGGCGATGAAGACACGGTCCCCGTGCTCGCCGATGTCGAACACGGGCAGCACGTTGGGGTGGGACAGGCGGGCCATGGCCTGCGCCTCGCGCATCAGCCGCGGGCGGGCCTCGTTGCGCTCCCGTCCCTCGCCGCCGGGCAGCAGCAATTTGATGGCCACCTTGCGGTTGAGCTGCGGATCGAACGCCGCGTACACCTCGCCCATGCCGCCGGCGCCCAGCCGCTCCAGCACGAGGTAGCGTCCCACGGAGGTGCCGCGGGGCAGGGGCTGGGGCTCGTCGGAGAAGAGGGACAGCGGAGGAGGAGAGCCGACCACCCGTGTCGGCTCGGACTCGCCCTGGCTCAGCACCGAGCGGGCGCGCTCGAGCTCCTGCTCCAGCACCTCCAGTGCGTCCAGCTCGGGCTCGGGGCTACCTGGACGGTCGTCCGGAGTCCGCTCCCCCACCGTTTCCTTCAGCCTCTCCAAGGACTTCCCCCTGACGACGCCAGGCCCTCGATTCCTACGTTCCTCCCAGGCCCGACTCGGACCTGGTGTGCGACACCGCACCGCATCATGACCCAAAGAGACAGACGTGTCTTGCAGCCGGGCGGGCGGGCCTCTGCTGGAGGACGCGAAGGTTTACCAGGAGGAGCCGGACTCGGCGCGGCCTACTTTTAACGAGAGGTGCTGGGGCGCGCTCGTTCGTCGTGCAGGTGACGGGGTGGGGCGGGGTGGGTGCGTACTCTGCGTGTGTGGTGCTGAGAATGTTGGCGTGGGTGGACGATTTTGAATCAGCCTTCGTCTTGTGAGCCCGGCAGCGAGGAGGGCGACGGTTTGTTTTCGATGGGCTCATAGCCGGGGACGACACCCGGCTGCGCTGGAACACCCCGAGGGCCGGCATCCGGTGGTTCCGGGCTCGGTGGCGACTCGGGTTGACCATCGAAGAGGCGCCGGAGGATGCGGCCATCGGAGCTGATGGCGTACTGCGCACCGGAGTCCAGAGCCATGACCTGCTGTCCGCAGCGTTCGGGGTCCTCATCGATCCGCACGAAGACGATGTCGTCCTGACGAATCACGCGATACGTGTGCGCGGCTTGGGTTGCCCAGCAAGGAGGGTTCTTCGCTCCTGGCGGCAGGAAATCGTCGGCTGCGATCTGGATGGCGCGGAGCACCGTGCCGTCCAATTCAAGTGTTCCACCATCCGTTTCCACCCTGAAGGGAGCGTGCTCATGGAACCGTGGAAACCGGATGGACGGATCCTCTGCCAGAACCGCCTCGTTCTGGGAAGCGCAGCCGAACAGGGACATGAGCGTGGAACATCGACTCCGCGCGCAGCCAGAGAGAAGGAGACCCAGTCCCGCGACGAGAATCTTTGCCTTGACGGAATGCATCTCTACGTTTCCATGGGGTGCTGCGGGGCAGGGAATACAGGGCGTCAGTTCTTCTCGATGCGGTAGGATTCCGAATCCGTCCAGATCACGGTCGCGGTCGACTTGCGGTCCCACATTCCCCTCTCGTCGACGGTCCATTTGAGGATCTGGCCGGTCAAGGGTGCATATTGATAGAAGCCATCGCACCTGGGTGGCTTGTTGTTCGAGAAAAAGGCCACGATGCTGAGTGGGACCTTCTGCTTCTTGGTTTGTACTTCAAATCCGTGAATCCGGCCCATGTCGACGATGAACCGGATGTCGAGTTCCGTGAGTGTGTCTGTATACGGGTGGTTGTGCAGGACGAAGACATAGCCGAGACCCTCCGCCGGATAGCGTGGATCCTCCACGAAAGCAGGAAGATCACATCGTCTTTTCTTTGAGTCGTCTTGTACCGCGCTCGCCGCGAGCATGCTCAGTTCATAATTGCCGTCGGGCGTGTGGTACAGCCAAGCGCAATACTCGGTTGAGAGCCGCCAGTACAAATCGAAATTCGGGTCATCGGGTCGGCCGGCGGTTGCGTGCGGCTTCTCGAGAATGAGAGGGCAGGCGGAGAGCAGCGCATCCGAGTAGTTTTGAAATGGCCCGAAACCAGGCATCGGCCCGGGGATGCGGCTCAGCCGTTCTCCCGGCATGGGTTGTACAACGCCGGGGATGGGCGTGGCCGCGGAGCACCCGATACATGAAAGAAGAATGAGCAGATACCTTGTTCTGGGGACCATTCTCGCACTCGAATGGGAAGGGTCCCATACCTGGAAAGGCCCGTCGAGCGGTTGCCCTCATCCCTCCGTGTGCCAGGGCCGGGAGAACGCGGGGGCGTTTTCATGGGTCCGTGGCATCGGGAGCGCCTCCTCCGCCTCGAGCAGCGCGAGCAGGTTTCCCTGGATGGTGTCGCAGATGGGATCGAGCGGCAGGTGGCTGAGGTTCCTCGGGGAGAAGGGGTTCTGCAGCTCGACGGCGATCTGGTCGATGCCCAGCAGCGGGTAGGCCACGAGCGCGGTCACCAGGCCGGGGACCCACCACAACTCCCCCACGACGGCGATGGGCAGTCCCAGGAGATAGAGGACGATGAAGCGCCGCAGCTTGACGGTGTGGACCTGCGGCAGGGGCGTCTTGAGGATGCGCTCGCATCCGCCCAGGTGATCCATGAGCTGGGCCCGCTCGCGGTCGGCCGCGAGGAAGGCGAAGCGGTCCATCCCGTGATGCTCGACGGCCTCGCGCAGCAGGCCGCCGAGGGCATGGGCGACGAACGTGGGCATGTGTTGAGCCCGGGCGATGCGATCCGCGGCGCCCGTGTCCTGGAGCAGGAGGATCAGCTCCGTCACTTCCCGCTCGCCGCGCAGGCTTCGCCGGGCCACGTGGCTGAAGGCGGCCGTCCACCGCACGAACCGCTCGCGCCACTCCCGGTCCCTGGGGCCGTAGCTCAGCCCCGCGATGGCCAGGTTGCGCGACTGGTTGACGATGCCGCCCCACAGCTTGCGTGCCTCCCACCAGCGCTCGTAACCCCCGTTGGTGCGCAGCACCAGCAGCAGCGCCAGGAAGGCGCCGGTGTACTCCACGGGCCCGCGCTCCAGACTGCTCCAGCCGTACACCACGTGGACGAGCCCGACGAGCAATCCATAGAGCCCGAACAGGAGCACCTGTGGCATCACGATCGGGGTGACCGCGCCCTGCCAGGTGAAGGCGTCCTTCCAGAAGCGCTTCTTCTCCAGGTATCCCTTGGATGTGTTCGAGTTCCACTGCATCCTGGAAACGCTAGGTACCCCTCCGGGACGCGACAAGGAGGGTAGCGGGCTAGCGGGCGTCGGGTGCGAATCCCATCGGGCAGCACCATTCATGGAGGGAAGGAGTCCGGATATGACCATCGCTGGTGTTCCTCCCGCCCCGCTTCCCGCCGACCAGGCACTCGTGCGCCTGCAAGAAGGCAACCGTCGTTTCTGCCAGAACGTGCGCAGCCTGGATGTCGCGGTCGGACAGTCCGCGCGCGCCTCGTTGGTGGCCGGGCAGCATCCCTTCGCCATCATCCTCTCGTGCTCCGACTCGCGCGTGCCCTCGGAGATCGTCTTCGACCAGGGGTTGGGAGACCTCTTCGTCATCCGCGTGGCGGGCAACGTCGTGGCGCCCTCGCTGGTGGGGAGCGTGGAGTTCGCGGCGGCCACCTTCGGCACTCGCCTGGCGGTGGTGATGGGCCACTCGCACTGTGGTGCCATCAAGTCCACGCTGGACTTCATCCAGCACCGGGTGGGGGCGCCCTCGGACAACATCCTCGACCTGGTGGAACGGTGCCGGCCCGCGGTGGAGAGCGTGGTGCACGCCGCGGGGCAGGAGGCGGACAGGGAGCGCCTCATGCGCGAGGCCGTGCGCGCCAACGTCCGTCAGTCGTGCGCCCATCTGCGCCACGGCAGCCGCCTGCTCGAGCGGCTCATCCAGGAGGAGGGAATGCGCATCGTCGGTGCCGAGTACTCGCTGGAGACCGGCCAGGTCGACTTCTTCGAGGGACTGGAGCGCTAGCCGGCCCGCCCGCTTCACCGCGCTCCACACGTGCCCTCGTCGGGGTAGGCTGCGTTCCCCATCACGCAAGACCGACGAGGATCCGGAGTGAATCGACTGAGCCTTCGTTGCCTCGCGCTCGTGCTCACGAGTGCGTTGCCTCTCTCCGCCCGCGCGCAGGCGCCGGCCCCCCTCCCCGTGAAGCCCCCGGTTCCCCTGCCGGCGAAGGACGCGGGCAAGCCCGAGGAGAAGAAGCCCGAGGAGAAGTGGGACGTGAACGCGCCCGGCTTCCCGACCACCCAGGTGGACCTCGACGTCACCGAGGGCACGTGGATGAGCCTGGACGTGAGCCCCAGGGGCGACGAGCTCGTCTTCGACCTGCTCGGAGACATCTACGCGCTCCCCATCACCGGCGGTGAGGCGAAGGCGCTCACGAGCGGCATCGCCTGGGACATGCAGCCGCGCTACAGCCCGGACGGGAAGTCCATCGCCTTCACGAGCGACCGGGGCGGCGGGGACAACATCTGGGTGATGAAGCGGGACGGGAGCGAGCCCACGGCGGTGACGCAGGAGAAGTTCCGCCTGCTCAACAGCCCCGCGTGGTCTCCGGACGGGCAGTTCCTCATCGCGCGCAAGCACTTCACCTCGCGGCGCTCGCTGGGCGCGGGCGAAATCTGGATGTACCACCGCTCGGGCGGTGACGGCGTGCAGCTCACCGAGCGTCCCAATGATCAGAAGGACGTGGGCGAGCCCGTGTTCTCCCCGGACGGCCGCTATGTCTACTACAGCCAGGACGTCACGCCCGGGAAGACGTTCGAGTACAACAAGGACCCGAACACAGAAATCTATGTCATCCAGCGGCTGGACCTGGACACGCGGGAGACGGAGCGCTTCGTGACGGGTCCGGGCGGCTCCATCCGTCCCACGCCCTCTCCGGATGGGAAGTCGCTGGCGTTCGTGCGCCGGGTGCGCGGTAGGAGCACGCTGTACGTGGCGGACCTGGCGAGCGGCGCCGAGCGGCCCCTCTACGACGGGCTCGAGCGCGACATGCAGGAGACGTGGGCCATCCACGGCGTGTACCCGACGATGGCGTGGACGCCGGACAACAGGTCGCTGGTGTTCTGGGCGGGCGGCAAGCTGCAGCGCATCGACGTGGCGACGAAGAAGGTGACGCCGATTCCCTTCCGCGTGCGCGGCACCCGCGCCATCGCCGAGGCGGTGCGTTTCCCTCAGGCGGTGGCGCCCGACAGGTTCCCGGTGAAGATGCTGCGCTGGGTGCAGGTGTCTCCCAAGGGGAACAAGGTGGTGTACCAGGCGCTCGGGCACCTGTACGTGCGCGATCTGCCGAACGGTACGCCCCGGCGCCTGACGAAGCAGACGGAGCACACGGAGCTGTACCCGTCGTTCTCGCGGGACGGCAAGAGCATCGTCTACACGACGTGGGACGACGAGAAGCTCGGGAGCATCCGGGTGGTGCCGGTGACGGGCGGGGAGGGCCGCGTGGTGACGTCGCGGCCGGGGCACTACGTCGAGCCGGCGCTCTCTCCGGACGGCAGGTCCATCGTCTACCGGGCCATTGGTGGCGGCTACCTGCGCAGCGGGCTCTACAGCCGCGACCAGGGCCTGTTCGTGATTCCGGCCTCGGGCGGCACGCCGCGCCGGCTGTCGAAGGAGGGCGAGCAGCCGCACTTCGGCGCGGGCTCGGAGCGGGTGTTCTTCCTGACGGTGGACTACCGGGAGAAGGACGACGAGCGCGCGCTCGAGAGCATCCGCCTGGACGGGAGCGAGCAGCGCACGCACGTGACGAGCGACGAGGCGACGGAGTACCGGGTGTCACCGGACGAGAAGTGGGTGGCGTTCCGGGAGAACTTCAACGCGTTCCTCATGCCGTTGCCGCGCGGGGCGAAGGGCGCGGTGGCGAGCCCCGAGACGAAGGCGCTGCCGGTGTCGAAGGTGTCGCGCGACGCGGGCGAGTGGCTGCACTGGTCGGGTGACGGCAAGCGGCTGCACTGGGCGCTGGGCCCCGAGCTGTACACGCGCGAGCTGAAGGACAGCTTCCGCTTCCAGGAGGGCGCGCCGGAGAAGCTGCCGGACGCTCCGGAGAAGGGGGTGAACATCGCCTTCGAGGCGAAGACGGACGTGCCCGAGGGCACGCTGGCGCTGGTGGGAGGCCGCGTCATCACCATGAAGGGGGACGAGGTCCTCGAGGATGGCGTGGTGGTGGTGAAGGGCAACCGCATCACCGCGGTGGGCCCGAGGGGGAAGGTGGCGGTGCCGGCGGGGGCGAAGGTGCTGGACGTGAAGGGCAAGACGTTGATGCCGGGCCTGGTGGACGTGCACTGGCACGGGGCGATGGGGGACGAGGGCATCCTCCCGGAGCAGAACTGGAAGCTGCTCTCCTCGCTGGCGTTCGGCGTGACGACGGTGCACGACCCGTCCAACGACACGGAGTCCATCTTCGCCACGAGCGAGTTGGTGAAGTCGGGGGACATGATGGGGCCGCACGTCTTCTCCACGGGCACCATCCTGTACGGGGCGTCGGGGGCGTTCCGCGCGCCCATCGAGACGCTGGAGGACGCGCGCTCGCACCTGCGGCGGATGAAGGCGGTGGGGGCCTTCAGCGTGAAGAGCTACAACCAGCCGCGGAGGGATCAGCGGCAGAAGGTGCTCCAGGCGGCGCGCGAGCTGCAGATGATGGTGGTGCCGGAGGGCGGCTCGCTCTACCAGCACAACATGACGATGGTGGTGGACGGACACACGGGCGTCGAGCACTCGGTGCCGGTGTCGCGGGCGTACGAGGACATGCTGCAGCTCTGGTCGCGCAGCGGGACGGGCTACACCCCGACGATCATCGTGGGGTACGGCGGCGTCTGGGGTGAGAACTACTGGTACCAGAAGACGAACGTGTGGGAGGACAAGCGGCTCCTGGCGTTCGTACCGAGGCGGGTGGTGGATTCGCGCAGCCGGCGGCCGGTGATGGCGCCGGAGGACGAGCTCAACCACTTCCGGGTGGCCGAGGTGACGAAGGCGCTGAACGACCGGGGCGTGAGCGTGCAGCTGGGCGCGCATGGCCAGCGTGAGGGCCTGGGGGCGCACTGGGAGCTGTGGATGTTCGGCCAGGGCGGGATGAAGCCGCTGCAGGCGCTGAGGGCGGCGACGCTGTCGGGGGCGCACTACCTCGGACTGGACGGGGACATCGGCTCGCTGGAGGCGGGCAAGGTGGCGGACCTGCTGGTGCTGGACAAGAACCCGCTGGAGGACCTGCGGAACAGCACGTCCATCCAGTACACGATGGTGGGCGGGCGGCTGTTCGACGCGATGTCGCTGAACGAAGTGGGTGGCCGTGCGCGCAAGCGCGAGCCGCTCTTCTTCGAGCGCGAGGGCCAGGAGGCCTGGGGCCCGACGACGACGATCAGCACACACGAGGACTGATCACCCTCTCCCACCGGGAGAGGGCGGGGGGTGAGGGTTCCCGGACCCCTGGTTGAACCCCACCCCGACCCCGAGCCACCCACCTCTCACTGTTCCAACGCAGCTCCGCTCACAAGAGCCGACACGGGTAAAAACCGTCCAGACTGGAACATTGCAATTCTACGATTCTCTATTTATAAGAGAATGCGTAGGCAACGCCGGAACACGGGCCTATGAAGCCAACCCGGTAATTCCCCCCAGACTGGAGTAGCCCAATGAAGAAGTTGTCCTTGATGGGAGCGCTGGCTGTTCTGTCCGCGTGCACGTCCGAGGTTTCCACGGAGGCGCAGGCACTCGGTTCACAGAAGGCGGATCTCTCCGAGACCCAGCGCGTCATCGTGAGCTTCAGGAAGGGGGCGGACCGGGCGAAGGTGATCTCCGCCGCGGGCGGCAAGGAGCTGCTCGCCATCCACGGGATGAACGCGTCGGCGGTGGAGCTGCCGGTGCGTGCCCTGGATGCGCTGAGCAAGAACCCGGCCGTCGAGTTCGTCGAGGAGGACGCGCCCCGCAGGCTGCTGTCCCAGAGCACGCCGTACGGCATCGACCAGGTGCAGGCCCCGCTGGTGTGGCCGTCGGCCACGGGCGCCAACCGGAAGATCTGCATCATCGACTCCGGCCTGTACGCCGCCCATGAGGATCATCAGAGCGGCAAGGCGATCACCGGCTACCCCGCCGGTTGGAACACCGACAAGTGCCACCACGGCACGCACGTGGCGGGCTCCATCGCCGCGGTGAACAACAGCACGGGCGTGGTGGGCGTGCTCCCCAACGGCGTCGACCTGCACATCATCAAGGTGTTCGGGGATGACTGCGCCTGGACCTACGCCTCCTCCCTGGCGGACGCGGCCAACCGCTGCGTGAGCGCGGGCGCCAACGTCATCAGCATGAGCCTCGGTGGTAGCACCAAGAGCAGGACCGAGGAGACCGCCTTCAAGAACGCGTGGAGCTCCGGCCTCATCTCGGTGGCCGCGGCGGGCAACGACGGCAACAACCGCATGAGCTATCCCGCCTCCTACCCGAGCGTCATCTCGGTGGGCGCGGTGGACGCCAACAAGCAGATCGCCAGCTTCTCGCAGTACAACTCCGAGGTGGACATCGCGGCTCCGGGCGTGGGCGTGGTCTCCACGGTTGGCGCGGTGGACAACAACACCCTCACCGTCGCCGGTACCACCTACTCCGGTGGCTACATCACCGGGGCGGCCCGCACCGCAGGCGTGACGGGCACGCTGGTGGACGGCGGTCTGTGCGACAGCGTGGGCGCCTGGAGCGGCAAGGTGGTGCTCTGCCAGCGCGGCACCATCAGCTTCGCGGACAAGGTGAACAACGTGAAGTCCGGCGGGGGTATCGGCGCGGCCATCTACAACAACGTCTCGGGTGGCTTCGCGGGCACGCTGGGTGATGGCGTCACGAGCACCATCCCGGCCATCTCGCTGAGCCAGGAGGACGGCAACGCCATCATCGCCGCGGGCGGCATCGGCCAGTCGGCCACGGAGGTCAGCCTGCTCACCGAGCCGGCCAGCGGGTACGAGGCCTACGACGGCACGTCCATGGCGACCCCGCACGTCTCCGCGGTGGCGGCCCTGGTCTGGAGCTACGACACCAGCTGGACCAACACCCGCGTCCGCGCCGCGCTCGAGAAGAGCGCCCAGGACCTCGGCGCGGCCGGCCGTGACAACTACTACGGCAACGGCCTGGTGCAGGCGAAGGCCGCTCTGGACTACGCCATCGCCAACCCGTAACGCGGCGTAAAGCCTCTCACCCCACGGGCGGGCTCCTCACGGGGTCCGCCCGTTTCTTGTCAGAGGCCGCCGTGTTGCTCGATGAACGTGGACAACTGGTCGGCCATGGCCGCGTGGCCCTCGGCGGTGGGGTGCCAGTCCTCGCCGTACGTGTCGCTCGGGATGGACGCGGTATCGTAGGCGAAATAGAGGACGTTGGGGTCTCCCAGGGATTTGACCATCTCCGAGATGTACTCCCGCGCCAGGGTCCAGTGATTGCGGCCTTCCGGGTAGGTGTCATTCATCGTCGGACCGATGGTGCAGACGATCTTCGCCGCGGGGTACAGCTCGCGCAGCTTCCGGACGAAGTTCTCGTAGGCCGTCTGGAAGGCCTCCTTGGGCGGAGCGCTCGGCGTGCCGCTCTCGTCGAGCACGTTGAAGTCGTTGTTGCCCAGGTTGATGACGATGAGGTCGGGGGAGAACAACGTCGTGTCGAAGCGCGGCGCCTCGCTGTCCTCCCTGTTGGGGTAGATGCGCTCGTAGACGTAGGGGAACGCCTTGCCCTCCGTCGCGCCATCGACGTTGCGGTAGATGCCGGCACCCAATAGGCACGTGGTCACCACCTCGGCGTCGAACCTGCGGCCGAGCAGGGTGCCATACGCCTGGGACACGTCCTCGTTCTTCGCGTGGTAGCCTGTGTTGGGCCCGGTGTAGTCGGGGCCGGGGGGGATGCGCTCCTCGTTGCCGTAGCCGCAGGTGATGGAATCGCCGATGACCTCGAGCTTCTTCGGGCGCCAGCCGGGGGGATCCACGAGGACGCCCTGCAGGCTGACGCCGAGGAACCGGACGCTGCCGGCATGGGGCCCGGTGCGCTTGACGATCTCGATGGTGTGCTCGCCCTTCTTCAGGCCGCGCACGCCGCGCAGCAGCTCCGCGTCCTGCTTCAGCTCGACCTTCGCCTTCGTCTCGCCGTCGACGATGATGTTGACCCAGTTGGTGTTCGACTCTCCGCCCCCGCCCAGGTCCTTGAATGCCACGTCCACGCCGGTGCAGTTGCAGCGGAAGCGGTGGGTGACGCCCGGGTAGGCATACGTGGGCCCGTCGGGGGTCTTCCAGTCGATGCGCCCGATGTGCTGAATCTTCTCGTCATTCGAGTTGTAGTCGAACCAGGGCTCGAACGGCGCGCAGCCGGCCATGGCGAGGATCGGCAGCAGCCAGGGAAGGCGGGGGCGGATCATCCGTGATTCCTCCTGGCGGAGAGTATCGCGCGGAGTGCGGGGAGCGTCACCCGCCGTGTCCCGGGCCGTGTGGCTCCTGGGGGGGCGAGCTCGCGGGGCCGAGCCGCTCGATGTCATATCCGTGCGGGTAGCTCACGTGTGGTAGCCGCGTGATGAGTCGGGGGTGTTTGCGCTCGGGGAAGTAGCGCAGCGCGTGGCTCCGGGCGCGCAGCAGGCCCGGCACGGCGAGCCGTACGGGGAGGGGCGCGGGGGGAAAGCCGAAGGCCTCGCGCAGCGAATCATCCATCATCGCGTGGACGGCGGGCTGGCCGAGCTGGCGCAGCGGCCGGGGCAGGTACCAGCTCAGGAACAGCTCGCGCGTGGCCTCGCCGACGCGGCGGTTGCTCTCCGAGTAGCGGAAGTGGGCGCGCTCGTACTCCACGTTGAAGCGCTCGAAGGCCTCGTAGGTGGAGGGGATGTCGTGGATGTTCATCATCCGCCCCACGTTGCGCCAGAAGAACCAGTTGGCCAGGCGCTCGTGCTCGCTGTAGGGGCGCCAGCCGAAGCGGTCGATCCACCGGCGCGGCTCGAAGACGAAGGTGGAGAGGACGTAGAGGTAGTCCTCGTTGGAGATGCGGAAGCGGTGGTGGATTTGATTCATCCGCCGGATGGCGCGCCGGCCGCGCTCGCTGTCGTAGCCGTGCTCGATGAACTCGGCGATGAGCAGCTCGGTGTCGTCATAGCGCTTCTGGGTGCGCTGGACGAACTCACCGGAGAAGTCGAGCAGGCCGCTGATACTCGGGACGGCGAAGGTGCGGAAGAGGGCGAACTCCAGGGCCTTGCGGCTGTCCCAGGGGAAGTCGTGGTACCAGCTCAGGACGAGGATGCGCTGAGCATCCCTCTCCGGGTCGAGCCGCTGGATTCGTTCGAGGATGGTGCGTCGGAAGAGCATGGGTGGGGACTCCCGGGAAACCTTTAACGGAGTGCGTCGAGCCTTGCACCTGCCTGCTGGGGCGGGTGCAGGAATTGCGTCGGGTGCGCGGGTACGCAGCATTTGCGCTCCCCGGGTGGCCCCTTCCGAGGGAGCGCGGGTGGGAACGGCCATTGCACCAGGAGGGAGGGACCCGACCCTGGAGTGAACCATGAGCAAGATCCATCGAATCCTCGTGCCAGTCGACTTCTCCGAGACCTCGAAGCGGGCCTTGGACTACGCGTACTTCTTCGCGAACCGTTTCGACGCGAAGCTGGACGTGTTGCACGTGTGGCGGCCGTCCGAGTACGCGGGCGACGAGATGGTGGTGCTCACGCGCAGCGAGCCCGAGCTCACGCTGTCCACCTTCCTGCGCAACCACGCGGATCAACAGCTCTCGGCCTTCCTGAAGAACGTGCCGCACTCGAAGCAGATGCTGGAGGCGGGTGAGCCCGCGCACGTCATCGCGAAGGTGGCGGCGGAGGGCGGGTATGACCTCATCGTGATGGGCACACACGGGCGCACGGGCCTGTCGCACATGATGATGGGCAGCGTGGCCGAGAAGGTCGTCCGGCTGGCGTCCTGCCCGGTGCTCACGTATCGCACTCCCGTGGAGAAATAGGTAGCCGGAGTGGAACCCGGGGAAGCAGGCGGGCCGGACGGGGCGTCAACCCACCGAGGTGCTTGCGAGGAGGCGCCCGCGGGACGAGAGTTCGCGCAGCCCTCTCTCCCCGGAGCTCCGACGTGCCCTCGGCCCTTCCCCTGTCCGCCGCGCTGCTTTCCCTGCTCACCGCCCCGCCGAAGGCCCCGGCGACCGCGACGAAGGACACGGGCCCCTCGCCGCAGGTGGCGGAGCGGCTCATCGGCGCGGCGCTCACGGAAGGCCATGCCTATGCGCGCCTGGCCGAGCTGACCGACGGCATCGGTCCGCGCCTGTCCGGCTCGGAGGGCGCCGAGGCCGCGGTGCAGTGGGCGAAGCGGAGCTTCGAGGCGGACGGCGTGAAGGTGTGGCTGGAGCCGGTGAAGGTGCCGCGCTGGGTGCGAGGTGAGGAGAGTGCCCGGGTGCTCGCCTCGAACCGGTTCCGAGAGCACCCGCTGTCCATCATGGCGCTGGGCGGCAGCGTGGGGACGCCCGCGGGGGGCCTCACCGCCGAGGTCATCGAGGTGCGCTCGTTCGAGGAGGTAGCGGCCCTGGGTGACAAGGTGAAGGGGAAGATCGTCTTCTTCAACCACGCCATGGCCGAGGCCGCGGACTACGGCAGATACGCGGGGCTGCGCACGCGGGGCGCGTCGGTGGCGGCGAAGGCGGGGGCGGTGGGGGCGCTGGTGCGCTCGCTGGCCACGGCGTCGCTGCGCTCACCGCACACGGGGGCCATGCGCTACGAGGACGGCGTGGCGCAGGTGCCGTCCGCGGCGGTGTCGGTGGAGGACGCGGAGCTGCTGCACCGGCTGCTGGCGGGCGGGCCGGTGAAGGTGGAGCTGAAGCTGGGCTGCAAGACGCTGCCGGACGCGGACTCCTTCAACGTGGTGGCCGAGGTGAAGGGCCGCGAGAGGCCCCAGGAGGTGGTGCTGCTCGGGGCGCACCTGGACTCGTGGGACGTGGGCACGGGCGCGCACGACGACGGCGCGGGCGTGACGATGGTGATGGAGACGGCGCGGCTGCTCGCGAAGCTGAAGCCGGCGCCGCGGCGCACGGTGCGCGTGGTGCTCTTCATGAACGAGGAGAACGGCCTGCGCGGGGGCAGGGCCTACGCCGAGGCGCACGCGGCGGAGCTGGCCAACCACGTGGCGGCGTTGGAGATGGACTCGGGAGGTGGCAGGCCGCTGGGCGTGGCGCTGCGCGCGGGCCCCGGGGGCGAGGAGCTGGTGCGTCCGTGGCTGCGTCCGCTCGAGGCGCTGGGGGCGGGCAGGCTGCTCCCGGGCGAGGCGGGAGGCGCGGACATCTCGCCGTTGATTCCGGCGCGAGTGCCCTTCGTGGGCGTGCGGGTGGACAGCAGCCGCTACTTCGACGTGCACCACTCGCACGCGGACACGCTGGACAAGGTGGACCCGAAGGACCTGGCGCAGAGCACGGCGGCGCTGGCGTGGGTGAGCTACGTGCTGGCCGAGGTGCCGGGCGTGCTGCCCCGCCCCGAGGCTCCTCCGGCCGAGGCCCCGAAGGCTCCGGCCGCGCCGGTGGGAGCCCCGAAGCCGTCGGCCCCCTGAGGCGCCGTCAGTACCCGGGCGGCTTGCGGAAGTCGCCCGTGAGCTCCACGAGGGACTCGGAGAAGGCGAGCAGCTCCTCGTCGCGCCACCGCCGGCCGACGAGCTGGACGCCCAGCGGTAGGGGTGAGTCCGCCAGCTTCGGGAGGGGCACCACGACCACGGGGTGGCCGGTGAGGTTGAACAGGGTGGTGAAGCCACAGGTGGCGGTGATGTAGGGCACCTGTTTGCCCTCCACGTTGATCCACTCGCCGCTGCGCCGGTGGGTGAAGGCCTGGCTCACGGTGACGGGACACAGCCAGGCGTCCCACTCGGACAGGAAGGCCTCCACCTGCCCGGTGATGCGGTCGTGGATGGCGAGCGCCTCGGCGTAATCGGACATGCTGCCCCGCACGCCGCGCACGATGCCGCGGTTGAGGATGGCGTCGCCGGGCATGGCGTTGAAGCGGATGCTGAAGATGAAGCGCGCCACGGCCTGCATCTCCGAGCCGAGCTCCGCGCCGAGCACGCGGCCCCACACCTCCCATGCCTCCTCGAGGTCCAGCCCCCTGGGCCCACGGCGCTCCACGTGGCAGCCCTGCGCTTCCAGGGTGCGCGCCAGCTTGTCCATGGCGGTGCGCGTCTCGCGCGTCACGGGCAGGCCGCCGAAGTCATCCGTCCAGGCGACGCGGTAGGAGCGCAGCTCGCGAGGCGGGACGTCGCGGAGGGGCACGGGAGGCACGTCCCAGTCCTCGTCATCCGGGCCCGCGAGCAGCTTCAATCCCAGCTTCAAGTCCTCCACGCAGCGCGCGAGCGGCCCGGCGGCGCCCTCGTAACGCACCCCGCGGGGGCGGCCGGGGAGCGGGGGGATGTGACCGGAGATGGGGACGCGGTGCTCGGTGGGCTTGAAGCCGAAGATGCCACAGTAGTGGGAGGGGACGCGGATGGAGCCGGCCAGGTCGCTGCCCACCTCGAGGGGCGTCATCCCCGAGGCCACCGCCGCGGCGCCTCCGCCGGTGCTGCCTCCGGGGGTGCGCGACTCGTCCCAGGGGTTGCTGGCCCGGCCGAAGAGGTGGCCACTCGTCTGCAAGTCCAGCGTGAGCGTGGGCAGGTTCGTCTTGCCGAGGAGGATGGCTCCCGCCTGCTTCATCCGCGCCACCACGGTGGCGTCGTGCGTGGGCACGTACGTACTCAGCCGCTTGTAGCTGCTGGTGGTGCGCACCCCGGCCGTCATGAAGGAGTCCTTGATGGTGAAGGGCACCCCGTGCAGGGGGCCCCAGGACTCTCCGCGGGCGAGCGCCTCGTCGGCCTCACGGGCTCGGGCGCGGGCGCGCTCCTCGTCGAGCGTGACGATGGCGTTGAGGCGGGAGTTGTGCCGGGAGATCTGCGCCAGATGCGCCTCCAACAGTTCGCGGGCGGACACCTCGTGGGTGCGCACCAGGGCCGCGAGCCGGTGGGCCGGAAGGAAGTTGAGCTCCTGCATGAGGGCGCCGCCCTTCTGCGCTGCGTCGTGGACGCCAGAAGCTAGGCACGGGGCACGAGTGGCTTCGGCATCCAGTGTCCTGGAGTCCCTCCCATGCGTTCACCAGCGAGCGGAGGGCCCGCGAGGTTCGTCGGCGGCGGACATTCCGGGGTCCCCCGTCCGGGTCTCCGCGAGTCCCTCCCGGATGTTCCGGTTTCCGCTATCTTCCGGACAGGGAGGAGGAGGACACATGGCAACCCCGGGGGAGACGAAGTCGGAGCGGTCGCGCAATTTCATGACGTTGATGGACCGCATCCGTGTCATCGACGACGAGGCGGCGGAGCGGGCGCTGCTCGACGAGCTCACCCGGCCCGGGAGGCCCTTCATCCTGTCCTTCGTCAACGCGCACGCGGTGAACCTGGGGTGGAATCAGCCAGGGATGCTGGACGGGCTGCTGCGCTCGGACATGCTGTTGCGTGACGGCATCGGGGTGAAGCTGGGCATGAAAGCGTTCAGCCGGCCGTATGGGCTGAACATGAATGGCACGGACTTCATCCCCAAGCTCGCCCGTGCGTACAAGGGGCGGCGGGTGGCGCTCTTCGGCACGCGCTCGCCGTGGTTGGACAACGCGCGGCGCACGCTGGAGGAGTGGGGGCTGGACATCGTGGCCTGCCATGACGGCTTCGACGCGCCGGAGACGTACGTGCGGCTGGCCACCGGGACGAAGCCGGAGCTCATCATCATGGCGATGGGCATGCCCAAGCAGGAGGCGGTCTCGGTGCAGCTGCGCGAGGCGCTCTCGCACCCGGTGCTCATCGTCAATGGGGGCGCCATCCTGGACTACATCGGCGGCAAGGTTCCGCGGGCGCCGCTCGTCATGCGCAAGGTGGGGATGGAGTGGCTGTTCCGTCTGGCGGTGGAGCCCCGGCGGCTGTTCAGCCGCTACGTCCTTGGCATCCCCATCTATTTCTCGCACGTGGCGGAGGTCCGCATGTCGGGGGGCGCGGACCAGACGGGCGGGCGGGCGGTGCGCTAGCGTGTCTGCCCGGAGGCCGGGGCTGGCCCTCTTGTGGGTCGTCGGGAATTCTGCGTTCCTAATGGGCGGACATGGAATCCGCCAAAGCCGCCCATCAGGCCTTTCTTCGCACCAAGACCTTCGGAGCCCTGGACGGGCTGCGAGCCCTCGCCATCCTCGCCGTGGTGCTCTACCACGTGCTGGAAGCGCGAGAGGGCCTCGTGGGGCGCTTCTACCTGAGCGTCTCGCTCTTCTTCGCCATCAGCGGCTTCCTCATCACCACGCTGCTGCTGCGCGAGCGCGAGACGACGGGCTCCATCTCCCTCAAGGGCTTCTACGCCCGGCGCTCGCTGCGCATCTTCCCGCTCTACTACGCGGTGACGTTCCTCTACATCGTGCTCGTCTTCTTCTTCGAGCAGGACATGGTGGTGCGCGGCGCGTTCTTCGACAACCTGAAGTACTACCTCACGTACACGTCGAACTGGTTCATCAAGCTGGAAGAGGGCCGCATCATCTTCTACTTCGCGTGGTCCATGGCCACCGAGGAGCAGTTCTACCTGATGTGGCCCTTCGTGGTGCGTTACTTCAAGACGACGTGGGGACCGGTGGTCTTCATGTCGGGCATGCTCGCGGTGGCCATCTTCATGGACTGGGCCACGAAGACGGGCTTTCTCGACACCCGGCTGCTGTGGGTGCGCATCCTCGCCAGCATCTCCGTCTCCGTGTGCATGGGCTGCCTGGCGGCGTACCTGACGCACTACCCCAAAGTCTTCGAGTGGACGTGGAAGGTGCTGGGGCAGGTGTGGAGCGTGCCGGTGGTGGTGGTGCTGGTGTTCTTCGCCATCTACAACCACGACACGCCGCTGTGGATTTCCTCGCTGCTGCTCACGGCGATGGTGATTGCGATGTGCATCCGGCCCGACCACGTGCTCGCGCCGCTGGTGGACCACAAGTGGCTGCGCTACATGGGCTCCATCACCTACGGCATCTACCTGCTGCACATGATTTCGCTGAACATCGTGCGCCGGGTGGTGCCGCACAACCTGATTCTCTACTACGTGCTGACGATGCTCCTGAGCGTCGGCCTGGCGACGCTGAGCTACCGCTACTTCGAGAAGCCCTTCCTGAAGCTGAAGAACCGCTTCGACTGGCGCGACAAGAAGCCGCAGCCGGCCGCCGAGCCGGTGGCGAGCACCCCGGTCAACCCGGGCTAGCGCTGGCGCGCTGAGGACACGAGGAATCGATACATGAACACACAGGCGCGTCCTCCCATCCTGCTGACGATGGCCGACTACTACGGCACGCTCGCCGCGGTGCGGTGCCTGGGTCGGCTGGGCATTCCCATCACCATGGCCGAGTCCAAGCTGCTGGCGCCCGCGCGCTGGAGCCGGTACGTGACGCGGCGGGTGGAGTGCCCGGACGTGGGAGACTCGGAGGCCTTCCTGGAGTGGCTGCTGCGCTTCGGTGAGGCCGAGCCGGGGCACGTGCTGTACCCCACGAGCGATGACATGGCGTGGCTGTTCGCCCTGCGCCGCGAGGAGCTGTCGAAGCATTTCCGCATGTACCAGCCGGACGTGGACGTCATCTACGGGCTGTTGAACAAGAAGACGCTCCACGACCAGTGCAAGGAGGTGGGGCTGGACGTGCCGGACACGTGGTTCCCGGAGGGTGAGGCGGACCTGGAGAAGGTGGCGGCCGAGGCGCGCTTCCCGGTGCTACTCAAGCCCCGGACGCAGATTCTGTTCGAGAGCCACGTGAAGGGCGCGCAGGTGGAGCGCGCGAGCGAGTTGTTGCCGCGCTACCGCGAGTTCCTGGAGCGCAACAAGTACGGGCGCAAGCTGTTGGAGTACGACGCGCGGGCGAACCGGCCGATGGTGCAGGCCTTCTACACGGAGGCGGCGCAGAACATCTTCAGCCTGAGCGGCTTCGTGGACCGGACGGGCGAGCTGTTCGTGGCGCGCGGGGCGGTGAAGGTGTTGCAGCGTCCGCGCAAGCTGGGCATCGGCCTGTGCTTCGAGGACGTGCCGGTGGACGCGGGGCTCGCGGAGAAGGTGCGGGCGCTGTGCAAGAAGCTGGGCTACCACGGCACGTTCGAGGTCGAGTTCATCCGGGCCGGAGGCAAGCAGCTGCTCATCGACTTCAACCCGCGCTTCTACAGCCAGATGGGCTTCGACATCGCGCGGGGGAGTCCGCTGCCGCTGTTCGTGTACGAGGCGGCGTGCGGGCACGAGGAGCGGCTGGGCGAAGAGGCGAAGGAGACGCTCGGCTGGAAGGGAGGGGGGCAGTACATCTACTGCCACCGGGGCATCTTCGAGCTGCTCTTGAGGGCGCAGGGGCTGTCGGGGCGGCTGTCCTCGGACGAGGTGAAGCACTGGCGCGAGTGGTACGCGCGCAACCGGGAGCACGCGGTGGACGCGGTCATCGACACGGGCGACTGGGTGCCGTGGATGGTGGACACGGCCATGCACCTGCGCACGTACGTGCGCTACCCGAAGTTCTTCATCCGCAGCATGGTGCTGGACCGGTAGGCGCGCTCCGAGCCCAACTCCCCAATCGTCACATTTCTGTCAAACACCCCTGGCGTGCGCGAGGGAGGGGGCCTTTCCCGTCCGTACTGTCTGCGGTCAGAATCCTCCCTCGGGATGGGGGGGCTGAATGCAGCGACGAACTCTGATGTGGCTGAGGGTGTGTTGTTTCACCCTTCTGCTCGGGAGCAGTTCACAGGCCACGACCAGGGAAGGTCCCGCCGAGGCGCCGCCAACGCGGATTCGGGGACTGCTCGCGGCTCTGGACGATCCCGACCCTGAGATCGTCGTGAGAGCGCTGTTGCGGTTGAGCGAAAAGGAGCTCGCACAGCCTGGAGTTCGAGAACGGCTGGGGGTATTCGCTCGAGAGCCGCGCATGCGGGAGCTGTTGAATGCGAAGGACTGGCGCATCCAGCTTGCCACCATCTCTTCATTGAGCGTGCTGGGGATGGGATTGGAGCAAGCGCACCTTTCCTCGCTCGTCGACTGTTCACGAAACCAGTACGTCTGTCTGGAGTCGTTGGAGGCACTGCGGGAGATGGGGGATGCGGCCAGCGCGCTGGCGCCAACCGTTGCCAACCTCTTGCGGAGCGACGACAAGGACATCTGTTGGGCGGCACTGGAGGCGCTGGGGGCGATGGGGTCGGAGGCCGGAGCGCAGGCGCCTCTCGTCGCCAGGCTCCTGGAGGACGAGGACCTTCGAGGAGCGCCCTCTCGGAGAAGAAGTTTCGCCGGGAGTTGCAGCGGATGGAAGCCGCCAAGATGGTGGTGTGTCTGAAGTGGAAGACTCCCGACGGTGAGGAGCAGTGCGAGTGGCGCTTCCGCCACGGCAAGATTCATGAGTTCTTCATTGCCCAGACCTTCCTGGGGAAGGACAACCGGCGAGCAGTCAAGCACCTGAAGGATCCACGCTTCCGGGGCGTCTACCTGCTGCTCGCGTTGTTGCTGGAGCCGGAGCAGGCCCAGACCCTGCGCGATATGCTGGTGGAGCATGCTGCGGCGACGCACGATCACTCGGTGAGCGACGACTTCGTCACCCTGCTCAAGAAGCGGCAGAACGCGGAGAAGGCCCGGGACCATCGTTCCCGGGACGTCGCATGAGCGGGGGTGATGCGTCCTGGAGTGCCGGTGGCGCTTGTCCATGAGGAGTGAGGGCTCGCGTGCCTGCTTGTCCCCAAGCGTCGAAGGAAGATCCGCGTGGCGTGTCAGGACACATTTCCGGCCGCGTCTTTTCTCGATGAAAGGAGCGGTGACCATGACGACGGTGGCGATGCAGAGCGCGATGAACCCCAAGCACACTGAGAAATTTGCCGGTTGCATCGATTCGCTCCCGCGCACCCACGTGGTTGCCGCTCCGGTTTTCCGTGCCCGGCGCTGGCAGTATCGCGGTCGTCCACCCGGTTTCTGACCGTCAGCGCCTCTTCTCTCTCGAGGCGCTGTCGATCAGAGGCCGGGCTCCCGAAGGGGAACCCGGCCTCTCGTGTTTTCGAGCTTCATCTTCACTCATACCGGGATCGTCTAACTGGCGAGGATGGCGGGCTCTGACCCCGCAGGTGCAGGTTCGAAGCCTGCTCCCGGTGCACGCAGCATGCAGGACATGGCCCGTTCCGCCTGGGGCGGCAGCGGTTTGCAACACCGCGTGGGGCGGGTTCGACTCCCGCATGGGCCTCTCACGTCGCACCCGTCGTCTGTTGTTTGTTGTCTGTGTTCATAGGCCGCGCTCCGGGAGCAGCTTGGAATCCAAATCCGAGCGTGCAGGGTTCAACTCCTTGGCGGCCTGCCATGCCCTTGTAGCTCAGCTGGAGGAGCGCCGGTTTCGTAAACCGGAGGCCGTCGGTTCGAACCCGACCAGGGGCTCTCGCAGTACCGAAGGTCGTGTTGCTGCCGTGGCCGAGAGGTGAGGCACCTGAGCGCCACTCAGGACGATGCGGGTTCGAGTCCCGCCGGCAGCTTCTGTTTTCTGGTTCCGTAGCTCAGCGGATGAGAGCACACGGTTGCGAACCGTGGGGTCGCAGGTTCGAGTCCTGCCGGAACCACTTCTTCTTCTTGCCTCTGTAGCTCAGTGGATGAGAGCGCACGGCTCCGAACCGTGAGGCCGCAGGTTCAATTCCTGCCAGAGGCACTCGTTCAACGCGGAGAGGGGCCGGTGCCCCACCGGGTCTCATACGCCTGCGCCACAGGGTTCAACTCCCTGCTCCGCGACTTCTCATGCACGCCGAGCCAGCTGGAGACGGCGTCGGTTCCACACACCGATTTCGCTGGGTTCGATCCCCAGGGCGTGCACTTCGCGTGGGGTCGTGAGAGAAACGGCCGATGACGCCCAACCCTCGACGGCCACTGCCCGGTGGGACGGATGCCGGTCCTGGTGGACCGCGCCGCGAACCGGACCCTTCCCGAGTCCAGCATCATCATCGAATACCTGGATCGCCATCACCCGGGCGCGACGCCGCTGATTCCCGGAGAATTCGACCAGGCCCTCGAAGCGCGCCTGTGGGATCGCTTCTTCGATCTCCAGATCGCCGAGCCGATGCAGAAGATCGTCACCGACCGGATCCGCCCCAAAGGGCGCGGAGATCCACACGGTGTGGAGGTGGCCAGGGCTTCGTTGCTCACCGCCTATGGCCTGCTCGATCGACAGATGGCGAACCGGACCTGGGCCATTGGCGAGGCGTTCACCCTGGCGGACTGTGCCGCGGGCCCCGCCTTGTTCTACGCCGATTGGGTCGTGCCCATCACCCAGGCGCACTCGCACGTCAGGGCCTATCTGGACCGCCTGCTGAACCGGCCGTCCTTCGCCCGCGCCGTGGAGGAGGCTCGGCCCTATAGAGGTCTCTTTCCACAGCCGCGGACGGAGGACTGACGCCTACCCCGGCGCCCCGGCCCCGTGAGTGAGCGGAGGCGGGGCCGGGGCGCCTACGCGTCTGGCATGCGAGCGTGGGGAAGCCGTTCGCCGTCGCCGCGGAGCCCTTGTCGGAGTTGGGTGGAAGGCGTCGAGCGCGAAGTCGAGCTGCATGGCTTTTTTGAGATGCGGGGCGGGAGTCCCCCTCTTCCCTGTAGACCTTTTCGAGGATGGAGGGTTTCAGATGATGCGAAGTCTCGTGGGACGAGGACGTGGGCGGTGCGTGCGGCTGGCCTGCGTGGTGGGCCTGAGCGGGCTGTTGGGGATGGGCTGTGGGCCCGAGCCGGAGGTCCGGGCGCTCGCGCCGGAGGAGACCCGAGCGAGCACGGCCGCGGCGACGGACAACCTGCTCGCCAACGGCGGCTTCGAGCAGGACCTCCAGGGCTGGAAGACGTGGCAGGCAAGCCTGTCGCGGATCCTCCGTTCCTCGGACGCGCCCGAGGGCGGCTACGTGGTGAAGGTCACGCCCGTGGCCGGGACGAGCGGAGGGTATTCGCTCGAGGCCGCGTCGAGCGTGGTGGCGGCTCCCGCTGCGTTGGGCACATACACGGCGAGCGCCTACGTCGCCGCCGCGAGCACGAGCGCGGTGGGCAAGACGGTGATCCTCGCGCTCCGGGAGACGGATGCCAGCGGTGTCGTCCGTGTGTGGGAGCAGAGGGCGACACTGACGCAGACCTTCCAGAAGGTCACCGTCTCGGCCACGCTCGAGCAGACGGACCGGAAGCTGTCCTTCTACATCCTCCAGACGAACAGCGTGTCGGGTGACGCCCTCTACGCGGATGACATCCGCGTCACGGCGCCTGGCACGCCCCCGGGCTGGCGGCTCGTCTTCCAGGATGACTTCCTGGGGAGCGCGGTCGATACCACCCAGTGGAGCATGTACTACTCGCCCGGGCATGGCGGCAATGGCTTGCGCCGTCCGAGCGCGTTCAGCGTCGCCAATGGCCTGCTGACAGTCACCGCGCAGATGGTCGATGGCACGCTCGTGTCGGGCGGCATGTCGCACAAGTCGAACTACAAGTACGGCCGCTTCGAGTTCCGCGTCCGCACCGAGCCGGACCCCAGCGGCACGACCAGTGGCGTGGTGCTCACGTGGCCCCAGAGCGGGAACTGGCCCTCGGATGGGGAGAACGACATCTACGAGACGGGCACCGGCACGAGCCGCGCCAGCTTCAGCACGTTCATCCACTACGGCGCGGACAACCGCCAGTACCATTACAGACACGCCGTGGACGCGACCCAATGGCATACCGTCGCGATGGAGTGGGAGCCGGAGGCCCTGCGCATCTTCCGCGACGGGGCCCTGGTCTGGACGCTCACGGACGTCAATGCCATCCCGGACGTGGCACACCATCTGTGCATCCAGCTCGACGCCTTCCGCACCACCATGGGCGCTCCGGTGAAGATGTACGTGGACTGGGTGAAGATCTACCAGCGCTGAGCGCCACCCCCTGGAGCCGCGGGGTGTGAGGCAATTCACTCCAAACGGGTGAACCTCTTCATGGTGGATGCCCCGGAGGCTGCTGCAACCTGCCCCCATCCGGGCACCTCGCGGGGCCCGTCCACGTGGTTTCAGTCGAGCACCAGGGGGATCGCATCCGATGCTGAGTCGATACACCTTCGTCACCCGACTGTTCATGGGAGTTCTCCTCGCCTGGCTTCCCGTCGCGAGCGCCCAGGCCCCGGCCGCTCGCCCGTCGCCCCAGGTGTCGGCGGTCGTCCCCGTCAGCATCACCCCGCCGTTCTCCGACCCCGAGAAGAACCTGCCGTATTTCGATGACTTCGCGTGGCGGGAGTTCATCGCGCTCACCTGGCCGGCACAGAAGGGCAGATACCGGGGCCTCGCCGACAACGGGAAGCGTTATGGTGACGTGTCCGTGCCGGGGGTCTGGGAGACATGGAAGGCGGACTACGAGTTGTTCCTCCCCGGGGGTGCGGCTCCGGCCACCTGGAACAGCTTCGACACACTCTCGCCATGCGATCCCAACGAGCGGCTGGCGCCCTACACGAAATACCTGGCCTCCTTCGACAGGTTCCACGGGTTCAACCAGGCCGGCCTCAAACGTCAGGCCGGTCCGCTGGTGAGCCAGAACCGCCAGTACGTCCGTTACGAGTTCCGGGTCAACAACACGCAGTACAACTTCATCATCAATCCTCCCTCGCGGTACCCGGGCCCGCTGTATCTGGCGGAGAACCTGCATGGCGGCACGGACAACCCCCTGGAGTTCCCGTTTGGTTCGATCGGGGTCAAGGCCTCGTGGCGCATCATGACGGGGGTGCCTCCCGAGCAATGGAGCCGCTACTACGTCACCCAGGCCAACGTGCTCGACCCGGTGTCCGGCAGGTGCACCCCAACCCCCGTCGGTCTGATCGGCCTGCACATCGTCAACAAGGTCGTGGGCTTCCCGAACTGGATCTGGGCCACCTTCGAACACGTCGATAACGTTCCGGCCATCCCGGGTGAGAAGAGCCAGGGGCGCGCGCCGTACGCGCTCAACAACGGCGATCCGACGACGCCGCCTTCTCCCATGGGCAGGCCGATCGATCGGTGTAATCCGCCGCGGCGGGACCCGGAGCCGACGCAGGTGGTGCGCATGCGGCCGATCGCCAGCTCGACCCAGCGTACCAACGAGGACTATCACGCCGCCCCAGGCGTCAAGGGCACCGTCTGGGAGAACTACCAACTCGTGATGACGCAGTGGCCGACCCACGACGGGACGGACAGCTTCCCCAATGCGCGCCAGCCGCAGCCGCAGACGAACACGGCCAACGTGGCGGCCGAGACCTGGTTCCAGGACTCGAGGTCCTCGTGCATGGCCTGCCATGGCAGGGCCAACCTGCATGGGTTCGATGGTGTCTGGTTCCTCCCGTTCAATGCGTATCCCCGGCCGGAGGTCCCCTGCCAGTCCCTGCTCCAGAAGGACGAGAAGGAGCAGGAGTAGCTGGAGGGCCCACCCGCGCCTCCTTCACAAGCGGAATCGCGCGGTGGATAATTCCTGTCCATCAACGCATCCTCGAGGCGGGCCTCGGTGTCCTCCTCCATGGGTCCTGTCCGGTTCGCCGGGGGAAAGGCGGGGCACGTGCGGATTCTGTCTCAGAAGGGATTCGAGGGGACCGCGCGGTTCGAGGTCCGCCGGCTCATCGGTCAGGGAGCCTTCGGCTCCGTCTACGAGGTTTTCGACCGTCACTACAACATGGTGGTGGCACTCAAGCTCCTCCATGACTCCCGGCCGAGCGCGCTCTACCGCTTCAAGCAGGAGTTCCGGCTCCTCACGGACATCGTCCACCCCAACCTGGTGACGCTCTACGAGCTGCACTCGGAAGGTGACCGGTGGTTCTTCACCATGGAGTATGTGGCGGGGAGCAACTTCATCGCCTACGTCCGCGAGCGCTCCGCCACCTCGGGTTCCTTCAACCCCATCTTGTCGCAGGCGCCCACCGAGACGCTCGAGCCCAGGGCCCCGTGGACGAGCCACGTCGAAGAGACGACCCTGGTGTTCCCATCGGAGACGTCGGCACGCGCGGCACCGCCCGCGCCGCTCTCCGCCGCTCCCGCGCCCGGTGCCCCAGAGCCCGCTCGCCCCGTCTTCTCCGTGGACCCGCGGCGCCTGCGCTCCGCTTTCTTCCTCCTGGCCCAGGGCGTCCGGGCCCTGCACGCGGCGGGCATCGTCCACCGCGATCTCAAGCCTTCCAACGTCCTCGTCACCAGCACCGGCCGGGTGGTGCTGCTCGACTTCGGGCTCGCCCGCGAGTTCGCGCCCGCGCCCATGGACGCGACTCCCGAGGAGTTGGCCGGCACGCCCTGCTACATGGCACCGGAGCAGTGGATGGGCGAGGCCGCCACCGAGGCGAGCGATTGGTTCAGCGTGGGGGTGATGCTCTATGAGGCCCTCACCGGGCAGCGCCCCTTCGTGGGTCCTCCGGCCCAGCGCCTCCAGGATCAGAAGAGGGGGGCGGTGCCGCCTTCGCGGCTCACGTACGGCCTGCCGCCGGAGCTCGAGGCTCTCTGCATGCGCATGATGAGCCCCATGCCGGAGGACCGCCCCAAGCACGAGGAGATCCTCTCCTGCCTGGCCCCGGAGGGGAGCGGGAGCCACGGGAAGAGCCGTCAGGTGCTGACGGGTCAGGGGCGCTCGCTCGTGGGTCGCGAGGCGGAGCTCCAGGTGCTGGAGGAGGCCTTCGAGCGGAGCAGGGAGGGGCGGGTCGAGACGGTGTACCTCAGCGGCGGTCCCGGCCTGGGGAAGAGCACCCTGCTGCGGACCTTCCTGGACTCCGCCTACGCGCGTGGTGCCATCACGCTGATGGGGCGCTGCTACGAGCGCGAGTCGGTCCCCTACAAGACCCTGGACAGCCTGCTGGATGCGCTCATGCGCTACCTCCTGCAGCTGCCCGACAACGAGGCGCGAGAGCCCATCCCCGCCCAGGTCCAGGAGCTCACGGCCTTCTTCCCCGTATTCCGGGTGCTCGCGCAGCTCGCTCCGGACGCTCCGGCACCCGCCGAGCCGCTCGATTCGCTCCAGATGCGCCATCAGATGGTGGCCGTCCTCAAGAAGCTGCTCGCGAGCCTGGCCCGGCGGGGACCCGTGGTGCTCTGCTTCGATGACCTCCAGTGGGGCGACGCGGACAGCGCACGCCTGCTGGCCGAGTTGCTCTCGCCTCCAGACGTGCCGCACCTGCTCCTCGTGGCGAGCTACCGCACCGGGGAGGCGGAGGTCAGCCCCTTCCTCCGCGAGCTGGAGCAACTGCTGGCGCACTCGCCCGCGCTGGCTCCCCGGCGCGAGCTCGTGCTCCAACCGCTCCCGGCGGAGGAGGCCCTGCGGCTCGCGCTGTTCCGGCTGGGCTCCTCCTCGCCCGAGGCCCGGCTCCGCGCCGAGCGCATCGTCCGCGAAGCCGAGGGCAATCCCTTCTTCATCGAGGAGCTCTCCCTCGAGCCCGAGCAGGTCACCGAGGAGGCGCCCGCGGCGTCCAGGGAGGGGAGCTCCCTCCGGGATGTGCTCGGAAGGCGGATCCACCAGCTCCCGGAGAGCGCGCGGTACCTGCTGGAACTGGTGGCCGTGGCTGGGCGGCCCACCGACGAGACCCTGGTGCTCGAAGCGGCCCGGGAGGGAGAGGCCGCGCTCTCCTCGCTCGTCCTGCTGCGCGCTCGGAGTCTGTTGCGGGTCCGCAGGGGGGAGCACACCCGCCTGGAGGTCTCCCATGATCGAATCCGCGAGTACGTGGTGGAGGGACTCGAGGCCAGCGCGCTCGCCGGACGCCACCGTCGGCTCGCCGAGGTGCTGGAGACCCGGCCCGAGCCGGAGCACGAGCTGTTGGCCGAGCACTTTCACGGAGCGGGTGAGCTGCGCAGGGCGGCGGTCCATGCCGTCCACGCGGCCGAGCGCGCCTACAAGGCCCTGGCCTTCCACCGTGCCGCGGAGCTCTTCGGGTCCGCGCTCCAATGGGGGGGCGGTGCCTCCGACGCGGAGCTCCCGCGTCCCAGGGTGCTCAAGACGCGCCGGGCCGAGGCCCTCGCGAATGCCGGCAGGGGCGCCGAGGCGGGGCCGCTGTTCCTCGAGGTGGCTCGCGAGAGCCCTCCGGAAGAGGGGTTGGGGCTCCAGCGCCGGGCCATCGAGAGCCTGATGCTGAGCGGCCGTATCGACGAGGGGCTGGGCCTGGTTCGGCCACTGCTCTCCCAGGTGGGCCTGTCCTATCCCCGGACCAACGTCGGAGCCTTCTCCAACCTGCTCTATCAGATGCTCCGCCTCCAGATGAGCCGTCTGGAGCCGAAGGCGCGGAGGACGCCAGCTCCGCCCGGGATGCTCGTCCAGGTGGACATGGGTTGGGCGCTCGGTAAATCGCTGGCGAGCGTGGAGTGGATGCGGGCGGGCAGCTACCAGCTGCAGAGCTTGAGGCTGGCATTGGAAGCGGGGGAGCCGTCCCGGGTCGCCCGCGCGTTGATCGCCTTCGGTCCCATCCTGATCTGGCAGGGGACGCCCCAGACGCTGGAGAAGGGCACCCGCTACCTCGAGCGGGGCTGGGAGCTTGCCCAGCGGCTGAAGGAGCCCGCGTTGATTGGCTTTGCCGAGACCTACCGTGCCGCGCGCTCGTTCGTCCTGGGTGACTGGAGCACCGCGCTCGCACAGGTGGATGGTGGGATGACGCTGCTCCAGCGGCACGGGACGGACGTCATCTGGGAGCTCAACGTGGGGCATACCCTCTACACCCTGGTGCTGCAGGCCACCTGCGACATCCAGGGATTGGAGCGGCGCGCTTCCGAGTGGTTCCGGTGGGCCACCGAGGTGGGCGATCTGTTCTCCCGGGTCACCGCCTCGTTCTCGACCGCGTACTGCCTGCTCGCCCGGGACGAGCCGGAGGAGGCCCGGGCGCTGCTGCGGGAGACCATGGCGAGCTGGACCCAGAGCGGTCTCGTCCAGAAGAACTTCGACTTCCAGCGCCATGCCCAGGCGGACCTCTACCAGGGACGGCCCGCGGACGCCTGGGCCCGCCTGGAGAAGAGCTGGCCCGCCCTCGTCTCGGGGCAGATCTTCCGGGCGCAGAACGCGCGCATGGAGCTGTATGCGCTGCGGGCGCAGATCGCGCTGGCCCTGGTGCGGGAGGACTCGAGCCGGCGCGCGAAGCTGCTCGAGACGGCCGAGCAGGACGCTGCCCGGGTCGGCCGCGAGATGCGGAGGGATGCTCCCTTCCTGGAGCAGCTGCTCCGGGCGGGTCTGGCCCGGGTGCGAGGGCAGCACGAGCAGGCCCTGGCCCACCTGTCGGTGGCCATCAACGGTTACCAGTCGGCCAACATGCCCACCCATGCGGCATGTGCTCTCTGGTGCAAGGGCGAGCTGCTGGGCGGTGAGGAGGGCAGGGCGCTCAAACTCCGGGCCGACACGCTGCTGACGGCTGGCGGAATCAAACGCCCGGAGCGATGGGCGACCCTTCTGGTTCCGGGTTTCAAATGATATAGCCCGGCTGTTATCGAACGAGTGGTGATTTGCGTCGACGCCGAAAGGGAAACATGCTTCTGCATTTCATCTCTGATCTGCTTCGCAACCCGGAACTCCAACGCAAGTTCACCAAGAACCCGAAGGGCATGATGGAGGAAGCCGGCCTGACCCCGGCTCAGCTGGAGGCCCTGCATGCCGGTTCTCTCGACAAGGTCATCGAGCACCTCCGTCTGGAGTTGAGCCACGTGGAGCTGTTCGCCGCGGTCTGGGTGAAGTCGGTGGTGGAGATCTCCTCGGTGACGCCGGACCCTGTCGAGACGGGCACCTCGGTTCAGCTCCAGATCTCCGGCGACTTCTTCGCGCTGGGTTCGATGGCCGTGCTCAAGCAGGGGACGGTGGAGCTCCCCGGGCAGACGCTCAACGTGGTGAACGCGGGCAACCGGGGGTCGCGTCTGACCGCCCAGGTACAGATTCCCTCCAACGTGCCGCTCGGCGCGTATTCGGTGCTGGTGGCCAACCCGGACGGGCACTACGGGAGCAAGGACAACGCCCTCACGATCGTGAGCGCCTGAGCACGCGAGAGCGAGCACTCCCCCGATGATCGTCCACGTCGATGAGTTGCTGAGTCGGCTGCGTCCGTTGCTCCCCGAGCTGCTGGTGGACGGGCGGGCCCTGGACAACATCCACACCGCGGCGCGGCTGTTGCCGGAAGTCTCGGGAGGCATCTGCCTCGAGTGCCGCCTGGAGGAGGGCTCCCGGCGGGTGGACTTCATGGTCTGCTGCATGGCCAGTGATGGGGGGCCCCCGGCACTGGCCGAGGCGCTGTCCAAGACACGTGAGCGTTTGCGCGGCCCCCACTGGGACGGCATTCGTGCGTTCTCCCAGGAGTGGGTGAAGCCCGG
This sequence comes from Archangium violaceum, assembly GCF_016859125.1. Lineage (NCBI taxonomy): Bacteria > Pseudomonadati > Myxococcota > Myxococcia > Myxococcales > Archangiaceae > Archangium > Archangium violaceum. The sequence goes on along the minus strand of NZ_CP069338.1, from coordinate 3,071,769 downwards.
CTCGGTGCTGTCGCGGGTCCCCATCTTCTGGCTGGAGTACGATCTGGAGGGGGCTGTCTCCGGTGTACCCACGCCTTTTCCCTTCGTCTGTGTGCAGCCCGAGTTCGAACGGAGGGTGCCTACCTCCCGCCGGGCCTCGGGTGCCACCCACGATGAGGCGCTTCGCATCATCTGGCGGGCCCTGGAAGTGCTCCAGGGCAGGCCGGTGTCGCCCGCCATCGCGAGGACCATCACCCGCTGCTTCGAATTCCTCCCCGACCTGGCGGAGGTGGCGCACGTCGCGCCGCTCGCCGCTCGCGGCTCGGAGGCGATCCGGGTGGTCATCGGCGCGCCGCGAGCGGAGCTGGGGGCGTTCCTCGAGCGGATCGGCTGGCCGGGCCCTCGCGCTCAAATCGAGGAGATCGCCGAGCGCTGGCTCTCGCACCTGCACCTGATCGATCTGAACCTGGACGTGGGAGAGACCATCGGACCCACCGTGGGGCTCGGACTGGCGATGCCCGACGAGCCGCGCGGGACGTGGGCGGAGGGCGTGCTCCGCCGGCTGGTCGAGGCCGGGCTCTGCTCGCCCGCCAGATGCGATGCGGTGCTGGCGTGGCCGGGGTCGGAGCGCGTCATCCTCGACGGCCACGCCTGGCCGAACAAGCTGTGCCGGACGCTCGGGGTGAAGCTGGTGTGTCGGCCCCACGAGCCGCTCACGGCGAAGGCCTACCCCTATTACGAGTGCCGCTTCTCGCTCTGGAAGGACGCGTCCGTGACGTCGAAGTCACGCTTGATGTAGAAGTTCTTCGAGCCCATGTCGGTCTTCACGAACCCGCAGATGACGCTGGTGCTCGTGTGGCCGTTGACCGCGGGGTCGAAGAGCTGGGTGCTGGCGAAACCAGACATCCAGGTTCCATGCGGGGCGTTCATGCCGTTGAGGCTGCTGTTGCTGGAGCAGTATTGCACGCGCTTGCCCCGGGCGCTGTACGCGGACACGTACAGACTCGAGACCGCGTTCGAGGAATCCTTCGGCTTCACCGTGCAGCAGACGGAGAGCGTGCCGTCCGAGTAGCCCACCACCCAGTCGGATACGGTGACCAGTTCGTTGCCGGGATACGCGTTGGCGTCTGCTTCCCTGCCCGTGCTGCCCTTCAGCGCGTGGGTCGTGTCATCCATGTTCCCCTCCCTTGTTCGGTGAGCCAACCCGGGCTCGGACCATAGCGAAGTTCGGGCGCGCCGAGGAAGTCGCGGCCCCGCTCGGCTCCCTGGGGGGCCCCGCGGGCCAGGGCAGCTTCAGTGGGCCGGTTTGTCCCCGGGTCGGAGCACCACCAACTTCGGGCGAAAAGGAGGTCGCTTGCTCATGATGCGTCGAATCGCGGTGTGTCTCGTCTCGCTCGTGCTCACCTCGCCTGTCTGGGCCCAGGGCCAGGAGCAGGAGCACGCCCCGGCCGCCACGGGTGGTTCGGGCATTCCCATGGACATGTCCAGGATGGGCCCGTGGACTCGCAAGCCCACCCATGAAGCGAAGACACGAAAGGAGATCGAAGCCTGGGTCAAGGAGGGCGATGCCATCATGAAGCGTCGCGACTTCGAGGCGGAGCTCGCCCGGGCCGACTTCCCGGTCTACATGCTGACCGATGACAGCAAGGGCGTGCCGATGGCCGAGACGTACGACCGGCAGCAGTACGTGCAGATGATGAAGCCCATGTACGAGCAGATGCCCTCGGACATACAGATGAACCACAAGCTCGGCATCACCGTGTTGTCCGATTCGCTCGCCAACCTCACGGATGACTACACGATGACCATGGGGGGCCAGAAGTACTCCGGCAGGAACGCCGGGCTGCTCGTGAAGCGCGATGGTCAGTGGAAATGGAAGGCGTTCTCCGAGGCGGGCTGGGGAGACATGCCGCAAGCCGCGGTCGGTGGCTCCGGAACGCACGGAGACCAGGAGAAGCAGAAGTAGGGCGCATCCGGTATGCGCAGGGGCCTCGCCACGGGCTCGGGGGGAGACCTCAGCCCCGTGGCTCGGCCTTCTTGAAGCGCAGCTTCTTCATTTCCTCGAAGCGCGCCCGATTCCTTGGTGGGGTCGTCGCCACCAGCCCCTCGAGCATGCGCTTGGAGCTCTGGAAGATCTCCTCGACGGCGACCTCGAAGGCGTCGGCGTTCTGCTTCGACGGCTTGCGCGTGCCGGCGATCTTCCGGACGAACTGCAGCGCCGCCGCGCGGATGTCATCGTCGGTGGCGGGCGGCTCGAAGTTGAACAGGGGTTTGATGCTTCGGCACATGTCTTGAGGTTAACCCTGCCGGCCCCAGGAGATCCACGCCCGGCTGCTCACCTGGCCTCGGGGAGCCTCTCGAGCATCAGCATGGGCCCGCCTTTATACGTGCCGCGTGCGAACTCGCGGAACCCGCACTTGTGCGCGACCTTGAGGGAAGCCTCGTTCGGCGGGTCGATGATGCACACCACCCGCTCCGGACCGAACCGGCCTTCCGCCCACTTCAGCGCCGCGCGCACGGCCTCGGTGGCGAACCCCTTTCCGTGTGACCACGGAGACAGCACCCAGCCCGCCTCCTTGGCATCCCCGAGTGACGGTTCGATGTCACGTCGGAAGTCCGCGAAGCCCACCTCGCCGACGAACCGGCCCGTGCTCCTCTCGCGCACCACCCAGAACCCGAACCCCATCAGGTCCCAGTGGCCCACGTTGCGCAGCAGACGGGCCCACACCTCCTCCCGGGTGGACGGCTTGCCACCGATGTACCGGGTGACCTCCGGGTCGCTCCACAGCGCGAAGGCTTCCTCGAAGTTCTCGAGTCGATGGCCGCGCAGCGTGAGGCGCTCGGTGTCGATGGTGGGAATGGTGACGGCGGACATGAATTCACTCCTGTGGGGTTCACGACAACTTTAGCTGCCTCATGGGCGAGATGGGGGTTCTTTTAGTCTCTTGTTTCATGAGATTCGGGAGAAGCAGGCTTGTCTGGACGAGCGGCTCTGAATGCCTTATGCGCGGCGATGTTCAAAGCCAACTCACGGCTCAAGGGAGACACCATGCTGAAGCGATTGACCCGTCTGATTTCCTGTTCCGCGCTGCTCGTGTCCGGGTGCATGCCCATGGAGGGCGAGGACGCCCTGGCCGAAGCGGGAGCCAGGCAGGAGGCCTCCGGCGACCTGGCGTGCACCATCCCGAGCTTCCCCAAGGGGACCACCTGGATCTGGGACCTCGAGAACAGCTCCATCCCCACGACGCTCAACGCCCAGGTCTATGTCGTCGACCTCTTCGGGACCTCGAGCGCGAAGATCCAGGAGTACAAGAACGCTGGCAAGAAGGTGGTCTGCTACTTCAGCGCTGGCTCCTACGAGAACTGGCGGAGCGATGCCGCCCAGTTCCCGCGCGACACCTATTGCAGCCCCGGCGAGGACTGTAACGAGTCCATCCACATCATGGGCGACTGGTGCGAGAGCGGCGGGGGCTGCGAGTGGTGGTTGGATCACCGCAAGCCGGCGGTGCGGACCGTGATGGAGGCCCGCCTGCAGCTGGCGCGTGACAAGGGGTGCGACGCGGTCGAGCCGGACAACGTCGACGCCTACGCACACGACGATGAGATTTCGTGCACGGATCAGGCCTGCTGGGGCCTCACGGCGGCGGACCAGCTCGCCTACAACCGCTGGCTCGCCGAAGCGGCCCATGCCAGGTGTCTGGGCATCGCGCTCAAGAATGACGTCGAACAGGTTGCCCAGCTCGCCCCGTCCTTCGACTTCGCCATCAACGAGGAGTGCCAGAGGTACAACGAGTGTGGGGTCTACAAGACCGCCTTCGTGGACCAGAACAAGGCTGTCTTCAACGCCGAGTACCGCGAGGACGCGGGCGGCGACGTCACGAGCTGGACGTCGTGCACGGGAACGCAGGCGAGCTGCGCCTGCGGGGAGCGCGGCTTCGCTCAGGGCGACATGAGGACCCTGGTCTATAAGACCTCGAACGTCCGCTACAACAACGTGGCCATCACCTGCGGGTAGTCTGGAGCGCGCCCGGTGTGACACCGGGCGCGCTTCGGGTTCCCGGTTGGCGGTGTTCCGCGTGCCGCTGCTGGTATTGCTGAGGTTGAAGCAGGACGAGCCGAGGCTGCCGGGCAACCCATCCTTCCGTTCCCTCCTCCTCCTGCACCTCACCACACAGACGCTACCCACGAAGGGCAGTTCTCTCTCTCCGGGTGCGCACCATTTTCGTCCTGGAGGCTGGTGCACCCGATTCCTGAAGGGGACGACATGACGCTTTCAATCCGCGGGTTCCTGCGCAGGGCCTTTGCCCTCGGCACGCTGACGGCCGCCCTGGCGGCCGGGCAGGCCATGGCGCAGGAGGAGGAAGGGTTCTTCGAAGGAGGAATCTACGAGAACGACACCTTCGAGAACGATTGGTACTACGACACCTACGACATGGGGATGTACGACACGGGCGTGGGGGGCGCGGGCCTGGATGAGGTGGGCGAGTACGGTATGGGCTGGAACGAGAACGAGCTGTACGACGGCGACTACGACGCGGATGCCGGCAACGACTGGTTCTACGACACCTACGACGACCCGGGCGACGAGGGGCTCTTCGACATCTGAGGAGCCGGATGTAAAGCCTCTCAATCATCCAGGAGACAAGTCATGAAGAGTGCATTGAGCGCGTGGATCGTCGCGGGGACCGTGGTGTGTGTGACTCCCGCCTTCGCACAAGGACAGCAGCAGGCGGGCGGTTCGCGGCAACAACAGACACAGATGCAGCAGGGGGAGGCGGCCCATCAGGGCGGGACGGGCCAGCAGGCGCGACAGCGCGGCATGAGGAAGGTGCAGGGCACCATCCTCAAACAGAAGGAGGTCACCGTCCGCGGCACGGATCGCCGCCATCAGGTCGTCCTGCTGGAGACGCAAGGGGGCCGGCGGGTGGTGGTGGACCTGGGTTCCCCCATGCGCAACGCCCCTCAGCTGAAGGAGGGTCAGCAGTTGCAGGCCTCCGGGGTCGCCGGCCGCGTCGGGGACCGGGCCGTCCTGTTCGCCCAGCGCGCGACGATCGGCGGCAAGGAGGTCCAGCTCAACCGGCCAGAGCAACGGTTCAACAAGAGCCTGGCGCGCCAGGTGACGGGGCAGGTGGTACGCCAGAAGAACGTGTCCGTGCCGGGCAGTGACGTGGACAACACGGTGGTGCTGCTGCGCACCCAGCAGGGAATCGCGGCCGTCGATCTCGGGCCCGCGGATCAGCTGGGCTCGGCCCAACTCAAGGAGGGGCAACGCCTCTCCGTTCGTGCACGGCCCGTGATTCTCACGGATCGCATCGTCCTGGTCGCCGACCAGCTCACCTCCGGTGGGAAGACGATGAGGATCAACCGGCAGCAGTCTCCGGCGACGGGCGGGGCTGGAGTGGAGCCCCAGGACGAGCAGGGCCGTTAGAGACAACGCCCTCGACATGGACTCGCAATCGACGGAGCGAGAACGGTTCCGGGAAATCCTGGAGGAGCTTCGCACCATCATTCCGGGCGTCCAGGTCCTCCTGGCGTTCCTGCTCACCACCCCGTTCTCCTCCCGATTCGACCAGCTTGGCCAGACAGGCCGGACGCTGTACGGAGTCGCGGTGGCCAGCGCGGCCATCGCGACCATCCTCCTGCTGGCCCCCGCCTCCTATCATCGCATCACGCGCCTGTCCCAGGAGCGGGATGTCCATCGTCGGAGGCGCATCAAATACGCGGGAGTGATGACGGTGAGCGGCCTGCTCTTCCTGCTCGTCTCCATCATCACCGCCATCCTCCTGGTCACCCAGTTCGTCTTCGACATGTCCTGGGGCATGCTCGTGGCCGGGCTCGTGTTGGTCATCGCGCTCGTGTGCTGGTACGTGGTACCGCTCATCCAGCGCCCCGGTCACACCAACGAGTCACGGCGGTGAGGGCTGTCCCCCGCGGCCAATCCCTATCAATCCTCCCGCCCCAGGGGAGGGAAGGCCCTGTGGACGTGCGGTCTGCGTCTCATCCTCGTGGTGCGGGAGCTCCACACCGGTGGGGCGAGGGCCTGCACGGCGGCTCGGGATGCCGACTTCCCCGGCCGGAATCGCACCGTAGATTCTCCTGGGGGCCAGGGGCCCCGGGGGGATAAGACATGCGAAAACTGATGGGTTTGATGGTGGCGGCCTCGTTGGCGGGCTGGGGATGTGCGAGCGGCCCTCAGGAGCGGGCGGAACGACAGACGGAGCAGGAGCAGGTGGCCAGTGGCACGCGCGAGGAAGGCACGTTGCCGCAGCAGGAGGCAACCGAGGAAGACGAGCTCTTCGGACGCTCCTACGAGCAGGAGCAGGCCCAGGGCACTGGCGGCGCGGCCGGGGCCGGCGCCCAGCAGCAGCAGCCGGGTGCGATGCAGCAGCCGGGTGCGATGCAGCAGCCGGGCGCGATGCAGCAGCCGGGCACGATGCAGCAGCCGGGCGCGATGCAGCAGCCGGGCGCGCAGCCCCAGGTGAGACAGCTCGACGAGAGCCAGTGGTTGGCCGAGCTGATGCTGGCCAACCGGTGGGCCGCCGACATGTCGCGGATCGCCGAGGGCCAGGCCGCTACCCCCTCCGTCCGTCAGTTCGCGCAGAAGTCGGTGCAGACGCACCAGCGCTTCGAGCAACAGCTCCAGCAGCTCGCGCAGCGCGAGGGCATCGATATTGCGCAGGCCCTGCAACAGGGCGAGCTGAACGCAAGGCAGGACTTCATGCACGCGGCGATCCTCACCTCGCTGGCCAGCCTCCCGATGTTGAGCGGGGTGAACCTGGATAGAGCCTACCTGTCGTCCGTGGTGCTCTCGTACGACCTGGCCGTCGACAAGATGCAGTGGGCCTTGAAGCAGGTGAAGAACCCGCGGCTGACCCAGGCCATCCAGGACGAGCTCCAAACGCTCGTGCAGCACCGCCAGCAGGCGCACAAGCTCCTCGGGCAGGTCGCTCCCGAGGTGAAGCGAGGGCAGGCCCGCCGCGCGCCAGCCGATCGGCGCTGAGCCGGACCTCTTCTCCGGCCCTCTTCCTGGGCCGGGACGCACCGGTGTTCTGTTCAGTATCGGAGTGGCTCCTGGGACGCGATGTCAGGCAGTCCCTCGAGCCTCTTCCCGGGAGTGGTGGGGGCGCTCTCTTTCGGACACCGTGCATCTGCGGTTTCCCGGCCCGTCGCCTGCAGGTGTTCCACGATGCCCTCGTCCCGCCCGCCGCCTCGCTGTGCACTGTCCGCCCTCGCGCTCGCCGCGGCGGCCTGTGCTTCCTCTCCTTCCTCGCGGCCTCCCTCGGCCCCAGGTCCCAATCCCGAGGTGAAGCCCCCGGAGGCCCGCGCCGAGTCCGAGCGCATCGGCAAGGCCACCATCAGTCACGTCTCCCGCCCCGAGACCGTCCCCTTCCGCCCCGAGTTGCTCCGCCGCCTCTCGCTCCCGCCCGGCTTCCGCGCCGACGTCTTCGCCCAGGAGCTCGGAAGCCCGCGCATGCTGGCCGTGGGGAGCGATGGCGCCGTCTACGTCACCCGGCCCAGGCACGGGGATGTCCTCCTGCTCCGCGACCGCGATGGGGACGGACGTGCCGAGGAGCGGAAGACCGTTCTCTCCGGCCTGCCGCTCGTCCATGGCATCACCCTCCACCAGGGCCGCGCCTACGTCGCCACGCCCACCGAGGTCTGGGTCGCCAACGTCCTCCCCGATGGTTCCTGGGGCGAGCGCCAGCCCTTCCTCCGAGATCTCCCGGATGGTGGGCAGCACGCCAACCGCACCCTCGCCGTCGGCCCCGATGGGATGCTCTACATCTCCGTGGGCAGCAGTTGTAACGCCTGCGACGAGACCAACCCGGAGCACGCCGCCCTGCTGCGTGCGCCCCTGGACGGCTCGCGCCGCGAGCGCTTCGCCAGTGGTCTGCGCAACACCATCGGCTTCGGCTGGCACCCCGACACCCGCGAGCTCTGGGGCATGGACCACGGGAGTGATCACCGCGGCGACGACGTTCCCCCCGAGGAGCTCAACCGGCTCGTCCAGGGCGGCGACTACGGCTGGCCCTATGTCTTCGGCCAGCGGCAGGTGGACCCCATCATCGGGGACCCTCCCAGCACCACCAAGGAGGCCTACGCCCGGAAGACGGTGCCCTCCGTCCTCGAGTACCAGGCCCACGCCGCGCCCATGGGCATGGTCTTCTACACCGGCGCCATGCTCCCCGCCGAGTACCGGGGGGATGCCTTCATCGCCATGCGCGGCTCGTGGAACCGCCGCCCGCCCGTTGGCTACAAGCTGGTGCGCCTGCGCTTCGAGAACGGGCAGCCGCGGGGCTTCGATGATTTCGTCACCGGCTTCCTCCTCGATGAGGGCAGCCAGCACTTCGCCCGGCTCGCGGACGTTGCCCAGGCCCACGACGGCGCCTTGTTGCTGAGCGACGACACCAATGGCGTCCTCTACCGCATCTCCCGGGCCCGCTGAGCCACCGCTCCGGCGTGTCACAAGGCGTAGCGGGCGAGGACGGGCCGGTGATCCGACGCCTCGGTGGACTGGTCCACCTCCGCCTGCTCGGGCCGCAGGTCGCGCGTGGCGAAGATGGAGTCGAAGCGCTTGCCCGTCGCGGGCTTCGTTCCATCCGGGTCGGGTTCCGAGTTGAGGGTGGCCGCGTCCGCCACGTCCTGCAGGCGCCGCCACGCCTCGGTGCCCTCGCGCACCCGGCCCGACCTGAGCGCGTGCCGCGCCTCCTTCGGCGTCATCAGCGAGCCGTCCTCCCGGCGCACGCACACCGAGGACGCCGCGTCGAGCGCCTGTGGCAGCTCGCGCTCCAGGTCCCGCAGCGCGCGGCGGATGCGCGGATCTCCGATGTTGCCCACGCCCACGTCGCCCACGCTGGCGATGACGCCGCCGTAGCGCGCCTGGTACTCCTCCACGGTGTGCGTGGGATCGTAGCGGCGCAGCTGGGCCAGCAGCCAGGTGCCGTCGCGCTTGATGGCCACGTTGGCGTTGAAGTCCCCCATCACCACCGCCGGGCCGGGCCCGCACGCGTGCAACAGGCGGTGGAGCTGGCGCAGGTCGCTGGCGTTGATGGAGGTGTCTCCCAGCGTGTGGTGGACGACGTAGACGGAGACCGGACGTCCCCACACCTCGAGCACGGCGCGCAGTGCGCCCCGGTCCTCCTTCAGCTCGCCGGCCTTGTCCTGGCGGGAGATGGCCGCCCGTCGCTGGTCATCCTCCAGCGCATAGCGGTGATGAACCGCCTCGCGCAGCGGGTGCCGGGACAGGAGCGCCTTGCCATTGACGAGCCGCGCCTCCCCGTCCCCGGAGGCACCGAAGTAGGCGAGGTGGAAGCCGTGCTTCCGGGCGAGCGCCACGGAGATGGGCTGGTTGGCCTCCTGCAGGCCGATGATGTCCGGCATCCGCCCGCTGGCCTCGAGCCGCTCGAAGTAGCGCTCCAGCGCCTCGCGGCGCGCTCCCCCCATGAGGATGTTGTACGTCATCACCGTGAGGCCGGGCCCCCGGGGCGGAAGGGCGGAGGGGTGATACACCACCCGCGTCTCGCCGTCCCCGAGCGGGCGCGGTCCGGAGGTCTCGGGCAACTGGGCGAAGTCGTGGTAGGCGCGGGTGGGGCTCGGCTCGGGAAGGCGGGCCGTCCCGGCGCTGTGGGGGACGTGTCCGCCCAGGAAGGGGGCCGAGTAGAAGGGGAGCTGCTCGAGGAGGCGCGCGAGAAGTCGGGCCATGCCGTCACCCTCCGGTGGGCTCGCCGGGGGAGTGCCGCTCGCGCAGGGCGATGCGTTGGCACATGCTTCCCACGGCGAGCAGCAACGAATCACTGAGGTCCTCGCCCCGCCGGTAGTCCACGGGCGCCAGCCCCGTCACCCGCGCGTCCGCGCCGCGCTGGCCCTTGCGCTCGTGGCGTGCGCCGCGCTTGTACACCCCGAGGGAGATGCCGTGCCGCTCCTCGACGAGCGTGAAGCAGGGCACGTCCGTGAAGCCGTCTCCCACGTAGATGAACTGCGACAGGGGGATCCTCAGCTCGTGGGAGGGGGCCAGCCGGCTCACCTCGGAGGCGCGCTCCGCCTCCGGGCCCTCTCCCAGCCCGTGCGCGATGTGGAAGAGGTAGCGCGTCTTCTCGGTGTGGCTGATCACCTTGCGCGGGAAGTCCACCTGGCCGGCGGCGTCGTAGTGGAGCTCGTTGGCCCAGAGGGCGCGGAACTCCCCGGCGATGGAGGTGTGGCGGATGATGTCGGCGATGCCGCAGCTCAGCAGGTAGAACTCCAGCCGCGCGTGGCCCGGCTGTTGACGGGCGTGCGCGCGCAGCCGCTCGAACAGCTCGGGCACGCCCTGGAAGAGGCGCAGCTCGCGGCCCACCCCGGCGAGCCGCTCCCGGGTGATGGGGCCGCCGCGCGTCCTGCCGGAGCGGGAGAGCTCGACGAGCCGGAACAACTGCGCCGGGATGGGATCCCACCCCTCGTCCACGAGCCGCTCCTGGCTGGACCAGAACGCCTCCTCGTCCACCCCGAGCTCGCGCAGCAGGGTGCCCGTGCTGTCGGGCGCCAGCGTGTCGTCGAAATCGAAGATGACGGCGATGGTGTCGTGCCACCGCGCGGGCCTGGCCATCCGTGCACCTCTCCCTGCGCGTCCCACGGGACAAGCTCGGGCGGGCGGAGCACATTGCCAACCGCCGTGCCCGCGGGATGCGCATGACCTGCTTGCCCCTCTGAACGCCGGGCGTGCGCGGTAGCTCTCCATTCCTCACCGGAGGCACGAGTGATGCGCCACGCCGGGTCTCGACTATTGCCGCTCCTGTCCCCAACCTCTCTGGTGGAACGCTCCCACAAGAGTTCTCGGGCGTAGAACAGGCGAGGCACGCGATGGCATCGGCGACGAGGACGAGAGACCACGAGGAAATCCGGCACTGGGTGGAGGAGCGAGGAGGCATTCCCACCATCGTCAAGGGCACCGGGGGGCTGCTGCGCATCGACTTCGTGCGTGGCGCGAAGAGTGGTGGGCGCGAGGACTCGCTCGAGGAAGTGGATTGGGACCGCTGGTTCGAGCTGTTCGACCAGAACGAGCTGAGCTTCCTCCACTCGCCAGAAGAGGACAGCAAGTTCTTCAAGCTCGTCTCCGCGAGCAAGGGTGAGAAGCAGGACGGCTCGGACAGACGCGCCTCCACCTCATCCGAGCGCCCGAACAGGGGCGAGGACTGGAACGTGGTGCTCGTCACGAAGGAGGACGAAGGCTGGGTGGTGGAGTTCGAGGACGAGGGGGACCGGGAGGTGTTCCGCACCAAGTCCGAGGCGGTCCAACACGCGCGTGGGCTGGCACGGGAACATGAGCCGGCCGAGCTCATCATCGAGAAGGTGGATGGAGAAGAGGAGGACCGCATCCACTACGGGCTCCCCGAAGAGCACGCCCCGGCCTAGGAGCGGGTGGGCCTTCGGGCCACCCCCAACGGTAGAGCGCCGTACGAGAATCCCTGGAGATGGACATGCACGACAGCGGTTCGCGACGATGGAGGGTGGCGGGGGTGCTGGTCTCGGCCTCGTGGCTGGTGACGGCCTGTGGAGTCCTTCCGCAGAACCCGGGGAACGAATCCTACTCACCCGGCTCCCCTCGGGGCCCGGAGCAGGCCGGCTATAACGGCACCATCCAGGACATCCCCACCAGCATCGATCCCCGGACGCCCGAGGCGGCCGGCACCCCGGGCCGCTCCCTGGCGATGGACCCCGGTGAGCGGGCCCTGCTCGAGTCGAGGGGAACGGGCGGTGGCGGCCAGGGAGAGGATGTGGTGTTGGAAGCGGTCCCAGGGGTGGAGGGGAGGCGGTCCGGCTCCCTCTACGGAGGCTCGGGCGCGGAGGGCGCCGCCCCGATTCCCGGGGAGCGGGAGGTCATTGATCCGACTCGGGATACGCGCCAGCGGGCGCCCGCTTCCCAGGAAGGCTCTGGCGAGGGCTCCCAGCGACGTTGAACTGGAGCAGGAGGCGCGGCCCATCCGCTGCCCGACAAGGAGGTCGTGACGATGCATGGACGCATTCACAAGTGGATGGTGGTGGGGGCGCTGGCCTCGGCCTCGCTGCTGGTGACGGGCTGTGAGAACCGGGGCCAGGGCGTCGAAGTCCCTGGCCAGCCCGACAGCCGCGAGCTCGAGCCCGCCACGGGCGGGGCGGGCCAGCCGGACTCCGTGGATCCCCTGGAGCTCGACAACCAACCGAGCCTCGACGAGCCAGGGGGCGCCGCGGAGCCGAGGCAGAGGGGGGGCTCCGATGCCGGCACGGGCGGCGCGGGCATCCAGCAGGAGACGACGGGCACCTCGGACCAGGGGGGCCCCGTGAAGTAGGCAGTGGGGTGGGCAATCAATCGAGCAGGCCCCGCCCTATCGGGCCGTCACCCCTGGGGCGGTTTTTCTCCCTGACAAGCCCTGTGCACGCGTGATTCGTCCACCCAGTTTCTGCCACACCCCACGCGGGGGGAGCGTCCTTGATGAAGGACATGGAAGGGGAGGTACCATGCGGAAGCTCATGATGGCTGTGGTTGCAGTGGCGGGTCTCGGAATGACGGTGGGTTGCCAGAATCGCAGCGAGGTCCAGGAAGAGCGGCAGGATGTGGCCCAGGCGAGGCAGGGCGTCCAGCAGGAGCAGCGCGAGCTGCAGCAGGAGATCGCCGGGGAGCGCCAGGAGGGTCAGCAGGAGATCGCCGAGCAGCGCCAGGACGTGCAGGAGGAGCGGCAGGAGTTGAACGAGGCCCAGCGGGAGCGGATGCAGGAGCAACAGCAGGGCACGGGGGGCGGCGCGATGGCCGGTGCCCAGACGGTGAGTGGCCGCATCCAGTCCGCGACTCCGGATGCTGTCGTGCTGATCGTCCCGGATCAGAACAACCAGCAGATGCGGCTGCGTGCCGATCGCCAGACCCAGGTGAAGCGGGAGGACCAGACCCTGTCCCTGCGGGATTTGAATCCGGGTGACGAGGTCCGCGCCTCCTACGAGGTGGGCCAGAACGGACAGATGATTCTGCGCAACATCGAGGTGCAGAAGCAGTCCACCGACAACACGATGAACAAGTAATCCCGATGCACGGCGGCGCTGGGGCCGTACCCTGTCCGCCTGCCTCCACCGTGGGGGCAGGCGGACAGGGCGTCAGCGAGCGCGAATGACCAGCGCCTGGTAGGGCCGCAACGGCAGCTCCCGCGTGAGCTCCTGGGACGGGTAGTTGTTGCTGAGCACCTCACCGCCGACGAACTCACCGGGAATCCGGTACACGCCTGGCCGGTCACAGAAGTGCCCGACCACGAGCAACCGGGTGTGCGCGTCCCGCCGGATGTAACTGAAGACGGTGGGATGCTCGGCATCCAGGAGGGTGAAGGTGCCGTCCCGTACGACCGGCAGGGACTTTCGCAGGGCGATGGTGTCCCGATAGTGGTGCCAGACGGAGTTCGGGTCCGCCTCGGCCGCCTCGGCGTTGATGTCCGGGTAGTTGGGGTTCAGGGCGATCCACGGGGTGCCCTTGGTGAAGCCCGCGTTGGCCTCCCCGGACCAGTGCATGGGCGTGCGGGCGTTGTCCCGCCCCCGGGCGTGCACGCTCGCGAGGATGCGCGCGTCGTCCCAGCCGTGCTCGTCGCGCAGCGCCTTGTAGGCATTGAGGGTCTCGATGTCCTTGTAGTGGTCGATGCTCTCGAACGACACGTTGGTCATGCCGAGCTCCTGACCCTGGTAGATGTAGGGCGTGCCCTGCATGAACAGCAGCACGGTGCACAGCAGCTTCGCGCTCTCCACTCGGTACTCCCGGTCGTGCCCGAAGCGGGACACGGCGCGCGGCTGGTCGTGATTGTCCCAGTACAGGCTGTTCCAGCCACGGCCATGCAATCCCGTCTGCCAGCTCGCCAGCACGCGCTTGATGTCCGGCAGGGACAGCGGTGGGTTGCTCCACTTGCCGCGCTCGGCGGCGGCGTCGCCGAGGAAGACGTGCTCGAAGTGGAAGACCATGTTCAGCTCGCCGCGATCGAAGCCGCAGTACAACACGCTCTCGGCGGGTGTCACACCGGGTGTCTCTCCGACCGTCATCACGTCGTAGTGGGAGAGCACCTCGCGGTGCATCTCCTGGAGGAACTCGTGGATGCGCGGGCCGTTCAGGAAGTGCTGCTGGCCATCGGTGAGGCTCGTCCCGGGGAGGGGCCGGCCCTCGGGGAAGTCGGGGTGCTTGCTGAGCATGTTGATGGTGTCCATGCGCCAGCCGTCCACGCCCTTGTCGAGCCAGAAGCGCATCATGTCGTGCACTTCGCGCCGCACCCGGGGGTTCTCCCAGTTCAGGTCGGGTTGCTTGCGGCTGAAGAGGTGCAGGTAGTACTCCCCGCTGCGCTCGTCCTTCTCCCAGACGGAGCCGCTGAAGTACGACTGCCAGCGGGTGGGCGGTTGGCCATTCCGGCCCTTCCTCCAGATGTAGTAGTCGCGCTTGTCGGATCGCGGGTCCGCTCGGGACTCGATGAACCAGGGGTGCTCGTCGCTGGTGTGGTTCACGACGAGGTCGAGCATGAGCTTCAGGCCGCGCGCGTGGACTTCGCGCAGGAGCTCGTCGAAGTCGGCCATGGTGCCGAACTCGGGCATGATGGCGCGGTAGTCGGAGATGTCGTAGCCGTTGTCATCGTTGGGGGATGCGAAGATGGGCGACAGCCAGAGGACGTCCACTCCGAGCCGCTTGAGGTAGTCGAGCCGCCGGATGATGCCGCGCAGGTCGCCGATCCCATCCCCGTTGCTGTCCTGAAAGCTGCGAGGGTAGATCTGGTAGACGATGGCATCCTTCCACCAGGGGATGTGGGGCGCGTCGGGGGTCATGTTCGTCTCCGTGCAAGAGGTGCCGCGACAGGTCTACCAAGCCGCGGCGCTGCCTGCTCGGAGATGAGCCCACGCGAGTCTCCCACTGGGCGATTGGCAACGAATGCTCAGCACGGAATGGGCGTGCATTCGAAGGTGTGAGAAGAGACTTCCACTTCCTGGTCCGAGCCGCCTGACGATGACAAGGGGTTGTCCTTGGAAAGGTGTCAATTGCGCGCTAAACATCCTCCCCTCACAACAACCCCTGGTAGACGACCATGAAACATGCATTGAGGGATCGACGTCCGACCTGGTCCGCCATCACTCGCCGCAATCTCCTGGGAGGCGCTCTCGCGGCGACCCTGGCGGCAAGCGTGCTCACCGCCTGCGACGGTGACGACAAGGTCACCCACTGGTACGGAAGCTGGAGCGCTTCACCGCAGGACTACAACGAGCCGTTCCCCGCCCCTCCACCTCCCAGCTTCTTCAACAACCAGACGATCCGGCAGGTCCTGCGGACTTCGATCGGTGGCGATCAAGTCCGCGTGCGCTTCTCCAACGTGTTCGGCACGAGCCCGCTCGAGATCGCTGGGGCACGCATTGCGCTCAGCGCGGGCGGCTCCAGCATCGAACCGGCCTCCGACACCGAGCTGCGCTTCAATGGAAACGCTTCCGCTACGATTCCGGCTGGAGGCGAGCTGTGGAGCGATGCCGCGGAGCTCAGGGTGGGGGCCGAGGAAGAGCTGGCGGTGAGCCTGTTCCTCGCCACTGAAACCGCCGTGTCCACGGTGCACGCGCTGGGTCTGCGGACCCACTACGTGGCCGCCGGCAACGCCCTGTCCACCGAAACCCTCTCGGGCGCCGAGACACGCAGCTCGTACTACTTCATCTCGGGCGTTGATGTGCGGAGCAGCGCCAGGGCCAACGTGGTGGTGGCCTTCGGCGATTCCATCACGGATGGGGCGGGCACCACCCCGGACACCAACCGCCGGTGGCCTGACTACCTGTCGCGCCGCCTGCGAGCGGATGGGAGCGCGGGCACCGTCAGCGTCTTGAACGCGGGCATTTCGGGCGGCCGGATCCTCACGGACGTGATAGGGCCCAGTGGCGTCAACCGCTTCGAGCGGGACGTGCTGGGCCAGACCGGCGTCACCCATGTGATCTTCCTGCTGGGCATCAATGACATCGGTTTTGCGTCGTTCGTGCCGGAGCAGGAGGTGACGGTCGAGCAGATGACCGCGGGCACGCAGTCGATGATCGACAAGGCCAAGGCCAGGGGGGTCAAGGTGCTGCTGGGCACGCTGCTGCCCTGGAAGGGGGCGAATGCGGGCGGTGTGCCCTACTATTCGGAGGCTGGCGAAGCCAAGCGTCAGGCCTACAACGCCTGGGTACGCGCCAACACGACAGTCGATGGTGTGATTGACTTCGACCAGGCCTTGCGCGATCCAGCCGACCCCCTGGCCCTGTTGCCAGCCTATGACAGCGGCGACCACCTGCACCCGAGTGACGAGGGCGCCGAGGCCCTGGCGAATGCGGTGGATATCCGCCTGCTCGAAGTGCGGCCCTGACAGCTTCTGACATGTTGACCACCGGGGATTGGAGCCTTCGGTGCCCGTGGCGGCCCTGGTCGGGTCAGCGTGCCCCGCGGCGATTGAGGCAGTGCCATCCGCGCGGTGTCAGGAGCGCGCGGGCCCGGTCGGGCTCACGGGTTGCCAGGAGGCTGGGCGCCTTCCAAGAGTCGCCCTCGGGAGGGGCTTCAGGGGGCAGGAGGGCAGGGCCCCCCAGGGTTTTCTGGAGGCGGAAGAGCGTGTAGCCCGACTCGAGCAGGAGCCGCATGGTCGAGGTGGGCCAGGCTCCGTGGTCTTCGAAGACGATATCGCGCACATGGGTGGAGAGAAGGCGCGAGGCACCCCGGAGGGCGGCGCTCTCGCCTCCCTCGATATCGAGCTTCATGACGGTGGGCGCCAGAGGAGGTGGCAGCTCCGTGTCGAGGGTCCGCACGTCCACGGCCACGAGCTCTTGTTCGCTCATCGGTGGGTGCTCATCGGTCGCAACAAGGGAGGCAAGCCCCGCGTTGTCCTGGAATGCAGCCGGGATGCGCAGGTGTCCCGGGCGGTTCTCATCGCCTACGGCCACCGCGCGTGCCTCGAGGTGAAGGCCGGGCAGCGCCGCCCGCCACAGCGCCAGGTTGCGCTGCAGGTGCGCGTGCAGCATCGGGTGGGGTTCGAAGGCGATGACCTGCCCGTGGGCCCCGTCCGTGCCGCCATCACGCTCGCCATGTGCCCGATGTTCGCCCCCACGTCGAGTACCTGCTCGCCCGGGGAGATGAGCCGCCAGAGGGTCTCGCTCACCAGCAGGTCGTAGAGCCCCAGGTGCCACACCGCACGTCCGATGGTGTCACGAGGGTTGGCGATGAGCGGTAGGCCCCAGGGAAGCAGGAAGATCTGCTCCGTCTCTGGCTCTTGGGTTAGGAGTGCACGAAAGCGCTGCAGCAGTTGTTGCGGTCGGTAGAGATACTCGGGCTTGTTGAGTCTCTGTCGTAGAGTCGGCATCACGCACCCTGGCGTCAGGCGGAGTGTACACCCCAGCATCTCGTTTGATTTCATGCCAGCGCTCCGGCATGAACGCATGCAGGCTTGCTCTATCACGGTACAGCGCAGTACGAGTTCGTGCCCGCGATATTCCGTGAGTTGCTCCGTCGGTGCAGTGAACGGGTCTTTCGTGCCTGTAAACGGGATTGGGGCGAAGCCCCAGGAGGGGGCAACTCCTCACTGGACGGTGGTGGGCGTGTGGGACCGGCTGCGATTGGATCAGGTGCTCCAGAACCTGCTGTCCAATGCCATCAAGTACGGCCACGGCCAGTCTGTGGATTGTATTTGTGAGGTGGAGAGCGTACCCGGGCGTGGCGCCACCTTCTCCGTCGTCCTGCCTCGCACCTGGGGCGAACAGGAGGGCGCTGGCGAACACGTCCCTGGCGTGTTCGCCGCAAGGTCAAGGCCTGGGGCCTCCAGTTCATGGGCCCGTCCGGACACCCGCTAGGGCTGGATGCGGCCCATGCGCCCGCTCTGGTAGTCCTCGAACGCCTGGATGATCTCCGTCTGGGTGTTCATCACGAAGGGCCCATAGCGCACCATCGGCTCTCGCAGCGGGACTCCGGACAGGAGCAGGAGCTGGAGCGGCGCAGTCCCCGTGTTTGCCAGCACCACCGAGTCCGCGTCGTTGGCGAACAGCACCGCCTGCCCGTCCGCCACGCGCGTGGCCTCGGGGCCGAACGTCCCCTCGCCCTCGAAGACATAGGCGAAGGCGTTGTGGTCCCGGGGCACCGGCTGCTCGAGCCGGCCTCCCGGCTCGAGCGTGAAGTGCAGGTACTGGATGGGCGTGCGCGTGTCGATGACCGCGCGCACGCCGAGCGACTCGCCCGCGATGACCTTCACCCGGACCCGGCCATCCGGCGTCGTGGCCACCGGGATGCGTCCGGCCGGAATCTCCTGGTAGCGCGGCGCCATCATCTTGTCGCGCCGGGGCAGGTTCACCCAGAGCTGGAAGCCATGCATGCGCCCGCCCTTCTCGGCGAGCTCGCGCGCCGGCATCTCCGAGTGCACCACCCCCGCCCCCGCCGTCATCCACTGCACGTCCCCAGGTCCGAGCTCTCCCGCGTGGCCCGCCGAGTCCCGGTGCTGATGCCGCCCCTCCAGGATGTAGCTCACCGTCTCGAACCCCCGGTGGGGGTGGTCCGGCGCTCCCTTCGCCTCGCCCGGCCGCAGCTCCACCGGCCCCAACTCATCCAGCAGGAGGAACGGGTCGAACTGCATGAAGCCCGGAATGGGGAACGGCCGGCGCACCAGGAAGCCCTCGCCCTCCAGCGTCTGGACGGCCTGCACCACCTTCACCACGGAACGCGTGCTCCTGCCCTTGGACATGACTCCCTCCGATTTGGTTCGAACCTTGATGATTCGTACTGGAACTAAATGCGCGAGCGGAAACTTCGTTGCGGGGCCTCGTGCCGCTCAGCCCCCGGACAGGGAGCGCCCCAGCTTCTTGCAGAGCGCGCCGAGCTGCTCCTGCTCCTCGGCGGTGAGGGCCCCCATCAGCGCCGCGATGTGGGCGGCATGGGCCGGGAACACCTTTTCGATGACGCTCCGGCCCTCGGGGGAGAGGCTCACCACCACCACCCGGCGATCCTCCGGGCTGCGCTCGCGCTTGATCCACCCGTTGCGCTCCAGGTTGTCGAGCACCGCGGTCATGTTGGGGTTGCTGCGCAGCAGCTTGCGGCCCAGCTCACCCTGGCTCATGGGTCCCAGGTGCAGCAGGGCCTCCAGCACCGCGAGCTGGGGCGGCGTCATTCCCAGGCTGGCCAGGTGCCGCTGCAGATGGCCCCCCAGCGTCTCCATCGCCCGGGTCAGCTTGACGAACGTGTCGAGCGCCCGGGTCTCCCGCGCGCTGCCCTTGTAGTGCGTCGGCATTATTCTGCCCCGAAAGGTTCATGCTGGAAATAATCAGGCACGGGCGCGAGCGCAAGGGAAGGCCCCTGGCGGCGTCACATCGCCTCAAAGGGCGACGGGAGAGGGCAGCGTTCGAAAGTCCTCCGCGAGCCACTGCGGCTCTTCCCTGAGCAGGACGTCGCGGGGGAACGAGGTGGTCAATGCAAGGCACCTGGCGCCAGCGGCCCGGGCGGCACGGACCCCGAGCACGGCGTCCTCGACCACGAGGCACTCGGTGGGCGGCACCCCCAGCGCCGAGGCCGCTTTCAGGTACACCTCGGGGTGGGGCTTGCCCTGCACGACATCCTCCGCCGTCACCCGCGCATCGAACATCTCCAGCAGGCCCAGGCGTGACAGGGCGAGCTCGGCGTTCATGGGCGTCGCGCTCGTCCCCACCGCCCGGGGCACTCCCGCACGCCGCAGCGCCTCGAGGAACGCCTGCACACCGGGCACCGCGGACACCGGCGCGGTCGCGAGCATGCGGTTGAACAGCGTCTCTCGCTCGAGCACCAGGGTGGCCAGCTGCGCTTCGGTCCGCCCCTCTCCGAACCAGGCGCGCAGCACGTCCTCGGCCCGTCGCCCCGTGGTGGCGTTCAGCTCGGCCTGGCTCGGGACGTAGCCGCGTGCGCGCGCGAACTCATCCCACACCCGGTAATGCAGCTCGGTCGTGTCGATGATGACGCCGTCCAGGTCGAACAGGACCGCGGCGAAGGGGTAGATGTGCGACTTCTGCGTGCCTGTTCTTGCCGAATCGTGCATAGTCGCAGGAGGTAACATGCACGATTCGGCGACTTCAAGCCCGAATGAGGAAAGTGGGAGGTCGGACGAATGCTCACCGAGGAGCGGCGCAGGAGGATTCTGGAGACCCTGGCGAGCGACCAGCGGGTCGTGGCGAGCGCCCTGGCGGCCGAGTTCGGCGTGTCGGAGGACACGGTGCGCCGCGACCTGCGGGAGCTCGCCGAGGAGGGGCTGCTGCGGCGTGTCTATGGGGGCGCGGTTCCCCGGACGCCCGTGGCGCCCACCTACGCGGGACGGCGGAGCGAGTCGATGGAGGCCAAGAGCGCCATCGCCGCCACCGCGGCGCGCTTCCTGCGAGCCGGGCAGGTGGTGTTCTTCGATGCGGGGACCACGGCCAGGGCGGTTGCGACGCAGGTGCCGAGGGAGCTGGCGCTGACCGTCGTCACCCACAGCCTGCCGGTCGCCGCGGTCCTGGCGGAGCATCCGACGGTGGAGGTCATCGTGCTGGGGGGACGGCTCCTCAAGGAGTCGCAGGCCATGGTGGGCGCCGAGACGGTGGACGGCTACCGGCGGATCCGCGCGGACCTGTGCGTGCTGGGGGCGGCGAGCGTGCACCCGGACATCGGCCTGGGCGCCTTCGTTCACGAGGACGCCGAGGTCAAACGCGCCATGGTGGGGGCGGCCGCGGAGGTCATGGTGGTCGCCGCCGGCGAGAAGCTGGGCACCACCTCGCCCTTCCTGATCGGGCCGCTCTCGCTCGTGGACCGACTGGTGACGGACAGCGCCGCACCGGACGCGGTCCTCCAATCCCTCACGCACGCGGGCATTGAGCTCGTGCGGGGCTGACGTGCCGCGTCCCGGGACACCTCCCGGCGGCAAGGACCGACAGTGAGGGTGGAATTCTAGGGGAGCATTGCAGGAGCTTCAACCGGATGGTTTCATTACCGGATAGAGTCCTGATTTTCACTTGACCAGGGTCCGGTTCCGAATGCTGACCATCTCCCGGCGGCAATATGAGGCCTTTTCCAAGGACCGAGAACAAGGCTTCACCGCACGTGCGGTCGCGCATCTGCGCGAGCATCACCCCGATTGGTGCTATGGGCGTGACGACAGAACGCTTGCCGCCAGGGTCAGCGCCGCGACGGCCTTCGCGCGCGAGCATGGCGTGACGCAGGAGCCCAACGTCCTCAGGCTGCTCGACCTTCAAATGCGGCCGGGCTTCACCGTCCCGCTCTCGGGTTACCCGCACTACCGCCTGACCCAGCGCGGCTTCGACGAGGCCACGCGCGTGCGCAACTTCGCCTCCGCTCTGACCCATCCGCGGAGTCTGGTGGTCGTCACGCTCGACACGGATCTCGACGCGCTGGAGCGCGGCGATGTCTAACTACCTGTCGAGTCCGGTCTTCGGCGAGCCGGGTCCACCGGAGGGTGGCTCCGCTGGGGGCCCTGCTCAGGGCAGTGGAGGCGACGTCAGTTCGCCGGTGCAGCCCTGCGCGAAAGGCCCGCCCGAAAAGCCACCGATCCGCATCCGGGCGAGCCTGTTCTTCGACGGAACTGGCAACAACCGCACCAACGTGGGGCTCGGCAAGAGCGCCAAGGCCGATGCCAGCTATACCGCCGGGTTGAGCAACGTCGCGAAGCTCGAATCCGAGGGGCTCGACGGAGCCGGGCCGGCCGTGGACTGGCATTTCACCGTCTATACCGAGGGTATCGGCACGACGGATGGCGG
This sequence comes from Archangium violaceum, assembly GCF_016859125.1. Classification (NCBI taxonomy): domain Bacteria; kingdom Pseudomonadati; phylum Myxococcota; class Myxococcia; order Myxococcales; family Archangiaceae; genus Archangium; species Archangium violaceum. The sequence goes on along the minus strand of NZ_CP069338.1, from coordinate 3,050,073 downwards.
TTCGGACAGCAGCTGGGACATGGCCATTGGCAGAGGGAAGACAGGCATCATCGCCAAGGTCGAGCGCGGCATCGCCGCGACCCTCTCCAACATCCGCGCGTTCTCGGGCTCCTTTGGCAAGATCGAGCATCTCCACATCGACACCTTCGGCTTCAGCCGAGGCGCGGCGGCGGCGCGCCATTGCGTCTGGAAATGCATGCAGGAGGCCGGAAGGACGCTGAAGAACCGGCTGGAGGCCAATGGCTTCACCGTCGGCGAGGTGGTGGTGAAGTTCGTGGGCCTGTATGACACCGTCGCGTCCTCTGGCTTGAAACACTCGGACGACACAGCGGAGCTGGGCCTCGACGCGATTTCGATCGCGGAGAAGGTCGTGCAGCTTGCCGCGGCCGAGGAGCACCGTATCAACTTCCGCCTGACCAACATCAACAGCGCCGGAGGCAAGGGCCGGGAAATCTTCCTGCCGGGAGCGCATTCGGACATCGGCGGCGGCTATGCCGATACCGAGGACGAGGTGGATTGGGAGCTGTTCGATCTGGACGTCGCCTGGCTCAACGCCGCGGAGAAGGCCGCGCTCGAGCGAGAACGCCAGTGGCTGGTCGCGTCGGGTTGGTATCGCGCCAACGAGCTGGCTTCGACCAATTTCTGGAACGAGATCAAGGCGACGCGGCGCAACATCTCGAACACCTATTCCCGCATCCCATTGCGGATCATGGCCGGGTTCGCCCGGGAAAAGGGGGTCCCCATCGCCGCGACACTGGAATCGCGCCACCCGATCCCCGGCGCGCTGTCCAAGGCGAATTCCGCGCTCCAGGCCTATGTCGGTCGCGGGGGCCGTTCCTCTCCTGACGACTGGTTCAAGACCGACCCTGCAGACGACGCCAGGTGGCACATCGCGCTGCGCCATGACTACCTGCATTTCTCGGCCCGCTATGGTGGCATCGGCGCCCACTCCCCGCAGTGGTCGGATGGCGGCCCGGTCAAGGGGCGTCGCGAGAGGATCATCCAGGATGGCTAGGCTGGCGGGTCCGTTGGCATTCCTCGCCATGGTGATGCTGGCGACGCAACCGGGTTGTGTCAGGAAGGAAGGCTCGAAACCCATGTTCGAATGGCTTCCCACCGAATCCGCGCCGGAGCGGTTTCCCGTGCGGCTGATCCGGGGAGACCTGTTCTTCGCCGACGGCAGGTCGATCTACGTCCCGGATGGTCGCGACGTGGCGAACGGATGGGGCCTGCGCGGGTCCACCCATATCGTGGATGAGGCGACGAAGCCGGTGCCCGTCCGGCTGGAGGTCGCATGGTTCTCCTACACCGAGGACCGTTTCTACCAGGGAGCCTTCGAGCTGCCCGCCGAGGCGATGACCGCGCGCTTCATGGCGGGTGTGACGGATCCGCTCACCGGCCGGCCGCTGGGGTTCGAGCGGATCATCGTCGGCATGGCGCCGGAGGGGCTCGTCTCGGTCTGGATGTCGGCGGGGGCGGAGGTGGTCGAGATGGCGGCCTTCGTCGCGCCCCAGGGCTCGCTGCCCTGGAAGAAGGTTCTCGACAACCCCGAGGTGTCCCGCGCTGACTTCATCCGGCAGGTGCTGAAGGCGAAGCTTGGCGCCGACGGACTGGCGCGGTTCGATCGCGAAGGTGTGCCCAAGGGGCTCTATCAGGGCTACCGGGTGCAGTACCTCTGGAGGCCGCAGATAACGGGCGATGGGACGCCGACAGGGCTCTGGATCCGGTCGTTCAACGGCGAGAATGCCTTCATCGGACCGGCGGGGCCGGCGATCGCGCGCGACACCCGTCCGGTGCCGGCCGAGGTGCAGCTCGACTGGACCGCCCCAGGTGGCACGGAGCTGTCCGCGAAGATTTCCTTCGACGAGGCGGAGATCTTCGCCGCCTTCGCCAAGCTCTCGCGCGGCGATGCCTCGCACCAGCTCGCGTTGGACATCGAGGTCTCGGGGACCGCCGCATCCGTGTCCCTGCGTGACGCCAAGTACATCCTGCCCCTGCAGAAGGCCCGCATCGAGCTGTTCCGAAAGCGTTGACATATCGGTGCGCTCCACTTCCACGGACACGCGGACAGTCACATCGCGGTGCCGCTCGTCACCCTCGGTGTGGAGGCCGGAGACACCGGCCGGATGGCCCGTGCGCGCTATGCGATAGGGCCACCCTGGCGAGTGGCACGAGGCTCGGGCTTCAAGCTCGTCGTCTACCCGGAGAGCCTGCTGCGCTGAGGATGGAGCGGGCGTGAGCGCGGACGACGCAGCGCGAAGCCGAGCGCCGCGAGCAGCAGGAGGGCTGTCGTGGGTACACCGCCATCCTGGCCCGCCGCGCAGCCACAACCGCCGGTGTCCGGAGGCGGCACCTTGTCGGTCACGCGGACGGTGACGGTATCCGTGCTGCTCTCGCCCTGGATGTCCGTCACCTGGAGCTGGAAGGTGAGCGCCGTCTCCCCGTCCACTTCGGGCGCGTTGAACATGGCCATCGGACCCCCCGGCAGGAGCGTCACGGCGGGGCCGTCCACCTGGGTCCAGGTGTAGGTCAGCGCCGCGTCCTCGGGATCCTTCGAGCCCGAGCCGTTGAGCGTCACCCCACTGCCCTCGCTGACCTTCTGGTCTCTCCCCGCCTGAGCCACCGGTGGCTTGTTGGGAACGTTCCGGACGAGCACCGTCACCCTCACCGGTTCGCTCTCCAGCTTCCCATCCCCCACGACGAGCTGGAAGGTCAGCTCCGTATCGGAGTCCACCAGGGGCGCGGTGAAGGAGGGCGTGGCCGAAGCGCTGTCGCTCAGGGTCACCGTGGGGCCGCCCTCCTGCGTCCACGTGTAGACGAGCGTGTCCTCGTCCACATCCGTGGCACTCCCCTCGAGCGTCACGTTCGTCCCCTCGTCCACCGCGGACACCTGCTCCACCTGGGCCACCGGGGCGTGGTTGAGATCATTCACCCGCACCGTGACGGTGAACGGGGCGCTCCGGTCCACTCCGTCGCTGGCGACCACCTGGAAGGTGAGCTCGAGCGTCTCCGTCACCCCGGGCGCGGTGAAGGTGGCCTGGGCCGTCCTGGCTCCCTCCAGGGCGACGGCGGGCTCGCCCACCTGCGTCCACTCGTAGCTGAGGGAATCCCCGTCGGCGTCCGTGCCCGTGGCCACCAGGGTCACCTTGTCGCGCTCATTGACGTTCAGCACCGGCTCGGCTTGCACCGTGGGGGCCCGGTTGCCAGCGGAGACGTCGAGCACCCGCACCGTCACCACCGACGGCTCGCTCGTGTTCACCTCATCGCGCACCCGCAGCTCGAACAGGAGGTCCGTGTCCAGCGTCACCTCGGGCGCGCGGAAGGTGGGGTTGCTCACCTGGGCGTCGCTGAGCGTCACGGCCGGGCCCTCGGTTTGCGTCCACTCGTAGGTGAGCGTGGCACCCTCGGGATCCGTTCCGTTGCCGGAGAGTGTCACCTGGCTCCGCTCGTTGACGGTCTGGTCCGGACCCGAGTCCGCCACCGGCGTCCGGTTGATGCACCTGCCCCGGTGGTCCACCACCGTCGAGAAAGGCGTGTTCACCACGCCCTCGAGCTGGAGGTCATCCAGGTCCCAGCCCGTGTCGCCCGTGCTCTCGTCGGTGCCGATGCGGAAGCGCAGGCGCACCGTCTTCCCCGCGTAGGTGGTGCCCAGGTTGAGGGTGGCCTTGGTGAACGCGGGGTACCCGGCACTCCGGCCTCCATAGGCCCGCCTTCCCCGGAGCGGGTTCGACCCTTCCGTATGGAGGGTCGTGTTGTAGGTGGGGCTCACGGAGGCGCCGATGTCCACCCAGGTCAGCCCATCATCCGCGCTCAGCTCGATGATGCCGCCGTCGTAGGGGACGCCCGAGGGGTTCACCTCGAAGGCGTAGCGCTGCTGGAAGATGACGCGGAACGTCGCCGTCCCCGATACCTGGAGGGGCGGCGAGACGAGCACGAGGTCCCCGGTCTCCGTGTTGTCCGGTCCGCGGAAGAACCCGTTCCCGCTCGCCGGGTCGAGCACACGCGTCCACTGCCGCGGGAGGCTCTCCGGGATGGCCTCGACGGTCCATGGGGAACGGGGCACCTCCACCGTCTCCCGGGTGCTCGTCTCCGGGAGGGCATCCATGTTCACCCGGTACACCACTGTGTGCCTCTTGTATTCGGGAGTCGTCTGCCCCTCGTCCCGGTAGTCGATGTTCAGGGCGAGGTCGCGCTGCGTGGCGGGGTCCGAGAGCTTCACCCTCAGCTCCGCGCTGGTGGTCTGGAGCGGCTCCGAGGCGGGAAAGAACACTTCCTGTCCGTCGGGGAAGGAAAGGCTCGGGTCCGAGCTGGAGAGCTTCATGCTCGTCCGCTCAAGCCGCTCGGTGCCGCTGTTGAGCAGGGTGACCCGCACGCGCGCGGTCTCGCCCGTGTCGAGCACTCCGTCATCATCACAGGATGCGGTCGTCCCCGTGGACTCGACCAGCTTCACGCTGTCGAGCTCCACGTGCTTGCCGGTGGCGAGGCCGGCGGCGTGTGAAGAGGCGGTCAGGGCGAGGACCACCCATGCGGCGAGGTATCGCTTCAAGGTACCGTCTCCAGGGTTCAGGGACGTCACCCCGGATTCTACCCCTCCTGGCCGCCAGACCTCACAGGGCTGACCCCGTACAGCCAGCCCGGTCCGGTGGGTGACGCGAGGCTCAGCGGAACGGCCCCGTCACCTCGAAGGTGACGCCGCGGCCATTCGTGCCGCGCTGCGAGCTGAAGTAGAGCCGGTGTCCATCCGGGCTGAACGCGGGGCCGGTGATTTCCGAGCCGGCGTGGCCCTCGAGCTGGAGGAAGGGGGCCACCACCCGGTCCGGGGTGATGATGCAGATTTGAAGGTCGCCGCCGTCCTCGGCCACGTAGAGGTCGCCCGAGCGCGACACCGTGACGTTGTCCACGCCAGTGAGCGGCGAGTCCGGGTGGAGGCCGTCGTCGTAGATGATTTCCAGCCGCCCGGTGGCCGGCGTGTGGGCCCACACGCGGTTGTCGCCCTTGGTGGTGAAGTAGACGACGCCGCTGTCGTACCAGCAGCCCTCGCCACCGTCGAAGGCCGAGGTCCACAGCGCCGCGAGCTGCAGCCACGCGGGCACCGACGCGGACACCTTGTGCCAGCTCAGGGTGGCGGTGCCCGCCAGCGCGTCACCGGAGATGCGCGCCGCTTCCAGGGTGCCGGACTCCAGCGACGGCCAGTTGGACGGCGTGAAGCGGTAGAAGCGCCCGTTGGAGCGGTCCTCCGTCAGGTACAGCCGCCTGCCCACGGGGTCCACCGCCACGGCCTCGTGCGCGAAGGTGCCCAGCTCCTTGCGCTCCACTCCCTGAGAGGGGTTGAGCGGATCGCACTCCCAGACGTGACCGCCGTCCCACTCCTCGCAGGACAGCCACGTGTTCCACGGCGTGGGCCCACCGGCGCAGTTGCTCACGGTGTTGCCGAGAATGCGGTACGCGGACACCACGTTGCCACCACCGTCGAACCGCACCGCGGACGCGCCGCCGCCCAGGGGCAGCTCGCTGTTGGACGTGTAGACCCAGCCGCCGTCACCCGTGGCGAAGCAGGCGCCGCCGTCCGGGCTGCCGTGCCAGGTGTAGCTCGTGCCCGGAACCACCTCGCCCGTGCGCGCGATGATGCGCGAGGCGAAGCCCGCCGGAAGCCGCACGCCCTGGGCATCCGGCGAGCCGGAGATGGCGCCGTAGGGGCTCGGCCCGGGCTGGGCGGGCGCCGCGTAGGCCTTCTTCCAGAAGCCGGGGCCCAGCACCAGTGCACCGCTGCCCACCGCGGAGAGGTGAAGGAAGTGACGACGATTCAAACGCATGCGGACTCCTCCCGTTCGTCAGGGAAGGTGGAGCGTTCCGTTTTCGCGGCGCGGGCATCGTCAACATCCGGTCAGGAGTGGCTGACGAAATGGTCGAGGGTGGGTGACGGATCCGAGCGGGGTGGAAAGGAGGTAGGGGGACTGCAACCGCTCCCCGTTCGGGCCGTGGCGTCCGCCGCTGGAGTTGCGCTCGCTCGACATTGTCAAGCAGCGCTTACGAGTCCATTCACAATCAGCAACTCAATCGAGCGGGTAGGGCTGTCATAGATTCTCTGCATCGTGACGGGACCGCGGTGCCGAGCTCGCGCCCGCGGCAGCAGTCACGACAGAGGAGAAGATCATGAGGACTGACAATATCAAGGGCGGACTCCGCCTCCTGGCCCTGGCCCTGGCTCTGACCGCGCTGATTCCGAACAAGACAGCCGCGCAGGTTGGCGGCTCGTCCAGTTGCCCGGCGAGCGGTCCTGCCGGCGTGGGGGCGCTTCATCGTGAGTGGATTCTCGTCGGCTGGGAGAAGCAGGTCGGCGACGGGCCGTTCATCTTCCGTGAGAAGCTCGGAAAGTATTATGACTTCTCGGCCCACGACGTCGTTCTCTACGACGACTTCGACCCTCGGAAGCGCGTGGCGCACAGCGCTGAAGAGTATGGAACGTTCTGGGAGCCGACCTTCTCCGCGCTGCGCAGCGTGCACCATCGCGTCGTCAACGGCCCGGAAGTAGCGTCCGGCTCCGGCGACCTGGCTGCCTCCACACTCGAGTTCGAGGCGCGCATCGAGGCCGCCGACCGCAAGGTCACCCGCATCCGTACCCGGTCGTCCCTTGTGTGGCGTTGTACCGGTGCCGGTTGGAAGATCATCCGAGAGCATAACTCGTCAGTCGTGATCCCCTCCGACCCTCGTGATGGGTTCCTGGATTCACACGGAGCGAAGACGAGGTGACCCGGGGGTGGACTCCCCCCCGGGCCGGGGTGAGGCCTCAATTGCCGAGGCCTTCGGCGGCGAGGATCACTCCCTGAGCGAGGAGGCGAAGCGCCAGCGGCCCGAGGAGGGCAACCTGTTCGCCTTCGAGGCGCCCGTGCCCGGGGACGTGAGCGCGCGCCGGCGTGGAGCAGGGAAGGCCCGGGAAGGTGCCAGAGGACTCGATACGCGGGATTGGAGCCCCAAGGTCGCCACGAAGGCCCTGATACCGGCATCCGTCAATCGTAGGCCTGCATCCCGCCATCCGGGCGCGCGTGGTTCACGGGCAGGTCGTGCTGTTGTCGCGCACGACATTGCCGGGCGCGGAAGCCACGAGGAAGCCACCGCTGCGGCAGGCGACGTTGTGGGTCACCGTGATGTTCTTCAGGGCACTCGGGAAGCTCACGGCGTTGCCCGAGTTGTCCCGGAAGGTGTTGCCGGTGGTGGAGGAGCCACCCACGGTGATGTCGTGGATGACGCCTGTGCCCCCTCCCCACGTGCGGCTGTGAATGCCGCTGGGCGAGCCCCAGAACTCGTTGTTCTCGATTCGGATGTTGTAGATGTCGTGGTTGCCGAGGGCGAGCTGCATGCCGGCCCCGTGCCTTCCACCTCGGACCTTGTTCCGGGCGTAGATGACGTCGTAGACGGGGGCGCCCATGGTGTGCGCCACGAGCCCGTCATCCCCGTCCGTGCCGACGCGCTGATCGACGATGTTGTCCAGCACGTGCCCCGTGTTCGAGTCCAGGATGTGGATGCCATCCAGTTGATCGTAGCGGTCATTGGTGGCCGACAACGTGTTGTTGTTACGGACGCAGAAGTTCGAGCTTCCGGCCACCGCGATGGAGTAGGTGAAAGGGTTTCGGGTGGAGACACCCTCCACTCGCGCATTGCGCGATTTACGCACGTCGACGAGGTACTCGTTGAGGCGCCCCGGGCGATTGCCGTCGAGCACGTCTCCGCTCTGGTCCACGGTGAGGTCCGCGATGGTGACATTGGTCGCACCCGACGTGGTGATGACGGGATAGCCGCCCCAGGGACCCGTGCGGGTGAGGAAGCCAGGTCCTGCCTTGATGATGGTCTCGGGTCCGACCCCCGCGAGCTTCACGTTGCTGCGAACGATGATGTGCCCGTTGGTGATGAAAGTGCCGGCTGGCAGCTTGACGATGCCTCCGCCCGCGTTGCTCGCGGCGTCGATTGCATTCTGGATGGCGGTGAAGTCATCCGAGGCATCGTTCGGAGTGGCCCCCACGGCCTGGCGCACGGTCGTGGAAGTCGCCCCCGTGGCCGCACACTCCACGGCAGGCGCAGGGGCGAGGAACTCCACGCGGTCGAGGCGGAGATTGCGGTCGCAGCTCGTGCTCACGTAGAGATCGTTGTCGAAGCGGATGTCGATTGTCGCGCTGCCGCTCACCGGGCTCGGCAGGCGTGCGACGTAGCTCGTCCAACTCGTGCTCGTCACCGAGGTCTGGAGGACCTGCGCCCCGTTGAGCAGCACGGTCATGCGCGGCGCGCCCTCGCACGTGTCACCGCGGGCCGAAATCCGCAGGGAGCCCACCTGCCCCGGGAGGGACAGGGACCGTATCGCGCTCCCATTCCGGCTCAGTACCAGTTCCTTGCCTCCGCTCGCCGTCCCCGCGGACGCAACCCCCCCGGCATCGGTCGGTGAGAGCGTCATCGACTCCGCCTCGATGGCTGCCGTCACGGTGAGCGAACGACCCAAGAGGCCGGCCTCTTCGCCCAAGAACGGCTCCTCGACACCGCAGGCGGCAACGGCGAGGAGCGGGAGCATGCGTACAAGTCGGCTGGACAGCGGCGGATGCGGATGCATGTGAGTCCTTTTCTGAAGAGCCATGCAGTCACTGATGCTACTCCGTTTCGCGGAGTCCCACCCGCCGAGCACGAAGTTGGCGGCGGCACAGACGTGACCACCGACCGCCATCTGGTTCGCATGAATGACGGCGCCAACCCTTGTCCGCTCGAGCAGGCGGTGTCCGCCACGTTGGGACGGTGGGTGAGGCTCGGGCCCTGGAACTGGAACGTGGGCGCGGCGTCTCTTCGAGGAGCTGGCGAAAACGGTCTCCTCTGCTCGGATGCTCGCTTCAATCGCCCGGGCACATCGCAGCGAGCTCTCGGAGTGTTGGCTGGGTGAACCTTCGGACCTGGATCGAGGGAGGCCCTCTCGCGAGCCGGGCGAGAGGTTGACAGGCCCGCCAGGGTCCTGCACGCTTTCCCTCGTTCCCTGTGGCTCACCTTGGAGTCCGGGGAGCGGAAGCATCGAGGCCTTCTCGGTGGAGTGGTCCGGCCGGGCCGCGCGCGGGGAGTGTCTCGGGACCAGAGCTGTCGGCAGGTCCCCGCGTGCTCCCTGCGCGAGTGCGTGCGCCCGTCGGCGGACACGGCACCCGTGTGCCAGGAGAGCGTATGGCGGACCACATCCAGGACAAACATCATTTGCGCACGGCCGCGGTACACGGAGGCGAGCCCCGGAAGGCCATCGAGGGCTCCATCTCCATGCCGCTCTTCCCCAGCTCCACCTACGTGCTGGGCAACCCCGCGGAGTTCGACGACATCCGCTACGTGCGGCTCAACAACACGCCCAACCAGCAGGCCGTCTCCGAGAAGCTCGCCCTGCTGGAGGGCACCGAGGCCGCCGTCGTCACCCCCTCGGGCACCGCCGCCGTCTCCATGGCCCTGCTCGCCCATCTGGAGAAGGGGGAGCACGTGCTCGCGCAGGACCACCTCTATGGGGGCTCGCGCAAGCTGCTGGACTCGCTGCGCGAGCGCTATGGCGTGGAGGTCACCTACGTCCCCGCCGAGGAGCCGGAGGCGTGGGCCCGGGCGCTGCGGCCCACCACCCGCGTCTTCTACCTGGAGACGCTCACCAACCCGCTGCTGGAGGTGGCGCCGCTGGACGAGGCGGTGGCCTTCGCGCGGCGGCACGGCCTGGTGTCGATGATCGACAACACCTTCGCCACCCCGGTGAACTTCCGGCCGGTGGAGCTGGGCTTCGACGTGGTCGTCCACAGCGCCTCGAAGTACCTCAACGGCCACTCGGACGTGGTCGCCGGAGTGGTGGCCGCGAGCGCCGAGCGGGTGAAGCGCGTGCGCAAGCTGATGAACCTGCTGGGCGTGTGCCTGGACCCGCACGCCTGCTTCCTGCTGCAGCGCGGCCTGAAGACGCTACCGCTGCGGGTGCCGGTGCAGAACGAGAACGCGCTGGCACTGGCATTGGCCTTCAAGAGGCATCCGGGCGTGCGCGAGGTGCGCTACCCGGGGCTGCCGGAGGATCCGTCCCACGCGCGCGCCCGGCGCTGGTTCAAGGGCTATGGGGCCACGGTGTGCTTCGCGCCCGTGGGCGGAGTGGAGCGGGCGGAGCGGATGCTGAAGCGGCTGCGGATTCCCCGGGAGGCACCCAGCCTGGGAGGACTGGAGACGCTGGTGTGCCGCCCAGCCACCACCACCCACGCGGGGATTCCGGATGACGTGCGCCGGGGCCTGGGCGTGGCGGACGAGCTCATCCGCGTCTCGTTGGGCGTGGAGGACGTGGAGGACATCATCCAGGACTTCTCGCGGGCGCTGGGGGACTGAGGCCTGCGCATGGAGTGGCGAGACAAGAGGAAGAGGAAGGGCCGATCCTGGCTGGCGCTGGCCGGAGTGTTGCTGGGGCTTGGGTTGCCCGAGTCCCGCGCGGACTCGGTGGAGCCTCCCGGGCGGGTGCTGCCAGGGCCCTCGCTGGAGCGGTGGTACGAGGGAAGGCGGGAGGAGGCCCAGGAGGAGCCGCGGCCGGGCGCGGAGGGCGGGAAGCTGGTGCTCCAGGGAGCGCGCGGGAAGGTGGCGCTCGCCACCGAGCTGAGCTCGCCCATCTTCGACTCCGTGGGCCGCGGGCGCGCCGTCATCGGTGGTGCCCGCCGGGGCAACACGCTGCGCGTGCTCCGCAGGGCCGGGAAGTCCCGGTGCTACGAGAGCCCGAAGCGGGGGCGCTGGTACGAGCTGGAGGGCGGCGGCTACGTGTGCGATGCCCGGAGCTTCCGCGTCACCCTGCCGCCGGTGGAGCCGGTGGATCAGCTCCAGCCGGACCTGTCCGAGGTGCTGCCGTACCGCTACGCGCGCGTGAGCAACAAGGGGGCGCCGCGGCTTTCGAGGCTGCCCACCGCGCGGGAGGCTCGCCTGCTGGACCAGCGCCATGCACGAGTGCGGCCCGTGGTGGAGCGCATGGCGGGCGACTACTTCGTCGCGTTGGGCGAGGTGGAGGACGTGGCAGGCGAGCGCTTCTACCGCACGGCTCGCCAGCACTACGTGCGGGAGAAGGACCTGGAGATATTGGTCCCACCGGCGATGCATGGGGAGCGATTGGGCGAGGAGGGACACCGGCTGCCGCTGGCCTTCGTCTATGGCGGGGACGCACCCCTCCACTGCCGCGAGGGCGGTGCGTGGAAGGTGTGCGGCGTGGCGCGCAAGCACGCGCGCTTCGAGGCCCTGGAGACGTTCGAGCACGGAGGGCGCCAGCTCGTCCGGGGCGAGGGGGACGTCGCCGTCGAGGCCCACTCGCTGCGCATGGCCCGGCGCGTGGAGCGGCCGGCCGAGGTGCCCGCCGGGGAGAAGTGGCTCCACGTCGACCTGAGCGAGCAGACGCTGGTGGCCTACGAGGGGGACACGCCCGTCTATGCAACGCTCGTCTCCACCGGGCGCAAGGGCTTCACCACGCCGACGGGCCTCTACCGCACCACCCGCAAGTGGCTCACCCGCACCATGCGCGGGAGGGACCCCGTGGACGGCATCTACGACGTCGAGGAGGTGCCCTGGGTGATGTACTACCTGCGCGGCTACGCCGTGCATGGCGCCTACTGGCATGACGACTTCGGCAAGGTGCGCAGCCACGGCTGCACCAACGTGGCCCCCATCGATATGCGCTGGCTCTACGAGTGGTCTTCGCTCCGCGTGCCGGAAGGTTGGCACGGCACCAACGAGGGCCCGGGCACGTGGATGTACTTCACCCGGTAGGCTCCTCGGGGGGCGGAGGCCCGCGCTTCGGAACCTGGCTCCTGGCGTACCGAGCGATATCCCGTTCCAGCCGGGTCAATGTGAGCCGGTCGCTACGAGCCCTCCGAGGTCACCCATGACGCGTCCGTCTACAATGGGAACACAGTCCGGCGGACACGCCGTGGTGAAACGCAGGCCCAGCGCCCTGGCCTTGTGGAGAAATCCATCGAGTCCCTGGAGACAGGCATTCGGGATGTCGTGCAAGACCAGCAGCGTGTGAGGGCGGGTCACGCAATCCGCGAGCGCCTTCTCCGGCCATCCTTCGGGATCGAGCCAGTCGCCTGGAACACTGTTCCAGAGAACGCACGAGTACCCATGGGCGATCAGATGATCGACCGCGCGCTGATTCAGGAGGTGTGGGCCCAGTCGGCCTCCGCCGCCAAAGGGGCGGAACCTCTTCGGCGGCGGCACCAACGGGGAGAGGAGCGCGTCGGTGGCGGCGATCTCCTCCTCCACTGCGTCCGGGCGTGCATCCTCGCCAAGTGGTACGGCGTGCGTGAAGGAGTGATTCCCGATGAGGTGTCCCTCGTCACGTGCACGCTCGACGAGGTGCCGCCCCTCATCCGAACCGAGGTGCTTCCCCAATACGAAGAAGTGCGCGGCGATTCCATGCCTCGCCAGGATGTCGAGCACCCGAGGCGTCACATCGGGATCGGGCCCGTTGTCGAACGAGAGCGTGAGGAGGCTCACCGGAACACGTTGTTCGAGGTGCGATCACCCGCGAGCCAGCGCGCCAGCTCCCGGTGCGCATGGGCACGGCGCTCCTGCACCACCTCGGGCTTCACGGCGTCCGGATTGTCGTACGCGAACTCGACGATCATTCCATTCGGGTCCTTGACGTAGAGCGACCGGCAGTAACCGTGCTCGAGCACGTACATCCCGGGCTCGGTATAACCAGCGGCTCGCAGACGTTGCTCCATCTCCTTCTGGGTCTCCGGATCGACGTTCAGCGCGATGTGGTGGAACGGAGAAGGAGGCATCTTCGGTCCGAAGAGCTCTTGATCCGACGGCTTCTCGAATTGGAAGAACGCAAGCGCACTCCCGTCGCCGAGCTCGAAGAACACATGGCAATAGGTGCGGGTGGCGCCGAAGAGCTCGTCCGATTCACACCAGGTCGCGACGAGCGGCAGGCCAATCACATCCTCATAGAACTTCCGCGTCGCTTCGAGATCCCTGGTCACGTAGGCCGTGTGATGAAGCCGGCTCGGCAGTTTCGCTCGTATGTTCATACTTCCTCCCTCCCCGCGTTGATGACAGGGTTCCTCAGCACACCGAGCCGCTCGACCGAGACCTCGCACACGTCCCCGGCACGGAGATAGCGCGGCGGCACTCGCGCAGCGCCGACACCGCTCGGCGTGCCCATCGCGATCACATCCCCCGGTAGAAGCGTCATGACCTCGGAGAGCTCGGCGAGGACGGTGGCGACATCGAAGAGCATGTCCGACGTGCTCGCGTCCTGCACGAGCTCGCCTCCGACGCGCATCTGGATGCGGAGTCCCTTGGCGCCCTCCGGCAGTTCGTCGGGTGTCACGAGCTCGGGGCCGAGGGCGCCCGTGCCGTCGAAGTTCTTCCCGAGCGTCCACTGATGGGTGCGCTTCTGATAATCGCGAATCGAACCATCGTTGAAGAGCGTGTATCCCGCGACCCACTCCAGCGCCCGGTCCCGTGGAATGTTGCGCCCCGGACGCCCCACCACCACCGCGAGCTCGGCTTCGTAATCGAGCTGCTCCGAGCACGTGGGCACCGCGAGCGGCGCATCGTGCGCGAGAAGACTCGACGGCACACGCGTGAACACCACCGGGTAGCGAGGCGCCTCGTAGGCCGCCTCCGACGCATGCGCGACGTAGTTCAGTCCGAGGCAGAGGATCTTGCCCGGCTCCGGCACGAGCGGCCGGTAGCGGAAAGCCAAGGCATCGAGCCGGTACCGCTCGGGTGCCTCGGCCGCGCGACCCGCCAGGGCCTTCAGCACGCCGGGTCCACGCTCGAGCAGGCCGCGAAGCGAGCTTCCGACTGATGGATCGAGGGAGGTCACGTCGACCATCCCGTTCGGCGTTCGCACGCCCAGTGCCGGCACATCGTTCACGAGAATCGAAGCAATCCGCATGTCCCTTCCTCTCCGCGCGATGAATTCTTAGCGAATGCGAATGCTCGCGCCATGCAAAATGTCGACAAAACGCATTTTGCATCCAGTATGACGCCTTGCATCAATTTCATGCCGTGCCGTATAGAGCCTGCTCCCGTGAGGAGGACGATGACTGCTCCGTCTCGCATCCCTGGCCCGGTATCCGAACCCACGCTCGCGTCGGCGGTCGTGGATCGGATTCGCAGCGACATCCTTCGTGGGGTGTTGCCACCGGGCGAGAAACTGAGGCTCGAACATCTGGCGCCTCGCTACGACGTCGGGCGGACGCCGCTGCGCGAGGCCTGCTGCCGCCTGGCGTCCGAAGGGCTCGTCACCATCGAGGACCAACGCGGCTTCCGGGTGGCGCCGATCTCTCGCGCCGACCTGCTGGACCTGACGAGGGCCCGCCAACAGATCGAAGCCATCGCGCTGCGCGCGGCGATCGCACACGGAGACATCGCGTGGGAAGGCGAGGTCACCGCGGCCCTCCACCGCCTCCTCCGAATAGCCCCGGCCTCGGACAGCGGGGCACTCGACGAAGCCTGGGAGAGCGAACACGCGCGCTTCCACAAGACCCTGCTCAGCGCGTGCGGCTCGCCCTGGCTCCTCAAGTTCCATGCGACCTTGTTCGACCAGAGCGAGCGCTACCGCCGCCTCTCCCTGGCCTATGGCAGGGTCGAGCGAGACATCGACGGAGAGCACACCGCCCTCGTGCGAGCCACCCTGGCTCGCGACGCGGAGCGCGCCTGCGCCCTCCTGATCGAACACATCGCGAGGACGACCGAGCTCGTCCTCGCCGGCCATCCAGGACTGCGCTCCGCCGACTCCTCCTCCGAGGAGTTGTCGACAAAAACCAGAAGTACCTCCGGAAAGGGAATGACGTCGTGACCTCGTCCTCGTACCGGGTTGAGGGGGCGTGATGCGCACCTCTCTTTCATCGAGGGGCCGCACGGCATTCGGATCGCGGTGAGCGAGACGGGCCCGTCGTCGGGTGCGCCGTCCGTACTCTTCGTGCACGGCATCGCCCGGGGCAGGCGGAAACCTACGAGGCCGCAGCGCGTTCCTTCTTCGACGCCTGCGCGGCACGACCGGTACATGGGGCGTTGGCCGACGAGAGCATCCGCGCCATGCTGCGCGTGCCGCCGCACGTTCGTCGTGCGCTCCTCGCGCGCACGGAGGACTATTAGCGGAGCTCGAACGCTGCCGCCTTCCGGTGACCGCGCTGCACGGCGAACTCGATCAAATGGTCCTTCCGGCCATGAGCTCGGAGGTGGTGCTGTCACACGCACGCACGGCCCGGTGCGTGCGGCTTCCCGGCGTGGGACACCTGCCTTTCGTCGAAGCCAAGGCGCACTTCGAGGCCGCGCTCGCGGAGTTCGTGGCGAACCGCCACAGGTGAATGGCTGGCCGTTGAGCAGTCCGGGCGCGACGCGCACTCGCCTCTCCGCGAGGTGGTGCGCCACGTCCGCGGGCTTGCGGCTCGGCGGCCTCAAGGGCTGAGAGGGGTGACATCGAGCCTCGGCTCCGGTGTTCCTATCGGGCAACCTTTTTCCTGAAGAGGAATGGATGACCCTGTGGTTTCGGATGATGTCGCTGGCGCTGCTCGTGATGCTGGCCGCGTGTGGGAAGGACGGGACTGACGATGGCGGAGGAGCACCCCCGCCCGCGGAGACGCTGGAGGGGAGTTGGACCACCGAGGGCTATGGCTTCACCTTCCGCTTCCAGGGCGACACGGTGACGCTCTACGAGACCACCGCGGTGAGCTGTCTGAAGATCTCCGAGGGACCCCTGGAGGACGGAGTCCTGCCCGAGCTCGGGATGCGCTTCCGGCTCGAGGGAGACAGGCTCGTCATCGACAATGGAGGAACGCTCTTCATCACCGGGCGGCGTACCCCCTTCCCGGAGGTCTGCACCCGGGTGATGCCCCCGCCGGATGACCCCGTGTTCAACTTCGAGGTGTTCTGGCGCACCTTCGCCGAGCACTATCCCTTCTTCGACCTCCACGGGGTCGACTGGAATGCCCGTTATGAGACGTTCCGGCCTCGTGTCTCGGCCGCGACCACGGATGCCGAGCTCTTCTCCCTCCTGTCCGAGCTGCTCGAGCCTCTCGAGGACGCACACATCGGGCTCGAGGCGGGCGAGTGGCGCTTCAACCCCAAACCGCCTCCCGAGTGGGTCGAGGCGTATGGCGCGCGGGTCGAGCAATACCTGCTCGAGCACTACCACGGAGGGCCAGGTGTCACGGTGACGGGCGGCGGGATGCTGGCCTATCAATCCCTCGACGAGCGCGTCGGGTACATCCACATCGCGGCCATGGCCGGATTCAGCGAGGGCGAGCAAGAGGAGGAAGTTGACGCGGAGGCGGCCGGCCGTGCCATGGACGAGGCGCTGGCGGCGCTCGCCGACAAGGAGGCCCTCGTCATCGACGTGCGCTTCAATATAGGGGGCTACGACTCCACCTCGCTGGCCATCGCCAGCCGCTTCGCCGACAGGGAGCGGCTCGCCTTCACCAAGAAGACTCGCGCGGGAGAGGGCTTCACGCCGTCACGGGAGTACCGCTTCGCCCCTGCGGGTGCGCGTCAGTTCACCAGGCCGGTCTACCTCCTCACGAGCAACCTGACCGTGAGCGCGGGGGAGATCTTCACCATGGCGATGGGAACGCTCCCGCATGTCAACGTCGTGGGCGAGAGGACGACGGGCGCTCACTCCGACATCCTTCCCAGGCACCTGCCGAACGGCTGGGCCTTCAGCCTGTCGAATCAGGTGTACACCGCGCCTGACGGACAGGTGTACGAGCGGGTCGGGCTCCCTCCGGACGTGGAGCTTCCGCTCGACGCGCCGGCTCTGGTCGAGGGCTCGGACCGCATCCTCGAGGAGGCGCTCCGGCTCGCGGCGACGCCAGGGGCTTCGCGGATGCTCCATTAGGCACGGGGCTCCGGGTGTGAGATGGGGGAGGGCCGCTCCGTCCCTCGGTATGGGGCCTGGGCCGTGGCACCTTGCTTCGTGGGGTGCGCGGCTCCACCTGGAGGAGGTCGGGGGCTTCAGGTTTCCTTGTCCGACCCCTGGAGGTGTCTGCGTTGGGGTCGAACGTGGGGGCTCCTCCACGACCTCTCGGAATCCGCCCCTCCCAGCTCCATCCGGAAGTTGCGCAGCACCTCCCCGGCGACGGGCACGTCCTGCGCCGCGATGAGCGTGAAGCCACGGCGCTCGAAGAAGGGCCGGGCGGTGAGGCTGGCCTCGGTGTAGAGGCGCCTGAGGCCCGCCGCCTTCGCGCGGGCCAGGATGTGGTCGAACAGCGCCGCGGCGACGCCCCGCCCTTGATGGTCCGCGTGCACGAACAGCATATCGATGTGGCCGTCAGGCTCCAGGTCGCTGAATCCGGCGATCTGTCCGCCTATCTCGGCGACGAAGGTGGGCCTGGCGGCCAGGCGCTCGAGCCAGCGCTCCCGGTCCATCCGCCCGGCCCAGGCCCGCACCTGGGCTTCGGTGTAGTCGCGTCGCGCCACCTGGAGCACCGCGGTGCGGAACAGGTCCATCAGTGCGTCCACATCCTCGGGGCGGTAGTCACGCACGACGATGGCGGCGGAGGTCCGATCCATGACGCGGAGCCTAACATCGATGGGTCCGGGTGACGGCGTCGGCGGCGCTCGCACCATGGTCGACGACCGGGTGCGAGCGCGAAGTCGAAGCCCATCACCCGCGGCGAGCCGGACTGGCCGCTGGGATATGAGCCGACGGAACCGAGCACGTAGATGCGGCCCGTTGCCGCGTTGAAGGCGATGTTGCCATCAGGACTGGGGCGGTTCACCCGGTGGGTCTTGATTGCTCACACCGTGCTGCACCGCGTGTACGACAAGAGCGATGGAGCAGCGCCCGCCTGGCACGGGAGGTCATGCCCGAGGGCTATAGCACCGAGCGTTGCGGGTGACAGGAGCCCCCGGGTGCCGGCCATGTGGCCGCTGAACGTCTCCCGGCGCGGGTGCGTGCCGGTCAGGGAGTCAGGTTCCAGAGCTGGCCTGGGCCACCCCAGAAGGTCCACGTATCGACGTTGGCCCCGTCAGCGGTGCCGAGGTTGTACACCTCCAGCGCCTGTTCCGGATGGGTGCGCATCCGGACCGTGCCCGCGGCGGTGTCCACCGTGAACCGCTGGTTTGCATTGCCGTTACACGTCCAGAGCTGGATTCTGGCGCCATTCGAGAATGAGCCACCGTTGTCCAGGCAGTAGCGAGGATCCTTCTTGCTGCGGATCAGGCCGGATCTGGCGTCGTAGCTCCACTTCTGCCAGTCGCCGCCATCGCAGGCCCATTGCTGCACCTGGGTGCCATTGGCCATGGTGCCGTTGCTGATGCCCAGGCATCGGCCCGAGTTGCGATTGACGAACTGGTGGTAGATAGCCGCCGCTGGCTTGGAAACCTGTGGTGCATACACGACTCCCAGCTTGTCGACTTCATCCCCCGCACGGCCATGGAAGCCGACGATCTGCCAGCCACTGGGGGCGGTGTACGTCGTGCAGTTGGATGTGGCCTTCCCACCCGCCAGACTGCGGCCAGCGCTGGTGGTGAACCGGGTGTAGAAGATACGTGTGGTGTTGTTGTAGCTCCCGGAGCACAGATACAGGGAGGTCAGGTACTCATTGCTGGCCAGCGGCAGGGAGCTCTCCGTGCCCCCCGTGCCCCCGTGGGAGAAGATGTAGCCATTGCTGAGCGTGACCTCCACGCGATCCACGCGATTGCCGCTGCGAATCGTGAGCGTGCTCACCGCGGGATTGTCCGGCAGGCTGTACACATCGTTGAACGCGATGCCATGCGGGCCGCCCCATACGTCGCTGAGCTGCCGGTTCGAGGCGGTGGAATAGCTCCAGGTCGTCTTGATGCCACGATGGTCGGAAAGCTCCTCACCCGCCGCGTTCTGGGTGTCCGTGGGGATCAGGAAGGAGAGCGCCTGCAAGCCGACGAAGCCATTGTCACGGAAGAGTACCTTGTCCACCACCTCGCAGTTGGGACTGGTGTAGGCCGGCGAGCAGACCAGGGCTGCGGTCCCCTCGGCGGGTACGTCGCCATGGCGGACCTTGCTGACCCAGACATCCGTGAAACCGCGCCGCAGGAACTCCCACATGTTGTCGCCACTGCGGGTGTAGCGTGTGTTGGTGTCCCCCATCACAATCACGGCATTGCCGGCGGAGTGCGTCTCGATGTACCCGAGAATCTGCAGGATGTCCTCGCGGCGCGCGACCAGATCCGCGTCTTCTATCTGGGCCTGCGTGTGCAGGTTGTAGATGTCCACATACACGCCCTCAGCCAGGCGGGTCCGCGCGATCGTGAAGCCCTTGGGGGTCAGGCAGTCAACCCCATTGCAGTTGTTCCAGGAAACGCGCTCCCAATCCATGTAGGGGAAGCGGCTCATCGAGTTGAGGCCACTGCCGATACCGGCCCCTCCGCTGGTGGGGGAGCGATATGGGTGGTCATCGCAGGTGTCGTAGAGTGCCGCGTGATAATTGAAGTCTTCCTGCACGTTGACGAAGTCAAACTGCTTGACGTAGCAGCTGATTCTCTCCGTGGCATCCTGGCGGGCGCTGGTGGCGCTGGAAAGCACCTCCGGCAGGCCGGCAATATTGTAGGTGAACGTGCTGAAGGAGCCGCTGGTTGCGTGGGCCGGGTCGCTCAGAAAGACTGTCATGCCCAACGCGAGACATCGAAGAAGACCCTTCGTTTTCATCAGATGCTCCTCTCGAGTGTGCGGCTCGCGCAATCATGGGCGCATGAGCCGACCGGGGACGGTAGCGGATTTCCGAGCCCCGCAGAGGTCAAATGACATTTCCTTCGAGGTGGGCGGACAAGGGGATGTCAGGGTCACGAGCCCCTGCGGGTGTCAGGCCACAAGAGGCGAGCCCAGAGCCCACTGATGCCAGCGAACCCCGGGAGGCCGATTCCGCTGCGAGTGGGATGCACTGCTCGTGGTCGAGCGCACCCGATTCGAGGAGGCCCCTTCCCTGGATGCGCTCGTCACCGCCAGCGTCCGGCTCGATGTTCCCCCGATTGAGATTGACGAGGGATTGTCCGGCTACGTGGGTTGGCTGCGGTGACTCGGGGCGAGTCGGGAGCCCAGGCTCGTAGCTGCAATGGGCAATCCCAGGTGCTCCACTCATGTCCGAGCGGTTCGTCCGCTACGCCGACGAACCGCCAACGTGCGAGGACCGGGGGCATTCGCCCTCGGGCGCGCGGGGCTGGAAGATCGCCGAGCAGGCGGCGGGAGCTCCCCGAAGACGACCTCGGGGAGACCACCCGGCGGGGTGGAGGGCGTCAGCCTCCGAACGCAGCCGACACCCACGCCGCCAGTTCCGCCCCTGCTGCCTCCAATGACTCGCCACCCTCGCCGTTGGTCACCAGCGCGAAGTGGAGGTTGGAGTCCCGTGTCGAGAGCAGGAGCCGGTTCACGCCCGGGACACCCGGTTCCGCCGCCGCGGCCACCGACTCGGCGCCGGTGTACGCGGGCACACCCCTGACCGAGCCGAGCGAGCTCACCACCGTCGTCGCGCCCGGCGCGAACGACGCGGGCAGGTGCAGTTCGGTGGGCGCCGTGCCGCCGTTGGACCGCCACACCAGCACGCCGAACTGCCCCGTACCAACCAGTGCGCGCACCGCGGGCATCGTGTCGGGAATCTTGTTCCACGTCAGCACGGTGCTGCCGTCGCGCGCCCGGTCCTCGTAGGTGAACGCCGCCGTCGTGCCCGCCACGGCGCGCGGGAACAGCCGGTCCACCAGGCGTTCGTCCACGGTCAGGGCGGCGGTGCCGTTGTCATCGACGTGCACGGCGGAGAAGTGCTCATCGTTCATCGCGTCTCCGTCGGTGCGAACCTTGTCGGGGTTGTCGTTCATCAGCTCGTGGTGCCGGTCGTAGTTGACGTCCCAGTGCCACTGGCTGCCCGATAGCACCGGACCGGACGACGCGGCCGACGCCCACCACCGCGCGCCGGACAGGCGCGAGTCGAGGCCCTGGTACATGGCCTTGAGCACGGTGGACTTCTTGTCGGAGGTGTTGCCGTCGACCGGGTGCCCGTACTCGGTCACGATGCCCGCCGTGCCCAGGGCACTCGCGCGGTCGCGGATCTTGTTGAAGTCACCGGTGTACTGCCCGTCGCTGGCCTTGCCGGGCATCAGCACGCCGGACTGGGCCTTGCCGTCGTAGAAGTGCGCGTTGAACACGTAGCGCTGCCCGAGCGCCGGCACGTCGGTGAACCCGCCGGGTTCGGCGAAGAAGTCGACGTTCTGGTTCCAGAACACCAGCGGCTCGACGAACGCGGGCTTGTCCGCCCAGCCGACCTGGTCCATGCGTGCCCGGAACTGCTGGTGGAACGGCCACAGCAGGTCGCGCTCCCACTCGATACCGTCCTGGCCGGAGTCGTAGCGGCCGGCGTAGGGCTCGTTGAGCGGATCGACGCCCACCACGAGCCGGAAGGCGTCGGCGGACAGCCGCGACTTCACCCGCGCCATCGCTTCGCCGGCCGCGTACAGGAACTCGTCGCGGATGCGGATCGGCCCGGCGGAGGTGGTCACCTCACGGTTGTGCCAGAAGTCGTAGGTGGCGGCGGTGACGGCGTTGTTGTTCTTCATGTTCTGGCCCCAGTGGAAGCACAGGCCGCATGACTCGCGCGGGTAGCCGCCCGCGCGCACCACCCACTCCGGGGCGCCGTCGCCGGTGTACCAACTGTCGCGGTTGAACAGGTACCGCGAGTACAGGTCCTGGTGGAAGTCCAGGTGGACACGGATGCCCTGGTCGGTGAACGCGCTGATCTGTTCGGCCACCTGGTCCAGGTAGGCGATGTCGATGCGGCGGGGCTCGGGTTCGATCCACGCCCAGGTGAGCAGGAAGCGGACCGAGTTCGCGCCGGTCAGCCGCCGCATCGCCGCAGCGGAGGACCGGGCGTCGGCCGTGCTCGCGAATGGCAGGCCCCGGTACTCGGCGAGCTTGGCCGTGCCGGAGACGTTGAACCCCCGCAGCACCACCTCACGGCCGTACTGATCTCGGAACGCGCCGTCGGCGACGTGCACCGCGGCGTCGTCGAACCAGAAGCGGTCCGCCGCCGCACCGGCAGGCGTCACCAGCGACATCAACAGGAGCACCAGGAAGAGCACCGATCGCTTCACGAAGTCACCCCCACGTCTGAAGATAAGAGCGCTTCGTATGTAGCTGCTCAGCGGCGACATAACCCCCGCCGGACGGAGGGGCCGCCCCTGTCCCGTGATGTGCCTGTCCGGAAGCCGACAGCGACAGCTTCGATTCCACGTGGGGCGCCTCGGACAACGGCGGCATGTCATCGCGCGAGCGGACCGTCGCGAACTCGCTGTTGGGCACCAGGAGTGACTGCGGGCTCCCGCGTCGCCAGAGAGGGGAACGCCGTTCGTCAATGGACTCGGTATACGAGCCCGGCAATCACCCCTTCAACCCGACACTGCCAACTGGAGATCGCTGATGCCCGTAACCCTGATCAACCCCGATGGACTCATGAAGACCGACGTGTATCGACAGGTGGCGATTGCCACCGGCACCCGGCAGGTGCACATCGCAGGGCAGGTCGCGTATGACGCGGAGGGTCAGCTCGTCGCGCGGGGTGACCTGGCTGGACAGGTGGCGCAGGCCTACCGCAACGTCGCCATCGCCCTTGCGGCTGCCGGGGCGACGTTCAGCGACGTCGTCCGACTGACGTTCTATGTGGTCGACTGGAAGCGCGAGCTGATGCCCGACTTCCTTGCCGGCATCGAGAAGGTCTCCAAGGAGTTGCAGCTCGTGCCGGCGCCGGCATCGCTGATCGGGGTCTCTGTGCTCTACGAGCCGGGCGTCCTCGTCGAGATCGAAGCCACCGCGGTAGTGGGTTGACCCACGCGGCGACCTGCGCACGAGGCGAGGGATGGAGCGCAGGGGTCGAGGAGGGCCGCTGACGGGGCCTCCCGAGTGATGCACCCGGCCGTACAGCTCGAGCGCGCGGCCGCGTGCACCCGCCCCACGCCCCGGGGCTGGTGGAGCCTCCAGAAGTCCTGGAGAAATACAGGAGGAATCGCGCGATGCTGTTTTTTTAGACGGCGAGCTGGGTGAGGCCTCTCTCATTGTGGAGAGAAGACGAAAGCCCGTGCACCAGCATCTCCTGGAGACGCCCATGAACCCCCCCGCCCGCCGCATCCCGCTTCACGTGGTTGCCATCCGTTTCGCGCTCGTGCCTCTGCTCGTGGTGGGGTGCGGAGGACCCGAGGACACAGGAGCGCAGGAGTTGGGGGAAGCCACGCAGGCCCTGGGCCGAGCCTGGACCTTCGAGAACCAGCCGCTGGATACGTACACGCACGCTGATGCGAAGTTGGATTTCGGCTCGTCGACGGGCTGGGACCCCACGAGTCAGATCTCCGTCGCCTCCTCGGGAGGAAGCAAGTACCTGCGCGTGCTGCTGCCGAGTGCCACGGAGAACCGGGGCGGGAAGTTCTATCCCCAGCTCTGGACCTCCGGGGAGTACCCCGCCGCGACCCTCCGCTGGAGGATGCTGCTGGAGCCCGGCTGGGATTTCTACAACGGCGACATCAAGATGGCGGGCACGGGCGGAGGGAAGAACTACACCGGGGGCGCCGGTGACGAGGCCCAGGCGAAGTGCGACGGGTGGAGCGCGCGGTTCGTGCTCAGCGGCAATCCCAACAACAAGCTGAAGGCCTACTACTACGGCTGCGACATGACCGGGACGCCGTCCGGCGGAATCCTGTACGGCACCACCCTGGGCACGGGCTGCACCGTCACGGTGAACGAGTGGTACACGCTGACGATCTCGGTCCAGGCGAACCAGAGCGGCCTGGCCAACGGACGGTTGCGGATGTGGGTCCGGCGGGACAGCGACGGCGCCTTGTGCACGGTGGTGAGCTCCGACACGCGGAAGTTCGCCAACGACACGGCCACCTACCCCTGGCACGAGAACTATCCCCGGCTGTGGAACGCGGAGTTCTTCCGGGGCGGCGCCGGCACTCCGCCCGCGGAGAACCACCACGTCCGCATCGACGATGCGCAGTGGAACAACTCCTTCTACGCGGCCTACCCCTCAGCCCTCTCCCTCTGAGCGCGCTCCACGCCGTGCGTGGGCGGCGGCAACGGCTCGAAGCGACGGCTTCTACCTCGCCACCGGGCGGCAACTCTGGGACGCGGCCTCCATCCAACACCACGCACTTCGTCCACCTGGACCGGCCGGAGCTGGGACGCGGAGTCCTGATGGAGGAGGTCACCCGCGCAGTCCATGAGCCTGTGCTCCGCGACCCAATCCCTGCGGAGCATGGGAAGGGATGAGAAGCCCATTGCGGCTATCAGCAATGGCATCGGGATTTCGAGGCCTTCCTCCGAACATGACGCTGGTGCCCACCGAGGAGCTCGTCTGGGAGCCGCTGGAAGTCGGGCTGTCGCCCGGCCCGACTGAGGCCGCATGAGCTGGCTCCCGTGTCGCCGGCTTGTAACCGAGCCTAGACGTCCTCGGTGAGGTACGTCAGCAACTCGTCCTCATCCTGGGAGATCATCCGTTCGAAGCCGTCACTTCGGGCATGACGTTGGATCTGCATCACGCCGACGGTGCTGCGCACGAGCACGCCGACCTTGCGGAAGCCGCCGACCCAACGGGGGCGGTGGTGCTGCTCCATGATGCTTTCGAACTCGGGATCGTTCCGGCCGGGGCCGGCCCGGAGGTCGGCGAGCAGTCCGTATCGCGAGCGCCCCAATGCATCCAGGGCATCACCGAGCCGCGCGAAGATGCCGCCGAGCTCCTCGATCGAGGGGAACGGTGTGCTGCTGCGAACGGTGCGGACGATGCCCTTCCGCTCGTCGACGAGGACAGTGAAGTACGCGTCCTGGAAGACCTGCTTGTCTGTCATGGAGGGTGACCCATCGATTGGATGTGCACCCGTCTAGCGCGATTGAATCAGCCGTGGCAACCAGGCCTCGCCACTCACGAGGGTGGTTGGTATCCAACAGCCCAGAGAAGGTGTCAGACGATTCGAGTTTGGCGCCTACCGCCGTTCGAGGATGGCATCACCGGCAATGGGCCGGTCCTCCTCCAGTCAAGGATGCGGTCTGTGGCAGCGATGTGCTGTACAAATCCCCTGCACAAATCCTCTGACACCTTCTGCGGCCTTCAGGCGGACCTCAGCCCTCTGTCGGCTCCGGTCGCGAGGGAGAGGCAGGGTCGGAGAGCACAAACGTCTCATCGAAGGAGGGCAGCCCGTCGATGCTGGTCCGGTTCCACCGGTCGCGGTAGGCGGCCAGGCGTTGGCTGCCCAGGTTGTGGGCCCAACGGGGGATAATGTCGCGCTCTCCGACGTACCGCATGAGAGGTACGCCGGTGCCACAGGACTGCGAGACCCGGGCGACCGTGACGAGGACGATGGCGCGCACGCCGTCGTGGGGCGCGTCGGGGAAACGGTCCAGCCATGACGCAAACGCTGGCGTGGCTGCGGCGATGGCAGCGCCGGTACCGTGGATCCGTACGAGCCTCGGCGCACCCTCGAAGGCGCAGAACATCAGGACTATGCGACCGTTTTGTCGTAGGTGGGCGACCGTCTCGGCGCCGCTGCCGACGTAGTCGAGATAGGCGATGGTGCGCTCATTCGCCACATGAAGGGTGCCACGCATGCCTTTGGGGGAGATGTTGACATGGCCCCCTGGACCGTCGCACGCGGTGCCGACGAAGAACACCGGTTGGGCGGCGATGAACTCGATGGTCTTTGGGTCGAGGGCCTTCGTTACCTTCGCCATGGTGTCTCCCGCGCGTCAGAAGAACGGGTCATGGACAAGAGCTCGAGCGCGGTCGCGCTGCGCTCAGACCTGAACTTCGCCAACATCGCGTCGTAAAAGTCGGCGCACGTGTTGAGCCGTAGCTCGGCTCCAGCGAGCACTGCGGCTGTCATCTCCGGCGCGGCGGTCACCGCGGAGAGGGTGACGTTGTCCAGCCAGCCGCTGCCATGTGCGCGCTCGAGCTCGACGTGGACCTGGAAATACTCGCGGCTCTCGGTGTCCCACAGGCCGGTGCGTCGGAGGCCCTTGAGAACCTTTTCGTTGTGGTCGGGGTCCAGCGCCTCGCTCGCCCCCATCGCCCCAAGGTACTCGAAATGCAGCCGCCGGTTGAGGCCGAGGAGGAAGAACACGTTATACCCGGCGAGCGCTTCCCAGCCCATGCTGCGGGCCACCTCGTCCGGATCGGCGGTGTACCCGACGGAGTTCATTGAAGCCAGGACCAGGCCGGTGTGGCCTTGAGTACCAGGGGCGGCGTTCTCGTCGACGAGGTTGTCGACGATCTCGCGCCGCATCCGGTCGCTGGTCAGGCCCACCAGCGCGAGCGCGATGAGATCGAAGAAGCGCAGGTTGAGCAACCCGCTCCAGGTCACGTACCGGCCGAACTCGGCGCGGGTCGCCTCGTCGGCGAGGTAATCCGACAGCGGATGGGCGCGGACCCGGTGCTCGGCGAGCAGCCTGCGGTGGGCGGCGAGGAATTGCTCCGGCCCCGAAAGCCCGCCCTGCGAAAAGGTCAGTCGGGAGCGTTCGCGACGCTCCCAGGCCCGCTCCAGGAGGCGGCGTATCTGGACCAGTGTCGGGTCGAACTGGTTGACCAGGACCTCCTGGGCCGGGGTCCGGACATTCTGCTCGTACAGGCGGTACAGCGTGCGGTGCGCCACGAGGAGGGCGGCCGGCTCGGACTCGACAAACGCACGATGAGCCACGTTTCTCGTGGCGTTGAGGATACGAACGCGAAGGGTCGGCTCGCTATCGAACAGCGACTCCAGATCGTCAATCGCGAGCAGTTCGTTGACCCAGGAGTCAAGCGCTGGCTCTGGCTCAAGTGGAGTCGTCATATGTGCATACTGAGATTGAATAACCGTCATGTTCTGATTTCGTCAGGGCGACTGTTCACAGCTCTCCCTGCACACGCTGTGCCGGAGAGCACCGCTCGCCCCTGCGCTGCATTTTAGAGGGAAACACGAGGAGACAGACCCGTCGCGGCGTGTCGATTGACGTGCCAAAGGTGGGCAATGACACTGCGATGACGTGTCATTGACGTGTCAGCCAGAACCCGGCACGTTCGTGCCGCCGCAATGTATAGCTCGGTGGCCTCCACGCCGGTGGATGGCCAGCCGCCTCATGACTGCTAGACGCAATGCCCGTGTAATGAGGTGAGTCAAAATGTTTGACAATTGAGCGCTGTGCATGGTACAGTGTGTCCAAGTCAATGAATGTCACCAGGCGCTTCCCGAGCGGGGTGTCTCATCCTGTGATGCATTGATTCGACTGGAAAGTCAGATGTCCGCGGCGCTGGATATGGTTGGAGTTGCCTCGACCACGTAACAGCGGCTCAATGAAGTCATCGACAGCCGCTACTCGCCCCATCCCTTCGAGGAGGGCGTGGAGTCCCAAAACGTGCGGCCGCTGCTCCAGAACTTTCTGGCCCTATCCCAGGCGTTCCCCTACCTGCTGGCCGGAGCGCAGAAGGAGCTCATCTTCGACGCCATGGAGAACGACCGGGACGTTCCCGTCGAGGTGGAGATCACCTCGGTGGTAGGCAACTACCTGTGCTGGGACGAGACGGGTGGCCACTTCACGCTCACCCGGCACGGCATCTCCGGGCTGCCGCGCATCCTCGAGACGCACAAGACGTTCCACGCCAACCACCTGCGCCGCTACATCGAGCGGCTGGTGGGCACGGCGAAGCCCAGCTACAGCCCCGTGACACGCGAGTATCTCACGGACCTCTACGAGGGCCTGTCGAACAGCTCGGCCCTGGAGCGCTGCGCGACGCTGGCGGCCTTCGCGCTGCATGGCCACCGGCTGGTCAACGGGCTGTGGCGCTCGCTCACCGCGAGCTACCCGGACGTGCAGAAGGAGGAGCAGAGCTACTTCCTCATCCACGTGGGCGAGGATGATCCGGCCGAGCCCTACCACATCGCGCTCACCAGCGGGATGCTCGAGCGGCTGGTTCCGCCGGCCCAGCAGGAGGAGTTCCTGGAGCGCTTCGAGGTGCGCTACGCGCGCAACGTGGCCTGGTGCCGCGCCATCCGGACGCTGCGCGAGTAGACCGCCAGCCCTCCCGCGCGCTTGGCGTGAGCCCAGGCTCAGGGACTGGTGGGTGGACCCGCGTACCAGCGCACGTAGTCCACCTCGAGCACCTGCGGGAACGTGGTGTTCGAGGGATCTCCCCCGATGTCGCCGAGCGCGAGGTTGAGCAGCACGTAGTTCGGCTGATCAAAGACCCAGGTCTCGCCGGAGCCCCGCGTGTACGTCATGCGCTTGACGCGGTCGACGTACCACTCCACGCGCGTCGAGTCCCAGAACATCCCAAACGTGTGCCAGGCATCGCCGACATTCGCGGGCGCCATGTCGACCAGTCCCCCGTTCGAGTCCCACCCGTATGAGAGTCCGGGTGCGTGCAGGGTGCCGTGCGCCTGCGTCGGGGCATCCCCTTCGCCCTCGAACAGGTCGAACTCGCCGTTCGCCGGCCACTCCCCCGTGCTCCCCATCATCCACGCCGCGGGCCACGTGCCCTTCCCGGTGGGGGCCTTGAGCCGCACCTCGACGTAGCCGTACTGGCGCTCCATCAGGCCCTGGGTCTGGAGCCGCGCGGAGGTGTAGTCCCGGGTCACGCCGTCCTCGCCCGTGTAGCGCTCGCGCCGGGCAATGATTCGCAGGTGCCCGTTGCCATCGAGCTGGCAGTTCTCCGGGCGCGCGGTGTACTGCTGGAGCGTCCGGCCATGGTCCCACATGCCGCCTGTCTCGAGGTTCCACACCGCGGGATTCGGGAGGCTCCCGGCGAGCCCGTCGAACTCGTCACTCCACAGGAGCACAGGCTCGGTCGAGACCTTCTGTAGGCTCACCGCGTCAGCGAGGAAGGCGTCACCCGCGACGGCATTGTCCTGGAGGAGGTACACATCCAGCGTGTCGCCCGTCTGCTGCACCGTGGCCTGCACAGAAAGCGTCTGGAACGCCGTCTTCAGGGACACGGGCTCGGACTCCCAGACGCTCACGATGGCGCCCGAGGCGTTCCGCTCGCGGAGCACAATCACCAGGGGCTTGCCGACGGCGCTGCTGCTGCCGGCCGCAACCGAGGCGGAGGCCTCATACCTCGTTCCCGCGACGGCGCTCGGCACCGTGTCCGGCGAGTCATCCAGCGAGTAGAGGGTGCCGGTGCTCCTCGTGACGCGCGCGACGTAGCTGCCGCCAGGCGCCGCCGTCGAGGTCTCTCGGAGGAGCGTCCCCTGCCAGCTTGCCCAGCCCGCGGTGCCGGTCTCGAAGGAGGGGTTGCTCACGAGGTTGCTCGCCGCGAGCTCCGCTCGCCGCGGCTCGAGCGGCTGCGAGGGCGCGTCGTCTACGCAGCCCAGGGCTCCCGTCTGGAGCGCGGCGGTCCACCAGAAACGAGCGAGTGAGGAGTGTTTGGATGGCATGGGTGACCTCTCGGATGGGGACGCATCGTGGAAGAATCTCACCGAAGACACAGGCTGCGGCCAGATGGCGCATTTTCCCCATCAACCGCCAGCGACGTACGTCGTCCGCATCCGCGCCCTTCGGGAAGGCAATGTGGACCTGTACAAATCGTAAGCGCTCGGCGGACCACACCTTCCGAGAGAAGGGAGGGCCGTGCAGCGTTGCGAACCAGGAGGAGTGGACATGGGACGCAACGCGGAAGAAGTGGGAGCACCACTGGCGAGGGCAGCGGCGAGCAGCTACTGGTCGGAGTCCGAAGCACGGGCTGTGCTCGAGGCGTATGAAGAGAGCGGGTTGTCGGTGGCGGAGTTCGCCCGCCGCCATGGGCTTGGGCCGCAGCGGCTGAGGTGGTGGAAGAAGCGGAGGAGAGAGGAGGCGAGCCCGGAGCGCTCCTTCGTCCCGGTGCACGTCGCGGCGCCGCCGTCGAGGGAAGAGCGGGAGACAGCGGCGGGCGCAGCCAGCATGGAGGTAGTGCTGGCCAGGGGCCGACGCATCCGGGTGGAGCCGGGTTTCGACGCGGACGCGCTGGCGAGGTTGGTGAGGGCGCTGGAGGAAGCGTGCTGACACTGCCCTCCTCGGTGCGAATCCACCTGGCGAGCCGATTTGAAGGCCAGCGTGCGTCGGCCGCGCTGGCAGCCCCCACCTGTGGAGTCACCTGTGAGAGAAAACCTCTTGCGTTGAGGGGCCGGGCCGTGGCTCATGTCGCGCGTCATGAGCGGTGAGGCCCCCGGCAAGAAGAGGACGGACGTGCACGGGGTGGCGGCGCTGCCGCGGGGGCTGCTGGCCGAGGGCCAGGAGGAGCAGGCCATTGAGCTGGTGGTGGGGCTGCTGACACAACTGGTGGAGAAGAACGCCGAGTTGGAGTTGCGCCTGCTCAAGGCGATGCGCCAGCGCTTTGGCCGCACCAGCGAGAAGCTGTCGGCCGAGCAACTCTCGCTGTTTCTGACACAGCTGGGACAGGAGGACGCCGGTGCTCAGCAGGCGCAGGCGGCGACGCCTGGTGCCGGGGACGCGGGCCTCGCGCAGGGCGCTCCACCCGCGTCCGAGCCGCCGAACAAGGAGTCGCGGAAGAAGGAGCGCAAGGGACACGGACGCCGCCCGCTGCCCGCCCACCTGCCGCGCGAGCAGCGCGTCCACCAGCCCCCGCCCGAGGCGCTGCGGTGTGAGGCGTGCGGGCGGGACAAGTCTCGCTGTGGCGAGGAGAAGAGCGAGACATTGGAGTGGGTGCCCGGCCACTTCAAGGTGATTGAGGAGGTGCGTCCCAAGTACGCCTGCCGGCCATGTGGCGACGGGCTGGTGGTGGCACCTCCCGCCGACAGGGTGATTGAGGGGGGTTGCCAGGGCCGGGCCTGGTGGCACACGTGCTGGTGTCCAAATACAAAAACAGCCTGCCGCTGCACCGGCTGAGCGCAATGTACGCGCGCCAGGGTGTGGAGTTGCGCACCTCGACGCTCTCGGACTGGGTGGCGGCGGGGGCCGACCTCCTCCAGCCACTGGCGCGGGAGGTGGGCCAGAGGGCGCTGGCCTCGCACGTGCTGCGGAGCGACGACACGCACCTGAAGGTGCTCGACAAACAGCACCCCAATGGCCTCAAGCGCGGGCACATGTGGGTGTACCTGGGGGACGCCACCTGGGCGGCCTTCGTGTACACGCCGGACTGGAAGCAGGAGGGGCCGCTGTCCTTCCTGGAGGGGCGCACCGGCTGGCTGCTGGTGACGGGTACAAGGGCTACGACAAGCTGTTTACGCGCGAGGGCGCCACTGCGGTGGAGGTGGGGTGCTGGAGCCATGCCCGGCGCTACTTCGTCGAGGCGTTGGAAGCCGGCGGCACGCGGGCGGCGCTGCCGCTCAGTCTCATAGGCCGGCTCTTCGAGGTGGAGCGCGAGGCCAGCGAGCAGCAGGTGGACGAGGCCGAGCGGCTGCGCAGGCGCGACGTGCTCTCGCGCCCCATTACCGAGCAACTGGGACGCTGGGTGGCCAACACCTACAACGCGGAGCCCCCGAAGAGTCCACTGGCCCAGGCGTGTCGCTATGCCCTCAACCAGTGGACGGCGCTGCTGCGCTTCCTGGAAGACGCACGGCTGCCACTGCACAACAACGCCTCGGAGCTGCGGCTGCGGGAGATTGCCGTCGGCAGGAAGAACTACCTGTTCGCCGGCAGTGACGCGGGCGCCGAGCGCGCCGCGTGCGTGTACACGCTGGTGGCCACCTGCGTGCTGGCGGGCGTGGACCCGCAGGCGTACCTGACCGACGTGCTGGAGAAGCTCTCCCGGGGCTGGCCGCGGCGCCGGCTCGAGGAACTGCTGCCGCCCATGTGGAAGGCGTCGCGCGAAGCCGCCGCTCAGGCTCCCTCTGTCTCGCCCGCGACCACCTGAGCGCCGCCCCTCCCTCTCGAACCAGGCCGCGCGCCCCTACCACATCTCCGCCTCCACGCTGCACCGCCGCTCCTTGAGCTCGCGCTGAATCTCCTTGTCCGCGTCCTTGACGAAGCGGCCGGAGAGGTGGGGGAAGTCCTCGGAGAAGGTGCCGTCCGGGCGGATGGCGCAGAACATCTCCAGGGCCTCGGGCCGGGCGAAGCGGGTGCGCTCGTGGCGGAAGGCCTCGTAGTCGTCCTCGCCGAAGGCCGGGGCGATGTGGACGATGCCCGTGCCGCTGGAGAGGGTGACGAAGTCCGCGCCGATGACGCGCCAGGCGGGCGAGTCCGTGCCCCCGTTGGCGAGCGGCAGTTCCGTGTCGCCCACGCGCTGGAAGTACACGTCGTAGGGCGGGATGTAGCGCCGGCCCACGAGCGAGCTGCCCTTGAGCGTCTCCAGGACGGGCAGCTCCTTCTTGAGCTTCTTGCTCAGCTCCTCGCGCAGGGCGGCGGCGACGATGAGCTTGCGCTCGCCGGCGTCCACGGTGACGTAGTCCACCGCGGGGTTGACGGCGGCGTACATGTTGGACGGGAGCGTCCAGGGCGTGGTGGTCCAGATGAGGAGCGCGGTGTCGGTAGAGCAGGCCCTTGCGGAACAGCTCGGCGAGCGCCCACCAGACGCTCTCCACGTAGCTGCGGTGGTAGGTGACGTAGGCGTCCGGGAGGTCCACCCAGAAGCCTGGACAAATCCTCTGACACCTTTGCGGCTACTCCACCTACAAACTGCACGCGCCTCTGGTTGTGGCCGCCCCCGTCGCGGCCCGCTAGCCCATCGTGTTCTTCTTGTTATGGAAAAGCGGATCTCCCAGCCGACACACATTCTTGCCTTCGAACTTGACGTCGAAGGAGTACATCATGAACTCCGCGGGTCCCTTGGTGGAACTGCTCATCACTCCACCGCCGGCCGTGCCCGCCTCATCGCCCACGGATGTCTGATATTGGGCGCCCTTCACCGCGGGCATTTTGCCGTTGATGGTGACCGTCTTCGGTCCTTTTGACGTGTCTGAAGACTTCGCCGTATTGGGGTAGGGAATGGGGACCGGCCCTCCGGGGGAGGGCGTCTTGCAGACATCCGGCAGAACGATGCTCATGCCCCCGCTCCCACCGTGAGCAATTCCCCGTCCATTGGCGTACGCTTTCGTTCCCATGTTTAGGCTCCTTTGAGCTTCTCGAGCTGGATGTGGACCTCGCGCACCTTCAGGACGCGCTTGTCACAATGTAAGGCTCCACGCCACGTCATGCACACCCGGGAATCTAACGGTTCGAGCAGCACCGTTTCCAGCCGCAGGGCGGGTTTTTCCTCGGCGCGGTCCAGTAGGACGCGGACGTGGAATGAACACACGGGCAGCTGGAATTGGAGCACGCCCATCGGTGAGAGGTTGACGAGCTTCACCGGCTCGCCGCCCACCAGGGGGTTGTGGCTGTGCAGTCCTGGAGAGGCGACCTGGAAGAACTGCTGCTTGAAGTCAAGTGGAAGGTAGGGGGCCCGCCGGGTCTGCCAGGTTTCGTCGTAGGTGCCCGCCAGGGAGCGGCGAGGCTCCCACCCCGGAGCGATGCATCCGACCCCGGCGGGGGCTGGAGCATCCGAGATGCTGCCAATCAGGTGCTGCGGGTCCTCCAGGTTCGGCAGGGGCACGCCTACCATATCCGAGGCGCTCCGCTTCCCTCGGAAGCCCTTGCCCACGGGGTTGCGGGAGTCGAAGAGGACCTTGCCCTGCTTCGGGTCGACCTCGTGCTTGCCGCCGAAGGCACGCTCATAGACGAGTGGCATGGTCCGGAATGGCATGGGCGAGGATATCCGCGGCGAGAGCACTCCGCCCTGCCAGGTCCGGTCTCCGAAGAC
Organism: Archangium violaceum; assembly: GCF_016859125.1. Lineage (NCBI taxonomy): Bacteria > Pseudomonadati > Myxococcota > Myxococcia > Myxococcales > Archangiaceae > Archangium > Archangium violaceum. The sequence goes on along the minus strand of NZ_CP069338.1, from coordinate 3,016,411 downwards.
TTGGATGCCCTTGCGCAGGGCGCCCACCTGCAGGGCCACGAAGCAGGAGTCAACCGGGCGCGGCGAGTGGGCCTCGCCCACCAGCACGACGTCCGTTCCGGGCTTCATCAGATGGGCCTCGCTCGCGTACTTCACGCTTGACTGCCCAGGCTCGCCCCAGTACTCGTCTGCCATTATCACGGGGCGTTGCTCCCGCGCGATGGCTAGCGTCCCGGCCCACAGTTCAAACGTGGCCTTCACCACGACGTACGCCGTGTCCACGCCCTGCTCGTCGGGGAAGAGGAAGAGATGGGTGTTGAAGGGAGTCTGGTTCTTGACCTGAAGCACTTGAAGTCTCCTGCTTCGTTCAGCCGCCGAGAGTTCGCGAGAACATGGAGGCATTCAGATGCGTCTGGGTGGCCCGGGCTCTTGCCAATCCCGCGTACTGCTGCTTGGTAAAGGCGCGCGTCTGGATGAGGCAGGTGCCTTGGCTTCGGACGGCCAGTTCCAGAGCGTGCGCGTGCCGACGCCGCATGGGTCCCCGCTCGAGTTCCCCCAGCAAGCCGTCGACGCTGAACGCCACCCCGCGCATGTAGCGCCACTCCCGGTTGAAGTTCTTCCGGGCCTGCGACCACCAGGCGGTTACTGCCTCGCGGTCCGGCACCGGTAGGGCATCCTCTGGCTTGGGCCCAAGGTCGCGCTCCAGATCCTCCTCCAGGGGCGGAAGTGACTCCTCCTCCTGCTCCTGCATCACGTACGATGCCGCTAGCTCTAGCCCGGTCATGGCGCTGAAGGCCTCGCCAGCCAGGGCTGCCATGGGCTTCTTCTCCATCAGTTCCAGACACGTCTCCATGGCCTTTACCTGGCCGCTGAACCCCAGTGCGAAGAGCGCACTTCCGTCGGCTCCGTTGGACAGGGCCCGTGCGACCAGAAGCTCGATGTCCTGCTCCTTCCCAGCGAGCGCTAGCAGCAGCAGCGTGTCCCGGCCGACCTCTCCGCGTCCTTCCACGGCCTTGCGGCACGCCTCCCAGGCTGCCCGCGAGCCCGAGATCGCCCCCGTCGCGATGGCTGCCTCCCGGACCCTGGGCCGTCCATCCGCCAACAGCCGGGGGAGTTCCCGGGAGAGCAGTTCTTGAGTCAAGGGCCGCAGGCCCCGAAGCGCTGCCACCACGACCTGTTCGTCTGGGTGGGAGAGGAGTTCCACGCACGTTGCTGGAGGCAACTTCCCCTGGAAGGCGAGAACCTCAAGAGCCAGCGCCTGGTGCGAGGCACTCCCGTCCTTCAGCAGCGGACGCAGTGCCGTGCCGACCTCCTCGCGCTCGTTCAGTTCCAGCGCCCGTCCCAGGGCGGCGAGCGAGTCCTGGGGGGCCGCCCGCAGCAACTCCGTTACCTCGGCGGGCTCTAGCAGCCCCGGCTCGGCCAGCAGGGACCAGAGGGCGGCGGACTGGCGCGGCGCTTCCCCTGATTCCAACGCCGGCTTCAAGAGCGCCTCGGCCACGAGCTCGCCCCCGAGCACCAGCCCATCTAGATGAGCCAACAGCCGTTTTTCCAACTCGGCCGATCCTTCAAGGTTGAACTCCGGCGCCACCAGAGAGTGCTCCCACCGCGACCACAAGAAGGTCGCCTCGTCGAGGTGCTCCTCGTAGACGTCCATCATCACTGAAGCCATGGTTCCTTCCCCTCTGTTCCGCTCGTAGATGGCGATGGTTGAGTGAGGAGTCACCCTCTCGGTAGCGGCTGATTCCATGGCCACCAGGAAGTAGCTGTCATCCAGAGTCCCTGGATACTTCCAGTGCCTACCGTCGCTTCATCCCAGGAGAGGCGGCTGCGCATCATCCCCCCCCACCACCGCCTCCTCCCTTCACTGCGGAGAGTCTGGGCTCTCGTCCCAGCAGGAAGAGAACGTACCCGACAGCATCTATTTCCTTCTCGCTGCCGTCATAGTCGAAATCCGCGGTGGTATCGATTGACAGGCCGAACTGACATCCGCTCGCTGCCGCAACGGATTCCGGCAATGCGAAAAATACGAACTTGAGTCCGAAGCACCGGGAGACGAAGTCTTCCCCCTCGTCCTCTGGTGTTGAGATGTCCTTGACGAAGCGCGGGATTTCCAAGGCCCGAGCGACGAGCCCGGCTGTCTCATCAAGAGGCAGCTCGGACTTTATCCTGATATCTCCAAATGCGTAGAACATGCAGCATCCTTCCTGTGCATCTGTGAGCAACTCGGGTCACCAGATCACAATGATGGCCCCGTGCTGCGTGACGTAGTTCTGGTCTCTCGGGTGCCACACACGAAATCCGAACTCGTTCTTCATGTGGGTCAGCTCCGCTCTACCTGTCAGCGCTCGCCTGAGCGAACTCTGAAGTGCGCGAAGGTTACGATCGCGGCTCCCCCAGCACCTCCCCTTATCGTCTTTGGGGAGTGTATCGAACAGCTTTTTTGAAATCAGGAATCCATCGATGTCGTACTTCGTTCCACACTCGCCCCGGATATCGGGCTCGTATCCGTAGTGAGGCTTGTTCCTATTCCCAACGACTCCCGCGGCGACACTACCCCGATAACCCAGGAGTGCCGCTGCATCGAGCGCTTTGACCTCGACCTTGAAACCCGAGAATACCTCCTGGATTGCCCTGCGAACCTGACCCAGGGTGGGTTCTTTCTTCTTCCAAACTGCCCCACATACGGGGCATTCTCGCGGCGTTTCTTGCTCATCGGGGTCTTGCGACTGGTCCCCACTGGCAACCGAGACTGATTCCCCCACCTCTGGCATTGATGCCTCGTCGTTACGCTGTCTGTACCATGGTCGCAGCCCGAGCCTCTTTATCGGAGGAGCACCACACCAGGCAAGGTGACGGACGATATTGTCGCTGGATTCCGATGGCTGCGAGACTCATCAGAATGGCTCCAAGTGCCGCTCCCGGATCACCAATGTACTCGATGGGATGCGCCATGAGATGGTCGGGTTCGAAATGCCGGGAGTTCCTCAGGTAGGCCACACCCCATTCCTTGGCCCAGAAGTTTTCCCCATTCAGACCGGCATATACACATCTGACCTTGTGTGTGTTGACCGGAAGGGAGGCGAAGAGATCGCGAAAGGCATCGGCCAATCCATCACCTCGATGAGGCTCCTCGCTGGAGAAGTGTCCTTTCTCGGTGCCGATACCGACACCTGTTATGCGCGCGATTGGGTTGAGCTTGAGGTATCTACCTGCACCAGGAGAGCCCAGGAGCAGGAAAGCCGCCCCTTCTCCTGGGATGAATCCGTCGGAGGGTCCCCGTGTGTGGAGGAGCCGCCCTTGCGAGTCCAGAGCATCCAGCAAGTCCAGATCGAAGTAGGTATCCACGCCCCCCACACAAACGGTAGCGAGCCGATTCGTGTTGAGCATGTCCAGTGCATGCTGGAGGGCCAGAAGAACCCCTGCCCTGCCTTCCCTGATGAGTTTGCTCCGACGTAGGTCGAGTTCCACCCCGGTCTGCACGACCAGATGCTTGAGGAGGGATTCTTGCGAGGGCTCGCGCCCGTCCGGATGCGGCTCGGGCAAGGCCAGCAAGAGCGGAGGTGGCGGCATACGCTTCCATCCTTCGGAAACCTCTCGCAGTGCCAGGGTCGCCAGCCTCAGCATACGTCGGTGCCACGCCGTCAGTTCCTGCAGATCTTCCAGGGACGCCTCTAGCGGTGGGATGTACTCCTCACCTACCAATCCCAGGCGAATTGAATCACCACGCTGATCGTAGACTGTCGATTCTTTGATCCGCGTGATCCCTGCCCGGATGGCGGCCGCCGTGCTCGCGGCGTTCAGACCAACGGGCGTCGTCATCCCAATCCTCAGAATCTCCGCTGATTGACCGTGCTCCATACCAACCGAACCCATTTCTGCGGCATGGGAGGTGCGGCCGCCCGCGATAATTTATCTGGGAGGCCAGTCTTGTCCACTGCTGCTCGAGAGGGGAGGGCGCGTGGCCCTCGTTTCTCTTCTGTTCGCAATACCTCGGCCGCTGCGCGCGCTTCATGGCCCTGGCGCCTCGGAATGCACGGGGGCGGATGGGCAGCGCCCGTTCCGGGGGCCGGGGCATTCACCGGGTTTGAGTTGAATGGCCAGGGGAGCGGTACGCCGCACCGCCTGACGACTCCAGCCTGCATCAAGCCGGTGATCGACTTGAGCTTCCCGCTTGAAGGCATTGCCGACGCCTTCCGCCGCCAGGAGTCGGGTCGCCACTTCGGCAAGATCTGCCTCGAATGGTGAGCCGAGACTGCTTCGGCGACGACAAACGCCTCCTCCACTCCCAGCCCGCCGTAGCGGAACGCGCTAGCCTCGACCTCCATGTCCGAACGCGTGCACATAGAGGGTGCGCCGGGTTCCTGGGAGCGGCGCCTCTCCATCGAGGACGTGCGCCGTCAGCTCGAGGGCCGCCTCGAGACGGTGGAGGCCGCGCGTGCCCGCTATGCCGCGCTGGAGTCGCTCCTGTCGGGCCCAGCGTGGAAGCGCCACCTGAGCACCCCGAGGCCCTCCAGGCCGTGCTTCGCCAGGAGCCCACGTTCGAGGAGGCCCAGGCCCGCATCCAGCGCCGCGCCCAGACGGACCAGTGGCCCGAGGACCTGCCCGTGCTCGCCACCGTGCGCGAGACGCGTGCCCTCCGGGCCCGGCTGGAGGCGCTCGTCCACAAACGGCTCCGCTCCCTGTCCCGGGTCTCCGGCACACCGTCGCTGGTGGAGGCGCTTCCCCGGCTGGAGGCGCTCGTCCTCAAGCCCATGCCCCTGGAGCCCATGGCGGGGGAGGTGCGCGTGCTCGAGGGGGACTCGGCGGATGCGCGCGCCATGCTCACCGTCTTTCCGGTGAGCTTCCTGGGGGTGCTCGCCTCCGCCATATTCTTGATGGACGCAGGCGTCTTCGTGTTCCTGTCGCTGATTCTCGCGAGCGCCATCTACACCGTGGCGCACTCCGCAAGTTCTGGCTCACCAACGAGCGGTTGGTGTGGAAGCCCCTCGTGGGCGAGCCGGTGCAGCTCCCCCTGCGCTCCATCCTCCCGGACGGCATCCGGTCCTCCCTCTTCAGCGTGCGTGTGATAGGGGAGCGCACGCTGCACCTGCTGAAGTCGAAGAATCAGCAGACGGATCTCGGGGCGGTGCTGGAGTTGCAGCGCCAGTCGCCATTGCTCGGCTCCATGGCCGCCGAGCGCGTGGCCGACGTGGTCTGCTACGAGGCCACGCTTTCGCAGGGAAGCACCTCGCGGAAGGGGGTCGCGGTTCTTCGTCCCGGTTACGTCGCGTTCCTTCCGCAGAATCGGGGCCTGGAAGTGCTGCGGGCCATCACCGGCGTGGCGCCTTCCCGGGGCGTGGAGTCCATCCACCTCCCATCCGTCATCGGACAGCTGCGTCACCTGCCCTCGGAGGTCACCTTCGATGCGTGCATGGCGCGCGCGGTGGCCGTCGAGGGCGCCGTGCGCTGGAGCGCCTGGAAGGTGCGCTACGACGCTCGCGTGCCGGTGTGGACGGACATCCGCATCCAGACCGGCGATCCGCGCCCGCAGGTGCTGAGCGGCAAGGTGGACTGGAGCCAGCAGGCCGCGGCCGAGCGCATCCTGGCCGACTGGCCCAAGCGCTGAGTACGGTGCGCCCCGTCGTCCGAGCGCGTGTGCACGGAATCCCTTCGCGGCCTCCTCGCGGAAGCCCCTTCCTCCGAGGACGTGCGCCGCCAGCTCGAAGGCCGGCTCGAGACGGTGGAGGCCGCGCGCGAGCGCTACGCCGCGCTGGAATCGCTCCTGTCGGGCAAGAAGTGGAAGCGCCGCTTGCACGAGTAGCCCGAGCTCCTCCAGGCCGTGCTGAGCCAGGAGCCCGCGCTCGACGAGGCCCAGGAGCGCGTCTACCGGCATGCCCGGACGGAGCCGTGGCCGGAGGAAGTGCCCGCGCTCGCCACCGTCCGGCAGGTGCGGGCGCTTCGTGGCCGGGTGGAGTCCGTGGAAAAGTGTCAGAGGATTCGAGTTGGAGCCTGCCGTTATCGAGGGGGGACATTACCGCAACGAGCCGGCCGTCCTCCTGTACAAATCCTTTGACCCCGCCTTATTCACGAGAGGTGCAGGAGGATGACCGGAAAAGGAGGGTGACGCGCCTGACCTCCCGAGTGGTAGAGGGGTGTTGTTCAGACATCCACCACCACAAGGCAGGAGGCGCGTCATGGGTGAAATCCTCAACGACTTCGGGCTGGAGTTCAACGGCTCCGTGAAGCTGGAGGCGAGGGCGGAGCGGTTGACGTCGGAGGCAGGTGCGGTGCTGCTGAGGGAGGTGGACGAGCGGTTGGGGCTGACGCGCTGGCTGGGGGAGATGTTGACGGACACGCGAGACGAGAAGCGGATAACCCACTCGCTGAGGGAGTTGGTGCGCACGGACCTTCTGCTGTTGGGGCAAGGGTGGAGAGACCACGACGACGCGGACGCGCTCAGGAGGGACGCGGCGTTGAGGTTGGCGGTGTCGGACAGCAAGAGCAGCGTGCCGCTGAGGGGGAAAGAGGGGGGAGCGGAGGGGTTGGCCTCACAGCCCACCTTGTCGCGGCTGACGGCCATGTTGGCGCGAGAGGAAAACCGGAAGGTGCTGCACGAGGCGCTGGTGTGGCAGACGGGGCGGAGGCTGAGGCGCAGCAGCCCAAGGGCCAGAAGCTCAAGCAGGTGACGGTGGACGTGGACGGGTTGCCGGTGGAGGTGCATGGGCACCAGGAGGGCAGCGCGTACAACGGGCACTACGGAGTACGCATGTACCACCCGATTGTCGCCAGTCTCGCCGAGACGGGAGACCTGCTGGACGTGAGGTTGCGCGAGGAAACGTGCACAGCGCCAATGGAGCGCTGGAATTCATCGACGAGTTGCTGGGGCGAGTGGAGAAGGAGGTGTGTGAGGTGGCGGCGGTGCGCTTCGACGCGGGCTTTCCCGAGGAGAAGCTGCTGGCGAAGCTGGAGGAGCGAGGCACGCCCTACGTGGCGCGCGTGCGCAACACCAGCGTGTTGCAGCGGGAGGCGGCGCTGCCGCGCTTCATGAATTCGGGAGTGCCGCAGGGGAGCCGGGCACCCACCTGTACGAATGGGAGTACCAGGCGCAGGGCTGGAGCCGTGCGCGGCGCGTGGTGTTGGTAGTGCTGGAGAGGAAGGACGAGCTCTTCCCGCACGCCTTCTGGCTGGTGACGAGCTGGAGCAAGGAGCAGATGCCGGCCGAGGCGCTGCTGGAGCACTACCGCCAACGCGGCACGGCGGAGGGCCACTTCGGAGAGCTCATGGACGTGCTGGCCCCGGCGCTCTCCTCGGCCAGACGGCCCAAGTCCAAGTACCGGGGGCAGCCGCCCGTCCAGCGCGCGGTGTCCATCGACGCCTTCGCCAACAACGAGGTACGCCTGTTGCTCAATGCCCTGGCCTACAACCTGGTGCACGCCGCGCGCGTGCTGATGGAGCAGGCCACGGGCGAGGGCTGGGGCTGCTCCGTGTGCGCGAGCGGGTGCTCAAAGTAGCCGCGCGGGTGCTGTTACACGCCAGAAGAGTGGTGCTGGTCATTGGCCGGGAGTCGGCCAGCCTCTGGCAGAAGCTGTGGACGAAGCTGGGCTCGCTGAGCACAGCGCAAATCACGTAGCTGCCTGGAGTCAATTGCAGCTCACGTGTCGCACTCTCCCCACTCCCCTCTCCATCTCCTCCTGCTTGCTACCCGCTGCCCCGGGGCGGGCTTCCTCTGCCTTGTGCCCGATAACTCAACCCAACGCGCTCGACCTCAGCCTTCATGCATGTCTTGAGCCAGTCGTCGCGAATATGGTGGGTTCACACCGACGCTCGTGGTAGGGCTGAGCGGGGTGGTGGCCATCGCGACAGATTATAGCCACTCACTCGCACTGCGTTCCGACGGTACCATCTGGGTCATGGGCCAGAATTACTTCGGCGGGTTGGGCGATGGCACCACGAGCACTCGTCTCTCACCGGTTCAAGCTCAAGGGTTAAGTGGAATCATGGCAACAGCCACGGGCTCCGACCATTCCCTCCTCCTTCATTACGACGGAACCGTCTGGGCCTCGGGCCAGAACTACCACGGCCAGTTGGGCGATGGCACTCGAAGCAATCGAACCATGCCGGTGCGGGTGCAGGGGCTCGACGGAGTGATTGCCGTGGCCGCCGCTTCCTCCCATTCGATGGCGCTGCGCTACGACGGAACTGTCTGGTCTTGGGGTCGAAACGACTATGGTGAGCTTGGTGATGGCACCAGGAACATCCGCATCTCTCCCGTACAGGTGGCGGGCTTGCATGAAGTCGTGGCCATTGCCGCAGGCGGTTCTCAGTCGTTGGCATTACGCGCCAATGGCACCGTTTGGGCTTGGGGTGATATCTTTGTTCGCGATACCGGGCCAGATGGCCATCAGGGCACCATTCAAACCACGCCCGTGCAGGTGCAAGGGCTCAATAGCGTCCTGGCCATTGCCGTGGGAGGTTCCCACAGACTGGCACTGCGCTCCGACGGCACCGTGTGGGCCTGGGGCAACAATCACTCTGGTCAGTTGGGAGATGGAACCCTGAATGGCAGTGCCACGCCCGTGCAGGTGCAAGGTCTCGCTGGGGTTGTGGGCATCGAAGCGGGCTATGCCCACTCGCTGGCATTGCGCCCAGACGGCACCGTGTGGGCCTGGGGCGACAACTCCTACGGTCAGTTGGGAGATGGAACCACGACGAGACGCACTCCGCCAGTACTGGTACAAGGGCTGAGTGACGTCATATCCATCGCTGCGGGAGGTTTTCAGTCGTTGGCACTGCGCTCCGACGGAACCCTGTGGACCTGGGGCAACAACTCCGACGGCCAGCTGGGAGATGGAACCACAACGAGGCGCACTTCGCCGGTGCAAATGCAAGGCGTGAGTGAGGTGGCGGCCATCGACACGGGCGCTGCCTACTCGCTGCTGGTGCGCTCCGACGGTACGGTGTGGACCTGTGGCTCCAATTCCGACGGACAGTTCGGTCATGGACCCAGCTTGTACTCAACCGTACCACTCCGCTCCTTGCTTTACTGAAGCGTAGCCAGGGATGGTGTCAAAGAAATTGTTTTGACACCTCGCTCCTGAGTCCCCCTACAAGTCCTACAAGTCGTCTGACACCCTTCTCGGCGTCAGCGCCACCTCGCCGGAAGTGATGAAGGAGCTCGGTCTGAGGGTCAACCGCTTGCCCGTCCAGGGTCAGCCGCATCCCCTGGGGAGCATCGAGCTCAAGAGCGGGTGTCTCGGCCTGCTCGTCCCGTTCGAGCCAGGCTGCAGCGCCGAGCAGGTCGAGTCCACGGTTCGCAGCGGACAGCCGCTGCATGTCGATAACGGTCACGTGCTCGTGCCGCTGCCGCCGGGAACCTACGACATCGTGGACGAGTCACTCGCGGAGACACGTTCGGACTGGGTGGACGACGAGCTCGGCCGCTATCAGGCTCGCATCCGGATTACGCGACGCACGACCTGACAAGCATAAGCATAAGAAAGATGGGAGGCGGATTGGAGGCGAGGGCTGGAGCGCAGGGGCCGAGGAGGGCCGCCGACGGGGTCGCCCGAGAGATGCTCCCGGCGAGGGAAAGGTGTCAAACGACTCGGCGGATGATGCTCAGAGGGCTCTCCCCTTGTCTCCAGGCCTACGGCTTCGACTCCGCGGGCTCACGGAGGAAGACCTGTGGCGAGCCCCCATCCGAAAGACGCGTGACGGCGACGGCCCGTCCGGCCTCCAGGGTGAAGCGCAGGTGCAGGTCGGAGTTGTCCGGGAAGAAGAACTCCGTCGGGGACAGGGGCTGGATGAGGCCGGGCGGCCCCTCCCCGAGCACGCTGTAGAGGTGACCGTCCCGCAGGCGAATCGTGCGTACGGCGTCCCCGCTGCGATAGCGCCCGACGAGCACCTGGAGCGCCTCCGCGGGAACCACCGCGGGCATGGGCTCCGTCAGGGGTTGCCCGATGGCCAGCGCCGCAAGGCGTTTGGCCAGGAACTCCGGTGACACATCCCCCTCCTCCCCGTTCATCAGCACGACCACGGCAACCCTGGACCGGGGCAGCGCCGCGACCTGCACGTGATAGCCCGGGTCGTCTCCGCTGTGGTGGATGTAGGGCTGCCCGTGCAGCTCGCCAATGCGCATGCCCAGACCGTAGCGGGTGTCCTGCCCATCCTTCAGGTGGAACGGCGTCGTCATGGCCTGGAGGCTCGCGGGCGAGAGGACCTTGCCGCCATGGAGGGCCAGGGTCCAGGCCGCCAGGTCATCCGCGTTGGAGACCAGGCCTCCCGCGGGGCTCGGGCTCACGACGGGAGCAGGCCTGGGCCCACTCGAATAGGGCGAGGCCAGCCCCGGAACCAGCTCGCCATGGTTGGGAAATGCGGTGTGCGTCAGGCCGAGCGGCTGGAGGAAGCGCTCCTTCAAGAAGGTCTCGTAGGGCTGGCCGGAGAGCCGCTCCACCAGGAGCCCGATAAGGATGTATCCGGAGTTGTTGTAGGCGAAGCGCGTCCCGGGCTCGAATTCGAGCGGCCGGCCCTCCAGCCTCGCGATGAGCCCTGCGGGTGTCACCGGCTCCTGCAAGCGGAAGTCCGGCGCGCGGGAGTACTCCCAGAGCCCCGAGGTATGGGTGAGGAGATGCTCGACTGTGATGGCAGCCCAACCCGCCGGAAGCTCGGGAAGGTAGCGGCGGATGGGAGCCTTCAGGTCCACCTTGCCTTCCTCCACCAGCTCGAGCACGGCCGCGGCGGTGAACTGCTTGGTGGTGGAGGCAATGCGGAACACAGTGTCTGGTTTGACGGGGACGCCCAGCTCCACGCTGGCCAATCCGTAGGCCTTCCGGAACAGCGTCCTGCCATCCTTCACCACCAACACCACGGCGCCCGGTTGGTCCGCCCGGAACTTCCCCGCCAGCAGCGCGTCCATCGCGGCGGCGGGAGCGCTTTCCGGAATCTTCCGCACCTCCGCCGACCGGGCTCGGACGGGTGTGACGAGTGCAAGCAGCAGCAGGACGGAGAAGAGGGTTCGCATGCAGCACCTCGGGACGATGCACGGCCCCAGGCACGCGCGCGAAGCGCAGCCCCGACCGAGCGCGGAATGGGATGGGTGCACGCCATATTACGAAGACATTCGTACATGTCAACGAAAACCTTCGTAGATCGAGCAACGAAACGGACGCATAAGAGAGATGGGGCTCTGTTGAGGGGGAGGAAGGGTGCAGAGAGGCCGAGGAGGGCCGCAGGGAAGGTGTCAGACGATTCGAGTTTGGCGCCTACCGCCTTTCGAGGATGGCATCACCGGCAATGGGCCGGTCCTCCTCCAATCAAGGAGGCGGTCCGTGGCAGCGATGTGCTGTACAAATCCTCTGACACCTTCTGTGGAGCATCTCCATATGGCGTTCTCAATGCTCCCTTCGGAGTTCAGCGGAACGAGTTCACGATGTAGACCCCTGCACTGGAGAACTCGAGGATGGCCATTCCGGGCTTGGACTCGGGTTTCTTCTTGAGTTGCCCGCGTGCGAGCCGAGCCACGGCGCAGAAGGCAATGGGGTCGCCGTCTGGTGGGTGTGCCTCATAGTACCGGATGACCACCTGCGGGCCACCCGTCCAGACCCGTCCGTACAGACGGGTGGTGGCCGGGAGGAGTCCGAGACCGCTGTTCAGCATGCTTTCAACCGGACCCTCGTACAGCGTGATGGGGCTGTCGTCGGTCTGGTTCACGTCGAGCTCGACGTCCCCACCATCTCCGACTTGCAGGCGAAGAATTCGCATGGTGTCGAGTGCCTTCGGCGGGCAGTCCTCCGGCCCGGGACTCCCATCTGGTCGGATCGACACGCCACCGGAGGTTGCGCAGCCAGCGGACGTGCAGAGCAAAATGCAGGAGGCAAGAAACAAGGTTCGGGTAGAGGTCATGGGCTGCGGCATCTCCTAACGTATCATCCGTTTTTCCAGAAGAACGTAGGCCTGCTGTAGACCGTCTCCTCGGAACAGTTCGAGGACGAGCCGCTCGGGACCCGTCTTCGAGTCGAAGGCGCTCATGTCCATGACGACGGCGATCTTCCCGTTCTCTCCTCCTGGCCCCCACTGCTCCCGGCTGGAGCGGAGCGCGAACGGCCTTGGCTCCTCACGAGACTCGGTCCACAGTCGAGCCTCCATCAACTGCCAGGACCTGTCGGTGCTGTTGTTGCGCACGTTGAAAACCACGGCTGCCTTGGCCTGGTCCCTGCTCGTGAGCACGGAGACCTGGATCTCCACATCATCATGGCTCTTCAACAACCACTTCTGCCGCAGTTGTAATGGCGTCAGTTTCTCAGCGCCCTTCGCCAGGAGCGCCGCGAGTGCGTGGTTCACCGAGTCTTCCCTGCGGTAGCGCTCGTTCTCCTCCCGGAGCTTCTGCTCCCGCTCGAGTGAATCGCGAAGGGATGCAAGTACCGCATGCGGGGCCGTGTGGTCCCTGAAGACGTTGACCTGTTGATCCACCGACCGGTCGCCGTCGCGCCCCTTTCGAGACGTCACCGTGAAGGGAAGCTCCGTCCCGTCCGCGAGCGTCACCAGCAGGAGGAACCGGTCTTCGGGCTTGAGGTCATGGAGCGGCACCAGGAGTACCGACGTTCCGGTACAGACCACGGGCTCGAAGCGGCCTTCCCAGCCCAGCATCTTCGTTCGTGTCGGGTCACAAGGCTGCTCGAAGCGGAGGACCGTCACGATGCGGCCGGCGACATACAGCAGAGGGGGCTCCATCCCCGGGTGGTCCGAGAGGTAGATGTTGCGCTCGGCGGGCTCTGCGCCCCTGGCCGCTGCAACGGGCGCCACGAGCATGAGCAGCAGGGTAGACCGGAGAAGTAGGAGGCGCGACATGACGCCGCACATCCTATTGTAATGGGTGACGGACGACCAGCCCTGTGTCGTTCAGGGTGCTTTCGCCAGGGGCTCCCCGCCTGAGGTTCACTCCTTCAGGCGCCCAGAGCAGGGACCAGCGGATTTGAGTCGGCGCCTACCGCTTTCGAGGTATGCATCTCCGGTAATGTGCTGGTCCTCCTACGGTCGAGGACGCGGTCCGTGGCGGCGATATGCCGGCCAAATCCTCTGACACCTTCTGCGGGCCTTCCTCCGGCAAATCTACAATCGGCCGGCCATGCGCGCGAGGTTCCCCAATGGTTTCTGAGCCAGCTCCCTCTCCGCGTTTCTTCGTCTTGGAAAAGGGGGCGCTCTGGTCTCGTTATGATGTCGAGGTCGATCAGCTCGAGCCCGTCAATCTCGGAGAGGGGGCCGACTGCTCGCGATGCGGTGGCCCCATTGGAATGAGGCAGTGGCTTCCTCCCTACCGCGTCGAACTGGTCCTGCACGGAGATGAGCTCGGAGACTTCATCGAACCCACGGGGCATGAACTGCTCATGTCCGAGCGGTTCGTCCAGGCCTTCCGGGAGGAGGGGTTCACGGGGTTGGAGGGCTTCCACCCGGTGGAGGTGGTACGGGTGCGCCGCAAGCGGAAAGGCCCCAAGCCCGCCCACGTTCCCCAGTATCTGGTCGTCACGGCTCGCTACGGCGGCGCGGGGGTGGACCTGGCGCGCAGCCGCATCCGCTACGCCGACGAACCGCCAACGTGCGAGGAATGTCGTAATGCGACCAAGAACGCCATCTACGGCTTCACCCTGGAGCCCGGCACCTGGTGGGGAGAGGACATCTTCCGCCCCAGGGGGCTGACGGGTCGCCTGGTCGTCTCCGAGCGCTTCGCTCGCTTCGTGGAGCGCCACGGGTTCACCAACATGACGCTGGTGCCCACCGAGGAGCTCGTCTGGGATCCGCTGGAACTCGGGCCGCCGCCCGGCCCGACTGGGGCCGCATGAGCTGGCCCGAAATGTCCGCTCTTTAGCCGGTGGGAAGGAGGCATCGTCCAATCCTGGAGTGCCCCCTTCCCCTTTTCCCGTCAGGCGCGCTCGACGCGGATTCGCGCGGGCAGGCCGTTGAGGCTGAGCTCCTCCTCCTGGCCGGTGAGGCCCTCGGGACCCACGTTCAGCTCCGAGGCGAGCGTCTCGCGCGAGATGGACTCGCGCGCCTCCTGCGTCACCTTGCGCACCCGTGCATCCCCGTCCACCCACAGGCGGATGCGGTCCGTGTAGCCGAGCGCCATGTCCTTGCGCGCCGCCTGCACCCGGGCGAGCAGCTCACGCACCAGGCCCTCGTCCACGAGCGCCTCGGTCAGCTCGGTGTGGAGCACCACCACGCCCACTCCCGCGCCCGCCGCCGCGTAGCCGGGGTTTGCCTCCACCAGCACCTCCAACTCCTCGGCGGGGAACACCATGGCCTCACCGTCGACGGTGAGCGCCACCTTGCCCTCACGTGTCAGCTCCCGCTGGAGCAGCCGGCTGTCGGCGGCGTCGAACGCCTTGCGCACCGGGGCCAGCTTGGGGCCCAGGCGGCTGCCCATCGCGCGCAGGTTGGGCCGCACCTTGTAGCGCACCACGTCCGCCTCCCGGCCCTCCTCGAGGAAGCGCACCTCGTGGACGTTCAGCTCGTCCGCGATGAGCTCCTGGTAGACGGCCACGCGCTCCTGCAGCTCGCGGCGCGCGAGGATGACGTCCGCGTGCGACAGCGGCTGGCGCACCTTGAGCTTGTTGTCCGTGCGCACCTTGAGGCCCAGCGACACCAGCTCGCGCACCGCGCCCATCTCCGTGGACAGCGCCTCGTCCACCAGGCGCATGTCCGCCTCGGGGAAGCGGCCCAGGTGGACGCTCGCCGGCTGCGACGTGGGCCAGGGACGGACCACCAGGTTGCCCCACATCTCCTCGGCGAAGAAGGGGATGAAGGGGGCCGACAGCGCGGCGATGCTGGTGAGCGCCTCGTACAGGGTGAAGTACGCGTCCAGCTTGTCCTGCTCCAGGCCCGGTCCCCAGAAGCGCTCGCGGCTGCGGCGCAGGTACCAGTTGGAGAGCGCGTCCACCAGCACCACCAGCCGCTGGGCGGCCTCGTACACCTGGTAGGTGTCCAGCGCCCGCGTCACGTCGCGCACCGCGAGCTGCACCTCGGACAGTATCCACCGGTCCAGCACCGTGCGCTGCTTGGGCTCACGCCAGCCGGTGCTGCGGCGGATGGCGAGCCAGGGCACCTCGGTGGCGTCCGCGTTGCCGCGGGCCGGGGAGAAGCCGTCGATGTTCGCGTAGATGGTGAAGAACGAGTAGACGTTGCGCAGCTTGACCTGGAAGTCCTTCTGCAGGAGCCGCACGTTGCTCAGCGAGTGGCGCGTGTTGGACCAGGTGGGGCTGGCCGCGAAGAAGAACCAGCGGAACGCATCCGCGCCCGGCGAGCGGGTGGACGGGTCCTGCAGCACCACGCGCTCGGTGGGGGCCAGCCGGGGCACCTCCACCGGCATCACGTCCGCGCCGCGCGCCGAGGGCGCCACGCCGAGCGCCTCCAGCTCCTTCTTCGAGAGCAGCACCACGCGCCGCTTGAGCTTCTTGTGTGCCTTCACCGTGAGGGTGACGGCCTTGTCCGGCGCGTCCGAGCGGAAGACGCGCACCTTGGCGCCCTCCTGCAGGTCCAGGCCCTCGAGGTCCTCGCGGGCGATGAGCGCTTCTCCGGCCACGCCCGGGACACCCGCCGTCTTGTCATCGAGCACGGCGAAGTCCATGCGGACCTCGTCGAGGATGATTTCGGGCGGGGTGTAGTTGCCCTTGGACTTGGACTCCTTCTTGCCCTCCTTGTCGGACACGTGGCCGAGCACGATGCAGCTCTTGTAGGGCATGGGCCAGCCGCGCGTGGGAGACAGGCCCTCGCGCTTCTGCGTGTCCTCGTCGAAGACGAGCGTGCTGACCATCAGCAGCGAGTAGAACCAGCCGCGCGTCTGGTCGATGGCCTCGGAGATGAAGTCGGCGGGGAAGGCCTGGGCGAACTTCTCGCGGGAGCCGGCCGCGTGCGGGTAGCCCCACTGCGCGAAGGGCATGCACCCCGAGTCGAACCACACGTCCACCACCTCGGGCACGCGCACGAAGCGGCCGGGGGTGCCGGGCTTCTCGAAGGTGACCTTGTCAATCCAAGGCTTGTGGACGATGAGGTGCTCGGTGCTGGTGGCGCCGGAGGGGCGGGTGGCGAGGAAGGCCTTGAGCTCGGCCTCCACGGCGGCCAGGTTGCTGCCGGGCTTGTCGCGCAGGGCCTCGAGCGAGGAGATGGCCTCCACCTCGCCCGTCTCCGAGTGCACCCAGAGGGGCAGGGGCGTGCCCCAGTAGCGCTCGCGGGAGAGGGCCCAGTCCACGTTGTTGGCGAGGAAGTCGCCGAAGCGGCCCTCCTTGATGTGCTCGGGGACCCAGTTCACCGCGCGGTTGTTGGCGATGGCCCGGTCCTTCACCGAGGTGGTGCGGATGTACCAGGCGGGGCGGGCGAACTGGATGAGCGGGTCGTCATCGGCGCGCCAGCAGAAGGGGTACTCGTGGCGGTACTGCTCGATGAGCACGAGCCGCCCGCGCTCCTTGAGCTCGCGTTGGATTTCCTTGTCCGCGTCCTTGACGAAGCGGCCGGTGAGGTGGGGGAAGTCCTCGGAGAAGGTGCCGTCCGGGCGGATGGCGCAGAACATCTCCAGGGCCTCGGGCCGGGCGAAGCGGGTGCGCTCGTGGCGGAAGGCCTCGTAGTCGTCCTCGCCGAAGGCCGGGGCGATGTGGACGATGCCCGTGCCGCTGGAGAGGGTGACGAAGTCCGCGCCGATGACGCGCCAGGCGGGTGAGTCCGTGCCCCCGTTGGCGAGCGGCAGCTCCGTGTTGCCCGCGCGCTGGAAGTACACGTCATAGGGCGGGGAGTAGCGCCGGCCCACGAGCGAGCTGCCCTTGAGCGTCTCCAGGACGGGCAGCTCCTTCTTGAGCTTCTTGCTCAGCTCCTCGCGCAGGGCGGCGGCGACGATGAGCTTGCGCTCGCCGGCGTCCACGGTGACGTAGTCCACCGCGGGGTTGACGGCGGCGTACATGTTGGACGGGAGCGTCCAGGGCGTGGTGGTCCAGATGAGGAGCGCGGTGTCGGGCGAGTCGCGCAGCGGGAAGGCCACGTAGGCGCTGGGGTCGTCCACGGTGCGGTAGCCCATGCCCACCTCGCCGGAGCTGAGCGCGGTGCCGCCCTGGGGCCACCACCAGACGATTTTATGGCCGCGGTAGAGCAGGCCCTTGCGGAACAGCTCGGCGAGCGCCCACCAGACGCTCTCCACGTAGCTGCGGTGGTAGGTGACGTAGGCGTCGGGGAGGTCCACCCAGAAGCCGATGCGCTCGGTGAGCCGCTCCCACTCGTTGGTGTAGCGGAAGACGGACTCGATGCAGCGCTCGGTGAAGGGCTCCACGCCGTAGCGCTCGATTTCCGCCTTGCCGTGGATGCGCAGCTCCTTCTCGACCTCGACCTCGACGGGGAGGCCGTGGGTGTCCCAGCCCGCCTTGCGGGGGACGCGGTAGCCGCGCATCGTCTTGTAGCGGGGGAAGAGGTCCTTGATGACGCGGGTGAGGACGTGGCCGTTGTGGGGCAGGCCGTTGGCGGTGGGCGGGCCCTCGTAGAAGACGAAGACGGGAGCGTCGTCCCGGCCCTGGAGCGTCTGCTCGAAGATGCGGCGCTCCTTCCAGAAGGCGAGGGTGCGGCGCTCGTCAGCCGGGAAGTCGATCTCGTTGGGGACCGTGGCGAACAAGGGGGAGGGGGGCTGGGACATGGCGCTGGAGTGATAGCACCTGTCGCGCCGGGAAGGGGCTCAAACCCCTCCCGAACGCCCCCTGTCGGACGCCCTCACCGCCGGGTGAGCGTGAGGTCCAGGACGGTGATGGACCAGGGGGGGAGCATCACCTGGACGTTGCTTCCGGACTGGAGGAAGGACTTGCGCTCGGAGAAGCCCGAGGGCTCTCCCGCGTAGCCCAGCACCCGGGCGTTGGCCACGTTGCCACAGCCGCGCAGCTCCACCTGGGCGTTGCGAGCCGAGTCCGGCTCCAGGTTGAGCGCGATGGCCACCAGGCGCTTGCCGTCGTCACTGCGCGAGGCGAACAGCGACATGCCCTGGGTGTCCGACTCCTTGTCGAACTTCGAGGGCACGAAGTTGTCCTGGAAGCGTCCGCCCTTGCCGTCGAAGTTGCGGTAGGCGCGGAACGCCCAGAAGGCGGGGCTGCGGTAGGGCGGGTAGGTGAAGAGGAAGGCCGAGGTGAGGTTCTGCTCGGCGAAGCGTCCCAGCGCCTCGGCCTGCGCGAGGCCGCCGCTCATGTGGCCGGTGGCGCCGAAGTTGTACTCGCCGATGGACAGGCCCCGGCCCGGGTAGTTCTCGGCGATCCACCGCTTGATGCGGGGAATCAGCTCGATCTTGTCGTCGATCCAGGACTCGTCCTTGTACTTCGGATCCCACAGCGCGCGCGTGGAGCGGATGCGCCGCGCGGAGGTGTCCGGATCCGTGGCGCCCCGCTCCTCGAAGCCGATGCCCTCGCCCTGCGGATAGAAGTGCACGTCCACCACGTCGAGCAGGCGGGTGCCGGTCTGCTTCTCGTGCTCGTGGAGCTTCTTCAGGTACCAGGCCAGCAGCGGCATGTTGCCGTGGGCCTTGCGGTCCTTCTTGTTTCCGCCCGGGGCCAGGTCCGCCGCCGAGTTGTAGTAGTTCGTCCAGCCCCACTCGGCGGGGCCGGCGATGACGGCGTCCGGGTCCGCCTGGCGCACGGCGGTGCCGTAGGCGATGGTGCGCTCGAGCAGCTCGTCGTAGGTGGCCGGCTCCGGGTGCACGTCCCGGTGCGTGGTGTTCCAGAGCATCGGCTCGTTGTCGAGGATGTACATGTGCACGCTGCGCCCGCGCGTCTTGTCCTTCTCGCGGATGGTGCGCACCCACTCGTGGATGAACGCGGGCGGGGCCTCGACGCTCGTCTGGGTGGGCAGGGGCGGCGTGAGGGCGTCACCCGAGGGGGAGATGCCGTTGCCGGCCTCCGTCACGTCCGGATCCATCTTCTGCTGCACGCCGAAGAGGGACTTGGGGAAGCTCACGGACGTGGAGTCCTTGGCCACCCAGCCGATGATGGGGACGGTGAGCGCGGACTGCATCCCGCGCTGGAGGTTGGACTGGAGGAAGGTGTCGTAGGTGTACTGGGGGCTGGTGCCGAGGACGATGTTGCGGAAGAAGTAGTCGTTGGCCGTATTCCAGACGTTGCCCAGC
Source organism: Archangium violaceum (assembly GCF_016859125.1). Lineage (NCBI taxonomy): Bacteria > Pseudomonadati > Myxococcota > Myxococcia > Myxococcales > Archangiaceae > Archangium > Archangium violaceum. The sequence continues at coordinate 2,997,324 of NZ_CP069338.1, read as the reverse complement.
TTCCAGTTGTAGCGGGTGGTGGGGTTGCCGCCCCAGCGGCGCGCGGTGGCGCCGAGCTCCCACTGGTGGCTGTCCTTCAGCTCGCGCAGGTTGTTGAAGGCGATGCCGTAGATGAGCGGGCTGATGGGGTGGCTGGAGGCGGCGCAGTCCACCACCACCTTGGTCGCCTTGGCGTCCCCGAAGGCCACGCGGCCACCGCCCACGGAGGCCGCGTCCGGGGGCGCCTGCTGCTGCATCACGGCGGCGGGGGTGACGAGCCGGGCCAGGCCCACCTGGTTCAGCTCGACCTGCTCGTTGCCCACCTTCTTGTACGCGCGCAGGACGAGCTGGGTGAAGGCCTTCTTCTCGGGGTTGAGCTCGTCCATGGGGACGAACACCTGCGTCCAGTCTCCGTCGCGCGCGGTGACGTACGTGTCCGACAGACGAACGCGGGGAAAGAGCGTCTCGCTCTCGGAGTCCAGGCGCACCTCGAGGAAGTCCCCGAAGTCCGAGGGCGCGCGGTAGCGCAGCGTCAGCCCGCCGTATTCACCCTGCAGGCCCGTCTTGCGCAGCATCCAGCCGCCCATGTTGCCCATGCGCAGCTTCGCGGGCGTGGGCCCCTTCAGCTCGCGCTCGGACCAGCCGTGGTCCTCCCAGCCCTCCTGCAGGCCGTTGTCATAGGCCAGCTCCATGGGCTCGACGATGACCCTGGCCGCCGTGCCCGGCTGCGGCGATTGCTGCACCAGGCTGGTGCCCTCGGCGGGCGTCATGCCGCCGGGGGCGGTGAGGCCCACCTGGTCCAGCTCCACCCAGTCGTTGGACACCTTCTTGTACGCGCGGATGACGATGCGGGTGAAGGGCACCTTCTCCGGGTTGAGTTGCTCGAGGGGGACGAAGAGCTGTACCCAGTCACCCTCGCGGCGCGCCACGTGGCTCGCGTCCACGCGCACGCGGGGGAAGAGCGTCTCGCCCTCGGAGTCCAGCCGCACCTCGAGGAAGTCGCCGAAGCCGGAAGGCGCGCGGTAGCGCAGCGCGAGCCCGCCGAACTCTCCCTGGATGCCCGTCTTGTGCAGCATCCACCCGCCCATGTTGGCCATGCGCAGCTTCGCGGGGCCCGGGTCCTTCAACTCACGCTCGGACCAACCCTCGTCGTTCCAACCCGGCTGGAGGGTGCCGGCATAGGCCGTCTCGGTGAGCGGGGGGATGTTGTAGACGCCCGAGGGTGAGGAGGGCTGCGTGGTGGTGGCCGCCCGGGAGGTGCTCTGCCTGCAGGACCCCAGGAGGGACACACCCACGAGGGGCACGCCCAGGCACACGCCGACCAGCAGGACCGTCCGGGTCCTCCTGCCGCGCCACGGTGCGCCGCTCCCGACGGCCTGGCGCATCACTCGCCGTCCACGTCCTTGCGCGGGATGATGCGCGCGGGGATTCCCACGGCCACGCTGTCGGGGGGCACGTCCTTGAGCACCACCGCGTTGGCGCCGATGCGCGAGCGGGCGCCGATGGTGATGGGGCCGAGGATGCGCGCGCCAGCGCCCACCCACACGTCATCCTCGATGACGGGGTAGCCGTCGTCCCGGGCGGTGCCCACGGTGTTGTTGCCGTAGAAGCGCACGCGGTTGCCGACCTTCGCGTCGCCGCCCACCACGGTGCCCAGGCTGTGGACGAAGTAGACGCCGCTGCCCAGCTCCACGTCCTTGCCAATCTCCACGCCGAGCACCGCCGTCTGGGCCACGCGCAGCGCGTGGTTGCCGAGCGGAATGCCCAGCCCGCGCGCCGCCTCGCGCAGCCGCTGCAGCGCCAGCACCCGGTAGCCGTCCGAGGTGAGCACCATGGCGGCCACGGCCTTCAAGCCGGACTGGCCATACTCGGAGCGCGCCACCTGCACGGCGTCCTCCTTCAGCGCCTTCGCCAGCTTCAGCACCTCGCCGGGCTTGCCTCCGGTGAGGGCGAAGCGGGCCACGTGCCGGGCCACCTTGGGCAGCGAGCCCGCCTCGGCGCGCGCCCCGCGCAGGTACTCCATGACGTAGGCCACCGAGGTGCCCGCGAAGGCCGCCTTCGTCAGGCCCGCCTTGTCCGCCAGCTTCGCCGCGCCCATCACCGCTTCCGTCACCGGGCGGGTCGCCTCGGGCGCCACCACCGCGGCGGCCAGCAGCGGCCGGGCCAGCGGGTTCATCACGAAGAGGAAGCGCCAGGGGTCCACCTGCGGCACGTCCGGGTGCAGGGCCGCCACGCGCGAGTCGAAGATGCCGTAGCGGTGCGCCCGCTTCAGCCACTTCTCGAAGCTGGTGTGATCCGAGCCGTGCAGCACGTACGCCGCGGTGCAGAACTCGAAGCGGCAGCCGGCCTTCTCCAGGCGCACGCCCAGCTCGATGTCCTCGGACTGGCCGAGGCTCTTGTCGAAGCCGCCGGCGGACACGTAGTCCTCGCGCCGGAAGGAGACGTTGCCGGTGAAGAGCTGCCAGCCGCGCGCACGCCGCTTGGGGCCGCTCATGCTCGCAGCGATGCGGTTGTTGAACCACGCGTACCACCGCTCGAAGAGCGGCATGTCGGAGATGGCCGGGTCCGGGCGGATGCTGCCGATGACGACGTTGCGCGAGCCGGGCGGGTGGCGCTCCAGGTGCTTCGCGAGGAAGTCCTCGGCCACCTGCATGTCGTCGTCGGTGATGAGCACCACGTCGCCGCGCGCCGCGAGCACGCCGCGGTGACGGGCCGCCGCCGCGCCGGCGTTGGCCTGCGTCTCCACGCGCAGGGTGAAGGGCAGCTTCAGCTTCTCCAGGTGGGGCGCCACCGGCTCGCGCGAGCCGTCATCCACCACCACCACCTCGAAGTCCGAGGCCGACAGCGTCTGCCGGGCGAGCTGCTCGAGCAGGCGCTGGATGAGGTCCGTGCGGTTGTAGGTGGCAACGACGACGCTCAGCCTCGGGCGCGAAGCCACGGGCCGAGGAGGAACGACGGCGCCAGGGGCGCCGGGGGCTGCGCTCATTTCTTCGGGGCTCCGGACGTGGGCTGGAGGGTAACGCTTCCGAGGAAGCGCTCCTTCCCAATCAGGTCCAGCGTACGACGCGCCGAGGTGTAATCCGAGGTGCCGAGCGCCACGGTGAGCAGCGCCCGCTCGGCCGCCAGCGCCACTTCCAGGCCCACGGGGTTGGCGACGACGGAGTCGATGAGGACCACCACCCGGTCCCCCTGCTCCACGTACGCCATCATCTCGTTCACCACGTGCTGCGCCGCGCCCAGCTCCAGCCCCTCGGCATCCAGGAAGTGCACGGGCGTGCTGCCCTGCCTGCTGGCCACCTCGAGGATGGCCTGCGCCGCCTGGAGTCCCGAGCCACCCTCGTGCGAGGGCACCACCACCAGCGACGACCAACGGCCGCGCTGGTTGAGCATCGCCCACAGGTGCAGCAGCGTGCTGGAGGGAGCGGTGACGGGCCTGGCCTGTTCGACGCCCTCGGCACCGTCACCCGTGGGGGGCGGTGGACCGGGAGGAGACGGAGGCGTGGGTTGCGGCCGGTTGCCACGAATCACCGAGAGCGGCTGCACGACGCGCCGCTGATCCGGTGGATTCGGACCTCCGTTCCGCGAGCCACCCTTCGTCTTCTTGTCTTGAGGCTCGAACATGGGCAAGCCCATGTTACCGCGTCGCGGAGCGTTTGGCACCACCGAAGAGGCCGGAATAGGGCCCCTGGTGTCAAATTTCCGTGGCCTCTTCGGTTTGCGGTGCGGTATCATACCAGATTTCCTACCGGGCTGCTCGAATTCTCAGGAGCCGAGAATTCTTTCCTCGTTTCCAGAGCGGACGGCCAGGCGTTGGTGACGACGGCCAGCTTGCTGGCACAGGTGACCGCCATCGCCGATAGCAGGCTCCCCATCCAGCTGATGCTGGCCATGTCGCCAAAGCACTGCTGGGTATAGACCACAAACACCGACAGCGCCACCAATCCGCCCGCACGTTGCATCGGCTCGTGGGCGCGGTGGTAGGCGCGCACGGCCATGAAGACGCCAACGGCTATCCATATCCACAGCCCGGAGAAGCCCACCACGCCGCCGAAGGCGAACAGGCCCAGCACCGAGTTGTGCGGGTGGTAGAGGTAGTCCGGGAAGGCGTGGGAGATGTCGGGCAGCATGAGGATTTCGTCGAAGGTGTGCCCCCAGCCGGTGCCGAGGATGGGGTTGCGGTTCCACGTGTGGACGACATCGAAGTTCTCGATGTCGCGGTAGTCCATCTGCCCCTTGGCGAGGTTCTCGCCCACCAACATGGACTTGATGGTGCCCACCGGCCCGAAGATGCCCGAGGGGTTCTTCCATCCCACGGCCACGTAGATGGGGAAGATGGGCAACAGGATCAGGGCGATGCGGGTGAGCTTGCGCTTCATCCCGCTCCACGGGCTGACGAAGTATCCGAAGATGAGCACCAGCTGGAAGCTGGCGTAGGCGATGCGCCGGTCGTTGTAGTGCATGCCCATGAAGATGATGGCGCACACGCAGAGCATCCTCCAGAAGTGCTTCCGGGTGGGCTCCTCCATCCAGGCCCAGATGACGCAGGCCAGGCCGGTCACGTACAGCATCGAGTCCGCGTGCGTGGTGGCGTACTCGTGGTACAGGCCCCGGGGCCGGGCGATCATCACGATGAACCAGGCGCCCAGGAAGGCCTTGGTGCAGCAGGCCACGACGATGATGCGCCCCAGGGCGAGGAAGTCCTTGGGGCCGCGCAAGGCGGCGTTGAAGAGCATCACCATCAGGGGGATCACCAGCATCTGGTGCCACTGCACCTTGGCCACGCGCGCGACGCCGCCGTTGATGACGATGCCCCACACCTGCATCCAGAGGATGGTGGCCGGCAGTACCATCAGCGCGATGACCAACGGCCTGGGCATCGGAAGCGGGGGCGGGTCTATCTTGATGCCCATGGCGCGCCGGTAGATCATCAAGCCGATCAGCCCGATCACGGCGAGGTCCAGCAGGGGCAGGCTCATGCCGGGCACGGTGAAGAGCAGCTTGCCGGGGAAGTACAGCGGCGACTTCCACTCGCCCTCGTAGGGGACCTCTGGGACGAGGTCCACCGTGATGGCCGCGGCGAAGACAGCCAGCGTCAACGTGCGCAGCGGTTGACGGCACACCCACCACAGGAAGACGGCGCCCCCCACCGGGAGGATCGCGAGCGCCGGGGCGAAGATGATGAGCCCCACCGTCGCCAGCACCACCAGGGCCAGCAACGACATGAAGACGGGCGTACGCGACAGGAAGGCCTGAATCATCGTCCGGGACGGGCGCTCCTACGCCAACAACTCAGGGCTTCTGGGTTTCGCGCGCGGTGCGCACCCACTCGCCCTTCTTCTCCTCGGGGCGGCTCATCATGAGCCAGATCTTCCACGCCACATAGAAAGGCGCCCGCGCCAGGGCCATCAGCCCACCCAGGCCCATGCCGGACACCCACCAGCCGCGCATCACGTAGAGCACCAGCGCCAGCACGCTCGCCGCGCCCAGGTACGCGGGCAGCGCCACCTGTCCCCGCCACAGCGACAGCGCCACCGCGGCCAGCGTCACCCCGCCCGCGCCCAGCACCACCCAGCTCAGCGGCGGCACCAGCAGGTCCATGGCCAGGTCCACCAGCACCTTGTCGCCCTTGCGCAGGCCCTCGGCGAGCAGCGGCGCGCCGAACCTCCGCATCATCGCCATGCGCCCCCCCTCCCAGCGGCGGCGCTGCGAGCGCGAGGCCTTCTCGCTGGACACCATCTCGCCCAGCGCCTCGGCCTCCCAGGCGTAGTGCACGCGGTGGCCGGCCTGTCCCAGGCGGATGCCGTACTCCAGGTCCTCCACGATGGAGAAGGAGTCGTGCGGCACCTGGCGGATGAGGGCGTGGGTGAAGCACATGCCGTTGCCGCGCAGGCCGCACGACACGCCCAGCCGCTCACGGCCCAGCGAGCGCACCTTGTGGAAGAGCGCCATGGAGACGGCCATCAGCTTCGTGCGCCACGAGGCATGCGGGTTGAGCACGCCGTAGTGCGCCTGTACCGCGTGGGCGCCCGCCTCCAGCCGCAGCGCGAAGGCGTGCAGCAGGTTGGACGTCACCTCCGTGTCCGCGTCCACCACCACCACCGCGTCGGCGAAGCCGTCCGCCAGGCTCCACTCGAAGGCATACTGCAGGGCGTAGCCCTTGCCGCGCAGCTCCTTGTTGTCGCGCACCAGCACCGTGGCTCCGGCCTCGCGCGCCCGCTCCGCCGTGCTGTCCGCGCAGTTGTCCGCCACCACGACGATGCGCCGCAGCTCCACCGGCCAGTCCACCCGCGACAGGTTGGTCACCGTGCGGGCGATGCCCGCCTCCTCGTTGTGGGCCGGGATGATGATGTCGAACTTGAGCCGCGGTGACACCTGGGGCGGTGCCGCCTTCTCCCCCGACAGGAGCGTGAGCAGCAGCAGGTAGCCCGCGGCGACGAGCACCGGCAGGGCCAGGAGGACGAGCATCAGGTCGAGCAGCATCACGGCTTGGGACTCCGGGGGTGACGCGGGGGCTCCGCGCTACTGCGATTGCGTCTCCAGCTGTGCAGGCGGCGTCTCCAACTCCGCCAGCACGGGCAGTCCCAGGCCCCGCTTGACCTGCCAGGCCTGCAGGAACCGGCCGCTGAGCACGTCGCGCGCGAGCGCCGCGAAGACGCCCAGGATGAGCCCCGCGACGATGCCTCCGAGGGCGATCACCTTCGCGTTGGGCTTCACCGGACTGCGGGGGAACTCGGCCGGGGTGAGCAGGGTGTAGCGGTACTTGAAGGAGGCCTGGGCGATGTCGCGCTCCAGCTTCGCCGCGTCGATGCGCCTGCGCAGCTGCTGCATGATGATGGTCCTCGAGCGCACCTCGTCCAGGGACACCGCCGCCTTGGGGTTCTCCGACACCGCCGGGAGGATGCCCATCAGCACGCGCTCCAGGCCGTACGGGTCCGGCATCGGCTCGTCGGGGAAGGGCACCGACTGGCCGCCGTAGCGCTCGTACTCCCTGTTCAGCTCCTTCTCCTCGCCCTGCAGCACCTTCGTCTGCGGCGAGCCCTGCGCCCGCAGTCCCGCGATGCGCTGCTGCAGCTCGACGATGGCCGGGTGGCTCTCCCCGTACACCTTGCGCAGCGCCACCAGCTCCGCGTTCATCTGCTCCAGGCGCCGGTTGTGCTGCTCCTCGGAGTCCGAGATGGCGCGCCGCTTGGCGCGGATGAGGAAGCGCAGCTGCGCCAGGTGCTGATCCGTGTTGAAGCCGCCCACCCTCGGGTCTCCCACCGCGCGCCGGCGTTCGAGCATGATCTCCGAGAAGACCTTCTCGAAGTCCACGAAGGCCTTCTTGTAGTTCTCCGCGGCGAGCTGCTCGTGCTGCTCGAGGATGGTGAGCGCGTCGTTGATGCTGGAGAGGTCCTCCTTCTGGCGCGCCTCGAGGAAGCCCTGCTGCGCGGCATCCACCAGCTCGTAGGCCAGCTGCGGGTCGGGCCAGATGACGCCCACGACCACCTTGCCGTCATCGGTGTTCACGCTGAGCGCCTTCTCCAGCATGCCCACCATGGCGTCCAGCTTGATGTCCTCGGTGGGGCGCCCGGAGATGAGGTGCATCACCTGATCCTTCAGGCGCAGCAGCGGGGCGCGCGTGGCGTCCCAGCGGTCCAGCAGGTTCACCCGCTTGATGAGGGCCACCAGGTTCTCGCGCCGCATCACCGACTGGGCGGCCGCGCGCGTCACCGAGTCCACCTCTCCGGGCGGGCGCAGCGGGTTGGGGGGATCCGGATCCAACGCGGCGATGCGGTCCGGGTTGACCAGCGCGGCGATGGTGGAGGCGCGCCTGGGCAGCAGCGTGGCCTCCGCGTAATAGCTGCGCGGCAGGAACTTGGCGAGCGCCAGCCCCATCGCCGCCGTCACCACGAAGGTGGCCAGCGCCAGCAGCTTGTGCCGGAGGATCGCGTTCTTCACGTAGCCGACGTAGTCGCGCAGGGCTTCCCAGTCGAAGATGTTCGCCTGCGCCCGCTCGACCTCGGGCAGTTCGTCACGGGGCGGAGCCATGCGCCTAGGCCTCCTTCCGGGGACGTGCCGCCATCACCCGCTCCACCTGCTGGCGGAGCTCCTCGGGGGTGAAGGGCTTGATGAGGTACCCGCTCGCGCCAGCCTCCTCGGCCTGCGCCCGGTCCATCGTCTGCGTGCGCGCGGAGATCATCAGCACCGGCACGTCCCGGAGGGCCTCCGTGGCGCGGATGTGCTCGCACACCTCGTAGCCGGAGATGTCCGGCAGCGTCAGGTCCAGGCACACGAGAACCGGTGGCTGCTCCCTCAGTCGCTCCAGGGCCGCCTGCCCGCTGGAGGCCTCCTGGATGTTCGTGAAGCCCAGCATCTGGAGCATGTCACTCAACATCCTGCGGAACATGGGCGAGTCCTCGACGATGAGGACGGTTCCCTGTTGCTGCGCCATAGAATCTCTCAGGCCTTTTCTCAGTCTTCCATCGACGTCCAGACCACCAGGACGAGGAAGGCATAGAGGAAGTTGTATGCCACGAACATCGCCACCGCCCGTTTTACGCCTCGGACCGCGTTGCGCTCTCGCGCCGCCAGGATGGGCAACACGATGACGGCGTACAGTACCGACATCAGGATGAACTTCTTCATGGCATGGTACGCCTAAAGCCTACCACGATCATATCGCACCACCAATCCGACGCTTGTGTACCACTGGACGACAGGTTCCGTGCCGACGACCGCGTGATTGAGCCAGGTGTACGTCCCCTTCCCCTGCACGAAGAGGTAGCGGGAGAGCGGCAGCGGGTAGAGCGCCTCGACTTCCATCTTGGTCTCCGCGTCATCCCGGTGGAGGCCCGAGGTGAGCGGATGGGCATAGCGGAGCTTTCCGAGAATCTTGGCCTCGCGCCGGCCCTTCCACTCGAGCTCCAGGCCGACATCGGCCCGGGGGATGAGTTGTGTCGAGAGCGGATCCATATAGGGCAGGTAACGCGCGCGTACCTTGGCCTTCACCGGCCAGTGGTGGCCGATCGGAACTGGCGTATTGAGCGTGGTTTCCAGGGTTGGCATCACCCGGTCTTCCGGCAACTCGTCCGGTCGTCTGGGGTAGACCCTACCCAGGGCGATACCGGACTCGACGGTCAGGTCCACCAGGGGGGAGAACTGGTGCTGGAGGCCCGGTGCGAGCTGGAGGTAGGCGTCGCGGTTGCCGGTGGAGAAGGACACGTCCTTGCCGTACACCGACAAGGAGAGGTAGTCGCGACGCGTGGCGCCGTAGATGGTCTGGAAGCGCAGCTCGGGGTAGCGCTGCTGGGGGTAGGCCGCGCTGCCGCGTGGCAGCGGGCGCACCGGGGGATCCAACAGACCGTTGACGATCCAACCGAGCGTCCCGACGAGGGTCAGGCGCTTGATGCCGAGCGAGGTCAGGAAGCCCGCCGCGGTCTCCGTGTAGATGTAGGCGCTGCCCGAGCTGAACGCATTGGCGTTGGTGGTCGGCTGATTCACGGGGAGGCCGACCTCCGCCGCGCCACCGTAGGTCTCGAAGGGGAACTTGCCGAAGGTGGTGGTGTGGACGGCCAGCAGGGTGAGGTCGCGGCGGATCTTGTAGTCGGTGCGGGCGTAGACGGACTGCTGGGCCTCGAGCGCGCGGTTCTCCTTGGTCACCTGACGCAGGAGGAGCTGCGACTCGTAGACGAACTTCACCTCGAGCAGGTTGGTGTAGAGGGTGCTCTCCAGGCGCGGCGCGAGGATGATGTCGTTGAGCACCCTGGTCGTCTTGGGGAAGACCTCCTCGGTGAGCAGCTTCGAGCGGGTGACCGCCTCGATGCGAGCCGAGGCCTTGTATTTGACGGCTGGTGCGGAGGCCACCAGCAGCCAGCCGAGGGCCAGTGCGGGCAGCGCCATGCGGCTACTCCACCACCACGACGTCGCCCGTCTTCAGACGGAAGGAGGAGGCCGTGCCCTCGTTGCGGGTGAGCGCCTCCCAGGTGAAGCGGATGCGCGCCGGGGTCTGGTAGCCGGGCTCCTTGCGCAGCACGTAGAGGGCGTCGTCGCGGGCGTAGTCGGTGAAGCCGCCGGCCTCCGACAGCGCTTGCAGCAGCCCGGCGCCCGGGTCGAGCAGCTTCTTGCCCGGGTTGCGCACCTCGCCCAGCACGGCGACCTTGATGGGCTGGGCCTCGTCCACCATGACGGTGACGACGGGGTTGGCCACCAGGTCCTTGAGCTTCTGCTCCATGGCGCGGGCGAGCGCGGCCGGCGTCTGCCCGGCGGCGTCCACGTCGTTGAGGAGCGGCAGGCTGATGCGGCCATCGTCGCGCACGCGGATGCGCGAGGAGATGTCGCGCTGGTTCCACACGTTGACGTTGAGGATGTCGCCCTTGCGGATGAGGTAGCCCTCATCGCCCTGCGCCTGGGGCTCGCGGTAGTCGTCCACCCAGACGAAGCGGCCCGGCTTGTAGCAGGCGGACAGCAGCAGGAGCGTGGCCAGCAGGGGCCAGCGGAGCGGGGAGCGGGAGCGGAGGGTGTTTCGGCTCATGGCGGACAGGGCGTGCTTCATGCGGCGCGGGCCTCGGAGGGAGGCGTCGCGGTGGAGGCCTGGGGCTTGCGGCGGTTGCGCACCATGCGCACCAGCCCGAGCACCTCGTCCTTGCGCACCGCGCCGGTGAGGAGGATGAGGGCGAGGTAGACGGCGCCATCCACCACCAGGCGGGCGAGCCCGCGCACCAGGTCGCGCGAGTCCAGCCCCAGCCGGCCCAGCAGCAGGTGGAGGGCGGTGACGGCGGCACACGTGCCGAGCGTCTTGCCCAGCACGGCGAGCCCCCGCGCATCCCAGGCGCGCGAGCCGATGGCGGAGACGAGGATGACGGTGACGAGGACCTCGCAGGTGGCCAGGGAGATGGCGGTGGCGCTCGCGCCGCCCGCGGGACCCAGCCAGCGCAGGAAGGGCGGGATGAGCAACAGGTTGAGCGCCGGGTTGAGCACCGCGGCGAGCAGCGAGGTGCGAGTCACCGTCCAGGTACGGTCGGCGGCCATCAGCCAGCTGCCACACACGGTGGCCACGTAGGTGAGCACGAAGATGGGCGCGAGCAGCCGCAGCACCGGCGCGGCCGGCAGGTAGGCCTCGCCAATGAGCAGCTTCACCCACGTCTCCGCCCCGAGCGCCATCGCGAGCGTCACGGGGATGGAGACGGAGACGACGCCCTCGAGTCCCCGGCGGAGGATGCGGGTGAACTCCTCCTGCGAGCTGGCCGCCGCGCGCGACATCATCGGCAGCAGCACCCAGCCGAGGATGGGCGAGAGCAGCATCGTCATGCCGGCGATGCCCCAGACGGCGCCGTAGTAGCCCACCTCCGTCTTGTTGGCGACCAGGCCGAGGATGCTCACGTCCACGCGGCCATTGGTGGCCAGCGCCGCCTCGTTGATGAAGAAGGGCAGGGCGGCCAGCAGCGCCGTGACGGTGGAGCGCACGTCCAGCCGCATCTTCAGACCGGCGTGCTTGCGCGTGAGGTGGAAGAGGAACGCGGCCTTGAAGACCTCGGCGCCGATGAAGGGCGCGGCCAGCCACGGCAGCGGCGCTCTCGACAGCAGCACCAGCACCAGCCCGCCGCCCCAGATGCACTTCATGACGACGTGCGCCACCGACAGGCCGTCCACCTTCTCGCGCGCGTGCAGCACCGCGGCGAGGATGGCGTTGAGGCGGAAGAAGAACTGGTAGCCGCCCATCAGCAGCGCCAGGGTCTGTACCTCGGGCGGCTCGCCCCCGGCGCGCATCACCCACAGCATCGCGCCGGTCAGCCCCAGCGCCAGTCCCACCTGGAGGAGCAGCGTGCCGCCGAAGAACTCACTGGCGTGCTCGCGCCGGACGGCCACCTCCTTGCGGATGTAGACGTCCAGGCCCATCGCGCTCAGGACGAAGAACGCGCCGGAGAAGCCATCCGCCCAGTTGTAGCGGCCGAAGCTCTCCGGTCCCAGGTAGCGCGGCAACACCACGCGCATGGCGAGCGCGATGCCGTACGTCACCATCAGCGACCCGCCCAGCTTGAGGGCGTTGCGCAGGGAGGTGTGGGCGTCCACCTGGGCGGGCTCGGCCCGCGGTGACGCCTCGCTCGTGTGGGGCGTTTCGATGACGGAGTCCTCGACTGGTTGGGCGACGTGCAGTGAACGACAGCGGTGCTTCCCCGTCAAACAAACGGCTACAGGGCTGTAGGGCGGCCGGGCGTGCCTCCTATTCTTCGGGCAAAGCGCGGTTTGCTCGGAGAGCCTCCAGCCGAAGGCTGGGGAGGGGGGATGTGCCTCATGAAGACGTGGAAACTCTGGGGGCTGTTGCTCGGAGTGGTGCTGTCCGGGTGCGCGGCCTCGGGCCCTTCGCAGCGTGAAGAGGGGACACCCGACGCAGCCTGCATGGAGCGGGAAGAGACCGGCTCGTGCCTCACCCTCCTGTGCGACGAGGACGCGTGCGGCTTCTTCCGCTGCGAGGACATGTCGGCGGCGGTGGCCGCGAGCGAGGACGCAGATGAGGCGGAGGGCGAGTCCGGGAGCGTGGTGCTGGCGCGCACGGGAACGGTGGGCATCCGCCTGCCCTCTCCTGTCACGCCCATGCGTTACCGGGGCTGGCCGCTGCGGCTACCGGGGGACCGCGAGCCCATCTTCGTCATCCCCTGGAAGAACCACCACCTGCGCAACCTGCTGCCCAGTCAGAAGCAGCTCCTCCAGGAGGCCGAGCTGCGGATGCGCCGGCCTCACGAGAAGCACCACCTCTTCCCGCAGGAGTTCCGGGCCTGGTTCGCGCGCAATGGCATCGACATCCATCAATGGACGATGTTCATCGAAACGGGCCTGCACCGAAGCATCCATCGCGGGCCGAGAGGTGGTGCCTGGAACGCTGCGTGGAGGCAGTTCACGCAAGAGAAGGAAGGGAAGCGGGTGACGAAGGAAGAAATCTGGAAGTACGCCGGGGAGCTGTGCGTGCGCTTCGGCCTGATGGCTCCATTGCAGCCGTACTACGGTCGAACGAGGCAGCCGCCCCCCATCGGGTTCTGAGGAGAAGATGAGGTTCTACGAGCTGGATTCCGTCCCGGCTGACAGCATGCGCTACACGGGCGAGTACAACGCGGAACGCCCATGGGGTTTGCCCGGCCTGCATTGCCCCACGTGTGACGCGAGCTGGGCTGGTATCTCAGAGGCCTACCCGAGCGTGGACCTGTCGGGAGTGCCCGGGGCGAAGCAACTCGAGAAGGCCTGGCTCGAAGAGGACTTCGCGAAGTTCGAGCGTCTGCGCGCGATGGTGCGGCCTCTGGTTCCCTCCTGGGCACGGCTGACACCCGGCACCGGCTTCGGGCCACTCGTGGGCTCGGCTCGTGGCAACTTCGCCCAGCTCTACCTGCTGTACTCCTGGAGGGTGATCATCCGGCGTGATGCGCTGGAGCAACTCCTGGCGGAGGGTCTACGGGGATTGAAGGGGTGCCGCACCGGGCTGCGCTTCCGGCAGAAGAACGCACCGGAGCTGATGGAACTGGAAATGGAGCCGCACGGCTCGTTCCACCCGGACTGTCTGCCCTCTGGCAACACCGAGCCGTGTGCGACGTGCGGAGGCTATGACTACGATGTGCCGAAGCAGCCGGTGCTCGACGGGGCCTCGCTGCCGGAGCACCTGGACATCTTCCGACTGCGCAGCCGCGACGGTGTCATCGTGATCAGCGAGCGCTTCGCGGACACGCTGCGCCGGCTCGACTTCGAGGAGTTCTCCCTGCGCGAGCTGCCCGTGCGATGAGCCCCCAGCATGGGGCCCAGTTCCTGGCTCGCGTCAGCTCGCGCCGCTGCCGGTAATCACCACCGGCACCGTCTTGAGGATGAGGTTGATGTCGTTCTTGAGGCTCCAGTGGTCGATGTACTGCATGTCCAGGTACATCCACTCCTCGAACGAAATCTGGTTGCGGCCGGAGACCTGCCAGATGCAGGTGAGGCCCGGACGCACCGACAGCCGGCGGCGCTGCCAGGCGGCGTACTTCTCCACCTCGCTGGGAATCGGCGGCCGCGGCCCCACCACGCTCATCTCCCCGCGCAGCACGTTGATGAGCTGCGGCAGCTCGTCGATGGAGTACTTGCGGATGAAGCGCCCCACCCGGGTGATGCGCGGATCGTTCTTCATCTTGAAGACCGGACCCGTCTGCTCGTTCAGCGCCTCCAGCTTCGCCTTCAGCTCCTCGGCGTTGATCACCATGGAGCGGAACTTGAGCATGTGGAAGGGCTTGCCGTGCAGGCCCACGCGCTTCTGTTTGAAGAAGATGGGCCCGCGGCTGGTGAACTTCACCGCCAACGCCACTCCGACCAGCAGCGGAGAGAGCACCGCCAGCGCCGCCGCCGAGCTCACGATGTCGAAGAGCCGCTTGAGCGCCATCTGGTGTGGCTGGAAGGCGTGCGTCACGAAGTGCAGGTAGCCGTCCGAGACCGCGTGGTCATCCACCGGCCGCGCCCGATCGAACCGGAAGTGGTACGCCGGCAGCGCGAAGGGGATGCCGAAGTTCTCACACAGCTTCACCGCGGCCTGCATCTCCGCCGAGTGCTTCAGCATGTTGCCGGCGATGTAGACCTCGTCCACCGGCACCGTGCACAGGATGTGCTCCAGGTCCTTCACGCTCCCCAGCACGGGCGCCGGCGGCGTCGCCGAGGCCGGCTCGTTGCTGAAGCCCAGGTAACCGATGACCTTGCGACGGTTCCTGGTGCCCAGGTCCTCGCCCGTCAGCCGGCCCATGGCCCCCACGCCGATGATGAGCACCTCGTCCAGCGGCTGCTCCTGCACCGACAGCTTCCGGAAGAAGCTCAGGCGCAGCATCGCCACCGAGGGCCACAACAGCGGAGGAAAGAGACTGAGCGCGACGATCCACGACTCGGTGCCCATCACCAGACGCGTGAGGAAGAGCACCACCGTGACGACCATCACCTGGATGGAGATGAGCGCCAGGTCATCCAGCCGCTCGCGGTCCGCGAAGCGCACGTCATAGAGGCACAGCGCCGTACCCACCACCAGCCACGACACCACGCCCACGCCCAGCAACACCCAGACGTCCGTGCGCTCCAGGTGGAGATCGTGCCCCATCATCGTCGTGGAGATGAGCAGCGCGGCCACCACCAGCGCCAGGTCCGCCACCATGTTCATCTTCGCGGCGAACCCCGGGGCGAAGCGCGAAACCGGCGCCCCGGGCGCCTTGGGGCTCACCACCGCCAGCGGCTTCTCCGTGGCCGCCAGCGCGCCCGCCGACAGGATGGGAGGTGGTGTCTCGGCGGGAGCCAACCCGTTGGGTGGGGTGTCCGCACGCGTCTGAGATGCGGTGGCGGGTGGCTCGCTGGATGTCACGTCTACTTGAGATGCGGGCCGCATGCGGACCCTCCCTGATTCGACATCCGTCAGACCCTCATGATAGGGGAACCCTTACGCCGGCATGAAGCCAGGGATGGCCAACTGTTCAGATGGCGTATCCCCCTGATTCGACAGTGTGCAGCGTAGAGGGTTGTCCTGAAATCCGTCAACCTTCCGTGAATTTCTACACTTCCAGTGTAAGCACCAGTTGACACGGGTTGGCCCCGGAGTTCAGGCGCACACCCGCTGCCTCTGTAGGGGCATGGCGTGTGCAAGGCGCGAGGAGGGACGTATTGGGTCCTCCACGGGAGTCACCGCCATGCCCTCGCTCCAGCCCCCCGGGTCCACCGCGCTCGTGCTGTCCCGCCGCGACTTCGACGCGGTCCTGTTCGATCTGGACGGCGTGGTGACGCGGACGGCGGAGGTACATGCCGCCGCGTGGAAGCGCCTGTTCGACACGTACCTGGAGGCGCGCGCGCGACAGACGGGCGAGCCCTTCCAGCCCTTCACGGCGGAGGACTACCAGCGGTACGTGGATGGCCGGCCGCGCTTCGATGGCATCCGCTGCTTCCTGGAGAGCCGGGGCCTCGTGTTGCCCGAGGGCTCGCCCGGGGATGGCCCGGAAGCGGAGACGGTGCAGGGGCTGGGCAAGCGCAAGAATGAGTACTTCCTCGAGACGCTCGCGCAGCGGGGGGTGGCGGTCTTCGAGCACGCGGTGGAATTGTTGGAGCGTCTGCGGGCAGCGGGCTTCCGCACGGCGGTGGTCTCGGCCAGTCGCAATTGCGTGGCGGTGCTGCGGGCGGCCGGGCTGGAGCATCTGTTCGACGCTCGGGTGGATGGAGTGGAGTCGGGGAGGTTCGGGTTGCCGGGCAAGCCGGCCCCGGACACGTTCCTGGAAGCGGGGCGGCGGGTGGGTGTGCCGCCGGAGCGCGCGGTGGTGCTGGAAGACGCGCAGGCTGGAGTGCAGGCGGGCAGGCGAGGGCATTTCGGGTACATCATCGGCGTGCGTCGCGCGGGGCCGGTGGGGGCGCTGGTACGGGCCGGCGCGGACGTGGAGGTGACGGACCTGTCCACCATCCAGGTGGAGGAAGGAGTGTCTTGAATGCGGTCGATGCGGGACGTGCCCCTGGCGCTGGGTGAGTGGGAGTCGCTGTCGCGGCGGATGGAGGGCCGGCAGGTGGCCATCTTCCTGGATTATGACGGCACGCTGTCGCCCATCGTGCCCAATCCGGACGAAGCGCGTCTGTCGGACGCCATGCGGACCACGCTCCTGGAGCTGGCCCGGCGCTATCCGGTGGCCATCGTGAGCGGGCGGGACTTGCCCGTGCTCAAGGGCTTCGTACGGCTGGAGGGCGTGTCGTACGCGGGCAGCCACGGCTTCGACATCGAAGGGCCAGACGGGCGTGGCTTCCAGCTGGAGGAGGGCAAGGCGCTGCTGCCCGAGCTGGACGCGGCGGAGCGGGAGCTGTCGGTGGGGCTCGCGGGGATTCCGGGCACCCGGCTGGAGCGCAAGCGCTTCAGCGTGGCGGTGCACTGGAGGCACGTGGAGGAGGCTCGTGGGCCGGAGGTGGAGCACCTGGTGGACGCGGTGCTGGCGCGCCATCCGCGGTTGCGCAAGGGAGGCGGGAAGAAGGTGTTCGAATGCCAGCCGGCCCTCGACTGGCACAAGGGCCGGGCGGTGGAGTGGGTGTTGAATGCCCTGGGGCTGGCGCGCGAGGACGTGCTGCCGGTGTACCTGGGGGATGACCTCACGGACGAGGACGCCTTCCAGACACTGAAGGGACGGGGTTTGAGTCTGGTGGTGCGGGGCGAGGTGGAGCGGCCCACGGAGGCGGACTACGCGCTGACGGACGTGGAGGAGGTGCGCCGGTTCCTGGAGCTGCTCATCGACCGCGCCAGGGGGACGACCCGATGAGGCCGGAGCTCTGGCTCTTCACCTACGAGGGCTTCGAGCCAGCGAAGGAGGGCCTACGCGAGGCGCTCTGCACGCTCGGCAACGGCTACTTCGCCACGCGCGGGGCGGCGCCGGAGTCCGAGGCGGACGACACGCACTACCCGGGGACGTATCTGGCGGGCGGGTACAACCGGCTGAAGACGGACCTGGCCGGACGCGTGGTGGAGAACGAGGACCTGGTCAACATGCCCAACTGGTTGCCGCTCGGCTTCCGGCTCGAGGGCGGCGACTGGTTCAACCCGCGCGCGGCGGTGCTGCTGGAGTACCGGCAGGTGCTGGACATGGCGAGGGGGCTGCTGCTGCGCACGGTGCGCTTCGAGGATCGGCGGGGACGGCGCACGCGGGTGGAGCAGCGGCGCTTCGTGCACATGCGCGACAAGCACCTGGCGGGACAGGAGCTGGTGCTGGTGCCGGAGAACTGGAGCGGACGGGTGCACGTGCGCTCGGCGCTGGACGGGCGGGTCGTGAATGGAGGCGTGCCGCGCTACCGGCAGCTCAACTGCAAGCACCTGCGCACCCTGGTGGCGGAGGAGGTGGACGCGGAGACGCTGCTGTTGGAGGTGGAGACGGTGCAGTCGCGCCTGGAGGTGGCGGAGGCGGCGCGCACGCGGCTGTACGTGGACGGGCAGCCCGCCCGGGTGCGGCGAGGACTCACCGTGGAGGAGGGCTACCTCTCCCACGAGTTCGAGGTGGAGCTCCGCGAAGGGCAACGGCTGGCGGTGGAGAAGGTGGTGGCTCTGTACTCGTCGAGGGACCACGCGGTATCGGAGGCCGCGATGGAGGCCCGGCACGCGGTGGAGGAGGCGCCCGCGCGCTTCGACGAGCTGGTGGCCACCCACGTGCAGGCCTGGTCCCAGTTGTGGCGCCGCAGCGACCTGGACCTGGAGCTGGCCGAGCCGGACCACATCCAAACGGCCCTGCGGCTGCACATCTTCCACCTGCTACAGACGGTGTCGCCGCACACCATCGATCAGGACGTGGGCGTGCCGGCTCGCGGGTGGCACGGCGAGGCGTACCGGGGCCACATCTTCTGGGACGAGCTGTTCGTCTTCCCCTTCCTCAACCTGCGGTTGCCTGCCCTGACGAGGGCGCTGCTGCGCTACCGCTACCGGCGGCTGCGGCGCGCGCGCGAGGCGGCCCGGGCGGAGGGCTTCCGCGGGGCGATGTTCCCCTGGCAGAGCGGCAGCGATGGGCGCGAGGAGAGCCAGCGGCTGCACCTCAACCCCCGCTCCGGACGGTGGGTCCCGGACGTGACGTGGCTGCAAAGACATATCAACGCGGCCGTCGCCTACAACGTCTGGCAGTACTACCAGGCCACGGCGGACTCGGAGTTCATGTATTTCTACGGGGCGGAGATGTTGCTGGAGCTGGCCCGCTTCTGGGCGAGCATGGCCCGGTGGAACCCGTCGCTGCGGCGCTACGAAATCAAGGGGGTGATGGGGCCGGACGAGTACCACACGGGGTACCCGGACCGCGCCGAGCCGGGGCTGGACAACAATTCCTACACGAACCTCATGGCGGTGTGGGTGTTGTGCAAGGGGTTGGAGGTGCTGAATCTGCTGCCCGGTGAGCGCCGCGACGAGCTGCTCGAGACGCTGGCGGTGAGCCCGGCGGAGCTGGCGCACTGGGACGATATCAGCCGGAAGACGCGGCTGGTGTTCCACCAGGACGGCGTGCTGAGCCAGTTCGAGGGCTACGAGCAGCTCCAGGAGTTCGACTGGGAGGTGTACCGCAAGCGCTACGCGGACATCCACCGGTTGGATCGGATCCTCGAGGCGGAAGGGGACACGCCCAACCGCTACAAGCTGTCGAAGCAGGCGGATGTGCTGATGCTCTTCTACCTGTTCTCGGCGGAGGAGCTGCGGGATCTCTTCGAGCGGCTGGGCTACCCGTTCGACGCGGGGATGATTCCGAGGACGGTGGAGTACTACCTGCAGCGCACCTCGCACGGCTCGACGCTGAGCGGGGTGGTGCACTCGTGGGTGCTGGCGCGCAGTGACCGGCCCCGCTCGTGGAAGCTGTTCACCGAGGCGTTGAGGAGCGACATCGCGGACGTGCAGGGCGGGACGACGCCGGAGGGCATCCACCTGGGCGCCATGTCGGGGACGGTGGACCTGATGCAGCGGGCGTACACGGGCATCGAGGTGCGCGGGGACGTGCTGCACTTCAACCCGAACCTGCCCGAGGGGATGAAGCGGCTGAAGTTCTCGCTGCGCTACCGCAAGAGCCTGGTGGAGGTGGAAATCACCCAGGACAAGCTGGTGCTCAACAGCCGGTGGCGCTCCACGACACCGCTGGAGTTCGAGCTGCGGGGTGAGCGTCACCTGCTCCAGCCCTGCGAGACGCGGGAGTTCCCCCTCGCGAGGCGGGAGGTGACGACGGAGGGAACATTGGACAGTTCGGGCCCGTGAGCTCGTGCTGGCGGGCCCGCGCCCGTGTCACCACCGGACGGTGAGTGAGTCGTAGCCGCGGAACATGAGGCTGTGACACTTGAGCTGCGGCAGCTGCTTCGGATCCAGGTGCAGCTCGGGCAGACGCTCCAGCAGCACCTCGAAGGTGATCTCCAGCATGCGGCGCGCCAGACCCGCCCCCAGGCAGTGATGCGGCCCGAAGGTGAAGCTCATGTGCTTCTGGTGGTTGCTGTCGCGGGTGATGTCGAAGCGGTCCGGGTCGGGGAAGGCCTCCGGGTCGCGGTTGGCGGCGGCCAGGCCCATGAACACCACATCCCCCTTGCGAATCGTCTTCCCGCGCAGCTGGAAGGTCTCCGCGGCGATGCGGTGCATGAAGGGCACCGCGGGGTTGTAGCGCAGCATCTCCTCCACGGCCGAGCGCACCAGCGTGCGGTCCTCCTGGAGCTTGTGGAACTGGTCGCGGTGCGACAGCAGATCATGCAGGCCGTTGCTGATCTGATCCGTGGTGGTGGTGTGTCCGGCGAAGAGGATGAGGCTTGCGTTGGACACCAGCTGATCCAACGTCATCTGCCCCGCCTGCTGGGATTGGAGCATCTGGCTGAGCAGGTCCTCGCCCGGGGAGTGGCTGCGCTCCTCGATGATGCGGCGCAGGTACGCGAAGAGCTCGCGGGTCGCCGTGTTGGTGCGGCGCGCCAGGTCCACCACGTCCGTGCCGGCCGCGGGCGCGTTGAAGTCGGCGATGGGCCTGGCCCACTCCAGGAACTGCTCCCGGTCCTGCACGGGGATGCCGAGCACCTCGGCGATGACGCGCGGAGGGAGCTGGCTCGCCAGGGACTCCACCGCGTTCATGTGGCCCTGGCCCCGCACCTGCTCCACCAACTGCTCCGCGGTGCGGCGGATGGCCGGACGCCACCTGTCGAGCGCCTGGGGCGAGAAGCCCGCAGCGGCCTGCCGACGCATCTGGATGTGCTCGCGGCCGTCCCGCTGGCTCATCTGGTCGTTGAGCCCCTTCAGGAAGTCCTTGATGAGGTCGGGGCCCAGCCCCCGGAGCTGGTCCTCGTAGAACCTCACCCGGTTGGCGCTCAGGCGGGGATCCCGAAAGCAATTCACCACGTCGTCATGTCGGGTGATGAGCCAGGATTGCACCGCTTCCGACCAGTGCACCGGGTCATTGCTCCTCAGCTCCCTGTAGAGCGGTACCGGATCGAGGAGATTCTCGGGAGCGACGGGATTGAGTTGGAGCGTGCGGGCTGCGCTCGCCATAGGGGTTCCTTCCTCGGATGGATCGCCTGGGTGCACGGTTCTGACAAGATAATCGACGTTATCCGTCTTGTCCTGAGCGGAATGGGTGTTGCCGCTCGCATTTCAATGCAAGCCATTGGCCGTAGCAGTGAGAGTGAAAAGCTACCGGCAGAGACTCACTTCTTGGGTAGGGACGAGTGGGCCCAACCGTCAAATCGGGCCACTTTCGGTCAATGGAGGTGGAGTGCACGCGGACCCAGCGGGTCATGTGTCACCCTCGGACGTGTTGGCGGGTGAGCACTCCGGGCCCCGGACTCCCGAGGGCGGGGCGCATCAACCGCCCACGCGCACGCGCACCGTCACGTCCTGGCTCGAATGGCCCTGGGTGAGCACGGGGACGGGTGTGGGCGTGGTGTAGACGCGGCCGGCATCCGTGATGCGCGCTCGGACGACATAGGTGGCGCCGGGGCGGATGCGCTCGGAGGGCACCGTCACCGAGAAGCGGATGGGCACCTGCCCGGGGCTCTGGAGGGTCTGCTCTCCGACCACGGTCTCGGAGCCCTCTCCCGGCGAGGACTCCACCACCTCGACCTGGACGACGGCGTCCGGGGTGAGGGCGATACGCTCGCGATAGGTCACGCTTCCCGTGACCTGGGTCTCGGCGGGGGCCTCGGCGGGCGTTTCGGCGGGGGGGGTCGCGGGAGCCCCGGTGGGTGCCTCGGCGGGTGCCTCGGCGGGGTCCGTGGGCGTGTCCTCCTGGGCGACCCGCTGGGTCGTGGCGCACGCGGCCAGGGTGAGCGCGGTCAGGCATCCGACCAACAGGGTGAGGGGACGGGTCATGTCGTGAGCTCCTGTAGTGTTTTGTTGCAACTGGACTGCATCAGCTTCGGGGATACTGAAGATATGGGAGCGTGGCTGGCGGAGACTTGCTTGACAACCTGAAAGGGAAACGTTTATCTGTTTCCCGTTCCTGTCCGAGAGAAAGAGTTGCATGGTGGGTTGCGACTCGAGGCGGGACCCCTGAAATGGTTCGAGCAGTCACCAACCGGCGAAGGTGCCGGCGGGGTCGGCATTTCTCTCGCGAATCCGTTCGTGCTCCGCGAGGAGCACGTTTCGACCGGGCGAACCCACCCGGATGCTCACCCCCGTGAGAGGAGAGTCCCCCATGTCGCAGCGTCACTTCGTTCGGAAGTTCTTCCTTCTCGGCACCGCCAGCACGGCCCTGCTCGCTGGCTGTGGTCCCGAGGAGGCCGCCGCCCCCGAGCAGCAGCTCGGCGCGGAGACCCAGGAGATCGTCGGCGGTACCAACGCCAACATCTCCACCTATCCCTGGCAGATCTCCTTCCAGGATACGACGGGCTTCCACTTCTGTGGTGGCTCCATCCTGAACGCGAACTGGATCCTCACCGCCCAGCACTGCGTGGCCGAGTCGGCCGCCTACGCCACCAGCTCCCCGGTCACCGTGCGCATCGCCGCGGGCAGCTCCAAGCTGAGCACCATGAGCAGCTCGGGGCAGATCCGCGCGGTCGATGACATCATCCCCTTCCCGGGTTACAGCGACGCGACCCTGGGCAAGGACGTGGCGCTGCTGCACCTGTCCACGCCGCTCACCCTCAACGGCAACGTGGCGGCCATCACGCTGGCGACCTCGGCCGATGAGGCGGCGGGCCTGACGAACGCGGGCATCACCTCCACCGTGACGGGCTGGGGCTCGCTCTCCTCCGGTGGTTCGTCGCCGGACACGCTGCAGACCGTGGACGTGCCCATCGTCTCCAACGCGGACGCCACCTCGGCGTACGGGCAGACCATCACCGCGGATCAGCTCGCCGCGGGCGTCATGGGCGTGGGTGGCAAGGACTCGTGCCAGGGTGACAGCGGCGGCCCGCTCGTGGTGAGCAAGGGCAGCGGCAAGATCCTCGCGGGCGTGGTGAGTTGGGGCCAGGGGTGCGCGGAGCCCAACTACCCCGGCCTGTACGCGCGCGTCTCTTCCTTCCAGCCGTGGATCTCCTCCTTCCTGAGCAAGTCGCCCACCACGCGCTTGAGCTCGACCAGCCAGTCGGCCAGCAAGGGCGCCTGGAAGCACTACACGGTGAGCGTGCCCTCCGGCACCACGGCGCTCAACGTGCACATCTCCGGCGGCACCGGTGACGCCGACCTCTACGTCCGCCAGGGCGCCGAGCCGACGACGAGCAGCTACACCTGCCGGCCGTACGCGGGTGGCAACAACGAGTCCTGCAGCCTCCCCAGCCCGGCGGCGGGGACCTGGTACGTCTCGGTCCGCGGCTACTCCGCCTTCTCCGGCCTGACGGTGCGCGCGACCACCTACTGAGCGCGTTTCCCCGTCGTTCCAGGAGTTGAACGCCTCGAGCGGCGCTCGTTCGCCGTCCGCTCGGGGCGTTTCCCTTTTCCGGGGCCCGTATGCTCCGGGTTCGCGCACGGGGCGGCCGGGCCGCCCATCTGCTCGTTCCTGGATATCTCGTCCGACCCGCTGGGGCGGGCGGGCGCGGCGGGCGTCAGAATGCCGGGGTAGGTTGGCCACACCCTCATGCCCCGCTACCGCCTTTCGCAGAGCGATGCCGTCGAGTGGCTCCGGAGCCTTCCGGACGCCTCGGTGGATCTCATCATCACCGACCCCGCCTATGAGTCGCTCGAGAAGCACCGCGCCATCGGCACCACCACGCGCCTCAAGCACAGCAAGGCATCCAGCAACCACTGGTTCCGCATCTTCCCCAACGCGCGCTTCCCCGAGCTGTTCGAGCAGGTCTGGCGGGTGCTCAAGCGCGACTCGCACTTCTACCTCTTCTGCGACCCGGAGACGATGTTCATCGCCAAGCCGCTCGCGGAGGCGGCGGGCTTCCGATTCTGGAAGCCCATCATCTGGGACAAGCTGCACATCGGGATGGGCTACCACTACCGCTCCCGCTACGAGCTCATCCTCTTCTTCGAGAAGGGCCGGCGGCGGTTGAGCGACCTGGGCGTGGCGGACGTGCTCCCGGTGCCACGCGTCTACCGGGGTTACCCGGCGGAGAAGCCCACCGGCGTGAGCGAGGTGCTCATCCGGCAGAGCAGCGCGCCCGGAGACGTGGTGGTGGATCCCTTCCTGGGCTCGGGCTCGGTGGGCGTGGCGGCGGTGCGGCTCGGGCGCGACTTCCGGGGCACCGACATCTGTGACGAGGCGCTGGCTGTCTCCGAGGCGCGACTGCGTGAAGAGGGCGCGGTGCCCGAGGAGACGGTGGAGACGCGAGAGGTGCTCCTGGCCCGGAGCGGGTGAGCGGCCTGCCGTGGGAGGCACGGATGACTGGACACGAATACGCGGACCTGGTGGCCAGATACATCGTGAGGAACTACGCCTCGCGCGGGGTGAAGGTGTACCGCGAGGTGCATGTCGGCAAGACACTCACGGGACGGGGGCGGCGCGTCGACATCTTCGTGCTCGAGCCCGCCACGCGCACCGCGCTCGCCATCGAGTGCAAGTACCAGGGCAGCGTCGGCTCCGTGGACGAGAAGATTCCCTTCGCCCTGCAGGACCTGGAGAGCATGCGGATTCCCGTCTGCATCTCCTATGCGGGGGACGGCTTCTCGCAGGGGATCCTGCACATCCTCTCCGCGTCTCCCATCGCGGCCTACTGCCTGCCCGGCGCGAAGACGCTCACGCCCTCGAACGAGACGCGCGAGCTGGACTGTCTCCTCGCCATGACCTTCAAGTGGTGGGACGTGCTCGTGCGCGGCAAGAAGCGCGTGGCGCTGTGAGCTCTTCAGCCATCAGCTCTCGTCATCCTCTGGTACGGCGCCACCCGGTGGGAGCCGATGCCCCTCGAAGATCGTCAGCACTTCGATGTCATCCCGGACCACCCGGTGCACGATGCGATACGAGCGAAGGAGAACCTCGCGGATGTGCTCCCTGTCGACCTCGGGCACCCGGCGTCCTGCCCTGGGTATAGAGGCTGCCTCCTGCGCTCGCTGCCTCAGGCGCTCGACCCACTTAGGTGAGCCGGTCGAACTCTTCCGGCGAGAGGAGCACGGCGGCGGGGTTGCCGCTCTGGGTGATGACCACCGGCCTCCGGTGTTCCCGCAGGCGGCGGACGACCTCGGATGCACGGGCCTTGAAATCGGCGATTGGCAGGAGGTCCTCTGGGATGTGGAGCGGCCTCATGGTCACCCTGATGGTCATCCGGATGGTCCGCGGATAGACCTGAAGATGTGCTTCTTCCAGGGCCGGGATGCGCACCTTTCCACTGCTTGCGTCTTCCCGATCGCCTGACTGCCTGTCCGAGGAGGGCTACTCCGAGGGCAGGGGCGCGTTGGTGCGGCGCAGGGGCCGCTCCGGCAGGAACAGTGTCAGGAGGAAGCCCAGCACCGAGATGAGGATGGCGATGCGGTAGATGGCCGAGATGGCCTCGGTGAAGCCCTCCTTCAGCGTCCGCTCCACCTCGCCCACCGCCGAGACCGCTCGCGCCTCTTCCTCCTGGAGCCGGGAGAGCGCCTCGGTCCTCGCGGAGCCCTCGAGCCTCGCTTCCACCTCGCGCTCTCGCGCCGCGAAGTCCTTCCGCAAATCCGCTTCGAGCTGCTTCGCCGGAAAGGCCTGTCCGGCTTCCATTCCCTCGCCTCCGCTCCCTCCGGTGCCGGCGGGCTGGAGGCGCTCGCGCACCTCGGGGGGAAGCCGGGCCGTGGTGTCCCCGAGCCCGGTCATCGACGAGGCCAGGGTCGCGGCGAACACCGTGCCCAGCAGCGCCACTCCGATGGTGGACCCCATCTGCCGGAAGAAGGTGACGGCCGAGGTGGCCACGCCCACCTGCGCCGGCGGCACCGCGTTCTGGATGGCCAGCGTGTAGAGCGGCAGCGAGGGCCCCATCCCCAGGCCCACCAGCACCATCTTCACCGTGACCTCGGCCTGTGTGGACTCGGGCGTGAGGGTGAAGCCCATGATGGCGTAGCCCGCGGTGAGCAGCACCAGTGAGCCGAGCATCAGCATCCGGTAGCGGCCGATGCGCGAGACGAGCTGGCCCGCCATCACGTTGCCCGCCACCACGCCCAGGGTGAGCGGGGTGAGCGTGAGCCCCGAGCGCGTGGCGGACAGGCCCACCACGTTCACCATGAAGAGCGGCAGGAAGACGATCGCCGAGAGGAAGCCCGCCCCGAGGATGCACACGGTGGCGTTGCCCACGGCGAAGATGCGGTTGCGGAACAGGCCGAGGTCGAGCAGCGGGCTCCTGACCCGGCGCTCGAGGAGGACGAAGAGCACGAAGCCCGTGGCCGACAGCGCGAACAGTCCGAGGATGCGCGCGGAGCCCCAGGGGTAGCCGCCCCCACTCGCGGGTGCGGAGCCGCCCCGTCCGAGGCTGAGCGCGACCAGCAGTGGCACCACGGCGAGCACCAGCACGAAGGCGCCGGGCAGATCCAGCCGGGCGCGGGTCCCTCCCGTGGCCTGCCGCAGCGAGGGCATCTTGAGGAGGATGAAGACGAGCGCCACCACGCCGACCGGGAGGTTGATGAAGAAGACCCAGTGCCAGCTGAACGCGTCGGTGAGGAAGCCCCCGAGGAGCGGCCCCACCACGCTGGAGAGGGCGAAGACACCGCCGATGAGGCCCTGGTACTTGCCTCGCACGGAGGGGGGGAACAGGTCCGCCACGACGGTGAAGGCCGAGGTGAAGAGCGAGGCACTGCCCAGGCCCTGCACCACGCGGGCGAGGATGACCTGGAGGCTGGTGCGCGACAGCCCGCACAGCACGCTGCCGAGGACGAAGATGAGGATGCCGACGATGAGGATGGGCTTGCGGCCGAAGATGTCGGACAGCTTGCCATAGATGGGGAGCATCACCGTGGAGGCCACCATGTACGAGGTGGCGAGCCACGGGTAATGGGCCGCGTCGATGTGGAGGTCCGCCTGCATGGCGGGGCCCGCGGTGGCGACGATGGTCTGGTCGAGCGCCGCGAGCAGCAGGGCGAGCAGCACGCCCGTCATCGTGACGGCCTTCTGGGCCCGGGTGAGCTCGTGGGCGTGGGTGGGCGGTGCCATCCGTGCGGGTCCCCCTGTGAGCCCCTCTCCCCCGGAGAGAGGGCAGGGCAGGCCTCTTCTCTATGCACGAGGAGGCCTCCGTGACGGGTGGGACGTTGGCTGGATGACAGTGGAAGGATGCTCTGCGCAGTTCTGCGCGAACGCAGTGCCGTGTAGCGTCTTCAGTCCACACCCAGGCGCCCCGTGAGTCGGTGGGCCGAGGAGAATCACCATGCGCGCTTTGCAGCTCGAGCGGTTGGAGGGTCCCGAGGGTCTCAAGCTGGTGGACATGCCAGAGCCCGAGGCCGGAGACGCGGTGCTCATCGACGTCATGGCGGCCGGAGTCAGCTTTCCGGACCTGCTGCTGACGAAGGGGCAGTACCAGATGAAGCCGCCGCTGCCCTTCGTGCCGGGCGTGGAGGTGGCCGGCGTGGTGCGCAGCGCTCCGGAGGGCGCGGCGGTGAAGGCGGGAGACCGGGTCATGGCCTTCACCATGTTCGGGGGCTGGGCGGACGTGGTGGCGGCGCCCCCGGGGATGACGTTCCGCGTGCCCGAGGGCTGGAGCTTCGAGGCCGCCGCGGGGACGGTGATGAACTACCACACCGCGCACTTCGCGCTGCACCGCCGGGGCCAGCTCGAGGAGGGCGAGACGGTGCTGGTGCACGGCGCCGCGGGAGGCGTGGGCACGGCGACCATCCAGGTGGCGCGCGGCGCGGGCGCGCGGGTGCTCGCGGTGGTGAGCAGCGAGGAGAAGGCGGAGGTGGCTCGCAGCGCGGGCGCGGACAAGGCGTTCCTGTCCACGGGGGACTGGGTGTCGCAGGTGAAGGACGCCACCGGAGGGCGGGGCGTGGACGTGGTGATGGACCCGGTGGGCGGGGACATCTTCGACCTGAGCCTCAAGTGTCTCGCTCCCGAGGGCCGGTTGCTGGTGGTGGGCTTCGCCGGCGGGCGCATCCCCGAGGTGAAGGTGAACCGGCTGCTGCTCAAGAACGTGGACGTGGTGGGCGTGGCGTGGGGCGCGTTCGTGATGCAGGAGCCCCAGCTCACCGCGGAGATCGCCAAGGACCTGGCGGCCCTGGCCGACAAGGGCTTCGTGGAGCCGCTCGTGGGCCAGGTGTTTCCCCTGGAACAGGCCGGGCAGGCGCTGCGTGCGCTGGACTCGCGCAAGGCCACCGGCAAGGTCGTGCTGCGCGTTCGGCAGGCGTAGGCGACGTGTTGACTCGGTGCGCCATGCTCACGCATGGCCACTTCCCCTCGTGCGCTCCGGTGAGCGGACTCGCTAGCATCCTCCCCCTACACGCACCAGGGGGACGTACCGATGCTCACCGGACGCATGATGGACTTCCCGCTCACGCTCACCCACTTCCTCGAGCGGGCCCGCACCTACTTCGGCCGCTCGGAGATCGTCAGCCGTCAGCCGGACAAGTCCTACCACCGCCAGACCTACGCCGACTTCTACCGGCGCTCCTGCAAGCTCGCCCACGCCCTCACCCGGCTCGGTGTGAAGCCCGGTGACCGCGTCGCCTCGCTCTGCTGGAACCACCAACGCCACCTGGAGCTCTACTTCGCCGTCCCCTCCATGGGCGCGGTCATCCATACCCTCAACCTGCGTCTCCACGCCAACGACCTCGCCTATATCGCCCGCCACGCCGAGGATCGCATCATCGTCGTGGATCGCTCGCTCCTGCCGCTCCTCGACAAGTTCATCGCCGCCGTGCCCTCCGTCGAGCACGTCATCGTCATCCCCGATGACGGTCCCGCTCCCGAGGGCCGTCTCGATTACGAGGCGCTGCTCGCGCCCGAGCAGGACTCCTTCGCCTGGCCCGCGCTCGACGAGCGCTCCGCCGCGATGCTCTGCTACACCTCCGGCACCACCGGCAACCCCAAGGGCGTCCTCTACAGCCACCGCTCCTGCGTGCTGCATGCGCTCACCCTGTGCATGAACGACACGTTCGGCATCAGCGAGTCCGATGCCGTCCTCCCCGTGGTGCCCATGTTCCACGCCGCCGCCTGGGGTCTTCCTCACGCAGGTGTCTTCACCGGTACGAAGCTCGTCTTCCCCGGACCCCACCTCGACCCCCTGTCCCTGCTGGATCTCATGGCCGGCGAGCGCGTCACCCTCGCCGCCGGTGTCCCCACCATCTGGCTCGGCATCCTCGCCCTGCTCGACCAGGAGCCGAATCGCTGGGATTTGCGCAGCGTGCGCACCATGGCCATCGGTGGCTCCGCCGCTCCTCCCGCGATGATCGAGGGCTTCCTCCACCGTCATGGTCTCGTCGTCACGCACGCCTGGGGCATGACCGAGATGAACCCCGTCGGCACGCTCGCGCGCCCGCGCCGCCAGCACGAGCACCTGCCACAGGCCGAGCGGCTCGCCCTCCGCGCCACGCAGGGTTATGCCCTCCCGCTCGTCGAGGTGCGCCACGTGAGCGACTCGGGCCAGGTGCTCCCCTGGGATGGCGAGACCATGGGCGAATTGGAGGTGCGTGGACCCTGGGTCGCCTCCTCGTACTACGGCGGCGAGGGCGCCGACCGCTTCACCCCGGATGGTTGGTTCAAGACGGGGGATGTCGTCACGCTCGACGCCGAGGGCTATGTGCGCATCACCGACCGCTCCAAGGACGTCATCAAGTCCGGCGGCGAGTGGATCAGCTCCGTCGCCCTGGAGAACGCCCTCATGGCCCACCCCGCCGTGCTCGAGGCCGCCGTGTTCGCCGCCAAGGACCCCAAGTGGGACGAGCGTCCGCTCGCCGCCGTGGTGCTCAAGCCCGGTCAGTCCGTCACGAAGCAGGAGCTCACCGCCCACCTGGAGGCGCGCTTCGTGAAGTGGTGGCTGCCGGATGATTATGTCTTCATTCCCCAGATTCCTCGCACCTCCACCGGCAAGTTCCTCAAGACGAAATTGCGCGAGGACTACGGCGACCACCTGGTGAAGATGCAGCGCCAGGACGGTTGAGGCACGGTGGGGCACGGTGGGGGCTCGGGTTCCTCGATACCCTCACCCCGGCCCTCTCCCGGAGGGAGAGGGGGTGGCTCCGTAACGGAGCGCGTCGTGGCCTACCCTCGTGATGGCTTCGTCTCCCTCGCTCCTCCCGTACAGCACCAGCGCTACCCCGTAGTGGAAGGCCCGGAAGCGCGCCCGGTCCCATGTGGCCTCGTCGATGTCTCCGTAGGCCTCGCGGAACGCTCCTCGCGCCTCCGGCGGCAGGAAGGTGAAGGCGATCGTCAGATCGATCGCCGGATCCCCCAGGTGCATGTCTCCCCAGTCGAGCACCCCCGTCACCCTGTGGTGCTCGTCCACGAGCAGGTGCCTCGCATAGAGGTCTCCGTGCACCCAGCAGGCACGCCGCTTCCACGGTGGCGTGTCCACCAGTCGCGACATCCAGGCGCGCACCGCCGCTCCTTCCACCTCCGCGCCGTCCGCCTCCAGCTTCGCGAGTCTCTCGAGAATCATCGGCGCGCGTTTGCGCAGGTTCGCGCGGTCGAGCTCGTCTCCCGGGCCTCGCGCCAGCGTCTCGTCATCCACCGGGATGCCGTGCAGCGCCGCCAGGAACCTCCCGAGCGTCGCGGCGTTGCGCAGGCGCTCCTCGGGCGTCCACGTCACCGCGCACGCGGTGACTCCAGGCAGCAGCGCGTACCCGGCGAAGGGGTAGGGGTAGTCCTCCTCGGGACGGCCGAGCCACACCGGCTCCGGGATGCGCAGGGGGAGGTGCGCCGCCAGCTGGGGCAGGAGCCGTGACTCGTTCTCCAGCAGCCCCACGGCGACCTTCCGGCGTGGGAAGCGGAACACCCAGCGTCCGTTCACCGTGTAGGCCGCGTTGTCCCAGCCCGTCCCCAGGGGCTTCAGCCGCGCTGGCGCCAGCTGCGGAAACTGCCGCTCCACGAGCCGGGCGGCGTCCTCTCGTGTCAGGGTGATGTCCGCTTCCCATACAGGTGGCATGGCTCTTCCTTTCGGCCGTGTGTCCTCGTGACGCTCCCGTCAGCCATTGCTTGCGGAGAGTTGACCCGAGCTTCCTCCCGGCTCGTGTGAGAGTGCGCGTCCTCTTCAACGGAGGCACGTATGTCGTTCAATCGCCGCAACTTCCTGCGTCTCTCCGCCGTCAGCGGAACGGCGCTCGCCCTGGGTCCCGCCTTCTGGCGCAACGCCTATTCCGCTCCCGCTCAGCCCGGCCCCAGCCCCTACGGCGCCATCTCCGGCTCCGCCGATGCCAATGGCGTGCGGCTGCCCGCCGGCTTCTCCTCGCGCATCATCGCCCGCTCCGGCTCCAAGGTGGCCAACACCGGCTACACCTGGCACGGCGCGCCGGATGGTGGGGCCTGCTTCCCCGTCTCGGGCGGCGGGTGGATCTACACCTCCAACTCCGAGAAGTCCCTGGGCACCGGCGGCGTCTCGGCCATCAAGTTCGACGCCGGCGGCACCATCGTCGGCGCGTACCGCATCCTCTCCAACACCACCTCCAACTGCGCCGGTGGCCCCACCCCCTGGGGCACCTGGCTCTCCTGCGAGGAGTACTCCGGTGGTCGCGTCTGGGAGTGCGACCCCACGAAGGCCTCGCAGGGCGTGGTGCGCTCCGCGCTCGGCACCTTCGCCCACGAGGCCGTCGCGGTGGACTCGGATGACTACCGTCTCTACCTCACCGAGGACAGCACCAGCGGCCGCTTCTACCGCTTCACCCCGTCCTCCTATCCCTCGCTCGCCTCGGGCACGCTCGAGGCCGCCCGCGTCTCCGGCAATCCGCTGACCGGCGCCACCGTGACGTGGGTGCCCGTGTCCGCCTCCAAGCCCGCTTCCCAGCAGTCCAATGCCTCGCAGACCACCGTCTTCAACGGCGGCGAGGGCTGCTGGTACGACCGCGGCACCGTCTACTTCACCACCAAGGGCGACAACCGCGTCTGGGCCTACACCCCGGCCTCCTCGCGCCTGGAGATCATCTACGACGACAACCTCTATCCGAGCTCGCCCCTCACGGGCGTGGACAACGTGACCGTCTCCTCCTCCGGCGACATCTTCGTGGCCGAGGACGGTGGTGATCTTCAAATCTGCATCATCACCCCGAGCCGCGTGGTGGCCCCGCTCCTCCAGCTCGTGGGCCACAACCGCTCGGAGATCACCGGCCCCGCGTTCAGCCCGGATGGGAAGCGGCTGTATTTCAGCTCGCAGCGCGGCACCTCCGGCTCCAGCAGCGGCGGCATCACCTTCGAGGTGACCGGGCCGTTCCGCACGTAGGGCAGGCAGGCCTGCTCCGGGGGACTGTGGCGTATCGCCACAGCTTCCCGGAACGCCACACCCGCCTGCGTGGCGGAATGCCTCGAAAGTCCCGCGGGGCCTCTTCCTCCCGAGGCGGGCCCGGGTGGCACGCGTATCGCAATGCACCTCACCGTGTTTTCGATGAGGTCAGCAATGACGAAGCGGGTGACGGTGATCCTCCTGCCCCTGCACCGCGTGCGCGCGAGACACCGTGCGCGCACCGGAGCGGCAGGGCCGCCAGCGCCGCGCTCAGGTGCTCTTGGGTTGGAGGAGCTCGGTGGAGAAGTAGCGCTCCATCCGGTCCGGGAAGAGCGTCACCACCTGCGCCTGCGGACCCAGCCGCTTCGCCGCCTCCACCGCCGCCGCGTAGTTGAGTCCCGACGAGGGGCCCACCGGGAAGCCCCGGCGGAGGAGCGCCCGCGCGGTGCGCATCGCCACCTCGTCCGAGATGTCCAGCTCCACCAGCCCCGGCAGGTCCGCCTCGCGGTACAGCTTCGACAGGCCGTCCACCACGCCCGGCACGCGCGAGCTGAAGCTGCAGCACTCCATGTCACTGCCCAGTCCCGAGATGGGCCGCGCCACGAAGGGGCTCACCGGGCAGCCCGCCTCCGCGAAGGCCTGGTACAGCCCCACCACCGTGCCGCCCGTGCCCACCCCACTCACCACCGCGTGCACCAGGCCGCCCGGTACCTGGGAGAGGATCTCCTGCCCCGTCCACACCCGGTGCGCCTCCGCGTTGTCCGGGTTCTCGAACTGGCGCGGCGCGAAGGCCTTGCGCTCGCGGGCGATCTCCTCCGCCCGCGCGATGGCTCCCCGGATGCCCGTTTCGCGCGGCACCAGCTCCACGCTCCCGCCATAGGCGCGGATGGTGAGCACGCGCTCGCCCGTGACGCCCTCGGGCATGACCGCGGTGAACTTCAGGCCCATCTGCGCCGAGGCCAGCGCCAGCGCGATGCTCGTCGAGCCGCTGGAGGCCTCCACCACCTCGCCACCCGGGCACAGCTCTCCCAACCGCCACGCCTTCTCCAGCATGTAGCGCGCGATACGGTCCTTCGTGGAGCCGCTCGGGTTGAGGAACTCCAGCTTGCACCAGATGGTCGGGCCTTCCGCCTCCAGGCGGACGGGGACCAGCGGCGTGGGGCCGATCGCCTGGATGAAGCGGCCATCGGCTGGGAGCGGGTGACAGGGGGGGCGGTGGGTCGTCATGGCGGACTCCAGAGGTCCGCCCCCCATATCGCGAAAGCCCCCGCTCCGGGAGAGCTCCGTCCGTGGACGGGTCGA
The DNA here is from genome assembly GCF_016859125.1 of Archangium violaceum. NCBI lineage: Bacteria > Pseudomonadati > Myxococcota > Myxococcia > Myxococcales > Archangiaceae > Archangium > Archangium violaceum. The sequence continues at coordinate 2,963,883 of NZ_CP069338.1, read as the reverse complement.
GGGCGTCAGCAAGCGGCCGACGAACCATGAAGCCGTCGAGCTGGAGGAATCGCGCGAGCCTGCCTGTCCCGGGGGGATGCAAGGAGGCACGGGGGTCCGTTCCTGTCCCTGGCCAGCGCTGTCGCCTGCTCTGGAGACTTATCTTCCTGGCAGGACAAGAAAGCCCCATCAGAAACGGGGCCCGAGGGGGGTATGCCCGAGCGAGAGCGAGACGAACGGTTCCATCTGAACCTGGAGGACATCAAGGACTACGCCATCTTCCGGGTGGATACCGAGGGCCGTATCGCCAGTTGGAACGCGGGCGCTGAGCGCATCAAGGGCTACAAGGCCGAGGAGGTTATCGGACAGCCGTTCGCCATGCTCTTCACCCAGGAGGACAGGCAGGCGGGAAAGCCTGAGTTCGAGATGCGGCAGGCCATGGAGAAGGGGGTCTACCAGGGCGAGGGCATCCGGGTGCGCAAGGGGGGCGTGCCCTTCGACGCGGAGGTGACGCTGCGAGCCCTCTCCGACAAGGGGGGCGTCCACAGGGGGTTCGTGAAAATCACCCGGGACATCAGCGCGCGCAAGCGCGTCGAGGACGAGTTGAGCAAGCGGGCGGAGTTCGAGCAGCAGCTCATCGGCATCGTCAGCCATGACCTGCGGACTCCACTCTCCGCCATCAGCCTTGCTACCGCGTTGCTGCTGCGAAGCCAGGACCTCGGCATGCATCATGTCGCAACGCTCGGTCGGATCCTCTCCTCCGCCGAGCGTGCCCAACGACTCATCGCCAGCTTGCTCGACTTCACCCAGGCGCGTGTCGGCGGGGGATTCGTCCTCCAGTACGCTCCCGTGGACCTGCGCGATTTCGCGGGCCTGGTGGTGGAGGAGATGCGGGTGGCGTATCCAGAGCGCGAGATTCAATTCGAGTTTGTCGGAGACGTGCAGGGAGAGTGGGACCCGGATCGGCTCGCCCAGCTACTCACGAACCTGCTGAACAATGCCCTGCTCCATGGCTTGGAAGACGCGCCGGTGCGGCTGAGCGTCCACGACGGGCCTCACTCCGTGGTGATCGCGGTCCACAACCGGGGGACGCCCATTCCACCCGACATGATGCCCCGCCTGTTCGAGCCCATGAAGCGCGGCGCCGGGGCGGGTCGCTCCACGAAGACCCAGGGACTCGGGCTCGGTCTCTACATCGTGCAGCAGATTGTCCTCGCCCATGGGGGCACCGTCGGAGTCGACTCCTCCGAGGCGCAGGGCACGACCTTTACGGTACGCCTGCCGCATCACCCGCCGCCTCCCAGGAAGTGACCCCGGGCACCCTGGACGGCGTCGTCAGAAGCTCAGGCCGAGGCCCGCGAACGGTCCGCCCATCATGTCCCGGTGCACCACGCCGTCCACATGGCCCCGGTCATCCAGCAGCAGCCCGCGCCAACCGGCGCGCAGCGTCAGCACGCCCAGGTGCACCGCCAGGCCCGCCTGCCCGTCCAATTGCAGGTGCGGCAATGGCACCCACTGGAGCCGGCCTTCCAGGTCCAGGGGCCCCAGCAGGCAGCGCTCGAAGGACAAGGCCATGCTCGGTCCGATGAAGGTGACGTCCGGTGCGCGCGCCGCGGCCACGCCTCCCTCCATCCGCAGCCGGCCTCGTTCGCCCACGACCGGAGCGAACGTCACGTGCGCCTCCGCCAGGTGGATGGCGTCCTGTCCTACCGTGCCGTCATCCGCGTTCAGCGTCAGCCCGGTGAAGCGGGTGGACACGCCCCAGTGCCGCTCCTCGAAGCCCAGGTTGATGCCCACCGAGTTCCCGTCCCGCAGAACGTTTCCCTCCACGCCCATCCGCACCATGATGGGATGGCTCGGCTCGTCCGGTTCCTGGGTCGCCACCGGATGCGGGCGGTAACGGCGGTAGTAGGGGACGTAGGTTCCGTCGATGGAGATCCACGCGGGGGCCGGAGCGATGACGGGCCGCCGGGGGCCCTTGTCCGGACGTCCACCTCCAGGGTTCGGAGCGTCGCCATCGTGGGAGTCCTGGCCCACCGGCGTGGCGTCATGCACCCGAGGGCGCGAGGCGCCGGAACCGCCGGAGCCTCTCGACTTGCCGAAGCGGGCCTCGGCCGGTGTGGTGCCGAGGAGACACCCCGCCGCCAGAGCGGCATGAATCATCTGCTTGCGGGTCGGCACGGGAGTCCTCCTGGGAACGCGGTTCCGGGTGAGGCCATCCAAGCACCTCGCGGACCGCGCGATCGGGGCTCCAGGCGCGGGTGCCGCATGCCCGACAGGGGGAGTGTCCATGTCGGGCACTCCACCGCCTCGAGTGTCGTCCGTCGTACGGCGGCACCCCGGGGGTGGTGGTAGCCTCCGGACTCATGCTGTTCCTCGACCTGGAAGCCTATGCTCCCCCGGACGATCGGACCGCGAGCCTGAGCTCGCTCATCGTCAATCCCGCTCGGCCAGGGCACGTGCTGCTGGGAGGGTGTTTCTTCAGCAAGCGCTTCGAGGACCCGCTCCCGGAGGCGCCGGAGCTCGAGGGGCTGTGGCTCTGGAACTTCGGCTCCGAGGCCGCCCTGCTCTCGGCCATCAAGGCGCGCTTCGAGGAGGAGTGGCGGCGGCAGCGCGAGGAGAACGTCCGGATCCTCGGCAAGCCGGCGGTGGATCTCGTCGTCTGTGGCGCGGGGATCGCCAAGTTCGATCTCCCGGCGCTCTACTGCCGCTCCCTCTTCAACGAGATCGCCAGCCCGGCCGAGCTCTTCGAGGTCTTCTTCAAGGCGCGCCCCATCGATCTCGCCAACGAGGCCAGCTTCCTGTTCCCCGAGGAGCCCGTGCTCTATCCCAAGACGACCCGGGAGATGGCCGGACGTCTGGGATTGCGCGAGCGCAAGGGCTCCAGCAGGAGCGTCTGGGATGGCTACGAGGGCCGTGATTACGGCGCCATCGAGCAGCGGACCGCGGACGAGCTGCGGCTCGTGCTCGACATCTACAAGCGCCTGCAGGGGCGCATCTCACGCCGGGAGCCCAGGCCTCGAGAGCCCTGACCGGACGGCTCAGGCGGCTTCGCGCAGCTGCTCCACGAAGCGCTGGGCGGAGGCCAGCTCGACACCATGGTAGCGGGCGAGATCCTGGGCGACCGCCTCGGATGCCTCTCCGTCGCGCAGCCGCATGCGCACGTTGTGCTCGAACGGCTCGAGGATGCGCCGGGCCTCCTCTCCCGAGGCCACCGGCTTCGGCGCGGCGCGCCGGGGCGCCGCCTTCGCCAGCTCGCCACGCGCCTGGACGTACGTGACGAGGTTCGAGGCGAGGAAATACCACGTCATGAAGAAGGAGATGGTCCCCCACCAACCGAGCGTCAGGTTGCGCAGGGTGTGGTGCCAGAAGGCCCGGCTCAGACAGCCGCGGCACAGCTCGCCCTGCGTCGTGTACTCCCGGCGCAGGAAGAGCATCCCCACGTTGTGATGGAGCTCGACATAGGCCGTCGGCTCGGACTGGTAGCAAAGGTCGCACCGCATACGGGTGGGGAGGATACCCGGAGGGCTTCCGTCCTGGCAGGCCGAAGCGGCGTGGGGCCCGTCAAAGCCCCTGCCCCTCGCGCCGGGGCGGGCGGCCGTGAGAGCATGCGCGGGTGCTGTTGGGTCGACCCGGGGCCGGGCCATGACGATTCGCGCCAAGGTGTTTCTGTTCGCATTGATGGCGGTCGTCCTCGTCTGTCTCATGGGGCTCCATCTCTTCACCGGCGCCCACCAGAGCCAGTTGATGCGCGAGCAGGTGACGACCATCCAGGAGCAGCTCGACAGCTACAACCGGTTGCACGCGCTCGCCTGGCCCTACCTGAACCAGCTGGCCCAGGCGCGGCTGACGCGGGCGGACACCGCGCTCGTGCGCAGCGAGCTGGCGCGGCGGGTGGAGCTGGAGATTGTCCGGCTCGAGGACAGCCTGTCCCGGCAGTACCGGTGGGTGGATGATCGGACCGTCGAGACCGAGCGCCTGGAATACCAGGCGCTGCGCGATGCCCTGCTGGCCTGGGCGGCGTGGGCGGAGTCGCGCGTGCGCGCCCTCCCCGAGGGCACGTCGGTGGGCTCCACGGTGGAGTGGTTGCTGTACACTCGATTCGAGCAGAGCGTGGGCCCGCTCATCGAGGACCTGCTGCGGGCGGAGCAGGGCGAGCTCCAGGGGCTGCGGAGCCGGTGGGACGAGAGCGTGAGGTTCGGCCAGCTGCTGGCGATGTTCTTCCCCCTCCTGTGCCTCGTGCTCGTGCTGGCGCTCGCCTTCGCCATCGTCACCCCCATGCAGCGCTCGCTCAAGGAGCTCTCCTCCGTGGCGGAGCGCATCGGCCGGGGCGACTTCGACATCCGCACCTCCGCCACGGGGCTCGACGAGCTGAGCATGCTGGCGCACGCCTTCGACCGCATGGCGCGTGAGCTGCGCGACCTGCTGGAGGAGAAGCAGCGGCTCATCAAGGCCGAGGCCGAGGCCTCCGAGCGTGAGGCCCTCCGCTATCAGTCCCTGCTGGAGAAGACGGTGCTCGCGCGCACCGTCGAGCTCGCGGAGACCAATGACCGCTTGAAGGACAGCCTCTATCAGCTCCAGGCCGCCCAGGAGCAGCTGCTCTTCGCGGATCGGCTCGCGTCCGTGGGAAGGCTCGCCGCGGGCGTGGGACACGAAATCAACAACCCGCTCGCCTACATCCTCAGCAACCTGCGCTACGTCCAGCAGGAGTTGGGAGACGCGAGCGGTCCCCCGTCGGAGGAGGCCCGGCAGGAGATGCTGGCGGCGCTCTCCGAGGCCAGCGAGGGCGCCGATCGCGTGCGCCTCATCGTGCAGGACCTCAAGGCGCTGTCTCGGCCGGATGACGTGGCGCTCGGCCCCGTGGACCTGGCGGCGGTGGTGCGGGGCTCGGCCAAGATGGCCCGGCACGAGCTTCGCGACCGTGCGAACCTGGTGGAGGACTGCGGCGGAGTGCCTCCGGTGAAGGCCAACGCGGCGCGCCTGGGTCAGGTGTTCCTCAACCTGTTCATCAACGCGGCGCACGCCATCGCGCCGGGCCGGGTGGACGAGAACGAGATTCGCGTGCTGGCCCGGGTCTCCGCCCCCGGCAAGGTCACCGTGGAGGTGCGCGACACCGGTTCCGGAATCCCTCCCGAGCACCTGCGGCGCATCTTCGACCCGTTCTTCACCACCAAGCCCATCGGCGTGGGGACGGGGCTGGGCCTGTCGGTGTGCCATCAGATCATCACCTCGCTCGGTGGGGACATCCGCGTGGAGAGCGAGAAGGGCCGGGGCACGAGCTTCTTCATCACCCTGCTCGTCGCCGAGGGCTCCAGCTCCTCCGAGCAGTCGGCCGCCTGACACTGGCGCGAGGCAAGGGCTTCTCGAGCGCACGATGTTCAACGCTCGGCCTGGTGAAATTTCGCACGCCCCCAGCGTCGGGAAGCGGGCATCCCCATGATGTTGGCGCAAGCCAGCCGACACATGGAGGAGGAACGAATGCCACCCCGTGGAGTGAAGAACCCGAAGCGCCAGCGCCAGTACGCGAAAATCAAACAGTCCGCGCGCAAGCGTGGGGCGAGCGAGGGGCGCGCCGAGGAGCTCGCGGCTCGTGTCGTGAACAAGCAGCGCCGGAAGGCCGGTGAGACCAGGAGCGCGTCGAAGAGCGCGTCGAAGAGCACGTCGCGCCGGGCGAAGCCGGCCCGTAGCTCGAGCGGCAGTGCGGGCAGCAAGTCCCGAGGCCGTACCTCGGCGAGTGGCCGGACGGGGCGCAAGTCGAGCAGCCCGTCGCGCTCGAAGAAGTCGGGCAGCTCGTCGCGCTCGCGCGGCAAGTCGGGCAGCTCGTCGCGCTCGAAGAAGTAGGCGCGAGGCCCGGCTCAATCCCCGAGCGCCGCCTGGTACACCCCGGCCAGCGCTCGCGCCTCGTGCGCCACGCCGAAGCGCGCGCGGGCCTCCTCGGCCGCGTTGAGCCCCACCTGCCGCACGCGCTCGGGCTCGCGGAAGAGCATCCGCAGCAGCTCTCGCAGCGTGGCCACGTCCCCGGGCTCGTACATGAAGCCCGTGCGTCCGTGCTCGATGACCGCCGGCACGTGCGGCAGCCGCGTCACCACCGGACAGCATCCGCACGCCATCGCCTCCACCAACACCATGGAGAAGGCCTCGCCGTACGAGGGGTGCACCAGGAGGCTCATCCCCTGGTACCAGGGCACCACGTTCTTGTGCTCGCCCGCCAGCACCAGCTCCCCGCCCGTGGACTCGCGCAGCTTCCCGGCCCACGCCGCGTCCTTGCCCTTCGCCAGCCCCACCAGCACCGGCTTCCACTCGGGGAACTCGGAGAGCAGCGGGCGGATGGCCTCCACGAAGTCGCCCTGGCCCTTGTTGGGGCGCACCCGGCCCACCACTCCCACGCCGTAGCGCCCGCCCAGCCCCAACGCGCTCCACGCCGCCGCCCGGTCCGCCGGAGGCACGAAGCGCTCCAGGTCCACCCCGTGCGTCACGATTCGCGAGGGAATTCCCATCCACTCGGCGCCCTGCGGGTTGAGCGTGACGAGCTGCTCGGCATGGCGCGCGATGAAGCGGGTGAACCAGCTCGGCCGGTAGGGGCCGTGGCGCGTGTACACCAGCCGCACCTGCCTCCCCAGCATCCGCAACAGGAAACCGAAGAGCAGCTCGTTGTTGCGGTGCGCGTGCCACACCACCGGCTCCTCGCGCAGGCGCCTCCACAGCTCGCCCCACGGAATCCTCGGCACGTCCGCCGCCAGGTGCTTGCCCAGTGCCCTCGTCTCCATCAGGCGCGCCAGCTCGGGGACGATGAGCTCGGTATGCGCCGTGACTCCGGTGCGGCGACGGTGGAAGTGCGGATGGACGACGAGCGGCATGGCGCCGGTGTCTCTACTCCAGATGAACCCTCCCGTCATCCGAGCCGTGTGCCCGCTCGCCCCTCGGCCAGCCCCGCGCCGACGTGGGCCCGCACGTGAAGAAGCACCCGAGTCCGGAGGTTGACTCCTGGAGGTTACCTCCGGAGTCACCATGGACCGTACGGGCAGTGCAGACCTTCCCCTCCATTCCGGCCGCGTGCCGGACTGGCTCGCCGAGCGCATGGCGCGCATGAGCCGCGTGCTGGTGGAGGCGCTCGTCCTCCACTACGGCCGTCACGAGGTGCTGCGCCGGCTCGCGCACCCCTTCTGGTTCCAGTCGCTCGGCGCCGTCATGGGCATGGACTGGCACTCCTCGGGCGTCACCACCACCGTGCTCGGCGCACTCAAGCGCGGGCTCACCCCGGGTGGCCGTCAGCTCGGACTGTACGTGGTGGGGGGCAAGGGCGTGCAGGCGCGCCGCACCCCCGACGAGCTGCGCATCATCGGCGACCGGGTGGGCATCGACGCCGACGCGCTCATCCGCGCCAGCCGTCTGGCGGCCAGGGTGGACAGCGCCGCCGTGCAGGACGGCTTCGAGCTGTATGCCCACAGCCTCATCCTCTCGGACGACAACGCGTGGGCCGTGGTGCAGCAGGGGATGAACCCGGAGGCCCGGCAGGCCCGGCGCTACCACTGGCTGTCCGAGGGGCTCGGCAGCTTCGTGGACTCGCCCCACGCCGCCATCCACGGGCCCAACCAGGGCGTCATCCTCAACCTCACGGACAAGCGCGCCGCCATGGCCCGCGCCGCGCAGGTGGAGCTCGTGTCCCAGGGGCCGGACGTGGTGCTGGGCGCGTTGCGCAAGCTGCGTCCCCAGCCCGAGCCCGTACCCTACACCCCGCCGCTGCCCCACCTGCAGATGCCCGAGCACGAGGAGGTGGCGCCCGGCGATGTGCTGCTGCGCCGGCTCCACGGCACGCTCGCCGCCGCGGCCGAGCAGGGCCCCAAGGACTTCTCCGAGCTGCTCCTCACCCCCGGCGTGGGCGCGCGCACGGTGGCGGCGCTGGCCACCGTCGCCGAGGTGCTCCATGGCTCGCCCGCGCGCTTCACGGACCCGGCGCGCTTCGCCTTCGCCCAGGGCGGCAAGGACCGGCAGCCCTTCCCGGTGCGGCTCGACGTCTACGACGAGACCCTGCGCGTGTTGCGCGCGGCGGTGGACGCGGCGAGGCTCGGCAATGACGAGAAGCTCCAGGCCCTGCGCGAGCTGGACCGGCAGGCGCGCCGGCTCGAGTCCGTGGCCACCGGCCCTTCCTTCGAGGAGCTCGTTCAGGCCGGTTGGAGGGATGCAACCGAGTTGCTGCCCACCGATGCTCCGCCTCGCAGGCCCTCGGGGCGTCCCGGCTGGCGGCGCGCGCCTCGCTCCCGGACACAGATGGAGCTGCCCGGCCTGGGAGAGGACACACCCGGAGGCTCCTCGCGGCACTCGGGGTGAGGTGTTCCTCCTCGTGCTCGCCTCCCTGGAGGGCGGGAGGGCGGCCTTGGGACGCGTAAGGTGGTCGACACCTGTTTTCCTCCAGGCCGGTGTGTTCGGGACTGGGCCGGGCGGGTCATGGCAGAAATCCATCCGCCGATGCCTGCCTCCCCCAGTTGATGAGGAGCCCCCGTTTTGTCGAGCAGCAACCACGCCTCCTCCTCGAGATGGGGGTCGCCCGCGAAGCTGGTCTCCGCCCCCCGATTGGAAGGGCGGGTGCTGGTCGTCGATGACACGGAGGCCAAGCGCTACCTCATCGCGCAGACGCTGCGCCTGGCGGGCATGGAGGTGCTGGAGGCGTCCAGCGGAGGCGAGGCGCTCGCGGCGGTGGCCACGCAGCCGGACGTGGTGGTGTTGGATGTGCGCCTGTCGGACATGAACGGCTTCGATGTCTGCCGCCGGCTCAAGCAGAATCCCGTCACCGCCGCCATTCCCGTGCTCTACATCTCCGCCCTGCTTCGGGACGAGGAGTTGGAGGAGCGGCTCTTCGTGGACGGGGCGGACGGCTACATTCCCCAGCCCATCGAGTCCAAGCACCTGGTGGCGCAGACGTGGGCCCTGGTGCGCATGCGGCGGGCGGAGCTGGCCCGTCAGCGCGAGCGCGAGGAGGCCGAGGCCGAGCGGCAGCGGCTGCAGCGCGAGCTGGAGAGGTCCCAGGCGCGGGCGCGGCGGCTCACCGAGTCCGGCATGGTGGGCATCGTCTATTGGGACCTGGATGGCACCATCCTCGATGCCAACGACACCTTCCTGTCGCTGGTGGGCTACACGCGCGAGGACCTGGCGCGGGGTCTGCTCGACTGGCGGAAGATGACGCCCCCCGAATGGGAGGCGGCGGATGCCCGGGCGTTCGGGGAGCTCCAGGCCCAGGGCGTCAGCGTGCTGTACGAGAAGCAGTACCTGCGCAAGGACGGCACGCGGGTGGATGTGATGCTGGGGGTCGCCTCGCTCGAGGGCGAGGCCGACCGGGGCGTGACGATGGTGGTGGACCTCACGGAGCGCCGCGAGGCCGAGCGCCGGCTGAAGCAGCTCATGTTGGAGCTGGAGTCCAGCCGGTCGCGGTTGCGGATGGCGCTCGATGCCGCCGAGCTCGGCACGTGGAGCTACGACATCCCCACCGGGGAGGTGCGCTGGGACGCGCGCGCCAAGGAGATGTTCGGTCTGCCGCCGCAGGCCTCCGTGCGGCCCGAGGTGTGGCGGACGGGGGTGCACCCGGAGGATTTGGAGCAGGTGACGGCGGCGGTCGAGCGCGCGCTGTCGGGCGGAAACGGGGGCTTCTTCGGGACCGAGTTCCGCGTGGTGGGGCTGCAAGACGGAATGCTGCGGTGGGTGTCCGCGCGGGGCCGGGTGCTCTTCGACGAGGCGGGGCGGGCGCTCAGCTTCTCGGGCATCTGGCTGGACATCACCGAGCGCAAGTTGAACGAGCAGCGCTCCGCGGCGCTCCAGGCCACCACGGCCGCCTTCGCCAATGCGCTCACCCCGCGGCAGGTGGCCGAGGCCCTGGTGGAGCATGGGTTGAAGTCGCTGGATGCCTACGCGGGCTCCGTCAGCCAGGTGGAGGACGGGCAGCTGCGGATGATCAGCCACTTCGGCTACCCCAGCCACATTCTCCAGAAACATGGCGACTTCCCGCTCGACATCCGCGCCCCTTCCTGCCTGGCGGCGCTCGAGGGGCGGACCGTCTGGCTCCAGGCCACCGAGTCCCTGGAGCGGGAGTGGCCCGAGTTCTTCAAGATCCTCCAGGGGAGCCGCAGCCGCACCTGGCTGAGCATTCCGCTGAAGGATGGCGAGCGGGTGGTGGGCGTGCTGGGGTTGAGCTTCTCCTCGCTGCGCCGCTTCAGTCCTCAGGACATGGCGCACCTGGAGTCGCTCTGCGCGCTGTGTGCCCAGGCCCTGGCGCGCGCCTGGCTCTACGAGGAGGAGCGTCGGGCGAAGGAGGAGGCGCGGCAGCGCGCCGAGCTGGAGCAGCAGTTCCTCGGGGTGGTGAGCCATGATCTGCGCAACCCGCTGATGGCCATCTCGCTGGGCGCTCGCACGCTGCAGCGCATGGAGAAGCCCGCGCCGGAGGCCCTGTTGCGCACGGCGGGGCGCATCGCGAACAGCGCGGACACGATGGGGCGGATGATTTCGGACCTGCTCGACTTCACGCGGGGGCGGCTGGGTGGAGGCATCCCCCTGGAGCGCGAGAGGAACGAGATGGTGCGGCTGTGCCGGGAGGTCATCGACGAGTTCTCCGTGACGCACCCGGACCGGGACATCCGCCTGGAGGGCGATGCGTTGTGCGAGGGGCAGTGGGACGGCCCGCGCATGAGGCAGGTGCTCTCCAACCTGCTGTCCAACGCGCTCAGGCACGCGAGGGAGGGGTCGGCGGTGTGCGTGAGGGTGCTCGCGCGGGAGGGGGAGGTGGAGCTATCGGTGTTCAACGAGGGCGCGCCCATTCCGGAGGAATTATTGCCAGTGCTCTTCGAGCCGTTCCGCCGGGGCATGTCGAAGTTCCGGCCGTCGGGGAGCCTGGGGCTGGGGCTGTACATCGTGCGCCAGGTGGTGGAGGGGCACGGCGGGCGGGTGGAGGTGAGCACCGGCGAGGCGGGCACCACCTTCACCGTACGGGTATCCCAGACGGCGGAGCCACCTCCCAGGCGAGGGGAAGACTCCAGGCCTGGCCCGTAAGGTGGTGGACAGCCTCGAGCGGACTCTCGGGACTCGTCGAGGTGTTCCGTGGCAGAACTTTTTCGTACACGCCTGCCCCCCAGGCGAACAGGAGTCCACATCTTGTCGAGCAGCAGTAACCCCGAGCCTTCTCCGCGGTGGGCGTCGCGAGGGGAGCAGGCCTCCACCCCCCGGATGGAAGGGCGGGTGCTGGTGGTGGATGACACGGAGGCCAAGCGGTACGTCATCGTCAAGGCGCTGCGCCGGGCGGGCATGGAAGTGCTGGAGGCGGCCAATGGCCAGGAGGCCCTGACGGCGGCGGCGCTCCGGCCGGACGTGGTGGTGCTGGACGTGCGTCTGCCGGACATGAGCGGCTTCGACGTCTGTCGCCGGCTCAAGGAGGACCCCACCACCGCCGCCATCCCCGTGCTCTATGTCTCCTCGTTGCTGCGGGACGAGGAGCTGGAGGCGCGGCTCTTCGAGGATGGGGCGGACGGCTACATCCCCCAACCCATCGAGCCCAAGCACCTGGTGGCGCAGACGTGGGCCCTGGTGCGCATGCGTCGGGGAGAGCTGGCCCGCAAGCGCGAGCACGAGGAGGCCCTGGCCGAACAGCAGCGGCTGCAGCGCGAGCTGGAGAGGTCCGAGGCGCGCGCGCGGCGGCTCACCGAGTCCGGCGTGGTGGGCACCTACTATTGGGATCTGGATGGCACCATCCTCGATGCCAACGACACCTTCCTGGAGATGGTGGGCGCCACGCGCGAGGAGCTGGAGCAGGGCCTGCTCAACTGGCGGAAGATGTCGCCCCCCGAGTGGCGGGAGCAGGACCACCGCAGCGTCCAGGCACTGCTCGAGACGGGCGTGTCCGAGCTGATGGAGAAGCAGTACCTGCGCAAGGACGGCACGCGGGTGGACGTGATTCGCGGCTCCGCGCTGTTCGAGGGCGAGTCGCGCCGGGGCGTGACGGTGGTGGTGGACATCACCGCGCGCCGGCAGGCCGAGCGCCAGCTGAATCAGCTCATGGCCGAATTGGAGTCCAAGGAGCGGCTGCTCAACGCCGTGTTGCAGCAGATGCCCACGGGCGTCCTCATCGCCGAGGCCCCCTCGGGCCGGACGCTGCTGACCAATGAGCGGCTGGTCTCCTTCGTGGGGTCGCCCGTGCGGCAGATGTCGGCGGAGTACCGCGCGCAGCGCCTCCTGCACCTGGATGGGCGGCCCTACCGGATGGAGGAGTTGCCGCTGGTGCGCTCGCTGCGCGAGGGGGAGACGGTGGCGGAGGAGCTCGCCATCCGCCACGAGGATGGCTCGACCCGGCTCACCCGGACGTGCGCCGCGCCCGTGCGCGACGCGGAGGGCACCATCGTCGCCAGCGTGCTGACGGTGGAGGACATCACCGAGCAGAAGGCCACCCAGGGGTCGCTGCGGAGGAGCGAGGAGCGGTTGCGCCTGGCGATGGAGTCCGCCGCGCTCGGAGTCTGGAGCTACACGCCGGGCACGCGGGAGCTGGAGTGGGACGCGCGTACCCGGGAGTTGTTCGGGCTGCCGCCCGATGCGCGCGTGACGTACGACAGGTGGATGGAGGGCGTGCACCCGGATGACCGCGCGCGGGTGGAGGAGCGCTTCGAGCGCGCGTTGTCCGGCCAGGACGGAGGCATCCATGAGGCCGAGTACCGGACGCTGGGGCTCCAGGACGGAGTGCTCCGGTGGGTGGCCTCGCGGGGCCGGGTGCACTCCGACGCGAATGGACGGGTCCACATGCTGGGCACCGTGCTGGACATCACCGAGCGCAAGCTGGCCGAGCAGCATGCCGCGGCCCTCCAGGCCACCACGGCCGCCTTCGCGCACGCGCTCACCCCGAAGCAGGTGGCCGATGCGCTGGTGGAGCACGGGCTGAAATCGTTGGAGGCCTGTGCGGGCTCCGTCTGCGTGAGGGTGGGCGGGGCGTTGGTCGTGCTCGGGGCGGTTGGCTACCCGGAGGAATTGCTTCGCGCGTACCAGTCCATGTCGATCACCGATCCCACCCCCCTCGCGGAGGCGGTGCGCACGGGACGCGCGGTGTGGATCGAATCCCGTGATGCCTTCGAGCGGGGCTGGCCCGACGTCGCCCGGCGGTTGAGTGGGAGCTCGCGCCGCTCCTGGGGGGTCATGCCGCTGAAGGACGGCGAGCGGGTGGTGGGCGTGCTGGGGTTGAGCTTCCTCTCGCAGCGCCGCATCAGTCCCCAGGAGGAGGCGAACCTGGAGTCGCTCTGTCAGCTGGGGGCCCAGGCCCTGGAACGGGCGCGGCTCTACGAAGAGGCGCGGCAGCGGTCGGAGCTGGAGCAGCAGTTCCTCGGGGTGGTGAGCCATGATCTGCGCAATCCCTTGCAGGCCATTTCCCTGGGGGCGCGCACGCTGCAGCGGATGGAGCGGCCCACGCCGGAAGCGCTGATGCGCACGTCGGGGCGCATCGCGAACAGCGCGGACAACATGGGGCGGATGATTTCGGACCTGCTCGACTTCACGCGGGGGCGGCTGGGCGGAGGCATTCCCCTGGAGCGCACGGCGAACGACCTGGTGCGGCTGTGCCACGAGGTCATCGACGAGTTCTCCGTGACGCACCCGAGCAGCGACATCCGCCTGGAGGGAGACCCCCATTGCGAGGGGCAGTGGGACGGCCCGCGCATGAGGCAGGTGCTCTCCAACCTGCTGTCCAACGCGCTCAGGCACGCGAGGGAGGGGACGGCGGTGCGCGTGAAGGTGCACTCGCGGAGGGGAGAGGTGGAGTTGTCGGTCTCCAACGAGGGAGCGCCCATTCCTCAGGAGCTGTTGCCGGTGCTCTTCGAGCCGTTCCGCCGGGGCATGTCGAAGTTCCGGCCGGCGGGGAGCCTGGGGTTGGGGCTGTACATCGTGCGCCAGGTGGTGGAGGGGCACGGCGGGCGGGTGGAGGTGAGCACCGGCGAGGCGGGCACCACCTTCACCGTGCGCGTGCCCCGAGGGACCGGGCCCGGCTCCAGCCGCTGACGCGGGGCTGGAGCGCGGAGCCACTCGGGCCGACCCGGTGCCTCACTGCCCCGGCGCGCGCCGCAGGGGGAGGAACTCGGGCCGCCACATCTCGGCCTCGAGCAGGCCCTCGAGGTCCTCGGGCAGCTCGCGCGTGGCCACCTCCTCCTTCACCGCCTGGCGCATCACGGCGATGGCCACCTGCCGGCTCGCCGCGCGCAGCCTGTCCATGCGCGGGTAGAGCGCGCCCTGCGCCAGCCGGGCGCCGTCCGTGTAGTCCGCCAGCGCCAGCGACGCCGCCGTCAGCATGCCGTCCGTCACCCGCTTCGAGCGCGTCAGCAGCACGCCCAGCCCCAGGCCCGGGAAGATGAAGGCGTTGTTGCCCTGGCCCACCGGGTGCGGCGCCCCGTCCCACTCCACGTCCTCGAAGGGGCTGCCCGTGGCCACCAGCGCCTTGCCCTGCGTCCACCGGTAGATGTCCTCCGGCACCGCCTCGCTGTTCGCCGTGGGGTTGCTCAGCGCGAACACCACCGGGTAGGGCGTGTTGGCCGCCACCGCCTTCACCACGTCCTCGCCGAACGCCGCGCGCTGGCCACTCAGGCCCAGCAGCACCGTCACCTTCGCCTCCCGCGCCGTCTCCAGCAGGCTGGGAATCGCGCCCTTCAGCTTCCAGCCCGCCACGCGCGACGGCTCGTGCGCGAACTCCAGCTTGTAGGGCTCCAGCCCCTTGCGGTCCTTCAGGATGAGGCCCTTGGAGTCGATGAGGAAGATGCGCTCGCGCGCCTCCTTCGTGCTCAGGCCCTCGCGCTCCATGCCGCGGACGATCTGCCGCGCCACGCCCACGCCGCCCGCGCCCGCGCCGTGCACCACGTACACCTGCTGCCCGAGCGTCGTCTGGCTGCGCCGCGTGGCCGACAGCAGGCCCGCCAGCACCACCGCGCCCGTGCCCTGCACGTCGTCGTTGAGCGAGGGCAGCACGTCCCGGTACCGGTCCAGCACGTCGAAGGCCTTCTGCTTGCTGAAGTCCTCCCACTGCACCAGCACGTTGGGGAAGCGCTTCTTGAGCGCCATCACGAAGGTGTGGATGAAGTCGTCGTACTCCTTGCCCTCCATGCGCGGGCGCTTCACGCCCAGGTAGAGCGGATCATCGAGCAGCTCCTTGCGGTGGGTGCCCACGTCCAGCTCCACCGGCAGCGTCACCGCCGGGTCGATGCCCGCCGCGGCCGTGTACAGGGACAGCTTGCCGATGCAGATGGCCAGGCCGCCGAAGCCCTGGTCGCCGATGCCCAGAATCCCCTCGTTGTCCGTGGCCACGATCAGCTGCACGTCCGGGAAGGGCGTGTTCTCCAGCATCGCGTCGATGTCGCCGATGTTCTCCGGGCTCACCACCAGCCCGCGGGGGTAGCGGTAGATGCGGCTGAACTGCTCCACCGCCTGCGCCACCGTGGGGGTGTAGATGATGGGCATCATCTCCTCGATGTGCCGGTTGAGCAGCGCGTAGAAGAGCACCTCGCTGCGGTCCTGCAGGGCGCGCAGGAAGACGTGCTTCTCCAGGTCCGAGCGGAAGGAGCGGAAGTTGGCGTAGGAGCGCTCGATCTGCTCGTCCAGGGACGACACCTTCGGGGGGAGCAGGCCCATCAGCCCGAACTCGCGCCGCTCCTCCAGCGTGAAGGAGGGACCCTTGTTGAGCAGGGGCAGGCGGGTGAGCACGAGCCCCGTGAGGTTCGTCTCCAGGTAGGGGCGGCCGTTCGCGTCGAGCTTCTTCTCGTACTGTTTCATGGGAGAAACTTCGTCTTCGTTTGGGGGGGCGCTCCCTTAACGGCTTGCCCGTCCCCTCAACAAGGCCTCCCACCAGGCGGGCATAAGAGGGGGCTCGGGTCTCCCATGCATTCGGCCCACGACGCCGCGTGCCAGCGCATCGCGTCAAGAACCCCTACGATTCCCTCCCACTCCCCAGGTCATCGCGCTAGGGTGACGGCGCATGTCGGACACACCGCTCATCTTCAACCACTCACTCCAGGGGATGCTGTCGCGCGCCTTCCCGGAGGGGGTCCCCGCCGAACTGAAGGCGAAGCTGCTCACGGTGGGAGTGGACCTGGGCAAGCCGCTGCTGCCCGCCTACCCGGTGCAGACGTGGGCGCGCTGCATCGAGCTCAGCGCCCCATTCGTCTTCCCCCATGAGCGCCGCGAAGTGGCCTGGCGCAAGCTGGGCGAGCGGATGATCGACGGCTACCAGGACTCGATGATCGGCGGCGCCATGTTCTCCATGCTGCGCATCCTCGGACCGCGGCGGATGCTGCAACGCGCCCAGAAGAACTTCCGGACCGGCAACAACTACTCGGAGGTGCGTGTCACGGAAGTCTCGCCCACGGCGATGGACCTGTGGTTCAACGAGACGGATGACGTGCTGCGCCACTTCACCGTGGGCCTGGTGATCGCCGGCATGCGCGCCGGCGGCGCGGCGGAGCCCCAGGCGGAGATCCTCCAGAAGGACGCGAAGGGGATGACCCTGCGCGCCTCCTGGAAGAACAAGGACTGAGCCTCACGGAGCGGGGCGTCCGCCGTACATCGTCTCGGCGCGGTGGAACATCACCCACGAGGTGATGATGTACTTGTCGTTGGACTCCGGCCGGTTGCCGCGATGGGTGTGGGTGAAGCCGGCGGGGAAGATGAGCATGCGGCCGGCCTTCGATTGGACCTTCTTCTCCTGGTAGAAGAACTCGGTCTCGCCGCCCTGGCTCACGTCGTTCAGGTAGAACTGGAACGCGAGCACCCGGTGCAGCGGCTCGCAGCTGGCGTCCTTCGGGAACACCTCCGAGTGCCAGTGCGGATAGCCGCCCGTGCCCTTCAGGTACTTCTGCACCTGGAGGTTGCCGTAGCGGTAGAGCATGCCGATGAGCTGGTCGAGGTTCGGGTCGCCGATCTCCGCGAAGTTCTCCCGCGTGAGCGTCACCACCTGGCCCGTCGTCGGGTGCTTCATCGCGAGCGAGACGGCGCCGATCATCGCGTACAGGTACTTGCGCAGGTAGCTCCGGAGCGGCGGGAAGGCGTGGTCCAGCAGGCGGCGCAGCAGGTCCTGGTACTCGGGGTGGGCGTTGAGCAGCAGGTCATGGCTGTCCTTCTTGGACAGGTCGACGCCGCCCCCGGTCTGGCCCCGGTGCTTGTGGGGGCTCTTCTCGAAGAGCTGGATGATTTCCTGGCACAGCGCGGGCGACAGGACGCCGTCGTGGACCTCGATGAAGTCGGTCATGGCGGTGTCGTGCCTCAGCGGACGCTGATCAGCTCCACGTCGAAGACGAGCACCGAGTTCCCGGGAATGACGCCGGGGTAGCCCGCCTCGCCGTACCCGAGCTCGGAGGGGATGACGAGCCGGCGCTGGCCTCCCACCTTCATGCCGGCGACGCCCTCGTCCCAGCCATCGATGACCTCGCCCTTGCCAAGCGTGAACGAGATGGGCTTCTCGGGGGTGTCACGGCTGGTGTCGAACATGGACCCATCCGGGAGCCAGCCGGTGTAGTGCACATTGACGATGCGGCCCTGGGTGGCCTCGGTGCCGGTGCCCACCACGAGGTCCTGCGTGTAGAGCCCGGAGGCGCTGCGGTTCATGGCGTCGAGGTCCACGCCCAGCGAGGCCGCGTACTTCACCTTCGTGGGGTCTCCCGTGTCGCCGCACGCGGACGTGAGGAGGAGCAGGCTGGCGGAGAAGATCAGGAGCAGACGGTTCATGGCGCGAGCCTACCAGTGGAGGCGCGCGTCCTGGCGTTTCAACGAGAGCGACCGCGCGGGCCGCCGCCCGCCCACTGGTAGCCCACGGTGGCACCCGAGCCGATGAAGCCCAGGGCGATCGTCTTCCGGAACCACGCGAGCGTGCCCCGGTTGCCCACGACTTCTTCCAGCACCCCGTGCGCGACGACGCCGAGCAGCGTGCCCACGGCCGCCCCGCCCAGTGCGCCCAGGAAGGCCTGTCCCCGGTCCCGGCTGCCATTGAAGGCCAGCTCGCCGAGCCCCCAGGTGCCCAGCGCCGCGAGGGGAGGGGTCAGCGCCATGCCCGCGCCGAAGGCCGCCACGTCCAGCTCCGACCAGCGCCCGCCCGCCTCCGCTGGCTGCAGGAACAGCAGCCCTCCCACCAACGAGCCCGTGAGGCCCCCGGCCGCCGTCTCCGCCGCCGTCACCCACAAACGTTCTCCCTCCAGGCGGCTCGCGCCATACACCCCCCCGAGCGGCACCAGCGCGAACGTGCCATAGGCCACCCAGGCTCCGGCCGTGACGGGTGCATCCTCCACCAGCCGCGGAGGCAGCGCGCTCGTGTTCCGCGGGGGCGGCTCGTGCCGGGGGGCGTCGGCAGATGAATCGGACTCCACGACGGGGATGGGGGTGGACTCGACCCCCTGGTCCGGAAGCAGGGAGAGCGCCACGGGGATTCCCCGGGCCCGCGCCGCCAGGAGCCCCTCATGGACGTCCGTGAGGGGCCGGCCGGACGCTGGCGGCGACACGAGCAGGGCTCCCAGGAGCACGAGGGAGAGCAGATGGAAGGACAGGCGGACAGGCAGGCGCATGGTTCTCGAGAACGGACCCGTGTGTCGCGCAGGGATGGGGTCGCCCTCCCGTTTCGTCCACCCGCGCACCCCGATGGCCCTGTTCCAGCGGACAGAGAACGGTTCGCCGTGTCGACAGGTGGACGGCGTGTGCGTGCTGGAAGGCAGTCTCCGGGGACGTGACTAGCTTGCGTGCGTGAAGACCTGTTGGCCGCTGCTGGTGCTCGCCCTTCTGCTGGCGGGCTGTCCCCTGCCGAACCATCGGCTCGCCCTGCGCATCCACGACGATGTGCCCGACACGCACGAGGGCCTGTCGCTCGCCTGGTACCAGACGGTGGGCGTGGAGCTGGAGCCGGGCAACCAGGTGCAGCTCGTCCACAACGGCCACGTCTTCGACATCCTCGAGCAGGAGATTCGCGCCGCCCGCTCCAGCATCCACATCCTCGTCTACATCTGGCGCGCGGGAGACCCGTCGGACCGGCTCATCAAGGCGCTGCGCGAGCGTCACCCCGGAGTGGCCTGCCGCATCCTGGTGGACCCGCTGGGCAGCATGCGCTTCCAGGCGGATGTGGGGCCCCAGCTCGTGGCGGCTGGCTGCGAGGTGCGCGTGTTCCGCCCGATACGGGGCACCATCGCCACCTTCAACCTCAAGCGCCTCCAGTCGCGGCTGCACCGCAAGCTCGCCGTGCGGGATGGCGTGTCCGGGCTCACCGGCGGCTGGGGCATCTGGAAGAGCTGGGAGGGCAACGGGAAGAAGCCGGGCGAGTGGCGCGACGCCAACATCTGGGTGCAGGGGCCGGCGGTGCGCGGCATCCAGCTCGCGTTCGCGCAGAACTGGCAGGAGGCCGGAGGTGGCATGCTCCCGGACGACGCCTTCCCGGACCCCATCCCCGCCTCGGGCGAGGCCCGCGCCGGCTTCGTCACCCACACGGCCGCGCCCGTGCTCACCAACGCCGAGCGCATGACGCTGCTCGCCATCGCCTCGGCGAAGGAGCGGCTGTGGATCGCCAACTCGTACTTCATCCCCACCGGCGCCATCCAGGACATGCTCATCGCCAAGGCGAAGGCCGGGGTGGACGTGCGGGTGCTCACGCCCGGGCGCCACCACGACATCCCTCCGGTGCACGAGGGGCAGCGGGCCACCTACGCGCGGCTGCTGGAGAACGGGGTGCGCATCTGGGAGTACGAGGTGTCGATGATGCACTCCAAGACGCTGCTGGTGGATGACCGGCTGTCGATGGTGGGCTCGACGAACCTGGACCCGCTGGCGTTCAGCGCCGAGGAGGGCTCGCTGGTGGTGGACGATGCGACGCTGGCGTCGCAGCTCGCCAAGGACTTCGAGGAGGACATGCGCCACTCGGTGGAGATTCGCTGGGACTCGTGGCGCCGGCGCGGCCTCTTCAAGCGGCTGTCGGAGCGGGTGACGGTGCTCTTCGGCAAGTACCTCTGACGCCCGCCCGCCCCCCTTCCTTCCAGGGGCGGTTGCTGGCCGGAGCGCCATGACATACAGGCTGCGGGGAGATGACGCCGGGAGCCACGGACAGAGCCACGCAGCGGGTCGCCTCGCGAGGGGCCGGACCTGGAGGCACCCTGTCTCGCGTCTCCCTGGCCCTCGGGGCCTCGGTGGTGTTGCACGTGTTGGGCATGGCGGCCCTGTGGCGCGATGCGTCGGAGCCGGAGCGCTCCCGGGCGGGCGGGCCGCTCGAGGTGGAGCTCGTCTGGCGCGAGGCGGCGCGGAGTGCCGGAGCCGAGGGGACCGGGCGGCGCTCCCCGGAGGACCTCGAGCCAGTGCGTCCGCCCGAGCGTGTGTCGCGCCGGGTGGAGAAGGCGCCCGGGAGGAGCACGGTCGCGACGCCCTCCCGCGCGGAGCGGGCTCGGCCCCCACCGTCGACCGAGGCCCGGGTGGAGGAGCCGGGAGCCGCGTCCGCCGGAGAACCTCCAGAGGCCACGGCCCTGGCGGCTCCGGGAGGGTCCGAGGCGGGCACGCCCGAGAGAGGTTCGCCGGAGACCTCCGAGGGCGCTCCAGGCGGGAGTACCTCCGGGGTGGGCCTCTCCTCGGGAGGCGGCGTGCCGGGGGCGGGGGTGGACTCGGAGTTGCTGGCATACCGTGAGTGGCTCTCTCGCCACGTCACCCGGCAACGGCGCTACCCGGCGCAGGCGGTGCGACTCGGGATGGAGGGCACCGCGCGGGTCCGCGTCCGTATCAACCGGGATGGCTCGCTGGCGGCGCCCCCTCGACTGGAGGGCTCCTCTCGCTTCCGGGTGCTGGATGCCGAGGCCCTGCGCATGGTGAAGGCCGCCGCTCCCTTCTCCCCACTGCCTCCTGAACTTGCCCGGGAGTCCGCCGAGTTCGTCATCCCGGTGAGCTTCTCCCTGCGCTCCGCGGCCGGTTGAGTCTTTTTTTCGAGGGGAGGTGGAGTCACCGTCTCGCCGACCGTCCGTTCACCCGCTAAGCTGGGGCCTTCGACAGGGAGGCTTCACGGCATGTCTGGTTTGCCCGCTTCCCGTGTGCGTCACCGCGGGAGGGCGGAATGGACGGCTCGAACACCACGCTCCACACAATCCTGGCGATGTACCAGGAGGAGCGCTTCTTCTTCATCGCCGTCTGCTCCACGCTGTTGAGCATCACCGCGTTCCTGGCGTTCGCCCTGCCTTGGACGTGGGTTGCCTACAAGAATCCCGAGTCGTTGAAGAAGTACCGGGTACAAGGCAGGGACTTCCCGGTGCGGCGCTGGTTCGTGCCCTCGCTGCAACGGTTCGCCTTCAACAACCTGGTGTCCTTCATGAGCGTGCTGGTTTCCTGGCCGCTGCTGCGCCTGTCGGGCATCCACTCGGGCGAGCTGCCGCCCTGGTACGTCATCGTCGGGCAGATTGCCTTCTTCATCGTCCTGGACGATTTCCTCTATTACTGGATGCACCGGGCGCTGCACACGCGCTGGCTCTACAAACACATCCACTCGGTGCACCACCGCATCACCACGCCCTTCGCGCTCACCGGCAATTACATGCACGCGGTCGAGTTCATGCTGACCTCGACGCTGGTGATGATGGGGCCCGCGCTGGTGGGGGCGCACGTGGTGACGCTGTGGGCGTGGATTGTGTTCCGGCAGCTCGAGGCGGCCGATGGGCACTCGGGCTACGACGTGCCGTGGAACCCGGCGCTGCTCGTTCCCTTCTACAAGGGGCCCGTCTACCACGACTTCCACCACCGGCGTTTCTTCGGCAACTACGCCGGTTTCTTCTCCTACCTGGACAAGCTCTTCGGCGGCACCTACTCCAAGGGCTACGAGGAGTACCGCCGGGCGCAGCCGCAACCGCAGCCGCCGCCCCAGGCGGAGCCGCAGCCCCAGCCACCGCAGCCGTAGCCGCTACGGCCGGTGACCTGGAGGTTCTCCAGCTCGAGCAGCACGGGGGCGCCCGCGAGCTTCGGGAGGGTGGCGTTGGGCTCGAGCGGGGTGTGGCGGATGACCGGCGAGATGCCGCGGCGAGCGGTGATGACGTGCGAGGGGCGGAGCTCCAACTCGGGGGCGGGCGTGCTCATGGCGCCTGTCTGATCCCTCCGGTGCGCGTGTCACTCACCGGCTGGGGAAGGAACTGGGAGCTACAATGGATTGCGCCCCGCGTCATGGGACAGCCGCACGGATGGGGCGACTGAACTCCAAGTGCGAGCAGCCGGGCGAGCGGATGCATTTGTAACGGGAAGGTCACGCCTCCTCTTGCGGAGAGGTCACCCGCCGCCGGAGCATCCGCGGGCCTTCGGAGCCGGCCTGGCGACAGCGGCTCCGAGGGCATCTCAAGACGAGGGGACAGGATGCGATTGGTTCATTCGAGGTGGAAGCGCCGCACGGGGCGCTTGATGTGGGCGTCGCTGACGGCGCTCGCGCTTTCCGCGTGCAGTGGTGAAGACGGAGCGCCTGGGGCCCAGGGTCCACAAGGCCCACAGGGTCCGCAGGGCCCGGCGGTTGGCGGTGGCAAGTCACTCAGCTTCACGCCGGTGAATGCCGCGCGCACGCTGGACGAGAAGCGGGCCGTCTACGCCAGCCCGAAGGCGAACGTGAACGGCCAGGAGGTCGCCATCCAGTACGAGACCGTGCTGCGCTCCGGCCAGCCCATCGGCGAGCACATCTTCGGACGGATGATCCAGAAGGACGGCCAGCCGGTGAAGAACGCGGACGGCTCGGAATTCATCTCCCCGTCCAACGACTTCTCGGCGCTCCTTCCAGTGGGCGGCAAGCTCTTCGAGCTCACCCAGTTCGAGACCACGCCCGCGGCGATGTACCTCTCCGAGCTCCGCCAGGAGCCCAATGGCAAGCTCACGGTCCTCAACACCCGGCCCATCGACTTCTCGGGAGTGGAGGGCTACTGGACGCCCTGCGCTGGCAGCGTGTCCCCCTGGAACACGAACCTGAGCAGCGAGGAGTACCCGACGGATGCGCGCGTGTATGAGAACGCGGCCTCGGTGAGTGCCCTCACCTCGGCGGAGCGCTCCATGCTGCGCTACTGGGGGCTGGATCCGGCCACGGCCTCCATCGACGAGGCGAAGGCGGTCTTCTCCCCGTACCGCTATGGCTACGTGGTCGAGGTCGCGGTCGACGGCTCGGGCACCACCACCGTCACGAAGCACTACGCGGCGGGCCGGCGCGCGCTCGAGCTCGCGTATGTGATGCCGGATGAAAAGACCGTCTACCTGAGCGACGACGGCAGCAACGACAGCTTCTACATGTTCGTGGCGAAGCGGCCGGGGGACCTGTCCGAGGGCCAGCTCTACGCGGCGCGGTGGTTCCAGACCACCGCTTCGGGTCTGCCCTCGGGCCGGGCGGACATCTACTGGCTGCCCCTGGGTCCCAGCGCGACGGACGCGGAGGTGAAGGCGCTGATCGACGGCGGCATCCAGTTCTCGCACATCTTCGAGACCGAGCCCCAGTCCGCCGATGGCACCTGCCCGAGCGCGGACTCCGGGTTCCGTGCCATCAACACCGAGACCGGTCGCGAGTGCCTGAGGCTGAAGCCCGGTCAGGAGCTGGCGGCCTCGCGCCTGGAGAGCCGCCGGTACGCGGCCTATGTCGGGGCCACCACCGAGTTCCGGAAGACGGAGGGCATCACGTTCAACCCCACCGCCCACCGGCTCTACGTGTCCTTCAGCGAGTTGAACCACGGGATGATCAACGACCCGGCGAACAAGGATCTCGGCGGGCCCAATCACATCCAGGTCGCGCGCAACGACTGTGGCGCGGTCTACGAGATGGCCGTTTCGCCCAACGCTACCATCGGGAGTGACTACGTCGTCGAGTCCGCCGCGCCGCTCGTCGAGGGCATCTGGCTGAAGGCGCCTGGCGCGAGCCTCTACCCGAGCAACAGCCCCTACTACGATCCCACCTTCACGCTCCCGGACGGCAACGGCGTCCCCCAACCGGCGATCGTGAACGTGTGCAGCGTGAATGGCATCGCCAATCCCGACAACCTGTCCTTCATCAACGGGTACGACACGCTGCTCATCGGCGAGGACACCGTCGACGGCCACCAGAATGACATGGTGTGGGCCTACAACATCGTCACGCGTGAGCTGACCCGCATCTTCTCCGCGCCCTACGGCTCGGAGACGACGGGCGTCTACTTCTATCCGAACATCAATGGCTATGCGTACATCAAGGCGCAGGTGCAGCACCCCTATGCCGAGTCCGATACGGACAAGGTGGTGGGGTCGGATCGGAACGTGACGCAGTCGTATACCGGTTACATCGGCCCGTTCCCGGCGATGGACTGAGCAGGCGCATCCGTATCACAGACAACCGTGGGGCATTCCCGGGAGGAGACTTCCGGGGATGCTCCGCGGCATTCCTCGTGGGAGCAGGACATGGGCCGCCAAAGGGCGACAGGAATCGTGCTGGTAACCGGGTTGCTCGTGGTGGGAGCGGCCGTCGTGTGGCGTTCGGGCGGCTCGCGTGGCCCCACGCCGACGCCGACACCGGTCGCCCAGGTGCGGGAGGCGCTCGCGGCCACCCTGCCAGCGAACGCACGCGTGCCGCCCCGGCTCTCGAATCCAGCGGCCTACCTGCCGGCGCAGTGCTACGCGGTCACCCAGGACACACCCGGCGGCCGCACGCACAACGGCTGCTTCGCGTGTCACCAGACGCCCCGCGCGCCCAACTTCGTCGAGGACGCCGAGGTCCAGACGGTCCTCTCGGTGGCGCGCTCCGCCGAGGAGAATCGCTGGACGAACGTGCTCCAGCCGCCGCCGCCCGTCGAGCTGCCCGACGCCGAGCTGCTGGCCTGGGTGCGCTCGAGCAATTACGTGGATGAGCGTGGTGGGCTCCGGCTCGCCGCGGCGCTGGCACATCCGCCCGCCGCCTGGGACGTGAACGGGAATGGCCGGTGGGAGGGCTACACCCCGGACTGCTGGTTCCAGCCAGACACCGAGGGCTTTGATCATTCACCCGACGGGCGCATGACGGGCTGGCGCGCGTTCGCCTATGCCCCGTTTCCAGGCATGTTCTGGCCCACCAACGGGAGCGCGGGAGACGTGTTCATCCGGCTTCCCGACGCGTTCCGGAGGGACCGGGACGGACGCGAGAGCAGGGCCGTGTATCGCATCAACCTCGCCATCCTGGAGGCCTTCATCCGCCGGGTGGACGTGCCGCTGCCACCCACGGATGAGCGCGAGCTCGGCTCGGATCTCGACGGAGATGGCGTGCTCGGGATGGCGACGCGCGTGGCCTTCGTGTGGCCGCCGAAGCCCGAGCGTCCTTTCGGATACGTGGGGCAGGCGGCGGGGCTGGACCGGACACGGGAGGGCTGGCCCGCGGCCGGCCTCTACCCACGAGGCACCGAGTTCCTCCACAGCTTGCGCTACCTCGATGTGGACGGAGACCAGGTGCGCATGGCGGCTCGGATGAAGGAGCTGCGCTACATGCGGAAGACCCGCTGGCTGACGTACAGCGACCTCCAATTGGCGGCCGAGGCGGAGGTCCGGGAGAAGATGAAGCACCCCGACAAGTTGAAGACGGTGCTCGCGGACGCGGAGCGCGGCGTGGGCACGGGCTCCGGTTGGTTGATGCAAGGCTTCATCGAGGACGCGGGCGGGGAGCTGCGTCCCCAGAACGTCGAGGAGACCACCGCCTGTATCGGGTGCCATGGCGGCGTGGGCGCGACCACGGACAGCACCTTCAGCTTCGCGCGCAAGCTGGACGCGGGCTCGGCCTTCCAGGCGGGCTGGTACCACTGGGGGCAGCGGGGCCTGAAGGGCATCCCGGAGCCGAAGCGAGCCGATGGACGGGGCGAATACGCCCACTGGCTCGAGCAGGTGGGGGGAGGTGACGACTACAGGAGCAACGACGAGGTCCAGGCGCGCTTCTTCCGGAGCGACGGGACGCTCGAGCCCGACGCGGTGAAGGCGCTGACGAAGGACATCTCCCTCCTGCTCGTACCGTCCCCGCGTCGCGCGCTCCTGTTGGACCGGGCCACCCTGGCGCTGGTGAAGGCACAGCGGTTCGAGCGCGGGCGGGACGTGCTCGTCGGGGCTCCTCCGAAGGTGAAGGCCCGGTTGGAGCAGGATGGGGCGACGGGAATCGACGAGGCCGTTCTCCCCGGTTGGGTGGGCCCGGCGAAGTCCGCCTCACGCTGAGCGGGTGCTCGGGTCGTCCACTCCGTCATGGATGACGACATGCCTGGGGACCGGCGAGGAGATAGGCGGCGCGTCGTTCCTGTGGCACGGGCTCGTTCCATGAATTAGAGCCGGTTGACGAAACCGTGGGAGGACAGAGGCTCATGCAAGACGTGGACATCAAGACGCCTGAAGGCACGATGGACGCGAAGTTGTTCCATCCAGACGGACAGGGACAGGCGCCGGCGGTCATCCTGCTGACGGATGCGATGGGAATCCGGCCGGCGTTCGAGGCCATGGCGCGGCGGTTGGCGAAGGCGGGATATGTCGTCCTGCTGCCGAACGTCTACTACCGGGAAGGCCGCGCGCCGCTGCCCAACCTCGAGGGCTCCTTCGCGGACGAGACGCTCCGCAAGCGCATCTTCGGGCTCATCGCGACGCTGACGCCCGAGCGTGTCAGGACGGACGCCGCCGCCGAGCTCGACTTCCTCGCCAGTCAGCCGAGGGTGAAGGGCTCGCGGGTGGGCGTGGTGGGTTACTGCATGAGTGGCTCCATGGCGGTGCGCATGGCGGCGGACTTCCCGGAGCGGATCGCCGCGGCGGCCTCCTTCCATGGGGGACGCCTGGCCACGGATGAGCCCGACAGTCCTCACCGGGTGGTGGGGAAGGTGAAGGGCGAGCTCTACTTCGGCCATGCGGACCAGGACGGCTCCATGCCGGCCGAGGCAATCGCCCGGCTGGAGGCGGCCTTGAAGGAGGCGGGCGTCAAGGCTCGCTCCGAGCTCTACGCTGGCGCGCGCCACGGCTATGCGGTGGAGGGGTCGTCCGTCTACGACAAGGACGCCTCCGAACGGCACTGGAGCAGGCTGCTCGAGCTGTTCGACCGGACGCTCACGGCCTGAGCGTCTTCGTCGTCTCCGCGTCGAGCTGCCGCCCGAGCCGCTCCGACCCCGCTCCTGGCGCTCTGCCCTGGAGTCCCTGCTCTTCATCCAATGGCTGTCTGATGCGAGTGACGTGTTCACGCCTCTCCGGGTAGTGCCAGGGGAACGCTCGGGAATGCTTTGCCCAGCGTGGCCGCGCTTTCGCTGGTCTTTCAAGGAGTTACCGCTCCGGCGTGGTGGTTGCAATGCACCGGGTGGGGGGACTCATGAAGCAGACCCATACGTTCGTTGCTTCAGCCAGGCGCAATCAGGTCGACCTGGCGAGGTCAAGGAACCAGGTCGATCTGGCGAGGTCGAGGAACCAGGTCGATCTGGAGCGGGTGGTGTTGCGCGCGCGCATGGGCATCGAGCCGCGCTGGACGTCCTGGGTGACCAGGGGCGTGAAGGCCCTCTCGTACAACCTGGGCCTCCACCTGGCTTCCAGGTCCGTGAGAGCGCGTCACGCGGCCATCCTCTTCTATCACAAGGTCCAGCGGCGGCCGGTGGGCGTCTGGGGCGAGCCGGTGCTCGATGTCCGGGAGTTCGAGCGACATGTCGCCTTCCTGGCGCGAGAGTACCGGCCCGTGCTCCTGTCCGAGCTCGTCGCGGGGCTCTCCGGGCGGGTGGGGTTGCCCCCGAAGGTCGTGGCGCTGACCTTCGATGATGGCTATCGCAACAACCTGTACCTCGTCGCGCCCATCCTCTCGCGCTACGGCATCCCGGCGACGTTCTTCGTCACCACGGGATTGGTCGGCACCGACGGCTGGATGTGGGCGTATGAGTTGGAGGAGCTCTTCTCCCGCTACCCGCCCGAGCAGCTGTGCCGTGCATGTGGAGACCCGGCCATCACACGGCTTGGCTCGCTCGGCTTGAGTCCGCGCGTCCTGATGATGGCATGCGTCGAGTACCTCAAGGAGCTGCCGCACGAGAGCATGCTCGACATCGTGGGGCGGCTGCGCGCGGTGTTTCCGATTCCGGTGAATGACGAGAACCGTTTCCTCTCCTGGGAGGAGGTGCGGGAGCTGTCACGCCAGGGATTCGAGATTGGTGCCCACACGGAGCGCCACCCCATCCTCACGCGGGTTTCGCTCGCGGAGGTGGAGCGGGAGCTTCGAGCCTGTCGTGACACGCTCGAGGAGAAGCTGGGTGTGCGGCCGACGCTCTTCTCCTACCCCAATGGGGCCACGAACCCCGCGGTGACGGCGCTCGCGAGCCGTTACTTCGAAGCGGCTGTCACCACCCGGTCGGGGCTCTGCTCGCCAGAGAGCGGGCTGCTCGAGCTTCCACGCATCGGGGCTCCCGTACCGGTCTCGGAGTTGGCCTTCGAGCTGACGTGGAACCACCAGGAACCCGCGGTGAAACATTGGCTCGAGGAGGTGAGTGGATGGATGCGCTGATGGCCATTCCGTCGGTGCCGGATCTCGGTCCGGCGCACTGGGTGCCGCGTTCTGACCGTAGGGTCCTCTTCCCCTTCAACAGGACCGGGCTCGAGCTGACCTATCTGGGCCGCAATGCGGTGTGGTGGGCCGCCAGGTTGCTGGGGCTCGAGGGGTGGGAGGTCATCGTCCCGGCGTACCACCATGGCGTGGAGATCGCCGCCCTGCTCCACGCGGGAGCACGGCTCCGGTTCGCGCGCGTGGATGCGTCGGGGCGGATGGATCCGGACGACGTCCGCTCGCGCGTGGGGCCTCGCACGCGTGCCATCTATGTCATTCATTACGCGGGTTTCCCCCAGCCCCTGGAGGAGCTGGCGGAGGTCGCTCGCGGATGCGGCGTCTTCCTGATCGAGGACTGTGCGTTGTCGCTCTTCTCCCGCGAGGCCGACCGGCCGCTGGGGAGCAGGGGAGACGCCGCCATCTTCTGCTTCTACAAGACGCTCCCCGTGCCTCATGGGGGGGGCCTGCTCATGCGGGAATGCCGCGAGGCCGGGCCCATGGCACTCACACCGCCTCCGCTCCTGCCGACGCTCTCGCACCTGACCGGCTCGATGCTGATGGCGGCCGAGCGCCGCTCCCAGGGGACGGGCAGGTTGCTGCGCGGGGTGACGAAGTCCTTCACCTGTCATGTCCGGGCCATGGCGCGACTCGAGGACGTTCCGGTGGGAACCCAGGACTTCGACCCCTCGGTGGTCCATTTCGGGATGAGCGCCGTCGCCGAGAGGGTGCTCAGGAACGTGGACGCGGACGAAGTGGTGCGTCGCCGGCGCGCCAACTGGCTCCACCTCCACGAGCGTATTGGCAGACCCGAGCGAGCGACCTGGTCCTCGCTGCCGCCTGGGGTGTGCCCGCTCTTCTATGCGCTGGAGGTGGATGACAAGGATCGCGCGCTGCGCCTGTTGTGGTCACGCGGCATCCAGGCGGTCGACTTCTGGAGATCCGGCCATCCCGCGGCGACGTGCGAGCACTTCCCGGAGGTGACGGCACTCCGCCAGCGGGTGGTGGAGCTCCCCTGCCATCAGGGGCTCGGCCCCGAGGACATCGAGCACGTCGCGCGGGTGGCGCGAGAGGCGCTGGAGACATGAAGGTGGATGTCATTCGGGAGACGCGGGACTTCCTGGCGCTGCGCGGCGAGTGGCGGCGTTTGTGTGAGTCCAGTCGGGCTCGCGTCTTCAACACCTGGGAGTGGCTCTTCGGCTGGCATCAGCACCTCGGAGGACACCGGCGGCTCTTCCTCCTCACGGTGAGGGACGGGGAGGGCGTGCTCGCCGGAGTGCTGCCGCTCTCCATCGAGGAGCGGCGATGGGGAGGTGCCCGTCTGAGGTGGCTCCGGTTCCTGGGAGATGAGGGCGTGGGGAGCGATTACCTCGATGCCGTGCTCCGGCCCGGGGACGAGGCGTCCCTCACCGAGGCCCTGGCCGAGGCGCTCGCGAGCACCTGGCGCGAGTGGGACGTCCTGGAGTTGTCGGACATGGAGGAGACGTCCCCCACGGTGGCGCTCCTGGGCGCGCGCTGCCGAACGCGTGGGTGGAACCTCGAGAGCACCGCGCGCAACCGTTGTCCGTACGAGACGTTCGAGGC
Source organism: Archangium violaceum (assembly GCF_016859125.1). NCBI lineage: Bacteria > Pseudomonadati > Myxococcota > Myxococcia > Myxococcales > Archangiaceae > Archangium > Archangium violaceum. The sequence continues at coordinate 2,933,840 of NZ_CP069338.1, read as the reverse complement.
CGGCGAGGGCTTCGATACCTTCTTGGCGCGGGTGGCCCGGGCCGACAACTTCCTGCGTCGCCGCAAGTGGCTCGAGCGCCAGCGGGGCTTCGCCATCACGAGGGCGGAGGGACGTGAGGAACTCGCGCGCGCGCTGCCAGAGTTCCTCCGGTTGCATGCCTTGCGCTGGGGAGGGCGCAGCGCGCTCGATGCTCCGTGCATCCAGGCCTTCCACCAGACGGTGGTGCCGCTCCTGGCGGAAGCGGGAAGGGCTCGCATCTACTTGATGTCGGTGGAGGGCAGGGCGGTGGCGTCCGTCTACGCGCTGCTGCACGGACGCACCTTCAGTTATTACAACGCGGGATACGACCCCGAGTGGAAGGCGCGGAGCGTGGGGCTCGTCCTGGTGGGCGAGACGTTCCGGGATGCGCTGGCCGAGGGCTTCTCCGAGTATGACTTCCTGCGAGGCGTCGAGGCCTACAAGTCGGACTGGACGCGAGGGCTCCGGACGACGGTGCGGCTGCGCATCACCCGGCCGGCGAGTTGTGGCTCCTGGGTCGTGCGAGCCCAGGCCCTGGAGCGGACGGGGCGGGAGGTGCTTCGGGACGCGCTTCCCGAGGAAATGCTCGCGCGCGTCCGGCGGTGGAGGGCCATGGGCCGTCCAGAACAGGGACGGTGTTGACGCCTCACCCGACATGCTACAGACGGCCCATGCGAAGCGCGATGCGTCTTATCGGCCTGTGGGTGTTGCTCCTCGTTCTGTTCGTCGCCTTCTATGGCTTCTTCCGGCAACCCGGCACACCGCTACCGGACCTGTCGGGCTGGATTCCCGTGTTCCTCGTGGTGGTGCTCGCCGTGGTCGTCGGCGCCATCGTTGGCAAGCGAAACCAGAAGGGATGGCAATTGAACGCGGAGGGCAACACCCTCCTGTCGAGAGGGCGCATCGCCGCCGCTCTCGAGAAGTTCGAAACCGCGCGCCCCCTGCTCAAGAAAGAGGGGCAGGGCGTCATCCCCTTCAACGTTGGCGTGTGCCATCTGCATTTGTGGCACCTGGATGCGGCCGAGCGTGACTTCACCACGGCCCAGGACACCCAGGAGTTGCCCGCCCAGGTTCGCACGCACATCCCCGTGCGTCTTGCCCTGATCTCCGCGCTCAAGGGAGCCCTGGGCGTCGCGGAAGAGCGGCTCGCGGGGGCTCGGGCCCAGGACGCCGAGGATCCCCTCATCGTGCTCGTCAACGGCGTCATCGCCTGCCGACGCGAGGACTGGGCCCAGGCTCGAGCGCTGTTGGAAGGGCCCGCGACCCATGTTCTCGGCGGCCCCATGCGCGGCCTGAGGGATGCCCTGCTCTCCTGGAGCGTGGAGCGGCTCACGGGCGAGCGCCGTTACGTGGACCCCGTCACCGTGTTTGGTGAGGCCTCGACGGACAAGCTCCGCGAGTCCTGGCCCGCCCTGGTCCACTTCCTCCTGGAGCGCGCGAGGCAGGCTGCTTGAGCCGTACGCGAAGGCACGCCGCCTTCGCTTCCGTGGGCCAGGAGAGGATATGCGCACCGCCGCGTTGTGGACTCGGAGGGCGGGGCTGGTGCTCGCCCTGGCTCTGTTGACCACCGGTTGTGCGTCGCTGCCGCCACCGTCCAGCCACGGGACGCGCCTGCGTTACACACCGCGCGTGGCCGAGCCGCCGCGAGCCCTGGTGTCCCCACCACCCGCCATGCCGGAGCCGGGGGCATCGGAACGGCTGTACCGCCCCCGAGGCTCGCGTGGGGTGGGCCCTTGCTGCGTGGCGGGAGCCATTGGGGGAGCGGTCCCCCATGACGTCGCATGGACCCGTCGAGCGGTGCGCGGTGCCATTGACGATGTGTCTGTCTCCTCCGAGCGCATGGGGAGAATGCTCTCCATGCTCGCGACCAGCAAGGAGGGCATCGGCGGTCAGGTCGGCGGCGTGTTCAGGCCCTACGTCGCCCATGGCGTCAATCAACTGAAATGGATGAACGCCGCGCTCGGTGGTGCCACCCGTCTGACGAAAGCGGCCTCGGAGGTAGATGACCCGGATATGGAGCTCGCGCTCCTTCGGCTCACGGGCCCACGGCTCCAGGCCGCGATGTTCGGCTCCATCCTGCTGGCCACATGGCTCGACTTCCTGAACCTCGCCGACGTCGTGCTCGAGAAGTGCCCGTATTACAGCGAGGAGAAGCTGCTCGTGGACATGGCGCGCTGGCAGGAGATGCTCGAGCCGGCCATGACGGAGCTGGCGTCCCTGGAGCCAGGGCGGGTGGAGGCGGCGGCGAGCGAGCTTCCCGCGCTGATGGGCCAGCTCACCGCCGAGTTCGAGGCGACGCGTAGGGCGGTGCGCGTGGCGGAGGAGCGCGTGGGGAAGTTGATGGCGGCGGCGCAGAGCATGGAGATGCTCACCATGCTCTCGGCGATGAGAGTGTCGCTGCCCCGGCTGCCGCCGAGCGCACCCGCCACGCTTGGAGTGGGTATGGTGGTGGGCTCGAACGGCGTGATGATGGGGACGCGGATTGTGGTGTCCGCCGAGTGGGTGGAGATGATGCGCCGGCTCGTGCGGGCGGGCGTCATCTCCATTTCAGCTGTCAGCGCGGCCGTGCGGATCCACGCCGGCCAGGTGGTGATGGCGGAGGCTCACGACGAGCTGCCGCGGGGCGTGCGAGACGCGCTCGGTGATGGGCCAGAGGTACGTGGCATGCGCCAGACCGACAGGGCGGGGGCTGGCATGGCCGAGCCACCGCGGCACCACGTGCTGCCGAGAGAGTTCCGCGAGTGGTTCGAGAAGCGCGGCTTCACTGGCGAAATGAGCATCGACCAGTTCTGCGTCAGAATGGAGAAGGCAAACCACGAGGCGATCCATGGCGGGGGCGATTGGCGCCTGGGCCGCACGTGGCCCGGCGAATGGAACCAGATGATCATGAAGTCGCTAATCGACGCCGAGACTGCGGCTGGCCGGACGTTGACGCGAAGCGAGATCCTGAAAATCGTCGCGCATCGCATGAAGAGCTATAGCATTCCGATGGATTTCATTCCCTGGTGAGGGCAATGAGCGAAAAAAGTACTTGGCGAGACAATTGGAAGGTCCGCCTTTATGAACGAGTCCGCGAGCGTGGTTATGACTCGCTCACCGCCTTCGCGAGTGCCCGCCCCACTGCCTCGCTGATTGCATTAGCTGAGGAACTCGGCGAGGACGATGTCAACGCGGTGCAGGTGTTCAGCGGATTGGTCGCGGAGGCTGAGCGGAGCCATCAGGTCACACGTTTGGTGCGTGGGCAGCTTGTGCGCGAACTGGCCGAAAACCTCCCCGAAGGTTGGCCGGCCGTGCTGGACGATGCAAACCGCTTCGCCGTTGCCATGGCACTCTCCTCGTGGATTAGCTTCACCCCAGAGACCCACGAGGAGCGTGCGAGACAGATCATGACGGCTCTCCTCGCCACGCCGCCGCCGCCCGGTTGGCGCCCGCTCAGCCCCGACGACGAGCTGCTTCGCACGCTCCTGCCTGACGACGAAGTCTGAACTCCATCCCCTGGAGATGAAATCAGATGTTCGAGACCGTTCCCCGCATCATCGGGCCGTATGTCCGCGAGACAGTCGCCTGTCGTCCCTATGACGCTCGCGTGGTGGAGGTGGCCCGGCGCGTGGGTGAGGCTGTTCGCGAGCACCTGCCTGAAGTCATGGTGGAGCACGTGGGGAGCACCTCCGTGCCGGGCTGCGAGGGCAAGGGGGTCGTGGACCTGATGATTCCGGTCGAGCCCGGGCAACTGGAGCCGGTGAAGGCGCTGCTGGATGCGCTCGGATTCCAGAACTCCCGCGAGGCGGTCGACGCCATGGCCGAGCGCTTCCGTCGCCAGGGCCTCCCCGAGGTGGATGGTCCCCGGCAGACGGGTGACGGGTACTACGAGTGCGTCGTGCTCGACCCCGATGGTAATCGCATCGAAATCACCGTCTGAGCCGTGCCCGCTCGTTTCCTACGGCTGCATCAGGGACTTCACGAGCGCCAGGTACTTGGGGTCGTGGCCCTCGAAGAGCGCGTCGCCCCCTCCCTGGTAGGCCCGGAGGAGCTCCTCCCCGGCCCGCTCCCGGTTGCCGAGCTCCAGCTCACACTGCCCCAGCCTCAGATGGAGGATGGGCGGGCCCAGTCCCCCGAGGCTGCGCACCGCGCCCTGCAGCGCGTGCTTCCCCTCGCTGAACCGCCCCATCAGGAAGCACGTGTCCCCGATGGCGCACAGGATTCGAAGCGCCGCGTCGTGCTCCTCTACGGGCCTCGGAATGAGCGCGAGGGCCTCGCGGAACTTCAACAGCGCGGACTCGAGATCCTTCCGCTCCGCCAGCTCCTCCCCCATGGCGCACAGCTCGGCGATCCTCTCGTGGCGAGCGTCATCCATAGGGGGTGGGTTCTAGACCACTCGAGCGGTGGGCGGGTAGGCGCCTCGGGCAGGCGCGGGTTCACCAACGGATGTTCGAAGTTCCACATCTCGCGGGCCGCGGTGTGGGGGAGTGCACGCCGCGTTGGACCCGGGTGCGATGGCCGTGACTCCTCCCTTCGTCTTCACTGGCTCGCTGGCCCGGCGTCCCCGCGGCGGGGAGCGGCTCCCTGAGGTGGTCTCGATGAACCGTCATCTCGTGCTCGTCCCGGGCTTCGGTGGGTTCGATGCCCTCGGAACCCTGCGCTACTACGAAGGTGTCACCCGCGTGCTGGAGCGGACGCCGCTCGTCCTGCACTACTTCCCCAACCTGCCCACCGCCAGTGTGCGCACCCGCGCCGAGCAGCTCCGCGCCTTCCTCGACGAGCGCTGGCAGCGCAAGGTGTTCCGTCCCGGAGACGAGCTCCACCTCGTGGGACACTCCACGGGGGGGCTCGACCTGCGCCAGCTCCTGCACCTCTACCGCGAGCTGGAGCGCTCCCCGAATCCACGCGGGGAGGCTCCGGCGCTGAAGGTGCTCGGCCACATCCGCTCGGTGCAGTTCCTCTCCACGCCCCATCGCGGCACCAACCTCGTCCGCCGGATGAACCAGCCGCTGGTGCGTGCCCTCCTCATCCGCCCCCTGCTGCGCGCCTGCTTCGAGAGCGCGCGCGGGTTGCGCGAGCGCGGTACCGCCGCGAGCGGCTGGCTGCTTCGCCACGTCCTCTTCCGGGGCAAGCGCCAGGCGTCGGCCAACTGGATCGACGCCCTCCTCGACACGCTGGAGGGCAGCTACTGTGACGAGGGCGCGTACCCGAGCGCGCTTGCCCGCGCCGCGTACTTCGAGCTGCTGCGCTGGTTGCTCCACATGGCCAGCGACTCCTCGGCGCTGAGCGACCTCAACCCCGAGCGCCTCGGTGACGCGCCTCCCAGCCCCGCGCACGAGGACGACCCCGAGGGCGAGCGGCGCTTCCTCGTCGAGCACGGCATCCGCTACGCCTCCATCGTCACCGTGGCGCGGCCCCGCACGGGGCGGTGGTTCGATCTCTTCAACCGGCTGCATGCCTTCACGGCCGAGTCACCGGTGGCGCGGCTGGGCCCGGCGCAGGCCGTGCAGAAGCTGCTGGAGCCCCGGTCCGCCCGGATGCTCACCCCGGCGGACAACGACGGGCTCGTCAACACCGTCTCCCAGGTCTGGCCCGACGCGGCCTCGAGCTTCCTCGTGGATGCCGACCACGCGGACGTCATCGGCCACTTCCAGGCCGACACCTCCGAGGACCCACATGGCACCTTCAAGCGCTATGACCTGCTCAACTCCTCCTCGGGCTTCGACGCGCTGGCCTTCGCCGAGCTGTGGACGCGCATCGCCGCCTTCGCGGAGGGCCGGGCCTACCTCGAGCCCGGCCCCACGCCGCACCCCTTGAGCGGCGTCTCGCGGTGAACAGCCCGGTGCCCGATGGGGAGCACCAAACGTCATCCATCCACCATCACCTTGCCCGGGTGATCGCTCCTGGACTGGGGACCCTGGGGCCGCGTTCCTAATTTTTCGGTGTGACTGTCATGGGAGCGTGGAGCATGCAGGGGCTCGGGGAGACTCGGGAGCCGGGCGCCGGGCGTTCGTCCGCGGCGCAGCGGCGGTTGGTGTTCGAGCACACGGTCGAAGGGCTCTTCCGCTTCTCGCTGAGCAGCCGGCTGTCGGCGCAGGCCTGGCAGGCGCTGAGAGGGGTGGGCATCGACCTGGCCAGACCCCTGCTGCCCGCCTACTCGGACGAGGCGTGGAAGAGGGGCCTGGAGATCGCCGTGGCGGACCTCTATCCGCTGCTGCCGCGCGAGGAGGCGTGGCGCCAGCTGGGGCGCGAGGTGGTGAACGGCATGACGCACACGTTGATGGGGCGCGCCATGGTGGGCGTGGCCCGGCTGCTGGGGCCGCTGCGCATGCTGCGTCGGCTGAACAACACCCTGCGCAGCGCGGACAATTACGTGGAAGCGCACATCACCGAGCTGTCTCCCACCGCGTGCGAGGTGGGGCTCAACGAGGTGATGGAGCAGCCCTCGTATTACCAGGGCTTTCTCGAGGCGTGCGTGGCCCTGGCCGGCGGCCGGCGGGTGCGCACGCGGGTGGTGTCGCGTGAGGGACGCGGCGCCCTGTTTCACGTGGAGTGGGAGGAATAGCTCCCGGGATGTGAGGTGAAGTCTACCCACGTGGGTAGCAGGAGACTCGGCGAGCGGATACTTCCAGTCTCGCGGTCACTTGTTCCACTCCTGCGGGGCTCGCCGGGTTTCAGGCATACTCGGGCGGTAGTGGTAGGGAGAGCGCCCGTTTCATGTCGAGCATGTCCACCAGGGTCGCGGGAGCGCAGGGAGCCGGAGGGCTGGAGCCGTCGGGGCAGGGGGCCGCGCGCGTGGGCGTGGCGGCCCGGCTGTTGGCGCGTCTGGACTCATGCCTCTCCAGGCGGTTGCGTCGCGCGTCGGCCGAGGAGCTCGGCCGCTGCCGGATGTTGGTGGCCGCCCACGGCGTGCTGCTGCTGTGCGACGTGCTGTTCTTCCTCTGGGTGCCGAGGATGCCGCTTCCCCTGCTGATGGGAGCGGTGGCCCTGGTGGGCGGGGCGGGCAGCGTGACGTCGCTGCTGCTGCTGCGCCGGAGCAGCTCCTCGCGGATTCCGGCGCTGCTGCTGTGCACGGTGCTGACGGCGGGCTTCGTGGTGGCGGCGCTGCTCCTGGGGGACGTGGGCGTGGGGACGCATGCGGGCGGCATGCTGCTTCCCATGCTGTGCGTCTACCTGCTGGGGCCCCGCCGGGCCCTCTTCTTCGTGGCCTTTGGCGCCCTGGGCGTGGGGCTGGTGTTGCCGCTGGCCTCCGCGGCGGCTCCCGGCCCGTGGGGGCGTTGCCTGCTGGCCGCGCTCTTCCTCCTGGCCGGCTGGGGGATGAGCTGGCTGCTCACCGCGGTGAGGGAGCAGGCGAACTCGGCGCTCGAGCGGGCGCTGCGGGCGCTGCGAGACCACGAGCGCAAGCTGACGAGCCTGCTGGAGAACACGGAGGACGTCGTGTGCTCCGTGGATATGGATGGGCGGGTCATCGCGGCGAACCCCGCGCTCGGGGAGATGTACCGGGAGTTGATCGGCGTGGAGCTGGAGCCCGGGGCGCACCTCCTCCCGGACTTCGCGCCGGAGTCCCTGCGCCGACGCTGGCAGGAGTGCACCGCGCAGGTGCTCGCTGGCAAGCGCGTGCGCTTCGAGGCCTCGCCCTCGCGGCTCAAGCGGCCGAGGGTGCTGGACATCTCCGTCAACCCGGTGCTCGACGTGGCGGGCCGGGTGGTGGGGATGACGGTGTTCGGCCGGGACATCACGGACCGCAAGGAGGCCGAGGCCCGGCTGGGGGAGATGCACCGCAGCCTTCTGGACGTGTCGCGCCAGGCGGGCATGGCGGAGATCGCCACCGGCGTGTTGCACAACGTGGGCAACGCACTCAACAGCGTGAACGTGTCCGTCAACCTCCTGTCCGAGCGGCTGCACCAGTCGCGGCTGTCCGGCCTGTCGAAGGCCACGGAGCTGATGACCGAGCACTCGGCGGACCTGGGGCACTTCTTCACGGAGGATGGGCGGGGCAGGCAATTGCCCGCCTACCTGAAGGCGCTCACGTCGCAGCTCACGGTGGAGCGGGCGGAGTTGCTGGACGAGGTGCGCACGTTGCAAAAGAGCGTGGAGCACATCAAGAGCGTGGTGAGCATGCAGCAGGAGCACGCGCGCTTCTCGGGAGTGGTGGAGCGGCTGGAGGTGACGGCGCTGTTGGACGACGCGCTGCGCCTGCACTCCGTGTCCTTCGAGCGCCTGGGCATCCAGGTGAAGCGCGAGTATACCGAGGTACCCCTGGTGCGGGTGGACCGGCACAAGCTGCTTCAAATCCTGCTCAACCTGATGAGCAACGCGCGCCATGCGCTGCTGGAGTGCGGGCGGGCGGACAAGCTCCTCACCATCCGGGTGGAACGCATCGCCGCCGAGCGACTGCGTATCGCCGTGGCGGATAATGGGGTAGGCATCTCCCCGGAGGACGCCCCCCGCCTGTTCACCCAGGGATTCACCACCAAGAAGGACGGACACGGGTTCGGCCTTCACATCAGCGCACTTGCCGCGGCGGAGATGGATGCGTTCCTCTCCTGCTCCAGCGAAGGCCGTGGCCAGGGTGCTACGTTTACGATTGATCTGCCCATCTCGGGCGAGGAGAACAGGGCATGAACGCCCCGACCGCAGTCAACCGCCGCATACTCGTGGTGGATGACAACCAGGCCATCCACCAGGACTTCCGCAAGATTCTGTGTGCGCAGCCGGCCAGCACCGCGCTGGACGCCATGGAAGCCGCGCTCTTCGGAGGGGCGGCGGCGGCGCCCGTGGACACGGGCTTCGAGCTGGACTCGGCCTTCCAGGGCGAGGAGGGAATCGCCCGGGTGAAGGAGGCGGTGGCGCAGGGCCGGCCGTACGCGCTGGCCTTCGTGGACATCCGCATGCCGCCGGGCATCGACGGCGTGGAGACGGCGCAGCGGCTGTGGAAGGAGGACGAGGACCTGCAGGTGGTGCTCTGCTCGGCCTACTCCGACTACTCGTGGGAGGAGATGACGCAGCGGCTGGGCATCAGCCAGCGCCTGCTGATTCTGCGCAAGCCCTTCGACAACATCGAGGTGCGGCAGCTGGCGCACGCGCTCACGGAGAAGTGGGAGCTGCTGCGGCAGAGCCACAAGCGCATGGAGGACCTGTCGCGCGAGGTGGAGGAGTGGACGCGCGAGCTGTCGGTCGCCAACGAGCGGTTGCGCAAGGAGATGGAGGACCGGGCGAAGCTGGAGGTGCGCCTGGTGCAGGCCCAGCGGCTGGAGGCGCTCGGGCGGCTGTCCGCGGGCCTGGCGCACGAAATCAACAACCCGCTGAGCGTCATCATGGCGAGCGTGGGCTTCATCCGCTCGGAGCTGGACGACCATGCCAAGGGGGGCCGGCCGGTGGACCCGGGTGAGCTGAGCGAGGTGTGCTCGGACGCGCTGATTGGCGCCGAGCGGATTCTTCGCATCGTCAACGACTTCCGGCTCTTCTCGAGGTTGGACGGGCAGCCGCAGACGCGGGTGGACCTGCGCGAGGTGTTGGACCATGCGCTGTCCGGGGCCAGCTACAACCTGGGGCCCAAGGCGCAGGTGGTGCGCGACTACCAGGACGTGCCGCCGGTGCACGGCAGCGAGCAGGGACTGGAGCAGGTGTTCCTGGGCCTGCTGAACAACGCCGGGTACGCGGTGCAGGGAATCGCCGAGCCGCGTGTGAGCATCACCGCGCGCCAGCGCGATGACGGCTGGGTGGTGGTGGAGGTGAAGGACAACGGGGTGGGCATCGCCAAGGAGCACCTGGGCCGCATCTTCGACCCCTTCTTCACCACCAAGCCCCCGGGCACGGGCACGGGCCTGGGCCTGTCCATCTGTTACGGCATCATCTCGGGGCTCGGTGGCTCCATCGAGGTGGACAGCGCGCCGGGCGAGGGCTCCACCTTCCGGGTGAAGCTGCCGAAGGGGCCCGAGGTCGCGACCTCGGCGTCGGGTCCGTAGGATGCCCCTCTCCGTCCGACCCGCCCGGCCCGAGGACGGGCCCGCGCTGGGACGCATGGGCGCGGCGCTCGTGCGCCTGCACCATGCGTACGACCCCAGGCGCTTCATGACGCCCGAGGAGGACCTGGAGTCCGGCTACCGCTGGTGGCTGACGCGGGAGCTGAAGCGCCAGGGGGCGGTGGTGTTGGTGGCCGAGCGGGATGGCACGGTGGTGGGCTACCTCTACGCCACCCTGGAGGGGCGGGACTGGAACGCGCTGCGCGACGAGCACGCCGAGCTCCACGACCTCTGGGTGGATGAGTCGGTGCGAGGAAGGGGCGTGGGCGCGCTGCTCGCCGAGGAGCTGCTGCGGCGGCTGCGGGCCCAGGGGGTGCCGCGCGTCATGTTGATGACCGCGACGAAGAACGAGGCGGCCCAGCGGCTCTTCGCCCGGCTCGGCTGGCGCGTCACCATGTTGGAGATGACGCGCGAGCTGGAGGATTCCGACGAGGCGTAGTCCTCGCCGTGCTCAGGCCACCACCGCCAGGGTGGGCTGCTCCCGCCTCGCCTCGGGCTCCGGCTCTCGAGTCGTCGCCTTCACCACCTTCGTCACCACGTAGATGTAGAGGCAGTCGAACAGGAAGATGGAGAGGCACAGGAAGGTGAGGAAGTTCAGCCCGCCCAGCCAGTCCTGCGTCAGGCCAATCACGTAGTGGCACTCGATGGAGGTGCCCAGCGTGCCCAGCATCTTGCACCACGCCGCGGGCACCGACAGCCCGCGCCCGCCCTGATGCTGGCGCGAGAAGGCGAAGAAGAGGAAGGTCACGCTCATGACGAGGTTCACCATGAACGCGCCCATCAGCCCCAGCATGTCGTGGTACTGGACGTAGAAGGCATACAGGCCGAACGTCGAGAGCATCACCGTGCCAGCAACAACCGCGTAGAAGCTGTTGCGAATCTCCGGAATCGTCTGCAGCTCCCGGCCGTAGCGCAGCAGCTGGTAGACGATGACCAGGTCCACGAAGAACCACACCCGGTCGAAGAAGTGCCAGAGCGGCACCGGATTGGGGATGACCCACGAGGCCAGTGTCTCCCAGGCCAGGTTCATGCAGATGGCCACCAGCGGCAGGCCGTAGGACTTGTCCTGGAAGCACTTCCGGATGATGAGGACGTAGGCGAGAATCCAGAAGACGCAGCCAATCTCACCGATGACGTTGAACCACGCGAACGGATCGAACGGACCGCCGCGAACCTGCTCGAAGGTGAAGGTCGGGTGCATGGTCAGACCACCTTCTTGCTGGAGTCGTTCTGCTCGGAAGTCCGGTGCTGGGCGGCCGCCGCCGATAGGAGCGCCGCCTCGGTCTCGCTCCTGCGCCGGGCGTTCGCGGCGCGGGTGCCCGCCTTGATGCGCCACCGGTCCTGCAGGTGCTCCGGGATGTAGAAGGGCGTGCGCTGGCCTCCGCGTTCCACGAGCAGCATCCCCTCGACGATGTCCTTGCTGATGAAGCGCAGCAGCTTCGCCGCGACGAAGGTGTTGTCACCCACCCAGTCCGTGAGCTCGCCCACGTACTTCACGGCCTGGGGAATGATGGCCGTCCAGTCCGGCTTGGGCACCTTCAGCATGTCCGCCACGTTCAGCCCCTGCCACTGGTCCTGGTCCAGGAAGAAGTGGATCATGCTCGCCGGCAGCCCATCCAGGATGTCCGGCGTGAGTGCCTGCATGCCCTCGATGAGCTCGGCCGTCATGGCCACGCCCTCCTCCGAGTACGCCACCTGCCGCTGGCGGATGAGCCGGGTGAGCTGGCGCGCCTCGTCCACGTTGGCCGGAATCAGCCGCTCGTCCACGCCGATGATGCGCCCCACGGCCGTCCACGCGTAGAGCCACGCCTCCTGCTGCTCCGGCGTGAGCTCGATGTGGAGGGCCTTCATCCCCTCGAGCACCACGAAGGCGAAGGTCATCAGCGTGCCGGCCAGGTCCTCCTGGTTGATGGGCTCGCCCAGCTCCCGCGCGTCCCAGGGGTGGCGCGTGTCGTGGCGGATCATGTAGCGGACGGCCGCATGCATCAGCCGCACCTTCTGCGTGGTGCACACGCCTCGTCCGTCGGGCTCGAGGCCGCCCTCGGTCATTACATCCACGACCATCTGGGCCGTCTCGAAGACGCGCCGCACGGGACGCTTCTGCAGGAATCCGGTGCGGTAGAGCACCTGGACACCCTTGCGCGCCGCGTACGCCGCCGGCAGCGAGTAGAAGCCGAGGATCATCATCACCTCGGGGCCGAAGAGGTCGAAGAGCTCCTGGCCCTGGCGCAGCTTCTCTGAATCCAACCTCGGCACGGACGCCCGCGTGCGCGCGAGGTAATCCCTTACATAGGGTGGCAGCTGGCTGGATGGCAGATCATCGTTCTCGACGAGGGTCCTCATCAGCCGGTTGACCGCGTCCACCTTTCCTTCAGTGAACAGTCTTTCGATCACTGCATCGGCGAGTGGATCCATCCTCGTCCGCATCTCGTCCATGAAGTCATGGGTCCAGAGACTCGACGGCATGTGGTGCGCTCCCGCGGGATGATGTGAAACGTTCCCCCCTCCCGCTGACCTTGAATTGTAGTCGGCGGGTTCCGCGATGCTGTGAAGCGATTCACAGGGAGTGAGGATTCAGGACAACGTCTCGACGGTCTGCAGTGCGCCCGTGGCTCCCAGTCGCTCGAAGATGAGGACGGCCCGGGACTGGTGGATGGCGCGGGTGCCGCCGGGGGCGCGGGCGGTGCGGGCCAGCTCGTAATGGGCCAGTCCCTCATCGGTGGGCATGCGGTAGGTGCGCGCGTGGTCGATGGCGCGCAGCCACAGGGACTGGGCACGCTCGGTGCGGCCCTCCAGCCATGCTTGTGTCCCCTCCAGGCGCGCGGCGCGGCTGAGCGCGGTGGGGTAGAGCCGGCTCGCCTTGCGCAGCGCTCGGAGGGACTCGGCGGCCAGGGCCCGGGACTCGGCCTCCAGGGGAGTTCCCGTGCCTCGCTTCTCCTCCCAGAGCTCCAGGCACGCCTGGACCAACGCCGTCAGGGAAGTGAGGTCGGACCACACCACCAGCGGGCGCTTGCTCAGCATGCGCAGGGCCTCGCGCGCATGGACGATGACGCGGGCGTGCTCGCCCGTGCGCCGGGCCACGAGCGCCGAGTTGCAGTGATAGCGCGCCACGGCGAGCGGATCCGCCCACGGCAGCAGGAACTCCGCCTCGCGCAGCCGCTCCACCGCCTCGTCCAGCCTCGCGAGCAGCAGCAGCGTGGGCGCCATCTCCGTGAGGGCCCACATCATGTTGACGGCGTTGGAGGCCTCGTTCGCCACCCGCAGCATGGACTCGCGCACGTACTGCGCGGCGCCCGGCTCGCGCGCCATCTCCAGCCCCATGCCCAGCACCTCCAGGCCCATGCACAGGGTGGAGCGATCGTTGCTGCGGCCGGCCGCGGCGACGCCCGTCTCCACCTGGTCCAGACCTTCCTCCCAGCGCCCGAAGGTCAATTGGTAGGCGCCATGGACGATGTCGGTGATGGGCGGCCGGGTGTCTTGTTTGATGCTGGCCCGGCGAAAGTACCGGTCCGCCAGCCCATGCATCCGGCCCAGGCCCACCATGTACCCCACCGCGTTGTAGGCGAGCGTCGCCGACGCGTAGTCGCGCGCCGCCTCCGCGTTGTTGACGGCGACGAAGTTGGACGTCATGTGCTCGAGCATCCGGTCCGCGAAGAAGCTCTGCTCGGAGAGCGTGCTGAAGATGCTCGCGGCGATCGCGAGCCGCTCCCGCTCCTCGGGCGTAGCCGGCTCCGGCAGCCAGCGCCCCAGCGTCATGTGCGAGGCGTGCCGCATCAACTCCCACGCCAGCCGGCCACCCCAGCCCCACGGCGTGGAAGGCCGCGACAGGCCCAGCAGCCTCAAGGCGTTGTCACAGTGATTCCGGCTGTGCTCCGTTTCACCGAGGATGTAGTACGCGTTGCCGAGCCGCGCGTTCCAGCGGGCGCTGCGCAACGCGTCCACCGGCTCGGAGCCATTCGTGGACAGCTCCAGGGCCCGCTTGAGCAGGGCGATGGTCTCGGCATGTGCCCCGCGCGAGAAGGCGGCCTCCGCGGCCTGCTCCAGGTGCTCCAGCGCCCGCCCGGGCTCCTCCGCCAGCCGCCAGTGGTGCGCCAGCAGGGGCTGCAGGGGCTCGCCCCGCTCCTCCTGCTCGCGCTCGTGGAGGAGCGCCACCGCCCGGTGCAGCTCCCGGCGCTGGGAGAAGGCCATCAGGTGGTACGCCGCTTCCTGCACGAGCACGTGCTTGAAGGCATACACCGCGCCGCCCATGGAGTCCTCCTCGCGCTGCACCAGGCCCAGTTGCTCCAGCGCGGCGAGCTGCTCGGGCAGCGTGGCCTTGTCCTGCTCCACCGGGTGTACGGCCCGCAGCAGCTCGAAGGAGAAGGTGCGGCCGAGCACGCTGGCCACCTTCAAGGTGAGCTGCTGCTGCTGCGTGAGGCGGTCGATACGGCTGGTGAGCAGGCCCTGGATGGTGCCGGGCAGATCCAACCCCATCTTCTCCACCGAGCGCGCCACCAGCCGGCACTCGTCGCGCTCGATGACGAGGTAGCCCGCGTCGCGCAGGGCACACGCCAGCTCCTCGCTGAAGAAGGGGTGGCCCTCGGCACGGTCGCGGATGAAGGTGCCCACCTGGGCGGGAAGGTGGCGCACGCCGAGCCGCTGGCGCACCAGGGTCAGCACCTCCTCGTGGGGCATCCGCTCGAGCGGCAGGTGCACCGTGCCGGGCGCGTCGCGCAGGGCGCGGTACTCGGGCGGGACGCTCTCGCCCAGAGGCCGCAGGGAGAGCACCAGCAGCAGCCGCTTCACCCGCCGCTGCACCGCCTGCGCCAGCTCCCAGGAGGAGGAGTCCAGCCAGTGCGCGTCCTCGAGCACCACCACCCGCGGACGCTCCGCGGTGCACTCGTCGAGCAGTTGTACCAGCAGCTCGCGCGTGTTGGCGCCGCGCAGGCTGGCGGACATGCTCCGCACCACCTCGTTCTCCGGCACCTCCACCGGCAGCACCCCGTTGAGGAGTGGCGCCCAGGCATCGCGCTCGGGCCTCGCGCGCAGCCGCTCCATCAGGAGCGCGGTGCGGGCGGCCTCGTCCGGCAACCCCTCCAGCCCCAGCAGGCGCGAGAGCACGGGGCGCCACGCGCGGTAGGCCGAGGCGTGCTCCATCGACGTGCCCGCTCCCAGCGCCGTGGAGAGGCCCGCGGTCCGGGCCCGCTCCAGCACCTCGCCCACCAGCACGGACTTGCCGATGCCAGCCTCGCCCTCGAGCAACACGGTGGCGCCCACGCCCCGCTCCGCCAGCGCCCGCACCCCCGAGGCCAGCCGCGTGCGCTCCTCCTGGCGTCCCACCACCCGCGTGTCCCGCGTGGACGCCTCCGCTTCCCGGGTGCTCTCCTCGGGGCGGAACACCGGCACCGGGTGTGTGATCCCCTTCATCCGCAGCGGCGCGAGTGTCTCGAAGCGCAGCCGCGAGGAGACCAGTCTCAGCGTGGTGGCGTCGCAGAGCACGTCGTCCGCCGCCGCCTGCATCAGCCGCGCGGCCAGGTTCACCGTATGGCCCACCATCACGTACTCGCGCCGCGTGGCCCCGCCCGTGGTGCCGCAGAAGACGCGCCCGGTGGCCAGACCCATGCTGTGGCGCACGCCCTGCTCCCTCAACGCCACCCGCAGGTCGAGCGCCGTCTGCACCGCCCGCGCCGCGTCGTCCTCGTGCGAATGCGGCGGCAGCCCGAAGGCCGCCACCACCACCACGCCCTTGTCGTCCACCACCACCTGGTTGGCGCTGCCCTCGTAGCGGAACAGCACCGACTGGAGGGTGCGCAGCGCGCGCTGCAACTCCTCGGGCTTCTGGCCCGCGGCGAACTCCCGCGCGCCCAGGTTGATGAACAGCACCGTGACGGTGCGGAACTCGGACAGCCACTGGCCATGCCCGGCCTCCAGCCGGTGCGCCACCACCAGCGGCAGGTAGGCAAGCAGCGCCGGCTCCAGCTCCGGCCCCGGCTCCAGCGGGCGCACCTCCGGCAGCGGCACGGGCTCCATCTCCACCAGCTTCCAGCCCGCCGTCCCCCGGGGCTCCGCCTGGGCGCCCTCCAACAAGAGCCAGGCGCGCGGGCCGAGGATGATCTCCCCCGGTTGCGCCGCCTGCTCCGCCTGCGTCATCTCCAGCAGCGGCTCGCCCGAGGCGAGGAACTCCCAGCGTCCCTTCTCTCCGCCCACGTCGGAGAGCCGCACCGTGCCCGCGCCGATGCCCACCTTCAGCCGCAGCCGTACTCCGTCCACCGGCTCGCTGCCGTCGATGAGGGCCTGCGCCACCTGGGCGCCACGGGCCGCCAGACGCACCGCGCGTGACAGCCCTCCGCTCGGATCCGCCGGCCACAGCGCCACCAGCGCGTCCCCGGCGAAGCGCAGCACGTCACCGCCGTGGACGGTCAGGGTGTCGATGAGCCGTGAGAAGCACGCGTCGAGAATGCCGCGCAGGCGCTCGGCGCCGGACGGGCCGCTCTTCTCCATCGCCTCGGCCAGGGCGGTGAAACCCGTCAGGTCGGCGAAGAGGACCGCGCCCTGCTGCTCGCGCCAGGCCCCTTCTCGCGGGCGCGCGTCATCCTCCAGGAGGGCACGCACCAGCGAGCCGGGCAGGAACGCCGACAGTGCGTGCAGCCTCGAAGGGGAAATCATGCCGGGCCCACCGCCGCCGGGTGGGGTGCCGGGGCGGAAGTGGGCCCATTCGTAGCAGATGACCGCCGCTCCGGCCACCCTCGCGGCCGGGGGGCGGGTGAGCAGGCAGGCAGGCAGCTACGCGGGTTCGCGCTCCGTGCGGATGCCGTCCAGACTCCGTCATGCGAGGGCTCCGTGCCGCGGCCCCTGATACACCAGCTCCGCGCCGTTCTCGGGGGCGTGCGTGACGTTGCGGCGCACCGGACGCTCCTGCTCGCCGCTCGCGAGCGCGAAGCGGTGCGCCGCCAGCAGCGTGCCCAGGGCGATGCGCATTTCGTACAGGGCGAAGGCCGCGCCGATGCAGCGCCGCGCCCCACCACCGAAGGGCAGGTACTCGAAGGGCGAGAACTTGCGCTCCAGGAAGCGCTCCGGCCGGAAGCGCTCGGGCTCGGGGTAGAGCACCGGATCCCGGTGCACGACGCAGATGGCGGCCATGATGCCGGTGCCCGCGGGCAGCTCACGTCCACGCAGGGTGAAGGGCGCCACGGTGCGGCGGCCCACCACGGGGATGATGGGGTGCAGGCGCAGCGACTCGTCGCACACCGCGCCCAGGTAGGGCAGCTTCGCGAGCGCCTCCGGCTCGGGCACCGCTCCCAGGGGGGCCAGCTCCTTCAGCAGCCGCTCGAGCGTGTCGGGGTGGTGGTGCAGGTGGTGGAGCGCCCAGGCCAGGCCGATGGCCGTGGTCTCGTGGCCCGCGAGCAGCAGCGTGCGCAGCTCGTCCTTGAGCTCCGCGTCCGTCATGGGCTGGCCTTCCTCGTCCCGCGCGCCGAGCAGCAGGCTGAGGATGTCCTCGTGCCCCTCCTCGTGCCCGCGCCGCGTGGCGAGCTCCTCGGAGAGCATCCGGTCCAGCTCCGCCACGTGGCGCTGGAAGCGCGCCCAGGGACCCAGGCCGCCGAAGGAGCGCCGCAGGGGCTTCGCCGCCATCAGCAGGGGCGTATAGGACTCCATGTAGACCGACAGGGCCTCGCGGAAGCGCCGCATGCGCTCCGGCTCCTCGATGCCGAAGACGGCGCGGATGATGACGTCCAGGGAGATGGCCTGGGTGACGTCCTGGGCGCGGAGGGTGCTTCCCGGCCGCAGGCCCTCGGCCGCGCGCAGGGTGATGTCCCGCATCAACAGTCCGTAGGCGCGCATGCGCTCGCCGTGGAAGGGCGGCATGAGCAGCTTGCGCTCGCGCTTGTGGCGCTGCCCTCCCATCAACAGCAGCGAGTTGTCCCCCACGGCCGGCGCCAGAATCAGGTGGCCCAGCGGCTCGAAGAGGGCCGGGTCCGCGCTGAAGATGTCCCGGACGCCCTCGGGGTCCCCCGTGACGACCACGTCGCCCACCGGCAGCGCCGCGGTGAAGGGGTCCCCGTAGCGCGAGCGGCACTCGGAGAGGAAGGCCGTGGCGTTCTTGAGGAAGCGGAACGTCTGCAGGGGCTTGAGCTGGCGGGGCCCGGGCGGCAGCTGTGGGGGGGGCATGGCGCGTCCTCCTGGTGTGCGAGCGGCGGAAACTCTGGAAACTTATGCCTCAGCCGGCGAAGGGCGAGAAGTTCACCACCACCTGCCGGTCGGGGACGAAGGTGCGGCGCGCGAAGTCCCGCACGGCCCCTCGAGGTAGGCGCGTGGGAGGAATCAACAGCCGTGCTGGATTCAGGGGGCCCGAGCGCGGCTGGGCCACCTCGCGCGCCAGCTGGGTTCCCCGCCCCAGGTCATCCTCCTCGCGCTGCGCGTACTCCCGCTGGATGTGCCGGTCCACCAGCTTCTCCTCCGCGGCCGTCGGGGGCTCCGTCGCCAGCCCCGCGAAGGCCAGCTGCATCCGGTCCGGCAGCGTGCTCGAGTTGATGGAGGCACTGAAGGCGAGCGCCATCAGGAAGGTGTTCCCCCGCAGCGTCATGCACTGCACCTCCATGCCCATCGCCATCGGCTCCTCGATGTGCAGCGAGCGCAGCAGCCGCAACTTCAGCAGGGCCGCCGCGCGCGGGCACGTGCCCTGGTCCCTCGGCGCCACCGCGTACCCATACGCGATGAGGCTGAAGTAGGCGCGCGTGGTCTGCTCGATGGGCAGCAGCGGCGGCGGCACCTGCGCGGGCTTGTACTCTCCGGGCCGCGAGGGGGGCAGCCGCACGGAGCGCTCCAGCATCCCGAGCACCTCCTCGCGCTTCACCCCGCCCGTGACGACGATGCTGGTGTTGGCCGGGAGGTAGTGCCGCGTGTAGAAGCCCGACAGGTCCTCGCGGGTGATGCCGTTGAGCGTCTGCTGGGTGCCGAGGATGGAACGCGAGCCCGGCCCCGCGAAGAGCGTGTCCTCCAGGTGCTCGTGGAAGCCCGGGCCCTGGCCGAAGTACTGGCTCTCGGTGCCAATGATTTCCACCTCGCGCTGCATCTGCCGCGGGTCGAGCTTGGGGCTGGTGACGATGCGCACGAGCTGCTCGGCCAGTGGCAGGAAGGACTCCGCCGGAGCCTCCAACACGTAGGTGGTGGAGTGGGCGCTGGTGAGGCCATTGAATCTACCGCCCGCGGCCTTCACCGCCTGCTGGAAGTCATCGCCCCGCACGTCGAAGGTGCCGTGGAAGATGAGGTGCTCGAGCAGATGCGCCAGCCCTTCCTTGCCCCCGGGGTCGTTGCGCGAGCCGGTGCGCACCACGTAGTGCAGCGAGGCCCACGCCGCCTGGGGACGCAGCGCGAGCACCAGCTCGCTCCCATCGGGGAGCTTCTCCACCGTCGGACGCAGCGTCGGGGCGGCCTCCACCGCGCCACGGGCCCGGGCTCGGGCCCGGCCACGGGCCAGGGACACGGTGGAGAGGAGCACCAGGGCCAGCAGCACGGCCCGGCCCGCGAGGGGCATCAGCGGGTTCGTGCGCACTAGCGGCCCTCCATGACGGTGAGGAAGTGGATTTGAATGGAGGACTCCTCGCGCAGCCAGGCGGAGGCCACCTCGCGCAGGGCCTCGGGGGTGAGGGACTCGAGTGCCGCGGGCAGCTCCGGGCCGTACCAGGCCGGCCGCTCGCGGGCGGTCCTCAGCGCCTCGGCCACCTCGAGCGGTTCGCGATCGGCCAGGCGCAGCCGGATGAGGTTGGCCTTCTGGTGGCGCTCGAAGGCGCCGGGCTCGAGCTGGCCCTCGCTCACCGCGCGCACCTCCTCGCGCAGGAAGGGGCCCAGGTCGATGCCCGAGCGCTCCGCGGCCGGGAGGATGAGCGCGAGCGCGTCGAGCGAGGCGGTGAAGACGGGCTCGGAGGCGAAGCTGTAGCCCACCCCGGCGTTGCGGAAGCGCTGGAAGAGCCGCTCCTCCAGCAATGTCGCGAGCACCCGCGCCGCCGCCGCGTCGCGAGCCGTCTGGATACGGAGGGGATAGGCGAGCACCTGCACCTCGCGCGAGGCGGGCGTTCGGCGCTTGTAGGGCAGCTTGAACGTGGGACGCTTGCGCTCGAGGACGGTGCCGCCGCGGAAGCCCGACACCAGCTTGCGCAGGGCCTTGGCGTCGAAGCGCCCGGTGGCGATGACGGTGGCGTTGCACGGCGCCAGCATCTTGGAGAGGTGCTCGCGCACCGCGTTCAGCGGCATGCCCTGGGCGTCGGACACGGAGCCGAGGTGCGGATCCCTGTAACGCGTCTCCTCCTCGAGCATCGCGCGCACCAGCAGCAATTCCAGCCAGACATCCGGGTCGAGCGGCTGCGCGTCGTTCTCGGCCCGCTCCAGCGCCGCCTCGTAGCGCCGCGGGTCGAGCTTCGGCGAGAGCACGGTGGTGAGGAGCGTGCGGGCGAGCGCGTCGAAGTCCTCGGGCGAGGCGGTGAGGGTGAAGCGGCTCTCGTGCAGCCCGGTGCGCATCTCGAGCGTCGCGGCGGCACCGTAGAGCGCGGTGTACAGGGACGCGTAGCTGCCGCGCGCGTTGGCGTGCAGCAGCGCGTGCTGGGAGATGCGCGTCAGCCCGTTGACCATGCCGTCATCCGCGGCGCCCACGTTGAAGACGATGGTGAGCGTGGAGCGCTTCGCCTCGCGCGGGGCGAGCACCAGCAGCGGGTGGTGGGGCGAGGCGCGGGACGTCTCCACCTCGAAGGGCGCGGCGAGCACCGAGGGCGCGAGCAGCAGGAGGGCCACCGAGGCGGAGAAGGAGAGCGCGAGACGTGTGGAGCGCATGACGCCGTGGGGACTGGTAACGGAAGGAGGGTCGAGGCAGGCTGGCCCGCGAAGACTGCCATGAGCACCGCCCTTCCGTCCTCCTGCCCCTCCTGCCAACACCCGCTCTCCCTGTACCAGGGCCGCTGCGCCCGCTGTGGAGCGCTCCTGGAAGACTCGGGCTCCGGGTTGGAGTTGGACCTGGGCGGGGATTCCGGGTTGGAGCTGGACCTGGACAGGGGCCCCTCTCGAGGGCGCCAGGGATTGGACCGGGATGCACTGCCCGTCCGCGCGCCGCAGTGGAGCCCGCCGTCTTCCTCTCCCACGCCTCCGGTGAGGAAGGCGACACCTCCGGTCTCCGTCCCGGTGGGCCGAGGAGCCGCGGCGCCTGTCGAGGCCGTGGAGCCCGTGGTGGCGCCGCGACCGGGAGCGGCCCGGAAGCTCTTCGCCGTGGGCGTGCTGGCGCTGGTGGGGACGGGGGCCGTGTTGCTCACCCAGGGCCTGCTGCCCGCGCGCTTCCCGCCGCTGCTGACGATGCTCGTGTGGGTGCCCGCGCTCACGGGGGCGCCTTCGGACTTCTTCGCGCCCTCTGCGTGGGTGCTGTCGCTGCTGCCGTGGGGCCTGTTCGCGCTGGCGCTGGCCGTGGGACACCGGCTGTCGCTGTGGGCCCGAGTGCCCATGGAGCAGGGCCTGGTGGAGTGGTTGGCGCTCGCGCTCGTGCCGGGCGTGCACCTGGTGGGAGGACCGCTGGTGCTGGGCGAGCTGGGCTCGTCCGCCGAGTCCCTCGAGCCCGGACTCCGTCTGCGATTGAAGGTGAGGACCGTGGCGGCCGTGGCGCTCGACGTCCTCTCCGTGTCGTTCGGAATTCAAGCGGCGCGCGAGCCCGGGGAGGTCCTCTTCGTGGCGGCGTTGGCGCTCCGGGTGCTGTCGGTGGCGGCCTTCGCCGGGGTGCTGTTCGGGGTGGGAAGGGCACTTCGGGTGCTGGCACGCGGCAGCGAGGCACCGGTGACCACGGGAGGGAAGGGACGGGGCTGGGGCTCGGCCGCTCGAAGGGGTGGCTCCAGGGGGCCGCTCGTCACGGCGGCGTGGGCAGTGGCGCTGGGAGTCTGCGTGGTGGCGGTTCCCCTCGTGTGGTTCATCCGGAGCGAGGCGAGGACGTGCGAGTCGGGAACGGCGCTGCGCTCCACGCAGGGAGCCGGGGGCCGGTGGGTGGGCGCGTGCGTGCTGCCGGATGGACGGAGGCAGGGACGGGCGCAGACGCGAGCCTGGGACGGGCGGCTGCTGGAGAGCGGCGAGTACCGGCAGGGACAGCGGCACGGCACCTTCCGCATGTGGAGCGAGCGGGGCGTGTTGCTGGAGGAGTCGTCCTACGCCGAGGGGCAGCCGGACGGGAGGTGGAAGCTGTACAGGGCGGACGGGCAGCGCGCGCTGGAGATGGGGTACGCGGGAGGACAGCTCTCAGGAGAGAGCACCACGTACTACGCGAACGGGAACCCGAGGTACCGCAAGAACTACCAGCGAGGCGTGGTGCACGGGCGGCACGCGAGGTGGTTCGAGTCGGGGCTGGTGGAGGTGGAGGGCGCGTTCAACCAGGGGAGGCCGTCGGGGTGGTGGGTGCAGCGGAACGCGGAGGGCAAGGTGGTGAAGCAGTGGAGCGAGGGCGGCCTGAGCGCGGACGAGGAGACGGCGGGCGTATCGGCCGTGTTCATGGGAGATGCCACGCTGGCGTCGTCACGAGTGATGGGCCCGTCCGATGTGGTCGAGCTGCGAGCGGGCCACACGCGGGAGTGGTGGCAGAAGCGGCTCGGAGAGCTCAAGATCGAGGCGGGAAGGGATTCAGAGAGCGCCGCGCTCTACCAGCTCACGTTGCGGCGAGCGCGGGCCAACGGCTTCGTTGTTTTCGAGAAGACCGAGGGCGTGGAGCTCGCGCTGGAGCCCGTGCACTGATCAGCGGGGCTCGGGTCTGCGCACCCGGGCCACCTGCTTCGTGTGGGCGATGGCCTCGAGGTTCTCCTCGCGGAGGGGATTTGCACGGCGTAGGGCTTTCGTTCTGCGTTCGGCGTCTTCGAGCAGGGTCCAGGCCTCACGGGCCCGTTTGGGGAACAGGTCCAGGGACTGGACGTAGAGACAGGCCGCATGCACGCGGTCGTCCGAGTCGGAGAGCCCCAATCGCTGGAAGCGGCGCAGCGCGCGTCCGAAATCCTTTCAGGGAAGGCCGAAGGCGAACGCTTCGGTGAACAGGGTCCGGGCGGTACGCGCCCGGATGAGCCTGCGCTCGCTCTCCGTGCGAGCTTCACGCAGGAATTGTTTCTCCTGGGCCAGGAGCGCGCGCTCGAACTCAGCGTAGGGAACCCTGGCCGCGAACAGCTCCTGATGAAGTTGATCCCTTCGCATCGCGACCGAGCGCCACCAGTCCTGCCGGTTACGGTTCATGCTCATGTCCCCCGGCAGATCTTGCCGTTGACCCGAGCAGGCAAGAAGCCTCTCCGGTAGCCCACGCATTTTCAGGCCCCCCATAGGAGGAGTGTAGCGCCTGGTGAGGTGGCGAGTTGGATGGGAGCTTCGATGCGTTCGACTCGTGACAGCAGGCGCTTCGAGCCGCGTTACGCCTCGCGCTTCTCCAGCGCGGCGAGCCGCTCCAGCAACGCGCGGCCCTTCGCCGGATCCGTCATGTGGATGAAGGCGGCCATGCCCTTGAGCTGCTCGAGCGTCTCGCCTTCCTTGCCTTGCTTGCCCTTCTCCCGGTTGTGCAGCGCCGCTCGCAACTGGCGCAGCACCTCGCGCGGCACTCGCGCTCCGGGCTGGCCCTTCGGGGCCTCGTTCACCACCAGTCCCGTCACCACCTGCCGGTTCCCCGGACGCATCACTCGCGTCTTGTCCGGGTGCACCCGGAAGCCCTCCGCCTCCAGCACCTTCTCCACCCGGGCGATCAGCACCGCCACTGGCGCTTCCGTCTTCCCCCGGCTCCTGCGCCAGGAGAACGTCATGTCGTCCGCGTAGCGCGTGTACGTGAAGCCCAACCGCCTCGACAGCGCCGACAGCCGCTTGTCCAGACGCAGGCACAGCGCGTTGGTGATTCCCGGTGACGTCGGCGCCCCTTGCGGCAGCGCGCGCGGCCCCTTCGCCACGTACAGCGTCTTCCCGCGGAACTGCACCACCTCGCGCGGCGCCTCCGTGGCCATCAGCGCCAGCAGCGTCGCCGAGCCCTCCGCCAGCCCTCCCTTGCGCAACAGGCCCTTCACCCGCTGCCACGTCACCGACGGGAAGAAGTCCTTGATGTCCATCTTCACCACCACGTCCGCGCCCTTGTGCGCCAGCGCGTTGGTGACGATGGAGCGCCCCGCCACGAAGCCGTGCGCTGCTCCGTGCACCGGCAGCCGCTCGATGACGTTCGCCAGCACCCATCGCTGCGCCTGCTTCAGCTCCTTCTTCGGCGAGGTGATGGTCCGCTTCCCACCGTCCCGCTTGGGAATCTCCCAGCTGCGGTAGTGCGTCCCCGTGTCCACCTCCCGGTGGTAGCTGAACCAGCGCAGCCTCGCCACGCTCAGCCCCAGCGCCTTCGCCAGCGTCTGGGCCGACTCCAGCTCCGGCAATCCGTTCGCCTTCGCCCGCTCCTCGCGGTCCTTCAGGTCGAACTTGTCCGGGCCTCCCGCCTCCTCCCAGTGCACCCCCGCGCCCAGGTGGTTGATGTGCGCGGTGCGCCACGCCTCCCACGCCAGGCGCTTCAACGCGCGGCGCTCGGCGGCCTCTGCCTTCTTCTTCTCCTTCCAGGCCGCCTTCTCCTTCTCGGAGAGGCCGCTCGGATCCTCGTGCTCGGGCGCGAGCCCCTTGGCCTTCAGCTCGGCCTCGACCCACGCCTCCTGGCCGCCGGCCTCTTCAATCGCCTTCCAGCGAGCCAGCCGTGCCTGCTCCTCGCGCTGGCTCACCTCGCGTTGGGCCACCACGTTGGCGGAGGCGGGAACAGGGGCGGGGGCGGGCACCACCACGGGGGCCGCTGCGGGGACGAACGTCTCGAGCTTCGCGGTCATCGCGGCACCTCGGTACGGCGAGGAGACGTCATGGGGGACGGGGGGGCGCGAGCGGTCGAGAGAGGCCTGGAATCCACCACCTGCTCACCTGGGGCACGGTAGCCTCACCGGCTCTCCCCGGTAGAGGGGCATGGGCCCCTTGGGGAAACGGCGGTTGCGTCGTTGGCTCAGCTCCCCGAGGGGCCCATGCCCCTCTACCGGGAGAGAGCCAAGAACAGGCTACCTTGCGGAGAGTGTCCTGCATTGCTTCCAGAGCGGCGCAGCGCCGCTCCCGCGCTCGAGGCGCGAAGGCTGATGCTTTCCGGACCTCTCTCGACCACTCGCGCTACCTGGCGCGTTCGCCGTGCTTCGTCGCGTCCACCCCTCCTGAGGGGTTTTCTACACCATCCCGGATGCCGAGTCGATGAAGGCCGTCAGGTCTCCCACGGGCGCAGGGGCGTGAGCAGGCCGGCCTGGGCGAGGCGCTCGGCCACGTCGCGCGCCAGCTCCACGTGGGCGGGGTTGGAGGCGGTGAAACGCTCGGGGGTGAGGATGACGAGCGTGCCCTTGTTCTCCACGGCCTCGATGTGGACGGGCGGAGGCAGGGGGGGCAGTGGGCCGCGCCGGTGGGAGAAGTACATGAGCCAGCCGACGAAGGTGCCGGCCCTGGCGGATTCCGGCGCCACCAGGTTCCGATGCTGAGAAGAGGTGGCGATGCCCCACTCGGGTTCGAAGGCCATGGCCATGGCGCGCAGTATCTGGGCAAGCACGGAGGTCTGGAGTACGCGCTCCTCGGCGGGGCCTTCCTCTGGCGGGTTGAACAGGCACGAGTTGGAGACCCAGACGGATGCATCACCACAGAGGAGTGACAGGGTGCTCGCTGCCTCGTGGGTCTGCCCATTCCAGCCCCTCAGCGAGAAGCCGTCGTCGGCGAAGCGTCCTTCCTTCTGCGCTTGCTGGTGGAATACCTTCGCGAGACTCGCGGCATCGGGTTCAAGGCGATGCTTCAGCGCCTCTTCGAGGGTGCGGCCTTTTCTGAACCAGTGAGCGAGGCTCGGGTCGCACGAGGCCAGCAGACGGAAGAAGGACTCCGCACGCTGGGCGCAGGTCTCGGCCGACTCCCGCCGGGATAGCCAGTAGGCTCCCACGTAATATGTTTCCTTCATTCGAGTGAGTCCTCACCGTGCATGGGTATGGATGACCTTGATGCTGCCGGAGTTCTGTTGCTTGAGCAGCTCGCGCATGAAGTCCGCTACCTCGCGCTCGGCGAAATGCCATTGGATGGGAGTCCCACGGGCTGCTTTGACCTGGCGCTCGGCCTGTTCGAGCATTTCCTCGACGCCCTCGAACCACTGCTTGCCCTGCATTTTCTCGAGGAGCTTCTTGTAACCAGGGCCCTTGACCTCGATGAGCACGCCGTCCTTGAAGCCGTCGAAGTGCACGTAGTCCTTGGGTCCGGGGCCTGTGCGGACGCGGTAGACCCAGCCCTCCGGGGCACCCGTCATCTCGGACTGGAATCGCTTGGCCTCATCGCTCATGTGCTCCGTCTTCTGAATCCACTGGCCGGGCCCTTCGGGAGGCGGAGGCCAGGACTTGCTGCCCCCGGTCACCTCGCTGCCCTGCGCCATGAGGACGATGGAGATAGGCGTAGCTCCGGTCCCGACCACCGCCGTCACGGCTCCGGCGGGTACGGCCACCTCGTGCACCGCCAGTGTGCCCCTTGCCGAGAGGGCGAGCACCGGCAGCCGCGTGGCGGAGGCCAGTCGCAGTCCCACCGTAGTCGCACCTCCCTGGAGCGTCAGCACGTGGGTGGCCAGCCGTGCCGCCTCGCGAATCTGGTCCTCCAGGTTCATCGCCCCGTAGCGGGCGAAGTACTCGGGCGAGCTGGCGATGAGACCCGACACCGCTGTGGGCAGGTGGGCCAGACCTTCCAGGGTGCGAGCCGGCTCGGTGAGGAGGGCCGCCAGTCCCCGTGCCATCTCCTCCAGTGCGGCCTCCGCACCCAGCAGTGCAGCGGTGGCGGGGTCTCTTCCCGCGCCCCGTTCGCCCACGGGTGGTGACTCCTGCTTGTGCAGGGCCTCGTCCACGATGAAGTAGACGCCACCCCCGTCGAAGTGGAATGCGCCCACGCGCATACGCTGCACGTACAGCTCCCCCTGCTGAAGGGTGGGCTGTCCCAGCCAGGAGATGGGCGTGCCGGTGAGCGCCACGGCGCAGTAGCCATCCGGCCGGGCCACCACCAGACGGCGGAAGCGCTCGGTGCGGGCGAGCAACTCGGCGTAGGGCAGGGTTCTGCCAGTGGCGGAGGACTCGTGTAGCAGGCGCGCCAGGGTGGTGCGGGGGGCGAAGGTTCTCAGGTTGGCGGGGCCGTCCACGAGTCCCCGCCAGAGGGCCTGGGCCTTCTCCGGGGTGAGGGGCTGGCCTGGTGGCAGGTAGACGGACTGCGGCAGTCCGCTGTGCCGCAAGAGCAACTGGAAATCATCCGCCTCAGCGGCGAGGGCACCGGAGGCCAGCAGCAGCAGCACGGCGGCCAGGTGCGCGGCGGATGTCAGCGGTCTCATGGCTTCATGCTGACAGGTGGCGCGTGCAACAGCCACACGGACTGGTCGAGCGGTGACGCGCATGGGGGGATGAATATAGAAGGCGCCCCCATGGGTGAATGGGGACAGGCGACGTTCTTCCGGACCAACGACCTCGATGCTCTCGAGCGAGCCATCCGCGACCTCTGCTCGGAGGAAGGCCTCGTGGCGGCGCCCTACGTGCGGCGCGAACGCGAGACATGGGACAGGATGCAATATGGAACGGGGGCGACTTCCGATCGGTGGGCTCTTGCGCTCGGGGCCAGCCGAGGCGGCTGGTCCGTCGTCAAAACCGCGCCTCTCGACCTGCTGGCGAAGCCGGGGCCGTCGGGCGAGCATCGGCTCGGCATCATCGCGCGCGCTTTGCGGTGCGACGCCCTGCACGTGTCGCTCCAGGACGGCACGGCGATGGTGATGGCGCAGCGGGAGGAGCACCCGGGGGACTTCCAGCACTGGGCACGAGAGGTGAGCCGAGCCCCGCGCACAGTGGATGACCGCTACTCGAGGTATGACCTACCGATGCTCTGGGCCGGGCCGCATGCGGTCGTGGTCGCCGACGCGAGCGCTGGCACCAGTTGGCGCACGGACGAGGGGGAGACGCTGGCCGTGCTCGACCGGCGCACGAAGCAGCGGCGCCCCCTCTTCGACGCGGCGGGTCTCGAGCCGCTTGCTTTCTCCGCGAGCGGCTCGCGGTGCCTCGCGAGAGCCGGTACGCGGAGGCTCTTCGTCGGGAGCATCGGCTACGAGCGAGCGTGAGCGCTTCTGGTCGGGTCCTACCAGAAGCACTATGGTGGAACGACACACGATGATTACGCGCCTCTTCGTCGACAACTACCGCTGCTTCGAACGGGCCACGCTCGAACCGGGCGCGCTCACGTTGCTCCTGGGCCCGAATGGTGCAGGCAAGAGCGCGGTGTTCGAAGTCCTGTTCAAGCTCCGGCAGCTCGTCGTTGACGGTAGCCCCGCGGCGTCGCTGTTCCCGGATTCGACGCGAACCCGTTGGCTCGACAAGAGCATCCAGACGTTCGAACTCGAGCTGCGAGGACCGGATGGAGCCTATACGTACCGACTGGCCATCCGTCACGAGCGAGGTCAGGACAGCTTCATCGAGCGTGAGGAGATCCTCCGCGAGAACCAGGTGCGCTATTCGTTTTCTGGAGAAGAGGTGAAGGTCTGGCCCTGGACTGGTGGTGTTGCCTTCACCTTTCCGGCAGGGTCCAAGGTGTCGCCGCTGTCGAACCTGCCGAGCAAGTACCGGTCGGAGGGGTTGACCTGGGTGACGGACAGGTTGGCGCGTATCTGGGTCTTCCGACCGGTGCCGCAGACCCTGGATGCCGTGGCTCGGGAAGGCAAGGGAGGCTTCCTGGAACGAGACCTGTCCAACTTCGCTTCCTGGCTTCTGGCCATGCAGGACGCTCGTGCGGCGTTCTCACGCAACCTCAAGCGAAGCCTGCGCATCGTGCTCGAAGGGTTCCGGGATTACGAATTCGAGCAGCAGGGGCGTGGCAGTCATCTGCTCCAGTTCTCGTTTGCCTCACCGCGACGGCGTGGGCGCGTCGTTTTCGCCTTCAACGAGCTCTCCGAGGGGCAGCGCGCGCTGGTCGTGCTCTACGCGTTGCTGCACGCGGTTTCCGGTGAGGCGAGCACGCTCTGCATCGACGAGCCGGAGAGCTTCCTCTCGCCGCGAGAGATACAACCCTGGCTCAATCGCCTCATGGACGAGACGGAGGCGGGTGGCCAGGCGCTGCTCATCTCCCACAACCCCGGGTTGATCGACTTCCTCGCGCCCACGCAGGGTCTTCTTCTCGAGCGCGAGGGCGGTGGGCCAGCACGGGTACGCACGGTCCCTGGCGATGGCGCGGGGTTGCCCGTGTCCGAATTGCTCGCGCGAGGGTGGGTCGATGAGTAGCCGACGCGTTCGTGTGGTGGTCCTCTGTGAAGGTGTGGCTGACTACCGGTTCGCTTATCGGTGCCTCCGGCAGTGTGGATGGAGAGAGGACCAGATCACCGCGAACATCTCCAGGAGTGGAAGGGGCTCGGCATACGACCACGTGCTTGGCGCCTATCCGGCGGAGGTTCATGCCAACCGCAAGGGCGGGGGACAACGAGATCTTCTCGTGGTCATTGATGCGGATACCCAGCCAGAAGGAGGAAGGGAGCGGCAGCTCGCCGAGCGCTTGCGAGTCGCGGGTGAGCCGGCGCGAGGAAGAAAGGAGCGGATCTCCCTCTGGGTACCCCGGCGCCAGATGGAGACCTGGGTTCACTTCCTGAAGCACGGGAAGGCGGACGAGCAGACCGACTACAAGAGGCTCCATGCGGTTCGGGACGAGGATCGCCAGCCCGCAGCGCAGAAGTTCGCGCGGATGCTGGCAACGCGGCAACCGCTGCCTCATGGGGTGGTGCGCTCGATGCGGAAGGCCGTGGACGAGTTCGAACGAATCCGGGCCGCACCGGTTGGGTGGAGTCCGGTGCGGCGTAAGCGCAAGGGGCGTTGAGCAGGCTCCTGGCGGTTACACCGTCCCGCCCACCGAGTCGATGAAGCCTTCGGCCGCCAGCGACTCCAGGCGTGTGAAGTAGGCCGTGCGCGCCTCCGAGTCCGTGTCGAACCACAGCCGCTGGTGGCGCTGCTCGCCCAGGCGCGGGCCCCACTCGACCGACACCAGCTTGCCGTCCAGTGACACCCGGTACACCTGCTCCTGGCCGGACTCGTCGCGCCGCACGTACGAGCGCGTCTCCGCGCGGATGAGCGCCCGGCCCTTCGGCGTCTGCCGCAGTGCCTCCTCTTGTGCCCTCTGCCTCGCATACGCCAACCGCAGGGCGATCATGTGCTCGCACGGACCCTCGCGCAGCCCCGAGCGCCGGTAGGGCGGGCAGCCACAGCTCGCCTCGCGCACCCGGCCTTCCAGGTCCAGGAGGAAGCTCGGGAAGAAGCTGCGCACCGCCTCGCGGTCCACCACCTCGCCGTGGAGCTTCGTGCCCACGCCCACCACGTCGTGCACCTTGGTGAGCTTCACCTCTCCCGCTCCCGGGCCGCCGTCGCCCAGCAGCCGGTGTGCCCGCTCCTCGCGCTCGTTGCCGTAGCGGATGACGGCCTCGTCCACGGGCGTGGCGAGCAGCTCGCGCGGCCGGTACGTCCCCCGGGCGATGTCATAGAGGACGCGCCCGCGCAGGCACTCGAGCTGTAGCGCCGCTCGCACCGCTTCCTTCGGCGCGTCCGTGCCCGAGGCGAGCTCCTCGAAGGTCCGAGGGCCCTCCGTGCGCAGCCGGTTGCGCAGCTTCTCCGCGAGCCCGTCCGGCACCGCGCGCGGCATGAGCGCATCGAAGGCCGCGGCGCTGGACCAGCCGCTCTCCGTCCACCCGGTGAGCGCCAGTGTCAGCGTGGCGGGACCGAGATCAATCACCCAGAACACCGGCAGCCCGGGCCCGAGCATCTGCACGCGCACGCCCTGGGCGTGGGGCAGCAGTCGCGCGAGGGCCGCGAGCCGCTGCCGCCCGAAGGTGCGCACCACCGCGGGCGTGCTGCCCTGGTACTTCGGCCCGTGGCACTCCAGCACCAGTTCCCACGGCTCCAGCACGAGCCTCGGCTGTGCGCCGGGGACGAGCTCGAAGCGCAGCGCGCGCGGTGCCTTCTTCGCCTTCCGGGTGCGCAGCGCGAAGAGCAGGTTGTACAGGTCGATCGGCGCGAGCGTGCAGGTGCTCGCGGGCAGGGTGGCGGCGGACTGCACCTGGAGGAAGCCGCGCAGCCAGGCGTGGGGCACCTCCACATTGCGCGGGGCTCGGGCCTGCTCGGTGCTTCGCGCGGGCAGGGCCACGTGGGCCTCCAGCGACACCGGCACGTAGGTGCGCAGCCGGTCCACCTTGGCCAGCAGGTCCGCCGGCACGTCCAGGAAGGTGGAGCCGTGCGCGGCCTCGCGGCCCTCGAAGAGCGAGTTGTCGAAGGACAGGCGCGCATAGGCGCTCTCGTCGCGGGAGAACACCTCCAGCGACACCTGGTCCGGGTCCACGGTGAGCAGCGGATCCAACACCGCGTCCGCCTGCTTGTCGCCCTCCAGGGACTGCTCCAGGAAGGCCTTCTGGGCCTCCCAGATTTGAGCGGTGGCGCGCTTGCCCTGCTTCATCAGGTACGCGAGGTACGCGGTGCGGTCCTTGCCCCGGTAGCGCAGGTCCGAGGCGAGGATGCCCAGCGTGGCGGCGAGCGCGTCGCGGAAGAGGGCGGGCTCGCGGACCCGGCCGCGCACGCCCACGGTGCCACGAGAGCCCTCCAGGGCGAGCAGGACGCGCGAGGCGTCGGCGATGGCGTCCACGTCACTCGTGGTGGCGTAACGCAGCTCGACGGCGTGGTGGGTGGCGGTGCTCACGACGGGCTCCCTTCGTTCTTCCGGGCGCGCTCGGCGGCGCGGAGTGCTCGTTTGTGGGCGCGGTAGGCGGCCTTCCGCAGCTCCACGGATTGCGACTTGTCGAAGGCCTGGCCGCGCAGCAGTTCCGCCGCGTCGGTCCCTCCCAGGCGGCCCAGCGCGGCCCACGTATCCTGCCGCACCTGCTCGTCCTTGTGGGTGGCCAGCGGGCGCAGCGGCTCCAGCTCCTTGCCGGCCAGCACGGAGGGCAGGGCCATGCGGCGGGCCTCGGAGGTGGCGAGCTGCTTCGGGCCGCGCACCGTCGCACCCGCGGGGCCCGTGGCCACCGGATCGAACGGCTGCACCGCGAGCGCCCACTCGGCGGCTCGCTCCGGGGCGATGCTGGCCAGGGCGGTGGTGGCGGCCTCGCGCACCTCGGCGTCCGGGTCCGTGAGCGCTGCACGCAGGGCCTCGGGGGCCGTGTTCAGCCGGCCCAGCGCTCGGGCCGCTTCGAGGCGCACCCCGGCGGGGGCCTTGGTCTCACCGCCCTGGAGGATCTCCTTCGCGGCCCTGGCCAGCTCCGTCACGCCCAGGCGAGAGCCCGCCCACAGCAGCCGCTCCCAGGCCTTGGCGAGGGGCTCGCGCTTGGGGGCGGGCGTGGAGGCCCACTCGGAGGCGGTGCGGCGCTCGGCGGTGGTGATGGAGCGGCCCAGCGAAGCGCGCTCCTCCGTGGACCAGGCGCGGGTCGTGTCCTGCTCACCGGTGCGCGCGCCCACCAGCCACGCGGCTTCCTCGCGCGCGGAGGGCTTCTCGTGGCCGAGCAGCATCGCGAGCGCTCCAGCGGGCAGTGACGCGCGCCGAACAAGTCCCCGGCGCAGCCGCTGCCGCAGCTCTTCCTTGTCCAGCGTGGCCAGGCGCGGCAGGAGCTGCATCGGGTCCGCCTCGGTGGCCAGGTAGCTGGCGGCGGGCTCGGAGATGTCCTCCTGATCGCTGGCCACGGCGAGGAACTCCACCCGGATGCGCTCCTTGGGGAAGAGCGCGTCGAGTGCCTTGCGCGCCTCCTTGCGCAGGTCGTCATCCCAGTCGTTCAGCACCGAGGCCAGCGCGCCCTCGGCCGCGGTGTCTCCCAACCTGCCCAGCTCCTGGGCCGCGGTGGTGCGCACCTCGTTGTCGGTGTCGTCGTCGCGCAGGAGCGTCTCCAGGCGCGAGCGCGCCCGCTCGCCGCCGATGAAGCGCAGTCCCCGGACGCCGGCCTTCTGAAGCGCGCTGTCCCGGGCCTCCAGTGCGGTGAGCTCCACCTTCTCCTCGACGCGGCGGCGGTCCTCGCCCTCGGGTAGCTTCGGGGCGAGCCGGCCCAGTCCCTCGAGGGCCGCGGCCACCATGCTCGTCTCCACCGGAGCCTCGGGCGTGCCACCGGCCGCCACCTGCTCCAGCTCGGACAGGGCGCGCGCATCACCCAGCGTGCCCAGGGCCAGCAGTGCTCGCTCGCGCTCGCCCTCCTCGCCCGCGCGCACGTACAGCAGCAGCGGGCGCAGGGCGCTCGTGCGACCCCGGGAGGCCACGCCCTCGGCGGCGGGCAGCATCAGCTCGCGTGCCCCTCCGAGCAGCACCTCCTCCAGTGGCTCCACCTTCGCGCCCTTGTTCATCACCCGCGAGGCGTAGCGCGCCACCGACTCCATGCGCACCGTCACGTCCCGGTCCGCGAAGAGGCCGGTGAGCAGCTCGTCCTGGCCCACGTCGTCGCCCTGCTCCAACTCGGTGGCGGCGGCCTTGCGCACCATCGGGTCCGCGCTGCGCACGGCCGAACGGAGGAAGCGCATCGCCAGGGCCATGTCGCGCTTGCGCTCGCCCTTCTCGTCCTTCTCGGGCGGGGTGGCCACGTCCATGGCCGCGCTCACGCAGGCGTGGCGCACCAGGGGCGTCTCATCGTCGAGCTGCCGCGCCAGGGCGTCCACGGCCTCGGGGCGACGGGTGCGTCCCAGCGCCTTCACGAGGGCGAGACGCTCGGTCGCGTCCGTCGCGACACGCAGCCGGGCGGCGAGCGCCCCCACGGCGACGGCCGAGCCGAGCCGGGCCAGCGCTTCCTGTGCTCGCTTCACCGCGGCGGCGTTCTCCGAGCGCAGGAAGGCGGCGAGCACTTCCACTGCCCGGTCATCCTGACGCCATGCCAGCAGCTCGGCGGCGCGCAGGCGCAGGTCCTCGTGCTCGCTGCCCGCGGCGCGGCCGAGGGCCTCGGTGACGCGCGAGTCATTGGCACCGGCGAGGCGCTCGATGACGCCCACGCGCAGGTCCGCGTGCTCGCTGCCGAGTGCGGCCAGCAGGGGCTCCAGGCTGCCCGGAGGGCTGAGGCGCTCGAGCAGCTCGAAGGCGTACTTGCGCACGTCGGCCAGGGGCGAGTTGAGCGCGGCGGAGATGCGGCCCTTCGCGGACTCCCCGCGGGTGGCGAGCTCATCCAGCGCGGCGCGCGCCACGTCCGGAGAGAGCGAGGCCAGGGCGAGCGCCAGCGGCTCGTCGGAGTCGGCGGGGTACAGCTCCTTGAGTCCGGAGAGGGCCGCCTTGCGCACCAGTTGGTGCGGATCCTCCAGGGCTCGCAGCAGGGCGGCCACGGCGGCGGGCGTGCCGGCATGGCCCTCCTGGGTGAGCTTCACCACGCGGTCCACGGCGTCGCGGCGCACGCGGTGGCCCTCGTCATCCCCCGAGGACACCTGTCGCAAGAGGCCCACGTAGGCGCCGAAGGCGAGCCGCCGCAGGTGCTGCTTCTCGGCGGAGACGAGCGCCTCGGGCGAGGGCTCGGCGGTGGCGGCCTTTCCGGTGCCGGTGGAGAAGAGGCGGCGCAGCCAGTTGCGCGCGGGCTTCTCCTCCTCCACTGGCCGGGCCTGGGTCACGGGCGACGTCTCGGGCTTCCAGGGGGCCTCGAGCGAGCGCGGGCGGGCCACCTTCGCGGCCTCGCGGAAGTAGTCGAGCGGCTTGTGGCGCAGTTGCAGCACCTGGGCCGCCGCGTAGCGCTGCTCGGGCACGTCGCTGGCGAGCGCCTCGGCGAGCCCCACCATGTTCCGGGCGCGCTCGTTCTCGGCGGGCCAGTCCTTCATGTCGCCGGCCTTCTCGGGGCGGGGCGGCTGCAGCACCTCCACGAGGTGGGCGTGGTACGCCTCCGTCTCGGTGCGCAGCTCCAGCGCACGGGCCGCGGCGTAGCGCACCTCGGGGCGAGCGCTGGAGAGGGCGCTGGTGAGCAGATCGGGCGGCTCGCCCCGGCGCGAGGCGCGGAGGTCGCGAGCGAGGATGATGGCGAAGACGGCCTCCTGTACCTCGCGGGCCTTGTCCTCCAGGCCGTGCAGGAGGCCACTGTCCCCGTCCGGGCCGAGCGCGGCGAAGGAGAGGATGGCGCCGATGCGGATGGGCTGGTGCTCGTGGCGCAGGTTTCCGGTGAGGACGGGCAGGGCGCGCGTGTCGCCGAGGCGCGACAGGCCATCCGCGGCCCACGAGCGCACGGCGACGTCCGAGTGTCCGAGCGCATCCAGCAGGTAGCCCTCGTCGCCCCGGCGGCTGGCGGTGGCGAGGCCCCGGGCGGCCTGCTCGCGCACCTCGCTGGCCTCGTCCTTGAGCAGGGTGGTGGCGAAGAAGGAGAGCAGCCGGCGCGAGCCGAGCGTGGCCAGGGCCGTGGCCGCGCGGTGACGCAGCGGCGCGAGGAAGGCCGGCGGGTGGATGCGCTGCAACTCCTTGTCGGTGAGGAGGTTGCGCATCGGCTCGATGATGTCCTCGGCGCCGCGGGCGGCGAGCAGCTCGGCCGCGCGCACCTTGAGGGGCAGCTCACCCGAGCCGAGGCCCGCGAGCAGGGGGCCGTTCTCGTTCTTGATGAGCTTGTCGAGCGCCTCGATGGCGGCGAGGTAGACCTGGGGCTCCTCGGCCAGCAGCAGCTTGAGGAGCGGCGAGCGCACCGCCTCGGCGGGGGCCTGGGTGGCGTTCTTCGCGGCCAGGGCGCGCAGCGGTGCATGCGCGGTGTCCATGGCGGCGAGGTGCGGCTCCGCCTGCTCCTTGCCCGCGTGCTTCACCCACGCCTCGTAGGCGGCCTGGGCCACGCCGGCGTCGCGGTCGCCCACGGTCTTCTTCAGCCGCTCCAGCGCCCAGTCCTCCTTGAGACGGGCGGCGAGCTCGTCCACGGCGCGGCGGCGCAGATCCGGGAAGCGGCCGGAGAGCGCGCGGTCCAGCGCCTCCTGGGGGTTCTTCTCGTTCCACGCCCAGAGGGTGCGGAAGGCCTCGTCACGCACCTTGGCGGACTCGTCCTCGAGCGCGTCGCCGAGCAGGTGCACGGCGGCCTCGGAGCGCTTGCCCGGGAGCTTCACGAGCCGGTCGAGGCCCCGGACGCGCACGTCCTCGAAGGCCGAGCGCAGGGCGGCCTCGGCGCTGGAGAGGGGCGCCTCGGTGTCGAGCGTCACCACCGCGTCGAGGGCGGTGGCGCGCACGTCGGCGTTCTCGTCGTCCAGCATCCACACGAGGCGTTCGCGGGCGCGGGAGTCCTGGAGGGCGCGGAGAGCGTCGGCGGCCTGGCGGCGGATGGCGGCGTCGGGCTCGCGGGAGAGCTGCAGCAGCGCGCCGAGCGCCCGGGCATCCCCGAGCTGCGCGAGGCCCCGAGCGCCCCGCACGGCGGTGTCCGGAGTGCGGCAGGCCATGGCGGCGAGCAGCGGCTCCAGGCTGGCCTCGGAGAGGGGCTCACCGGCCTTGCCGAGGGAGGGCATGGCCTCACGGGCGGCGCGGGCCTCGCCATCGGTGGGACGGGGGCGGCGGGAGAGCCGCCGTGCGACGTCGAGGGCGGCGCGGGCGAAGTCCTCGTCCTTCTCCTCCAGCACGTGGGCGAGCGGACGGCGCTCCAGCACGCGCACGGTGAAGGCCACGCGGCGCACCTCGGCATCCGCGTCATCGAGCGCGCGGGCCACGAGGGGCTGCAACCGCGGCGAGCCCAGCCAGCCGGCACCCGTGGCGCGGATGAGCACCTCGGTGCGCAGGTGCGCGGGGCCGCGCTCGAAGGCCGTCTTCAGTGGCTCGGTGCTGTCCTGGGGGAACACCTGCGTCAGCGCGTCCAGCGCGGTGAGGCCCACGCTGGTATCCGCGTCCGTCAGCTTGCTGGCGATGAGGCCTGGCACCAGCGGCGAGACCTTCGCGAGCGAGGCCAACTGGCGCAGACCGGCGATGCGCGTGTCCGGGTAGCGCGAGTCCAGCGCGGCGCGTGGCGCGGCGAGCGGAGACTCCTTCTCCAGCGCGGTCAGGGACGCCAGCGCGGCGGCGCGCACCAGCACGTTCTCGTCGTCCAGCCGCTCGCGCAGCTTCGCGCGGGCACCGGTGCGGCCGAGCCGGCCCAGCTCCTCGGCGGCCAGCTTGCGCACCTCGTACTCGCGATCCGTGGAGAGCACGGAGAGGACGAAGTCGAGCGCCTCGGGCTCCTCGAGCGCGGCGGCCTCGCGCACGGCGGCCTCGCGCTTGGGACGGTTGCCCCGGCGGGACTCCTCCAGCAGGTTGAAGCCGTGGGCATACGTGGCGATATCGGTGGCGGGCTTGCCCTCGGTGTCGAGCTCGAAGCGGCGCACCGTGCGATCCTCGCCGCCCGCGTAGAGGGAGCCGAGCTGCGCCTTGGCCATCCGCGCGTTCACGGGCGGCGCGAAGACGAGCGCGTGCACGGGCTTGCTGCCACAATCGAGCGTGCGCGGCTTGCGGCGCTCGTCCAGGCGCCACGCCTTCACCTTGCCGTCGTCACCGGCGGAGAAGACGCGGTCCGCGGCCTCCTCGCCGCGCTCGGCGGAGGGCGTGGGCGGGAAGAGGAGGGCGAGCACGGCGCCGGCATGGCCGGAGTCCTTGTCTCCACGCACCTCGGACTCGACGGCGCCCACGAGGTACCAGATGCGCAGCTTGCCGTCGTCGCCAGCGGACACGAGGCGCCCGTCGCGCGGGGTGAAGGCGAGCGCCCGTACCGCGCCCTCGTGGCCCGGCATGTCACGGCGGGCTCCAGTGGCGAGCGTGAAGGAGCGCACCACGGAGTCATCTCCGCCGCACGCGGCGTAGGTGCCGGAGGGGTCCACCACGACGGCGCGCAGGGGCTGGGGCGAGGCCTGCCATTCGTGCACGCGCTTGCCCTGCTCGAGCGTCCAGGCGCGCAGGGCTCCATCCGTGCCCACGGTGAAGGCGCGGGTGCCGTCCGAGGTGACGGCGATGGCGGTGCAGGCGCCGCGGTGGGCCTCCTTCAGCTCGCGCTGCACGGCTCCATCGCCGAGCGCGCCGATGCGCACGGTGCCATCCGCGCAGGCGGCGATCCAGCTCTCGCCTGCGAGGGCGAGCCCAAGGACAGCGGCGGGAAGCTCCACGCTCCAGGCCACCTTGTTGGTGGCGGGCTCGAAGGCGGTGAGGCGGCTGTTCACGGAGGCGCGAGCACCCCCGACGAGCAGCAGACGCGCGTTGGCCGCGAGCGCGCGGACCTTCTCGTATTGGCCGATGGCGAGTGAAGCCATACGTCAGATTCCTCCGAGTTCCACGCCGGGGTGCGCCGGTGCCAACCGCTCCACGTCTACTGCCGTCAGCTCGTCGCTCGTACCCATCGAGTGGAGGGGTTTAGCACAGGTGGACAGAGAGACGGCGGGAGCGGAAGGGGCACGCACTGCTTCGAGTCAGGTCTTCACGAGCCTTCTGGATGGCTGGGAGCGGGCTCTGGCGTACCTGGCACGGTGGTCGCGGGTGGTGGCGACGCGGGAGGTGGTTCCGCCGGAGGCGGAGCTTCAGGCGCGGGTGATGGAGTCGGAGTGGGCGCTTCGGCTTCCGGAGTCGAGGGCGGAGTGCCAGGTTGCGGTGCCTGCTCGGGCTGTGCAGGTGTGCTGCTGGGAGGCGCAGGGGAAAAGAAGGAGTCATCCGCGGGTGGGGGTGGGGCCTCGGCCACCACTTCCCCTTGAGGCGTGACCGCGTACACGTACCACCAATCGAGCACGCGGTAGCGTGGGCCGCTGCACCGATCGAAGCGTTCCTCCAGCATCACATAATACAGGCCCGGCGTTGGACCTCTGTAGACGGCGACGTCCAACCCCTGCTCAGGACTGGCGCACCCCCAGAACATGCCTGGATCCATGGCAAGACCCTGTTTCACCATCTCGCGGATGGCAGCTGCCGCGGCGAGTGCAGCTCCCGCTTCCATGAACGGGACGATGTTCTTGCCCGAGTAATCGTCCGGCCACTCGACCGTTCCCTTCCAGGCAGTCCTGGGCACGGCACATCCGGGAAGCACCGTTACGAGCCCTGCGAGCGCATACGCCTTGAGCATTTCTCTCTCCTGGACTGGCGTCTACTCATGCAGCAGCCGCAGAGGTTGATCGCATTGGGGCGGGCGCCCCTCTGTGCCTGGAGTACAGCGGCCGAGGGTGACCCAGCCAGTCTTTGCCGCGCTCCACTGCTGGAGTTCGCCCGTTGGGAAGTAGCGCAGATAGAGACGTGTCCCACCCTGATGCTCCGCGACCAGCGCCGAGGCCATCTCGATGCCTGTGTCTTTGTAGGTAGCCGGAGCCGGGTTGCCTGGAATCAGACGGACTTCCGCCATGGCCACAGAGGGGTCGAACGCATCTGTCGGCCAGACTCTGATGTCTCGCGAGGAGGGAGGCGCACCACACGGATGGTTGTGGATGTATCCCACGACCCATACCTGCGAGGCTGGATGGTCGTCGTCCTTCACCGCGAAGCGAGGGAGGCATGAATTGTGGCTTCCCTGGATGGGCTCTGTCACACGCCAGGAAAGTGAATCGTGGTCGCCAGCGACATAGACCGTCGAGCAATACTCGGTGGACAATCCCACGATGGGGCGCTTCGTCATCGGGTCACAGACCTTGGCTCCAGGACGCTCGAGGAGCGCATCGGCCACGTCCCGGAGCAGGTCGATGGGGATGGAGGTGTCCCCCGTGGGCATTTCGATGGCGGGCACCTCGGACCAGGGGCCTCGGGCGACTCTTTGCTGCTGGGCAGAGGTGTTCAGTGAGGGCGAGGTGGCGCAACCCACCGCCAGCATGAAGCCCACCGTCACGAGAGGCGGGAGCGCGCCGCTCATGGACATGCTCCCTCGGGGTGGACCATACGTCAGAATCCTCCGAGCTCCACGCCGGGGTGCGCCGCGCGCAGCCTCACCAGCGAGGCCAGGCAGCTCTGCCACTCCCCCTTCGCCAACGAGCCGGTGAACTCACCGAGCACGGGGGCGACGACGCGGGCGAAGCTCTCGTCCTCCAGTCCCAAATCCCTCACCAGTTCAATCACGCGGCGCTTGGCCTCGCTGGCCGAGACCCTCCGGGCCACGTTGCCCTCGCGGGCCTCCTTGGTGCGCCCCGGCGGCAGGCCGAAGAGCATGCGGCGCAAGAAGGTGCGCAGGGCCTCCACGTTGGCGAAGCGCTCGGTGGCGCCCACCGGAGACTCCGTGGCCCCCGAGGGCTTCCACCCCTCGGGCAGGTGGAGCGGGCGGTGCTTCTCCCAGAGGAGGCGGATGGCGAAAAGGCCCACCTCTCGGTCGGCGCTCTCCATGAGCCAGGCGAGACGCTCGGGCCCGCCCAGGCGCGCATAGTGGCGGCGGATGAGCTCCACGGCCACCTCGCGGGTGGAGCGCTTGGTGCTCTCGGTGAGGGTGAACACCTTCACGGCATCCAACTCGTCGGGGGTGAGGGTGCGGCGCTTGTCGGCGCTCTCCTCGCCCGCGTCGAGCAGGGCGTCATAGGCGAGGTTGCGCACCTCCTTGGCGTTGGCCTCGGCGAGCTCGTACACGCGGGTGTGCCAGCCCCAGGCGCGCAGCTCCACGCGCGTCACGGCGAGGGCGAAGTGGCGCACGTCGTCGCGGGCATCGAAGAGGGCGGACCAGAGGCGCTCGGGGGTGTACGCGTTGCGCGGCGCCCGGGGCTTGAGCTGGTAGGATCTGGACTCGGGCTGCTCGGGGCCGATGACGGGGTGGTGGCAGCGCAGGTACGTCTGCGCGAAGGCGCGCACGGGCGCGGGCTGCTTCGAGCCGAGCGCCAGCTCGAAGAGGCGCTCCAGGCCCGCGTTGGCATCACCGGACTCGCTGAAGTCCGCGGGCACCACGTTCTCCAGCAGGTAGCGGTGGGCGAACTGGTGCAGGGTCGGGTCCGCGCGCCGGGCGAGCGCCAGCAACCAGGGAATGCCCATGTCGCGCGGGGCGAAGAGCTTGCGGTTGCCGAGCAGCTTCAGCGCCACCTCGCGGTACTTCGCGTTGAAGACGAGCCCCTTCACGCGCTCCACGTCGAGGCCGGGCAGGGCGTCGGCCTCGGTGAGCCAGCCGGAGACGGTGTCGCCGAAGCTCGGGTGGATGGAGCGGTCGAGCAGCCAGTCGGCGCCGATGTCCGCGGGCTTGAAGGCCCCGAGCGACTCGAGGGCCAGCTCCTCCACGTCGCTGCCGTACTCCTCCAGGCGCTCGTCATCGAGCAGGGCCTTCCAGAAGGACACGGGCAGCTCGCCCTTGCCGTATTTGGACTTGAGGTACTTCGCCGCCCACTGGAGCTGCTCCTGCTCGCCGAAGAGCATGTCGAAGAGGAACTTCTGGGTGAGCTCGGCGCGGTCGAAGCTCTGCTCGAGCGCCTTGGCGGCGAACTTCGCGGTCTGCCTGTGGACGAGCAGCCGGCCGAGGAAGTCCGGGCCGAGCTCGCGCGGGTTTCGCTTCTCGAGCACGGCGGCGGCGAAGGCCTTCACGTCGGAGGAGTCGCTCTCGAGCAGCTCGGCGAGGCGCTCGGCGGGGAGGTCCTGCGCGTGGGCGCGGGCGTACTCGATGGCGTAGGCGCGGGCCTTGTTGCTCGGGGACACGAGCAGCGCGAGCACCGCCTCGTGGAGCCCGAGCTCGCGCAGCTTGCCCTGGTGGAACTCGGGCGAGCCCTGGAGGGTGTCGACGAGGAACTCGTGGGCGCTGGCGAGGGGGCGGCGGGCGAGCCTGTCGAGCCAGGCGGGGGTGACGTTGTTGCGCAGGACG
The DNA here is from genome assembly GCF_016859125.1 of Archangium violaceum. Classification (NCBI taxonomy): domain Bacteria; kingdom Pseudomonadati; phylum Myxococcota; class Myxococcia; order Myxococcales; family Archangiaceae; genus Archangium; species Archangium violaceum. The sequence continues at coordinate 2,892,139 of NZ_CP069338.1, read as the reverse complement.
TCTGGGAAATCCTTGCGCAGGCCCTGGATGGCGAAGCGGGCGGCGGGATCCGACTGGCAGGTGTCGAGCAGCCGCATGAGGGCATCGGGCGAGCGCTTCCATGCATCGGGGAAGGCGCGCTTCTTCACCATGTCGCTGGGGGGCTCGATGGGGAAGGAGTCGGCGTGGTAGCTGTCCGTCTCGTGGGCCCAGATGTGGTTGGAGACCCAGCACGAGCGCCACGAGGTATCGGGCTCGTAGTGGCGGAGCACCTCGACGGCGAACTGGGGATAGAGCTCGGGGACTGCCTGGCCGAGCTGGCGCAGGTAGCGCCAGGCGCGGCGCTGGAGATAGGTGAGGGTGCCCTTGGAGACGTCGCGGGTGCGGTAGGCGTTGGAGCGCTCGGTGTCGAAGCGCCAGGCGAGGACGCCGAACATCTCGGCGTCGTGGCGCTGCTCGGCGAGCTTGTAGATGCGCTTGAGGCCGCCCCAGAGGCCGAAGCGGAGGTCGGCGCGGCGAGCGAGCTCGAAGAGGGCGGCGCGGGAGGCGCTGGTATTGCGCTCGTAGAGGGAGACGAGCAGGTCGGCGAGGGCGAAGCGCGCGGGGAGCGGGACGTCCTTCTGGGCGAGGTAGCGCTGCCAGGCGTCGCGGGCGCCGGAGTGGCGGGCCTCGGCGCTGTGGCGGGCCTGGGACTGGCGCAGGAGGTTGAGGAGCCCGTCGAAGGTGAGGGCTCCCTGGGGGCGCTTTTCGGGGACCTTGTCGGGTTGGCCGAGGAAGGCCAGGACGGCCTCCGCGAGGTCGGGCGCTTCCGCCCGTGACAACCGCTCCAGGTCTGCTGCCGTCAGCTCGTCGCTCGTGGCCATCGGGCGACGGGTTTAGCACAACCGGACAGTCGAGCGGCGTGGGACCGAGGAGATGGCGCTCTCCTGGAATGGCAGCGAGCTTCGAGCGAAAGGGCGCCGTGGGCAGCCTCATCGAAGCTCCTGGCCAGATCGGCTCCGCCGGGCGGTGCATCTCCAGGAGCGCCGCATCCTCAGGACGACCTATTTGCGCCAGCATGTTGGCCGCCCGGGTGGCGCAGTTGAGAGACGTTGCCGCGAGCAGTCCCCGTGCCACGGTGTGCAACCTGGAGCGTGCTTCGGGTGAGAGCGTTGAGACGACTCGCTCCTGGTTGAGCAGAAGAATGAGCAGACGCTCGCGGTAGTACGCGGCCTCGCTATCGTGGCTCACGGCCGTATCGAGCAGGGTCCCCGCCGTGGAGATGAACGCAGGGAGGGTGGGCACCCATGCCTCTGGCACCTCTTCTTCGAGCACCGTGAGCACTTCCGTCTTGTACTTCACGGGCACCGACGCGTCCTGGGCCCATGCGCGGATTTCCTCTGGTGTCTTCTCCAGGATCAGTCGCAGGCCCTGGTTGCAGTCTGCGCACCAGGATTGTCCGTGCACCTGCTTCCTCAATCCGACCCAGCGCCTGGGTGATTGCTTCTGTTACCGCGCAGGCTTGTTGATGGAGATGTGAGCACGCTTGTTGATGGTCACGCGGCGAGGGTGGAGTCACCGCACTGGGTGATGGAATGGGCCGGGCGGCGAGCCACCGGGAGCTGAGCGAGGGTGGCTCGCCGGGGCAGGAGGCTGCTACGCCAGCGAGGGGCTGTGCTGGCGCTCGAGGACCTCGCGGACGACATCGGAGTCGACGAGCTTGCGCTTGCGACGTGCGGCCTTTTGCAAGCACAGGGAGGCGAGCCGGTCGAGGTCGCGATGCAAGCTTTCCGCGGGCCTCCGGGTCATAGGGGCGGGCGTGGAGCAGGGAGGTGCCCAGGCGGGCGCAGGCGGTGGCCAGGGCCTTGCCCGAGTAGGTGGAGCCGTTGTCGAGGTAGAGGGCGTCGGGGCGCCCAAAGCGGCGCAGGGTGGCAGGCGGAGCGCCAGCGTGCCTGGCGCTGTGCAGCAGTCGTTCTCCCCTGCACTGAGCCCGGCCGCGAACCTTGAACGTACTGCGGCGAGGACACTTCCCTCGCCTCTTGCCGCGTGCTGCCTGAGACCCTACTGTCCTCGAGCTGGCTCCCCCGGTATGGGGGTCCACCGGTCTATGATCTTGTTGGTGTCCTGCCCCGGTTGCCGGGGGTCCACCACTTGAGCGCACCGCAGAAACACCCTCCCCGTTTCCGGGGTTCCTCCGTGCGGCGTGCAAGTTGCAGCACCCTCCCCGTGTGAGCGGGGATCCACCTCTGGGCCTGAATGCGGTAGTGGCTTGGCGGAATTCGCCCCGCGCGAGCGGGGGCCTCGTGCAGCACCAAACGCATCCTCGCGGCCCGCTGGTACTCCCAGTGGGCCGCGGGTGCGTTCAGGGTCCGTGTCTGAACCACCGGCCGCGCAGTCGCTAGGACCCGCAGCATACTCTGCCTCGGAGAGCTCTTCGTCCGGCCTGCGGCATGGAGAGGCGAGCTGCGACCAGCAAGGGGACCTCGAGCGCTTGGTGTGACGTGCGCCCGAGTGATGGGCCCGCCTCGGCATGGAGCCCAGGAAAGATGGAGAAAGCCGACGGAAGCACACTATGAAGTCGGGCCGCCAACTCCGACTTTCAAGGTAGATTTCTCCCGGCTTGTCCTGGTTGTCCTGACTATTCGATGCGTCCTGCTAGAATGGGAGCACTCCGTCAGGGGGCCTGATGATTTCCACACTGCTGGCGCTGCTGCTGCTGTCCCAGGTGGAAGGGCCGACCGCCTCCCCCGCTGGAGCCGCGCCTGCGCTGCTCGCGGCATCCAGGGTGGGAGGGTGGCGCTACCTGACATGCCTGGAGGCCACGGGGCTGGCGCTGCTGCCGAGCGGTAGAGGGGGAGGAGTAGAGGGTTATGCCCAGCTGACGCCCATGCTGGTGGTGGACAGGGGTGAGGCACTCGGCCTCAACCTGGGTGCCCCGGTGCGGCTGCGTCTGGCAGGCGGCGAGCTGGGCGCTGGGCTGGTGCGCCGGGAGGACTGGGACAGCCTCTCGGACTGGGGGCAGTTGGTGCACGCCCTCAAGATCGGCTCGGATACTTCCCCGGTGGGCCTATGGGTGGGTGCCCTGGAGGGCTACAGCCTCCTCTCCGGGCACCTGGTGCGGCGCTACTCCAACCGCGCCAACCCGGACTACCACCCGGCGGGCGCTTCCCTCACCGGCACCCTCGGCCCCCTCTACGTGGAGGCCTTCGCCTCGGACGTACTGGGCGCGCGCCTCATGGGCACAGGTCGAGGTGGACTTGCAGCACCTCTTCACCGGCCCACCGAGGCAAAAGGGCCGCTACACGCTGGGGCTGTCGGCGGTGCATGACTGGGGCAGGGCCGGAGGAGTGTCACCGCCGGTGACGCTAGCCCACCTGGACGGGACGGCTGTGGTGGTGGTGCGCCCAGACTTCGAGCTGCACGTGCTGGGTGGCTGGGGAGACCGCCCGGGTGTGGGCGGCGCCTGGGGGGCGGTGGCCGGTGTGGGGGCAGACGCCCTTTCCCCCACCCTGGACATGAAGCTGCGGCTGGAGGTGCGCAGGCAGCACGGGGGCTTCCGCCAGGGATACTTCGGCTCGGACTACGAGCTGGGGCGCCTGCGCGCGGTGGGCACTCCCGGGCTGCCTCTGGCACAAGCCACCTTCCCCGACGGGTATTCCACCTACGCCGAGGCGATGGTGGCCTGGGACGGGGTGCGGCTGGGTGGGCTGCTGCAACGCCACCTGCACCTCTCTTTGGGCGTGGAGGTGTTTGGCTGGAGCCGGGTGGACGTGGACGGACGCCTTGCGGTGCAGCTGGCCAACCGCGGCGTGGAGGTGGCCCTGAATGGGTTGGCGATCGGCCTCGGCCAGGTGGGGGCACGCCACCTGTACTCCGGCCAGGTGCGCTGGCGCTTCGGCAACACGCTGTACGCGTTGGCCGAGGGCGGCACGCTGCTGTACCCGAAGGCGGCCGGGGCGCTGCACCCAGGTGCGTACGCCGCCTTGGGCCTGGGGGTGGACAATGCGCGCTGAGGCCCTGGCGCACAGGTGGGTGTCGCTGCTGCTGGGAGCCGCGCTGCTCACCACTGGCTGCGTCACGCTGGCGCCGCAATCAGGCGGGAGAATCTCCGAAGGCCCGCGCCCCCTCTCTACGTTGCGAGAGACGGAGGCCAGTACCCTACTCGAGGCTCCCTCCCCTCTCGCTTCCACGGAGACAAACGAGCCGGGGCAACTCTCGTCCGCCGAGCCAGGCGAGCAGGAGCGGCTGCACCGCCGTCGGAGCGCCCGTGGACTGGGCCCGGATGCCGCGCTGGCGAGCACGGGCGAGGCACCACCCCGCGAGTTGGTCAGCGCGGAGACTGCCATCCAGGGTCCACCCTCCTGCGGAGGTGTGGCCGTGCCCCCAGGCTGGCCCGACCTCTCCTCCGATGACAGGGAGGCCCTCCTTGCCCCCTTCCTCACATGCACCTCACCCGCGGAATTCCTCGCGCTGCAGGAGCGCGTGGACATGCCCCGCCTCGTGGAGTCCTTGGATGACTGGCGCGCCGTGCGCCTCGGCGCCCAGGGCACACCGCGCGAGGACGCCGCCCGCCTCCTCAACCGCAAGCGCACCTCCTTCCTCGTGGAGGCCACCGAGGATTATGGAACCGTCAGAACCGAGGTGCTCGCCGTCTTCGTAGTCAACTCGGCCCATGACGACGACCTGAGGGAGATTCTCTTCCTGTTGGCCCAGGACAAGCGGCTGGAGGAGCTGCTCGCACTCCTGCCCGCCTTCCAAGTGGCACTGGAGAAGAGAGGGCTGAAACCCACGGCCCGGCCCGACAGGGACTTTGAATGGAAGGACGTGGGCCGAGGCCTTGCCCGCGCCGGCAGGGACGCGCTCTCCAGCGCCCCGATGAGCGGTGACGGGGCAGCCTTCGCCTTCTCCACCGTACGAGGCCAACTGCCGCCGGAGTACCAGGAGGCCCTCGACGAGGCGGAGAAGAGGTGGGCAGCGCAGCACTTCTCGGCCGGCGACGTGGTGCTGGGCGGCTTCGACCACCTCACCTTTGGCGTGCCGCTGGGTTTCTACGGACTGCTGGCCAGCACGGGCCATGGCGCGCAGTCGCTGGCACAGGGTAAGTACGAGCAGGCCACGCGCGAGCTGGCGCCGGCGGCGCTGCTGGTGGCCCTCTATACGGGCAGCAAGGGCGTGCGCTACCTGTCCGAGGCCCGAGGCGCACCAGGTATGGGGCTGAGCCTCCTCACCGGACTCGAGGCGATGGAACTGCGGCTGCGGGCCCTCAAGGACACGGCGCGGCAATTGGAGGGGCTGCTGGGCGTGGAGGGCCTGCGGGAACTGGCCCGGTACCTACAAGCCAGCCGTGAGGCGGGCCGCTTTGTCGCCGTAGGCGGGGCGGACGCCGCCCTGGCTCTATACGAGGCCCGGGGGGATGTGGCCAAGGCACGGCCGCTGATGTCCAAGGCCAGTCCCGAGGCTGCAGGCCCCTCGCCCGGGAAGAGCGGTGCGGGGACAGGCACCGGGGAGGCGGCCACCGTAGCGGACGAAGCCGCACGCCCCTCTCGCTCCTCCAACGAGGCCCGTGGCGTGGAGCGCCCGGGCAGCCTGGCCTCGCTGGTGGACGACGGGGCCGGCCACACGCGGGAGGTGGTGGAAGCAAAGCTCTCGGCGGTGGAGCTCGAGTCCACGGGTCCGCGCCTTCCCAAGGACGTGGGCGTGCTGGAGAAGCAGCGTCCCTCCCTCGATGTCCCGCCTCCCGAGGCTCGGGGCAACCCACGCTGGCGCGAATACGTCGACTACTACGAGAAGCGCCTGGGAGAGGTGAAGGAGGGCAAGGCCGCCAAGGGCCCCCTGCCGTGGGAGGCCTACGAGCAGATGCGGGCGTGGTTTGCCCGGGGGCTGGCCTTCGAGCGCGTCATGGTGGCACTGCTGGAGGCCGACGCACAGCTGCCCCGCGCGCAGCGCCGCTTCCTCGGGGACTTCGACAAGCCCCGCATTGAAACGAATGTGGGCGTGAGGAAGCCGGGCCCGGGCCTGCGCTTCGCGGATGTGCTCGTCATTGAAACGGGCGAGCTCGCCGGACGGCCCCGTCGCGTGGAGACGTTCAGCTTCAAGAGCCGCGACCTCTCGGCAATGGGGGAAAAGGAGCTCACAGCGCAGATGACTACCGACGCGAGCGAGGCCCTACAGAAATATGGCGAAACGCTGGATATCCGCCGAGGCCCCCTCCAGTCCCTTTTCCCGGGGGGGAGTGAGGTGCAGGTCCCGAGAGTCCGCCTCATCTACGAGGGGGGCGACCTCAAGCCCAAGAATGGAATCCTGTTGGAGAGAGCCGTGAGCGAAACCAAGGAAGCGGTTCCGGGAGTCGAGGTGGTGTTTCAATGAAGCGGCTGAGCGTGCACGATTTGCAGCCGGAGGATCTCCTCTGGCTCACTTTCGACACTGTATTCGACCAGCACGGGGCGCTGGAAGGACAGTTGGAGCCCTTTCTCCAGGCGCTCGAGGAGTACGCCGACGGGTGGATGCCGGACGTCGTCGAGGGTAAGCGGCGACGCAAGTACTCCCACGCCGCCGTCTGGAAGTCCCTGGAAGAGGAGCGCGGCGAAAGAACATCGGGGATCGGACTTTATCGGACGAAGTGGCCCGCGCTGGACATGACGCTACGACTCCGGTTTCCGCCGCTGCCACCCAAACTGGGAATCTTCATCAACGTGAAGCCCCTCTCCTTCTTTGCGGAGGCGGAGCGCTGCCACCACCTCGTGGAAATGGTGCGCGCCTGGGCGTCCCATTATCCCGTCACGCATGCCGTGGCCCACAGCATTGATGACATGGAGTTGGCGGGCTCTCCCAATTTCGGCCGCGACGATGAGACTCGACGCAGAGATGGTTTCGACAAAATCTACGAGGTATTCTGGCTCAACGTCTTCGGCCCCAAGCTGGTGGAAACCGTGGGACGCGAGCGCATGCTGTCCACGCCGGCTCACCGGGTGGAGGAACTCCCCAACGGCTCCATCCTCCTGGTGACGTGGCCCACCGTGGCGGACTTCTCCAGCAAGGAGGCACGGCGCGCACAGGCTCGCGCTCACACCCACCTCCGGCCGGACCTCGACTTCGACACCGTGCTGCGCACCTTGCATGAGCGCAGTGCCATGCTGGCCCCCGTGGAGCCCCGCTTCCACCCGGACCTGGCCCCGCTCCTCTCGCGTGTGGTGGACCGCGCCGCCAGTCACGTGCGCCAGCGCAGGATTGCCGAGCTCAACGCGTGGCAACCACCCGAGCCCGAGGAGTGGCGTCCCGCCGACTCCGCCCTACCTTCGGACGTAGACGACCCGGAGGGCGCTCGCGAGCATTACAGTACCCTCGCCGAACACCTCGTGGCGCTGCTGCACAGCAAGGTGCCCTCCGTCTTCGAGGCGACGCCCGAGTCCCTCACGGACGCCGACTTCTACTTCTGGCGCGAGGAATTCCCGAAGAGCCGCCTGCGCGAAGCCATTGAAGAGCACGCGGTGCCTGCCATTGGCGCGTACCTGGGTGAGGTACTGGTGCGCAACCTGGGCGGCCAATGGATTCCGCGAAAGAAGCTCGACGAGGCACAGGTGCTCGTGGGTAATCGCGTCTGGCTACCCTTTGCCCGGGCACGCCACTACATGCGCTCGCGACAGGCACTGCTGGACTACTCCCTCACTCAGCTCTACCGCGTAGCCGAGCGATACCGGGATTGAACAAGAGCAGACCCGGTGCGGTGCCGTTCGTCCCTGCTCCGCGTCGACTTGCCGGTGCTCTACCCTTTTACGGGAACGTGATGTTCCCCAGGGTGACGGTGCGCTGGCGATCCGCGTGTCGCTGAACATGAAGAAGCGCGGGAAAATGAACCAGCCGGTTTGGGCGCGAGGAGCGGTGGGGCTCGCGCTCCGAGGAGGCCCGCACCGCAGTTGGGTGCGGGCCGGAGCGGAGCCACAGGGTATTGCCGCGCACACTTGTTGATGGAGATTTGGACCGGCTGGTTGATGGGCATCAGCGAGGACGCACGGGCGCGCATCACACTCGTTGATGGGGCCCTCGCCGGACGTGAGCGGTGGGAGCGCACGTCCGGCGAGGGCTGTCCTCATGTGCTACCGCTCCCGGTGAAGCCGATCGAGTCGCTCGTCGCCCGCGGTGGCCATTGGCTCCATTCTAGCCTCGGTTCAAGCACTCGAAGGGTAAGGTACGCAGGAACGATGAAGTTTAATAAGTCATTTGTTTCTTGAATTGAGCATGCTTACGATGAGGAATGCTCACGGCTGAATCTCGAGCGCTGTTCGAGAGTGGGTGCATCTACCGGGCCGTAGGCATGTCGAGACGTAGGCGCTCCATCGCGCACATTCCCGGTCCACTGGATGCGCGGCAGGGGAGGACACGGAGTTTCCAGTGGGCCGGATCCACGCACACCGGAGAGACGTCTTCATGCGAATCACGAAGAGCGCAGTCCTGTCACTCTCCTGCTTCGCCCTGACGGCCGGCGCGCAGGAGCCGGCCCGGGCGCAGGTCCCTGCCCCCGTCATCCCAGGCAAGTTGCTGAAGTCCGCCGAGCCCATCGCCGGGCAGTACATCGTCGTGCTGAGGGACTCCGACGTGGCCCTCGCCAGCGTGTCCTCGATGGCCCAGGGGCTCGCCGCCCGCCATGGTGCCCAGGTCACCCGGACCTACTCGCACGCGCTCAATGGCTTCGTGGTGCGGACCAACGAGGCCGGAGCGCGCGCACTCGCCGCCGAGCCTCAGGTGTCCTACGTGGTGGAGGATGGCTACGCCTACGCCGTCGGCTCGCAGAGCGGTGCCACCTGGGGGCTGGACCGTATCGACCAGCGCGATCGGCCGCTGAACAGTGTCTACAATTACAATATGACCGGCAGCGGGGTGCACGCGTACGTCATCGACACGGGCATCCTCACCACCCACTCGGACTTCGGCGGCCGCGCCACGGGTGACTTCACCTCCATCAACGACGGCCGCGGCGCCTCGGATTGCAACGGGCACGGCACGCACGTGGCCGGCACCGTGGGCGGCTCCACCTGGGGAGTGGCCAAGAACGTCCGCCTGCACGCGGTGCGCGTTCTCGACTGCAACGGTTCGGGCTCCTGGTCCGGCGTCATCGCGGGTCTGGACTGGGTGACGGCCAACCACACCAAGCCGGCGGTGGCCAACATGAGCTTGGGGGGCGGGGCCAACCAGGCCGTGGATGATGCGGTGCGCCTCTCCATCGCCGCGGGTGTCACCTATGCTGTCGCCGCCGGTAACGATACGGCCGACGCGTGCACGAAATCCCCGGCTCGCACGGGTGAGGCCCTCACCGTGGGCGCCACCGACAGCTCGGACACCCGGCCTTCCTGGTCCAACTACGGCTCGTGTGTGGACATCTTCGCCCCGGGCGTGGGCATCACCTCGGCCTACCACACTGGTGGCACGGCCAGCATGGATGGCACCTCCATGGCTTCCCCGCACGTGGCTGGCGCGGCGGCCCTGTTCCTCCAGAGCAACCCGAACGCCTCGCCTGCTGCGGTGAGCTCGGCGCTCCTCAACAGCTCGACGGGAGGCAAGATTGTCAACGCGGGGAGCGGCTCGCCCAACCGTCTGCTCTTCAGCGCCGCGACAGCTCCGTCTGCCTGTGGCGTTCTGTTCGCGGACCAGGCGCTGGGGCGCGAACAGTCGCTCTCGGCCTGCAACGGCAAGGCCGTGCTCGCTCACCAGGGGGACGGGAACGTGGTCATCTACGACCGTCTGGGCGCGCTCTGGTCGACGAACACCTGGGGCTCCACGACGTCGTCCTTCGTCATGCAGGGGGATGGAAACCTCGTGCTGTACTCGAGCACGGGGAGCCCCCTCTGGTCGTCGAACACCTATGGGCGCCCGGGGGCCTACGTGGCGATGCAGGACGACTGCAACCTCGTCGTGTACGACGCCAGCGGTCATCCGCTCTGGGCGAGCTACACCTCCTGCCGGTAGCGCGGCATCCTGGTGCCTGACGGAGGGTCCTCCTCGGGCAACCTTATGGGGGTGGTGGCCGCGGCCCAGTCGCTTCCCCCGCGTCACCGCTCCCAGAGCGTGGCGAGCTTCAACGGAAGTACCGCGAAGGGGTCGGCGTGCACGGTGGCTCCCCCGCTCCAGTGACCCTGCCGGTTCCAGCGCCGGCCCTCCAGCCGGTAGACCTCCAGCGCCTGCTGGAGGGGATCCACCAACCACAGGAGACCCCCGCCTTCACGGGCATAGGCCTTCATCTTCTTCTCCCGGTCCAGCACCGCCGTGGAGGGCGAGAGCACCTCGCACACTCAATCGGGAGACAGAGTGAAGGCCGCCGTATGCGGCATTTCTGGCATGCGCTCCCGGCGCCAGCCCGCCAGGTCTGGCTCCAAGGCGTCGTCTCCCAGGTGCAGCTCGGGCTCGACCAGGATGAGCCACCCTCCGGGTCCTCCCTCGCCCAGGTCGAAGGGACCGCCCAACAGCATTCCGAGTCGGGAGGCGGCCCGTCCATGGGGTGACGCCGGGCGGGGGCTCACGTACAGCTCGCCATCGACGATCTCCCCCACACAGTTGGGAGGGACGGTCTCCAGATCCTCGTAGGTGGCCCTGCGCTTCGACCCACTCATGCCTGGAGCATGGGGAGTCGAAAGCGCTTCTTCAAGCGGCCTCCAGGGATTGTTGCTCACGCCATGACCCATGCAGGCAGTCCAGACATGACTTCATACGTTGGCGACTATGACCCAATATGGAAAGTCACCTTCACCGAGCGGGGGAAGCCGTGGAGAGCAGGGAGACGTTGCTCCCGTCGAGTCCCGGCTTCTTCACGGGGGACCGCAGCTACCGCTCGCGTCGCGGTTGTTGGCGTCGAAGTCGTGGACGCGGAATTTCTTCGCTTGCGCCCGGGTGGTGAAGGTGGACCCGTGCGGGTGGCACGCGTCGCATTGCCACGTTCCCGGTTCCTCTCCCGGCTTGAGCTCCAGGAGGGTCGCGGTTGGCTCACGGGTGTACGGCATCACGACCTTGAGCCGATAGGCCTTCTCTCCGGTCTTCTGGATGGACTGGATGTCGTGGATGTCAGTGTCCTGGGCGAGGACGGCATGCAGCTGCCATCCGCCGTCCTCCGTTTGTTCGATGCCCAGGGCGGGCGTCTGTGAATAGCAGTACCTGGGCCGGACCCACTCCCCCTCATGCCGCACCAGGACGAGCAGTCTCCCCGGCAGCCGCTCGAGCAGCGCGCGCTCCGAGTCCAGAAGGGAGGGCGTGCCGGGCTTCCACTCCCTCCTGAGGCGCTCGAGGGTGGGCCCCAGCTTCTCCAACGCCGCGTCGATGATGGCCGCCCCTCCCTTGGGCGTGGCGATGGCGAGAGGCGAGCGGCCGAAGGTCGCCTCGGAGACGACGAGGGGCGAGCCGCGCACGGCCAGGTGAAGACCCACGTCCTCGTAGGCCACGAAGTCGGCCTGCCCCTCCTCCACCATGCGAATGCATTGGCGCAGTCCTTCGCAGTCCACCGCCGTCGCCTCGGGCAGCGCGGCCTCCACCGCATCACGGACCGCGGCCGATGGTACGGCCACCCGGCCCACGAGCCGCCGCAGCTTCTCCGTGGAGATGCCGCCCTTGCGCCCCGCCAGCCGATAGGACAGCTTGAGATAGGGGCGGGTGAAGTCCACCAGTTGTGCCCGCTCGGGCGTCGGGGTGATGGAGTTGAGGCTCACATCCACCTTGCCCTCGGCCACTGCTTTGAGCGTGTCCAGCTTGAATCGCCGCTGCGTATCGACGAACTCCACCTCGCGCCCCAGCTCCCGGCCCAGGGCCAGGGCCAGCTCGGCCTCCAGGCCCACCCTGCCGCTCCGGTCCGATCCGTGCAGCGGCATGTAGTTGCCGGACAGGGCCACCCTGAGGGGCTCGCCCTCGGCCCACGAAGCCATGGGCAGCACCAGCAGGGCGATAGCGCCCCACGTTCCAATCCCGCGTGTCATGAATCCCTCCCCAGGGCGCGAGGATAGCCGGGCATGGCCACCCGGAACACCTGGGGGAAATGCGCCTGGCCGCGCGGGGCCACCCCTCAAGGCGTGGAGGCCACGTCCTTCGAGCCGCCGGCGGGCACCAGGTCGGAGTAGCGCGCGGTGATGCGCAGGTGCTTGCGGTAGAAGAGCAGGCCGCCCTCGGCGTCCACGTGGAGCGTGTCGAGCACCTGGCCCACCGCCGGGTGGGGACGGAAGTCCATGCGCACGTCCACCCGGTCCGCCATGTGCGGCAGCTGCGTGGGGCTGTAGCTCAAGCGGATGAGCTGTCCCGTGCTCGGGTCCACGAGCGCCTCGCCCTTGTGCACGGAGGGCGCCTTGTCGGCGCGGGGCTCGAAGCGCAGGCGCAGCCGGTTGGGCTCCTTGGGATCCCTCCCCGCCAGCGAGAAGCGGTGCTGCCCCAGGTAGGAAGCCGCGAAGGGCAGGTTGACCGAGTTGAACTCCGCCCGGCCCTGGCCCTTGCGCTGGCGCTCCTCCAGGTCCTTGCGCATGGCCTCGGTGGCGTCCTGACCGTCCTTGCGCGCCTGGAGGATTTCCCGGTGCTGCTGGCCGTCCTTCACCCGGAGCCGGTCCACCCGCTCCTGGGTGTGCTTCACGTTGCCGTCCCCGTCGAGCTCCTCCACGCGCAGGGTGATGGTCATCTCCTCCACCTTGCCGGCGAGCAGCTCCTCCATGCCCCACGTCGTCTCACCCAGCCGCCGGGCGAGGGTGTCCGCGTCCATGGTGGGTGTGGAACCTTCCTGTGCCTGCACAGGTAGGAACGAGAGCAGGAGACTCACCAGGGTGAGCGCGCGAAGCATGCAGGGCTCCTGGATGTAACCGCGCGAGGCGGCGGGGGGGCGGGAAGATGCACCATGCCGCGCGCCAGCGGAAGTGCGCATTCCACGAGTTCTTCCCGCCACCCCATGTGAGCCCGCTGGACCCTGCTCGCCCGGCGATGCTCACCCTCCCGAGGGCGGAGCCGCGTCGATCGGCTCGGGGGCCTCCACGGGCGGGCGGCGCTGCTCCTGCTCGGGCGTGGGCCGCTGGCGCTTCTCGAAGGGCTCCAGCCGCACCGGCCGGCCCGACTCCGCCGACGTGTAGAGCGCGCGGATGATGCGCACGTCGGCCAGCCCCTCCCAGCCGTCGGGCTCGACCCGCTGGTCCTTCAAGATGCAGTCACTGAAGTACGAAATCTCCGGGCCGATCTGGTCGCGAGCGGGCAGGGTGCGCTTCTGCTTCTTGCCCTTCGTCTCCAGCTCGAGGGTCATCTTCCCCTTGTAGTCGTAGGCGTTCTCCAGGCGGAGGCTGCCCTTGGTTCCCACGAGCTGATACGTGGACGTGCCCGCGGCGCCGAAGCTGATGTTGAACGAGGCCAGGCGCTCCTCCGGGAAGCGGAGTACCGCGGACACGGCCTCCTCGGTGTCGGCGAAGCGCGGGTCCGTGCCCTTCACCTTGAAGGCGAAGACCTCCTCGGGCTCGGCGCGGAAGAGATAGCGCGCCGCGTTGACGCAGTAGACGCCGATGTCCCACAGCACTCCACCCCCCTCCTCGCGGTCGATGCGGATGTTGGGGCCTTGAATCTGGAAGCTGAAGGACGAGCTGAACAGGCGCGGCTCTCCAATCTTCCCCTTGCGCACCGCGTCCACGGCACCCAGGTTGGCGGACTCGAAATGCAACCGATAGGCCGTCATCAATTTCACGTCGCTGTCCTCGGCGGCGCGAATCATGTCCAGGCACTGCTGCTCGTCGAGCGCCAGGGGCTTCTCGCACAGCACGTGCGCTCCGGCCCTCGCCGCGCGCACCGCGTACTCGGCGTGCAGCGAGTTGGGCAGGGCGATGTAGACCGCGTCCACCTCGGGCAGGGCGAGGCACTCGTCGAGCTGGTCATAGCCGTACACGGGGACACCGTGGCGCTTGCCCAGCACGCGGTGTTTTTTCGCATCTCCCGAGACGAGTGCCACCAGTTGAGAGTTCTTCTTGGCGTGTTTGAACGCGGGGAGGATCGCATCCTGCGCGAAGTGTCCGAGCCCCACCACCGCGTAACCCACCTTGCGGTTCTTCGTGCGCGTGCGCCGCGCTTGCTGTCCTCTGTCCTGCGTGCGAGCCATTGCCATTCCTCCTGGAGAACGTCGGGTCGGCAAGCTCCGCATCGTGGGGTGCGCCGACAACCCACCTCCGCTCGCGAGTGGAACTCCTGTCGGAGGCAGGACGCCCTGGCCTGGAAGGAGGGCCGCCAGGCGAGCAGCGGGTGGGAGGGGGAGAAGCGCTCCGCGCCGGGTGTTTGCTCGTGTCCAGGTCACGACGCCAACGGGCGCCGGCCTGGCGGACGGAGACCGTGCCGATATGAAGCCAGAGCCCACCCGTAGAATGGGGGGAGGGCGTGGGTCCGCGTTCGCCCGCATGAGCGGGGTCGGGGCCATGCTGCTCCTCGCATGTGGATTGAGCGCCGCGAAGGAAACGAAGGACATGGCAAGGACGGGAACACGGGCGGAAGCCCCACATGACGAGACGAAGGAGGGCCGGCTGCACGCGCGTCCGCATCTGCCCTCGGTGGAGGCGGAGCCGGCGCGGGGCCCGAGGCCGTTGGGGTTGGGCGGAGAGCGCGACGGGCTGCTCTACATCCCCAAGGGGTACCAGGCGGATCGGCCCATGCCCCTGGTCGTGATGTTGCACGGCGCGGGAGGCGATGCACGCCACGCGCTGAGTCCGTGGCAGGAGCTCGCGGACGAGGTGGGCCTCCTCCTGCTCGCGCCGGAGTCCCGGGGCCCGACGTGGGATCTCATCAGCAGCGAGATCGGCTTCGGGCCGGACGTGGCCTTCATCGACCGGGCGCTGGCGTACGTCTTCGAGCGCTACGCGGTGGATCCGGGGCGCATCGCCCTCGAGGGCTTCTCCGACGGAGCGTCGTATGCCCTGTCGCTGGGCCTCACCAACGGGGACCTGTTCACCCACGTGGTTGCGTTCTCACCGGGCTTCCTCGAAACGACGGCGCGGCGGGGCGAGCCGAAGCTCTTCATCTCCCATGGGGTGAAGGACGAGGTGCTGCACATCGACCCGTGCAGCCGGCGCATCGTCCCGCGCATGGAGGGGGCGGGCTACGCGGTGCGCTACCGCGAGTTCGACGGGCCCCACACCATCCCCGACGACATCGCGCGCGAGGCGTTGGCCTGGTTCCTCACGCCGTGAGTGCTACGTGGGGAAGCCGGCCGCGTCCTCCGGAGAGGTGTAGCGGGGCGCGGGGGGCTGGACGTCCCGGTGCTTCCACGCGCGCGCGGCGGCCACGCACCAGGCGGTGACGAGGACGCCCTCGGCCAGCGCATCCAGCAGGTACACGGGCGAGATGCGTTGGGGCGAGTAGACGACGTCCACCGCCGCGAGCGAGGCGGCGCTCCCCGCGGCCAGCAGCATGAGCTCGGGGGTGACGCGGCGGCGCAGGCCCGCGGCCAGCAGCGTGCCGCCGACGACGGCGATGAGCGCGCCCACCGTCTTCACCAGCCAGCCCTCGGGCTTGGGGCCCGTCACGGCCTCGAAGCTGCGCAGGTGGACGATGGGCCAGACGCCGCTGGCGAGATAGAAGACGCCCTGCGCCACGCCCAGGCCGGATGCGAGGGGATCCTGCTCCAGCTTCAGCTCCTCGACTGCCTCCATGTGCTCCTCCGGTGCTCTGGAGGGAGAAGATGGGGATGCTCCTCCGCAATCGCTTGCTCGTCTGGTGTCCTGACGGGCCTACCGCGAGGGGTACAACACGGGCTCCACCGTGCGCAGCACCGCCTCCAGGCACGGGAGTCCCCGCTGGCGCACGGCCTCGGCCGCCTCTCTCGCCCAGGACAGCACCTCGCCCCGGTCCTCCTCGGGCATGCCGTGGAAGCGCGCGTCGCCCGAGCGGAGGTCCTCGGCCACGTGCGCCGCCACGCCCAGGTTCCGCCCCACCTCCACCGCCCGCCCCGCCAGCGCCGTGCCCTCCCACAACACCCGCAGGTACAGCGCCCACTGCGCTCCGGCGATGCCCTCGGCCACCTGTTTGAAGCGAGGCGCCGTCCACGTGGCCGTGCGCACCTCGAGCACCTGCAGCCCCGCCGCCGTCACCATCCTCCCCGCCGTCTCCGCCAGCAGCGACGCGGGCAGCTCCGCTCGAGCCAGCGTGGCGAAGCAGAGGGACTGCAGCGCGAACTGCACCCCGGGGCCCACGCGCTGGGGCTCCGCGAGGTACGTGCACTCGCCATCCGTCAGGTCATCCGACAGGTTGGCCGCGCAGGAGCAGAGGAAGAGACCCGCGGCGCGCCGCAGCAGCACCTCGCGTCCGAGCCCCGCCTCCGCCCCGGCCGCGTACAGCAGGGCCAGGGGCCCGGGCCGGCCCGCCTCCAGGGCCCGGAGCACCTCCCGCTCGGCCTCCTCCGGAAGCTCCTGCCGGCGCAGCGCGCGCAGTGCCTCCTGGAAGACGGCGCCCGCGCTCATCGCAATTCCCTTGGCAGCAGGATGCGCAGCTGCGCGCCCGTCGGGGTGCGGTTGTTTCGCTCCAGCGTGCCCCCGCTGGCGCGGATGAGGCACTCGGAGGTGTAGAGGCCCAGGCCCGTGCCGTTCGGCTTGGTGGTGGACAGGCCCTCGATGGGGGCCCGCAGCTTGTCCGGAGGGAAGCCCGGCCCGTCGTCCGCGATGAGCAGCTCCAACCGTCCGCTGAACGGCTCGGTGCGCGCGAGGATGTTCACCGTCGCCGCGCCCTGTCTGCCATCACCCTCGCACGCGTTGAGCACCAGGTTCTCCACCACCCGCCGCAGCGTGGTGACGCCCCCTCGTACCAGCGCGTGCGACGCCTGCTCCTCCACCTTCACCTGGATGTTCACGTCCGGGAAGCGCCACCCCAGGCTGGTGCGCACCGACTCCAGCACGGGCACGACGTGCACGTTCTCCGGCTCGCTGTTCACCGAGCGCCGCCCCTTCTGCCGGATTTCAATGACCATCTCGCGGATGCGCGCGAGGCCGTCGTTGAGCTCGCGCACCAGCTCCTCGAACTCGGCGCGCGGCAAGGTGTTGCGCTGCACCCCCATGATGGAGAGCATGTCCGCCGCCGCGCTCACGCTCATCAACGTGTTGTTGATGTCGTGGTTGTAGCCGAGGATCTGAACCATGGCCTGGGACAGCCGGCCCACGTCGCGCTCCTGCTGCTCCAGGATTTGCGCCTGCACGGCGGCGCGCAGCTGCTCGGCCTCGGCGCGGGCCTGATCGTGCTTCAGGGCGAAGGCGCCCGTGTACATCTCCAGGATGATGGCCAGCGGCCCCATGACGGCGAAGAGCGCCACGTGCTCATCCGTCCGGGCCATCAGCGCCGCCAGGCCCAGCGCCACCACCGAGCCCAGCGCGACGAAGGGCTGGCTGGGCGCCACGCGGTGCAGCCGGCCATAGTAGCCCGCGACGAAGAGCAGCACCGCCGCGAACACCATGGCTCCCGGCATCGCCGCCAGGGCCATCAGCGCCGCGAGGGAGAACTGCAGGGCGGCCGTGCCCGTCAGCAGGTACAGCCAGCCCCACGTCTCGATGCGCTGGCGGCCCCGGTGCAGCAGGGCGAAGCCAACACCCAGCGCCATGGAGGGCGCCAGACATGCCAGTGCCTTGACGAAGGACAGGTCGAAGAAGCGCTCCGCCCCCGGGGCCCAGGTCGCCAGCGCCAGCACCGCCGGCATGATCAACGCGGAGATCAGCCAGGCCCGCAGCGACGACGCGGCCAGCACCTCCTGGGTGTCCTGCGAGCGCACCCAATGTTTGAAGGACTCCTGGAGAAGTCGGCGCCAGCGGACGGGGAGGCTCATAGGGTCGCGGTCAGATAGAAGCCGGCCGCCTTGTTGATGGCATTCGCCTCTTGCCCCACCTGCTGCACGCGGCGGTTCAGCTCGTTGACGATATCGGGGTTGCCCCGGTGGAGGACCTTCACCTCCACCGAGCCGCCGGAGAGCACCTGGTGGAGGGCCTCCAATATCGGCCTCACCTCGGGGCTGAGCTCCAGCTCCCCGTCAGGACCTTCCACGGCGCCCAACTCCTGGATGCGCATCATGTACTCGTTGAGAGAAGAGGCCACGGACAACCCCACCACGCGGGGTCCTCGTATGTCGTTGTAGCTCATTGCTGCGGTTCCTCCGCCAGCTCGAAGGCTGGACTGTTGTCTGCGTGAAGGGGGGCGGGCAGGGGCGTCCCTGCTCAGGGGGTCGGGGGAGAGCGGGTGAGCAGTGCCTCCAGCTCCCGGCGCCCGAAGGGCTTGGCCTGGAACCACTGCCTGCCGGGCTGCTCGATGAAATCGGGAGGGCAGTGCGTGCCCGAGATGAGCACGCGCCGCGCGCGGGGGACGTGGTGCTCGACCCAGCGCAGGAACTCGGTGCCACGCTCGCCGGCATCCAGGTGTTGGGCCGCGAGGATGATGTCCACGGCCGGGTCCTCCTGGAGGAGGGCGCGCGCCTCGGCGGCGGAGGTGGGGCAGCGCACCTCATGACCGAGCACCTGGAGGGTCCGCTCCAGACCGCGAGACACCCGCGCATCACAGTCCAGGACCAATACCTTCATGGGCGGGCCTCCTCTCCTGCTGGGCGGGGCAGTGGAACCAGCCGCGAGGCGGCGCGAGGTACAGGCCGCCTCCCACGGCGGTGGCGTAGCGGAGCATGGCGTCCGGTGTCTGGCCATCGGCGCCCAGCAGCGCATCCAGCGCGCGCCGGTAGCCGTCCGGATCCGCGGAGGCGGCCAGGAAGGCCAGACCCTCCTCGCCTCCATGCCGGAAGGGGAAGCCGCGGCGGATGAGGAGCTGGTTCTCCCCGGCGCCGGACGCGCGCGCCCGGAGGATGTGGGCCTCGGCGGGCGCATCCACGACGAGCTCACCTTCGCGGGTGCGGCCCACCACGCGCTCCTGGGCCTGGGTCCTGAGGTGGTTGAAGAGGTCCAGATCCTGCTGGAAGCGCAGGTAGAGCAGCCACGAGGCACCCGCCAGCGGGCCCGAGGGCACGATGGCGGTGCGCCGCACCTGCTCGCGGGTGGGCTTCAGCAGTCCGTCACGGAAGCCGAAGGGCTCCCTCCCCACGCCGATGCGGCCGCCGAGCAGTTCCTCCTCGAGGTAGAGCACCCCCTTGGACAGCGCGAGGACGCGCCGCAGGGCGCACAGCAGCAGCTCACGCTCGCACGTGCTCATCTGGACGAGCACGTGGGCCTGGCTGGAGGGAAAGCGCGCCGTGGGCCCCTCCCGAGGCAGGAGCGCGGGCTGCGTGGGTGACTCGGGGAGCAGCGCCGGCTCCAGGCCGAGCACCATGCGCAGCCCCTGGGTCGCGCTCAGCTCCTCGTGGATGGAGGAGACGACTTCCCGCAGCTGCGGGAGGGCCGCGTTCCGGGTGAGCCGGAGCACGGCCAGGCCACTGAAGGCGCCGGGTGAGTGGAAGATCCCTTCCTGCGGCATCATCGCTGTATCCCCCCACCGCCGCGCCGGTGTCCTGGCTCGACGGTTGTGTGTGCGTGGCAAGGACTGCCTGCCCCGCATGGGCAAGCAGAACCCGGCCGGTCAGGTGAAGTCAAACGGCGCCCGGGAAAAGTGTCGCTTTCGTGTCGTACCCGGGAGATGGCAGCCCCATGGATTGTTCGCGAGCGGGCGCTCACGAGGTGGCGGCGTCCCGCTCGAGGTGCTTCAACAATCCCAGGAGGCCCAGCACATAGCTTTGTTTTGAAAACCCACCGACCTGTCCGATACACACCGGGGCGATCACCGAGTGTCCGCGGAACTCCTCTCGGGCGTGGACGTTGGACAGGTGGACCTCGACGGTGGGCAGGGCCACCGCGCTCAAGGCATCTCGAATGGCGATGCTGTAGTGGGTGAGTCCTCCCGGATTGATGAGGATGCCTCCCCTGGCGGTCTCCATCGCCTCCTGGATCTTGTCGATGATCGCCCCCTCGTGATTGGACTGGAAGAACTCCAACTCGACGGCGTGCTGCCGGGCGATTTCCGAGAGCAGGCGGTTGATATCCACCAGTGTATCGGAGCCGTAGATCTCCCGCTCCTTCCTTCCGAGCAGATTCAGGTTGGGGCCATGGATGACCAGGATTCTCGCCATGGTGTTTCCTTTCGTGGGCCGTGAGCGTGTTAGCCCGCGCGCGGAAGAGAGACAATCGCCCCGCGGGGCTGGACATCCAGATTGTTCAGAGAGCTCGCGAGGGGCCGAGCTTCACGGGCGCTCGGAGTTGATTCGCATCCCGTCTGGACCCAGCTTGTCCATGGTTCGTAGCGGGTGAGTCCCGGCCCATGCACCGGCTGCGAGGCTTCGGCTCCCTCCCTGGAGGGCGGCGCGGATGTTGGCTGGGGTACGTGTTTCAGGAGGAAGTAGGTATGCGTCGCATCCTGAAGATGATTCGTGTCAGCCGTGCTGTTCTGGGGATGGTCCGCGATGCCGATGATCCCAATCACGTCTTCGATCTGATCGAGGCGATGTATGCCTCGACGGACACGGCGCGGACGGTGGTGGAGCGGATGTCCCGGGACCCGGAGCTCGCGCGGGTGCTGCGGGAGCGCCCCCGGCTGGGGCACGTGGATGTGGAGGCCCTGTGCCGGCTGCCCGAGGGCACACTGGGGCGGGCCTTCGTGGAGCTGCTGCGCGAGTATCGCCTGGATGCGAACGTGCTGCGCGTGCAGAAGGCCGACGACGCGGGCAGCTACGTGAAGGCCCACCTGTTCGAGACGCACGATCTCTGGCACGTGGTGACGGGCTTCCGCCCGGACTCGGCGGGAGAGATGGGGCTGCAGGCCTTCTACTTCGCGCAGAACGGCTCACGCGTGTCGATGGGCGTCTTCGTGGTGGGCCTGGCCTTCACCTTCCTGCGCAGATTCGAGCTGTGCGAGGTGGTGATGCCACAGGTGGCGCGGGGGTGGCTGTTGGGGCGGCGGGCGAAGCGGCTGTTCGGTACGGATTGGAAGAGATTGATGGACAGGCCCCTGGCGGAGGTGCGCGCCGCGTTCAATCTGGATCTCGACTCGGTGGACAGGATGCTGCGGGAGATCGAAGTCTCCAGATTTTCCGTGGTGCCAGCGACCGTTTGAGGCAGTCGGGGGAGTGAGTCTTCATCACCCCTCCCCGAAGTCGTCCTGCCTCGCGGACGGATACTGCCTGACGAGCGGGGCGATAGCGCCCGGAAGAGTCGTGTCCAGATTGTCCCCGCCCAAGCCCACGAGTTGGCTTGCAGCAGAGGAAAGGTGCCAGTCATGCGCTCGAGTTTTGAGAAAAGATTGCGGAACCTGCAGACGCCTCCCGTCATCTCCCGCTACTTCTCCGGGGAGGGCCAGGCGGACTGCATGCCTCCCGAGACGTTGGCCTGGTATCAGCGCGAAGCCCTCGAGGCCGTGGTCCGGCGCGCGTATGACCATTCTTCCTTCTATAGGGAAAAAATGGACCGGGCCGGGGTCTCTCCGAAGGACATCGAGTCGCTGGAAGACATCACCCGGCTCCCCTTCCTGACGAAGGACGAGCTCCGCGGCAAACCCTGGCTCCTGCTGACCTGCGACAAGAAAGACGTCGTGCTCATGCAGGTGTCCACCGGGACCACGGGCGGTGAAGAGATCTACATGGCGTACACATGGAATGACTACCTGCTCAATGATCTCTCCCCGCGGTACACGAAGCTGTTCCCGGTTGGACCCGGCGACGTCTGCCTCAATGCCCTTCCGTACGAGATGAGCACGGCGGGGCTCGCCTTCCACAAGACCTTCATGGATGGCTATCAGTCCACGGTCATCCCGGCCGGAAAGGGGGGGGCGTACTCCACGCCCAAGAAGACCCTCAAGATGGTCCGGGATTTGCGTCCCAACGTCGTCGTCACCAGCCCCTCCTGGTCCATGGTCCTGGCGGAGGAGGCGGCGCGAGGCGGGTTCGATTTGACGAGTCTGGGAATCAAGAAGATGTGGTTGACCGGCGAGGGCTGCTCGCCTGCCTTCCGCGAGCGCGTGGAGAAGATCTGGGGGACCACGGCCAACTACTTCTATGGCTCCCTCGAGTGCGGGATGCTCGGAATCGAGTGCGATGCCCAGAGTGGGTACCACCTGGCCCAGGCCCACGTCCTCATGGAGATCGTGGACCCCAAGACAGGGGCGAGCCTGCCACCGGGGGAGATCGGAGAGATCGTCGTGACGGCGCTCCTGCGCTACGACAGTCCCATCATCCGGTTCCGCACGGGGGACCTGGGTTGTCTGGAGACGGCCCCGTGCGCCTGCGGCTCCACGCTCACCCGGTTCCACATGAAGGGCCGCGCGTTCGATCAGATCTACTTCCGGGGCAAGCCGTTCTCACCCTTCTTCGTGGAGGAGTTCCTGATGCGGATTCCCGAGGTCGGTAACTGGTTCCAGTTCGTCATGCCGGCCTCGGACAGCGCGCGCATCAAGATTCGCTGCGAGCTGGCCAACGGCGTCCTGCCCTCCGCGGAGCTGGCCTCCATGATCGCCAACAGGATGGAGGCCTCGACCGGCCTGCTCTTCGACATCGAGCTCGTGGATTACCTGCCCCGCCCGACGGCCAAGGCGACCCGCGTCGTCCGTGAGTGATTCACCCGAAAGTCCCAGGAGTCCTTTCATGATCATCGACGCACATGCACACGTGTCTCCCACCACCTATGGCGCCACGGAGCAGTACCTGAAGGTTCTGAGGCAGAGCGGTATCGAGCAGGCGGTCATCTGCCCTGGCGCCATGCTGGATGTGAGGAAGATGAGCGAATACGTGTCCGGCCAGAAGAAGCCGGACGCGGTCCCGAAGAACGACTATGTGAGCCAGTCCGTCCAGTCCAGTCCCATGCTGATCGGAATGGCTTGCGTGGACCCGTGCGATCCCCAGGCCGTCGAGAAGCTGGAGCAGTACCTGGAGCAGGGGTTCCGGGGCCTGATGGTGTCGCCCCTGGTCCACAAGTTCTCGTTCCCGGATGAGCACATGGCCGCCCTGGCCACGCTCTGCGGCGAGCGCGGCGTGCCCATCGTCTCCCACAACGGGTGGAGGCCGGGGGCGAACACCGCCGACTACGTCCTGCTGGCCAGGAAGTTCCCTCGCACGAACTTCATCCTGGAGCACATGGGGGCGCTGCCCACGGACCTGGAGGCGGCGAACGCGGCGGCCGAGCTGGACAACTTCTTCCTGGAGACGTCGCTCAGCAGCTACCTGCACGTCGTGGAGACGGTGAAGAAGACGGGGGCGAGCAAGGTCATCTTCGGCTCCGAGTACCCCCTCTCCCATCCGGCCCTGGAGCTGCGGAAGGTCTTCCTGCTCCCCCTCTCGGACCGTGAACGCGAGCAGATTCTGGGCGGGAACATCCGCGGGCTGCTCCACCTGGCCTGAACACGAACACGGGGGGATTCACCCATGGCAACATCAGAAGAGCACCTGGAGCGCATCAATCAAGTGCTGCGGCATGCGCGCGGCTCCGCCTTCTACCGGGAGCGCCTGCCGGATACACCGCTTCGCTCCTGGGAGGAGTTCCAGCGGCTTCCCTTCACGACGAAGGAAGACCTGCGCCAGCAGTCACCTCACGGCCTGGTCTGTGTCCCGCCCCAGGAGCTGCGGCAGTACCACGAGTCGTCCGCGACCACCGGCACGCCCGTCTCCTCCTGGTTCAGTGGTGACGACCTGGAGGAGATCCACTCGCGGTTCTCGGAGTGGGGCGTCGGGTTCACGCCCGGGGATCGGGTGCTCATCCGCTTCCCCTATGCGCTCTCCACCATCGGGCACTTCGTGCATGGCGCCGCCCAGCACAAGGGCGCCTGCGTGATTCCCGCGGATAGCCGGACGAGCATCACCCCGCTGCCGCGAGTCATCGAGCTCCTGAGGAAGTTGCAAGTCACCGTCCTCGCCACCATCTCTCTGTCGGCGGTGATGATCGCCGAGGCGGCGGAGATGGCGGGGCTCGAGCCCCGCAGGGACTTTCCGCACCTGCGAGCCATCTGCTGCGCCGGGGAGCCACTGACTCAATACCGACGCCAGCTCCTGGAGGATCTCTGGGGCGTCCCCGTGTATGACAATTATGGAATGACGGAGACGGGGCCCCAGGCCATGGATTGTCGGGAGCAGCGGCTCCATCCCTGGCGGGGGCACTTCTGGATGGAAGTGCTGGATGAGCGGCTCGAGAAGGAGGTGGCACCGGGCGAGACGGGGAACCTGGTCGTCACGTCCCTCACCCGGAGGGCCTCGCCGATGATCCGCTACATCACCGGGGACCGCGTCCAACTCCTGGAGAAGCCCTGCGGGTGTGGTGAGCCGGCGACCCTGCGGATCCGCGGCAGGGAGGACGACCTCCTGTGGGTGAAGGGCAGGCCGTTCGACCTCTGGAAGTTGGAGGAGATCGTCTCCCAGCTGCCCAGCCGGCGCTTCTGGAGGGTGAATACCGAGCCAGACGGGCGGCTGCACTTCGTGGTGGAGAGGGAGCGGGACGGGGACTCGCTGAGGCCAGCGCTCCTGTCCCGGTTGGAGGAGCACCATGACGTCCGGTTGAAGGTGGAGCTCGTCCCCAAGGGGACCCTCTACGACCGCAAGGAGCTGATCTCCTTCGGAATGGCGGGCAAGCCCATCTACGTGTCCTCGTCACGGCCGTAGCTGGAAGTGGTGTTTGGCGACAAGGATTCCGTCCGCGGTACTCATCCCGGCAACACATTCGCCGCGGGCGGTTCTCATCCAATGGAGCGCCGGGGGGGAAACACAAGTCATGACCACGATCATCACCAACAATGTCACTGACGCCGTGTCCATGCAGAAGCGGGAGCGCATCCGGCTTGAACGCATCGAGGGCGACCGCAACCGCGTGGAAGACGCGAGCGCCCTCATCGTCTGGTTCGACACGGCGGGCCTGACCACGCCCAATGACAACGCGGGGCTGCTCGCGCGGATCGTCAACCTGGCCTACACGGGCGTCCTCCTCTACCCGGACAACATCGAGGCGCTCGCGCCCGCCATCCCGGCGCGCATGCTCAAGGTCTTCAACGCCCGGAGCGTCGAGGACCTCGAGCGGCTCAAGTCCTTGAAGCAGCTCGGCGGGGACGTCGTGGTGGCCAGCTCGGAGCACCTGGTGCTGCAGAAGGCCGCGGAGCTGGGGCTGAAGACGTGCTTCCGGGCCTACGTGGACGACGGGGCCAGCCTGCACCAGTCCATCCAGGACGGCGCCAGCCACGACTACCTGATCGTCCGCTTCAGGGATCCCACCAACATCCCGCTGGAGCTGGTGATCGCCTCGCTGCAGGCCACGCACACCGTGCTCATCAAGGAGATCAACACGCCGACGGACGTGGATGACGCCATCGTCACCCTGGGCGTGATGGAGGTCGGCGCGGACGGCGTCATGTTCTCGCCGCGCTCCCACGAGGTGCTCAGCGAGTTCACCTCGCGGCTCGGCAAGCTGGACCGCGCGGACGTGAAGCTGGAGGTGGCCACCCTGGTGCGCAGCGTGCCCGTGGGCATGGGCTACCGCAGCTGCATCGACACCTCGACGCTCTTCTCCCCGACGGAGGGCATGCTGGTGGGCTCCACCTCGCAGGGCGGAATCCTCTGCTGCCCCGAGGTCTTCTTCCTGCCGTACATGGAGCTGCGCCCCTTCCGGGTGAACGCCGGCGCGGTCCACAGCTACGTGTACAACTTCGGCAACCGCACGGACTACATGAGCGAGCTGCGCGCGGGCGCGCAGATCATGATCGTGGATCGCACCGGCAAGGCGCGCCGGGCGAGCGTCGGCCGCATGAAGACGGAGGTGCGCCCGCTGCGCCTCATCGAGGCCGAGTTCCAGAGCGGCGAGCGCATCAACATCCTCATGCAGGACGACTGGCACGTCCGGATCTTCTCGGACGAGGCCAAGCCGCTGAACATCACCGAGCTGCGCCCCGGTGACAAGGTGCTCGCGCACCTGGCCCGGCCGGGCCGCCACGTGGGCATCAAGGTCGACGAGCACATCATCGAGACCTGAGGTGCATCGCGCGGCGCACCTCATGATCCAGGGATTTGGAGGCTGAAAAATGAATGGCGTTGCCAAGCAGATCCGCTGGTCGCACTTCCTGGACCGGCGGAGTGGTAGGGGGATCATCGTGCCCATCGATCATGGATTGTCGATCGGGCCGGTGGAGGGGCTGGCCAGTGTGGAGCAGGTGTCCCGGTGGATCGGGCACCCGGGAATCACTGGCATCATCGCCCACAAGGGGATGGTGGATCGGCTTGGGAGCAACGAGTTGCTGAAGGGCATCGGCGTCATGGTCCATCTCAATGGCATGATGTCGCTGGCCTCGAGCCCGGACCGCAAGGAGAGGTTGACGTCGGTGGAGGCCGCGCTCCGGCTCGGAGCGGACGCGGTCTCCCTGCAGCTCAACTTCGACGGGACGAACGACGCCCACAACCTGACGCAGCTGGGGACGGTGGTGGACGAGGCCCAACGCTACGGCATGCCCGTGCTGACCATGCTCTACGACAAGGTCTCCTGCGACAAGCTGGAGCACCGGCTGGCCAGGCAGCGGCACCTGATACGGGCCTGCGTGGAGCTGGGGACGGATGCGCTCAAGCTGGCCGCCCCCGATGATCTCTCGCTGATGCCCACGCTGCTGGAGGGCATCCTGGAACACACGGCCGTGTTCTTCGCGGGAGGGGCGGTGCGCTCGGAGGAGGAGATCCTCTTCCTGGCGGAGGAGGTGGTACGCTGCGGCGCCACCGGCCTGTGCGTGGGGCGCAACATCTTCCAACGCGAGTCCGCCCGCGCCACCCTCACCCGCCTGCAGGAGATCATCCTGGGGCGCGCCGGGAGCATCGACGGGGAGCCGAGGCCGCGTGTCTCCTGGGATGACCTCCCCAACCGTGCCCCCGTCCAGTGGTCCTCCGTGGTGGAGGAGGTGGTGAAATGAAGCCCACCGTGATTGGGGCGCCACCGGGAGGTGGCGTGGCGTCCCCGGGTCAGCGGCGGCCCCTGATCGTCAAGAAGTTCGGGGGGACCTCCGTGGCGGGCATCGATCGCATCCGGCGCATCGCCCGCATCGCCCTGGAGTGCCAGCGGGCCGGCAACGACGTGGTGGTGGTGGTGAGCGCCATGGCGGGCGAGACGGATCGCCTGTTGAAGCTGGCGCACCAGCTCCTCCCCCTGCCGGACTCGCGGGAGCTGGATGTGATCGCCGCGACGGGGGAGCAGGTGTCGGTGGCGTTGACCGCCCTGGCCATCCAGGCGGAGGGAGGACAGGCCTTCTCCCTGCTGGGACACCAGCTCCCGGTGCTCACCGACAAGGCCTTCACCCGGGCCCGCATCCAGTGGGTGGAGCAGGGCCCCATCCGCCGGGCCCTCGCTCGAGGGCAGATCGCCGTGGTCGCTGGCTTCCAGGGGGTGGATGCGGAGAACAACATCACCACCCTGGGACGAGGCGGTTCGGACACCACGGCGGTGGCGGTGGCGGCGGCGCTGAGGGCGGACGTCTGTGAAATCTACACGGACGTGGACGGGGTCTACACGGCGGACCCCCGTATCTGCCCCTCGGGCCGCAAGCTGGGGGCGGTTGCCTACGAAGAGATGCTCGAGTTGGCTTCCCTGGGAGCGAAGGTCCTCCAGGTGCGCAGTGTGGAGATCGCGATGAAATACGAGGTTCCCGTGCACGTACGCAGCTCGTTTTCGGAGGAGGAGGGGACGCGGATCCTTCCGCGGGAGCAGGTGCTGGAGGCCAGGAGGCTGACGGGCCTGGCCTGCGAGCGGGGGCAGGCGCGGGTGGAGGTGCTCGGGGTGGAGTGCCGCCCGGAGCAGGTGGCGGAGCTGACGGACCTGCTGGCCGAGCTGAACGTGAGCGTGGACATGCTCTGCCATGCCCGCTGCTCGCCGGAGAACACCCTGGCGAACATCAACTTCACCCTCCCGGAGGCGGACCTACGCCGCTCTCTGCAGTCCCTGGAGCAGTTCACGACCCGGCTGGGAGCCCGTGAGCTGCGGGTGTCGGACGGCCTGGCCAAGGTCTCGCTGGTGGGCATTGGCCTCCGCTCGGATCCGGGGATCGCCGCGCGCCTGTGCCGCTGCCTGAATCAGCACGGCATCTCCGTGTCGGGCCTGGTGGTGAACGAGCTGCGGGTGAGCTGCCTGGTGGAGGCGGCGGCCGCGGACAACGCCGTCCGCCTCCTGCATGAGCTCTTCGAGCTCGCTGGCGAGGCGCCCGTCGAGACCGAGCCCCTGGTCTCCAGCGCTCCGGCCTGAGCGGCGGACGCGTGGAGTCCTCACCGCGGGCTGTCCGGCCCCTCCCTGCCGGGCAGCCCGCGGTGCCGTGCTCAGTGCCCGTGGTGTCCGCCGCCGCCGCCGCCGCCACCGTCGCCGCCCGTCGAGTCCGGCGGGACGATCTCCTGCAGCTCCATCATGCCCATGTCCTCATGGTCCAGGATGTGGCAGTGCATCACGAACCTTCCGATGTAGCGCTCGTAGCGGGTGCGCACCCGGGCGGACTGGTTCGCTCCCACGAAGAGGGTGTCCTTCCAGACGTGCTTCCCATTGCTCTTCATCACCTGGAAGGGATTGACGTGGATGTGGAAGGGATGGCCCTGGTGGCTCGAGGAGGAGATGAACCACTCCTCCACGTTCCCCAGCACGAGCCGGCGGGGAGGGGCATTCGGGTCGAACGGTTTGCCATTGATCAGGAACCTGGGGGGGGTGACGCTGAGGTCCATGTCGAACTTCACCTCCTGGGTGCCGGTGAGCTCCTCGTTCGTGATGGGTTCGAGGGGCACCAGCGTGGCGAGTGCCCGCTCATCGGGCAGCGACATCTGGACGCTCGGGCCCTCCACCACGACGCGAGCCAGGATCTTGCGCGTCTCCGCCACGCCATTGAGCGAGCGCTCGGGAGGGCTCGCCTCGTCGATCAGCAGGTAGGTGTCCGGCCTCTGCTCGGCCTTCACCATCACGTCCACCCGGTAGCCGGGGTACATCTCCGTCTCCGTGACCGTGTCGATCCGGCCGCTGGTGATGCCATCGTGAGCGATCTGATGCTGCATCATCACGGTCCGCGAGTCGCTCTCTCGCAGGAGCTTGAGCCGGAGCGACTCCATGGTGCCCGCATGGATGAACCTCCAGCGTTGCACCTCTCCGGGCTTCATCTTGAAGGTGGGCACGAACTCCCCATTGATGAGGGTCCGCCGGCCGGACAGCTCCCAGTTGTTCGGGGTGAACACCTGGTAGCTCTCGATCATGTTGGCCTGCGTTCCGGGGACGTAGGGGTCATCGACCAGGGCATAGGGGATCTGCTCGAAGACGAAGATCCGCTCCTGGGCGGCCTTGATGACGGGGAGCTCGTCGATGTTGCCGCGGATGATCAACGCGCCGACCATGCCGCTGGAGACCTGGAGGGCCACCGAGCCGTGCTTGTGGGCGTGGTACCAGTAGGTCCCGGCGGGGTGGTCGGTGGGAATCTTGATCTCATACTCGAACTCCTCCTGGGGGCCGAATGCCAGCAGCACGTTGTCCGAGTTGCCCTCCGGAGACACGTGCAGGCCATGGGTGTGGAGGTTGGTGACGTTGAAGCCGTGCGGGACGTTGGGATCGGGCGTGGGGGGCCGCGGCTCCGGCGGGAGCTGGTTCTTCAAGTGGATATGCAAGGTGTCCCCGGGTCGCGCCTCGATGATCGGACCGACGAGCCCGCCGTTGTAGGAGCGCAGCTTCACCGTGTCCCATTCCTTGCACTTGCCCTGCTCCTTGACCCGGCAGATGCGGTTGGTGGCGTACTGGACCACCAGCTCCTCGTAGATGTTCTGAATTGGCCATGGCCAGGGTTGTGGTCTGGGTCTGGCACCCGCCGCCGTGCCTCCCATCAATCCGATGATCAATAGCAGCATGCCACGACTCTCGAGAGTCAATAGCCACCGCTGTACGGGATGACGCATGGAGCGGGTGTGCCGCCCTCGCTCGACTTCGGTCCGCTTGCTCTTGGGGGCCAACTTCATTCCTGCACTTTCTCCCATTTGAATCCAACCAGGCATGGGGAGAGGCAAGGTAAAGCGGGCTCGGCGCCACGCTCGGGTGGAAATGCTGGAGCTTATTCTGGCAAACGGCGCCAGCGTATTGGATTGGAAGATTCATTGTCATGCGATCAGGAAGTGATGAAGGATTGCCCCGTTGCCCTGGGGGAGGGAGCGTCTGAGCGCTTCCCGACCCTGAAGTGGGGCTGGCTGCCTGGCGGGCTCCTCTGTTCACCCATGGATGCACGGCCCATCTTCCGACCGGAGGAGGTGCGTCCATGGCCGGACCCAAGCAGGTGAGCGAGCGCGATGCGCACGGAGACGTGGAGCGGGTGCTCTACGAGATGAGGCAGTCCCTGCGGGTGACGGGGCTGGACGTGACGGTGCGCACGTGGGCGGGCTTCGAGCGCTTCCTGGTGGGGATGTGGGAGGCGATGGGGCCGAACACGGAGACGCGGGCCTTCGAGTTGGCCGCGGACGAGGTGCGGGCGCAGGCGGTGGAGGCGGTGAATCGCCTCGGGCGACTGGGGGCGTGGGACGCGGTGCGCCTGGGGGAGAGTCAGCGCTACCAGCTG
This sequence comes from Archangium violaceum, assembly GCF_016859125.1. Classification (NCBI taxonomy): domain Bacteria; kingdom Pseudomonadati; phylum Myxococcota; class Myxococcia; order Myxococcales; family Archangiaceae; genus Archangium; species Archangium violaceum. The sequence continues at coordinate 2,861,698 of NZ_CP069338.1, read as the reverse complement.
CGAGGCGCGCTGGCGCTGTACCACTACCTCAATCCGAAGATGCTGGTGTTCACCTCGGCGGTGAAGCTGGCGCTGCAGGACGAGCGCGTGGGGGCGTTGCAGCCCCTGGGGAGCGCGGAGCGGATAGAGCGGGGGCCTCCGGCGCGGATGATGGCGATGGAGTGGGTGCCGGAGTGGCCGGACGACGCGCGGCTGCGGAGGCTCTTCACGGACATCCTCGAGACGGTGGGCCCGCCCGCGGTGCCGGGAGAATTCCGGGGGCTTGCGTTGTGGCCGGACTACCTGGACGCGGTGTGGGAGCGGCTGCGGCCTCGGATGAGGGGGGAGTCATGGGCTCGTGCCTGTGACGCGCTGTTGGCCACGTCCCGGCGGCTCGCGCGGGAGCTGCCGTACGAGGTGGCGCTGTCGAGGGAGCGCCTCGTCATGCTGCGCGAGGACGCGGAGGTCATCCTGCGGGTGACGGATCAATGCGAGTGGCGGTTGCCCGTGTTGGTGCTCGGGATGGCGACGCTGGTGAGCGACGTGGGCGACCTGGAGCGGCGGCAGCCCTTCCCGGCGGAGGCCCGCCTGGTATCGGACTTCGTGGCGGCGGAGGAGCTGCGATGAATTGGCGCGACTATCAGTCGATGCAGCGGGTGGTGGAACTGGGCCACCGCTTCATCAGCTACGTGGACGAGGGGCGCGGCGAGCCGCTGGTGCTCCTTCATGGGATTCCCACCTGGGGTTTCCTGTGGAGTGGGCTGCTACCGGCGCTCTCCCTGACGCACCGGGTGCTGATTCCGGATCTGCTCGGGTATGGATATTCGGACAGGAGGGAGGGCTTCGAACGCTCCATTACACGGCAGGCGGAGGCGGTGGACGCGTGGATGGACCGGCTGGGGGTGAAGAACGCGGTGGTGGTGGGGCACGACATCGGCGGCGGCGTGGCGCAGCACCTGGCGGTCCGGTTTCCCCAGCGGGTGTCGAGGCTATGCCTGATGAACAGCATCTGCTTCGACTCGTGGCCCATCGAGATGATGGTGCAATTGGGACACCCTCGCGTGGCGCGGAGGCTGTCGGCGCGGGTGGTGTACCGGGCGTTGAGGATGGCGCTGAAGCGGACGGGCTTCGCGACGGCGCCGCCGGACGGAGTGCTGGAGGGACTGCTGGAGCCGTACGCGACGGAGGTGGGCAAGACGTCGCTGGTGCGCAACGCGGCGGCGCTGGACACGAACCAGACGCAGGAATTGGTGGCGAAGCTGGCGCACGTGGCGGTGCCCACGCGGCTGGTGTGGGGCGTGGACGACACCTTCCAGCCGGTGAAATGGGGCGAGCGGCTGGCGTGGGAGATTCCAGGCGCGAAGCTGGTGCGGGTGGCGCACGCGAGGCATTACGTAATGTGGGATCAGCCGCACGCGGTGATGACGGCGCTGTATGACTTCCTCGGGATGGAGGCGCGGCCGATGCTGGAGGGCGCGGGCGCGCTCATTTGATCGGCATGCGCAGGCTCCTCGCCTTCCTGGCCCGCTTGGGGCTCAGCTCGACGCCCACGGCCTCGAGCCCGAGCTCATTGGCGACGGCGAGCACGGTGCCATGGCCGCAGAAGGGATCCACGATGGTGCGCGTGGGGGTGTTCTCCAGCACGTAGCGGCAGGCGACGAGACAGGCCTCGACGCCCATGCCTCGCGTCCAGGTCACCTCGCCCGCCTGGGGGAGCACGTCGGCGGTGGACTTCGAGAGGTCGGCGCGAATGCCTCGCGAGAAGCACAACATGTGCGAGTACGCCGGCCGCCCGAAGGTGACGCCTCCGGGCGGCGCGCGGCAGACGACCTTGTGCCACAGCAGCGCGTGTCCCTGCTGCTCGGCGGCCTTCTGGACCAGGTAGCCCTTGTCGACCCAGGTCCCGTCCTTCTTGATGTCGGTCTGGTAGAAGACCGTGACGCCGTCGTCCGGGCAGCGCGAGAGGACGAGCGCGGCGGTGCGGATGAACCAGTCCTTCCACCCGGCGAGGGAGAGCGAGGGGAACTCGGACACGTCGGGCATCGAGGTGATGAGCGAGCATCCGGCGAGCACGCCCTGTCCCTCCAGCCACGCCAGGGCGTCCGCGCAGTGAACCGTCCTCTTGCTCTCGTCGGAGGCCATGCCCGTCAGCGGCGCTTGACGTTGAAGGGGCCGAAGCCCTGGTCCGCCGGCATGACCTCGACCACGTTGATGTTCACGTGGGCGGGGCGGGTGACACACCACTGCACGATGTCGGCGATGTCCGCCGCCGTGAGCGGCTCCATGCCCTCGTAGACCTTGTGGGCGCGGTCCGCGTCGCCCTTGAAGCGCACCACCGAGAACTCGGTCTCCACCATGCCGGGCTGGATGTCGGTGACGCGCACGCGCGTGCCCGCGAGGTCGGCCTTCAGGTTCTCCGTGAATTGATGCACGAAGGCCTTGGTGGCGCCGTAGACGTTGCCGCCGGGATAGGGGTAGGTGGCGGCCACGGAGCCCAGGTTCACCACGTGCCCGCGGTTGCGCCGCACCATGCCGGGAAGGAGGGCGCGCGTCACGTAGACGAGCCCCTTGCAGTTGGTGTCGATCATCGTCTCCCAGTCATCGAGCGACGCCTGGTGCGCGGGCTCGAGGCCGAGGCCCAGGCCGGCGTTGTTGACGAGCACGTCCACGTCCGAGAACCCGGGGGGCAGGGAAGCGAGCGACGCCTCGACGTCCTGGCGCGAGCGCACGTCCAGCACGAGCGGGTGCGCGGGCGTCTGGAGTTTCGCCGCCAGGGCCTCGAGCCGGTCTCCCCGGCGCCCCGCCAGCACGAGCCGCGCTCCGGCCCGGGAGAGAGCAAGGGCACAGGCCTCGCCGATTCCCGCGCTGGCCCCCGTGACGAGGGCTGTCCATCCTTGAAGGGTCTGCATGGGGCGCGGATTCTATTGAGACGTCCGGAGAGTGCACGCCTCCCGTGTGTTGGGTGGAGTCCATTTCATGAATGAATCCGAGAAGCGGGCTTTCCGGGGACGTGCTCGCGATAGACTGGCGCACATGACGCCATCCCGAGGGCTCACCGCGCTGCACCTGCGCCAGGGCCACCCCGACTTCCTGGATCTGCCATGGCACCTGCCGCTGGCGGAGTGGAACCCGAAGGTGTGCTCCCGGTTGGTGGAGGTCCCCCGCGGTCTCTCCCGGCACACGGTGGTGTTCGTCAGCTACGGCTCGGACATCTACGCCCTCAAGGAATTGCCCGTGTCCGTGGGGCAGCGCGAGTACGACGTGCTGCGCGGGCTGGAGGAGCGCCGGCTGCCGGCGGTGACGGCGGTGGGGCTCACGCGGGTGCGGGCTCCGGAGGAGTCCGGGGAGGAGCTGGCCATCCTCCTCACCCAGTACCTGCCCTCGTCGCTGCCCTACCGCGTGCTCTTCATGAACAGGGGCCTGGAGCGCTACCGCGAGCGGTTGCTGGACGCGATGGCCAGCCTGCTGGTGCGGCTGCACCTGGGCGGCTTCTTCTGGGGTGACTGCTCGCTGTCCAACGTCCTCTTCCGCCGCGACGCGGGCGAGCTCCAGGCGTACGCGGTGGACGCGGAGACGTCGGAGCTGCACACGAAGCTCTCCGACGGCCAGCGCGAGCTGGACTTGCTCATCATGGAGGAGAACGTCACCGGGGGGCTCGCGGACCTGGCGGCGATGGTGGAGCTGCCCTCGACGCTCGACGTGTACGCGACGGCCCCGAGCATCCGCCAGCGCTACGAGCGCCTGTGGACGGAGACGCACAAGGAGATCTCCATCTCTCCGAGCGAGAGCTACCGCATCCACGAGCGCATCCGCGCGCTGAACGAGCTGGGCTTCTCCGTGGGCGAGGTGGACCTGGTGGCGAGCGGAGACGGCAGCCAGCTGCGGATGCGGACCATCGTCACGGACCGCGAGTACCACCGGCACCAGCTCCACAACCTGACGGGCGTGGTGGCCGAGGAGCGGCAGGCGGCGCTCCTGCTCAATGAAATCCGCGAGATGAAGGCCACGCTGACGCGCGAGGTGAACCGGAGCGTGCCCTTGAGCGTGGCGGCGTTCCGTTGGCTGGACGAGCGCTTCCGGCCGACGGTGAACCGGTTGCACAAGGAGCTCGGACCCGCGGCGGACGAGGCGGAAATCTACTGCCAGGTGCTGGAGCACAAGTGGTTCTTGTCGGAGCGGGCGAAGCGGGACGTGGGCCTGGAGGTGGCGGTGAAGGGCTACGTGGCCCTTCGCCGGGAGCAGCCCGCGCTGGCGCTCCTGCGCTCGGCGAACGCGCCGCTGGTCACCGTGGAAGCCGAGGCCGCGTCCGAGCCCGCCCCGGCTCCCACCGACAAGGCCTCCGCTAGATGACGGCGTCGGTGGCGCGGCGGACGCGGCCCCAGTCGAAGTTGTCCGCCGGGTCCACCTTGCGGCCCGGGGCCACGTCCTTGTGACCCAGGATGTTCTTCATGGGGACGTTGTACGTCTTGGCCAGGTACGGCACGAGCTTCTCCAGCGCGCGGTACTGGGCCTCGGTGAAGGGCGTCTTGCCGCTGCCATCGTTGGTGATTTCAATGCCGATGGAGCGGGCGTTCACGCTGGGGCTGGTGTCCCCGTGCAGCGACGACTTGCCGGCGTGCCACGCCGCCATCTTGTCATCCACCAGGTGGTAGATGGTGCCGTCCTTGCCGATGAGGTAGTGCGCGCTCACGTCCGTGCCCTTCTTGGTGAGCGTGGCCAGGTCCGACGAGACGTTGTTGGAGGCGGTGTGGTGCAGGATGATGCTGTCGATGTCCGCGCCGTTGCGTGAGCCGTAGTTGGCCGAGGGCACCCACTTCATGTCCGGCTTCGTCACCTTGCCGGGCGCGGGGGTGGAGGGAGTGGAGGGCGCGGGGGTGGAGGGCGCGGGGGACGACGCGGGCGGCTTCTGGCCGGCGAGCGCCTTCTCCAGCGCGGCCTTCGTCTTCGGGCCGTACTCACCGTCCACGCCCAGCTTCCACGTGGACTGGAACTTCTTCACGGACGCTTCCGTCTGCGGGCCGTAGACGCCCGGGCCGGTGTTCATCTGGGTCTGCGTCATGAAGCCCAGCTTCACCAGGGCCGTCTGCAGTTGCTTCACCGCGGCGCCGCTATCGCCGCGCTCCAGGCCCGCCGCGGGCGCGGTGACGGAGGGGGCCGGCTTGCCGGTGGAGGGGGCCGCCGGGGTGAGGTCCTTGAGCATCGCGGCGCGCGTCTTCGGGCCGTACACCCCGTCCGCCGCCAGCTTGTTCGCGGCCTGGTACTTCTTCAGCGAGGCCTCCGTCTGCGGACCGAAAGTGCCCGGGCCGGTGTTCATCTGGGCCTGCGTCATGAAGCCCAGCTTCACCAGGGCTGTCTGCAGTTGCTTCACCGCGGTGCCCGAAGCCCCCTTGGAAAGGGTCCCCGTGGGCAGGGGCGGAGTGGACGACGCGGCGGTGGTGCGGGCGAGGTGGGTGCGGAACGAGGCGGAAACGGTGCTCACTGTGACTCCGGGGGGGGCGCACTGAAAAGCGATGACGACGATGAAATTGTCGCCGAAGCGCCACGAAAGTTTCGTCCCCACCTTCTCCTACCGTCTCGCAACCCGAGACGACCCCGACGCTCTGTCGCGCCGGGGTCGCACGGAGTGTCGCGGGAGCTACTTCGCGATGAGGACGATGAGGCCGCGTCCGCACACGGTGTAGTTGTTGCCTTCACCGCCGACGTCTGCCTCGGTGCCAGGGCTGGCCACCTGGTTGGTGCCCTCGGCCCAGTTGCAGGTATCCGTCACGCGGTACCAGCGCTTGCCCGCGAAGGGCCAGGGCAGCGAGAACGCCACCGGGTCCTGCCAGCCGTTGTAGGCCACGTAGATGGCGGCGGCCGGATCACCGAACTCGGTGCCGTCGATGCGGAAGGCGAGCGCGTGATTGCCGCTGTTGCCCATGTACGCGGAGTCGGCCACGGCGCCGCTCGGCTGGAACCAGCGCATCTGCTCCATCACGTTGTTGTTGTTGTCCACGCCGCTGAAGAAGTTGGCCGGACGCAGCGCCGGGTGGGCCTTGCGGAAGGCGATGAGCCGCTGGGTGAACGTCTTGAAGTACGCCTGCTCCGTGCTCAGCGAGTAGTTCAGCCAGTTGGCGCTCGAGTCCAGGTTGTACACGTTGTTGTTGCAGTACTGGGTGCGCAGGAACTCGTCGCCGCCAGTGAACATGGGCGTGCCGGCGCTCAGCATCAGGAAGGCCAGGCCATTGCGCGCCGCCTTGCGCTGATCCGCGGCCACCCCACCCTGGTCCCAGCTGTGGTTGTTGTCCTCGCCCCCATCGGACGGGCCGTAGGGCCACGGCTGGCCGTTGTTCTTGCTGTTGCAGCTGTAGAGGTCCTTCAGCGTCATGCCGTCGTGGGCGACCATGAAGTTGATGGAGTTGTAGGGCTTGCGGCCGTCATCCCCGTACAGGTCCGAGGATCCCGCGAAGCGCGTGGCCAGGTCGCCCGGCGTCACCGCCTCCACGCCCATCTGGTTCTGGTCCTTGCGGAAGGTGTCGCGGTACTTGCCGTTCCACTCGGACCAGCCGCTGGGGAAGTTGCCCACCTGGTAGCTGTTGCCGCCAATGGCCCACGGCTCGGCGATGAGATCCGCGCCGGTGCCGCCGCCCGCGGGCCGCGGGGACAGGTTGCTCCAGATTTTGTTGAGCGCCGTCTCGGCGTTGGTCTTGTCGTAGTTGAAGCAGCCGTGCTCGCAGGTGTTGCCCAGCACCGAGGCCAGGTCGAAGCGGAACCCGTCCACGCCCAGCTCGTCCTTCCAGTACTTGAGCGAGTGGAGGATGAGGTTGCGCGCCGTCTCGTTGCGGGTGTTGAAGTTGCCGCCCACGCCCGTGTTGTCCCAGCTGTTCTGCATGTCGCTGGTGAGGCTGTAGTACGTGGGGTTGTCCAGGCCGCGGAACGAGATGAGGTTGTACGTGTTCTTGTCCGTGGAGCTCCACGCGCCACCCTCACCGGTGTGGTTGTAGACCACGTCGATGAAGACCTTGATGCCGTTGTCGTGGAAGGCCTTCACCATGGCCTTGAACTCCTTCGTGGGGCCACCCGCCGACTTGTCGCAGGCGTAGCGGCGGTCCGGCGCGAAGAAGTTGAGGGTCATGTACCCCCAGTAGTTGTCACCCTCGGTGGAGGTGGCGTTGACGTCGTTGTCGTCGTTGTCCGTCTCCTGCACCGGGAGGAACTCCACGGCGGTGACACCGAGCGCCGCCAGCGACGCGGCCTTCTTCGCCGCGCCCGCGTAGGTGCCGCGGCAGGAGGTGATGCTCGAGTCGCCCTGGGTGAGGCCGCGCACGTGCACCTCGTAGATGATGTCATCCTTGAGCGCGCGCGTGGGCTTGGTGCCGTAGCTGGTGGTGTCCGGCGCCAGGACGATGCCCTTGGGCGCCTTGGCCCCGCTGTCCTTGAGCCGGTGGGAGGGGCCGGAGGCGAAGAGGGTGCCGTCCGTGTTGTTGGCGTTGGTCGGGTCGTGGCTGATTTCCAGCGCGTACGGGTCGACGAGCAGCTTGTTCGGATTGAAGCGGTTGCCGTTCGCGTCGACGTCGGCGACGAAGCCCAGGCTGGAGCCCTTGGTCCAGCCGCTGTTGTACGTCCAGTTGGGGCCCCAGGCGCGGTAGCCGTAGTACACCGGGCCGGTGATTTTATGGGTGTTCTGAATGGTGGAGACGGGGAGCGTGAGCGTCCACACCTTGGTGGTCTCGTTCTTCGTGAGGGCGTACTTCGCGACTTCCTCGGCGCCGTAGGGCGTCTGGTAGAGGTAGAGCTCGATGCGCGTGGCGCGCGACGAGTAGACGTTGAAGGTGATGTGGCTCTTCGTCGCGTTGTACTGGGCGCCGAGCGTCCAGGAGATGGCCTCCTGCTGCGTCGTGCCCACCGTCTCCTGGACGCCGTCGAGGGTGCGGACCTCGGCCTCCTCCGGTGTCGGGCCGCAGGAGAGGAACGGTGTGGCGAAGAGACCCGCGGTGAGCAGGGCCCGCCACGAGCGGCGGTTTCCGGTTGCTGACTTCATGGAGTGACTCCCAGGCGCGATGATGGGGGGGTAACAGTCGGACGTGCGGGCCCGCGCCTACCCGGCTGCTCCAGTTTCCACACCCCTCTGACCCACGAGTCAATCCGGGGTGGAACGGACTCGCCCCGGCACCGCGGCTCTGCCCGCTTGTGAGCAGCGGGTGGACCCCGGAGTCGCGTGCGTGCCGCGCCGTGTCAGTTCCCCGCGGACAGTGCCGCCCGGCGCACGTCGTTCCGCGGCGCCATGTCGCACGGTGTCAGGTTACGTAGGGTTCGGTGCGGACGACTCGTCACGGTGGACGGACTACACTCCCAGTGGGGATTTCGCGTAGCATCCGCGCCCCTTTTGGTTGTCCCTCGCCGCGGCACCCCCACCGCGGAATCCCCCTGGAGGGAGGCATCCCATGGCTTGGAGAATGTCCTTCGACTACGACGAGGTGCACGACGTCGTCACGGCGACCTTCGAGGACTGCATCCTCAACAACGCGCTGGACGTGGCGCGCTGGCGCACCGAGGTGGAAGGCCACCTGTCGCGCTTTCCGTCGAAGGTGGATCTGCTCATCAACCTGGATGGGTTGGTGGTGAAGTACACGGCGGGCCGGGTCTTCGGGCGCGAGCGCACCGAGGTGCTGGCGCGCTACACCCAGCGCTCCTTCCGCTACGGCGGCGACGAGATGACGAAGATGTTCGTCAGCACCAGCGGCGTCATCAACGGCGCGGCGGTGAACGTCTTCAACTCGCGCGACGAGGCCCTCGCGGCGCTGCTGGCGGATCGGAACGCGCAGGCGGGGGGCAAGAACTCGCCCTCCGGCTCCGGCAAGAAGGCCGTCTGAGCGGGCTCCCCTCTCCCGGAGGGAGAGGGAGCATGCGGACCCTACTTGAAGAGGTGGGAGAGGGAGAAGTGACCGGCAAAATAGGATGCGGGTTGACTTGACGTGCGGGGTAGATAGGGTTGTTGCCACCATGCCAAGTCATGTGCCCCTCGAAGTCCGGAAACGATTGGCCCAGGCCATCCGGAAGACCCTTCGCTCCGTCCGGTTGCTCTCGGAGCTCACCCAGGCGGAGATGTCCCAGCGCATTGGCATGAGCGCGCAGGCCTATGGTCGTTTCGAGCGAGGCAGCCCGAGCATCGTGCCGAGCGCTCCGACCCTTCGTCGGATGTACGAGGTGCTGTGCGGCTCGCTGCAGGACCTGCTGGGTCTGGAGGTCCCCGGGAGCGCGCGGGCCCCACGTCCGGTGGCGAAGCCATCCTCCGGCAGGAGCCGCCCCAGGCCGCCCGCCTCCTCACGTCCGGGTTCCCACTCGCGCACGAGGCAGACGCGGCGTCTGGCGCTCCGGGTGGACATGGAGTGAGGTGCGGCCCATGAGCCAGCGGCTCCCGGCGCGGCGCTTCCTGTACTGCCTCCTGCAGGGGGATTCCTTCTCTCCCTCGCTCGCCGAGGAGCGCACGGGGCTCCTCCTGGTGGACAAGAACGAGCCCGGCGAGGTGGCTCCCTCGGGGCGCTACGACGGAAAGGCCCTGCCGTATGGGAGCGCCATGCTGGTGTTGCTCGACGATGACCTGGAGCCCGGTGCCACCGCCCTGGAGCCCCTGCGGGCCTTGAAGGCGCGGCTGCCGGACCTCCGGGCCGTGGGGGTCACCGGGGTGTCGCTCTTCCTGGTCGTCGCCTACGAGGGACAGTGCCACTTCGAGCTCTCGCCCGAGGAGTTGGGGGAGATCGCCGGGCTCGGCGTGCCGCTGGCGGTGTCCTGTCATCCCGCGGCGACGTAGTCCGTACGCGCCTGCCCCCCGGACGGCCAGGGCCCGCGGGCGTCGAAACCCTTCCCGCGAGGTCCTGAGTCACGCGCTACACTGACGCGTCCGACTCCCATGACCCGCAACGCCGTCGCCTCCGTGCTCCTGCTGTGCATCGCGCTCGCGAGCGTGGTGGTGGGCGTGGTGCACCTCATCCGCAGGGATCGCGCGGCGCTGGTGGAGCAGTTCGCCGCGGACCGGAAGGCCCAGGTGGAGGCCGCGGCGCGCGAGGTCGCCGATGCGCTCGACGACGCGGCCGATGACCTGCGCTTCGCCGGTGAGCTGCTCTCCCGTCCCGGCTCCATCACCGAGCACCGGCGCGAGCTGCTCGCCCTCCTGGAGGTGGTGGGGCAGTACAAGGCCATCCTCGTCCTGGACTCGGAGGGGGCGCAGCGCTTCGCCATCATGGACCGGCGCGCGGGGCCGGCCGTCACCCGGGGGGCCGTGGGCACCGTCCTCACGGAGACGGCGCGCGAGGCGCTCACCCGGACGCCTGGAGACATCCTCACCTCGCCCCCGGTGGCCGCCGCGCCCGGCGGCTGGTCCCGCGTCTTCGCCACCGCCTATGCGCCCTCCGAGGACGGGCCCGGCGGCGCGGTCGCGGTGCTGGTGGACACCGAGCCCTTCTTCGCGCCCCTGAAGCTCATCGCCACGGAGCCCGAGGCGAAGCTGCTGCTCATCGGCGCGCACGGCGTGCCCACTCCGGCGAGCGACACCACCCTCATCGACTGGTACAAGCGGTTGGAGGCCGAGGCGGGCCGCGTCCCCTCCTTCGCCGAGCTGGTGCGGCACATGCGCGCGGGCGAGCACGGCACGGTCCGCATCCCCGAGGGCGAGGCCGCGTGGCTGGGCCTGGGCGCGGCCGATGCCATCGCCGCCTATACCCCCATCCGCATGCGCGGTGGCGTCCACTGGGCCGTGGCCACGCTCGCCACCACCGAGGAGCTGCGCGCCCACGAGCGCGGCGTCATCCTCCGCGTGGCCCCCGGCGCCATCCTGGTGACCTTCTTCCTCGTCGTCTTCGGCGCCTACGTCATCGTCGCCTCGCGCCGCGCCGTCGCGCTGCAGGAGAGCCGCCGCCACGCGGACCGGCTGGCCCACCTGCACGAGAAGACGCAGAAGATCCTCGACAACATCCCCACGGGCGTCCTCGCGCTCTCCGCCACCGGACACATCACCGCCGTCAACCAGGCACTGCGCGAGCGGCTGCCTCCCACCGCCGTGGGCGCCTCGCTCCCCGAGGCCTTCCCCCACGCGCCCGCCGCCGTGGTGGACAGACTCACCTCGCTGGTGGAGGGCGCCTGCTCCGCCGAGCGCGTCCTCAGCCTGCATGGCGAGCCGCTGCCCCTCTTCGGGGAGGAGGGCCAGTACCGCATCCACGCCGTGCCCCTGGAGCGGCTGGACGCCGAGGTGCGCGTGCTGCTCGTGGTGGAGGACCTGAGCAACGTGCATGCGCTCGAGTCGCAGCTCTTGCGCGCGGAGAAGCTGGCCACGGTGGGCATCCTCGCCGCGGGCATCGCGCATGAGATTGGCACCCCGCTGGGCGTGGTGCGAGGCCGGGCCGAGTACGTGCTGGGCAAGCTGGGCGCGCAGCACCCTCAGGCCACGGGCGTGCAGGTCATCATCGAGCAGATAGACCGGGTGAGCCGCACCATCCGCCAGCTGCTGGATTTCTCGCGGGTGCAGCCGGCGCCGGTGCGGGGCGTGGCGCTGGGGCCGCTGCTGCTGGGCGCGCAGGAGCTGCTGCACGGCGAGGCCGAGCGGCGCAAGGTGAAGGTGGAGGTGGACGTGCCCGAGGGGCTGCCACCGCTGTCGGCGGATCCGGATCAGCTGCAGCAGGTGGTGCTCAACCTGGCCCTCAACGCGTGTGACGCGTGCGAGCCGGGGGGCACGGTGCGGCTCGGGGCCCACGTGGAGGCGCCGGGCGAGCCGGGGGCGTGGAGCGGGGTGCGGGTGACGGTGCGGGACGACGGGTGCGGCATTCCACCGGAGAGCCTCAACCGCGTCTTCGATCCGTTCTTCACCACGAAGAAGCGCGGCCAGGGCACGGGGTTGGGCCTGACGGTGGTGGCTCAAATCGTGCGCAACCACGGGGGCCGCATCGAGCTGGAGAGCGAGCCCGGCCAGGGCACGTGTGTCACGCTGTGGTGGCCCGCCACGCCCCTGCAGAGCGAGGAGCGACATGCCGTCTGAGGGACGAGTGCTGGTGGTGGATGACCACGTGGAGATGGCGCGGCTCTTGGCCGACTATCTCTCGGACGCGGGCTACACGGTGGACGTGGCCACCAGCGGGCAGGAGGCGCTCGCCGTGGTGCGAGGGCGCGTGCTGGACGCGGTGGTGTGCGACCTGCGCATGGAGCAGGTGGACGGCTTCGACGTGCTGGCGGCGGTGCGCGAGGTGGACCCCGCGCTGCCCGTGCTCATCATGACGGCCTTCGGCGGGGTGGAGAACGCGGTGGAGGCCATGCGGCGCGGCGCCACGCACTACTTCACCAAGCCCTTCCGCCTGGACGAGGTGCTGCTGTACGTGCAGCGCGCCATCGCCGAGCGGCGGCTGCGCGAGGAGAACCGGGCCCTGCGTCAGGCGGTGGGGGACCGCTCCGCCTTCGCGGCGTTGATCGGCCGCAGCGCGCCGATGCGCACCCTGTACGAACTCATCGAGCGCGTGGCGCACTCCCCCGCGCCGGTGCTGGTGCGCGGCGAGAGCGGCTCGGGCAAGGAGCTCGTCGCCCGCGCGCTGCACTTCGAGGGCCCTCGCAAGGCCGGCCCCTTCGTGGCGGTGAACTGCACGGCCATCCCCAACGCGCTGCTGGAGAGCGAGCTGTTCGGCCACGTGAAGGGCAGCTTCACCGGCGCCACCACGCCCCGGCGCGGCCTCTTCCTGGAGGCGGACGGGGGCACGCTCTTCCTCGACGAGATTGGCGACATGGCGCCCGAGCTCCAGGCCAAGCTGCTGCGCGTGCTGGAGGACGGCGAGGTGCGCGCGGTGGGCGCGGATGCCTCGCGCAAGGTGGACGTGCGCGTGGTGGCCGCCACGCACCAGGAGTTGGAGGCGCGCGTGCGCGAGGGGAGGTTCCGCCAGGATCTCTTCTACCGGCTCAACGTGGTGCCGCTCCTCGTTCCGCCCCTGCGCGAGCGGCGCGAGGACATCCCCCTCCTGGTGGAGCACTTCGTCGCCCAGTCGCGCAAGCGCAACCCCCGCGCGCGCCTCACCGGCTTCACCCCCGAGGCCCTCGCCGCGCTCGCCGCCGCTCCGTGGCCCGGCAACGTGCGCGAGCTGGAGAACCTCGTCGAGCGGCTCGCCGTCGTCACCGTGCAGGAGTCGGTGGACCTGCCCACGCTCCAGCTCCACGCGCCCGGTGTGACGGTGGAAGCCCATCCCCTGTCACGCGCCCAGGCGCGGATGATTCCGCTGCGACAGCTCGAGGGCGAGTACATCGCGTACGTGGTGGCGCAATGCGGTGGCAACAAGACCAGGGCAGCGGAAATCCTGGGCATTGACGTTTCCACCATCCACCGCCGGGAGCGTGAGCGGAGCGGAAACAGCGCGTAGTCGCACGCGCGGTGGTAACACTCCGGGCCTCTCTTCTTCACTGGAGGCCCGACGTGTCACTGCCCGGAGACGCCACATCTCGAACCCTCATGTGCGTGCTGAGTGCGTTGCTCGTGCTGGCGAGCGCCGCGTGTGAGCCGGAGCGGAGGCCTCCACCCGATGGGGACGTCGGCGGCCTGCCGCCGGGCAAGAATCCCAACAACAATTCGGACGGGGGCACGCCGCCGGACGGCGGGCTCGTGATCCCCAGCGACGGCTCCTCCTTCGCGGCGAAGCCCTCGTGCGAGAGCGGCGCGACATGCGAGGGAGCCTGCCCGGATGGCAGCACCCGCTGCGCGGGCAACTGTGGCTTCCTGGCCCCCGTGGAGTACCCGTTTGCCGGGGACCCGAAGGCCATCGCCATCGGAGATCTCAACGGTGACGGCCGGAGCGACATCGTCACGGCGAACAACGATGGCAGGGCAGTGGCCGTCCTGCTCAACCAGGGCGGGGGCCGCTTCCAGAAGCCCAGCTTGTGGACGGCCGGCAAGGATCCCTCGGCCGTGGCGCTCGTGGACCTCGACGGGGACAAGAACCTGGAGGTGCTCGTCGCCAACAGTGGGGACTCGAACCTCGCGGTGTACCGGGGCAAGGGCAATGCCTCCTTCCAGGCGCCGGTCACCCAGGCGGCGGGAGGCCTGAACCTCGATGACCTGGCGGTCGCGGACTTCGGCGCCGGGAGCAGGAGCGTCGCCCTCGTCCGTGGCTCCGCGGGCAAGCTCTCCCTGTTCCATGTGAAGGACGATGGCTCGTTGAGCACGGCGGTGGACTACCCCGCGCCCTCGAACCCCTCCGCCATGGCGGTCGCGGACTTCGATGGAAATGGCTCGCTGGACATCGCCGTCTCCCACCCGTCCAACTGTAGCGAGCCGACGAACAAGGACTGCCAGTCGGTGGGCGTGCTGTTGAACAACGGGGATGGCACGTTCCAGGAGCAGCGCCTCACGTCCACGGGTGGCTCGCCGCGCGCCCTCCTGGCGGCACAGCTCGACACCGGTTCGGCGATGGACCTGGTGGTCGCCGATGGGAGCAACAATCGGGTGCTTGTCTTCAGCGGAAGGAATGATGGTTCCTTCTACGAGCCGGTCGCGTACGCCGTGGGCAAGGCGCCCTCGCGGATGGTGATGGCGGACATCAATCGGGACTTCTTGCCGGACCTGCTCGTCGCGAGTGCCACGGGCAACGAGGTGAGCCTGTTGCTCGGCCAGGCGGGTGGCACCTTCGCACCGCAGGTGCCCATCACCGCCTGGCCCCAGGACACGGGACTCCAGGGTCTGGCCGTGTCGGACTTCGATGGGGACAGAGCACAGGATCTGGCCGTGCTCACCCGCAGCGGCATCCAGATGGTGTGGGGCATCTGCCATTAGTCCCACGTTCGGCGGCGCGTGGGCTGTCCGGGGGGAGTCGCTTCGGTTAGCCTCGTGGGCCGAGTTCGTCGTCCATGAGAATGGGGGGCCGCCATGGGATTTCTCTCGCGGCTGTTCGGGAAGAACGAAGCAGTTGCGAAGGGAGCGCCCATGGCCGTGCCCCGGGAAGCACCGGGGCACATTCCCGTGGCGGCCGTGTCGGAGGAGTACGCGTGGCTCCGGGACAGCCCCTGCGCGTGTGGCGGCGCGTGGTCCCTGGTGCGGCAGACGAGGGGCTCCAGCCCGGGTCTGCCCGAGCACCTGAAGTTGGACAGGCTGCAGGTGATTTGTAACGACTGCGGCCGGGAGTCCGTCTTCCTCTTCCAGGTGGACACCCACTCGCCGCAGTACCTCGAGGAGCAGCAGGAGCGGGTGAAAGGTCTCTTCGACGAGCCTTAATGGGTGCCGGAGGGATGGGTGTCCGTACCGAGCAGCTCCTTCACGCGCTCGACCACCGGGGGCAGCACCTCGCCGATTCCTGCCTCGATGCGCAGGTGGGCCAGCTCGTCGAAGGGCGTCTCGCCCCGGTTGAGGAGGATGAGCCGGGCCCCCATCTCCAGCGCCACGCGCGGCATCTCGTTGGCGGGTGACACCACCAGCGACGAGCCGATGGCGAAGAACACGTCACACCGCTCGGACTCCGCGAGGGACTTCTCTATCTCCCGCGCGGGCAGCGGATCCCCGAAGTTCACCACCGAGGAGATGATGCGGCCCTTGCACGCGGGGCAGTGCGGTTGTCCCTTCAGGGGGCGCTGGGTGCGGTAGCCCTCGCCCCATACGCGCCGGTCCCAGCCCACCTGCTCGAGGGTGTAGCGGCCGTCACAGGCCAGGCAGCGCATCTGCTTCCCGTTGCCGTGCAGCTCCGCGAGCTTGTCGAGCGGGAAGCCGGACTCCAGGTGGAGGTTGTCCACGTTCTGCGAGATGAGGAAGCGCAGCTTGCCCAGGCGCTCCAACTCGACGAGCGAGTGGTGCGCGACATTGGGCCGGATCTGCGAGGCGGGCTTGCCCCACTTGGGAGGAGGCAGGCCGGCATCGCGGCGGGTCCAGACGCCATCGGGGCCGCGGAAGTCGGGCAGGCCCGAGTCGGTGCTGATGCCAGCGCCGGTGAAGGCCACCAGGTGCTGGCTGGCGGCGATCCACTCGGCGGCTTTTTCAATCTGTCGATTCAGGTGGACGCTCATGGTCTTTCCTCGCTGGCCAGCGAAAAAGGCCAGACAGGTGGCAACCCACGAGGTCGGCCGGAGCATCCCGCGCCGAGGCCTTCGACTGCCAGGGCTCTGGCCGGACGGGCGTCTCCGGGTCCGGGTTGTCCCTCCCCGCCGTGGGGCTGACCTTTGTCCGAGGTGAATCGGCTCCATCCCAGGAGCCCTGGCGGAGGAACGACACATGGCGGATCCACGGAATGAATCCGGAAGTGGCGGCATGGGGCAGGGCCCGGAGCCGGGCTCTGGCGAGAAGCGCGAGGGCGCGAGCGAGAGCTCCAGTGAGCGGAGCGGCCTGCCCGAGCACCGGGACATGAGCGTGCGGCGTGACCTGGGCGAGGGAGACAAGGACAACCTCACCGAGCGTCTCGGCACGCCCACCGAGTCGTCGACGGAGTGAGCCCCATGCAGCTCAGAGGAGGAGGCGCTCGCCAACGGGCGGTGGGGTGAAGCGGCGGAGCGCGTCGTCCTTCCAGTGGAGGAAGACGAACGAGGAGTCCTCGAGCGGCTTGTCGAACGTGAAGCCGAGCCGCGTGGGGCCCTCGTCATCCGCGTCCAGCACCGTCACCGTCATGCCCGTCAACGCCACCCGCGCTCCCTTGGGTAGCGGATGGCTCCTGCCGCGGAAGACGATCTCGAACTCGTTGGTGAAGAAGTGGCCCCGGGTGAGCGAGAGCTCGAAGGAGGCCGGCCCCGTGCGGGTGAATGCGTGCGGCTCCGAGGACAGGGACAGCTGCCTCCAGGCGAGCGGCTTCGGCATGCCACGCGCGCCCATCATCATGGGCCCATAGAGACCGATGGCTGGATTCGGTATCGGGAAGAGCACCACGCGCTGCCCGGGGAGCCGTTGGTAGTCCAGCTCCTGCTCCAGGGTCTGGAGGATCGACTCCGTCTGCTTCCCCGCCTGCAGGAGGCCGAAGGTCATCAGCAGCCAGAGGAGCGGCGCCACCACGAGGTGCGTGAACGCGAGCACGCCGGCTCCCACCGCCACGCCCCGGGAACGCTCGCCGCGCGCCCGCGAGCGCCATGCGGACACGAGCACCACCGCCACGGCCACCGCGCCACCGAACCCCGGGACGAGCAGCAGGCGGCTGGCGGGAAAGACGGAGGCCACCGGCAGCAGAGCCAGCGCCGAGCCGAGGAAGAGCCAGCGGCAGTGCCGGCGCTCGTCCTCGGTGAGGGACGGCCACGCCGCGCGGAGCAACAGCGTGAGCAGGCCGAGCCCGAGCAGCCCCACGCCCACCAGCACGGCCCGGAAGGGCGGGCCCGCCACCCAGAGCTCCGGGGGCACATGCAGCAGCAGGCCACCGAGCAGCGTTGGCACCCGCGCCATCGCCCCCACCAGGAAGCGTCCGGGCTCGCCCACCGGGTCCAGGTAGGAGCCGGAGCCGTAGGCGCCGAACTCGCGCAGCTTGTACATCACGAGGTAGGCGAGCCCGAGCAGCGCCGCCGGGGCGATGGCGCGCAGCCGCTCCTTCACGCCGCCCCGGTCTCCGAGCAGCTCGTAGGCCAGCACGTACGCGAAGACACCCATCGCGCTCTCTCCGCCCAGCAGGCCCACGGCGAGCCCACCCAGGGACAGGGGCAGGGCCCACGGCCGGCGTGCCTCGCGCCACTCGAGGTGCATCCACAGGCCGAACAGCGCGGGCACGGCGGCCACCATCGCGTTGCGGTTGGCGAGCCACCCCACGGTCATGCAGTGCGCCCCGTTGATGGCGAAGAGGAACAGCGCGAGCGCCCCGATGGTGCCCGGCAGCAAGCGCCGCAGCAGCGTGCCGAGGAGCGCCACCGTTCCCAGGTACCAGGCCAGCGAGTGCAGGTGCCAGGCCACGGCGTTGCGGCCGAAGAGGTTGTAGTCCATCACCGTGAGCGCGCTCGACAGGGGGCGCCAGAAGGCGAGCCGCAGCTCGGGCAGTGTCCACCAGGGGTAGGGGCCCTCGTTGATGATCCGCCGCATGCGCTCGAGGTCACCGCCCGCGAAGCGGAACAGGTCGTAGCGCGAGCCCATGGCGGGCTGGCCCTCGAGGATGAGCAGGTGGCCGAAGTCATCGCTGAAGAAGCCGAGCCACACGGTGGGCAGGGAGAGCACCAGCGCGGCCAGCAGGGAGAGCCAGAGGACGCGTGGGAAGGTGAGCCACCGGCCCCGGGAAGGAGTGTCCATGCGTCTCATCTTGCCCGGTTCGTCAGCTTCGCCGAGAGCTGGTGCGGCTGCTCGCGGACCGGGGGTCCACCGCATCTGGAGCCGCTTCGACGCCACCTCCACCCACTTCTACCGCTACGCGAAGTACGTGCAGGACGCCAAGGTCATCCTGGACGTGTTCGTGAGGCACGTCCCCGTGGAGCCAGCCACGCTGCTCACCTTCTACGGAGACATCCACAGCACGGATGGCTGCGTGTCCGTCCTGGCCGCCCGGCAGCTGCTGGCCCGGGGGGTGAGCCCCATCGGGCGTCCAGAGCTGGTCACTCGTGCCCGCTGAGCCGGGGCTCCGGGTTTGTGGAGGGCGAGGACCCACCGGTATGTTGACTCCTGTTTCAAGCATGGAATGGGAGTCGCGTGACCATGAACCGAGCGGATGCGAAGCACCTGGCCCTCCTCGTCGTGAGCCTGTCGCTGGGGGTGGTGGGCTGTAGTGAGGAAGGCGCTCTACCCGTCACCTATACGCCGCCTGCGCCACCTCCCTCCCTCCAGGCTGTCTCCGCGTCGCCCGAGTCCGTGGGGCCCGGGGAACTGCTGCTCCTGAAGGCCACCGCCAATGCCCCGCACGGTGCCTTGTCCTTCTCTTGGTCCACGACCACGGGCTTCGTGCGCGCGCCGGAGAGTGACGCCGACTCCAGCAACACCGTCTGGATGTCTCCGTCCTGCCTGCCGACCGATGTGACCCCCACGGTGACGGTGACGGTCTCCGATGACCTGGGGCGCAGCGCCTCGCACTCCTTCCCGGTCAAATGGACGGGCCCTGCCTGTACGCGGCCCCTGTGTGCCTTCTCGCTCGAGAAGGAGCGTCTCGCGGCGGTGGCTGACTGCACCACGGACTCCACGCTGTTCATCCCGGACGCCTACACCTTCGATGGCCAGGGCCACTCCGTCACGGCGGTGGACCCTCCAGGCGGCCACTTCACCGGTGCCATCATCCGAAACCGGGGGAGCACCGCGCGCGTGCGCGGCGTGACCGTCTCCGCGAGCGGATTGAGGGACATCTGTGAGGGAGATGTGGCGAGGAGGCTGCGTGGCATCTTGATCGAAGGCGCCTCGGGAGAAGTCGCCGACAGCAGGCTGGGTGGTCTCTCCAGGGGCGATGGGAAGAGCGGCTGCCAGGAAGGTTTTGGCATCGAGGTACGCAATGATGACGCGAGCCGTGGCTCGTTCCAGGTGGACGTGCTGCGCAACCACGTTTCCGGGTACCAGAAGGTCGGCATCCTGGCGACTGGCGCCGTGGATGTGACGATCGACGGCAACACGGTGGATGGCGGGGGGGCGGTCGACTACATCGCTCGCAACGGCATCCAGATTGGCAATGGGGCCAGGGCACGGGTGACGAAGAACAAGGTCTCCGGGAATGCCTATACCGACACCCGCATCACCGTGGGCTCGGGTGTCCTGGTCAGAGTCGATGAAGGCAAGCCCCTGGTGACCGGGCTCGTCATCGAGGGTAACACCTTCATCGACAACGACGTTGGGATCTATCTCGCGCAGGACGTGGGAAACCCCATCGAATTGCCGGAGCGCGCGCGAATCGCCGATAACAGGCTCGAGAACAGCGAGGAGCCTCTTCCGACGGGGTATCAGGCCGCCATCACGGACTACTACGGGACGGGGAGCATCATCACCTCGAATGACATCAAGGGGATGGGTTACGACCCGGAGACGGTGCCCGATGTCACCTTCGCCGTGGATGTGTACACCACGCTGCCGGTGTCGAAGCTCTCGTTCCTCACGTCCTCATACGACATCGCGACCGGCGCCTGCTCTGGCAAGGTCACCGTGCAGAGCCAAGACGATCATGGCAACCTCGTGCCCTCGTCGGGGTCGTTCACCCTGGAGGCCGACGGGCCAGCGGCTTCTGGCGTCACCTTCCATGCCGACCCGGGTTGCTCCGGTGCAGCCATCTCCTCCGTGGACCTCTCCAATCCGCAGGCGGAGGCGATTTTCTATTTCAAGTCCTCACGGCCGGGCACGGTGACGGTGCGGGTGTCCGGCGGAGGCCTGGTCCCGGCCTCTCAGGACCAGATCATCCACTGAGCGAACTGAAGTCAGCCCTCTCCGGGGAGACCTCCTGCGCCAGGGACTCCGCGGCTCGTGCGGAGCCACGGCCTCGTATGCGCTGACCTCCGGCCGCGCTTTTCACGGACCTGTCCGACAGTCGGACAAGTGGCGGAGGTCCGTGCCCGGAGGGGCTCCGGGTCTGGCGTCATGCGGGCCCCGTGGCAATCCGCCAGGGCGGTCTTGCAGGCTGCCACGTCTCGCCGCGGTGCGTCGGAGCGCTCCCGAGGGAGAGGCTACGGGCATGTGGCTTGCTGATGCATGGGGGCGGAGCCTCCATGCACCCCTCCTTGCCGTGCTGCGTCATCCTCGCGCCGGATGCGGACGAGTCGCTGCGGTCGCTGTTGAGCGACGTGCTGAGCGACATGGGCATCGCCTTGCGTCCCTGGGGCGGTGCGGAGCGGCCGGACGTGGTGCTCGCGCTGGTGCAGCGCGAGGACAGTGTGTCGCGGGTGCTGGAGGTCGCGGGGAATGAGGCGGGCCCGGCCCCTGTCTTCGCATTGCTGCCCTTCGAGGACGAGCGGTTGCGGCGCCTGGCCATGAGCCTGGGCGCGCAGGGCTGCTACGCGCTGGGCACGCCGCTGGAGTCGTTGAAGGGGCTGCTGCGGAACGTGGCGGACGCATGGCGTACGCGGGGTGAACGCGGGGAGGCACGATGATGGAGCGGGAGACCGGGCTGGTGGCGCAGTCGCGTGCGAGGCCCGTGTTGAGATTGGTTCCCGCCCTGGCGCCGGAGCCACTCACCCCCTCGGGCGAGCGGGTGCTGGTGTCGGCCGAGGGCTTCCGGCTCACCAGTGAGCGGCTGGAGGCGGCGGGTCGCTCGTGGCGTCTGGAGGAGCTGCGCGGTTTCGGCACGCGGCACGAGGCTCCGGGTCTCAAGCTGCCGTTGTCGCTCGGCGCGGGGGCGGCGCTGGTGGTGCCAGCGCTGCTGCTGCAGCCGGGCTCGTTCCGGGTGACGGCCGCGCTCGCGGTGGCCACGGTGCTCGTCTTCTCCTCCATCGCTCGGCTGGTGATGGCGGCGGACACCTACTGGCTCACCGTGCGCACCGCCGAGGGCGAGCGCCTGGTGCTGTGCAGCCATGATCATCAGCTTTTCGCCCGGGTGGTGGAGGCGCTCGGCGAGGTCCTCTCGCCTCCCGAGCCCAGGCCCGTGACACCCGAGCCTGGAATGGCGGTTCGCCGGCTGGCCCTGGTGCGCTGAGGTTTCCCTCCCAGGGAAGAGCGCGCTTCTCCGGGCAGGAGTAGGGGAGTAGGGTGGAACGACATGACCGCGCATGTCGTGCTCTTCTCTCTCTCTGTGCTGTGGGTGGCTCTTCCGTCCCGAGCAGCCCCGTACGACCTTCCGGCGCTGGAGGCCGTGAAGGTGAGCGAGCACCCTGGTCCCGGTGAGGGCCGAGCGCTCACGCTTACGTTCAAGCGCCTCCCGCCGGAGCCGATCCTGGCCCGGCTCACCGTCGAGGAGGCACGAGCCTTCGTGGCGGAGCTGGAGGCGGCATTCGAGGCGCCGCGAGCAGGGCCTCGTCATCTGACAAGAAGCTCGGCATGTGGCGTGATCGCGAGCACCGCGCTCTGTCCACCGGCGAAGACGCAGGCTTCGGACCTGGAGCGCAGGCTGCGTGCGAGCCATGAGGAGATTTTCGGAGTCGCCTCGCTGCCACTGTCCGGCTCGCTGGAGGACAGCCGGTGGTTCCTGGCACTCAAGCTTTCGCCCCGCTACATGGGCGAGGGGGTGCGCGAGGCTGCGATGGAACTGTTTGGCTCGCCCACGGTCGCGTACTCCGTGGCCTTGTCCATGATGCTCTACATGATGGCTTGGGCCGCGCCGGAGCCCGTCTTCTCCAAGGCGTTGGCCGCGGCGGTCACCCTCGGGCTGATGATGACCTACACGACGGCGGAGCTCTACGCCGTGGGGATGGTCTGTCTGACGCTGTACCGGGAGGCGGAAGCCGCGAGGACCCAGGAGCAATTGGATGCGGTGGCCGAACGATTCGGGAAGGCGATGGGGGAGTAGGGCTACGGGTGTTGGTGACGGTGGCGGGGGCGAAGCTGGCCAGGGGACTGCCCGAGGTGCCCAAGGGAGGCATGTGGGCGCGCCTCTCTCCGCCACGCTTCGTCCTGGCGGGAGGTGTGATGGTGGGGGCGAGGGCCCGTGCGCAGGTGAGCGTTGCCAATGGCACGGTGGTGCTCATGGGCGTGTCGGCAGGTACGACGGGCGCCGCAGTGGCCTCGGCGGGAGCCTCGGCCCGGACGACGGGCGCCTGCCGGGATGCTTCGGACAAGGGCGACGCCAAGGGACACCACATCGCCACCGACAAGAACGATGTCTCCGATGCCAGCGGCGGTCCGTGGACCCCACGGTTCAAGGACCTTTTCGACCGAGCGGGGATGGGCCTCGATGAGCCCGCGAACATCGTTTATCTCATCGGTCATGTGGGGCCTCATCCCGAGGAGTACCATCTGAAGGTCTACGAGCGGCTCCAGCTCGCGTTGGGTCAATGCGGGACGAAAGCGGAATGCCGGAGCAGGCTCGTGGCGGAACTCGACAAGCTCGCGGCCGATATCTGCAAACCCGGTTCGAGGCTCAACAAGCTCGCGACGAGAAAACCATGAGTGCTCGAAACAGGTATTTCGCGCTGCGGGATGACATGCGCATTCCCGGCCGCTGGCATCTGAGGAGCCCTGTTGATGCGCAGGGGCAGTTGATCGAGCCCTGGCCATTCACGGAGGGGCTCGCTCTCGATACGAAGAGGGTGATTCATTTCCCCGTGAATCCATCTGGCTCCGCGCTCGATTTCACCCTGGCTTCTTTTTCGATTCCTGTCGTCAACGGCCGGGTCGCCTCTCTTCTCGAGCAGTTGGGGTTGGTGTCGTCTGAGGTGCAGCTCATTCCGGCTGTGGTGGAGGGGCAGTCGGAGCCCTATTTCGTTCTCAATACCCTGCAAGTCATCCGCAGCATCGACGATGCCCGTTGCGAAGAGGTGCTGTACTGGCTTCCGGAGGACAATCGCCCGGACAAGGAAGGCCAGTACAGGGATGTCAGTGGCTTGAAGGTGGACCCGGAGAAGATAGGAGACGCCAACGTCTTCCGTCCTTGGGGCTGGACGGTCGTCCTCATCGTCTCCGAGCGCGTCAAGCTGGCCATGGAGAGAGAGGGGCTCACCGGTCCCAGGTTCGTCGAGGTCTGAGCTACCCTCGCGTTCATGTCCGGCCTCTTCCGCACCCTGCGCCGCCGCCGTCTGCTGCGCCGCCCGTTCCCTCCCGAGTGGCTCGGCTACCTGGAGCAACGCGTCCCCTTCTTCCGGGAGCTCGCGCCTCCCCAGCGCGAGCGCTTCCTCGAGCAACTCAAGGTCTTCGCCTGGGAAAAGGAGTTCATCGGCGCCGGCGGCTTCTCCATCACCGACGAGGTGCGCGCGGTCGTGTCGGCCACGGCCGTACGTCTGGTGCTGTACCTGGACCTCTCCTATTACGACCGGCTCCGCGAGGTCATCGTCTACCCGGATGCCTTCCGGATTCCGGACCGCACCGGCGTGGTGCTCGGCGAGGCGAAGAACTGGGGCACCGTCATCCTCTCGTGGCAGTCGGTGCTGGCGGGGCTGCGCAACCCCCATGATGGCCACTCCACCGCCACGCACGAGTTCGCCCACGTGCTGGACCGGGAGGATGGCGCCTTCGACGGCACGCCCCAGCTGCGCCGCTACTCGCACTACCGAGCGTGGGCCTCGGTCATGGGCGAGCACTTCCTCAAGTTGCGCCAGGGCCGGAGTCTCGAACGTCAGGTGCTGGACGACTATGGCGCCCTCAACGAAGCCGAGTTCTTCGCCGTGGCCACCGAGTCCTTCTTCGAGAAGCCCCTCCAGATGCGCGAGAAGACGCCCGCCCTCTACGAGGAGCTGCGGCGCTTCTACGGTGGGGATCCCACGCCCGGAATGTAGGGGCACAAACGAGAGAACGGGCCGCTCGGGTTTCTGCTCGCTTCGGGGCCGTGCGGGTGCGCCAGCGGACAGCGGGACGAGGCGGGACGTCTCCTCGGAACGAGTGGGGGTTGCCGATGCGTCACTTCATTCCGAGCATGTGCTGGAGAGCGCTCGATGGG
Source organism: Archangium violaceum (assembly GCF_016859125.1). Lineage (NCBI taxonomy): Bacteria > Pseudomonadati > Myxococcota > Myxococcia > Myxococcales > Archangiaceae > Archangium > Archangium violaceum. Next base: position 2,837,351 of record NZ_CP069338.1, on the reverse strand, counting down.
GGGTTCTCTGTTTCGAGCCGCTCGCGCATCGCGTCGCATGGCGTGCTCTCCTGGGAGGTGTGAGATGCGCTTCACCGATTACCTGTCGGAGGACTGCATCTGTCCGGACCTGAGGGTCCAGGACAAGGCGGGGGTGTTGCACGAGCTGGCCGGAATGCTGGCGGCGAGGACGAGAGCCCCGCGGCAGATGCTCGAGGAGCAGCTCGTGGCCCGGGAGCGCATCTCCAGTACGGCCATCGGTGAGGGCGTGGCCATTCCCCACTGCCGGTTCGACCGGTTGCGGCAGATCACCGCCTGTGTCGCCGTGGACCCCGAGGGGGTGGACTTCGACGCCCGGGATGGCAGGCCGGTGCGGCTCTTCGTGACGCTCGCCTCGCCGACGCATGCGCCGGGTACGCACCTCAGCGTGCTCGCGCGCATCGCGGCGCTGCTGAGGGATGCCCGGCTGCGGCAGGCGCTGGTGGAGGCCGGCTCTCCCGCCGCCATCCGCGCGCTCCTGGTGCGGGCCGAGGATGACTACCTGGCCAGCCAGTTCCCCCGTCACGACGTCAGCCAGCACGCCAGTGGCCTCTGAGGGGTGGCTCCTCCGCTCGCGCCTGTTTCCTTACCCTCCCTCCGTGGGAGCGCGGCCGTCTTTCAGGACGCAGGGTGAGGTGGGGGGTCATCGTGCAGGTTGCAACCGCGAGGGGAGACCCTGACGCGTAACCCCTCGGAATTCGAAGAGGTGGCGGGCCCGGGTCCTGGTACAGCGGGTGCTCTAGCGAAGGGGACGAGGTGCTCATGTCCCTTCTCGCGCTTCCCTGCTTGCTCTCTTTCGCGCTGCTTGGCCAGTCCGAGCCGCCCGCGCCGCAGTCCTCTGCGCTCGAGTCGCTCGTCTCGCGGCTGAAGCCCGAGGGCGGAGTCGACGTCTACTACGGCTACAACTTCAACCGGCCGGCGGACGGAGCCCACTTCATCCCCGGCACGGGGACCACGGCCAAACGCGACAACGCGCTCTCCCTGAACCTCGCCAGCCTGGGCGTGAGCCTGGAGCCGGCGCCGGTGGGCCTGCGCGTGCTGGTGGGCATTGGCACCGCGATGGAGGTGGTGCACGGCGCCGAGCCGGAGGGGACGGCGATCGGGCCCCAGGTGTGGCGCTTCCTCCAGCAGGCCTCGCTGTCCTACGCGCACGGGTCACTCACGCTGGAGGCCGGCGTGTACCCGAGCCACATAGGCCTCGAGTCCTTTCAATCCCAACTCAACTGGACGTACACGCGCTCGTGGATGGGCGAGCTGTCGCCCTATTACCAAACGGGTCTCAAGGGCACCTGGACGTTCTCCGATGCCTGGAGCGCGCAGCTCCACTTGCTCAATGGCTGGCAGACCATTGGCGAGAACAACCGGGGCAAGGCGCTGGGCACGCAGGTGGCCTACGCGGGTGAGCGGCTCTCCGCTGCCTTCAATACCTTCATCGGAGAGGAGGGCTCGGAAGACGCCACGGGCTTGCGCCTCTTCGGCGATGTGGTGGCCACCTATCAGGTGACGGACTCTGTCCGTGTCTCGGGCACGGCGGACGTGGGCACCCAGCGGCGCCCCGGGCAGGACGCGGCCCTCTGGTACGGCGTGGGCCTCAACGCTCGCGTGCAGGTGGCTCCTCCCGTGGCGGTGGTCGCGCGCGCGGAGCTCTTCGATGACCGGGAGGGCCTCATCTCCGGCACGGCCCAGCGGCTCGTGGCGGGCACCTTCACCCTGGAGGTGCGGCCCGCGGAGCACCTCGTCCTCAAGCTGGAGGCGAGGCACGACCGCTCCACCGTGGATGTCTTTGGCCCGTATCGCGACCAGACCCTCGTGGTGGGTGGCGCCACCGCCTTCTTCTAACCCGGAGCAACCCTCGCATGGACCTCGTCCTCGTACTCGTCACCGTCGGTTTCTTCGCGCTCGCGTGGGCCTACACCCACGGCAGCGAGCACCTCTGAAAGGCAAGCCGTCCCATGAGCTTCGAATACGTCGCCGGCGCCGCGCTCGCGGTGCTGCTCACCGTCTACCTCGTCTACGCCCTGCTGCGGCCAGAGCGCTTCTAGGGGCCTCGCCATGACTCTCATTGGTTGGTCGCAGATATTGCTGTTCTTCGCGCTGGTGCTCGCGGTGACGAAGCCGCTGGGCACGTACCTCTTCCACGTCCTCGAGGCGCCCACCCAGCCCCTGCCGAAGGTGCTCGGGCCGGTGGAGCGCCTGGTGCTCGCGCTGTGCGGCGGCAAGGACGCGCAACGCGAGCAGACCTGGAGCCAGTATGCCCTCTCGCTGCTGGCCTTCAGCCTCTTCGGGCTGCTCGGTACCTATGTCATCCAGCGGCTGCAGCACGTGCTGCCGCTCAACCCGCAGGGCCTGCCCGCGGTGGGGCCGGAGTTGGCCTTCAACACGGCCGCCAGCTTCACCACCAACACCAACTGGCAGTCCTACGCGGGTGAGTCCACCCTGAGCTACTTCAGCCAGATGGTGGGGCTGACCTGGCACAACTTCACCTCCGCGGCGGCGGGTATGGGCGTGGCGCTGGCGCTCGCGCGTGGCTTCACCCGGCGCCCCGGGCCCGAGGGGCAGAAGACGTTGGGCAACTTCTGGGTGGACCTCGTCCGCGCCACGCTCTACGTGCTGCTGCCCCTGTGCATCGTCTACGCGCTCTTCCTGGTGTCGCAGGGCGTGTTGCAGAACTTCGCGCCCTACCTGGAACTGACCACGCTGGAGGGCGTGAAGCAGACGCTCGCCATGGGTCCGGTGGCCTCGCAGGAGGCCATCAAGATGCTGGGCACCAACGGCGGCGGCTTCTTCAACGCCAACAGCGCCCACCCCTTCGAGAACCCCACGCCGCTCACCAACCTGGTGCAGATGCTCTCCATCTTCGCCATCCCCGCCGCCCTCACGTACACGTACGGGAAGATGGCGAGGGACACGAAGCAGGGCTGGGCCCTCTTCGCCGCCATGAGCCTGCTCTTCTTCGTGGGCGTGACCGCGGCCTACGCCGCCGAGTCCCAGTCCAACCCCGCAGTGGCCGCCGCGCAGGTGGCGCAGGCCGGGAACATGGAGGGCAAGGAGGCACGCTTCGGTATCTCCGCCTCGGCCCTCTTCGCCACCGTCACCACGGACGCCTCCTGCGGCGCGGTCAATGCCATGCATGACAGCTTCACCTCGCTGGGCGGCCTGGTGCCCCTGGTGAACATGCAGCTCGGTGAGGTCATCTTCGGCGGCGTGGGCGCGGGCCTCTACGGCATCCTCGTCATGGTGGTGCTCGCCGTCTTCATCGCCGGCCTCATGGTGGGCCGCACCCCCGAGTACCTGGGCAAGAAGATCGAAGCGAAGGAGATGAAGCTCGCCATGCTGTACGTGCTCATCTTCCCGCTCGTCATCCTCGGCCTGAGCGCGGTGGCGGCGGTGATTCCCCAGGGGCTGTCCTCGCTCAACAACGCGGGGCCGCACGGCCTGTCGGAAATCCTCTACGCCTTCACCAGTGGCACGGCCAACAACGGCAGCGCCTTCGCCGGCCTCAACGCCAACACGCCCTTCTGGAACATCTCCCTGGGCCTGGCCATGCTCGCCGGGCGCTTCCTGATGATCATCCCGGTGCTGGCCATCGCCGGCTCCATGGTGGGCAAGAAGGTGGTGCCTCCGGGTCCCGGGACCTTCCCCACGAATGGCGCGCTCTTCACCGGGCTGCTCGTGTGCGTGGTCGTCATCGTCGGCGCGCTCACGTTCTTCCCCGCGCTCTCACTCGGCCCCATCGTCGAGCACTCCCTCGGCCAGGCCGGAAAGGTGTTCTGATATGGCTTCTCCTTCCGCGAAGCCGGCCTCGCTCTTCGAGCCGGCGCTCCTGAAGCAGGCCTCCCTGGACAGCCTGCGCAAGCTGCACCCCCGGGATGTGGCCAGGAATCCGGTGATGTTCGTGGTGTGGGCCGGCAGCCTGCTCACCACGGTGCTGGTGGTGAAGGACCTCGTCACGCCGGGGCCGGCGGCCACGCCCACGTGGTTCACGGTCTCGGTGATGCTGTGGCTGTGGTTCACCGTGCTCTTCGCCAACTTCGCCGAGGCGGTGGCCGAGGGGCGTGGCAAGGCCCAGGCGAGCTCCCTGCGCAAGATGCGCAAGGACACCCTGGCCCGGCGTCTGGTGGATGGGAAGGAGGAGCGCGTCCCGGCCCCCAGCCTGCGCAAGGACGACCTCGTGGTGTGCGAGGCGGGCGACGTCATCCCCGGTGACGGCGAGGTGGTGGAGGGCATCGCCAGCGTGGACGAGTCCGCCATCACCGGCGAGTCCGCCCCCGTCATCCGCGAGTCCGGCGGCGATCGCTCGAGCGTCACCGGCGGCACGAAGGTGCTCTCCGACCGCATCGTGGTGCGCATCACCGCGGACCCGGGCGAGTCCTTCCTGGACCGGATGATCGGCCTGGTGGAGGGCGCCGCGCGCCAGAAGACGCCCAACGAGGTGGCCCTGCACATCCTCCTGGTGGGCCTCACCCTCGTCTTCCTGTTGGCGTGCGTGTCGCTGGTGCCGATGGCGCTCTACTCGGGCGTGAAGCTGTCGGGCACGGCGGTGGTGGCGCTGCTGGTGTGTCTGATTCCGACGACGATCGGCGGCCTGCTGTCCGCCATTGGCATCGCCGGCATGGACCGGCTCCTGCGCAAGAACGTGCTGGCCATGAGCGGTCGCGCGGTGGAGGCCGCGGGCGACGTGGACACGCTGCTGCTGGACAAGACGGGCACCATCACCCTGGGCAACCGCATGGCCACGGAGCTGCTGCCCCTGCCGGGCGTCCGGAGGGAGGACCTGGCCGAGGCCTCGCAGCTCGCGAGCCTCGCGGACGAGACGCCCGAGGGCCGCTCCATCGTCGTGCTGGTGAAGGACTCCTACCGGATGCGTCCGCGCGAGCTCCAGGCGCACCAGGCCACCTTCGTGCCCTTCACCGCGCAGACGCGCATGAGCGGCTGCGACCTCGTGGAGCCGCACCCTCGCAGCATCCGCAAGGGCGCGGTGGACGCCGTCATCCAGTACGTGGAGGCCCAGGGCGGCTCCGTCCCGTCCGAGCTGCGCGAGACGGCGGCGCGCATCGGTGATCAGGGCGGCACGCCGCTGGCGGTGGCCGATGGCGCGCGCGTGCTGGGCGTCATCCACCTCGAGGACGTGGTGAAGGGCGGCATCAAGGAGCGCTTCGAGCGCTTCCGCGCCATGGGCATCCGCACGGTGATGGTCACCGGCGACAACCCGCGCACCGCGGGGGCCATCGCCCGCGAGGCCGGCGTGGATGACTTCCTCGCCGAGGCCACCCCCGAGGCCAAGCTGGCCCTCATCCGCGCCGAGCAGGCCCGGGGCAAGCTGGTGGCCATGATGGGGGATGGCACCAACGATGCTCCCGCGCTCGCCCAGGCGGACGTGGGCGTGGCGATGAACACCGGCACCCAGGCCGCCAAGGAGGCCGGCAACATGGTGGACCTGGACTCCAATCCCACCAAGCTGCTCGAGGTGGTGGAGGTGGGCAAGCAGCTGCTCATGACGCGCGGCACGCTCACCACCTTCTCCATCGCCAATGACGTGGCCAAGTACTTCGCCATCCTCCCCGCGCTCTTCATGGGGGTGTTCCCCCAGATTGCCCCGCTCAACGTCATGGGCCTGTCCTCGCCCTACAGCGCCATCCTCTCCGCCGTCATCTTCAACGCGCTCATCATCATCGCCCTCATCCCCCTGGCCCTGCGCGGCGTGCGCTACCGGCCCCTCGGCGCGGCGGCGCTCCTGCGGCGCAGTCTCCTCCTCTATGGCGTGGGCGGCGTCATCGTTCCCTTCCTCGGCATCAAGGTCATCGACGTGCTCCTCACCGCCGTGGGCCTGGTCTGAAAGGAATCACCCTCATGGTCTCCACTCTCGTCACCGCCCTGCGCGCCTGTCTCGTCACCCTGGTGCTCACCGGCGGGCTCTACCCGCTGGTCGTCACCGGTCTGTCCCAGGTGCTCTTCCCCGACGAGGCCCATGGCTCGCTCGTCACCCACCAGAAGGGCCAGGTGGTGGGCAGTGCCCTCATCAGCCAGGGCTTCTCCCAGGCCGGCTACTTCCAGCCGCGCCCGTCCGCGGCCGGCAACGGCCACGACGCCACCGCCTCCTCGGGCAGCAACCTGGGCCCCACCTCCCAGAAGCTGCGCGACCGGGCCGTGTCCGAGGCCGAGCGCCTGCGCCAGGAGAACCCGGACGCTCCGGGCCCCGTGCCCGCGGAGCTCGTCACCGCGTCCGGCTCGGGGTTGGATCCGCACCTGTCTCCCGAGGCCGTGCGCTGGCAGGTGCCCCGCGTGGCCCGCGCCCGACATGTGGACCCCCAGCGCATCCTCGTCGTGGTAGAGGCGAACACCGAGGGCCGTACCTTCGGCGTCCTCGGAGAGCCCCGGGTGAACGTGCTCCTGCTCAATCTGGCGCTGGACCGTCAATTTGGCGAAGCGGCCCACCCGGTGCGCACGACGTCGGGAGGGCAATGATGGCGAAGGGGCGCGCCGAGGACTTCCTCGAGCTGGTCGAGCGCGGCCGGCGCGGGCGGCTGAAGCTGTACATCGGCTTCGCCGCCGGCGTGGGAAAGACGTACCGCATGCTCGAGGAGTCCCACGCGCTCCGCCAGCGCGGGGTGGACGTGGTGCTCGGCTTCATCGAGACCCACGGCCGGGCCGAGACCCAGGCACTCGTCGCGGGGCTGGAGGTGGTGCCTCGCGAGGTCTTCACCTACCGCGACGTCTCCGTGGAGGAGATGGACCTGGACGCGGTGCTGGCGCGCAAGCCCCAGGTGGCCGTGGTGGACGAGCTGGCCCACACCAACGTCCCCCTGGCGCGCAACCGCAAGCGCTACCAGGACGTGGAGGCGCTGCTGGCCGCCGGCATCAACGTCATCGGAGCCTTCAACGTGCAGCACCTGGAGAGCCTCAATGATCTCATCGAGCGCGCCACCGGCATCCGCGTGCGCGAGACGATTCCCGACAGCTTCCTCAAGAGCGCGGACCAGGTGGTGAACCTGGACCTGGCGGTGGAGGATCTGCACGAGCGGCTCGAGGCGGGGAAGATCTACGCGCCGGACAAGGTGCGGCACGCGCTGGAGGGCTTCTTCCGCCAGGAGAACCTGTCCACCCTGCGTGAGCTGGCGCTTCGCGAGGTGGCCGAGAGCCTGGAGCGGGCCACGGGCACCCGGGCCCGCCCGGGCGGGGAGCCACAGCAGAAGGGCGGGAGCTGGGGCCGGGTGATGGTGGCGCTCAGCAGCAATCCACCTCACGCGGCCACGCTCCTGCGTCGCGGCTCCCGCATGGCGGGACGGCTCAACACCGACTGGTTCGTCGTCTACGTGGAGACGCCGCACGAGGCCCCACACCTCATCGACGCCGAGGCGCAGCGCCATCTGCTGGGCAACATCGAGCTGGCGAAGGAACTGGGCGCGGAGGTGGTGCGGCTCAAGGGGGATGACCCCGTGGTGGCGTTGCTGGACTTCGCCCGTTCCCACGGGGTGGGCCACATCATCGTGGGCCGCTCGCGCCAGCCCTGGTGGAAGCGCGTGCTGGGGCGAGCCTCGGACGTGCGGCTGCTGCGCGAGGGCGAGGGCTTCGACCTCCACGTGGTGTCCTTCGAAGCGCCGCAAGAGGAGCGCCGGCCATGACCCTGCGCAACAAGCTGCTCCTGGCCCAGGTGCCCCTGGCGCTCGCGCTGCTGCTGTTGGGGGTGCTGGGCGTCAGCACGCTCGGGAAGTTGGGACGCGCCGGTCAGGAGATCCTCGCCGACAACTACCGCAGCGTGCTGGCCATGCAGCGCATCATCGAGCACCTGGAGCGCATGGACAGTGCCGCCCTCTTCATCGTCGTGGACGAGCGGCGGCGGGGTCTGGAGCTGGCGGACGCGCACCTCCAGCCGCTCGAGGCGGAGCTGAAGGTGCAGGAGAACAACATCACCGAGCCCGGCGAGGCCGAGGCCACCACCCAGCTGCGGCGGGCCTGGGCTCGCTACCGCTCCGCGTACGAGGCCTTCGCCACCGCGGAGGCGCCCGAGGCCCGGCGCTCGGCCTACTTCGACGCACTGGCACCGGCCTTCCGCGAGGCCAAGGGGGCCACCCAACTCATCCTCGCGCTCAACCAGGACGCCATGGTGCGCAAGAGCGACGCCTTGCAGCGGCGGAGCCGGCGGGTGAACACGCTCATGGTGCTGGCGGTGGTGGCGGCGCTGGTGGGTGGCTTCCTCGCCTCGGCGTCACTCACCCAGCGGGCGCTGCGGCCGGTGTCCGTGCTCTCGCGGGCGGTGCGGCGGTTGGGGCAGGGGGACCTGTCCACTCGCGCGGTGGTGGAGGGGCGGGATGAGATCGCCCAGCTCGCCCGAGACTTCAACGGCATGGCGGCGGCGCTGCTGCAATACCGTCAGAGCTCGTTGGGGGAGCTGCTCCAGGCCCAGGCCTCCTCCCAGGCCGCCATCGACAGCCTGCCGGACCCGGTGGTGGTGTTCGGTCTGGATGGGAGCGTGCTCAACATCAACCGCGCCGCGGAGGAGGTGCTGCGGTTGTCGTTGGAGGGCGGCGGCGCGCTGGGTCAGGTGACGCCCGAGGTGCGCGAGGTGCTGGAGCGGGTGCGCTCGCACGTCCTGGGGGGCAAGGGGCCCTACCTGCCTCGAGGTTATGAGGAGTCGGTGCGGCTGGAGGGTCCGGACGCGGACCGATGGCTGCTGCCTCGCGGCAGCCCGGTGTACGGCGAGGGCGGGGGGGTGGTGGGGGCGACCGTCATCCTCCAGGACGTGACGCGGCTGCGCCGCTTCGACGAGTTGAAGAATGACCTGGTGGCCACGGTGGCGCATGAGTTCCGCACGCCGCTCACCTCGCTGCGCATGGCCATCCATCTGTGCCTGGAGGAAGTGGCGGGCCCCATCACGCCCAAGCAGGCGGACCTGCTGTTCGCGGCACGCGAGGACTGCGAGCGCTTGCAAGGCATTGTGGATGACTTGTTGGATTTGTCGAAGCTGCAATCGGGGCGGCTGAAGCTGGAGGTTCGGCCGGTGTCCACGGAGGAGGTGCTGGAGGCGGCCCTCGTCCCGCACCGGGCGGTGGCGGATGATCGAGGCGTGCGGCTGTCCTCGGAGCGCGAGCTGGAGGTGGCGCGGGTGGAGGCGGACCCCGAGCGGTTGCAGTTGGTGCTGTCCAACCTGGTGGCCAACGCCGTGCGGCACACGTCGCACGGGGGCGAGGTGGTGGTGAGGGCCCGGCGCGACGGAGGGCGGGTGCGTTTCGAGGTGGCGGACACGGGCGAGGGCATCGCACCGGAGCATCAGCAGCGCATCTTCGAGAAGTTCTTCCGTGTCCCTGGCGCGAACAGCGGAGGCGCGGGACTGGGATTGTCCATCGCTCAGGAGATCGTCCAGGCGCACGGCGGGGAGATGGGGCTCTCCAGCCAGCCCGGACAGGGAAGCACCTTCTGGTTCACCCTGCCGGGCTCGCCGCGCGAGGAGGAACAGGGCTGAGGGACAGAGTGTCACGCGCGCCCGGAGTGAACGCGGGTCATTCTGTCAGTTCTGGGTTGCGCGAGAGGGGTGCTCTCCCTCGGACGCCTCGCATGGCATGTGCGCTGCAATCGTTCGCTGCATGCCGTTGGCCGGACGGTGAATGGGAGCGAATGTGTGATGCGGACGCGGATGCGTTGGACTGTGTGTGTCGTTGCAGTGGGGTTGGGACTGGTGCCGATGACGAGCCGGGCCGAGGAGGCCGTGGAGCTCGAGACGGCCAAGGAGGGGCGGAGCACGTTGGTGATGGCTCTGCCGCTGTCGGGTCTATCGAGTCAGGTGGGCGCCGGCGTGGAGCAAGCCATAAGCCCTCATGTGGCGCTCGCGGGAGCGGTGAGTACCTGGGGGTCGTTCTCGCGCCAGTACGCCTACATTCCCGTGGAGCGCGGCCTCCCCAATCATCACTGGGGCGTGGGGGTTGATGCGGGCGTGCACTTCTACCTCACCGGCCGTGCTCCGGAGGGCTTCTGGGTGGGGCCACATGTCGAGATGTCGATGACCCGCCAATACACCGAAAACCTGCTCGCTTTCAGCGGGGGGGGCCTGGCTGGGGCCAATGTCTACGCCTTTCACTCGCGGAGGGTCGATTACGGAGGGAGCATGCGTCTGGGCTATACCGCCATCGTTGGCCCTGGACTGACCGTTCAGGTGGGCGTGGGCCTCGCTGCGCTCTCGAGCCGCAACTCGGACTTCACCCCGACGATCGTGTCCACTGGGGAGGGGGAGCCGCGCCTGGGCATTTTTGCTTCGTCCCCCCCTCGCAGTTGGTCGGTGGCTCCTCGCATGACGGTGGGTCTGGGCTGGGCGCTCTGAGGGGGCGGCGTGCACACCCGGCGGCTCACTCCGTGCCACGAGGAATCTTGGTACTGCTCTGAGACGTGATGAGAGGGGGAGGCAAGAGGTTTCGGACCTCCTCAACGAACTTGGGCACGGAGCGGGCCATCCCCTCTAATAGCTTCGCAAGCGATATTGGAGGGTTCTTCAGAGCATGGGCTTGAGCCCGCAGCAGTTCTAGCATTGCGCCCCGGTCTTGGCTGAGCAGGTGTTGCAGGAACGTGTCTGGATCCTGGGCTTGGATACCGGGGGGCAGATGCTCTTTCCGAAAGTGGCGCAGGTTGCTCGTCACAATGGTTTGTGCGCCAACGTGCACCGCTGCGGCGAGGACGTGCCGATCATTTGGATCGTTCGTCATCGCCGGAATGAGTCCTTCATGCCCCGTCACCATTGCTTCGGGGAAGGCCCTCTTCATCGCGGCAACGCGCCTGGTTGCCTTCTCCTCCGTCAAGCCCATCGCCTTGACGAGGTTTTGCGTGTCTCTTCGAGAATCAGCTCCGTCCAGTAGAGCTGGACGAGCCCTTCGTTGGCTGCTCCCAACAGTGTGTCACAGATGGTGAGGGGGATGAGGACGTTCGCGTCGAGAACAACCGAAAACGGATCGTAGAGCACGGAATGGGAGAACCTTGCAGGTGCTAGCCAAGTTCGGGGTAGCCCCCTGCCTCCTGTGTCTCCTGCATCATCGCGTCGAGCTGTGCACGGCGCTCTGCCTTTCGTCGTGCACGAAATTCCAGCACATCCTTGCTGTAGACGCGGCGGTGGGTTCCCGTGCGGTGGAAGGGGATTTTCCCTTCATCCAGTAACTGCACGAGATACTGTCGCGAGACGTTGAGGAGATTGGCGGCCTGTTGCGTCGTCAGCTCCTTGTGAACGGGCACCACTGTGGCTGCGTCGCCAGCGGCGAGAATGGCCAGGAGTTGCTGGAGCAAGGTGAGTACGTCCGTTGGCAACTGCATGGACTCATGGTTGGGGCCAAGCAGTGAGAAGAGTGGCTGACCGCCCTTGTCGCGCAGCTCCTTGGTGATGAGCTGTGCGAGCCGCTGCACTTGCTGCTGCGTCGCCTCGCTCGTAGCGGCGACCGGCTCTGAAACACGCGGAGTGTCGAGCGGCGATAGAACATCTTCAGTGTGCGTAGTCATGGGCCCCTTCCTGGGCGGACGAACACATGCGACTTTCCTGGTTGGGCATAACCCTCTGGTTATAATGAGCATATCCGACGCAAACGCAAGTTCAGGCTGACTGGGTTGCCTGCGATGCTTGGGGTGTTGTCTAACCTGTTGAAATCAGGAGATTTCTTCGTCGTTTCGGAGGGCCCTGTAGCATTCCCAGCAGAGGGGACTGGGTTTTTCTGGGGGGTAGATGCCGTAAGTGCAGGTTGTGAGGAGGCGGGCAGGCCCTCGTGTGGAGGACTTGTGGATTGGCCGGCAAGTAGCCGCAGGGAACGAAGCAGGTCTGCTGCTAGAGGCCCCTGTGCCTCATGATTCCTGGGCCGTCTCGTACTTCTTGCGCTTGCGCCAGAGCGTGGACGCGTCGATGCCGAGGATGTGCGCCGCCTCGTCCAGCGTGGGGACGCTCGCCATCACCCGGAGGATGTGCTCGCGCTCCACCTCCTCCAGCGTGTGCGGCCCGCCCAGCGCCACCCCCGAGCCCGTCGCCGCGGCGATCCGCTCCGGAAAGGCTTGCGGCTCCAGCACCTCCGCTGGCCAGACGATGAGCGCCCGCTCCAGGGCGTTGCGCAGCTCGCGCACGTTACCCGGCCACGCGTAGGCCCTCAGCATCTTCTCCGTCGCCGGGGACAGCTCCGGCGCCGGCCTTTGCGCCGCCCGCGCGAAGAAGGCCACGAAGCGCCGCGCCAGCGGGAGGATGTCCTCGGGCCGCTCCCTCAACGCCGGCAGCTTCACCTCGATGACGTTGAGCCGGTAGAGCAGGTCCTCCCGGAAGTGCCCCCCGGCCACCGCCTTCTCCAGGTCCCGGTTGGTCGCCGTCACCACCCGCACGTCCGCCCGGCGCGTGCGCCCCTCGCCCAGGCGCTCGAACTGCTTCTCCTGGAGGAAGCGCAGCAGCTGCGCCTGCGGCCCCGGGCTCATCTCCGCCACCTCGTCCAGGAAGAGCGTTCCGCCCTCGGCCTGCTCCACCCGGCCCGGCTGGTCCCTCACCGCGCCGGTGAAGGCCCCTCGCACGTGGCCGAAGAGCTCGCTCACCAGCAATTGCTCGGAGAGGGTGGGGCAGTTGACGGTGACGAAGGGCCGGCGGCGCCGCGCGCTCAGTGAGTGCAGCACTCGCGCGAGCACCCCCTTGCCCGTCCCGCTCTCCCCGCGCAGCAGCACCGCCGCGTCCGACGCCGCCGCCCGGGTGATGAGCGCCAGGGCCGCGTGCATCGCGGGTGAGGCCGTCTCCAGCGTGGCCTCGGGGACGGACTGCGCGAGCTGGCCCTCCAGGTTGCCCAGCTGCGAGCTCAGCTCCCGGTGCGCCCGCGTCTTCTCCACGAGGTGGCGTATCTGCGCGGGCGTGAAGGGCTTGGGGAGGTAGTCGCGCGCGCCCCGCTTCATCGCCTCCACCGCCGTGTCGAAGGTGGCGTAGGCGGTGATGAGGACGACGTCCAGGGTGGGGGACTCGGCGAGCAGCCGGGGCAGCAGCTCCAACCCGCTCGAGGTCCCCAGGCGCAGGTCCACGAAGGCCAGGTCGGCCGGAGCCTGGGCGAGCGCCGCGAGCGCGGCGTCGGGCGTGGAGGCCTCGCGCACCTCGCAGCCGAGCCCTTCCAGGCACATGCGCAGCGTGGTGCGGATGTTCCGCTCGTCATCCACCACCAGCACCCGCATCGGGCGGGGCTCCACCACGGGCGCGACGGGTCCGGCCTCCATGTCCCTACTCCGCTTCCGGCTCGGGCGCGTCCTTGGCGGGCGTGCTGGCCGCCTTCTTCCGGGCGCCACCGCGCGAGCCCCGGGGCTTCCTGCCCAGGAGCGCCGGGCCACTCACCTCCTCGGGCATGAGGCCGGTGGTGGGCGTGCCCTCGCTCCGCGCGAGGCGGGGCTTGATGCGGCGAGGGGGGAGCAGGTCCGGCTCGCCGGGCACCTTCTGGGCGAGGAAGATGGCGGCGTCCAGCTTGTAGAAGTTGCGCGCCCGGTACCAGGAGAGCGCGGACTCGTTGTTCTCGGCCACCTCGAGCACCAGGTGGGTGCAGCCCCGGGTGCGCGCCAGGTGCTGGAGCTGCTCCATGATGAAGCTGCCCACGCCTCGTCCCTGGTAGTCCGGGTGCACGGCGAGCTCCTCGACGAAGAGGGGCCGCATGCCGCGCTTCTCGAACCAGCGCGGGTTGACCCAGTTGTCGTCACCCGTGGCCTCGAAGGCGCACTCGGAGTAGCCGACGATTTCTCCGTTCACCTCGTAGACGAGCTGCTCTATCCACTCCGAGGAGTACACCTCGAGGAAGCGCCGCTTGGAGCGGGGCCGTTGGTACTCCACCGTCTCCCGGTTGACGTCCCGGAAGACGAGCTTGAGGAACTCCCAGGCCCGGTTGAGGTCGCGGCGGTGGATGCGCCGCACGCGCACCTCCAGCGTGTCCTTCTTCTTGCGCGAGGGAGCTTTCGTCTCACCCATAGAATCCCAGTCCTAGCCGACTCGGAGGCCCGATGCGCGTGGAACCGTACGGGACTACCCACTGCCCACCATTGTCCGGGGCGGGGTGCGCTCCCGGACGGCCGGCTACCCGCCGGGCGGGGGGAGCATCCCCCGAGCCCCGCCAGGGTTCCCCCCTTACCCCGGGGACGAGGAGGCCCGGACGGGCAGTGGGGCGGCGGGCGTCGGGGGAGCGCATCCGGTATCCTGAGGTTCGCGCGGTGGACACCCGCCGCCAGGGTTGGAAAGAAGGAGAGTCATGTCCAGGCGTTGCTCGCCCCGGATCAAGGGGGGACGATGACGTTCAAGCAGAAGGTCACGCTCCTGCCGGTGGTGGCCACCCTCTTCCTCCTGGCCATCCTCTTGTTGTCGTTGAGGGTCGGTCAGGACGCCACGCGGCTGGCCGCGCGCATCGTCGACGGGTACACGCCGACACTCGCCTCGGTGCGGAGCCTGGATTCGCTGGCGGCCTCGCTCAAGTGGGACCTGCGTGAGGCGTACCATGCGCGGGACGTGTCCCGGCTGGTGCCGATGCGGGGGCGGGCCGAGGACTTCCTGGAGGAACTGGCGCACGGGGAGAAGAACCCGGTGATGGAGGCCTCGCGGCTCCAGTCGCTGCGCGAGTCCTTCGAGGCGTTCTGGTCCGAGGGCCAGCGCGCCGTGGAGCTGTCGGCCCGGGGGGAGCCGGGCGCGGAGGCGGCCTTCCTCCAGGCGTTGGAGCGCCACGCGACGCTGCAGCAGTCGTTACGCGGTGCGGGGGAGTGGGCCCAGGCCGGGCTGGAGCAGTCCTTCGATGAGATGCGCGTGTTGCAGCACTGGCGGCAGGGGTGGGTCATCTCCCTGGTGGTGCTGTGCATCCTCTCGCTGGGGTTGCTCTCGTCCTGGCTGGTGCGGGGCGTGGTGGGGCCGCTCACCCGGCTCACGGAGGTGACCACGCGCATCGCCACCGAGGGAGACCTCACGCAGTGCATCGACGTGGACTCGCGGGACGAGCTCGGGCAGCTGGCGCGGGGCATCGAGGCGTTGGTGGTGCGGCTGCGCACCGTGCCCGTCACGTTGCAGGGCACGGTGGACGAGCTGACGCAGGCGGCGGCGCGGCTCACCGAGGCCAGCCAGCGGCAGCTCGCGTTCCTCAACCACCAGTCGCGCAGCCTGTCCGAGGCGGGCACGACGATGACGGAGATCGCCCAGACGTCCAACCTGGCGGCGAGCCGGGCGGAGATGGTGCTGAAGGTGGCGGCGCAGGCGGATGCCTTCAGCGTGTCGGGGCGCAACTCCATCGAGAGCAGCGCGCAGGGGTTGCAGCAGCTCCGGGCACGCGTGGAGGCGTTGATGCGCAGCGTGGCGCACCTGTCCGAGCAGGCGGCGCGCGCGGGAGAAATCATCGGCAGCGTGCGCGACCTGGCGGACCAGTCGAACGTGCTGGCGCTCAACGCGTCCATCGAGGCGGCGCGCGCGGGTGACGAGGGGCGCGGCTTCGCGGTGGTGGCGCGGGAGATGCGGGCGCTGAGCGGCCAGTCGGTGCAGAGCACGCAGCGCATCGGGAAGATATTGCTGGAGATCAACCAGGCCATCCGGCGCGCGGTGTCCATCGCCGAGCAGGACAGCCAGCAGATGGAGGCGGGGATTACGCAGGTGCTGACGTCGGCGGACCGGCTGCGGGAGATAACGACGGTGGTGCACGAGAGCAGCCAGGCGGCGAAGCAGATCGTCTCCTCGGTGACGCAGCAGAACACGGGCATCGCGCAGATGACCGAGGTGATGACGACGCTGTCGCAGATGATGAGCGACGTGGTGGAGTCGACGATGAACGCGGAGGAGGCGGTGGTGCAGGTGAATGCCTCGCTGGAGCGGCTGAAGCAGGTGGCCGCCAGCTTCCGCGTGTGAGCTGCATGGCTCGGGAGGTGGGCGTGGCGGCTCACCGTCCCGCTCAGGCAGTTGCGCCACGAGCATGAAGCCGGCGACGCCGAGCACGAACACGCCGAACCCCTTGTGCAGCGTGGCCGGAGAGGCGTGGCCCGCCAGGGGTCCGCCGAGGAAGCTGCCCGCGACGGCGGTGCCCATCAGGGCGGCCGTGAGTCCCCACGGCAGGTGGACGTGGCCCAGGTGCCCGAGCAGTCCCGGGCTCCCTCACGTCCACCCGCCACGTCGAGTCCCCCGCCGCCGCCAGGGCGCTCACCTCCACGTCCCGGTAGCCCTCCGCGCGCGGCGTCCCCTTCTCGTGCAGTTCGCTTATGTCGTGTCCTCCCCGTGGTCCCGTGGCGTCAGGCCATGGCCTGGTGGGCGGGCTTGCCGCAGGCGCGGTTCGCGGGCACCGCGATGTCCAGCTTCTTGGGCGGCGCCAGCTTGCGGTTGTTCATGAACTCGATGAACGCCTCGCGGCTCTTGCCGGCCAGCCGCGGGTTGTGCCGCTTCTCCTCGCCAATGGTGCTCATCATCAGGCCCGCGTAGTCGTGGCCCGGGTACACCTCCGTCTCGTCCGGCAGCGTGAAGAGCCTCCCGGTGATGGAGTCGTAGAGCTGGCCCGCGTTCCCGTTCTGGAAGTCCGCGCGGCCACACGCCCGGATGAGGAGCGCGTCCCCTGTGAACAACTTGTTGCCCACGAGGAAGCTCAGGCTGTCGTCCGTGTGCCCCGGCGTGGCGATGACCTGGATGCGCAGGCCTCCCACCGCGAGCTCCTCCCCGTCCTTCACCTGGAGGTCCACGCAGGGCGCTCCCGCGGGGCTCGCCGCCACCCGCGCCCCGGTCCGCTCTCGCAGCTGGCCCGCCCCCGTGATGTGGTCCGCGTGCACATGCGTCTCCAGCACCAGCGTCAGCTTCAGGCCCAGCTCGGTGAGCAGCTGGAGATCTCTGTCCACCTGCTCGAGCACCGGATCGATGAGCGCCGCTTCTCGCGTCGCCTCGTCCGCGATGAGGTAGGTGTACGTCCAGGTCTCGGCGTCGAAGAGTTGTCGGAAGAGCATGCGCGAGGGTCAGTGCGAGCGCCGTGCCAGCCCCCGGTTTCACTCGGGGGGCACGGTGGTTAACGCGTTACCCTCACCCTGACCCTCTCCCGGAGGGAGAGGGGATTGGCTCGGTGAAACGTTTCATGAAACGGGGTGAAACGGGTGGGTGTTTCCCGGTGTCCCCGGCCGTCCGGAGCCGGCGCCAGAGCGTCACCCGGCTGATGCCCAGCTGCCGGGCGGCCTCCGTCCGGTTTCCTCCCGCCCTCGCCAGCGCCGCCCTCAGCTCCTCCGGGTCGTGCTCCCTTCCCGCGTGGTTTGGGTGCTCTCGCGGTGGTGGCGGGTGGGGCTCGGAGAACTCGGGGGGCAGGTCGGCCTCGTGCAGCACCGGGCCCTCGCCGATGACGTAGGCGTACTCCATCACGTTGCGCAGCTCGCGCACGTTGCCCGGCCAGCCGTGGGACTCCAGCAGCCTCCGGGCCCCGGGCGAGAAGCGCTCCACGTGCCGGGGGCCGTTCTGTTGCAGCTCGTCGAGGAAACGCCGGGCCAGGGGCAGGATGTCCCCCTGGCGCTCGCGCAGCGCCGGCAGGAAGAGGGGCACCACGCGCAGCCGGTACATCAGGTCCGCCCGGAAGCGGCCCGCCTCCACCTCGCGCCGCAACGGCCGGTGGGTGGCCGCGACGATGCGCACGTTCACTGGCACCGGCGAGCGTCCTCCCACGGGGATGATGGTGCGCGTCTCCAGCACCCGCAGCAGCTTTCCCTGGAGCTCCAGGGGAATCTCCGCCACCTCGTCCAGGAAGAGCGTGCCCCCGTCGGCGAGCCGGAAGTGGCCCGGGCTGTCGCGCACCGCGCCGGTGAAGGCCCCTCGCACGTGGCCGAACAACTCGCTCTCCAGCAGGCTGGGAGGCAGGGCGGCGCAGTTGATGGCGCGGAAGGGGCCCTTGCGCCTCGCGGAGATGGCGTGCAGCGCGTTGGCCACCAGCTCCTTGCCCGTGCCGGACTCGCCCCGCACGAGCACGCTGGACTCGGTGCGCGCCACCTTCTCCACGATGCGGAAGAGGCGCTTCATCCCCGGGTCGCGCGTCCACATGCCGTGGAACGTCTCCTCGGTGCCGCCCTCCGTGCCCTCGGTCTCCGTCTCCGCGCCGAGCAGCACCACCCACCCCAGCCGTCTGGTTCCCTGTTCCAGGGTGAGCGCCCGCACCTGCATCACGTGCATGCGTCCATCGGCGCGCAGCGTGGCCTCCACCTGGCGGCCCTGGGTGAGCAGCGCCTCGAGTCCCCTCGCGCCCTCGGTCACCTCGAGCGCCTCCCGCAGCGGCGTCCCCGGCCGGACGGCGGCGGGGCCCAGGCGCGTCTCCGCCTCGGGCGTGGCGACCATCACCCGCTGGTGGGCATCGACGAGGAGGACGGGGCCCGCGAGGGCCTCCAGGGCGGGGAGCACGAGCGGGGAGCTGGCGGAGGGCGTGGCGCGCGAGGTGGGCACGCCCGCATGCTATGCCCGTCCACGCAACATCAGCTTCCAGTAGAGCTGAGGCAGGCCGTACTTCTTGAGCAGCCACATGTCCTTGCGCTCCTTGAGGGTGTCGATGAGCGGGATGCTGGGCGTGGGCTTGCCGTCATAGTCGAACTCGGCGAGCAGCAGCTTGCCGTAGCCGGTGGTGAGCGGGCAGGACGCGTAGCCGTCGTACTTCGCGGTGGGGGCCCGGCCGGCCATGACGGCGAGCAGGTTCTCCACCAGCACGGGCGCCTGCTTGCGGATGGCCGCTCCGGTGCGCGAGGTGGGCAGATCCGACGCATCCCCCAGCGCGAACACCTCCGGGTGGTCCGGGTGCTGCAACGTGTACTTGTTCGCCTTCACCCAGCCCCTGGTGCCTCCGTCCTGCCAGGCGAGCGGGCTGCGCTTGATGAAGTCCGGTGCGCTCTGCGGCGGGCACACGTGGAGGATGTCGTAGGGGATGACCACCTCCTCGGTGCTCCCGTCCGCCAGGGTGCGCGTGAAGACGGCCTCGTTCTTGTCACCGCGGACCTCGGTGAGGTCGTGCTGGAAGCGCGTGTCGATGCCGTAGCGCTTCACCACCTGCTCCAGCACCTCCGCGAATTCCTTCACCCCGAAGATGGCCTTGCCCGCCGAGGCGAACATGACGTGCGACTTGTCCGCGAGGCCCTGCTTCCGGAAGTGGTCCGCGGCCAGGTACATGATCTTCTGCGGCGCCCCCGCGCACTTCACCGGCGTGGCCGGGTGCGTGAAGAGGGCCGTGCCACCCCGGAACGCGCGAATCATGTCCCACGTCCTGGGGGCGTAGCGCACGTCGTAGTTGCTGGAGACGTTGGGCCTCAGCTCCAGCGCCTCGCGCAGGCCCTTCACCTTGTCCCAGTCGAGCTGGATGCCGGGCGCCACCACGAGGAAGTCGTACTCGATGCGCTTGCCACCCCGGGTGCTCACCACGCGGGCGACCGGATCCACCTCCTCGGCCCAGTCCTGGAGCCACGTCACGCCCCGGGGAATGTAGCTCGCCTCGTCGCGGACGGTGTCCTCGACGCGGGCCTCGCCAGCGCCCACCAGCGTCCAGAGCGGCTGGTAGTAGTGGTGCGTGCTGGGCTCGAGGATGGCCACGTCCCTCTGCCCGGCGTGCGCCAGCCGGGCCGCCACGGAGATGCCCGCCGTTCCTCCTCCGATGATGAGGACCCGGTGCCGCTCGGTCCCCGGAACCCGAGCCACCGGTACCATCACTGGATCCCTGCACACCTGCTCGGTCACCACTTCACTCATCTCGGCCTCCCGCCCCCGAGGGGCAGCCCATGTTTCGTGAAACACCCGACTCCCTCTCACTGGAGCCCGGTTGGCTTCACGCGGATTTGTGCAGTCCGCGTGCCAGCGTTCGACGCCCGGCATTCGAGAGGTCCCGTGGCGAGCGGATGGTCGCGAAAGTGTTTCACGGTGTTTCATCCGTCAGCTGGAGACACCCGGCCGGGGAGGGGGGCCCTCGTGCTTTCCTGGAGGGCGGCCGGCACCCCTCGCGGCACCACCCGACTCCCTAACTTCCTGGAGTGAGCCCCTCCTTCTCCCGGGAGAGGTGTGGCCGCGAGGCCAGGGGAGGTGAGATGAGCAAGGATGCTCTTCGGGAGGACGTGCATGCGTGGACGTCCCTGGGCATGCGAGGACTCTCCGGTGCATCCGAGTCCGGTGACTCCTTCCTGAAGGAGGTGCTCCAGGTCGAGCCGTCGTCGAGACTGCCGGTCCCCGGGGAGAGGCTCGGGGGCCCGGAGGGCGGGCGCTTCGAGATATTGGCGCCGATGGGGCGCGGGGGAATGGGGCAGGTGTTCCGCGCGCGCGACGAGACGTTGCGGCGCGAGGTAGCGCTCAAGTTCCTGCTGCCGCGTCCGGGCTTCGAGGAGCTGGCGCTCGCCGAGGCGCGCGTGGTGGCCCGGCTGGACCACGAGAACATCGTCCGCATCTTCGACGTGGCGGAGTGGAGCCGGACACCGGGAAAGGACCGGGTGCCCTTCCTGGTGATGGAGTGCCTGGAGGGCGAGTCGCTCGCCGCGCTGCTCGTGCGCGAACGTCCGACGCTCCGGCGAGCGCTGGAGCTGCTGGAGGCCATCGCCTCGGGCCTGGCGCACGCGCACGAGCGGGGCATCGTCCACCGCGACCTCAAGCCGGGCAATGTCTTCCTCACGAGGGAAGGTACGGTGAAGCTGCTGGACTTCGGCCTGTCGCACCTGGCCGTGGAGCCGGTCGGCTCCGAGCTCCAACCCGCCGGAGGAACCCCGGCCTACATGGCGCCGGAGCAGTGGCGGGGCGAGGTGCAGGACGCTCGCACGGACATCTGGGCGGCCGGCGTGGTGCTCTACGAGATGCTCACCGGCGAGCCGCCCTTCCTGGCGGCCACGATGGGGGAGCTGCGCAAGCGGGTGACCTCACCGGAGCCCGCGCCGCTGGTGCGCATGCGCCACCCGGAGGTGCCGCGGCAGGTGGAAGTGTTGCTGGCCACCGCGCTGGCCAAGGAGCCGGCCCGGCGCTTCGCTTCCGCGCTGGAGCTGCGGGAGGAGCTGCGGGAGCTGCGCGGGCGTCTCTTCGGTGCCGGGCGTCCGGAGCGGGAAGCCGCCGCCGAGCCCCAGAGGCGGCAGGTGACGCTGGTGTCCTGTCAGCTCGGAGGACTCGCCGAGGGCGGAGCGGCGCTCGACGCCGAGGACGTGGGTGAGCTGGAGCTGGCCTTCCACGAGGCCTGTGTGGAGCTCGTCGAGCGGCACGGTGGCTCCGTGGCCCTGTCCGTGGGCGGAGAGGTGCTGGCGAGCTTCGGTTGGACGCAGGCGCGGGAGGACGACTCGGAGCGGGCGGTGCGCGCGGCGCTCCAGCTCACCGGGGAGCTGCGGGACAGGCTCCAGCGCCGGTTGCCGCACCTGCCCCTCTCGGGCCTGTGCGTGCGCGGCGGCGTCCACACGGAGTTGATGGCGGTGGGCACTCGGTTGCAGGGCGAAGCCCCGAATGTGGCCGCGTGGCTCGCTCGGCGGGCCGGGCCCGGTGGCGTGGTCATCAGCGAGAGCACCTGGACGCTGGTGCGTGGTGCCTTCCTCCACGAGCCGCTCGGTGCCTGGTCCTTCGAGGGGCTCTCGGGCAGCGTGCGCATGGAGGCCCACCGGGTGCTGGGCGAGCGGGAGGTGGTCTTCCGGTTCGAGCGGGCGCGCGTGGCCCGAGGCCTCTCGCCCCTGGTGGGACGGGAGCGCGAGCTGGGGCAATTGCTGGAGCTCTGGGAGCAGGCACGGCGGGGACAGGGCTCCGCCGTCCTGGTGAGCGGCGAGGCGGGTATTGGCAAGTCCCGTCTCATCGAGGCGCTGTGCGAGCGGGCGGCGGAGTCGTCCTCGCTGATTCGTGTGCAGTGCTGGTCGCGGTACAGCACCTACGCCCTGCATCCCATCATCGAGATGCTTCAGTCCGCGGTGGGCATCCGGCCGGAGGATGCTCCCGCGCTGCGCCTGCGGAAGCTGGAGGAGCGGATGCGGCAGCTGCGCATGCCCCAGGAGGACACGCACCTGCTGGCGCTGCTGCTGGCCCTGCCCGTCCCCAGGGACCTACCCGTGCTCCAGCTCACGCCCGAGCGGCTCAGGGAGAGGACCTTCGCGTCCCTCGGGAGCATCCTGCTGCGCTGTCCTTGTGATGCTCCGCCGAAGCTCCTGGTCGTCGAGGATCTGCACTGGGCGGACTCCTCGCTCTTGGAGCTGCTGGGTTACCTCCTGGAGCGGGTCGGGAGCGCGGGGTTCCTCATCGTGCTCAGCGCGCGGCCGGAGTTCCAGCCGGACTGGTCCCGGCGCGCCGGGTTCCACCGGCTCGTATTGGAGCGGCTGCCGGCCGGGTCCTCCGCGGACCTGGTGCGGGAAGTGGCCGCCGGGAAGCGCGAGCTGTCGGTGGGGACGGTCCAGGCGCTGGTGGAGAGGACGGATGGTGTCCCGCTCTTCATCGAGGAGATGACGCGCATGGTGTTGGAGGGCGGGGCGGCGGCGTCCATCCCGCTCACCCTGCACGAGCTGCTCCTGGCCCGGCTGGACATGCTGCCCTCGCGCCAGAAGGCCCTGGCGCAGCTGTGCGCGGTGGTGGGGCGCGAGTTCTCGCACGCGCTGCTCGTGGCGGTCGCCGAGCGGGAGGAAGCCTTCCTGCGGAGGGAGCTCTCCGGGTTGATGGAGGCGGGGCTCCTGCAAGAGCAGGAGGGGATGGATGGGCGGGCGTACCAGTTCCGGCACGCGCTGCTCCAGGAGGCGGCGTACCAGTCGCTGTCCCGGAGCGCGCGGCGGCGCCATCACCGGCGTGTCGCGCGGGTGCTGGAGGAGCACTTCCCCCAGGTGGTGGACAAGCGGCCCGAGGTCCTCGCGCACCACCTCCTGGAAGCGGGGGAGGATGCGCGAGCCCTCGACTACTGGGCGCGGGCCGGCCAGCTCGCCCTCGAGCGTCTGGACAGCTTCGAGGCGTGGGGGCATCTGTCCCGGGCCCTGGAACTCTTGCCCGCCCTGGAGGAGGGCCTTCCGCGCCTTCAGTCCGAGCTGAGGATCCGCATGGCCCTGGGCCTCGCGATGCTGCGGGTGCATGGCTTCGAATCACCCGAGGTGGAGCGGATGTTCGCCCGCGTCTGGGAGCTCCTCCACCAGATAGGTGAGGCACTGCCGCGGATCGGTCTGTCCCTCTGGGGTCTCTTCGCCTACTGCCGGTCTCGCTCCGACTACCAACGGGTCATGGAGTTGGCGGAGCGGTTCGTGGACCTGGGGCAGCGCCATGGGCAGCCGGGGCTGTGGAGCCAGGGGCTCTGGACGCGGGGGATCATCCTCTTCTTCTGGGGACGGCCGCGGGAGGCCGCACGGGAGCTGGAGCGCCTCCTGGGTAACTCGGACGTCCTCCTCGAGGAGCCGCGGGCGCCGTCCCTCCAGTATTGGGGCGCTCCCCGCCCGCTGGCGCTGGCGTGTGGCGCCATGGTGCAGGCGATGCTTGGCCACGTGGAGGCGTCGCGGCGGTGGGCTCGGGAGGCGCTGGAGTTGGCCGGTCGCATCAAGCATCCCCAGACCCTGCTCTTCGTGCAGGTCTATACGCTCATTGCCTGCATGATTCGCCGGGATGCACGGGAGGCGCTGAAGCTGGCGGAGCGGCACCTCGCCTTCGTGAGTGGGCGCGGCGGCTTCGTGCAGTGGCCCACCTGGGAGACGCTCCTTCGAGGCCATGCCCTGGCCGAGCTGGGGCGGCCGCGTGAAGGTCTCGTGCTCGCACGGAGGGTCCTCGAGTCCTGGCGCTCGCGCGGCATTCGTGACGGGGTCTCCTACTGCCTGGGGGTGATCGCGCAGCTCCATCTGGAATTGGGGCAGGTCCAGGAGGCGTTGGCGGCGCTCGATGAAGCGCTGGTCGAGAGCGAGGCGACGGGAATGAACATCTCCGATGCCTGGCTACACCAGCTCCGGGGCGAGGCGCTGCGGCGATTGGGACGGGAGGAGGCGGCGAGTGCCAGCTTCATCCGCGCCATCGCGATCGCGCGTGAGCAGGGGGCCGGCCTGTACGAGCTGCGCGCGACGGTGAGCCTGTGCCGGCTGCTGCGGGACAGGGGACGGCCGGAGGCGGCGCGGCGGATGCTGGAGCGGGTGTATGGCCGGTTCGCGGGGGAGGGCGAGTGCCGCGATCTCGAGGAGGCGCGGGCGCTGCTGGCGGACTGCGAGCGCACCCTCTCGTGCGGATGATCATTCCGCGTCGTCGGGCCGCACGTGCAGGACCTTGCGGAGGAACTCCCGGGTGCGCGGCTGCGTGGGCCGGGTGAAGATGACCGAGGGCGGGCCCTGCTCCAGGACGGTGCCCGCGTCCATGACGAGCACCCGGTGGGCCACCTCCCGCGCGAACCCCATTTCGTGGGTGACGACCATCATGGTCATGCCCTCGCGCGCCAGGTCCTGCATCACCTGGAGTACCTCGTCGGCCAGCTCGGGGTCGAGCGCGGAGGTGGCCTCGTCGAAGAGCATCACCTCCGGCTCCATGGCGAGCGCCCGGGCGATGGCCACCCGCTGCTGCTGGCCTCCCGAGAGGCGCGCCGGGTACTCGTCCTTCCTGTCGAGCAGCCCCACGCGCTCGAGCAGCCGCAATCCCCGCTCCTCCGCCTGGGCGCGCGTCAGGCCCTTCACCCGCATGGGCGCCTCGATGATGTTGCCCAGGGCCGTCATGTGGGGGAACAGGTTGAAGCGCTGGAAGACCATGCCGATGTGGGTCCGCTGGCGATCCACCTCGGCCTCGGGGCGGGGCACGAGCCGTCCGTTCTTCTCCGCGAGTCCCAGCAGCTCGCCGCGCAGCCAGATGCGTCCCTCGGTGGGCGCTTCCAGGTGATTGAGGCAGCGCAGCAGCGTGGACTTGCCACAGCCGCTCGGCCCGATGACGACGACGACCTCGCCCGTGGCCACCTCCAGGTCGATGCCCCGGAGCACCTCGCGCTCGCCGAAGGACTTGCGCAGCCCCTCCACGCGGATGATGGGCGCGCTCATGTGCCTCGCGCCTCCAGCCGGCGCTCCAGCCGCTGGGCCAGCGCCGTCAGCGCCACGACGATGAGGAGGTAGCCGACCGCCGCCCAGGCATACACCTCCGGGCGCAGGTACGTCCCCGCCAGCTGCCGCGTCTCGTAGAGCAGCTCGGGCAGGGCGATGACCATCACCAACGAGGTGTCCTTGGAGAGCGCCGCCAGCTCGTTGACGAGGGGCGGGATGAGGCGGCGGAACGTCTGCGGCAGGATGACCCGGCGCATGGCCAGCTCGTGGCTCATTCCCAGCGCTCGCGCCGCCTCCATCTGTCCCTTGTCGATGGACTCGATGGCGGCCCGGAAGATCTCCGCGATGTAGGCCGCGGCGTTGAGCGACAGCGCGGCGAGCCCCGCGGCCATGGGCCCCAGCCGGATGCCCACCATCAACGGCAGCGCGAAGAAGATGAAGAGGAGCTGCAGGAGCAGCGGTGTCCCGCGGAACAGGGTGATGTAGGCCGTGGCCACGCCGCGGAGGGCCGAGCGGCGGGAGATGCGCGCCAGCGACACGAGCAGCCCCAGGGCGAGGCCGAGCACCCCGGAGCCGAGCGTGAGCTGGAGTGTCACGCCCATCCCCTGAAGCATCCGGGGCAGCACCACCTCGCGGGAGAACGTCCAGAACCCCTGGGGCTTCCGGGCCTGTCCGAGCTCCCCTCCGAACCAGTGCTCCGAGAGCCGCTTCAGCTCCCCACCGCGCCGGATGTCCTCGAACGCCCGGGTGATGGCGGCGGTCAGGTCCGGGTCCGTCTTGTTGATGGCGATGCCGATGGGCTCCGCCTCGAGCGCCCGTCCGGTGACGACGAAGGTGTCATCCCGCCGGGAGAAGAACAGGCCCACGGGCTCGTCGATGACGATGACGTCGGCCTGGCCCGACTTCAGCGCGGTGAAGCACTCGATGGCACCCGGGAAGGCCTGGAGCTCCCGGATGGCGATGCCTCGCGCCACGCGCTGCTCCACCCACCGCTGCGAGGTGGTGTTGGTCTGCACCGCCACGCGCTGGCCCGCGAGCTCCTCCTCGGTGCGGATGCTCCGGCCCCGGGTGGTGACGAACACCTGGGACATGCGCGCGTACTCGACGAAGTCGACCTGCTGCTGGCGCTCGGGGGTGATGTTCATCGACGAGACGATGATGTCGTAGCGGCCCGAGGTGAGCCCGGCCAGGATGCCGTCCCAATCCATGACGATGAACTGCGCGGTGACGCCGAGCCGGCGCGCGAGCTCCCGGGAGAGATCCACATCGAAGCCCACGGGCTGGCCGTTCTCCAGGTACTCCATGGGCGGGTAGGTGGCGTCGATGGCCACCCGTAGCACGCCGGAGCTCTGGATGCGCTCCAGGGCGCGTGGCTCCTCCCCCGCGGCGGAGCTCGCCAGGAGGACCGCCAGCAGGAGACAGGCTGTCGCGAGACCCGAGCGCATCATGATGTCGAAGCGTCGATGATGAGCGCCCCCCTGGGGGGCCGCAAGCACGGGAGACGGAAATGTGCGCACTGGGACTCCTGGATACGCTCCAGGCGGGCGGTCCGGAACTGGTGCCCCGGACATCCGCTCTGTTACACCATGAGGCTCTCAGGTCATCGTCCACTCCACTGTCCACCGCGGTCCAGGGATGCGCACTGCTCGGGAAATTCGGAAGGAAATCGAGACACGCTTCGGGTTCTTCCCTCCCTTCTTCGAGCCCGCAGAGAGCGATCCCCAGGTGTTGGAGAACCTGTGGCAGCAGACGATCCATGCCTACCTGCAAAGTCCCCTCCCGGTCCTCTTCCGCGAGAGGCTCTTCGCCTATCTGTCGCGCTACTGCGAGGTGCCCTATTGCCTGGTGTGCCACTCGTGCGCGCTGAGGCCCCTGGGGATGAAGGCCTCGGAGGTGCTGGAGCTGCTGGAGGCCCTTCCGCCCGCGCACGGGGCCATCGATGAGACGCTCGCCCGCATGGAGGCCATGGGAGGGGAACCCGGCGCCTGGCCCGAGTCCGGCTCGGCGCAGGAGGAGGACCTGTTCCGCTGCTGCGTCTTCCTCTTCGTCCAACAGGCCCATGCGGAGCGGTGCCGGGAGCGGGTACGCCGGCTGCTCGGCCCCGTGCTCTACGCGCACCTGACCCTGTTCCTCGCCTACGTGAAGTCGTGTCATCTGTGGGTGGAGGCCCATCCGGAGCTGTCCTACGAGGCGGACCAGCGCGCCCGGGAGCACCTGGGCCCCCTGCTCCGGGAGGAGCCCCGGCTGGGGAGCTTCTTCGCCAGCTACGGCGAGCGGGTGCGCGGCGAGCGGGAGCAGCGCGAGCGTCAACTGCTCGAGGCGGCGGAGGCGGGCCACCGCGCGGAGGTCCTCTCGGAGACCCTGCGCCGGCAGGCCCACGCGCTGCGGGAGAGCGAGACGCATCTGCGGCTCGCGTTGGATTCGGCCGAGCTGGGGACCTGGGACCTGGACCCTGGCACGGGCGAGCTGCGCTGGGACGCGCGGTGCAAGGCCCTCTTCGGGCTGCCAGCGGATGCTGCGGTGGATTACGCCGCCTTCACCGCCGCCCTCCACCCGGAGGATCGGCCGCGGGTGGACGCCCTGGTCCAGCAATCGCTCGTGCTCGGCGGTGGCGGGGAGTTCCGCGACGAGTTCCGTGTCCGAAGAGTCTCCGATGGCGTGGAGCGGTGGATTGCTTCTCGAGGCCGTGCCTTCTTCGATGCGCAGGGAAGGGCCGTGAGCCTCCTCGGCACGGTGATGGACGTCACCGAGCGCCGGCGCCTGGAGGACAACCTGCGCTTCCTCGCCCAGGCGAGCGAGATGCTGGCCGCTTCGCTCGACTACGAGAGCACCCTGCGGCGCGTGGCTTCGTTGGCCGTGCCCGTGCTCGCAGACTGGTGCTCGGTGGACATGGTGGAGGAGCAGGGGCGGTTGCGCCGGCTCATCACCTTCCACAGTGATCCGGAGAAGGTGCGTCTGGGCAATGAGATGCACCAGCGCTATCCCCAGGAACAGGAGGATACCTCCGGCCCCCTCTCGGTGCTGCGCACCGGAGAGCCGGTGCTGGCGGAGGAGATCTCCGACGAGATGCTCGCCCGCTATGCGAAGGACGCGGAGCACCTGCGCTACCTGCGCGGGCTGGGGCTGCGCTCCCTGCTCATCGTGCCGCTGCGCTCGCGCGAGCGGGTGCTGGGCACGCTCACGCTCGTGCGCGCCGAGTCCGGCCTTCGGTATGGGCAGGAGGAGCTGCGTCTGGCCGAGGACCTCGCGCGCCGGGCGGCCCTCGCGGTGGACAACGCACTGCTCTACCGCGAGGCGAGGAAGGCCATCGAGCTGCGCGAGGGCTTCCTCCAGGTGGCCGCGCACGAGCTGCGCACGCCCGTCACCTCGCTGAAGCTCAACGCGCAGGTGCTGCTCAACTGCGCGCGCCGGGAGGAGGCCTGGTCCGAGCGGCTCATGGCACGGCTGACGGGGATGGAGCGGGGGGTGGGCCGACTGGGCGTGCTGGTGGACGAGCTGCTCGATGTGTCCCGCATCACCTCGGGCCGGCTGGTGCTGCACCCGGAGGAGATGGACCTGGCCGAGCTCGTCCGGGAGGTGGTGGGGCGCATCCGGCCCGAGGCCGACCGGTCCGGCTGTGAGCTGCGTCTCCAGGTGCCCGGGCCGGTGGTGTCCTGGTGGGACCGGCTGCGCCTGGAGCAGGTGCTGAGCAACCTCCTGTCCAATGCGCTCAAGTACGGAGCGGGCCATCCGGTGGAGGTGTCGCTGCACGTCTCCGGGATGCGGGTCCTCCTCCAGGTGCGCGACGAGGGCATCGGCATCGCTCCCACCCAGCAGGAGCGCATCTTCGAGCGCTTCGAGCGCGCGGTGAGCGACCGGAACTACGGCGGCCTGGGGATGGGGTTGTGGATTTCCCGGGAGATCGTCACCGCCCTGGGGGGCTCCATCCGCGTGGAGAGCACGCCGGGACAGGGGGCCACCTTCACGGTGGAGCTGCCCTGGAGGGAAAACCCGGGCGCGGAAGCCTGACCTCGCCCTCCTTCCTGCTCCTGACTGGCGCTCCTGGCGCACTGCTCCGGAGGCGGGGCGGGCGCGCACCCTATGTCAGGGGCCGGACATCTCAGGAACTCCCCCAGGCGACCTCGGCTGCCTGCTCGGGCGCGCTACTTCGTCCCGGGTGCGCGGACCCGCAGCCCGTCGATGATGACCGTGAGCATCCGCCGTGCGCGGGCCGGCTCCGACGCGGGCTGCTGCCCGGTGAACGCCACCGCCACGGCCAGGGCCTCCAGGTCGTCGTGGTCGATGTCACTCCGGATTTCTCCGGCCGTCTGGGCGCGAGAGAGGAGCGCTGCCCCGGCTTCCTTCACCTGCTCACACGCCGTGGACACACCATGCAGCCCCGCGCGGATGGTGCCGACCATGCCCTGGTACGTGGTGAGGTGCTTGATGAGGACCTTCATCCACGCCACCACGGCGTCCACCGCATCCGGGGTTTCGAGCAGGGCCCGTCCCTTGTCGCGGAGCGCCACCAGTCGCTCCTCCAACGTCGCGACCAGGAGCGCGTCGCGGTCCGGGAAGTGGCGGTAGAGCGTCCCGATACCCACCCCCGCGCGCCGCGCGATGTCGTCGAGCGAGGCGTCCGCGCCGTACTCGGTGAAGGCCTCGTGCGCGGCCACCAGGAGCTGCTCGCGGTTGCGCCGTGCATCCGCGCGCAGCGGTCGCTCTGCTTCCGGGGTGGGTCTTCCTGGAGAACGGGCCATGGCGCGAACCTCGTGTTGCGAAGCGGAGGATGCCTCCGTATATAAACGGAGCAACCCTCCGCTTGTGATGTGTATTTCGCGGTGGGACTCGGGAGGACACATGCGCCGGATTCGGGTGGGAGTCATTGGAGCGAGCACTCGCGGTGGCTGGGCCACGCAGATGCATCTGCCGGCGCTGAAGGCGCTGCCTCGGTACGAGGTCACCGCGGTCAGCACGACGCGGCGGGAGAGCGCCGAGGAGACGGCGCGCCGCTTCGGGGTTCCGCACGCCTTCGACCGGGCGGAGGCGCTCGTGGCCCATCCCGAGGTCGACCTGGTGGTCGTCTCCGTCCGGGGGCCGGACCACGAGCGGCTCGTCCGGGCGGCCGTGGACGCGGGAAAGCACGTCCTCTGCGAGTGGCCCGCCGGCACCTCGACGGCGCAGACGGCCGCGATGCTGGCGCGGGCCGAGGTCGCCGGCGTGCGCCATGTCGTGGGGCTGCAGCGGCGGCTGGCCCCCGGCGTGCGCTACCTGAAGGACCTGGTCGCCGACGGCTACGTGGGCCGGGTGCGCTCGGCGACGCTGCGCGTGGCCCTTCCATTGATGGGGGCCCGGCGCCCGGCGGCGGCCGCCTATACCGCCGATGCCGCGAACGGGGTGAACGCGCTCACCATCCTCGCGGCGCACTACCTGGACACGCTGCTGGCGGTGGTCGGCGGGATTCGCGACGTGTCCGCCGTCGTGGCCCGGCAGTTCGACCACACGGTCCTCATCGAGAGTGGCGAGGCCGTGCCGGTGACGTCACCCGACCAGGTCCTGCTCAGCGGGACGCTTCGGAATGGGGCGGTGCTCTCCGCCCACTTCGAGGCAGGGAAGCGCAGTGGTGGGGACATCGGCATCACCCTCACCGGCACGGAGGGAGACCTGGTCCTGCGCGGGGACCTGACTGTGGCGGGGACGCGAGGGGAGGGCACTCCGCTGGAGACGCTGCCCACGCCCGAGCGCTACCTGTGGCTCCCGGAGTCGGGGCTGAGCGGGGAGGCCCTGGAGGTCGCGCACCTGTATGCCGCGTTCGCTCGCGACCTCACCGAGGGCACCCGGCTCGCGCCGACCTTCCATGACGCCCTCGAGCTGCACCGGCTGCTCGACACCCTCGTGGAGGCTTCGGAGGCGGGCCGGCGGATGGCCGTGCTCCCCTCGGCGGAGGCTCGGAGCCTGTGACGCAACGCCATGACAGGACGGCTGCCTCCACACCTCACGCAGGCGGACACGTCGATGTCGAACGTCCTCCTGCGCAGCTCGGCCTGGTCCACTCGCGCCCTCCTCTCCTTCAGCGGCTCCTTGCTGGCCGCTGCCTGGGGCGCCTCGTTCGCCTCCTCCACTCCTGCTTGGGGGAGCGCAGCAGCTTGAACTTGCGCACCCGCTCCCGCAGGTCCTCTTTCGAGGCGATGCCAGGCGGTCTTTGCCGCCCGTCTGCCTTGGGGATGTACGTTCTGCGCGAAGGCCCGCTCGATACGCTGCGGTCTTCGTCCGTCGAGCAGGAGAAGGACGTCCTGGGAAGGTCGATGCAGTGCACGGAGGAAAGGGCCCCCACCATCACGGACAGCAAAGGCCTCCAGCGCCACGCACGCGTGTTCGTTGCCACTCCGGTTCCCTATCGGGATTCGCGGCGGGACCATACCATCTCCCTCCGCCCATGCCGCACGTGCTCGCCCTGCCCGATGGCCGTCATGTAGTCCTGGAGAAACCCGTGGTGTCCGTGGGCTCCGATGCCGCGTGTGACGTCGTCCTCCAGGCGCCAGGCGTGAAGCCCAGCCATGCGCTGCTCTTCCAGGACGCGCGGGGCTGGACGGTGTCCGCCGCGGCCAGGGGCTGCGAGGTGCGCGTGCGCAACAAGCGCGTGGAAGTGGCGCCGCTCGCTCCGGGAGAGTCCTTCTCCGTGGGACGCATCTCCCTCACCCTGCTCTCCTCCGAAGCGGCCCGGCCGGTCGTGGACTCCGCGCCGGAGGCGGCACCGGCGGGACGGCTGTTGGCGGTGTTGACGGGCTTCGCCTCGCGGCTGATGGTGCAGCGGCCCCCCGTGGAGCTCCTGGACGTGGCCATGCGCGGGCTCGCGGAGGTGGCGGACGCGGACGTGGGCTTCCTCGTGTCGGTGGAGGGGCCGCGGCGCCACGTCATATGTTCCACCGGGCCGGTGCCAGAGGCGGCGGTCGTGGACAGCCTGGTGGATCAGGTGGTGGCCTCGGGCGCTCCCGTGCTCGTGGCGGACGTGGCCGCGGACGCGGCGCTGGCCGGGGCGCCCAGTGTCGTGGCCCTGCGCCTCACCTCCGCCCTGGTGCTGCCCCTGCGCGGGGGAACGGCGCCGCTGTCCATCGTGTACCTCGGACGGCGTGGGGGCCGCCCGCCGTTCTCCCCGCGGGAGCTGGAAGAGGCCATGGCCCTGTCCTCGCTCGCGGCGTTGCTGCTGGCCACCTCGCGCGAGTTGATGGAGCTGCGCACGCGGGTGGACAGCCTCACCCAGCGCATCGAAGCGGCCACCTTCGAGGGGCTCATCGGCGAGTCACACGCGATGCGCGCGATGTACCGGCTGGTGGAGCGGCTGGCGCCCACCTCGCTCCACGTGCTCATCCAGGGCGAGACGGGCACGGGCAAGGAGGAGGTGGCGCGGGCGCTGCACCGGCGCAGTGGAAGGCGCGGGCGGCTGGTGGCCATCAACTGCGCGGCCCTGCCCGAGTCGCTCATCGAGCGGGAGCTGTTCGGCCACGTGAAGGGTGCCTTCTCGGGGGCGGGGACGGATCGGCCCGGGCTGGTGGAGGCCGCGGACGGGGGCACGCTCTTCCTGGATGAGGTGGGCGACATGCCGCTGTCGCTCCAGTCCCGCCTGTTGCGCGTGGTGCAGGAGCGCGAGGTGACGCGGCTGGGGGAGAACCATCCACGCAAGGTGGACATGCGCGTGGTGGCCGCCACGCACCGGCCCCTGAAGGCGCTGGTGGAGGAGGGCCGCTTCCGAGGGGATCTGCTCTTCCGCCTGGACGAGGTCCGCGTGGAGGTGCCGCCCCTGCGCGAGCGCGGGGACGACGTGCTGCTCATCGCCCACCACGTGCTGAGCCGCGAGGCCCGGCGCGCGCGGGGCTTCACCCAGAAGGCCACCGGGGCCCTGCGCGGCCATCCCTTTCCGGGCAACGTGCGCGAGCTGGTGTCGCGGGTGCGGCGCGCGGCGATCCTCGCCCCGGGAGAGCTCATCGGCCCCGAGGACCTGGAGCTGGGGGCGGACGCGGCGCCGCTGGTGCCGCTGGAGGAGGCGCGCGAGGCCTTCGTGCAGCGCTACGTGCGCGAGGCCATCGCCCGGAGCGGCGGCAGCAAGAAGGACGCGGCGCAGGCGCTCGGGATCGGGCTGCGCTCCATCTTCCGCTACCTGGGCGAGGAGCCCTGAATGTATTCCCGTGCATCCATGTCCCGACCCGTCCGACTCCTCGCGCCGCTCGCCCTGGTGACCGTGCTGGGCTGCCCTCTCGACATCGACGTCCGGGAGCCGGACACCGTCACCGACGCGGGACCGTGGGCGTGCGTGAAGGACCAGGACTGTCCGGACGGACAGCGCTGCGATGACGCCAGCGAGGACAACCATTGTGAGAAGGGCCCCCGGGTCACCCAGCCGTGTGGAGGCTATGGCACGTGCTCCTACGGGGTCTTCTGCGACGAGGGCCGTTGTGAGGAGGGCTGCCTGGGGATCCCCTGCCGGCTCGGCTACCAGTGCGCTCCGGATTTTGAATGCGTCGAGGCATGCACCGAGGGGCCTCCCTCGAACCTGGGGGCCTGGTGCAAAAGCTCCACCGAGTGCGGCCGCTGTGGCTTCTGCGTGGCCCTGGGGGGCGGAGAGAAACAATGCCATCAACCCTGCACCGCCGACGCGCAGTGCCCTGAAGGCGCACCGGGGACGTGTGTGTTGGTGGCGCCGGGGAAATCGGCGCGCGTCTGCCGGCCGGGGTGATTGCCCGGGTGGAAGGGGCTTTCTAGAATGGGCACGGAATGACGGACGAATTGCTGGCCGGCCGCTACCAGTTGGAGCAGGAGCTGGGGCGAGGCGGCATGGCCACGGTCTTCCTGGCCCGGGACACCCGGCTGGCGCGCCGGGTGGCGGTGAAGGTGATGCATCCGGGCGAGGATGGGCGCCGCGCCGAGCGCTTCCGCCGGGAGGCCGAGCTGGCGGCCTCCATCAAACACCCCCACGTGCTGGAGGTTCACGACTTCGGTGAGGACGCCCGCCGGGGGCCCTTCCTCGTGTGCGAGTGGGTGCAGGGCGAGGATCTGCGCGCGCTGGCCCACCGGCTCGCGCCCGTGCCGCCCGTGGTGGCGGCGGTGCTGGGCTGGACGCTGGCGCGGGCGCTGGGGGAGGCGCACGCGCACGGTGTGGTGCACCGGGACGTGAAGCCGGAGAACGTGCTCCTGTCGCGGAGCGGGACGTTGAAGCTGGCGGACTTCGGCCTCGCCGCGTTGGCGGACGACGAGCGGCTGACGAGCACCGGCACCGTCACGGGTTCGCTCGCGTACATGGCACCCGAGCGGCTGGATACGGGGGCCTTCTCCCCGGCCTCGGACGTCTACGCGGTGGGTGTGCTCCTCTTCGAGCTGGTCGCCGGGACGACGCCGCACGCGGGCAAGGGGAGCGGGCACCTGGTGACCGCGGTGATGACGCGGGACGCGCCACGGCTCGATGAGGTGGTGCCCGGCACGCCCGAGCCGCTGGCTGAACTGGTGGCCCGATGCCTCGCCCGGGACGCGCGCGCCCGGCCACGGAATGGCGCGGAGCTGGCTTCGCTCCTGGAGGGGGTGGTGGGACGCCTCGCCGGACCTCCCGCCGAGGTCTCCCGTGGCTTCTTCCAGGAGCCGGAGGCCGGATGCGCGAAGTGGCGCGAGGTCCACTTCCAACGGTTGCTGGAGGAGGGGGGGGCGCTGCTCTCCAAGGGGGAGGGAGCCCGGGCGGCGAAGCTGCTCAACGCGGCCCTGTCGCTCCGTCCGGACTCCGCCGAGGTGCGCGAGTTGCTGCGCGCGCGACCGCCCGTGCGCCGCTCGAGGGCCCTCGTGGGCGGCGCCGTGCTGGCGTGCCTTCTCGTGGCCCTGGGCGTCTGGGTCTGGGCGCGACACCCGGGAGCGCCAGAGGCCGTGGTGACGGCCCCGGTCCTTCCGGCGACCTCACCTCCTCCGGAGCCCGTTGCGGCGCCGGTTCAAGAACCTGCCCCGGAGCTGGTTCGGGAGCAGGAGGCGACCGCGCCCGTGGACTCGGAGCCGGTCCCTCGTGCCACGCGGACGCGGACGCCTCGCCCGGTGCCGTCGAAGAAGAGGACGGAGCCCCCGGCCGTCCACCCCGTGGAGCCACTCCGGGTGGAGGCGCCTCCTGTCGCCGTCGCTGAAACGCCCTCGCCAAAGTCGCAGGAGCCCGCGACGTTGCAGGTGGTGACGCGACCCTGGGCCGAGGTGTTCGTGGACGGGCAGAGCCGGGGCTATACGCCCCGCGTGCGAGAGCTGCGCCTGTCGCCGGGCACGCACCGGCTGCGCTTCGACAATCCGTTGTGTGACCCGATCGAGGAGATCCTCCAGGTGTCCCCGGGCGAGTCGGTGTCGCGCGAGCTCACCCTGCGGGTGCGCAAGGCCGAGGTGCGCATCGTCGCGCCCGTGGGAGCTCTCATCCTCGTCGATGGGACCGAGCTGGGTGTGGCGCCACTGCCGGGGCCGGTGACGGTGGAGCACGGCGGGCATGTGTTCTCGGCGCGGGTTCCAGGCGGAGGCTTCCTGCGACGCGAAGTGAACGTGGTGGCGGGAGCGCGGACCGAGGTGGTGTTGAGGTCCTCGCCATGATGGCGCTCGTGATGGCCGTGCTGCTGTCCTCCTTCCCGGAGCTGGAGCCCGCTCGCGAGGCGTACCAGGCCGGGGAACTGGCCAAGGCTCGTACCGAGCTGGAATCGCTCCTCTACCCGTTGCGGTTGAGCGACGCCGCACGGGAAGCCGAGGCCCACCTGCTGCTGGCCGCTACGTACCACGCCGAGGAAGACCCGGGCCGGGCGGAGCGCGAGGTCGTGGAGGGACTGGCGGCGAGCCCCGGTGCGAAGCTGGATCCACTGCTGTACCCGCCGGACTTCGTCGCCTTCGTGGAGCGGGTGCGCACCCAGCGCGCCGCGAGCATCTCCGAGCGGGCCGAGCAGCGCCGCCGTCCCGTGCTCATCCCTCCGGAGCGTCCCGAGCCCGTGCGGGTGGAGTGGGTGTCGCGACCACGGCCCCCCGCGCCCTCGAGGGGTTGGTACCTGATGCCCTTTGGCGTGGGTCATTTCGTGCACCAGCGGGAGACGAAAGGCACCGTGATGGCGGTGACGCAGGGGAGTGCCTTCGTCGTGTCCGCGGCCTCGCTCGGCACGGCGCTGGCGCTGCGTGGCTCCGACGGCAAATACACCGCCGAGGACGCGGCCACGGCCCGGGTGCTCAACGTCTCCTACCTGGTGGGGGCGTACGCCTTCGCGGCGCTCTATGCCTATGGCGTGCTGGACGGGCTCGTCTTCACGCCCGAGGAGCGCGCGCCGCGGAGCTCCTCCGGGGGTGGTTCCAGCGGCCACCCTCCAGCTCAGAAGGGGAGGTAGTAGTAGACGAGCGCTGGAAGCGAGTGTTGGCCAGTGGTCCCGGGGGGTTGGGGACCGGAGCGCTCCGGGAGGCGCCGGGCGGCCTGGAGGAACGTGCCAGGGTTGGCACGCGCGGGACTTCCCCGCGGACGCGCTTGTCATGGGCCTCCTGCCCTCATCTACCGGGTGTAGAGCGACAGCGGAAACGAACCCCCTCGCGCCACCAACGCTGACCCCCTGGGTCCAGCGCGCAGCCCATCCACCTCCGGCTGCTTCTACCCGGGCCCGCCGATTACCCTGAGCGCTCACCCACCGGCCCCGCTCACCCTCAAGCGCGGGCTGGACTTTTGTTCAGGCAGCGGATACTTCCTTGGCGAATGGCAACCTGCGGGGATGAGGAACGCCCATGAGCGCCGAGCGCACGCCTGCCGAGCCCGAAGTCATGGAGCCCACGTTCTGGCGGAAGAACGGCTGGGCGGCCAGGGTCATCAAGAACGAGGAGGACGACGGCTGGGCCGTGGAGATCCGCAAGCAGGGGCTCTCCGAGCCCGTCCTCATCAGCCCGTGGGTGATGGGCCGCGACAAGAAGAACCCCAAGCCCTTCGATGCGGCGGCGTTCGCCACCTTCGTGAAGACGGCCTCGGAGGTCCTTGATCGCTCCGCGCGACAGCGCGACCAGGCCCTGACCCGGAAGCTCTCCATCGCCTGGGAGGGCCGCTGGTACGAGGTTCGGCTCGAGATCGTGGCCGATGAGTATGAGCCCCACGCGCTGCTCTCGGCCATCGACGACGCTGGCGCGACCGTCGCGAAGCATCACGTGCCCGTGACCTTCAAGTTCACCCGGGACATCGCCAACGAGTGGGTGCGCGGCGGATTCTGCGAGCCCTGAGCGGGCTCCCTGACGGCACCCGACGGGGTGCTCGCCCTAGGGCTGGCCGGGGGAAGGGTTGCGCTCGAGGAGGTTGGGGGCCACGCCGGGACAGGGGGCCACCTTCACGGTGGAACTGCCCTGGAGGGTAGTGCCGGGCCCCCGGTGAGGGGACGAACGGGCTCGCTCCCGTCCTACCCGCGCACGAGCTCCCAGCCGAAGTGGCTGCCGGGGAAGAGAGCCCTGAAAGGGGACCGATGTAGAATCGGGTATGGAGCTTCCCGTCGCGGTCAAGGCGCTGAGCAAGCGCTGCAGCTCGGAATCACGGTGTACGAGGCCGTCATGACTGAGGGCTTCGACACCAAGGAACTCGCCAGCCTTCCCGCGTTGACCGACTTCCTGGGGGAACTCAAAGCTGGCGAGCGCGCACCGGACCTGGAGGCGCTGCACCTCGGCGTCATCACGCGCTGCTTCGGACAGGCACTCGGACGCCACTGGGCATTCAACTGTCTTGCAAGCACCAGAATCCTCCAAGTCGACAAGTATGTATACGATTCAAGTCAATATGGTCAGTGGAGGACCGGGAAGAAGCGGTACTGCCCGGAGGCATGCATGAAGCAACTCGCCATGTGCCTCGCACAGGCGGAGGTCAGTCCTGTGCGCTTCGAAGCCATGGACACAGCGATTGATTGGGTCAAGCGGCATCGAACCAAGATCCTGGCTGGTACGGTCATCGTCATTGCCGGCGTCGCCTTCATTGCTGTAGTCGGAGCTTCAGGTGGGGCTGCGCTCGTCTTCGTACCGGTCGTGTTGGTGGCTTCCTCGGGCAACCCCTCGGGGTTCGAGCTGATGCTGGAGACACTGTGACGATCGCCCAACTGCTCTCCGCATCGGAAGCACGGGTTGCCGACCAGTGGCAGAAGCTCCAGCCGCCCGGCGACTCCCAGGCATACCGTCTCCTGAGAGAGGCAGGCTTCTTCATCTGGCGAACAGGCCAGCTCTATCGCTTCGAGGACTATCTCGCACGCCCCTCGGCGGACCGTGCTGTCGATGTGAGAACCTCCTGGCGTGGCGAGAATGGCGAGGAGGCAAGCGGGGCCTGGCAGACGCTCTCTCGAATCGGCGACACCCTGCGCTCCGCGAAGAAGAAGAAGCTCATCCAGGTCGCCAGGGCTCAGCTCGAATTCATTGCTTCAACAGGCCAATGCGAGGAGTTTCACGACTACTTGAAGACCTTCTACCGCAATCCTCCTCCAGTCGTTGCCCGATTCGAGACGCGCGACGAGGCGGAGACCTGGTTGAGGAACCTCCCCGAGCCGCCCAGCAGCGCATATATCCTGGTAGGGAATGACTATCTGGAGGTCTTCTATTCTCGTGAGAGGGACGTGCGTGCCCTCCGACGTGATTACGCACTGGAACGATTCATCGAGGCCGTCACGTCACGCGGGTTGCCTGCCTCGGTGGCCTCGTTCGACACCCTCGCAGAGGCAGCGGTCTGGTGGAAGGGTCACCCTGTTCCGCCCCTGTCGGTCTTCGTGCAGATCGCGGGCGAGCACCATCTCGCGCTGTATCACAAGAAAATCGATTACCGCTCGCTGCACCCCATCTCCATCTTGGAAGGCTGGCGGAGGGAGCAGGAGAGAATCGCAGCGCAGGAGAAGGCGCGGAGCAGGTGATTGTCCATTCCGGAAGCTGAACCTTTCAGGCATGCCCCAACGGCTGCGGGCTACGCTTGAAGTGTTCGGGCCGGGTATGCGGGTGCTGTGCACGCACGACCCGTGCCCCAAGACAGGCGTGTCCGGTGCGCGCTCGTTGCGTGACTTGAGTCCCGCGTTTGGCAAGCGCTACTCGCGACTCTGCCCGCTGGACGTCTTCGCCTGTGCCAGGTGTGGGGGCAGGCCCGGCTCAGAGCGGCGGGCAACTTCTACTGGAAGCGGCGGGAATCGAAGCCGCGCCGGGCGGTGCGAAACTCCCAGCAGAATCGCGCCCTTACCTCGCAACCGCCCGGAATGCTTGGGAGTCGATATCCCGCCGCGTCCCCTCCTGTCCCGCCCCACTCCGGCCCATTCCGCAGGCTCACGCGACATAGACGCAACATGGCGGGGGCTTGCCCACCTCCCGCGGCTAGAGACAGACATCCCGGGCTGTGTGGCTCGCCGCTCCCGTGGCCGTCCTGAACGTGCAGCTCGCTCCCGCTGCTGGGTTCCTGTGCCGGAGCCGCTGCGGCAGGGGGCATCGGCTCTAACTACTGCGAGGGCTCAACCAGGGCGATACCGCTGGGGCCGGTCGAGGCGCGAGCGGCCTAGATACCCGACATCCCTCCAGTCACGGGCAAGCGGTCCCTCTCCCGGCACTCACTGCGAGCGCGCGCCCACTGGCATGGCTAGCTCCCTGGGAGCCATCCATAGGACCGAGCAGCCGCTGCCCTGCTCATCCCCTCGACCAACCCGACCCGCAGCAGCCGCCCCCCTGAAGCACTCTAACGCGTCACAGGTTCGCGTCTCACCGTCCCGTCGGCCGGGGGAGGCAGGGCGTGCACGCTCGCGCAGGGCCTGTACCATGCCCAGCATGGGCTGCGCGCTGCGTTGGTGCCTCACCATGGCCCCGAGCTGCTGC
Organism: Archangium violaceum; assembly: GCF_016859125.1. Lineage (NCBI taxonomy): Bacteria > Pseudomonadati > Myxococcota > Myxococcia > Myxococcales > Archangiaceae > Archangium > Archangium violaceum. The sequence goes on along the minus strand of NZ_CP069338.1, from coordinate 2,797,628 downwards.
TGCACCCTGGCCCCCTGCCGCTCCCCTCGCGGGCGTTCGTGGCTGTCGGGGCGCGCTGTCATACTCCGGGCGGCCCCGCCAGGACCCGCCAAGTCCTAGCTCCAATGGAAGACCAGACCATGCGTTTCCGAGCGTGCATCGCACTTCTGCTCTATGTCTCAGCCTGCGCTACGTCAGCGCCCACCCCATCACAACCAGCGGCCCGGGACCCGAGGCTCGCCAACCTCCAGCGAGCGGCGATGCTGCCCTGGACGGACGGGGGGGCTTGCGCCGTCCGCGAAGCTTCTGAGCCCTGGCCCGTGCTGGCGGAGAGGTGCTACCACGCTCTGGACCATGAAAGGGTTCGGTTTCGGGACATCACGGGCAAATGCGCCGTCGCTTCCGCAGGTGCGGCAGTGGGCGTCGGACTCTGTGTCTTGGCGGCGCCGGAGATCATCGTGGGAGCAGTAATCGTCGCGGGCGTGGTGGTGGTGGGATTCGCTATCAAAGAGGCGCTGGATGCGTATGCTCTGGATATGGGGCGCCCCGAGGTAAGGCCCGCGCCTGAAACTCGGCCCATGTCTGAAACAGCGCCTTCCCCGCAGAACCCCTCGCCGAAGACAAGGCCCAAGCCGGAGCCCAAAGGGCCGGATTTACCTCCCATTGGCCCGGTCGAAGTCACGGAGCGAGACCGCCGCTGGTGCGAACCCATCCCGGAACCGCACGCGGGCGAGGATGACGCGCATAACAAGTGCGCCGATCAGTTTCCGCCTAATCGTTATCCCGGAATGGATGTGCTCGTGGGCGGTGTGAGCTTCGATGCACTGCAAGTCGGCGTGCGTGTGCTGTGGGAAATCAAGACCCATCGGTTTGACACATACCCTGACTTCATCCAAAGGCGGGAGATTGAGAAGGAAATCAAGCAATTGGACAAGCAACGAAAAGCTGCGCGAGACTGCGGATATGACTTCGTCGTTGGGGTTGGCACTGAAGAACACAAAGAAGCACTGGAGTTCCAGGCGCCCGAACTCAAGATCGTCGTAACGGGGTGCAAGCGATGACTACGCGAAAGAAACTCGGCATTATCGTTTATGCGCCTGCACTGGTGGCCAACGACCGACGCACGCTCGCTATTGTCCAGGAGATGGAACGGGCGCTCCCGGGTTTACGCATGGAGTGGGAGGTTTCTGAAGATGGGCGCCTCAACGCATTGCCGCAGCGCGACGCGTGGCTCGTAGAAAGGATTGAGGACGGGGGATTTCCTCTCGTGTGCAGCGGGGACGAGAGTTACCCCGTGACAGTTTGGGGAAGGGGAACATCGGGACTCTTCAGCCCAGGCGGTCAGGCCCAGTTTGAAGTGCATGCAGAGTTGCCGCTGGATGCCGTTGGCCTCTCAGCGGCGGCGGATGTGCTTGAAGCCATGGCAGAGGCCGCGCGTGCGCTGTGGGGGCATGCGACACCGTTCCGCGCGGGGGTGGAGATCGCACGGCAAACAATCGATCCGGTGCATAAGCCAGGGGTTCCTCCCCGGGGGCTGCCCGCCCTCAAGCTCCCAGAGAAAATCCCCACGCCTGAGATTCCGCATCGCCTCGGGTGGCTGAATTACTGGTCGGCCGCTGCCGCACGGGCCATCGGCTTTCCGGACCCCGCCCGCGACGCGGAGCTGCTGTCGCGCTCACGGCGCACCGCGACGGGCGGGTGGGTCGTCCGGCTCACCGATGCGCCGCTCGACCTGGACGACCCCGCTCACCTGGAGGCGCTCAAACGGGCCTACGAGCGCTTCCCGGAGATTGGCGGGCGCGCAGCCCCTTGAGACCTGGCACGGCGGGCCCCGCCTTCTGGCTCACCGGGAACGTGACGCTCCCAAGGGGGACGGTGCGGGGCCCCTGTGCTTCCCACTGCTTGAGGGTACAGGGGCAGCCGAACTGCGCGCGCTCCCCCTTGATGCCCACCACGACGGCACCGGCCCCATTCGCGGGAATGGGCGCCTCTTGCCACCGGGCAAGCTCCACTGGAGAGAACTCCCGAAGTCAGGTCTTCCATCCTACATCTTCGGTCACCGGGGGCTGACCATGCCCCGATGCTCCCTCCGCCGCTCGCTGGTCCGGTAGGCTCCTACCGAAACAGGTTCTTATTACGGCCTGTACTCTGCCAGGATTCGATTTTCTGGCAGAGCCCCCATGGCTTCAGCGACCCCTCCTCTCATCTGGTCCAGGAAGAGGGGGACCGCGTAGGCCTCCAAGGAAGAAGGAGGAGAAACCCAAGTCTCCAGGAAAGGAAGAGGAGCCGCGGAAGCGCCCGGTCAATCTGAGTCGTTGTCTCGATTCGTGTGCCGCTGGTGGCTCGGTCTTCATCAACTTCTGCAACGACATCGAAAAAACCGCGACACGTGCCGTTTGCTTCTCGAAAGCCAATGAGAGTGAGCAGCAGTGTCGGGGATTTTGTTCCAACTACTTCGGAAGAGGAATGCGCCGCGAAGGGGAAGTGGGGCGATGATGTCCAGTTGCCGACCACAGGCTCATGGAATCCACCAAACTCCAAGGGTCATGGCACCTGGACCTCGGAGGATGGCAAGTACTCGGTACAGTACAAGGAAGGCTATCCGGACTTCACCACGGCCACGGGTCCGGTGGGCTCGCCCATCGTCAAGGGCAAGGTCGAGATCGAAATGGACATGGGCGGGAACACCTCGAAAGACTTCACTCAAGCGGACAAGGCCATGCGGGAGCAGCACGGCAGTGACTGGAAACGTCCCGCAGGTTACACATGGCACCACAGTGAAGATGGCACCACGATGGTGTTGGTCCGTAGGGATGTCCATGACAAATCCATCGCGAGAGGAGGCAGCGGCGCTGCTCACTCTGGCGGTGCGAGCATCGCCAAATCTCCGGAGTTCTGATGAAGCCCTGGGAGCAGATGAAGTTCGAGTCCTCGGCCACGCGGCCCGGCCAGCGCTCGCGAATCCAGCAGTTCGAGCAACTCAGTGGAGCCCGCCTGTCGGCCGATCATCACCAGTTCCTGGTGGATGTGAATGGCGGCAGGCCCATCCACCCCACAGCACGCAACCCGGACGAGTACCCCGTGGTCGCGGTGGACTGGCAGGGCCGTCCGCCCAAGGGAACTCTGGATGAAGTGATCGTGGACTACCTGTTCAACGCCGAGGACTGGGTGGGCATCTACGAAGAGGAACGGAGTGAGAGCCTGACGTTGGCCGGCGCCTATCGGGAGTTCGTCCAAGAGGAGCCACGCATTGCACGCGGGTTCATTCCCATTGGTTCCGATCCCGGAGGCAGCCTGTTCCTGCTCGACGTGAGCGGAAAACGGCCTGGCTCCGTCTGGTTCTGGGCCCGCGACTGGTTCGACGCCAGCCACCTGGAGAAGGAGCCCTTCCACAACATCGGGTTCATCGCGCCGACCTTCTCCGACTTCATCTCGAAGATCCGATTCAAGACCCTCGATTAAGTCCGCGCGGACAACGATGAGCTACGTGTCCTGGTCTCGCGCGTACTTCGAGCGCATCCGACCCACGTTCTTGGAGTCCTGGACAAAGGACCTGAGGGCCCTGGCCGTTTCGCAAGTCCACCTTCCACTGACGCTGGTGGAGGCACGAGCGCTCTCGGTGACTCCTCCGCTCTGGAGAGAGCGGCTCGTCGCCTTGGACCCGGAGGGCCTGCATTCAATCGCCGCGAGACTCCAGAAAGTGCTTGAGGGGGCCGAGCAGGGGGTGTTCGTGCGTCTCGGCTCTGGAAGCCCGAAGGACTCGGCGCTCTTCCGTGACCATGGCGGGTGTGCCCGGACCCCGATGATGGCGCTCAAGTTCCTCCAGACATCTCCCCGCACGCGGGCTCATCTATCGCGCTTCCTGGAACTGGGTCATCCCGTCCATCTCTTCGTGCGGCATTGGATGCAAATCCCTCCGTGGCAGGAGTTTCGCTGTTTCATGCATAACCGCCGGTTGGTGGGCATCTCCCAACTCGCCCATTGGGGCGACACGCCCGATTACTCGCTCGCACCCAGGGCGGAGGAAATTGCCCGAACTCTGCGAGATTTCTTCGTCAGGGTGGCGCAAGTCAGTCACCTTGGCAGCGCGGTCTTCGACGTGCTGTGTGACTCCGGAGCGGGTGACGGTGCGTCTGTTGGGGTCTGGCTGCTGGACGCCAACCCCTGGGGTCCGGCAAGTGATGCCTGCTTGTTCGACTGGAGCCAACCCGAGGGCTTCGATGGAAGCTTCCGCTACCTCAAGTGAGGGAGCCGCTCACGTGCGTATTGGCGTCCACGAACAACGCGTGAGAAGGCTCTGGGCCGGGTAGGCCGGGGGGTCCCCGGGACGGGAGCGCGCGGTGTACACCACGCGCCTACCACACCGGGCGGCACCCGTCAGCTGCCCTCCTCGGCCACTCTGCACCAACCCACTACCTCAACCCTCCTCCACCCTTCTGTACGCCTCTGGATTTGGTCCAAATTTGGTCCGACAAGAACCGATTTGGTCCCCTCATGCGAGCCGCGTCTCCTCTTTCGAAGTGGGTTCGACTCAAGGCGGCGGGCAACCTCTATTGGAAGCGGCGGGAATCGAAGCCGCCGCCTGGCACTCCTGATTTCGAATATCCTGACTCCATGCGCCACCTCCCAGGTCTGAGCCCATTGCGAATGTTGTGCCTCGTCGCCGCCGCATTGCAGGCATCCGCCTGCGCGGGGGAAGTCCGGGAAGGCGACGAGGTGGACGGCGGAGTCAACGCGTCCGGAGATGCGGGGCCGGGCTCGGAGACTCCGGATGCGGGGCCCCCCTCCTGCTCGAATATCACCGGCGATCGCTCCACCCAGGTGTGTCTGCGCTGGAAGTGTGACCGCGCGGACCTCTCCGAAGGCACCTGGAGCGGAGCCGTGAACGGGTGCATCGCGGGCGACCTGGGGGCGAGCGCCCGCGCCAACGCGCTGCGGCTCATCAACCTCTACCGTTTTCTCGCCGAGCTGCCCGCGGTGACCACCGATGCGGTGCGCAATCAGAAGGCCCAGGAGTGCGCGCTCATGATGGACGCCAACAACAGCCTGAATCACAGCCCGCCCACCAGCTGGAGTTGCTACTCCTCCGGTGGCGCGGAGGCCGCTGGCAGGAGCAACATCTGCTCGGGCCGGGCCGTGGACTGCATCGACCTGTACATGTCGGACTCCGGCAACGCGACCACGCTCGGCCATCGCCGCTGGTTCCTCTCCAATCAGCTCGGGCCGGTGGGAATTGGAGGAACGACAGGAGGCTCCTGTCACTGGGTCATTGGCGGCAGCGGGAGTGCCAACCGCGCCTGGACCGCCTGGCCACCGCCGGGCCCCGTCCCCCTCGGAGCCATCCACATCCCGGGGAAGACCTCGGTCGATGTCACCGGGTGGTCCGTACAGACCTACGCGTCCAGCTACAACCTCGGGAGCGCGCAGGTCACGGTCACGGACAACGGACAGCCCGCTCCGGTCACCGTGACGCAGTTGCTCGCGAATTATGGCTCCGCCTACGCCATCCGTTTCAACCCACAGGGCTGGACCACACAGGCTGGCCATACCTATGCGGTGACCATCACCGCGCCAGGACTGACCAACCCCATCCGCTACACCGTGCAGCCGGTGAACTGCCCCTAGCTGGCTCCGCTGCGTTCCCTCGAGCGGGAGCGGCGCCGAAGAAGGAGCGGACACCACCAGTTGATGGGGCAGGGCTGGTGCGCAGGAGCGATAGCGCTGGAGGTGCTCGCCCGCCTCCCTGCTTCGGGAGAGGGGACGAGCGGGCTCGCTCCAGTCCTTCCGCAAGCCCAGGAGGTTGTCCTCCGAGCGCGGCATGCGGAGTGTTCACCCATCGGAGGTGAGCTCTCGTGGGAATGTTGGTGGACGGAGAGTGGCGTACGGACTGGTACGCCCCGGACGAGGCCGGACGCTTCGTGCGTCCGCGAACGCGCTTTCATGACAGGGTGTCCGCGAGCGGGGAAGGGCGCTTCCCGGCGGAGGCGGGCCGCTACCATCTCTATGTCTCCTATGCCTGCCCGTGGGCGTCGCGCACGCTCATCATCCGCAAGCTCAAGGGGCTGGAGAAGGCGGTGGGCGTCACCGTGGTGGACCCTCGCATGGGGCGCAACGGGTGGGGCTTCGGGTGCTATCCGCGCTCGGACGAGGACACGCTCAACGGCGCGCGCTACCTGAGGGACCTCTACCTCATGGCGGATCCGCACTACACGGGACGGGTGACGGTGCCCCTCCTGTGGGACACGCGCGAGCGGACGCTCGTCAACAACGAGTCGCGCGAGCTGCTGCGGATGCTGGACACCGAGTTCGACGCCTTCGCCGAGCACCCGGTGACGCTGTGGCCCGAGGCGCTGCGCGAGCGGGTGGACGCGACGATCGACGCGCTCTACGAGCCGGTGAACAACGGCGTGTACAAGGCGGGCTTCGCGACGAGCCAGGGCGCCTACGAGCTGGCGTGCCGTGAGCTGTTCACCGCGCTGGAGCACTGGGAGCGGGTGTTGGAGCGGCAGCGCTACCTGTGCGGCGACGTGCTCACCGAGGCGGACATCTGCTTCTACACGACGCTGGTGCGCTTCGACCTCGTCTATTACTCGCACTTCAAATGCAACCTGGCGCGTCTGCAGGACTTCCACAACCTGTGGAACTACCTGCTCGACCTGTACCAGACGCCCGGCTTCGCCGAGACGACCAACATCGACCACATCAAGGTGCACTACTACTGGAGCCAGGACTCGGTGAACCCCTCGCGCATCGTCCCGATGGGGCCCTACATCGACCTGCTCGCGCAGCACGACAGGGACCGGCTCGGCCCCCGCATGCTGGCCCCCGCCCCCGGCGTCACGCGTCACTGAGCCCGCTCGCTCCCTCCCTCAGGGAGCGTCCTGCTCCTGGCGGACGCAGTGTTGGTTCTCCAACGCTGCGCTCCCGCTTCGTCCAGGACAGGACCTGGCGGTATTGCCGGGATTGCATGTGTTGCTGATTATCTGGCCCTAGGGGAGGGCCGGGTGGGTGAGCCCCGGGGAAGCTCGAGGGCAGGGGGCCTCTCGTCCATTCCGGGTACACGCCCCGTTTGGAATCCACACCATGGTCCGGCACCAAAGCAGACGCACTCCCCGCACGGACACGCGAGTCTCCGGGCTGTTCATCCAACTGCTCACGACCGAGTGGACCACGGAGTCGCGGGGAAGCCCGGGGGCGCAGCGGCACAACGCCACTCCCGCCTCCTGGGTGCTCCCGGACGCATGGAGCGGCGCCGAGGACTCGGCCTTCCTGCTCCACCAGGTGTACTTCTCCGAGCAACGGCGGTTCCTTCCCCGGGATTGGACGGAGGTGCGCAAGGGCAGGTCCTTCGTCGAGGTGGAGGCCTTCTACATCGAGCGCTCGGAGGAGGGCGTCCGGGTGCTGCTCGACCATGGCCAGATGGGAACGCCCGGACGGCTCGAGTGGAGCGGTCCGTCCCGGGGCGAGCGTCACGAGGAGCTGTTCCGGCTGAGCCCCGGAGAGTGGGGACGCGGCGTCTACGACGAGCGCATCCCGTATTGGGAGACGGGGCACTGGGGCTACTGCAAGCACGTGCTCAACGTGGGCCTGCTGCGCGATGCACCGAGGGATGTGTTCGTTCGCACCGCGCCGAAGGCCGAGGTCATCCGGCAGTTCGTGTCCCGGCGGCGCGGGCCCGTGGCTCCGGGGGCGCATGGCCTCCGCGAGTCCTCCGTGGCTCCGTGAGTGGGGTGCTCGGGGAGAAGACGGGGGCACATACCCTCACCCCGGCCCTCTCCCAGGGGGAGAGGGGGATTAGCGCCCGAAGATGCCCTTGAGGCGCTTCTTCGCCTCTTCTTCCGCCTTCTTGCGCGCGGCCTCCGCTTCCTGCTTCGCCTTCTCCTCCAGCTCGCGCTTGCGCTTCTCCGCCTCGGCCTGCGCCGCCTGCTTCGCCGCGTCCGTGCCGCCGGTGATGATCTTCCCCACTTCCTTGCCCTTGTCCCCCAGCAGCTCCGTCGCCGCGCCCGCCGCCGCCATCTTCGCGATGGCCAACGCCGCCGGCTTTACGTCCAGCCCCGTCACCTCCGGGCTCCACGCCTTGCCCGTCAGCTTCAGCGCCACCGGGATGGGCTCGGTCGGCGTCGCCCGGCCCAGCGTCATCTTCTGCACCAGCGGTGGCCCGAGGCTCACCTTACCCGCCAGGTCCAGGGTCCCGTCCAGCCGGATGCCTCCATCGAAGCTCATCGCCGCCTCCGGCCGCGTCCAGGTGATGGGCTTGGAGAGCTGCGCCACGCCGTTCTTGATGGTCACCCCGAACGGCAGCTGCTCCGCCAGCTGCGTCACCCCGTCACTGCTCAGCGCCTTGCCCGCGAATGGCAGAGCCTTCACCAGGGGCCCGGACACCGCCGCCGGAATGTCCATGCCAACGAACGCCCCGCCCAGCAGGTTGCCATCGATGGCCCCGACGAGCCGCTCCTTCAGGCTCTCCATCTCGTAGCCCACGCCCGACAGGCTCATCTGGCCGTCGAACGTCCCCTCCAGCACCTTGCGCGGCACCCGGTCGGACAGCGCCTGCGCCACGTTCATGCCGCGCACCTCCGCCTTCAGCTCGAAGGGCCGCTGCTCCGCCGGAGGCCCCAGCCGCACCGAGCTGCCTCCCGCCGACACCGTGCCGCCGTACACGCTCGTGGTGAAGCGCTCCACCGTGATGAGGTCGTCCACCATCTTCAGCTCGGCCACCATGTTGGACAGGTCCATCTCGTTCATCCGCAGCGCGCCGATCTCGAAGAGCATGTCCCCGCGCATGCCGTTGAAGCGCTTGGGATCCTCGGGCGCCTCCTCCTGCTGGCCCGCGGGGCCGGCCACGGCGGCGACCTCCTCGTCCGTCATCAACAGCTCGTCCGCGTTGAGCCGGGGGCTCTTGAGCGCCAGGGAGAACGTCGTCGTCTGCTTCGCGCCCTCGCCCGCCATGGCCACGGAGGCCCTGCCCGACAGCGTGGAGTCGAGCAGCGCCACGTTCAGCCGGCTCAGGTCCACCTTCAGCGGCTGCTTGCCACGCTCCGGCTGGTAGGTGCCCACCGTGTCCACCGTGAAGGTCTGTCCCGGACGCTTGTCCAGCAGCAGTCCCGGCCGCATGTCCACGCCCGCGAGGTCCGCCTTCGCGTCGAAGCGCAGCGCGCCCCCGCTGGCCGCGGCGCCGGTGAGCCGGGCCGTCAGCCGCATGGGCGTGCCCGCCTCCTTGGAGAGCTGCTCGGGGATGCGCAGCCGCACCGGCGTCAGGTCCACCTCCGCCGTGAGCGCCTGCGACTCCTGCGTTCCTCCGCCCTTCACCACCAGGCCGATGGGGCCCGAGATCTGGTTGGCGAGTTGCTTGCGCAGGGGCGGGTAGTACTCGGCCAGCAGCGCCGGGTCGAGGTTCTGGCCCACCAGCTCGAAGTCCTGCACCGAGGGCGTCTCGGTGAGCAGCCCCTTCACCTGGCCCTTTCCGGTGAGGCGCGCGGGGCCGAGCTCCATCAGCAGCTTGCCCAGCGTCAGGTCTCCCGTCTTCATGTCGCCCGTCACGTCGGTGTCCAGCAGGAGGTCGAGCGCCTTGCCGCCCTCGGCCCCGGCGAAGCGCAGGCCCTGCGCGCGCAGGCCGCCCTGGAGCTTCGTGGGCCCGTCGCCACCGGGCACCGCCGCGCCGAGCTCCGCCGACCAGTCCGCGCTCAGCGTGCCCGCCTGCAGCCCCACGTCCGGGCCGAGGAAGGGCCCCAGCGGCGAGAGGTCGATGGGCTCGGACTTGAGCACCACGCGCTCGGGCACCGGGATGAGCGAGGGGGGCAGGGGCGTCGTCTTCAACGTGAGGTGGAAGTTCTGCTGCTGTGCCAGCACCGCGGCGTGGAGCACCGCCTCCAGCGGCTTGCCCGCGCGCAGGTCCTTCACCTCCACGTCGAGGTCGGAGATGGCCAGCTCGCGCGCCTGCGCCCCGCTCCGGTCGATGAGGCGGATGGTGGCGTCGGTGAGCGCCGCCCGGTCCACGCGCACCGCGGACAGGTCCGTCGGCTGCTCCTCGGCGGGGGGCTGCTCCTCCTGGGGCTGTTGCTGGTCGAGCTTCTCCATCAGCCGCGAGACGTTGGTGGTGCCATCCGGCAGCCGGACGACGTTGACGGTGAGCCCGGTGGCCTCGGCGTTCTTCACCTGGATGTCCTGGCCCCGCGAGGTCAGCGCGGGCCAGAGCGCCACGGACACGTCGAGCCGCTTCAGCTCCGCCAGTGGCACCTGCTCACCCTCGGCGGAGCCCACCACCACGTTCTCCACCTCGACGCCCACGTGGGGGAAGAGCTGCGTGTCGATGTCGCCAATCTCCACGGGCCGGCCGAGTGTCTGCGAGAGCTTCGTGGCCTCGAGGCGGGCGCGCTGGAGCAGGAAGGCATCGAGACGCCACAGGGCGACGGCGACCACGACGACCAGGAGCAGGACGATGCCGCCCAGGACATAGGGCCAGCGCTTCTTCTTGTTGGGGAGCTGTTCGGACATGACTCGCTACCTCCTCCAGCGAGCGGGCCTCGATGGGTTTCGCGGAGCCCGGACTGGCATGCAGGAGGGACCCATAGCCCAGGAGGACCCATCCCGCACGTTCCGTGTGCACGGGTGCTGAGGATTGGATGTTGAAGATGGCATTCAGGGACCTGGACGCCACGGGGATGTGGATATGCATCGTGGCCCCCGAGGCACGTCCGCCTGGCTGCCCGGGTTGCGAGTGCCGGGTGGCGGGGGGACACTGGGGGCTCCACCTTTCGTCCGAGACACCGTGATTCTTCGCACTCCCCTCTGTTGTGCCGCCCTGCTCCTGGCGTCCGCGTGTGCCCCTCGCACGGGAGCCGGGCCAGCCGCCGCCACGTCCGCCATGGCCGCCACGCCCGCCGATGCCGAGTACAACCGTTTCGCCCGCGAGTACCTCGACTGGTACTACGCCGCCCACCCGGTCCGCGCGACGAACCTGGGCCTGCACGCGTACGACGCGCGGCTGCCGGACATGTCGGCCGGGGCCTTCCAGCGCCGGGCCGGGGAACTGCGCGGATGGCTCGCGCGGCTGGAGCGGCTGGACCGGGCGGCGCTGACCGGAGACGCGGTGTTCGACGTGCGCATCCTGGAGAACGCCATCCGCGCGGAGCTGCTGGAGCTGGAGGAGGCGCGTGGCTGGCAGCGCGACCCGATGCTCTACAACTCCACCCTCGCGAGTGGCCTCTCGTCGCTGTCGCAGCGGGAGTTCGCGCCGGTGGAGGAGCGGATGCGAAGCCTGATGGCGCGGATGGAGCGGATTCCCGAGGTGGTGGCCGCGGCGAAGGCGAACCTGCGCGACGTGCCGAAGCCGTGGGCCGAGCAGGGCCTGCGGGACACGCGGGGCACGGTGGGCTTCCTGCGCACGGACCTGCCGGAGGCGCTGAAGGCACAGGGGCTGGAGCGGGTGGACGCCGGGCTGCGGCGGGAATTCTCCGACGCCCTGGCGAAGGCCACGGCCGAGGTGGAGGGCTTCGCTCGGTGGCAGGAGCAGGAGCTGTTGCCGAAGGCGAACGGGGACTTCCGGCTGGGGCGGGAGCTCTTCGAGCGGAAGCTGGCGCTGGAGGAGCACGTGGCGCTGACGGCCGAGCAGCTCCGGGACATCAACGAGCGGGCCATCCGCGAGTACCAGGCGAAGGTGGCGTCGGAGGCGGCGCGGGTGGACGCGACGAAGTCACCGGTGGCGGTGATGGACGCGCTGGTGCACGACCACCCGACGGCCGAGGAGCTCATTCCGACGGCGCGCAAGCAATTGGAGGCGTGCCAGCGGTTCGTGCTGGAGAAGGGGTTGATGACGCTGCCCTCGGAGCGGCTGCCGACGGTGCGCGAGACGCCGCCATACGCGCGGATGGGCTTCGCGTCGATGGACACGCCGGGGCCATTCGAGACGCGGGCGACGGAGGCCTTCTACAACATCACCAACGTGGAGCCGGGGTGGACGGAGGAGCAGAAGGCGCAGCACCTGACGTACTTCAACCACGCGGGGCTGCTGGGCATCACGGTGCACGAGGCGATGCCGGGACACTTCGTGCAGTTGCTGTACGAGGCCCGGATTCCCACGGAGGTGCGCAAGGTGTTCACGCCCGCGTCGCTGGTGGAGGGCTGGGCGCACTACGTGGAGCAGATGATGGTGGACGAGGGCCTCGGCGGGGGAGACCCGGCGGTGCGGCTGGGGCAGTTGCGACGAGCGCTGCAACGGCACGCGCGGTGGCACGCGGGCCTGTCGATGCACGCCTTCGGAGAGACGGTGGAGGGGGCGGCGAAGCGCTACGCGGAGATCGCGTACTTCGAGCCCTTCCCGGCGTTGCGCGAGGTGCAGCGCGGCACGTTCAACCCGACGTACCTCTACTACGCGCTGGGACGGATGCAGATTCTGAAGCTGCGCGAGGACTACAAGCGCTACCTGGAGGCGCGCGGACAGACGTTCTCGCTGCGAGACTTCCACGACCGGTTCCTGCAACTCGGGCTGCCGGTGTCGCTCGCGCGGCAGGCGTTGATGCCCGGGGATACGGGGCCCTCGTTGGAGTGAGGAGCTACTTGCAGGCCGACTTCACCCGGGCGAGCCAGTCCTGGTACTCGTCCCCCAGGTTCATGATGGAGTCGAAGCGCCCGGTGACGATCATCTCGACCAGCCGCCGGTCCCGGGCGATGAGCTCGGGGGTGCTCTCGGGAAATTCAATTTCCCGTACCCCATCCAACAAATAGTCATCGCTCTTCACCAGTATTTCGATGTAGCGCGAGAAGGTGTCTAAGAAGCGATCCACGTCCGAGGCAATGGGCAGGACGTACCTGTCCATGTACGCATTGATATAGACGACCGGTTGGCGTCCCTGCTCATCGGCCAACCTTGGCACCACGGCGTAGTAATAGGCGAGCTCAGGGACGGACCCGAAGATGACGGAGGAGCGGAAGGGCTCTTCCTCGTCGCGTAGTCCCTCGGTTCTCAGTACGACTCCGTTCAACTGGTCATCGACCTGGTCGAGGTCGAGTTCTCTCAGGAGCTTCTCTCCGAAATCTGCCCTGCCAAGACGCTTGTAGATGGCTGCGAGCACGGGGTCGAAGGGGTGTCCGGCCACGAGTTCTCCAGCTAAGGGGGGCGTGCGTCCCGGCGGCCAGATTTTCATAGGCAGCCCGTGCTTTCGGTACACCTCTATCAGCCGGTCGAGCCCAGGTAGTGGAATCTCCGCGTTCATGGTCGTGCTCATTTCAGGAGGAAGTCTACCAGGGCATTTACTTCTTCGAGGGCGTCCGCCTCGGCTCTGGCGAGCTCGGATGCGGAGCGACCCGCCTCATAACGTTGATTGAGCCAGCGGCCAAAGTGCCGGTCAACGAGGGTCGCCACTTTTCGCACGTCCTTCGAGGTGGCTTTGCTCTTCGCTCGCCGGAACGACGCCCAGACCTTGTTGATCTTCGTGTGCACGAGATCATGCACCCCCCAAAGATTCTCCCGTGCATTGATATTCAACCGCTCGAACAGATGAGCGTATTCGAGGGGAATACGATGATGCACGGGGTAGTATTTCCCACGTTCATCCAGCAGGATCTTCGCCAGGTCGGTATGGAGCTTCTCGTAGAAGTCGGTTTGCGCCATCCTCCTGAGATCCTTGCTCATATCTCGGTCCAGCTTGGTATCGAGGAGTTTCTCGAAGCGGGCCATGAGCTTGCGGAACTGTTCCTTCTCCGCTGCAGACAGTCCCTGCGTCTGGGCCTTCGTCCATAGGCGGTGGAACTGCTCCCGCTCCGCCGGGCGTACCCGGGCGAGGAAGGAGCGGAACCACGCCACGGCCTCCGAGCCACCGCGGGCCAGGATGGGGGCGAGTCTGGGGGCCACCGCCTCGAAGAGCGCGAGTCCACCGCGCACCGCGAGGCTGCTGACGAACCAGGTGGCGAGGAACTCCGTGCTGGAGATCCCCGCCTGGATGAAGGCGTCCTTTGTCTCCTCCCTCCACTCGCGAAGGATGCGCTCGTAGAGCGCGTAGTGCCCGGCGACAAGGTTGGGTGGGGCTCGCGGGTCCGGGCGCAGGGTCCCGGCCTCCCTCACGCGCCAGCGCGCATGCCGCTCCGTCTCGTGATGCTCCGCCTCCAGGCTCAACCGCACCGTGCGCGGTCCGATGCCGTGGGTGAATGGCAGGAGCGCCCGGGTGATTTGCTCGACCAGATTCGGCGAGGGCACTCGAACGGGCGAGCCGCCCCGGGACTCGTAGCGAACGGTCGTCGCGCTGAGGAGCCGGTCGTCATCCAACGAGACGTCCGCCAACAGAGTCGCACGGCTTCCCTCGGGGACACGCAGTCCTCTGCTGAGTTGGGAAGCCACGGCACGAGCCTGAGCGAGGGTATCTGCAGTCACACCCGTGCCCCGCACAGGCAACGTTCTGGCCTCCAGGGGCTTGGAGCCCTCGGCAGTGGTGAAGGACCGCAGCGCCCAACCTCGTCGCTCCCGGCGCAAGGTGAGGACCACCTCTCCGGTGCGAGTCCCCACGTAGGTGGGCAGGTGTTTCTCGAAGCCGGGAACGAACGCGTCCACCTTCTCCGCGAGGCCCGTCTCTCCGGTTGCTCGCTTCCAGGACAGCAGCGTCAGGGCTCCGTTCTGCGCCCAGAAGCGGAAGGTCAGCTCAACCCCTGCTTCCTCGACCTGGCCGAGCACTCCGCGCATTCCCGACAAGGCTGCCGCGGTCTCGGCCTGGCGCGCTTCTTCGTCCGCCTCCTCGTTGCGTGACTCCCATGGTGGACGCAGGTCCTCCCTTTCCGCGCTCGCGGGAAGGTCCTCCTCGGAGTCGAGGGAGTCCATCGCTCCCGTCGTCGCGCAGGCCTGGAGCACCAGGGCCAGGAGCCACATGCACCCCGCGGTTCGCGCCATTCCCCGTCTCATGTCGTGCCAGCTTGCCAGGACTCAAGCGAGAGCAGGGACCTTGAGCCTCGGCGACTTGTCCGATTGTCGGACAAGTCGGTGCGGTGTCATCTCCGCCAGGGGTTCCACCGCGCGCGTGAACTGGTACACGGACGCGTGCGAGCCGCCCGGCTGGCCGCGAAGCCCACCACGGCCTTGATGGTGCCAGAGGAGCCCAGCGCCACCCGGGGCAGTTGGGGGATGTTCCTGGGGAGGGTCTCGGCTGGTGGAGGGCTGGGCGCACTACGTGGAGCAGATGATGGTGGACGAGGGCCTCGGCGGGGGAGACCCGGCGGTGCGGCTGGGGCAGTTGCGGCGAGCGCTGCAACGGCACGCGCGGTGGCACGCGGGGCTGTCGATGCACGCCTTCGGTGCGTCGGTGGAGGGCGCGGCGAAGCGCTACGCGGAGATCGCGTACTTCGAGCCCTTCCCGGCGCTGCGCGAGGTGCAGCGCGGCACGTTCAACCCGACGTACCTCTACTACGCGCTGGGGCGGATGCAGATTCTGAAGCTGCGCGAGGACTACAAGCGCTACCTGGAGGCGCGCGGACAGACGTTCTCGCTGCGAGACTTCCACGACCGGTTCCTGCAACTCGGGCTGCCGGTGTCGCTCGCGCGGCAGGCGTTGATGCCCGGGGATACGGGGCCCTCGTTGGAGTGAGGAGCTACTTGCAGGCCGACTTCACCCGGGCGAGCCAGTCCTGGAACTCATCGCCCAGGTTCATGATGAAGTCGAAGCGACCGGTGTGGATCATCTCGACGAGCCGCCGGTCGCGGGCGATGAGCTCGGGCACGCTATCCGGGAACTCAACGTCTCGCCTGCCACCCGACCGGAAGCCCTCGTCCTGTACGAGCAGTTCGACGTAGCGCGAGAGAGTGTCGAAGAAGCGATCCACGTCCGATGCGATGGGCAGGACGTACCTGTCCATATAGGCATCGATGAAGATGACGGGCTGGCGGCCCCGCTCGTCAGCCAGCTTGGGCACCACGGCGTAGTAGTGGGCAAGCCCGGGGACGTTCCCGAAGATGACGGAGGAGTGGAAGGGCTCCTCCGGGCGGCGAAATCCCTCAGTGTCCAGCGCGATTCCGTTTCGCTGGTCATCGACCCGGTTGAGGAAGAGCTGCCCCCCGAACTCTCCTCCAAAATCAGCTCTGCCAAGTCTTCTGTAGACGGCCGCGAGTACAGGGTCGAAGGGGTAGCCCGCGACGAGTGCTCCCGCTTCAGGCGGGGATCGTCCTGGCGGAAGGGTTTCCATGTGCAGTCCGTGCTTCCGGTACACCTCCATCAGCCGATCGAGTCCAGGCAGTGGAATATCAGCCTTCATGGTCATGCTCACTTCAGGAGGAGGTCTACCAGTACCTTCACTTCGTCGAGTGCATCCGCCTCGGCTCTGGCGAGTGCGGACGCGGAGCGGCCCACTTCATACCGTTGGTTGAGCCAGCGGCCAAAGTGCCGGTCGACGATGGCCGCCACTTTCTGCACGTCTTCCGCGGTGGCCCTGCCTTTCGCCCGCCGGAAGGCCGTCCAGACATTGTTGATTCCCTCGTGCACGCGTTTGTGTACGCCCCACAGGTTTTCGCGGGCATTGATGTTCAACCGCTGGAAGAGATGAGCGTACTCCAGGGGAATGCGGTGGTGCACAGGGTAGCGAAATCCGTTGTCGTCGATCAGGAGCTTCGCCAGGTCGTAATGGAGCTTTTCGTAGAAGTCTTCGTGCGCCATCCGCCTGAGCTCACTGCTCTCATAGCGGTCAAGCTTGGTATCGAGGAGTTTCTCGAAGCGGGCCATGAGCTTGCGGAACTGTTCCTTCTCCGCTGCAGACAGTCCCTGCGTCTGGGCCTTCGTCCATAGGCGGTGGAACTGCTCCCGCTCCGCCGGGCGTACCCGGGCGAGGAAGGAGCGGAACCACGCCATGGCCTCCGAGCCACCGCGGGCCAGGATGGGGGCGAGTCTGGGGGCCACCGCCTCGAAGAGCGCGAGTCCACCGCGCACCGCGAGGCTGCTGACGAACCAGGTGGCGAGGAACTCCGTGCTGGAGATTCCCGCCTGGATGAAGGCGTCCTTTGTCTCCTCCCTCCACTCGCGAAGAATGCGCTCGTAGAGCGCGTAGTGCTCGGCGACAAGGTTGGGTGGGGCTCGCGGGTCCGCGCGCAGTGTCCCGGCCTCCCTCACGCGCCAGCGCGCATGCCGCTCCGTCTCGTGATGCTCCGCCTCCAGGCTCAACCGCACCGTGCGCGGTCCGATGCCGTGGGTGAATGGCAGGAGCGCCCGGGTGATTTGCTCGACCAGATTCGGCGAGGGCTCTCGAACGGGCGAGCCACCCCGGGACTCGTAGCGAATGGTGGTCGCGCTGAGGAGCCGGTCGTCATCCAACGAGACGTCCGCCAACAGAGTCGCACGGCTTCCCTCGGGGACACGCAGTCCTCTGCTGAGTTGGGAAGCCACGGCACGAGCCTGAGCGAGGGTATCTGCAGTCACACCCGTGCCCCGCACAGGCAACGTTCTGGCCTCCAGGGGCTTGGAGCCCTCGGCAGTGGTGAAGGACCGCAGCGCCCAACCTCGTCGCTCCCGGCGCAAGGTGAGGACCACCTCTCCGGTGCGAGTCCCCACGTAGGTGGGCAGGTGTTTCTCGAAGCCGGGAACGAACGCGTCCACCTTCTCCGCGAGGCCCGTCTCTCCGGTTGCTCGCTTCCAGGACAGCAGCGTCAGGGCTCCGTTCTGCGCCCAGAAGCGGAAGGTCAGCTCAACCCCTGCTTCCTCGACCTGGCCGAGCACTCCGCGCATTCCCGACAAGGCTGCCGCGGTCTCGGCCTGGCGCGCTTCTTCGTCCGCCTCCTCGTTGCGTGACTCCCATGGTGGACGCAGGTCCTCCCTTTCCGCGCTCGCGGGAAGGTCCTCCTCGGAGTCGAGGGAGTCCATCGCTCCCGTCGTCGCGCAGGCCTGGAGCACCAGGGCCAGGAGCCACATGCACCCCGCGGTTCGCGCCATTCCCCATCGCAGGGTGGCGTCAGCCTGCCAGGGATTGCTCGGCCTCACGGGCCCATCAAGGCGCGTGCTTCTCGTCGAAGGCGCGGCGCTGGTTCGCGGCCAGCACCGCGCCCGTCAGCGGGGTGGCCTCGTTCGCGGCGTCCTGTCGGTAGAGCAGGTCCACGAGGATGCCCTTGCGCAGGCCCTGCTTGACGGCGATGACGCCCTCCACGCCCAGGTACCGGAGCACACACTCGAGCAGGGTGGCGCCCGCGACGATGATGTCCGCGCGCCGGGGCTCGAAGTGCTCGTGCCGCTCTTCCGGCGTCATCTCCGCCAGCAGCTCCACCGCGCGCGTGAGCTGGTTCACGGACGCGTGCGAGCCGCCCCGGCTGGCCGCGAAGCCCACCACGGCCTTGATGGTGCCAGAGGAGCCCAGCGCCACCCGAGGCAGCTGGGGGACGTTCCTGGGGAGGGTCTCGCGCAGCGCCTCCTCCACGTAGCCGCGCATCAGCCGCAGCCGCTCGGGCGACACCTTCCCGGAGGTCTCGAAGAGCTCCGTCAGCCGCACCGCGCCCAACGGCAGGCTCCACAGCTCATCGGGCCGCTCCCCGGTGGCGAGGGCCACCTCCGTGGAGCCTCCACCCATGTCCACCAGCAGCGAGCGCGTCCTCGGCGGCGTGCGATGCAGCACGCCCAGGCAGATGAGGCGCGCTTCCTCCTCGCCGCTCACCACCTCCAGCTTCAGCCCCGTCTCGTCATGGACCCGCTGGACGACTTCCGCCTGGTTCCTGGCATCCCGCATGGCGCTGGTGGCCACCGCTCGCACCCGGGCCTCGTGCCGCTGGCACAGCACCGCATAGCGCCGCAAGGTGGAGACCAGCCGATCCGTCGTCTCCCGCGACATCCTCCCGCTGGTGAAGACGCCCTCTCCCGGGCGGATGGGGTCGCGCTCCTTGTGCAATCTCTCCAGGGCGCCATCGACAGGCCGCGCCAGCTCCAGGCGAACGGCATTGGTTCCCACGTCGATGGCGGCGAGGACGGACTTGGAGGTCGATGGTCCCATACTTGAGCCAACCTAGGCAGCGCATGTGACGGCGCCGTGACATGACGCCCCTGTTCACCGAGAGTTTTCACGGTCGACACATGGCATGCCGCGCTGCCCGCACCTCGTCCAGCCGGGCTCACGCGCCCCAGTACCAGGACCATTTCAACATCAGCGCGTCGTTGGCCGCGCCCGCCAGCAACCCGTGTGGCATCAGAGAGTGCGGTGGCCGCACGCCGTCCGCCACCGGCAGGCGCTGCTGTCCGTGCGTGTACACCACGTACAGCGTCGAGCCCAACCGGTACTCCCAGCGCAGCACCACGTTCAGGTTCAGCCCCACGTCGTGGAAGTCGTCCGTGTTTTCGTGCTCCACCGGCACCAGGCTGCTGAAGCGGATGGGCGAGCGCCTCGCGTCGGACACGCCCTCGTAATACGTGCCGTAGGCGCCATAGGCCGTGAAGAGCTGCGCGTAGGCCTGGAGCGTCAGCCGCGGAGTCACCACCCACTGCTGCCGCAGCGTCAGCGACAGCGTGTCCGACAGCAAGGGGCTCAGCAGGAAGCGGTCGTCACCCCTGTCCTCGATGAAGCGCGGCGCGGTGGTGGTGCGATCCAGGAGCAGCTCCAGCCGCGTCTCCAGCGCCGGGTGTGGCCGCACCGTCCCATACAGCTCCGTCGTCCAGCCCCAGGACGGAGCCACCGGGCCCGCCTGGAAGTGGCGCGCCGCCAACACGTAGCCTCCCGCCGACACCGGCCGGTTCTCGTTGCTCTCCACGATGAGCGCCAGGAAGGCCATGTCCTCGTTCTCCAGCGGCACGCCCGAGCCCTCCAGCTCGCGCACGTTCCATCCGCCGAAGTCCGCGCCCATCTCCAGTCCGACGGAGTCGAAGCTCGGCAGCTGCGCGACCGTGTTGAAGTTGATCCAGCTTCCCCGCTCGAGGTTCCGTCCATCCGTCGTCCAGCGCGAGCCTCCGGAGAGGTGGGCGGAGTAGGACTTCAGTGGCCCCATGCCATCGGGGCGCTGGTAGTGCAGCGCGGCGCGCGGCGCGTGCTCGTTCTGCGTGCGCAGGAAGCCGCTGGGATTGAGGTCCAGCCGGGGCGAGGTGAAGTCGTAGCCCACGTCCCAGCGGAAGCCCTCGCCTCCGTACTTCCCCGCTCGCACGTAGCCACCGAAGCCCATGTCCCCCCGGCGCAGCACGGTGCCATCCCGCAGCGTGCGCTCGGGCAGGCCTCCCACCACCTGCGAGCCGTCCACCTGCCCCATCAGCCCGTACTTCCCGTCCGCCGTCTTCAGGTCGAAGTCCACCGCCGCGGCGTTTCCGCCCCGGGCCAGGCACGGGACCGGTTGCTCGTCCTCGTCGAGCGCCGCGTCCTCCCGCGTGCAGCCACCGATGAGGGGCGTGGCCATCGTCACCATGCCCCCCACGCGCGAGCTCGCGCCCACCTTTCCGCGCACCACCGCGGCCAGGTAGTTCATGGGCACCTCCGGCTTCGTGGGCAGCGCGTTGTTGGGGCCCAGGTGCAGCGGACGCGTCAGGTACAGGCCCACGTTCCGGTCCGGTCGCGCCTCGTCCACGTCCCGTTGCCAGGGGCCGGTGACGACCGCGTCCAGCAGGCCCACCTCCACGCCCTCGGCCACCGTGCCCGTCAGCTTCGCCGCGCCGAGGATGGGCGTCCCCAGCCCGATGCGCCGCGAGTAGAAGAGCGTCTGCGGCATCCCCTCTCCGCCCACCTGGTTGAACAGCTCCATCCCCTGCGTGAAGAAGGTGCGTTTCTCCGGGAAGAAGGTCTCGAAGGTGGACAGGTTGAGGATGAGCTCGTCCGCCTCCACCTGGCCGAAGTCCGGGTTGACGGTGCCCGTCAGCGCCAGGTTGCTGGTGAGGGCCAGGCGGAAGTCCAACCCCAGGTCCATCGACGGGTCCACCAGCCGGGGCCAGGGTCTCTCCGCGTCGGAGAACTGGGGCCGGGCCAGCGTGCGCGCCGCCAGGTACGGCACCAGCTCCACCGCTCTCTGGGGCCGCAGGTTCTCCATCCCCGTCAGGTGTCCCAGGCGCGACACCACCGCGTTGCTGGTGCGCGGGTTGAGCACCGTCTCCAGTTCCTCGTTGCGGCGCGCGATGTCCCGGCGCACCGAGAACCCCCACGTCTGCACGGGGGTCTCGGGGAATCGCAGCAGCGACAGGGGAATCGCGAGCTCGGCCACCCAGCCCTTCCCGGTAGTGCCCACCGCCGCGTCCCACACCCCATCCCAGTCCTCGGTGTAATTGCGATCGTCGTAGTAGAGGCCATCCGACTGCACCCCTCCCGCGTTCACCGTGAAGACGTAGGCCGTGCGGTGATCATGCGTTGGATCCACCAGCACCTTCACCCGGTCCGAGTACAGATCGCTGTCCCGGCGCCCCAGGTTGCGGTTGAGGAGCGCGGGCTCGGAGTCGTGGCAGGTGATGGCGACGTAGAGGTTGCGGTCATCGTGGAGGACGCGCAGTTCGGTGCGCTCGCTGGGGGCCTTGCCCGCCTCGGGGAAGCGCTGCACGAAGCCGTCGAAGACGGGCGCCTTCGCCCAGGTGTCCTCGTCCAGCCGGCCGTCCACCACCACCGGACCGCTCGTCCGCGCCGCGTGGATGAACTGGTTGCGGCCCGGTCCCTCGACGGCCGCCGACGCCATCCCCGCCCACACGACTCCGGTTATCAATGTCCATTCGCGCAGCATGTGAGAGACCCCCCTCCGGAGCGTCGGGCCGCTATTACTTCCCGCGCGTATTCTTATTCCTGGAGAGGGAACGGACGTAATTCGCGTCGATTGCGTGGATGCGCATCTCCACGAGTTGCTTGAGCGTGACGTCCGGGTAGCCGGCCTCCCGGATTTCCCGAACGTACTCGGGGGTGACGCGGTGGATGCGCATCGTCAGCAGGTCCTCCAGGGAGAGCTCGCCGAGCCCCAGGCCCTTTGCCTCACTGATGAACTGGGGTGTGATGCGGTGGATGCGCGTGGACAGCAGCTCGTCGAAGGTCAGCTTGAGGTAGCCCAACCCGGCGAGCTCGCGGATGTGCTCGGGCGTCACCTGGAAGATGGCCACCTGGAGCAACTGGTCGTGAGACATCTTCGTGTAGCCGAGCTCCGCCAACGCCTTCACCCGGGCCGGCCCCACGTCGAAGATCGCGAGCTGGAGCTGCTCGAGCGGAGAAATCTCCGTGTACCCGAGCTTCGCCATCTCCTGGCGGTACGAGGCACTGGGGGCGAACTGGTAGTGGCCCGCGCCCTCACCGCCGGAGAAGCGGCCCTCGAAGTTCAGCGTGCCCGCCTCGCGCACGAGCTGGAACTTCGTGTCCGCCCCGTCCGCGGTGTTCAACCCCTGGAAGGCGGAGCGGGGAACGGTGAGGCCCATCTGGCTTCGCTCCTCGAAGCGGAAGCTCAGATTCAGCTTGTCCTCGCGCGCCGTGGCCGTCCACGTGCCGGTGTTCGGCGAGGCGGCCAGCGCGGAGAGGGTCCACAGCAGCACGGCGGCGAAGAGGGGAATGGGATTCCTGGGGATTCGCATGGTTCGATCTCGGGCAAAAGGAGGCCCGGCGGCGCGCGCGGGGAGCGCGGCCGTGGGCCCGTGGGAGGTGAGGGGATGGGAACGGCGGGTTACTGCTTCTTGCGCAGCTCGCGGATGAAGTCCGCGTCCACGCCACTGGTGCGCAGGCGGACGAGCTCATCGACGGAGAGCTTGTCCAACCCCTCGTCGCGCAGCTTGCGGATGAAGCCCGCGTCCACGCCGAGCGCGCGCAGTTGCACCACGTCCTCCGCGGGGAGCTTGTCCAGCCCGGCCTCGCGCAGCGAGCGGAGGTACTCCGGGGTCACGCCGAGCGCCTTGAACTGCACCAGCTCGTCCGCCGGGAGCTTGTCGTAGCCCGCGGCCTTCAGCCCCTGGACGAATGGGCCATTCACCCCGAGGGCTCGCAGCTCGATGAGGTCGTCGAAGGACAGCGTGTCGTAGCCGGCGGCCTTCAGCTCGTTGATGAAGCGCTCGTCCACGCCGAGCGCCGCCGCCTGCGTGAGTCCGTCCGCGGAGAGCTTGCCGTACCCGGCCGCCCCGAGTGCCTTCACGCGCTCGGTCGTCACGCCAAGGTGCCGCATCTCCACCAGCTCGTCGGCGGTGGGCTTGCGGCCCAGCAGGCCCGTCATCTCCCTGGCGAACCCGGGCGTCACGTGGGCGTGGCCGAGCTGCACCAGGTTCTCCACCGTGGGCTCGTAGCCGAGCGACTCCAGCTCCTTCACGCGCTCCGGGGTGACACCGGCCACCTTGAGCGCGACGAGCTGATCCACCGAGAGCTGCTTGTCGCCCACGCGGGTGGTGTCCTCGTCCTTGTCGTCGCCTCGCTTGCCGGCGCCCACCGGCTTCGGCACGGGCACGGGAATCGGAGCGGGCGCCGGAGCCTGGGCGAGGATGTTCCGCGCCAGCGCCGGACCCTGGGCGGAGAGCGCGGACAGGACGCCCGGCACCACGGTGGCGACCACGCCCTGGGCGAAGGATTCCACCTCCCGCTCGGAAGCCGGGAGGGAGGCGGGGCCCTTGGCCGCGAGCGGAGCGCTCGGGGGGGCCAGGGGCGCGGGAGCCTCGGCCGTGGCCGCGGGACGCTCGGGGAGGACGAGGGCCGCCAGGGGCGCCGCCACCGCCGCGCCGCTCATCAGCGTGACGACCGAGGCGCCCGCCACCCACCGCGAGGAGCAGCGCGCCGCGGGGGCGACCACCAGCCGGCGGACGCGGTCCGTGAGCGAGCCACCCAGGGCGGACATCGCCGGGCTCGACGCCTCGAGGGGCATCACGCGCAGGGACTCCAGCGCGGTGAGGGCGCGGGCGTAGGAGACCGCGTTGCCGCTCGTACCCACGGCGATGTCGTCGCAGCAGTGCTCGCGCTCGACGCGGATGACGCGCGACATCCACCACACCGCCGGGTGGTAGAAGAGGAGCGTCTCCACCAGCGTCTGCACCAGGTTCACCACGAAGTCGTGGCGGCGGATGTGGGCCAGCTCGTGCGCCAGCACCATCTCGAGCTGACGCGCCGACAGCCCGGTGAGCGCCGTCACCGGCAGCAGCACCACCGGCCGCAGCCAGCCCACCGCCGCGGGCACGTCCAGCGCCGCCGAGCGCAGCAGCCGCACCGGACGCGTCAGGCCGAGGCGTTGGGACAGCTTCTCCAGCGCCTCCTGCCACTCGGTGGGCGCGGGCTCGGCCTCACGCACCAGGCGGCGCAGCTTCAGCCACCCCGAGAGCAGCCGCAGCGACGACACGGCCACGCCCAGTCCCCACGCGAGCACCAGCCAGTGCATGTGCTCGCCCACCCGCGACAACGCCCGCTCCAGCACGGGCGTGGGCTCGGCGGCGCGCGGCGTCAGCGTGGGGACGGGAGCGCTCACCGGCTCGCGGGTGTGGAGCATCACCGGAGCGGAGGCCTCGGGGAGCGGCTCCTCCTTCTGGAGGGAGGTGTAGTGCCGCCAGCCGGTGAGCGCGGGCAGCACGAGCATCAGCGTCAGCGCGCCACAGGCCAGCAGGTAGCGCACGGAGGCCGCGCGACGATCGAGCACGCGCAGGGCCACGGCCAGCGCCCCTGCCACGAGTGCTCCCTGCCAGAGGAGATGCAGCAACGCCCAGC
Source organism: Archangium violaceum (assembly GCF_016859125.1). Taxonomy (NCBI): domain Bacteria; kingdom Pseudomonadati; phylum Myxococcota; class Myxococcia; order Myxococcales; family Archangiaceae; genus Archangium; species Archangium violaceum. Next base: position 2,773,097 of record NZ_CP069338.1, on the reverse strand, counting down.
CCAGGGACTGCGACACGGCTCCGCTCATGGCTTCTCCTCCTCGAGGGTGTCCAGCAGCTTGCGCAGCTCGGCGAGCTCCTCGGCCGAGGCCTTCTTCGTCGACAACGCCTGCATGGCGAGCTGGGCGGGCGAGCCGCCGAACGCCCGGTCCAGCAGCTCCGTCACGAGCTGCCGCTGCGTCTTCTGCTGCGTGGCTCGCGCGGTGTACACGTGCGCCCGTTGGGACTCATCGCGCTGCACGAGCCCCTTGTCGGTCATGATCTGCATCAGCTTGAGCACCGTGGTGTAGCCCGTGCCGTCCGGGCCCTTGTTCAAGGCCTCGTGCACCTCGCGCACCGTGCGCGGGCCTCGCTCCCACAACACCTGCAGGATGCCCAGCTCCGCGTCCGTCGGACGCGGCAGCTTCGGTTCACTCATCGCACTCCCTCCCGTCAGCTTCGATGGGAGAAATATACGAAGCGATTCGTAGATGTCAACGAAGGGCTTCGTAGATGGGGTGGGCCCCGGACGGGAAGGGCCGCCGTTCAGAGGGGGACGGCGGTGCAGTCGATTCCCCGCACGGAAATTCCGAAGTAGTGGCCGATGCCCCACTCGCGGAGTACCTCGTCGACGATGGCGACGGCGGCATCGGCGTCCTTCCAGTCCGTGATGCCGACCGAGTAGTTCCAGGTGTCGAAGTCCTGCCCGACGGGTTGGGCGCACACGCCCGCGCCCATTCCGTTGACGTCGATTCCGCGCGCCTGGAGCCGTCTTCCAACCTCCGCGCCCACGGCGTCGGCGGGGACCTGGGGGCACACGTCTGGCGCGGCCTGGGGTGGAGGCACGCAGATCTGCTCGCCAGTCGCGCTCTCCATGACGAGCCGGCGCGTCCCCTGTCCATGGACGCGGATATAGGCGCCGCGATCCATGCCGCTGCCTCCCTTGGTGCACGCGAGCGGCTCGTCGATCCTCGGGCCCTCCGTGGCGCCGATGGGGGTCTGGAGTTGGGCCCGGGTGCCACGAGGCCCGTCACACAGGGGGTTGGCCGGACTCCGATTGCCGCTGGACGCGCAGGAGGACATGCCGGCTACGGTGGTGACCGCGAGGACGAGGACGAAGGGGGTCTGTCGGAGCATGACCGGACGCTACACCGGGACGGCGCACGCACAGCCGGCTCTTGGGATGAGCTACGTCCAGTGAACCCATGCTCGTCAGTATGGCTGCAATCAACTGATGTGACTGCATTCGACGTCACCGGGCGGTTAGGGTGCGCGCATGAGTGAAGCCTCCTCGGTTCGTCCTCCCCTGACCCTGCCTCCCATTCCGGCGGTGCTCCTCGCCGTGGTGAGCGTGCAGGGTGGCGCCGCCTTCGCGAAGGAGCTGTTCCCGGTGCTCGGCTCGGCGGGCACGGCGGGCCTGCGCATCGGGCTGTCCGCGCTCATTCTGCTCACGGTGTTCCGTCCGCCGCTCGCTCGGCTCACGCGCGCGCAGTGGGTCGTGGTCATCCCGTATGGGGTGGTGCTCGGCACGATGAATTTGAGCTTCTACAAGGCGCTCGAGCGCATCCCGCTGGGACTGGCCGTCACGCTGGAGTTCGTGGGGCCCCTGGCGCTCGCGGTGTTCGGGTCGCGGCGCGCCTCGGACTTCCTGTGGGCGCTGCTCGCGGCGGTGGGCATCGCCCTCATCACCCCATGGCGTGGGGGGGTGGGCTCGCTCGACGTGCTGGGTGTGCTGCTGGCGCTCTTCGCGGGTGCGTGCTGGGCGGCGTACATCGTGCTCGGCGGGCGCGTGTCCAGGGTGTTTCCGGGAGGGCAGAGCGTCGCGACGGGAATGTTGTTCGGGGCCCTGACGGTGCTGCCCTTTTCATTCGCGGAGGGCCTCGCGGTACGCCTCACGCCTCCGTTGTTCGCGGCCGGCCTGGCCGTCGCGCTCCTCTCCAGTGCGGTGCCGTACACGTTGGAGATGATGGCGCTGCGAGTCCTGCCGAGCCGCACCTTTGGCATCCTGATGAGTCTGGAGCCCGCGGTCGCGGCGCTCGCTGGCCTGGTGTTCTTGCGCGAGCAGCTCACGGTGACGCAGTGGCTCGCGCTGGTGTTCGTGAGCGCCGCGTCCGCGGGGGCCGCGCTCACCGCGCGCCGCGTGCCTCCTCCGGTGGAGGCCTGACTCGGCCAACCCGGGGGGCTTGACGGGTGTACCAGGGTCTCTCGTGATTCCGGAGCGACGGCTTTCAGGTCGCATCGCTTCCGGAGGCATGGTGTGGGTGGTACCCGAGCCGACCACCAAGGCCTTGGTGGCCCCCTGATGGCCGACATGGCACACCACGCCACCACCTTCGAGGAACTGCGCGCGGCGGGCGAGGACTTCGGCAAGGTGCTGGGCGAGGACGCGGCACGGGCCCTGATTCTCGCGGTGGCTACGCTCAGCGGGCACACACTGGGACAGGTGGCTTCGCGGGTGAAGTCGCTTCCGGGCTTGTGGGGTGCCACCCGGGCCGGCGTGTGCCCCAGGGGGCCGCATGGCCTCTGCACTGGCCCGGCGTGCAGCCCGGGTGACACCCATCAACGGCCCTTCTCGCCGAGTGTCCAGGGGCCGGACGCCGGGCCAGCGTGGTGGCTCAGTTACGCTTGAAGCCGATGGCGTCGGCGCGGCCGTCACCCGTCACGTCCGCCACCGCACACACATCCTGCGCGAGGCAGATGCCGGTGCTCCACAGCCAGCTATAGCCGTCGAAGCTCAAGCCGCTGGAGGTGGCTGCGTACACCGTGCCCTGGCTGCCGCGCACGAAGGTGACGATGTCATCGCGGCCGTCACCATTCACGTCGCTCACAGCCGGAATCTCGCCGTTGTAGGCAAAGTCGCTGTGCCACAGCCCGGCGCCGCCAAAGCTGGAGCCGGTGGACAGGGCCACGTACACGTCACTGGCGGAGCCATGGGTGAAGGTGACGATGTCGTCGCGGCCGTCACCGTTGAAGTCGCCCACCTTCGGCGTCTCGCCAGTGTAGGCGAAGTCGTCGTGCCACAGCCCGGCGCCGCCGAAGCTGGAGCCGGTGGAGAGCGCGACATAGACGTCATTGGCGGGGCTGTGCGTGAAGGTGATGATGTCATCCTTGCCGTCGCCGTTGACGTCTCCCACCTCGGGCGTCTCGCCAGAGTAGGCGAAGTCGTCGTGCCACAGCCCGGCGCCGCCGAAGCTGGAGCCGGTGGAGAGCGCGACATAGACGTCATTGGCGGGGCTGTGCGTGAAGGTGATGATGTCATCCATGCCGTCGCCGTTGACATCTCCCACGCGCGGGGTCTCGCCGTCGTAGGCGAAGTCGTCGTGCCACAGCCAGCCGCTGCCGTTGAAGCCGGTGCCGGTGGAGAGCGCGACATAGACCTCATGGGCAGTGCCTCGCGTGAAGGTCACCAGGTCCTGCCGGCCGTCACCATTGAAGTCACCGGTGAGGCAGACCTCGTTGCCGATGCAGAAGCCGTCGTGGCGGGCCTGGCCGCTGGAAAAGCCAGAGCCGGTGGAACTGCCCACGAAGACGTCGCCGCCACCGCCGTACAGGCGCGCCAGGCCGGCCACGTCACCCTGGCTCAGATTGCCCCCGTTGTTCCACGTCGGGTTGCAGTAGGCCATGAGCGAGCCCTGGTCGAAGTTGCCCACGTACATGTCGCCGTTGGTGGAGCCCTGCGGCGAGTCCGTGCAGCTCGACGGCTTGTCTCCCCGGTTCTGCTCGTGGGCCAGACTCAGGGCATGGCCGAACTCGTGCATGCCGATGGCCTCGATGCAGTAGCGCCGCCTCGAATCTCCCACCTCCGCCGCGTTGCAGCTGTTGTAGCTCCAGTTGTTGAAGGTGAAGTTGAGCACCATGCCATTGGCCATGCCGTCCAACCCTTTGCCCAGTGCCTTCACTCGCGGGTGGTTGTCGGACGTGGTGTCGGAAATCTGGATACGGATGCCCGAAGAGAACAAGCCGCACTGGCCCCAGCCGGTGAAGTTCACGTGGAAGAACGGCTGCCCCTCGAAGCGCGACTCGACGACGCTGCGCACCCAGCCTTTCTCGACGTCGAAGCCGGTGCTGTCCCAGCATACGGGGATGCTGGCCACGCCATTGCTCATGGGCCACGCGCTGCTGTTGTGGATGTACGAGGGATCCTTGCGCGAGGCGAACCGCTCACCGGTGGTGGGCTGCGATTCTTCGGTGGCGGGACCTCCACAGCCCAGGGCCCACGAGCTCGCGAGCACCGAGACGGCCAGCTTGAACAGTCCATAGGTACGACGATGCATAGCTGTCTTTCCTTTGGCGCAGGCGGATGCGCCGCCTGGCAATCACGGGGGATGAGACCGGCCGTGACGGCACTCGGCTGGGCGTACCGCATGACGAGGCATTGCTTTCTGCCCGTCTGGTTGTTGCCCGGATTCCGGCTGCCATCGTCCCCCCATCAACGAGAGGTGTTGTCCACTCGTCGACGGTGCGCGAGATAGCAGTTCTGAATTGCTCAGTCCAGGTATTTCAGAAGCACCAATAAAATACGGACAGTGATGCCTGGAGGCTGCTCATGGCACCATCATGTGACTTGGTATGGATATGGAAGGCCTGTTGAGGTGTGGCGGGCTGGAGCGCAGGGACCAAGGAGGACTCCAAGGGAAGCCGCCCACGAGTTGCCTACGACTTCAGCCTGAGCAAGGGCGTCGACGTGGTTGACCCTGCAACGGGCACCCGGTACGAGATTCTCTCCGGAACGGCGTCGAATCTGGCGCGGCATGGCCGGCGCATGGCGGGCGAGTTCTTCCGGATGCTCACCTTCTGAAAGGGGCGGCGATGGATTCGCTCGGGAACATCGTCTTCAACGACCGGGAAATCACAAACGAGCGGCTGGAGCTGACGGACAACAAGGCGAACTACATCCTCGGCCCCAACCTGACGCTGAAGAACTGTACCCTCGTGCTGAAGGTGTCCGCTCGGCGCCTGAAGAGCAGTCGATAAATCCCTCGCGGGAGCAGAGCGCGATCAGGAAGTGGAGGGGAGGGCGGAGGTAATCGCCCATCCCGAGGCGCGGAGTTGGAGGGGGGGTTGTACAGGTGGAAGCAGGCGAGAGCGGGATTCAACCACACAGCCCGGGGGCTCATCGCCTGGTTGGAGCCTGAGAGGCCCGGTCACACCACACGCGGCAGGGGGCTGGCCGTCAGAAGCCAGCAGGCAAGGCGGTGACCTGGTCCACCGGCACCGGACTGATGCCGCCACCGAGAGAGGCCGCGTTGCCTGGAGCCAGCTCGAGGAGGTGAGCCGGCTCGGCAAGCGCGCTCTGGCGCGCCGGCAGCGCATCCACCAGAGGCTGGCCGTGTGCGGCCAGGTTGTGCGCCAGGGCCACCAGCAAGGCGACACACTTCACCTTGTCCAGCCCCCGCACCGTCACCTGCGTCAGGCCATAGCGCCCCTTCACCTGCGCGTTGACGTTCTCCACCAGGCCGGCGCGGGCCTTGTACTGCTCCTTGGCCTCGTCGGTGCGCATGCGCTCACGCCACGCCTCTACCTCGGGGGAATGGTCCCCCTGCTGCCCGGCCTGGGCCATGCGCTCGGGCACCGAAATGAGCGCTTCAACCCCCTTGGCCGAGCACTGCTTCACGTCTGCGCACGTGGCATGGCCGCCATCGGCCAGCACGCGCTCGGGCACCTGGCCCGTGCGTTGCTCAATCTGCTCCACCCTGGGGCTCACGCTGCCCATGTCGCTGCCCTGGTTGGTGACTTCCACTCCCACAATCGTTCGCGGCCCTCCCAGCGCCTCCCCAGCCACCGCGAATTGCAGGTTGTAGGCGGGTCGGAAACCCCCATCGGCCATCTTCATCACCCGTGCATCCGCATCCGTGGCGGAGGCGCGCACCTTCTCCTTGTCCGCCCCCTTCTTCCTGGCCTGCTGTTGCTTTATCGCCTCCAGCGCCGCGTCCACCCGCGCCTGGTAGTCACGCGCCTTGGCCTCTCGTGTCGCCTGCTGCCCACGCGTCAGCTCCGGGTCGTCCTTCTGCGCCAGCACCGCTTGCAAGTGCAGCTCGGCCTGCTCCTGGCACTCCCGCGGCGACTGCTCTCGCCGGAACGAAGGCGCCGAGGCACTGGCCCTCACCCGCGTGCCGTCCTGCGCCACCTGCTCCAAACTCACCAGCCCCTGCTGCAACAGCACCGAGAGCACGTCGGTAAACACCTGCTGCAACACCTCCAGGTGCTCCACCCGGAACTGGCTCAGCTTGTCGTGGCTCACCTTCACTCCACCGGCCAGCCACTGGTACGCCCTGTCCTCCTCGCACCGGCGCGCCAGCTCCGTCGCCGTCCCCACTCCCTGCTCAATCCCGTACACCCACAGCGCCAACAGCAACCGGGGACTTGTCACCGGGCGTCCCGCATGTCCCTCCACCGCCTTGGCCCCGGCCAGAAAACCTCTCAGGTCCAACGCCTCCACCGCCGCCGCCACTACCCGCACCGGGTGCTCCGGCTCCACCAACTGCTCCGGCATCTGCTTGAACAGCCAGCCTTGCGACCTGTCCGGCTCTTTCGTCCGGACTCTTCCCTCTGCTGCCCGCGCTTTCTTCTGGCTCACTCCCCTGCCTACTTCACATGGTACCTCTTGCACCCGAACCCCAGGGGTGGGGCTTTGCCTTCCCCACCCACCTTTGGATCACCCAGCTTTCACTTCCTGGGATTTATCGAGCGCTCTTGAGCCTCAAGCAGCCCCGGTTCATCGACTGCACCTTCGAGGTGAAGCAGGAGCTGAAGAACTACCAGAGCTGGGTGGCCGCGTCCCTCAAGGGCTGCCGCTTCAAGGGACGGCTGACGGGGTGCGACTTCGGGCGCTGGCCCGAATACATGAGCCTGCCCTGGTATCAGCACGGCTCCATCGAGGACTGCGACTTCTCCGAGGCGCGTCTGGATGCCTGCCGCATCATGGGCTCTGACCCCGCCACCATCCGCTTTCCCAAGTGGCCCTGCTTCACCATCCTCGACCCCATCGGGCGAGCCCCCGAGCTGCGCAGCGTCAAGTGGCCGGGCCTCGTTGGTGACGTCATCGTGGATGATCTCCACACCCATCCGCCTCAGACCAGGGCACTGACCTACTACGCCCCCGTTCTCGCTGAACGGCTCGAGGCCTCTCTCGAAGAGATCCGCGCCGCCATCGAGAAATTCGACTGCATCCTCGCGTGAGAAGAGGCGGGCGGCGCGCGCGCCGATTGTCTGCCTGGCTGCAGGGAGACTGCACTGGGAGGGGGACTTCCTGCCCACGAGTGCACGCCCCACCTTCGAGGGAGGTGGATTGTGCTTCAGGAGGCTCGGATGGCGGACAAGCAGAAGGAAGGAACGGGGAAGGCGAAGCGGACGGTGGTGAGGCGGCGCCGCACGACGGGAGGAGCCGCTGGGCGCATCGCGGTGCGCCGAGATGCCGCCCCCTATCGCAGCGCTGCCGCGGACGAGCACTCCGTGCAGGTGCGTGAGCACATCGAAGCGGCCCTCGTCGAGGCTCGGCGCATGCGTGAGGACATCGAGCAGCGAATCGACCGGCGCCTGCAGGAGGAGGACACGGCCACGCCCGGACAGGTCATCACCCGGCTGTCGGCGACGACGGGCCCGCGCACGGTGCGGCCCCTGAGCTCCGAGCTGCGCGCCAGGAGCGAGGACAGGAGCCGGCCCAAGACGTCGAAGTAGGCGCCTTCCCTCATGGCTTACGGGGCTCCCCGCCTCGTGCGGACCTGCTCGAGCGCGGCCTCGAGCTGCTTCGTGTAGTCCACGCCGGTGTCCTCATCGACGAACCGCTGGCCCGGTGCCAGGAAATAGCCCGAGCGGGCATAAGCCATCTGGAGGAACCGGGCCTGCTGCTCGGGATCCAGCTCGCGCCAGCTCTGGCCCTCGTCCAGCGCCGTGCGCCAGTCGGTGCCGTCCCCGAACCACCGGGCCCATAGGGTCTCGCACACCGGGTCCGTGCCGCCCGCCTGGTATTGCCACACGTGCCCCATGCCGCGAACCAGCAGGTGCATGGGGAGCAGGAGCGCACCCGCGGCCGACCGGGGAAGGTCTCGAGGTACATAGAGCGTGTTGCCGAGCACGAAGGCCCGGCCCGGCAGCCCGAGCAGTCCCAGCCTCCCGACCTTGAGGCGCACCCGCTCGTAGTCGAGGCCGTCACCGAATACCTTGCGCAGCTCCGTGAGCTGCTTCGCGCTGAGCGCGCATCCCCTGGGCTCCAGGCCGAGCGGTGTCTGGAGTCCGCTCAGCACCCGTCCTCCCAGGCCCAGCAGCACGTCCAGGGGCACCTGCACGAGCTTCATCACCGCGCGCCGCAGGTTCCGCCCACCTCGGGCGAATCTCCCCACGAGGAGCCCCGCGAGCCCGAACACGAGGCACTTCACGGCCATCCCAAGGTTCCTCAGTACGCCGAGGAACGCGCTCGCGAGGGCGGCGAACGGGCCGGAGCCCCCTCTCGGGGCGGGCCCGACGTGGGCCACGATCGGTGCGTCAGGGGTGGAGACCGTCAGGGGACTCGGAAGGGAGGGAGACGGAGACAAGGACCGGGTTCCCATGACACCTCCTGGGAAGCAACCAACCTGGGCGCTGCACGGTGGGTCCGCGTCCTCGAAGTGACACCTGTTCCCCTGGCGCGGGTGTGTCCTCTCCAACGGACACCCGGTCCCTCATTGATGAGAACCTGACGGCGATGAGCACCCGTCAACGTCCGGTGAAGCGGGCCTCGCGGCGCTCGACGAAGGAGAGGACACCCTCGCGCGCATCCTCCGTGGTGGAGAGCTCCATCAGCTTGGGCAGCAGTGCCCGCGCAGCGGCCTCGGGGCCCTCGGTCAGCGTCTGCCGGGCCGAGGCGAGTGTCGCCTGCACGCCCAGGGGCGCCTGTTTCGCCACGGTCTCCGCGAGGGCCAGGGCGCGCTCGTGCTGCTGTCCAGGGGGAACGACATCCTGGACGAGCCCGATGCGGTAGGCCTCGCGCGCGTCGAACTCGTCGCCGGTGAGCAGCCAGCGCATGGCGTTGCCCCAGCCGGCCACCTGGGGGAAGCGCAGGGTGGCGCCGCCGAAGGGGAAGATGCCGCGCTTGATTTCAATCTGCCCGAAGCGTGCGTCCTCCGCGGCGACGGTGATGTCCGCCGCGAGGATGAGCTCGATGGACAGCGTGAGACACAGGCCCTGCACCGCGACGACGAGCGGTTTGCTTCGCACCGCGCCATGGATGGCCCACGGGTCGATGGCGCCTTCCGGGTAGAGCGCGGGGGCCACGTTGGCCAGGTCCAGGCCGGCGGAGAAGTGGTCCCCCTGGGCGAGGACAACCATGCAGCGCACGTCGGGGTTGCGGTCCGCGCTCGTCATCGCCGCGGAGAAGGCCCGCAGCATCGCGAGATCGAAGGCGTTGCGCTTCTCGGGGCGGTTGATGCCGATGAGGGCGAGGGGGCCACGCACGTCGAGAGTGATGCGGGGATCGGTCGTTTCCATGGGTCTCCCTGGTCAGGCGAAGGGAGGCCCATCTTCGCCGGAAGCTCCCGGGCGCAGGAGCCGGAACTCGGGCGAACGGAGTCAGCTCCTTCACACTCCGTTCGCCAGCAACGATCTCCTCCCCGCCGCCCTCCGGCCGCACTTTTCTCCAACTCGTCCGACAGTTGGACAAGTTGGAGACCGGCTCCATTGCCTTCTTGCTCTGCGGCTCAGAACGCGGAGCCGCTGACGCGCTTGCCCGGCGAGCTCGACAGGCTCGAGAGCGTGGTGTGCAGCACGAAGGAGCCGCCGCTGGAGGCATCCGGGCTGCGGTTCATCGACACGCCGTCCGTGCCGGAGAGTGACGAGGTATAGGTGGTGGAGCTCACCGTCGTCCCCGCCGCGTTCTTCAGCGTCACGGTGTCGCCACTGTTGCCCAGGGCGAGCGACCCCGTGGAGCTGCCCACCGCGTTCGTCACACCCGAGGGAATGCCCGAGGCGCTGCCGAACACGGCGATCGCCGCGCCCGCGCCCAGGGTGGTGCCGCTCGCGAAGGTGTGGCGCACGCCCGTGCTGTCGGACACCGTCCAGCCGGAGAGGTCCGCGGCCGTGCCTCCCGAGTTGACGAGCTCGACGAACTCGCCGCTCACGGTCGAGCCCGCCTCGTTGGCGAGAATCTCGTTGATGAACACGTTCGCGGCGGTGCCTCCGCCGGAGGAGGTGGTGATGGTGAAGGCCGCGTTGCTCGTGTCGGTGGTGGCGGAGTTGGAGGCGTCGCTCACGCGGACCCGGGCGGTGGTGGTGGCGCTGCTCGGCACCGTCCAGGTGTAGCTGCCCGTGGAGGCCGAGGTGCTGGAGGTGAGGGTGGTCCAGGTGGAGCCGTTGAGCGTGTACTCCACCTTCACGTTCGTCACGCCCGAGGCCGTCCAGGTGATGGCGTGGGTGCTGCCGCCCGCCCAGCTCTCGCCGCCGTTGGGCGAGGTCACCGTGATGCCCGTGGTGGTGGTGTCCGACGGGATGAGGAAGTCCTTCACGATGGCCATGTGCTGCATGTTGGTGGCGCCGCTGTCGGAGCTCAGCGCCGGGGAGAGCTCCGAGATGGGCGAGTACACGCGCGTGTCCGCCACCAGGCCCGCGCTGAACGAGCTCGAGCCGATGACCACCGACGTCTGGTAGGCGCGCAGGTCACTGTCGATGAGGACGTGGTCGTACGGCTTGGTGCGGCCCGCGTTGGTGTTGGTGTTGCCGTTGCGATCCGCCGGGTAGGGACTGGCCGTGGACACCACCTGGGCGAAGGTGCTGAAGCAGGACTCGCCGCGGCTGTCGGTGTTGAAGTCACCGCCGATGGCCAGGTAGTCCCCCGTGGGGATGTTGGCCTTGATGAAGTTGACCAGGTTGGTCGCCTCCGTGTTGCGCACGGTGCTGCTCGTGGTGAGCAGGTGCACGCTCACGACCCAGAGGTCCTTCGGGCCCGGCACGTCGATGCGCGCCCACGCGAAGTCCCGGTTGCTCACCTGCGTGTCATCCCACTCGCCCGCGGCGATGATGGGGTAGCGGCTGATGACGCCGTTCGGAATCTGCGCGCCGGCCTCGCGGTAGTAATGGAAGCCCGTGCCGAACGCGGTATCCACGAAGCTCCGGATGGCGCTCGCCGAGTTGTCCCCGTAGTTGAACTCCTGGATCATCACCACGTCCGGATCCAGGCCCTGGAAGATGCGGGTGCCGTGGCCCGGATCGTAGCTCTGGTAGTTGCCGCTGGAGGTGTTGGCGGCCACCAGTCGCAACCGGACGTTGAGCCCGGCTTCCTGCGTGCCCTGGAGGTCCTCACCGGACTCGTCCTGGGGCGTGCCACCACAGGCCGCCAGCAGGAGGGAAAGGACGGCCGCCAACAGGCGGCCGTCGCGGAGGGAGTGACTGGCGGAGTTTCTTGTCATGCGCACGGTGTGACTTCCTGCCCCGGAGTGGGAGCGACGAGAGGGACTCTCGTTTTATCGGAAAATTACACCGTGCTGTTGCGTGCGGAAATATTCAGAAATGCTGCGGGCTCAGCCCACCACCCTGGTGGACTCGGGCCGAGGGGCCGGAGCCGGTGAATCCGGGTCCTCCTGACCGAGCGCCGCCAGCTTGCGCGCGAGCTGCGCGGCCTGCGCGCCCTTGGAGGCCACGTCTCCGCCCTGCACGCCCACCAGCGACACCCGGGCCCGCTCCAGCAGCGCCACCTGCGCGTGCAGCTGCGCCAGCAGCCGCTCGCGCTTGCGTCCCAGCATGTCCAGGTGGTTCAGCTCCTCGCCCAGGGACGAGGCCGCCAGCTCGAGCTGTCGTCGCGCCACCGCGTCCGTCGTCGCGGCCGCCTTCGCGCGGAGCTCCTGGACCTGGGTGTCCAGCTCTCCCTGCGGCACCGCCCGGAGCTGTGCCTCCAGCTCCGCGTGTGTCTGGGCCAGGGTGAAGACCTCGCGCGCCATCTTCTCCAGCACGCCCACCAGCTCCGTCTTCCCGGGGCCCGCGGACAGCCGCGCCGCCTCCTTCTGGCACTGCTGGTACAGCGTCACCGCGCGGGACACCAGGCCCCGGGCCTCGCCCGACAGCTGCTTCTCCAGCGCCGAGCCGTGCGCCTCCACCGCGTTGCCGTGCACCGACACGTGCGTCGCCAGCGTGCCCACGCTCCAGAAGAGCGCCACCGCCGCGAGGCCCAGCACCGTACCCACCGCTCCCAGGCGTCCGTCGAAGACGCGCGCGTCCATCACCGCCTTCACGTACAGCCCCAGGGGCACCATCGCCCCCGCGCCCACCGCTCCGGCCAGCACCTGCGGCGCTCTCGGCCGCCACGCCGTCCCCAGCGCTCCCACCAGGCCCGCCGCCATCGCTCCCATGCAGGCCTCGGCCCAGGGCGTTGGCACGTTCAACACATCGGGGATGTTGAGCAGCACCGGCAGGCCCACCAGCATCCCCAGGCGCACCTTCCAGTCCACCCGCGCGCCCGCCAGGGCCGCTCCCGCCACCGCGAAGAAGCCCGGGTCCACGTGCAGGTGCACCCGCGCGGCCACCGCCGCCAGCAGGCCCGCGAGCGCTCCGCCACCCAGCGCACGCAGGGTGCGCACCTCGAAGTCCTCGCGTTCCCGCAGCTGTACCGACAGGGGCATGGCCGGCCTTTCCTCAGTAGGCGTTGTTCTGTCCGAAGGTCTTCAGCGACTTGCGATGAAGCTGTAACGCCTCACGCCTCACGGAGGTTTCATCCCGTGCGTTGCGATAGGCTGCCTGGGTCTGCTCCACGTCCGCAAGCTCACCCGAGAGCGCCTCCGCCGAGGTGCCGAACAGCCGACGTGCGTTGTCCAACATGCCCAGGGCCCGCTCCCGGTTGCCCCGCTTCATCTCCTCGGCCGCCGCCTGCATCTCCCTGGCTCCGAGCGCCCGCGCCGCGTACACCCGCACCTCCTGGTCCAGGTTCGCCCGCACCAACGCCTCGTCCTCCGTCACCTTCGCCGACAGGTCCAGCTTCACCTCCACCTGCCGCTCGGCCTCCACGTCGAAGTAGCGCAGCCGCGCCCCCAGCACCCCGCGCGCCGCCTCGGTGGCCTCCAGCGACAGGGTCAGCTTCACCACCACCTGGGCGCTCTGCCCACTGGCCAGGTCGTACAGGGGCACCACCAGCGTGCGGCCCTCGCGCCGCGTCGACACGCCCATCGCCTCCGCGTTCGTCACCCCCTCCGGCAGCTCCAGCCGCAGCTCCACCCCGCGCGCCAGCGTCCCCGCCGCCTGCTCCAGCTCGCGCTGGAAGATGTCCGCCAGCCGCTCCGGGTCCTGGATGTAGCCGTAGAAGCCGCCGCCCTGCTCGGCCAGGCCCCGCATCAGCCGCTCCTTGATGTCCTCGCCCACTCCCAGCGCGCTCACCGCCATTCCCTCCCGCTGGTACGTGGCCGCCAGCCGCCGGAGGTCCTCTTCCCGGGTGAGCCCCACGGTGGGCTCGCCATCACTCAGCAGGAGGATGCGGCTCACCCGGAAGTCCGTCACGTACGGCCGCAGCTCCTTCGCCGCCGCCTCCAGGCCCCCGCTGATGTGGGTGGAGCCCTCGTCCTGGATGGCGTCCACGAAGGCCAGCATCTCCTGGCGCGTCGTCTCCGACACCTCCTGGCTGGGGAAGACGCTCACGTCCGTGCCGTAGTGCACGAGCGCCAGCCGATCTCCCGCGCTCAGGCTGCGCACCAGCGTCAACGCCGCGAGCTTCGCGTTCACCAGCTTCTGGCCCCGCATGGAGCCCGAGCGGTCGATGACCAGCGCCAGGCTCACCGGCATCCGCTTCTCCATGCGGCGCTCGTCCGCGCGCACCGTCAGCGCGGCGAAGGCCTCGCTCGGCCCGGCCATGAGGTAGGCCCCGGACAGCTTGCCCTCCAGCGTCAGCGCGCCGTCCTTCGCGGTGACGGGGGGCAGCACCACGCCCGTGGGGGCCTCGTCGGGCCGGGCCACGGTGTGGCTCGTGTCCTTCTGGCGGGGCGGGCCCACCCCCACCGCCGCGAGAGCGAGCAGTGCGGCGGTGGCCAGCAACAGGTGTGTCCGGTTCATCGGGAGGCCTCGGGGAGCGGGGGAAGGCGGGAACCCAGCCTCTCCCAGGTGCCCCGTCCTCCCCATCCGTCACCCGGAGGAGGTCGGACAACCGACCGATGCCGTCAGTTCCCGGCCGCCACCAGGGTGTGGCTCATCACCAGCTCACGCACCACGCGTCGCACCGCCGTCTCGTCGAAGGGCTTCTCCAGCGTGGGGTTGGGCACCCGCGACAGGAAGTCCCGCGCCCCCTGGGTGAAGGCGCCACCGGAGACGAAGACGAAGCGCCGCTCCAGCCCCGAGCCGCCCTGCTGCACGGCCTCGTACAGGTCCTTGCCTCCCAGGTCCGGCATCATCACGTCGCACAGGACGGCGTGGAAGCGGGTGTCCGCCGTCAGCCGCTCCAGCGCCTGCCGTCCGCTGGTGGCCAGCTCCACGTCGTGCTCGCGCAGAATGCGCCGCAGGGCGCGTCCGACGGCGGGCTCGTCGTCCACGATGAGCACCCGCCCGCGCAGCGTGGTCGGCGCCGGAGTGGCCGCCGCGGGCTTCACCGGCCGGGCGCCCTTCTCGGACGCGGGCAGCAGCACCCGCATCGTGGTGCCGCGGCCGGGCGTGCTCTCCACGGAGATGTCTCCGCCCAGGCTGGTGATGATGCCGTGGCAGATGGACAGGCCCAGGCCCGTGCCCACGCCCACCGGCTTCGTCGTGAAGAAGGGATCGAAGATGCGCCCCAGGACCTCCTCGGGGATGCCCGCGCCCGTGTCCTGCACCTCCGCCACCACCCGCCCGTCCGGGCCCAGGCGCGTCACCACGCGAATCTCATTCTTGTCCGCCGCGCCCTCGGGGATGGCCTGCGCCGCGTTCACCACCAGGTTGAGGAACACCTGGCACAGCCGGCCCTCGTTGCCGATGACGGAGGGCACCGGCCCGTACTCGCGCTTGAGCTTCGCCCGGTGCTTGATTTCGTTGGCCGCCAGCATCACCGCCGAGTCCAGCACCGCGTGCAGATCCACCGCCTCCAGCCGCTCCTCGTCCTGGCGGGAGAAGGACTTGAGCTGGCGGACGATCTGCCGCACGCGCTCGGCGCCCTCGCGGGCCTCCATCAACACCGAGCGCCACTCGTCCACCTCCGGGCGCGACGCGATTCCCCCCGGAATCACCGAGGGCATGCGGCGCAGCTCGTCCAGGAGGAAGCCCAGGTTGGAGATGACGAAGGCCAGCGGGTTGTTGATTTCGTGGGCGATGCCCGCCGCCAGCGTGCCCATGGAGGCCATGCGGTCCGCCAGCGACAGGCGCGACTGCAACTGCCGCTGCTCGGTGACGTCGCGCGCGATGGACACCACGGCCGGCTCTCCGTCGAAGAGCAGCGGCAGCGAGGCGAACTCCGCCACCCGCACCTTCCCGTCGCGCCGCAACAGGCGCCGCTCGCCCGTCACCAGCGACACCGTGCCCTCGGGCGGCAGCGGCTCGTCCACCAGGAACTCCTGCAGCCGGCGCCCCATCACATCGCGCGGGCTCTCGAAGCCCAGCGCGTACACCAGCGCGGTGTTGGCGTAGATGATGGTGCCGTCGCGCTGGATGATGGCCGGCTCCGGCACGCCCTCCATGAGGATGCGGAAGCTGGCCTCGGACAGCTTGAGGGCCTCCTCGAACTGGCGGCGCTCGGTGATGTCCCGGGCGATGCCCTCCACCGCCACGCACAGCCCCGAGCCGTCCAGCACCGGCGTCACCACGTGCTGCAGCCACACCGTGCGTCCGTCCCGCCGCTGGAAGCGCACCACCACGGGCGTGTCCTGCTTCTCCGGCTCCACCAGCAGCTGCTCGAGCACCTCCCGGTCCTCGGGGTGCACCTGGCGGTGCCACAGCTCGGGGTCCCGGTAGTGCTCCTCGGGGGTGAGGCCCAGGTTCTTCGTCACCACGCCGCTCACGAAGGCGAAGCTGCGCGTGCCCGCCAGCTGGTAGCGGTACAGCACGTCCGAGGCGTTCTCCGCGATGCGCCGGAAGCGCAGCTCCCGCTCACGCAGCGAGCGCTGGGACTGCCGCTGCTCCATGGCCAGCGCGATGGCCCCGGCCGCCGCCTTCAGCAGGTCCACCTCCAGCTTGTCCCACTCGCGCTCCTCGTCGCAGTTGTCGAAGCCGATGAAGCCCGCCAGCGTGCCGTGCACCCACAGGGGCAGCGTCAGCAGCGAGAGGATGTGCTGCGGCTCGAGGATGGCCCGCTCCTCCGGCTGGAAGTCCCTCACCCGCCCGGAGAGGCTCTGCCCGCGCGACAGCAGCTCGTACAGGCGCGGCATCAGCCGCTCCATGGGCATGTTCTGCAGCGCCGGGTTGTCGAGCTCCGGCTTCACCCCGGGGGCGCACCACTCGGCCCGCTGGCTGAAGAGCAGATCTCCATCCGGTGCGCGGTGCGCCTCGAAGATATAGGCGCGGCTGGCCCCCGAGGCCTCTCCCAGCGGCTCCACCAGCTTCTCGAGGAAGCTCTCCGAGGGCGGGGCCGCCAGCAGCCGCTGTTGGATCTCCACCACCGCGGTGAGGTAGCGCTCACGCCGGGCCAACGCGTCCGTCGCCCGCCGCCGCTCGGTGATGTCATGGAGGGTGCCGCACGCTCCCAGGTACGTCCCGTCTTCCGCCAGCAGTGGCCGCACGCAGACCTCTACCCACCGGAACCCTTCCTCCCGGGTGCGGTAGCGCAGCTCGTGTTCGCAGCTCTCCCGCTGCCCCACCGCCAGTGCGCGGTGCGCCTCCTGGCTCAGCTGCTGATCGGCCGGGTGGACGAAGTCCATGTGGTGCTGGCCCAGGCACTCCTCGACCGTGAAGCCCGTCAGCTCCGTCCATGCCGGGTTCAGGTACGTCCACTGCCCGTCCGCGTCGAGCTGGAACACCACGTCCCGCAGGTTCTCGACGACCAGTCGGTGGCGCTGCTCGTGCGCGGGGGCGTGAGGGTGGGTCGGCTTGGGCTTCGGGTGCATGGGTGGGCGGCTTCGGTTCCTCGGGCTGGGGGAGACCCGGGGAACTGCCTTGCTGGAGAATTACGATAGCCTGCCCTACACCTTTTCTGCACCTTCCACCAAGAAAACGCGTATTCCCCGTGAAAGAAGGTCAGCTCGCGGCGACCGCCAGGGAGATGGCTGGTTGCCCGCGGGGCAGGCGGACGTAGAAGCAGCTGCCCTGCTGGGCGCCGGGGCTCTCCGCCCAGATGGTGCCACCGTGACGCTGAACGATTTCACGGCAGATGAAGAGCCCCAGGCCGAGCCCGCCGAAGTGGCGCGCGGTGGCGTTGGAGGCGCGAGCGAAGGGCTGGAAGAGGAGGGCGACGCTCTCGGGGGGGATGCCGATGCCCTGGTCCCTCACGCGCAGCTCCACCGCGTCCCCGGTGAGGTGGAAGCTGACGCGCACGGTGCCACCCTGCGGGGAGTAGCGGACGGCATTGGACAGGAGGTTGGTCACCACCTGCTCCAGGCGGGGCCCGTCCCAGGTGCCCTCCACGGGCGCCTCGGGCGCCTCGAGGAAGAAGCGCAGCCCCTCGTCGCCGCGCAGCTCGAAGCGCTCGATGACCTCGCGCACCAGGGGCACCAGGTCCACCGGGGCGCGCTCCAGCTCGAAGCGGCCGGCCTGAATCCTCGAGGTGTCCAGCAGATCATCCACCAGGCGGGTGAGGCGGTCCGTCTGCCGGGCCATGGAGCGCAGGGCCTTGAGGGTGCGCTCGCGCTCGGGGAAGTCGCCGCCCTTCTCCATGCGGTTGAGGGTGAGGGCGGCGAAGCCCTTGAGGGGGGTGAGGGGGGTGCGCAGCTCGTGGCTGGCGACGGAGAGGAACTCCTCGCGCAGACGCACCGCCTCGCGCAGCTCGGCCTGGGCGGCCTCGGTGCGCGCGGCCATCTCGTTGAAGCCCCGGCACAGCTCGCCCAGCTCGTCGTCCTCCTCCTCGGGCACGCGCCGGGACAGCTCGCCCCGGCCGATGGCGGCGGTGGCCTCCACCAGCGTCTCCAGGCGGCGGATGATGTCGCGCGCGACGAACTGGGAGAGGGCCAGGAGCAGCAGCACGCCGAGCGCGAGCAGGGCGATGAAGGCCACGCTGGTGCGGGTGATGGCGCGATAGGCCACGCCCATGTCCTGGGTGACGACGACGCTCCACTCGGTGCCGGGCACGGGGGCGTCCGCGGCCAGGAGGATCCGCTGGTCGTCCGGGCCGAACGTCTCCACCACGCCCTCGTCGTTGCTGGACAGGTGCAGGCGCAGGGCGCCGGGCAGGAGGGCCTGGCTCAGCAGGGGGGCGCCGGGCTGGGTGTCGCGCAGGAGCAGCAGGCCGCGTCTGTCCAGCACCTGGACGCGGAAGCGCTGGGCCGCGGGCGTCACCGCCGCCGACAGGCGCTCGAGGGACAACAGGCCCACGAGCATGCCCTCCAGCTTCCCATCCTGTTTGAAGGGCAGGGCCACGGCCACGTGGGGCAGGCCGAGCTGGCTGACGTAGGGGCGCGAGACGTAGGGGGCGCCGGTGCTCAACACGCCGGCGTAGTAGTCGCGGTGGGAGAAGCTGCCCAGGTCCTCCTTGCCGTAGGAGGCGGCGAGCCCCAAGCCCTCCTTGTCCACGGCGATGGCGGCGTCGAAGGCGCGCGCCTGGGCGGGGAGGTTGCGCAGGTAGAGCTCCAGCAGCTTGCGATCCCTCGAGGCGAGGGCGGAGCGGAAGCCGGGGGACTCCAGCATGAGCTGCAGGGACTCGCGCGCGTCGTCGAGGTAGCGCACGAGGAAGTCCGCCTCGCCCGCGGCGGCGCGCACGGTGTCGTCGCGTACCTGGCGCTCGATGGCGCTCTGGGCCTGCCACGTCGCGAGTCCCCCCAACGCCAGCAGGGGCACCACTCCGGCGAAGGCCAGTCCGCGCAGCAGCTTGAAGCCCACGGTGCGCGGTGCGCGGGGGCGCAGGCCCAGGGCGGCGGTGACGCACGCGAAGGTGAGGATGATGTAGACGGTGGCGGCCGGCCCCGAGCCCATGAGGCCCAGTCCCCAGGCCAGCAGGGAGAAGTCCACCGCCAGCAGGCCGAAGAGGACGCGCGGCAGCCGGGGCCAGCGCGTGTCGACGGGGGCCAGCAGCCCCGCTCCGCAGCCCAGGAAGACGAGCCCCATGGGCACCAGCAGGGGCGCCAGCGAGGCGTAGAAGACGGGCGGGAGGTGCTGGTGCGCCACCAGCATGATCAGCCCGAAGCAGAGGGCGATCAGCCCCACCGCGCCGCGGAACACCTCGCGCTTGCGCCAGGAGGGGGAGGCTTCCAGCGCCACGCCCGCGAGCAGCACCGGATACAGGATGGCGCCGGTGAGGCCGCCGGTGCGCACGTTGAGCACCCACCAGTAGAGGCCCGTGACGGCACCGAAGCCCACGCGCCCCAGCAGATCCAACCAGCGCGGAGCGTGGGGGTAGAGCATGGTGGCCATCAGCACGATGCTGCTGGCCAGGTACGCCACGCCCATGGAGCGCACGTACGGGTAGAGGGGGCGGAAGGAGGCCGCGTGGAATTCGTACGGCGCGTACGTCATCGCCACGCCGAAGATGAGGCCGAACATCGCGGCGGGCCAGGTGAGGGGCAGCGAAGGTGTGCGAGCGGGCTCGGCTCCCATGAAACTCCCTTCCAAATCAGCTTGGCCGGATCAAATCCACCGCCCGGAAGTGGATCGTCCAGCGTTGGACAGGCGCATGCGTCAGGCCGTGGCCTGCCGGGGTAGCTCCACGGTGAAGGTGGCGCCGGCGCCGGGAGCGCTGCGCACGCCCACCGTCCCGCCCAGGGCCTCGACGATCTGCCGGGTGATGTAGAGGCCGAGCCCGAGTCCACCGTAGTGGCGATCGGACACGGCGCGCTCGAAGCGGCCGAAGAGGCGCGGCAGGTTCTCCGGGGCGATGCCGATGCCCTCGTCGCGCACCACCAGGCGGGCGAGCCCGGCGCTCGTCTCCACGCGCAGGTGCACGGGCTTGCCAGCGCCGTACTTGAGCGCGTTGGAGAGCAGGTTGGTCACCACCTGCTCCAGCCGGAGCCTGTCCCAGGTGCCCACGGCGGAGCCGGAGGTCTCCAGGAGGATGGGGCTCTGGGCCTGGGAGGCGGGCAGCTCGAAGCGGGCGGCGACCTCCTGGGCGAGCGCGGTGAGGTCCACCTCCTCCAACTCCAGGCGCAGCCGTCCGGCGTGGATGCGGGTGACGTCGAGCAGCTCGTTGACGAGCGCGTTGAGGCGGCTGGCGTTGCGGTCGATGTTCTCCAGCTTGGCCATGAGGGCGGGAGCGGACGGAGCGGCCTCGCCTCGGCGGGCGCCGCGCAGCAGCGACTGCACGTTGAGCTTGAGGGAGGTGGTGGGGGTGCGCAGCTCGTGCGCGGCCACGGTGAAGAACTCGTCGCGCTGGGCCACGGCCTGGCGGGCCTCGCGGAAGAGCAGGACGTTGTCCACGGAGAGGGCGACCCGGTCCGCCAGGTCCTCGGCGAAGCGCAGGTCATCCTGCCCGTACACGCGCTCGCGGAAGGTGAAGAGGACGAGCGCGCCCAGGGTGCGTCCGCGCGCGCGCAGGGGCACGGTGAGCAGCGAGCGCGTCCCCAGCATCCGCATGAGGCGCAGGTGCCCGGCGTCCCGGGTGAGGGACTGGAGCAGGGGCGTCGTCACCTCCGGGAGGAGCTGGGAGGTGTCCTGGGGCAGCCTCAGCCCCACCAGGCCGGGCTCGTTCGAGGCCTGGGCGGCGGTGTACCGCAGCACCTCGGTGAGCAGCGCCTCCTGGGAAGGCTCGTTGGCCACGGTCTCGAGCAGGAGCGGCTGTCCGCGGCTGTCCATCACCTGCAGGACGCAGCCGTCGCCGAGCGTGGGGACGCAGCGGCGGGCCAGCTCGTGCAGGGCGGCCTCCACGTCGAGCGACGCGGTGAGCAGGTGGCTGGCCTCGGCGAGGAAGCTCGTCTCCAGCTCCTCGCGCTTGCGGCGGGTGATGTCGTTGAACCAGATGGAGAGGCCGTCCCCTCGCTTGAGGGCGACGAGACGGAACCACCGCTCGTTGTGGGCGAGGGGGAAGTACACCTCGTCCACGTAGGGCTCGCCCGTCTGCACCGCGCGCACGAAGTGGGCGTGGATGCCGCGGTTGCGCGCCTCGGGCAGCAGCTCCACGATGCCCCGGCCCACCACGAAGTCCAGGCTCATGCCCATCATGGCCTCGGCGGCGGGGTTGGCGTACTCCCAGTGGAAGTCCACCAGCGTGCCGGAGTCGTCGCGGACGGCGCGCACGGCCATGTAGCCATCGGGATGAGCCGTGGCGAAGCCCCACTTCTCATAGATGGGCTCGGCGATGGGCTCGGCGGTGACCTCCTCCGGAGTCTCCGGACGGACGCTCTTCGTGGCGGCACGGAGCGTGGGCACGACATACCTCCTCTGGCGCAGGGCCCCCCAGTGGCCTGCTCTTCACTGGAATTGTGAAAGGAGGCGAGACGCCGAATCAAGCCGACGGGGTCAGGCGACCTCGAGGACCGTCCACTCGCGTACCTCGCCGGCCAGGGTGATTTCGATGGTGTCACCCGCACGACGTCCGAGCAGGGCGCGGCCGACGGGGGAGGCGGGGGTGATGACGGAGAGGAAACCATCGCCGCCGGGGCCGGTGAGCTCGGTGCCGGCGCCCACGGGGAGGAGGAAGAAGGTGCGCTCGGAGAAGCCGTCCTCGTCCTCGGTGGACACGTCGATGATGGCGCCCAGGGCGACGGGGCCCTTGCGGGAGAAGCGGGGGAGGCCGGCCTCCTGGAAGTCGGTGAGGGCCTTGAGCTCCTCCTGGACGCGGCGGGCGCGCTGGGCCTGGCCGGTGGCGAGGCTGCCGTACTCGATGACGGCGCGTCCGTCCTCCTTCTTCTCGGACTCGGTGGCCAGGGAGCGGGCGGCCTCCCGGGCCTCGAGCTCGGCGCGGTGGGCGAGCCGATCACTCTGGCGGAGCCGATCGGCGAGTTGGTCGAGCAACGTGTTCTTGTCCAGCAGTGGCATGCGTGCGACAGGACTGTAGCGTCCCGGCGCGAGGGCTCCAGTTTCCGGCTACAGTCCGGTGCCCATGACGCCGAAAGAACTGTCCGAGAAGGCTCGCGAGCTGGTGGGTCAGGGGTGGGTGCTGTTGGACGTGCGCACGCCGGAGGAGTTCCGTCAGGGACACCCGGAGCCGGCGCGCAACATCCCGGTGCAGGAGCTGCCGCAGCGCGTGCAGGAGGTGGGCCCGCCGGGGACGAAGGTGGTGGTGTACTGCCTGGCGGGAGGCCGCAGCGCGATGGCGGCGCAGATCCTCCGGGCCCACGGCTTCACGGACATCTTCGATTTGAAGTCCGTGAACAACTGGTAGGGCCGGGGCTCGGCGAACGGCGCCGCCCTCAGGACAGGGCGGGCTTCGTGGACGGACTGGCGGGCGCGGGAGCGGGCTGCTCGCGGATGCCGATCAGGACGAGGAGCGCGGCCACGACGAGCGCTCCGAGCATCACGTGGAAGCCGACGGCGGCGTCGTTGTCGTTCCACTTGATGGCGTAGCCGATGAGGATGTTGGTGAGGAACCCGCCGATCTGCCCGCCGGTGTTGATGAAGCCGGCGCCCGAGCCCATGAGGCGGGTGGGCACGAGAATCATGGGCAGGGCCCAGATGGCGCCAGCGGCCATGAAGAGCAGGAAGCCGGCGATGCACTGGGCGATCATGTACGGCACGGGCGCGTCGATGCGCGTGAACAGGTAGAGGCAGACGCCGCCGAGGGCCTGGCAGCCGAACACCAGGTACTTGCGCCGGCCGCGGAACCAGCGATCCGACACGTAGCCGGCGAGCATGCAGCCGATGCCACCCGTGAGGAACGGGAGCGCGCCGACGAAGCCGGTCCTCTGGAGGGAGAGCTTCTTCACCTCGAGCAGGTACGTGGGCAGCCAGTTCAACCAGCCATACATGGTCAGGTTGTAGATGAGGGCGACGAAGAAGAGCACCCAGATGGCGGGGGAGCGCAGCAGGTCCGCGAAGCTGGCCTTCTCGAGGGTCTGCTCGGCGTTGGCGGCCTGGGAGAGGCTGTCGCGCTCGAACTCCTCGAGCTCCTCGCGCGAGACGCCCGGGTGCTCGTGGATGGAGTTGGTGATGTACAGCCAGGCGGCCACCACGCAGAGCACGCCGGCGCCGCCGAGGACGTAGAAGCTCGTCCGCCAGCCGAGGATGGGCAGCAGCCACGCGAGCAGCAGCGAGGAGATGGCGGGCCCGAGGGCGACGGACGAGAGGATGGCCGCGTTGGCGGTGCCGCGGTTCTTCTTCGAGTACCAGTTGCCGATGACCTTCCAGACGGCGGCGGGGAAGATGCCCTCACCGACACCGAAGAGGAAGCGCACCACCAACATGCTGGCGAGTCCGCCCACCACGCCGGTGAGCGCGGTGAAGACGGACCACCAGGCGAGGGCGACGAGCAGCACCTTGCGAGGGCCGATGCGGTCGGCCAGCATTCCGCCCGGAATCTGGAAGAGCGAGTAGCCGAGGAAGAAGGCGCTGAGGATCCACCCGATGCGCTCCGGACCCACCTGGAGCTCCTCGCGGATGAACGGGATGGTCATGTTGATGGCCATCCGGTCCAGCCAGGCGACGAGGTAGCACAGGAGCAGGGCGAGGCCGACCTTGTAGCTGGTCTTGAAGGTCATGGAGGGTGGGAGCATAGCCCGAACCCTCCGAGCGCCGTCACTCGCCCCGGTGCAGGCCGCGCAGGAACACCTTCACATCGCTGGATGCCGGTGGAGAGCTGAACGGTGCCGTGGTGGAGGGAGGCGGCGGACTCGGAGGCGAGTGCCTCTTCCTGGACGGAGGCGGAGGGCGCGGGGTCGAGGTGGTGGAGGCCGTCTTCCGGTTGTCGACGTACTGCGCGGACCCGGAGGGGTTGGGGGCGGACGCGGCGGTGGCGCAGTTCCAGGTGGCGAGACGGGGCGTCATGTACCTCGACGGAGGCTGGAGCGAGCTGGTGAACGGGCTCGCCGCGGTGGCGGGTGCATCGGAGGTGGAGGTGGTGACCTCGGCGCGAGTGGAGTCGGTGGAGCGGGACGAGGGAGGGCCGCGCCCGGGCGTACGGGGGCTGCGGCTGGCGGACGGGACGGAATACGAGGCGGGGGCGTCGCTGACGGGATTCCTGGAGGCGCTGGTGTCGGGGGACACCGAGGCGGCGGAGGCGTTGCTGGCGGAGCCGGTGAGAGCGCTGACGGACGGGGGCGGCGAGACGTACTCGGCACGGGTGCCAGTGGTGGGGTTGAAGCGGGTGGCGCTCTTCTGCCGGCGGGTGTTCGAGCTCCGGGGCACGCCGGACACGGTGGAGTGGCGGATGCTCAACGGCCTGCCGGCGCTCGTGGTCGGGTGGCACGAGAACAAACCGGGGAGGGCCAATCGAGCCGTCATCCGGGTGGACGTCGACGCGGAAGGCCGCATCACCGAATCGCACCTGGTGCAGACGAGCCGCAAGCTCGCGGGCCCGCGTCCAACGGGCTGAGCTACACGGGAACCGCGACGAGCTCCTCGACGAGCTCGCGCAGGCGCTGGGCGCGGTGGGTGATGCGGAAGCCGGAGGCCTCGACGAGGGGAACGGTGTCGCGGTTGAGCTGACACCCCATGGCGAGGCGGCTCCAGACGGGGGTGAGCCGGTCCTGGAGGCGGGCGACGGTGGGGTGGGGGGAGCGGACGTGCTCGAGCAGCCTCAACTGGCCGCCGGGGCGGAGGACGCGGCGGATCTCCGCGAGCCCGCGGGCGGGGTCCTCGACGGTGCAGAAGACGAGGCAGGCGACGACGGTGTCGAAGGAGCCATCGGGGAAGGGGAGCTGCTGGACATCGGCCCGCATGAGGGTGACGCCCGGGCGGCGGTGGCTCGCGCGGGCGAGCAGCTCGGGGTCGATGTCGATGGCGACGACGGATGAGACGGAGGGCGGGTAGGAGAGCAGCCCGGTGCCGGTGCCGACCTCCAGGACGCGTCCGGAGAGCCCCTCGACGAGCCGGTGCCGGGCACGATCGAGTCCGAGCCAGCCGACGGGGACCATGACGGCGTCATACAGCAGGGCCCTGGCGTTGCTCATGCGTCCCCCCATCCGTGACTCCCTGCCCGGGAGTCCTCAACGTGCCTGCGCCTGAACGCCGTTCCCCGGTCCGACCTGGGCGGAGGGCTTCCTGGCGGGGGCCTGCCACTTCACCAGACCGTAGATGCCGAAGGCGATGAGCGCGAAGCATCCGTACTGCGCGGGCGTCAGGCCGAAGTACCTCGCGTCGACATAGGAGAGGTCCGTGGCGCGCAGGGAGTCGAAGAAGAAGCGGCCGAAGGCGTAGAGGATGGAGAGCAGGGGCAGCAACTTCCCCCTCAGCTTGCCCGCGTTGCGCAAGCCCCACAGGAGGCCGGAGATGGCGAAGAGGAAGATGGCGTCATACATGCCCAGGTCGTGACGAGGCCCGCCGGGGAAGTTGACCGCGAGGAAGAAGTCGGTACGGACGCCGGGGTGGTCGTGGACGGCGAAGCAGCCGAGCCGGGCGACGGCCCAACCGGGGGCCACGGACAGGGCGAAGGCGTCGGCGTAGTCGCGGAAGCGCAGCTTGCGCACCCGGAAGAAGACCACGGCGGCGAGGATGCCGCCGAGCAGCCCTCCGAAGGAGGACAGTCCATCCCACACCTTGAAGATCTGGAACGGGCTCTTGGAGAGCTCCTCGGGGTGGTAGCCGAAGAGGTGGACCAGGTGTCCGACGACCACACCCACGCCCACGCCCCAGGGCGCGTAGTCCTGGAGGGGCGTCGAATCGAGCCCTTCACGCTCGGCCTGACGGGATAGGAGCCGGGCGGCGAGCAGGATGCCGAGCGCCACGAAGATGCCGAAGGGCTCGATGGTGAGGGGTCCGAGCTTGATGGGGGGGACGTGCAGGTAGGGAATCACGAATCTCTCCGGCGGGGGCGGATGGCACTCCGCCATAGTCCGCCTTGGCACCACGGTGGCGAACAAATCATGGGGAAGGCGACTTCCCCAGGGTCATCTGGGGGCGGGCGGGCGGACATGCGCCGGGGTCCGACAGGGGGCTTGCCGCCAGGGCCGGAATTTCGGGCCCGCACGACGCCTGGCCGCTATTTTCTGACCTGTCACGGTCCGTATTACGCTCCCAACCTGTGAATCCTTTCCGGTTTCGTACGTTGTGACCGTCATCCACTGGAACGCCCAGGGGCGCCCATGACGTCCAGAGCGGGGATTGGCGCGGGTCATGTCAGGGGGGGCCGTTCTAGTCACACTGTGAGCCGATGGTGTGAACGACGACGGTGTCCCCCCCCCCTTCGCCTGGGCGCGGCCGGCGCCCATCCGAGGTCCGGCCCGCGCTGTCAGTGAAGTCGGTATTCTGTAAAGGAGCGAACCCATCATGAAGTCCTATCTCCTGGTTCCGAAGGAGTCGATCGAGACCCGCGCCCGTCCGGGCGTGCGGGGCACGGAGCAGGGAGAGCGTGTGCTGCAGCGCACCACCGCCCTTCAGTTCATGATCAGCGGGCGGGCACCGGACATGCTGCGGAGTCTCGGGTTGCGCTCGGCCACCCTTCCCGGTCGCCTGCCCGAGGTGAGCACCCCTCCCACCCCGCCGAAGAAGAAGAAGTCGACGCGAAGCCGGAGCCGCAAGGGCGAGGTCCAGCTGGTGGCCACCGAGGGTCCGGTGATGGAGCCGGCCTCGGCGACCGCCTCGGACGTGGGCACCTACCGTCACATGCCGCTCATCGGCGCCACCATGGCCCACTTCACCTCGGAGAAGGCCGAGCGCATCGCCAAGGAGGAGCTCGGGCGGGACTTCGAGTTCATCCCGGACACGGTGCAGCTCACCTTCCCGGGCCCGGTGTCCGCGGGCCAGCTCGGTCCTCGCAACCGGGGCCTGTCCTCGCTCGTCAACCGGGAGTGGCCCGAGGAGTGCGGCGTCAACGCCGCCCACGCCCAGGGCATCAAGGGCGCCGGCGTGATGCTCGGCATCCTCGACACCGGCGTGGACGCGGACCACCCCGAGCACCAGGACCGCGTCATCCAGTTCCGCTACGTGTCGCTCTTTCCCAACTCGCCGCAGAACCCGGCGCGCGACGTGCGCGGCTTCGACCCGGACGGCCACGGCACCCACGTGGCCGGCATCGCCGCGGGCCTGTTCCACGGCGTCGCTCCGGAGGTGGACCTCTACGTCGCCTCCGTCATCGAGTCCGAAACCATACGCACGAGCCTGGGCCGTGTAGCCGCCGGCATGGAATGGCTGCTACACCAGTTCTCTCGGCCCGAGAACTCCATGCGCCCGGCGGTGGTGAACATGTCCCTGGGCTTCCCCATGCAGCCGCCTCCAGGAGTCAGCGACATGGAGTACCGCCTGAACATCCGCGCGCTGCAGACGCTGGTGCGCCGGCTGGTGGACTCCAACGTGCTGCCCGTGGTGGCGGCCGGCAATGGAGGCGCTGGCACGGCAGGCTACCCCGCGGGCTTCCCAGAGGCCCTGGCCGTGGGGGCGGTCGACTTCGCGAAGCGCGTGGCCAGCTTTTCGGCAAGTGGCGTGGTGAATCAGCGCCCTGTCCCCGACGTGATGGGTTACGGCGTGAACGTCTACTCGAGCACAGAACGAAGGTGTAACAACCAGGCGTTCTATGAACGAATGAGCGGAACGAGCATGGCCGCCCCTTACGTCGCGGGTCTGGCCGCGCTATATCGCTGCCGTTCCCCGGACTTGACGGCACTCGAGGTCAGGGATTTGATTCTGGACAATGTGCTGAGACTGCCCAAGACCCCCGCGGGACGCGCCGGCAGGGGTCTGGCGGTTTACAAGTGATGGCGGCTACCAGGGCCGGCGGCGGATGAGCGCCGGGCCTGTGGGAGGAGTTGTTATGAGCAGGAAGGCAGCCACATCGCCGCGCCGGACCTCCGGCCGTTTTCCAAAGATGTCCGCCGTCACTCCCCTCCCGGGCTCCCGGGTGGAGAGTGCGGAAGGATGGATCGAGGCCCTGGTCATGCCCCGGGAGGAGCCCGGAGCCGCCTGGCAGCCGTCCGTCCAGCGCGACCGCTCGCTCGTCCACAAAGCCGCGTGCGAACAGAGCAAGCAGTTCCGCGACTCCGTGCTGAGCTTCCTGCAGGCCCATCACCTCATGGGCGCCGTCAGGTGGATGAGCGATCCCGGCTCCACGCCCATGGTGACGCTCTACTGCACGCCCCGGGTGTTGGAGCAGCTCCAGCGCTCGCCGCATTTCGACGCCGGCCGCACTGCTGGCCTCGAGATGTTCACCTGAGCCAGCCCCTCTGGTTGGACACCAGAGCGGGGCTCCAGGTTTCCCTCGTCGTCGGGAGTCCCGTGACTCCTGTGCTCGGCTCCGGATCCGCCTCCTGGGTGGGGGACCCTTCGCCTGCCCTGCTCGACCTTCCGAGCATCCCGTCTATTCCCGACTGGAAATGATTTACTCACCTGACTTCCGGTCGGCAACCCCCTGAACGTCCGTTGCCCTTGCGGATGCGGGAAGAAGTCCCACCTTGGACCCTTTTTGTTGGGCCCATGGGACCGCGGGGCAATGCGCTGCTCGATTGTCCCCCGTGCGACCTGGCTGTGCGTTTTCGCCGCCATTCCCTTCAAACGAACGAGCCGCGCAAAAGGGTCTGACGCCCTTTCGCACGGCCCGTTGGCTGGCGTGCGGTGCCCGTGAGGGCCCACGTCGCCCAGGCTACATGTTGAGGCCGCCGTCCACGTCGATGGTGCGACCGTTGAAGTAGTCACACTCGAGGACGAACTTCACCGCGAGCCACAGGTCCTCGGGCAGGCCGATGCGGCCCACGGGGATGTTGGCCACCAGCGCGTCGCGGGCCTTCTGGTTCATGCCCTGCGTCATCGGCGTCTCCACCATGCCGGGGGCCACGGCGCCCACGCGGATGCCGAAGGGGGCGAACTCGCGCGACCAGGTGACGGTGTTGGCGGCGAGCGCGGCCTTGGCGGACACGTAGTTGCTCTGCCCGCGGTTGCCGTGCCGGGCGATGGAGCTCATGTTGACGATGACGCCGGGGCGCTGATCCGTCTGCACCATCTTCGCCACCACCTCACGCACCATGAAGGTGGCGCCGGTGAGGTTGACGCCGATGACGGCGTTCCAGTCCGCGGTGGACAGCTTCTTCACCTCACCGGTGGCCTTGTCCTTCTTCACCAGCAGCGAGTCGCGGAGGATGCCGGCGTTGTTGATGAGGCCATTGAGGCCGCCCATGGCCTCGTGGGCCCACTGCACGAAGGAGACACACTCCTCCTCCTTGGACACGTCCAGGCGGCGGCGGTGGATGGCGGCGGGCAGCGAGGCGAACTGCTCCTCGTTCACATCTCCCACGGCGACCTGCGCGCCGGCCTCGTGCAGGCGCGTGGCGAAGTGGGCGCCCATGCCCCGCGCGCCGCCCGTGACGATGACCTTCATGTCCTTGAGTTGCATGTGTTCCCCTTGGGTGGCTGACGCAATGCGTTGCATGCCGTCCGTGCGCCAGCGGATGAATGACTGTTTTTGACAATACCGCGAGGGGAGTGTTACGCAAGGTTGAAAGATGAATCGGTCTTCAACTTCGCCAGCCGAACGCCTCGTTCCAGCGACCCCGCGAGGGCAGCGCACGCGCCTGCGGGTCTTGCAGGCGGCGGAGCGTGTCTTCGGAGAGAAGGGCTACGAGCGCGCCTCCATCGCGGATATTACCCGGGAGGCGGAAGTGGCGTTGGGGACTTTCTACGTCTACTTCCCGGACAAGCTGTCCGTCTTCGTGGAGGTGGTGGACGAGCTGGGGGCGCGGCTGCGCCGGCTCATCTCCGAGGCGGTGGCGGGGTGTGAGGGCCGGCTCGAGGTGGAGCGCGAGGGCCTGCGTACCTTCTTCCAGTTCGTGGGGGAGAACCGCAACCTGTACCGCATCGTCCGGCAGGCCGAGTTCGTCGACGAGGCGTGCTACCGGCGCTACTACGACCGCTTCGCGCGGGGCTACGTGTCGGGGCTCGAGCGCGCCATGGACGCGGGCGAGGTGCGGCGCATGGATCCAGAGGCGCTGGCCTACTGCCTGATGGGCCTGAGTGACTTCCTGGGCATGCGCTGGGTGCTGTGGGAGGGCGAGGGCGGCCTGGAGCACGTGCTGGACACCGCGATGGATTTCATCCGCCACGGCATGGATGCATGTCCGGCCGGGGCAGGCAATGGCAACAAGAAGGGGCCGCGCAAGCCGCGCGCCTCGCGGAGCAAGACGCGATGAGATACGCCAACATCCTGGCCACCGGCCGCTACGTCCCCGAGAAGGTCCTCACCAACGCCGACGTGGAGCGCATCCTCGGCGAGAAGGTGGACGAGTGGCTCCAGCAGAACGTGGGCATCAAGCAGCGCCACCTGATGGCGGATGACCAGGTGACGTCCGACCTGTGCGTGGGCGCCGCGAAGCAGGCGATGGAGCGCGCGGGCGTGAAGCCGGGCGAGCTGGATCTCATCATCATCGCGACGGACACGCCGGACTACCTGAGCCCGGCCACGGCCTCGGTGGTGCAGGCGAAGCTGGGGGCCAGCAACGCGGGCACGTACGACCTCAACTGCGCGTGCGCGGGCTGGGTGACGGCGCTGGACGTGGCGAGCAAGACGATCGCCGCGGACGACAGCTACAACCGCGTGCTGGTGGTGGGCGCGTACGGGATGTCCCGGTACATCAACTGGAAGGACAAGAAGACCTGCACGCTCTTCGCGGACGGCGCGGGCGCGGTGGTGCTGGGCGCGGGTGACAAGCCCGGCTTCATGGGCGCGAAGCTGCTGGCGGCGGGCGAGTACCACGACGCGCTGGGTGTCTACACGGGCGGCACGTACCGGCCCTCCACGGCGGAGACGGTGGCGCTCACCAACGGCAAGCCCGCGGTGCAGTTCGTGCGCAAGTTCCCCGCCACCTTCAACACCGAGCGCTGGCCCATGCTGCTCAAGCAGCTGCTGGAGCGGGCGAAGCTGACGATGAACGACGTGGACCACTTCGTCTTCACGCAGCTCAACCTGCGCACCATCGAGGCCACGATGAAGGTGCTGGAGCAGCCCATGTCCAAGACGAACTGGACCATGGACAAGTGGGGCTACACCGGCTCGGCCTGCATCCCCATGACGCTGGATGACGCGGTGGTGGAGGGCCGGGTGAAGAAGGGCGACCTGGTGGCCCTGTGCGCCAGCGGCGGCGGCCTGGCGATGGCCTCCGCGCTCTACCGCTGGACGGCCTGAGCGGTCACGACGGGAGGGGACACGCATGTTCATCGGCGACTGGATGGGCCGGGGGGCCACCTACTGGCCCGAGCACACGGCAGTGGTGGATGTGGCCAGGGGGGAGTCCGGCCGCTTCTCCTACCGGGACATGAACGCGCGGGCCGAGGCGCTCGCGGGCTGGCTGCGTGACGTGGCCGGCGTGTCCCGGGGTGAGCGGGTGGGCCTGGTGGCCCACAACGGCGTGGAGTACCTGGATGTCTTCTTCGCCTGCGGCAAGCTGGGGGCCATCTTCGTCCCCTTCAACTGGCGCCTGCACGCGCAGGAGCTGACGGACCTGGTGCGCGACACCGGTCCTCGCGTGCTCTTCTTCAGCGATGACTTCCGCGAGGGCCTCGCGGCGGTGCACGCGCAGGTGGGGGACGCGCTGAAGCTCGTCCACCTGGAAGGGCAGGGGCTGCCCGGGAGCCGCCCGTACGCCGAGGCGCTCGCGCACGTGTCCGGCTCGAAGGTGACGAACGAGCAGGTGAGCGAGGAGGACATCATCTGTCTGCTCTTCACCGGCGGCACCACGGGCAGGTCGAAGGGCGCGCGCATCAGCTACCGCATGGTGGCGTGGAACACGCTCAACACGCTCATCCACGAGGTGCGGCCCGGGGACATCACGGTGACGCACACGCCCATGTTCCACACGGGCGGGTTGCTCGTCTACACGGTGCCGATCCTCACCTGCGGCGGCACGGTGGTGCTCATGCGCCGTTGGGACGCGGATGAGATGCTGCGGCTGGTGGAGCAGGAGAAGGTGACGCTCTTCTTCGCCGTGCCCACGCAGTACCAGCAGATGTATGACTCGCCGCGCTTCCGCTCGGCGGACCTGTCCAGCGTGCGCTTCGTCACGAGCGGTGGCGCGCCGCTGCCGGTGCCTCTGCTGCAGGCGTGGCAGGCCGTCCACAAGGTGCCCTTCAAGCAGGGCTTCGGCATGACGGAGTTCGGCCCCGGCATCTTCAGCATGGGCCCCGAGTTCGCCATGTCCAAGGCTGGCTCCATCGGCCGGCCCAACTACTTCGTCGACGCGCGGCTGGTGGATGACGACGGCCGCGACGTGCCCGAGGGCGCCACGGGCGAGCTCATCCTCAAGGCCCCTTCCATGTGCTCGGGCTACTTCGAGAACGCGGAGGCCACGGCCGAGGCCATCGACGCGAACGGCTGGTTCCACACGGGGGACCTGGCGCACCGCGACGCGGACGGCTTCTTCTTCATCAACGGGCGCAAGAAGGACATGTTCATCTCCGGCGGAGAGAACGTGTATCCGCTCGAGCTGGAGACGGCGCTCTACGAGCACCCCGCCGTGCAGGCGTGCGCGGTGGTGGGCGTGCCCGACCCCAAATGGGGCGAGGTGGGGCGTGCCTTCGTGGTGCTCAAGCCGGGTGCGCAGGCCACGGCCGAGGCACTGCTGGAGCACCTGCGTGGCCGGGTGGCCCGCTACAAGGTCCCGAAGAAGGTGGAGCTGGTGACGTCCCTGCCCGTGTCCGCGGCGGGGAAGATCCTCAAGCGCGAGCTTCGCGAGCGGGCCATCGCGGCCGACAGGAGCTGAGCGCCATCCCCTCTCCCTCTGGGAGAGGGTCATCCGGACAGAGCGAAACAGTCGAGCCGGCACATGCCGGGGGGAGAGAACCGTCTCATGAAGAAGCAACTGCTGTCGGCGGTGATGCTGTGCACGCTGGGCCTCGCGGGTTGCGGCGACGAGGCGCCGCCCGCTCCGACGCCCGTGGATCCCAACCAGAAGGTGACCAACCAGCTCGAGGGCAAGACGCTGGTGATGCAGGGGGAGAACATCCCCAGCCATACCAACGGCTACAGCGAGAACGTGAACCTCGAGGGTTTCACCCAGTGCTACAACAAGGTCGTCATGACGGTGGCGAGCGGCAACTTCACCGTCACCAGCACCCTGGGCACCCTGCGCGATGCGCCTGGCAGGGGCGACGTCGGCACGTGTGACAACGCGGCCGCGGGAGTGGAGCTGGCGCCGCTCATCACGACGAGCTACCGCATCGAGAACGCCCGGGAGGACCTGAGCTGCTTCGATGTGACGTTCAACTACCCGGCCGGCTTCACGCAAGAGGGACGTGGCAGCCTGAGCGCGGATGGCAGGACGTTGAAGCTGGAGCTCTTCGTCTCGCAGCAGGCCATCGGCCACCGCTGCGCGGATGGCGAGGTGGGCTCGCGGACGGTGACGTTCCTGGGCGAGCCGTTCACTGGCAACGCGGTGCAGACGTACATCGCCCAGTAACCGCGCGCCCGGGCGCGCACCCTCTCCGGAGACGAGACACGTATGACGCGGTGGTGGCTTCCTGACGTGAAGGGCAGGAGTGCGATGCGCGGGTGCGCGCTGGCGGTGGCGCTCGGCGCGCTGGGGCTGGCGTCGCCCGCGGCGGGGCAGGGGAGTCCTCCCCTCCCGGGCGCGTATGCCGATTGGTTGGACGCGAAGGATCGCGAGGAGGATGCACCGCCTCGCGAGCTCATCCTCATCAACTACTTCTTCACCCGCGTCTCGGCGACGAACCAGCTCGGTGACCCGACGGGGCTCAAGGGCGTGGCGCTGGGCCCCATCGGACAGGTGGCGGGCAGCGCGGTGCGGGTGGAGAACAGGAGCGCCTTCTTCGTCGAGCAGCGCTGGATTCCCGTTCTCGAGTACAGCCCGTTCTTCGTGGACGGACTGGCCTCGTTCCGGGCCCAGTTGGAGGTGGACTACCTCTGGGGCCGCTCCGCCAATGCCCTGCAACAGAACGAGGGCGGTGGTTTCAACGCGGATCAGGTCAACATCCAGACGAAGAACGTCAACGTCTCCCTCTACCCGACGAAAAACCCCGAGCAGCTCACCCTGCTCATGGGCACGCAGCCCGTCTACGACACGGTCTACGATCCAACGCGCACCCCGCTCAATGAGCTCATCCGCACCGGCTACAAGCTGGCCTTCCTGGGCAGCGATGCCACGGGCCTGTCCGTCTTCAGCAACGCCCTCGGGGGCCAGTCTCGTCTGAGTTTGCTGCCGCTGGGCAGCGCGCAGGCGGACAAGGCGGAGCGGAACGACCCGCGGCTCAAGTTCGTCTGGTTGGGTATGGCGGACCATTCGTACCCGGTGGCGCCGGGGACGAACGTGGGCCTGTCCCTGTGGTACCTGCGCGACGAAACGAAGGGCGTCGCCTATGCCTTCGAGGGCCTGGTGCCGAGCGGGCCCGGGTCGAACAACCTGAGCAACTTCACCGGCGTGCCACGGTTCTCCATCGATCGGCCCACGGGCTGGGTGGCGTGGGCGGGTGCCAACTTCCACCACAACATCGACTTCCGCACCGGCCCCTTCGGCGCCTCCGGCTTCGTCATGTACAACCGGGGCCGCTATCGCAACAACAAGGCGGACTCGGCGCTCAACCGGCAGGTGGATATCAGTGGCCTGTCCGCCAACCTGGAGCTGCTCTACAACTACGGGCGCACGTCCAATGACATGGTGACGCTCGAGGGCATGTTCTCCACGGGTGACTCGAACCTGGCGGACGACCGCTACACCGGCGCCTTCACCCTCAACCAGTACGGCCTGCCGGGCGCGGTGTGGTTCAACCACAAGATGCTGCTGCTCTTCCCGTTCACCAGCACCGTCAACAACTACACGGGCGCGGTGACGGACATCTCCAATCAGGGTTTCGGCTTGCAGACCGTCATCGCCACCGGTGCGTATGACCTCATCCCCCACAAGCTGAACCTCAAGCTGGGCGCGGGCGTCGCCACCAGCGGTGTCACCCCTCCCGAGGAGACGGTGGGTGTCGCGCGCGGCCGCTTGATCGGCACCGAGCTCAACGCCGAGCTGCGCTACACCCTCCGCTACCTCATGACCGTGGGCCTGCACGGCGGCTACATGTTCCGCGGCGGCTTCTACAACGGCAACCCACGCATCACCGCCAACCCGTGGGCTGCCTTCACCACCTTCACCTGGTACGCGTTCTGATCATGAAGACTCGTGCTCTGGGCCTGCTCGTGCTGGCGGGCCTCTCCACCGGGTGCGTCACCTCGTACAAGTCGCGCCCGCCCCTGTCCTTCCAGGAACTCGACTACTCCTCGCTCGAGGGCAAACCCTGGCCGGTGAAGCGGCTCTCCCTGCCCGATACCGCGGCCACCCATGGCACCGCACGCGTGCCCGAGGTCGCCTACGTCGAACTCAACCCCGAGGGCAGGCAGACCATCCTCTTCATCCATGGCCTGGGCTCGTACCTGAAGTTCTGGCGCTACCAGCTCGACGCCTTCGCCGAGCAGGGCTACCGCGTCATCGCCGTGGACCTGCCCGGCTACGGCAAGTCAGACAAGCCCGCCTCCTTCCCGTACACCATGGAGGCCATGGGTGATGCGGTGCACGAGCTCGCCCGGAAGCTGGGCGCGGACAAGCCCATCCTCGTCGGGCACTCCATGGGTGGGCAGACGGCGCTCTCGTATGCCATCCGTTACCCGGAAGATTTGAAGGCGCTCGTGCTCACCTCGCCCGCGGGCTTCGAGAAGTTCAGCCCCAGGGAGAAGGCCTGGTTCAAGCGCTCCTTCAGCACCTCGCTCATCCAGAACGCCTCCGAGTACGGCATCTGGGGCAGCGTGCGTCAGTCCAACTTCGAGCGCTGGCGGCCGGAGCTCGAGTGGCTCATCGAGGAGCGCGTGCGCGTGGCGAAGAGCCCCGAGTTCGACGCCTACGCCTACGCCAACGTGCGCACCGTGGATGGGCTCGCCCATGACGACTTCGTGCGCGACAGCCTGGAGCGCGTCACCGTGCCCACGCTCATCATCTACGGCGAGGATGACCGCCTCATCCCCAACCCCTTCCTCCACGGAGGCGAGGCGCGCGGCGTCATGGCGTACGGCCACGAGCACATCCGAGGCTCGACGCTGGTGGGCCTGGAGCGCTGCGGCCACACCATCCAGATGGACTGCCCCCAGGAGTACAACGCGCGGGTGCTCGCGTTCCTGAAGGGCCTGGAATGAAGAAGGCGGATGCCGGAGCGTGCCGGCATCCGCCTCGTACCTCACACCGCCCGGGCGCTAGTCGCGCGAGGCGAAGTGGTCCGACATCTTGCTCCACACGGCCGGGGTGACACCCATCTCCAGGTGGCCGTAGGGCATGCCCTCCTGTTTGGCGGACGCGGTCTTCTTGGTGGACGTCCAGTGCTGGGTGAGCTGGTCCATCGCGGCGATGCTCGCGTTGAACAGCACGCCGTCACCGTTCACCGAGCAGGTGCTGCACGCCATGCCGTCCGTCTCGTAGCGCGCGTCCGTGCTCGCCCCGTACGTGGTGCCGTAGAGGACGTAGAGCGAGGGCAGCCGCGAATCCAGGCTGCGCTGGGACAGCCGGGTGATGAACTTGCCGCCCATCTCCTTCGCCGCCGCGATGCCCAGGCCCTGGATGATGCGGTACTTGTAATAGCCAAAGGCGTATGTCTCGTAGCCTGGCGCGTATTGCACGTGGTAGGCGAAGCAGGGGCTGCCCACCGGGTCGAACGCCGTGGCTTTGCACTGGGTGTGGTCGCTGTCCAGGTAGCCCCCCGCGAGGTACACGAGCTTCTGGTCCACCCATGGGAAGTAGCGCGCCTCGTCCTGGTCCACGTCCGACCACTCGTAGGTGTCGCGGTCCGGGATGGCGTAGGTGCCGCGCAGGTCATCCGCCGCCTGGAGCTGGCCCACGTACGCGTTCACGTACCTGCCGCTGTCGTTCACGCTGCCGAACATGCTCATGTTGTACTCGTCGAAGTTGAACGAGCTCGACGAGACGCCCTGGTTCACATTCATCGTCTTCAACGTGCCGCCCGTGACGGGCTTGCCCGTGGAGTCCAGGCTGGTGATGTTGGAGACGTAGATGCGGCGGAAGTAGTCCGGCCAGGTTCCGCCGGAGCCCTCGCACACGCTCTCCGCGTAGGGGTTGTTGTACCAGGGCACGTCCGGGCCCCAGTTCACGCACTGGAAGGCGGAGAAGTACGTCCACGGCATGGGGCCGCGGCCCACCGGCGCGTTGCTCGACGTGCTGGCGATGGTGAGCGTGTGGATGGGGTGGCGGAAGTTCAGGTCGATGCCCCGGTGCGGACCGCTCAGCGCCACGTAGACGCGCACCGTGTCATTGTAGGCCGGCACCGCCCTGGCCTGCTCCGCCGCCATGCGCTCGAAGAAGCGCGTGGTGCTGAAGCCCGTCCAGCTGGGCGCGTTGGTGAGCCACGCGTCCGCCGCGAGCACGCCCTTGCTCCACGCCACCACGTCCACGCGCGGCACGCCCGGGTGCAGCGCCTTGATGCGGCTCACCGCGTTGGCCACGTGGGTGGCCTGGCTGAAGTTGTCGCCGTGGAAGTTGCCGAAGGTGACGGCGTAGACGCAGCGGCCCTTGGCCTCCAGGTCCTGCACGAAGCCCGTCACCTGCGAGGCGCCGCCGTACGCGCTGCCCGTCCCGTCGTTGCCGTTGGGGAAGAGCCATACGTTGCCGTCCTGCATGGCGCCGTGCACCAGCAGCGTGGGCGTCAGGTTCACGTTGCAGGTGCGCGCTGCCGTCTTCCGGCCCTTGTGCAGCAGCACGAAGCGCGCCTCGGGACGCGTGGGACCCGGCACGGGGCAGGTGCTCCCCGCCGTCGTCGCGCAGCTGTTCTTGTAATAGAGGTTGAAGCCGTTCACGAGCTGCTGGTTGAGCGAGCCGTAGTACGTGCGGACCGGATACTCCGAGGACTGGTAGGTGTCCTGGTCGCGCAGTTTCTCCGTGCGGCGGTTGTAGTACTCGCTGCGGAAGAGCTGCTTGCCCTCGAGCAGTTCGATCTGCCCCCAGGACCAGCTCGGCGGCGTGTACGCCCCCACGACATTATAGCCGTTGCTCGGCGCCGAATTCGCGTCGAAGTAGGGCGCCAGATCCGTGGGCAGGGCGGCTCCGGCCAGGGGTGCGGCCAGGAGCGCCGCCGCCGAGAGCGACAGCTTCAACGACGTCTTCATACGACCTCCATCATGTCGGGTTGTGTTCGTGCGTCGGGGGGGAATGCTGGGAAGGCCTAGCGGGCGTGCTCCAGGAGGAACGGGAAGGCGAGCCGCTCGAACTCCTGGGGCTTCTCCACGTGCGGGCTGTGGCCCGTCTCCGGGAGCACCTCCTCGTGGAAGCGCCCGCCGTTGGCCGCGTAGCGCTCGAAGAGCCTGCGCGTCTGGAGAATCATCGGCTGCGGCGGGTACGTCTCCTCGCCGGGCCAGCCGGGGATGGCGCCCAGCTTGCCGAGGTAGCCGAAGTCGAAGAGCGAGGTGTCGGAGACGATGACGTCGTCCGCGCCGCGGATCCACAGCACGTCCGGCTTCTGGGGGATGGAGGCGAACGGGCTCAGGTTGAAGTACTTGGGTGAGAAGGAGTTGTTCATCCCCGTGGTGCCCGGCGCCACGCCCGGCCAGTTCGGGCTCTTCTCGAAGGTGCCGGGGTAGTGCGCGTCCCCCACGCGGGTGGAGAGCACCGACTCCAGCAGCGCCTCCTCGTTGGGCGCCTTGAAGGGGGGCTTCACGTAGCAGCCGTTCATCACGTTGCGCGGCGACGTCTGGCTCTCCGCCGAGCGATCCTTCCGGGCCAGGCGCTGCGCGAAGTCCGGGTTGGCGGTGCCTCCACCCGAGCCCGCGAAGTCCGGCCAGCACGGCGTTCCGTCCGCGTCACGCGTGCCGCCAAAACCATACGGGGACACGGGCGCCTCCAGCACCAGGCCGGCCACGCGCTCCGGATGGTCGATGGCCAACTGCATCACCACGCCCGCGCCCGCCGAGTGGGCCACGAAGAGCGCGCGCTGGATGCCCAACGTGTCCATCAGCGAGGCCACGTCGTCGCTGTGGTCCCTCATGCCGCGCGTGGCGTCGATGGGCTTGGGCTCGGTGTCCCCGTAGCCCCGCAGGTCCGGCGCGATACCGCGTAGACCCTCGGGAAGGCGCGAGAGCAGGGTCTCGAAGAAGGCGGAGGACGAACAGTTGCCGTGCACGAACACCACCGGAAAGCCGTCCTCTCCGGCCATGCGCGTGTGCATGGTGAGCCGCTTCGTCTGAATGCTGCGGGGCTCCACGACTCGGGCCTTGTCGGTCATCTACGCCGCTCCTTCGAGGTTGTTGCTGCGCTGAGAACCAGGGCCTCTCGCGGGAGCTCCTCTCGCGTGCGTCACGCCCGCGGCACCGGTCCCCCCGGCGAAGATGATGCCTGATTCATGTCTCAATATTTGATAACCCGGACCTCTCGCGCCGGTCAAACAATCCCTTTCAGGTTTCACCGCTCCGTCCCCGCTCGCTGATTCTTGACGCGATGCGTGATTGTGACGGTTTACAGCAACCCCCTCCCTGAGTCGTAGTTCGTAGGTATACGAATGCCCGACTTCTCCCCTCCCCAAATGCGGCCCTGCTGCATAGGTTGGGTGACGCATGAGGTCAGGAATCGCAGGGATGACTCTCTGCGTCATGCTGTTCCTGGCCATGCGTGTCTCCGCGGCGGGGGAGGAGGCGCGGCCGGCGGTTCGTAAGCCCAGGCTGCGCGCGGTCACGGTGTCGGGTGGGGTCGAGGAGGTACGCGTGGCCGCTCGGACGGCGACGCGGATCCGTTTCGACACCGCCGTGGACGCGGTGCGCACCCGCCTGGAGGATGGGCGCGGGCGCTTCGAGCCCTTGCTGGTGAGTCAGGGGTTCCTCGTCGTCACCCCGCGCGAGGAGCTCTCCACGTCCGAGCAGGTGACGCTGCGAGTGGTGTTGTCGGATGGCACGCGGGTGCCCTTCGTGCTCGCGGCGAGCCCCACCGAGGTGGACGTCCAGGTGCGCGTCTCTCGGCCCGGCCCGGTGCGGGTTCCCTCGGCGGGGGAGGTGCCGTCGGTCGTGTCCGCGGTGTGGCGCGAGCGCGTGCGGGAGCTGCGGGCCGGTGGCGTGGAGTGGCCCGAGCGCCGCCGCTCCCGCCGGAGCGAGGGTCACGCGGGCCGGCTCGCGGAGTCCATGCTGGTGCTCGCCGCGCGCTCGGAGTCACCGCCCGGGGAGGTGGTGTCATCGCTCTGGCACGAGGGCACCGGGCCCGAGGTGGTGGAGCGGCGTCCCTTCCACTCGGAAGGACTGTCCGGCTTCGTGGTGCGGGTGAGGAATCCGGATCCGCTGCGGCCCTGGGTGCCCGGCGCGGTGCGGGTGCGTCATGTGGAGGGAGGAGCGGAGGTGGAAGTGCTGGCGCTCCGCATGGGGCCCAGGTCGCTTCCTCCTGGGGGGCGGGGCTGGCTCGTCATCGTCACCCGGGCCCTGCCCGAGGACGGGAGGGCCCGTTTCGAGTTGCTGCTGCGTGGACGGAAGGGCGTCGCGTTGTGACTGGCCTTGTCTGCAGTCGTGTACCCGGAGGAGGACGTCATGAAAACGAACACGAAGAATCACTGGCGTCGTTGGATGTTGATCATCGGCTCGGCCGCTGCCCTTGCTGGAGGGGGGGCCGCCTATGCCATGAAGGGGTGCTGGAAGTGCCAGCCGTGCGGCTGCGGCTCGGATGGGGGGTACATCCTGTGTTGTGACATCTCCGTTTGCTGAGGGGTCGTGGTACGGATTGAAGGTTGGTGCGGAACCGCGTCACTCCTCCCTCGGAAGAAGAGGGAGGCGGGCCCCCCCTGGGCTCTTCGCACCGTGCATGGGTATGCCCACCGTTCACGGAGGGGAAGACATGAGAGGCGCAGCACATGCGGCGTGACAGGACACGTCCGAAGCGGGCAGCGCTCGCGTTCGCGGCGGGAGGCGTGGCGATGTTTCTCTGGCAACTCGCCACCGCCTCACCCGCCCCGGGCCCGAGGGAAGCTCCTCCCGAGACTCCCGGAGTCTTCCATGAACGACCCCGGCCTCGAGCGCTCCCTCAAGGCGCCTCCGTGCTCGATGCCAGCTTCGCGGCCTCCTCCGCTTCGCGCCTGGTGGCGGCCGTCCCCGCGTGGATGCAGCACCGCCCTTCCCTGGCCGTGCCCGAGCCCGCTCCCGAGATACCTGCTGCTTCTTCTTCCGCGCCCCTGGCTGGCACCGTCCTGCCGCTCTCCTCGGAGGAGATTGCTCCGGATGGGCTCCCGGCCTCGGGGATGCGATGCACCCGCTCGGGCGAGGGCTTCGACTGTGGAAGCTGCCGCACGGATGGAGACTGTCCCGCGGGCCAGGGGTGCGTGGCCAATCGCGAGACGCGCCGCTTCGAGTGCATGGCCTCCGAGTGTGAAGAGGACGTGCACTGTTTTCCCGGCTCCGTGTGCCGCGCCGTCACCACCGGCGCCACGGGCACGGTCGTCCGCCGCTGTGTCCCCGAGGGCGTGCGCCGCGAGGGCGAGTCGTGTGACTCCCTGCCCGTCTCATCCACGGGCGCCTGCCGTGAAGGGCTGCGGTGTGTCCAGCAGGTGTGCTCCGCACCGTGTGCACTCGATGGGAGCGCCGCGTGTCCCTCGGGCTACGTGTGCACCGACAGCCTCGACGGCCCGGGGTGTTTCCCGGACTGTCAGAAGCTCGGGTGTCCCAACGGGCAACACTGCGAGCGCATCCGGGACAACCAGTATCAATGTCTCGTGGATTCCGAGGGTGATTGTCGCGACACCCCGTGCCCCGAGGGCGAGCGCTGCAACATGCGCATGTCCCGGGGCCGCGCCGTCTTCTGGTGCGCCCGTGTCTGCAACCCCGTGCTCCCCAGAACGTGTCCCGCCGGGAATGTCTGCGGCATGGGCAGCCCCACCGTGAGCACCTGCTTCCGCCAGTGCGAGCCCCTGGACGACAAGGCCTGCGGTCCCGGGTGGTCTTGCTCCACCGTCACCGAGGACATGTCCGTCTTCGGGTGCAGCCCGGAGCTGGAGCCATAGGGTTCAGGGGACCACGACGCGGCTCAGGTGGGCTCCCAGGCGGGTCGTGAGCTCGTAGTGGATGGTCTGCGCCCAGTCCGCCAGGTTCTCCGCGTGCAGGTGCTCGTCTCCATCCTTGCCGAGCAGCGTCGCCGTCAGCGGCCGCTCGTCATGCGTGGCGCGTGTCACGTCCACGATGATGTGGTTCATCATCACGCGCCCCAGCACCGGGCAGCGCCGCCCGTTCACCAGCACGTGCGCCTTCCCTGACATCAGGCGCGCGTAGCCGTCGAAGTAGCCCACCGGGAGCACCGCCACCCGCGTCGCCTCGGGGCACCGGTACGTGCACCCGTAGCCCACGTAGCTCCCCGACGGCAGCCACTTCACCACCTGGCTTGGGCAGCGCCACGACAGCACCGGCCTCAGCTCCGGCACCCGCCCGAGCACCAGCCGCGCCGACAGCCGCGTCTCCGTCGACGGCCACAGGCCATACAGCGAGATGCCTACCCGCTGCGCGTCGTAGCGCGCCCTCGGCAGCACCAGCGTCGCCGCGCTCGCCGCCATGTGCCGCTGCAACGGCTCCTGCACCGGCACGCTCGCGCGCAACGCCATCAGCCCGCCCTCGAAGACGTCGAGCTGGGATTCGGCGTACGTCTGCTCCGTCACGTCCTCGGTGTTGGCGAAGTGGCTCAGCACCCCCACCACCTGGAGCACGTCCGCCGCGTCGCGCAGGAAGTCCAGCTCACCCCCGGCGATCTGCCCCGGCGTGAAGCCCTCGCGCCCCAGCCCCGTGTCCACGTGCACGTGCGCCCGCAGCGGATGCTCCAGCTTCGCGCGGCGCAGCTCCGCCACCGTGTCCTTCCACGAGCCATCCCCCACCACCACCTCCACCCCCGCCCGGGCCATCGCCACCGCCTCCTCCGCGTCCATGGCTCCGATGACCAGCGCCTGCTTGCGCGGCAGGCCCCGCGTCTGCTCCAGGGCCCGCATCGTCAACGCGTCCCCCGGCGTGATGAAGTACATGACGTCCACCAGCGGGTGCACCAGCGGCAGCATCTGCGTCAGGCCGTGGCCGTACGCGTTGCCTTTCAGCACCGCGCCCAGGGCCCTCGGTCCTCCCGTGTCCGCGGACAGCTTGCGCAGCGTGGTCACGTTCGCGGCGAGTGCTCCCGCCGACAGCTCCAGCCATGAGGCCACCCGGCCGGCTGCTCCCGCAGTCACCTCGTGCATCTTCCGCCTGCCCATCCTTCGCGCCACCCGGCGCGGCTGTGATGAAGAGGGCCTTCGCGCTCGTGCACGGGCCTCTTCACTTCGCGTTCTGCGCCAAAGCCTGCCGCTTTGCACGTGCCTTCCGAGCGGCCAGGCGGCGCGGCGTCCGATGCTTCGAATGGTGGACGGTGGTTCCTCCCTGCCTTCCCCGCCGTCGTGCGCATCCTCTCCGGCAGGAGGTCACACCCATGAGTCTCTGGCAGAAGCTCTCCTCGCGGTTCCGTGGTCACTCCGACGAGGACACGCGGCAGTCCGCCTCACCCGAGTCCCCCGGCATGACCTATGCCGACCTCGAGCGCGACAAGGAGCTCAAGGAACGGCAGGTGTCCGGCGTGTTCTCGCCTCCCCTGGGCAAGGACGCCTCGGCGGTCGAGGAGGATGAGTAAGGCTCCTCGTCCGCCAGGGGCACGGGCAGGGAAGACGGGGGCGGATACCCTCACCCCGACCCTCTCCCGGAGGGAGAGGGAGGGCGGGCGGGCGAGGGGCGTGTGCGGACCTGTGATAGGTCGCTGGCTCCTCACTCCTGCTTCCTTGCCCACCATGCGCTTCCTGCTCGCCGCTCTTCTCGTCGCGCTCCTCTGTGCCGTGCCTTTCATGGCCTCCGCTCAGACTCCCGCTCCCGCGGCCTCGTTCCTCCTGCGCCCCGCTCGCGTCTTCGATGGTGTCTCCGCGAAGCCCCAGGAGGGTTGGGTCGTGCTCGTTCGCGGGGACCGCATCGCCGCCGTCGGGCCCGCCGCCCGGGTGTCCGCCCCCGCCGGCGCCGAGGTCGTCGAGCTCCCCGGCACCACCCTCCTTCCCGGTCTCATCGAGGGGCACTCGCACCTGCTCCTCCACCCCTACAACGAGACCTCCTGGAATGATCAGGTGCTCCGCGAGTCGCTCGCGCTCCGCGTCGCCCGCGCCACCAACCATGCTCGCGATACGTTGCTCGCCGGCTTCACCACCGTGAGGGAGCTCGGCACCGAGGGCGCCGCCGATGCCGACGTGGGGCTCAAGCAGGCCATCCAGCAGGGCATCATCCCCGGGCCCC
This sequence comes from Archangium violaceum, assembly GCF_016859125.1. Lineage (NCBI taxonomy): Bacteria > Pseudomonadati > Myxococcota > Myxococcia > Myxococcales > Archangiaceae > Archangium > Archangium violaceum. The sequence continues at coordinate 2,728,835 of NZ_CP069338.1, read as the reverse complement.
GCGTGCTCGCCACCACTCGCGCCCTCGTCGCCACGGGTTCCTATGGTCCCAAGGGCTTCGCGGCCGAGTGGCACGTCCCCCAGGGCGCCGAGGAGGCCGATGGGGTCGATGGGCTCATCCGCGCCGTCCGCGGGCAGATGGGGCAGGGCGCCGATTGGATCAAGGTCTACGGTGATTACCGCTGGGGGCCCAATGGCGAGGCGCTCCCCACCTTCTCGCTCGAGGAGCTGAAGCTCATCGTCCAGACCGCTCGCGACGGCGGCCGCCCCGTGGTGGTCCACTCCAGCAGCCCCGAGGGCATGCGCCGCGCCGTGCTCGCCGGTGCGGAAACCATCGAGCACGGTGACAACGCCACCCCCGAGGTCCTCGAGCTCATGGCCGAGCGCGGTGTCTTCCTGTGCCCCACGCTGGCCGCCGGTGACGCCATCCGCCAGTACGGCGGCTGGAAGAAGGGCACCGACCCCGAGCCCGCAGCGATTCAGCAGAAGCGCGCGAGCTTCCGCGCCGCGCTCGCCGCGGGCGTTCCCATCTGCAGCGGCAGTGATGTGGGAGTTTTTCCTCACGGGGACAACGCCCGCGAGCTGGAGTTGATGGTTGGCTACGGCATGACGCCCGTGCAGGCGCTGAAGGCCGCCACCTCCGTGAACGCGCGCATGCTCCACATGGAGGACCGCATCGGCCAGGTGAAGGAAGGGCTCTTCGCCGACCTCGTCGCCGTGGAGGGAGACCCGAGCAAGGACATCGCCTCTCTGCGCCGTGTGCGCTTCGTCATGAAGGGCGGCACCATCTACCGACGGTAGTACGACGGGCGGCTCCCTTCTCCAGGGGCCGCCCGTGGCTCACTTCGATTCTGGCGACGTGCTACCCGATTACGGGTAGAGGCTGGCCGCGCCCTGCTTGTCCTGGGTGGTGAGCGTCAGGTTCCAGGTGTTGGTGCCGTTGCACTGCGGGTAGTGCATCACCGAGCCGGAGTCGTACGACGTCAGCGCTCGCCACTGGTTGTCCTCGTAGCAGGCGCCCGCCTCGGGACGGGTGTGCTCGTGGCGGAAGCCGAGGGTGTGTCCCAGCTCGTGGCGGAGGATGCCGTCCAGGCCCGGCGCGCCCGACTGGAAGGACGAGTTGTCGATGAGCACGTTGCGGCTCCGGCGGCTGGAGTTCGGGAAGAACGCGCGCGCCAGGTACTGGCCTCCCGCGTTCACCGGGCTCACGTCGAACACCACGTTGCCGTTGCGGCTGGTGCAGTTTCCGTCCTCGGCCGTCACGTGGATGAAGTTCACCTTGGCCGCGCCCTCCCAGGCACTCGCCGCGGTGTTCATCGCGCTCACCACCTTGCTGTAGTTACCTCCGAACTTCGTGCTCACGCAGTAGGTGAGGTTCAGCGCCTGGCTGGCCGTCCATTTGATGTCCTTGCCGCCCGTGTTGTAGACGCACAGCTCGCTCGCCGTCTGGCCCACGTCGCCGCCCGCCATCTGCTCGTACACCGCGCGCAGCTCCGCCTCGTCCTCCGCCATCTGATCCCCGGCGTAGATGAACACGCCCGTCTCCGGCTCCTGGTAGACGTTCGCGCGGAACTCCTCCCACGACATCTTCTGCTGCTCCTCGGGAGCCGCCTCGGGGCCACCACAGGCCGTCCCGAGAAGGGTCACGCCGGCCAGAAAAGCGACAGAGCGAAACTTGAGCATCGGAGTTCCTTTCGATTGAGCGATGTACCGGCCCGCGGAGGGTGTCCTCCCCCGTCCGGCGTGGCTCGCCTCTGAGCAGCCCTCGTGCCAGCTCGAACTCCTCCGTGATTCCAAGGGGTTGTACCCACTCGCGAGGTCCTCGATGGTGCAGCCAGGCTCCATCCAGTGACGCTGGAAACGTCAAGGATGTTGGCAATCTTGGGATTTAATCCTTGAGTCCTGCGAGGTTGAGAGGAGGAGATGGAGTGTCCGAAATCAAGACAGTGCCTGTCCTGAATGAGGACAGGTGCCCTGGTCGAGGGCATCGGCATCGGTCGCAACCCGGGCCGTGTTGTTGCGACAATCCCAGGACGAAGCACCCCCGGTGCGCTTAGCGAGGACCTTCCATGAGCATCCGAAGGATTGGCGGTTTCAATCCCTCCGTTCAGACCGCGAACCTCATCGAGGCGCAGCGGCGCGTCCAGTCCGTCGAGAAGCACGCCGGGACCGAGGACACCGAGGTGCTGAGCGAGGAGCAGGCCCTGGAGGCACTCAATGCCCGGCAGCAGGCCGAGCTGGATGCACTCGAGGCCGAGCGCGCGCAGCAGGCGCGTGAGGTCGAGGAGCTGCGCGCCAGGTTGATGCTCGCCGATGGTTACGAGCCCGCCCCCCGTGAGCTCGTGGACCTGAAGGGCGGCGCGACCGGGAAGGAGGTGCTCCCGGACGATCGGGCCGGGGCGGGCAGGCCGGGCGTCTCGCTCGCGCACCTGGCTCGGGCCAATGTGTACGAGTCGGTGTCCAGGGCGGAGCGGGCCGCGGCGGAGCAGGCCGAAGCGGAGCGGGCCGCGCTGGCCCAGGCCGGGGCGGCTTCCGTGGAGGGGGGGCCCGCGGTGGAGGAGAATTGGATGGAGGCGGAGCTCTCCGTGCTCCAGTCGGACCTCGACGAGCTGGACGCGCTCGAGGATGACGAGGTGGCGTACAGCGATCCGGGCGCGGACTCGTTCGTCGCGAGCCTCGAAGACATCGCGAACCTCGAGGAGGGTGGGGCGGACGTCGGCGACCCGGGTGCGGACTCGTTCGTCGCGAGCCTCGATGACATCGCCCTCCTCGTGCCCGAGCCGGCGCCCGAGCCGGCGCCCGAGCCGGCTCCCGAGGCCCTTGCCGCGGGTGCCACGCCGTCCGGGTCCAGCGAGCCCTCCGTCATCATCGCGGACGAGGTGTCCGCTCCCGTCCCCGGAGAGGCCGTCGCTGTCTCCTCCTCGGAGCCGCGGGCCACGTCCGTGGGGCTCCCGTTCGACGACGAGCCGAAGGCCGGGTGAGCCCTGGCCATGCGCAAGGTGGTCATCCCCCGCGCCGGCGGTTACGACCGGCTCACGTTCGAGACGCAGCCCGAGCCCACTCCCGCTCCCGGGGAGGTCGTCGTCACCACGGAGGCCATCGGCGTCAACTACGCCGACTGCGTCATCCGCATGGGACTGTATGCCTCGGCCAAGGAGTACGTGGGTTGGCCCATCACCCCTGGCTTCGAGTTCGCCGGCACCGTCTCCGCGGTGGGCTCCGCCGTCTCGGACCTCGCTCCAGGGGCCAGGGTATTCGGCGTCACGCGCTTCGGGGGTTATTCCACCCATGTCGCCGTGCCCCGGCACCAGGTGTTTCCCGTGCCCGCGCGCTTCGACCTGGCCCAGGCCGCGGGCTTCCCCACTGTCTTCCTCACCGCGTACTTCGCCCTCTTCGAGCTGGCCCACCCTCGCCCGGGGAACACGTTGCTCGTGCACTCGGCCGCGGGCGGTGTGGGTGGCGCGCTGCTGCAACTGGGGCGCATCGCCGGCTGCCGCACCGTGGGCGTCGTGGGCTCCAGCCACAAGGTGGAGGCCGCGCGGGCCCTCGGCGCGGACGTCGTCATCGACAAGAGCCGCGAGGACCTCTGGCGCGCCGCCGAGCGGGCCTCTCCCCGCGGCTACGATGTGGTGCTCGACGCCAATGGGGTCTCCACGCTCCGTGAGAGCTACCGGCACCTCGCACGGCCCGGCAAGCTCGTCATCTACGGCTTCCACTCCATGCTGCCACGCGAGGGCGGGAGGCCCAACTGGGTGAAGCTCGCCTCGGACTTCCTGCGCACCCCGCGCTTCAACCCGCTCGAGCTCACCCACCACAACGCGAGCGTGCTCGCCTTCAACCTGTCCTATCTCTTCGAGCGGCGGGACGTGCTCGCGGAGGCCATGGGCCGGTTGCTCGCGTGGGTGGACGAGGGCCGCATCACTCCACTCTCCGTCACGCGCTTCCCGCTGGACCGCGTCGCCGAGGCGCACCGCGCGCTGGAGTCCGGCTCCACCGTGGGCAAGCTCGTGCTGGTGCCGTGATGGGTGGTGCTACGTGGAGCGCGGACCTCGGGATGGCGAAGCCCCGCTCACCCGTGGTGCACCGCCTCGATGTTGTTGCCGTCCGGGTCCAACACGAACGCGCCGTAGTAGTGGGGGTGGTAGTGCGGGCGCTCTCCCGGCACGCCGTTGTCCTTCGCGCCGGCCTTCAGCGCCGTCCGGTGGAACGCATCCACCGCCCCCCGGTCCCTGGCCGTGAAGGCCACGTGGCGGGGGGTGGCGGGTGTCTTCACCTCGATGATCCAGAGGATGCTCTTGCCGGGAGGGCCGAAGGCGCACATCCGCCGGGTGGGGAACTCCGGGTCCCACGTCGTGGTCATCTCCATCACGAGGCCGTGGCCCAGGGGCTCGAGCACCGCCGCGTAGAACGCCTTCGAGGTGGGGTAGTCCGTTGCATAGAAGCTCAGGTGGTCGATCATGGTGACGGCGTCTTACAAGGGTGTTTCGGACGTGTCTTGAGCGTGTTCAACCCGGGGTTCTCGATACCCACACCCCGTCCCTCTCCCGGAGGGAGAGGGGACCTACCTGGAAAAGTGGGTCACCTGCTCTCGGAGCTGGCGCGCTCGCGCTTCCAGGTCCTCCACCGCCTTCGTGATCTGCACCACCTCCTGCGCCGAGTCGTCCGCCTGGCTCGATAGCGCGTGGATTCGCAGCGTGAGCTCCTCGCCCGCCTCCGCCTGGGCCGCATGGGCTCGCGCCGTGTCCTTCACCTGCCTCTGAATCTCCTCCGCCCCCGCGACGATCCGCTCCAGCGCCTTCCCCGTCTCCTCCGAGAGCGCCAGCCCCTCGTGCACCCGCATGCGGCCCTCGCGCATCTGCTCCGCCGCCGCCTGCGTCTCCTCCTGGCTCTGCTTCATCAGCGCCCCAATCCGCTCCGCCGCCGCCCGCGCCTGCTCCGCCAGCTTGCGCACCTCCTGCGCCACCACCGCGAAGCCCTTCCCGTTCTCTCCCGCCCTCATCGCCTCGATGGACGTGTTCACCGCCAGCACCCGCGTTTGATCCGCCACGTCCGAGATGAGCTCCACCGCCTGCTCCACCTCCTCGCTCCACCGCGTCAGCCGGTCCACCGTCTTCGCCCAGCGCTCCACCACCCGGGCGATCTCCTTCATCTTCTCCCCCGTCCCCCTCACCACCGCGCCCCCCTCGCGTGCCACCCGCTCGTTCGTCTCCGCCGACCGCGCCGTCTGCCCCGCCTGGTGCGCTCCCACGGCCAGCTCCCGGGTCATCCCCAGCACCGCTTCCGACATGTTCTTGAGCGCCCTCGACTGCTCCTGCGCCGCCCGTTTCAGTCCGTCCGCCGAGCCGTGGATGTGCTCCGCGTCCGTCTCCGTCGCCTTCGACACCTCCCCCATCTCCCGCAGCATGCGATGCACGTTCGCCACCATCGCGTTGAAGGCCTGGCCCAGGTCGCCCACCTCGTCTCGTGAGGGCACCACCACCGCCACCCTCAGGTCTCCCCGCGCCACCTGTCCCGCCGCCTCCACCAGCGAGCGCATCGGCGTCAGCACCCGCCGCGAGAAGTACACCCCCGCCAGCCCCGCCAGCACCACACCCGCCAGCAGCGCCACCCACATCCGCCGCTGGACCGCCGCCACCTCGTGCTCGATGTCCTCCATGTACACGCCCGTCCCCAGCACCCAGCCCCACGGCTCGAACAGCTTCACGTAGGACAGCTTGGGAATCGGATGGGGCTCGCGCGGGTGTGTCGCCAGGTACTCCACCGCGCCCTCTCCCCGCTCGCGGGCCAGCTCCACGATGTCCACGAACACCGGCTTGCCCGCCACGTCCTGGTACCCCCTCATGTCCTCGCCCATGCGCTCCGGCAGGAAGGGGTGCATCACCAACCGCGTGTCCAGGTCGTTGAGCCAGTAATACTCGCCGTTCGCGTAGCGCAGGCCCTCCAGCAGCGCCGCCGCTCCCCGGCGCGCCTCCTCGGGAGTCAGCTCGCCCGAGCGCACCCGCGCCTCGTACGCCTGGAGGATTCCGTGGCCCGCCTCCACTAGCTGCCGCACCGCGCGGAGCCTCGCCTCGCGCAGCCGCTGATGGATGGCCGGTAACAGGTACAGCTGCTGCAACATCCACAGCGGCAGCACGGCGATCAGGATCGCCACGTAGAACTTCAACAGCAGGCTACGCCGTCGTCCAATCCCGAGCGCCATCCCGCTGAGCCTAGGGCAAACCCGAGCGATTGATCAGTACCCGACAGTCCGCTCAACAGCGGGGCAGGTTCGCGTCGGGTGGGCAATTCCACTCGGCGTGACAGCAATCGCCACCCTCGCTGCCGCAGGGCACCTGGCACGTCTCCACCCAGTCGCAGGGGTGGTTCTCCGTGCTCGAGGCCCGCGGCGTCGTCTCGTCCCCGTGCCGCGGCGCTCCACAGTCTCTCGTGCCCGGCTCGCACCTCGTCACCCCGGGCCGGAGCTGCTCGGGGGTCAGTGCTCCCACCACTCCCACCGGAGCTCCGGTGAGCATTCCCGCCACGACCAGCAGGCAGATCCTCGTCGCGTTCATGACCCCACCCCCCGTGCTCGCGCACGTCACATGAGCTCGCCGTGTGTCTTTATCTGCCCACTGCGCGACGCGGTGGATAGTGGGTTCAGTGGGGAATTCGTGACCTCGTCACCCAATGGGCGGTGCGGGTGTCCGGACGATGGCACTCACCTGTCCGCCCATACCCTCACCCCGGCCCTCTCCCGGAGGGAGAGGGAGGAGAGGGGGGCTACAGCTCCGACAACAGGCGGCTCAGCTCGTCCGGCTTCACCGGCTTCACCAGGTGCAGATCGAAGCCCGCCTGGCGCGCCCGGCTCTGGTCGTCCGTTCCGCCGTAGCCCGTGAGCGCCACCAGCCGGATGCCCCGGCCCATCTTCGCCCGCAGCTCCTCCGCCACCCGGTAGCCGTCCAGCCCCGGCAGCCCGATGTCCACCAGCGCCAGCTCCGGCGTGCGCTGCACCGCCAGCTCCAACCCGCGCAGTCCGTCCGCCGCCACCTCCACCCGGTGGCCCCACGTCTCCAGCAAGTCCTGGAGCGCCTGCCGCGCGTCCACGTTGTCCTCCACCAGCAGGATGTGCCGGCGCCGCTTCACCAGCGCGGGCAGCACCACCTCCTGCTCCGACACCGTCGCCGCCGGCAGCAGCGGCAGCCACACCACGAACTCGCTGCCCCGTCCCGGGCCGTCGCTGTGCGCCTCCACCCGGCCCCCGTGCATCTCCACCAGGTTCTTCACCAGCGTCAGCCCGATGCCCAGCCCTCCGCGCGTGCGCTCCAGCGATTCGTCCGCCTGGGAGAACAGCTCGAAGACCGCGGGCAGCAGGTCCGCCCGGATGCCGATGCCCGTGTCCTTCACCCGCACCACCGCGCCCGGGCTCCCGTCCTCCGCCGCCGACAGCTCCGCCCGTACCTGGATGGAGCCGCCCGCGTCCGTGTACTTCGTCGCGTTGTCCAGCAGGTTGGTGAAGACCTGCTCCAGCCGCGTCGTGTCTCCCTCCACCCACAGCGGCACCGACGGCAGGTGCGACTCCAGCTTCAGGTGGCGGCTCTCCGCCAACGGGTGGAGCGCCGTCAACACCTGCTCCAGCACGCCCCGCAGGTCCACCCGCAGCCGGCGCAGCTCCACCTTGCCGCGGGTGATGCGGCTCACGTCCAGCAGGTCGTCCACCAGCCGCGCCAGGTGGTTCGTCTGGCGCTGGATGATGGAGATCATCCGGCCGTCCTTGGGGTCCACCGAGGCCCGGCGCTCGAGGATGCCCACCGCGGTGGTGATGGCGGCCAGGGGGTTGCGCAGCTCGTGCGCCAGCATGGCCAGGAACAGGTCCTTGCGCCGGTCCGTCTCCGCCAGTTGCTCCGCGCGCCGGCGCAGCTCCTGCTCCGCGCGCCGCATGCGCAACAGCGAGCGCACCGTGGCGATGAGCTCCTCGCCCTCGAAGGGCTCGGTGAGGTAGGCGTCCGCGCCGCCCTCCAGCCCGCGCACCTTCTTGTCCGGGGTGACGTAGGTGGCCGAGGTGTGCATCACCGCGATGGAGGCCGTCTCCGGCCGGGCGCGCAGCCGCTGGCACACCTCGTAGCCGCTGATGTCCGGCAGCTTCACGTCCAGCACCACCACGTCCGGCCGCTCCTGCTCGGCCAGCCGCAGCGCCTCTTCACCCGTGGCCGCTTCCAGCACCCGGTAGCCCGCCATCGTCAGCGTGCGCGTCGACAGATAGCGGGTCGCCTCGTCGTCGTTGACGTTGAGGATGGTCGCGCAAAGGGTGATGTCAGCCACGTCGGCTCTCTCCGTTGTCGGTGCCCAGGCCCGTCTTGTGCAGTGCGTCCCGGATGCGGGCGATGGCCACCTCACGACTCAGCGTGTGCTTGGCCAGGATGGTCGCGGTCTCCTTCGCCAGCCGCTGGCGTTCGTCTTCCCGCAACTGTCGCGACGTGTGGAGGATGACGGGGATGTCGCGCGTGCGTGGGTCGGCCTTCAAGTCGTCCAGCACGTCGAAGGCCGTCATGTCCGTGAGCACGAAGTCCAGGAAGATGAGGTCGGGGACCTGCTCGCGCGCCAGCTGGATGCCCGCGGGCCCGTTGGACGCCTCCGCCAGCATGTAGGGCGTGTCCTTGAGGAGCTGCCGCAGCAGGTAGCGGTGCACGTCGTCGTCGTCGATGATGAGCAGCTTGCGCATGGGGCCGGTGCGCGCCATGGAGGCCAGCTTGCTCAGGAGCTGCTCCTCGACCACGGGCTTGAGCCAGAACTCGTCCGCGCCCAGCGCGCGCGCCTTGTTCTCGCGGTCCATCAGCGTCACCACCAGGATGGGGATGTCGCGAGTGGCCGCGTTGCCCTTGAGCTCGGAGAGGAAGCCCCAGCTCGTCTCGCCCTCCAGCATGACGTCCAGCACCACCGCCGCCGGACGCACCCGCTGGATGGTTCGCCGCGCCTCGTCCACCGTGCGCACCGGCAGCACCTGGAAGCCCGAGCGCGCCAGGTACTTCCCGTAGAGGAAGAGCGTCTGCCGGTCGTCCTCCAGCACCAGCACCGGCGCGCGGGCTGGATCCAACTGCTGGCTGCGCTCGGCGAGGCCCGCCATCTCCTGCACCTCCGGGTGCACCCGGGGGATGGTGAGCAGGAAGGTGGAGCCCTGGCCCGGCGTGCTCTGCACCGTGAGGCTGCCGCCCAGGAACTCCGCGAGCCGCCGCGACAGCGCCAGCCCCAGGCCCGTGCCCTTCACCTTCTTCTGCAGCGGGCTCTCCACCTGGGTGAATTCCTCGAAGATGCGCGTGTGGTGCGCCTGCGCGATGCCGATGCCCGTGTCGCGCACCCGGAAGCACACCGTGTCGTCCGGGCCCCGCTCGGCCGAGACGGTGACGTGGCCCTTCTCCGTGAACTTCAGCGCGTTGGACACCAGGTTGCGCAGCACCTGGCTCACCTTGGCCTCGTCCGTCTCCAGCGTGAGGTTCGTCTCGGGCTCCTCGAAGCGCAGCTCCACCGCCGAGTCCGCCGGCACCAGCGGCCGCATCATCCCGCGCAGCGCCCCCAGGAAGTCCCCCGAGCTGAAGCGCGTGGGCCGCAGCGTCGCCTTGCCGGACTCCATCTTGGAGAGGTCCAGCAGGTCATTCACCAGCTCGAAGAGCGCCTCGGCCGAGGTGCGGATGAACTGCACCTGCTTCTGCTGCTCGGGGGCGAGCGGGCCGTTGACGGGGTTGAGCAGCAGCCGCGCCAGTCCGAGGATGGAGTGCAGCGGGGTGCGGAACTCGTGGCTCACGTTGGCCACCACGCGGCTCTTCACTTCCGCGGCGCGCACCAGGCTCTCCGTCTTCTCGTCCAGCTCGGCGTGCAGGGTGCGCACGCCGCGGTTGGACTCCTCCAGCTCCCGGTTGAGGCGAAACAGCTCGTCCGCGCGCCGCTTGAGCTCGCGTTGGTTGCGCTCCGCCTCGCGGTGCATCGCCGCCAGCTCGCTCATCGTCTCGCTCACCTGCGAGAGCGAGGCGGCGTAGTCCTCCGCCACCAGGCTGCCCACCAGCGCCACGCCTCCCTCGTGCGGGGCGCCCCGGAAGGCGAAGGTGCGCGGCATGCCCGCCACGCAGAGGATGATCTCCCAGCCCTCCACCCGCTCGTCACGAGCCAGGGTGATGAGCTTGTCCACCTTGTCCTCGGTGCCCTGGGCCGCCAGCGCACGCAGCGGCTGGCCCGGCACGGCTTCCAGCAGCCGCACCGCGCGATCATCCACCCAGGCGAGGGTGCCAGACGCATCGCACACCAGCGCCACCTCGCGGCTCAGGAACTGCCACAGGGACGCGGGTACGGGCGTCGTCATGAGTGCTCCTTTTCCAGGGCGGTGCGCCCTGTCGCCACCGTCGCACGGGGCAACTCCGAGACGGAGGCCTCCTGGGCGAGCGCCGACTCCAGCGCCTCCAGCAGCCCTCGGTAGGTGTACCGCAGTTCCCTGTTCGGCCAGAAACCCGCGTACCACCGCACATGCTCCACGAACAGCCCCGGCCTTTTCGTGCCGAGCGCGTCCATCAGGTATGACAGTTGCAGTAGCAACTCTTCCTCCAGACGACGCGCCTGCTCGGGTGTTGGAGGGCCCTCCCGGGCCGACAGCATGTGGAGGGTCTGGCGCACCAGCGCCGAGCGGGCCTCGTGGACGGCGCGCGCGGGGCCCTCGGGCCACTCCAGGGCGGACTCGGCCGCGCGCACGTACTCCAGCGCCTGTACCAGGTAGCGCACGTGGAAGACGGCATCCTCGCCGCCAAAGCGCCGGGCCCGGTCCTCGCCGTAGCGGGCGAACCAGAAGGGGTCCTCGTAGAGCCCCGAGACGGACGTCTCGGCGAGCCGCTGGGTGCGGCCCTCCACCAGCCTCGCGAGAGATTGCATGGCTACACCTTGAACATCCTGCAGGCCGCCGCGACCAGCTCGCGCGCGTCCTTGCCGAAGAAGGGCACTCCGAGAGCCGCCTCCACTCCGGGAGCCCAGGTGAAGGCCAACCCCCCCACGGCCACGGGCAACATCGGTGCGACCTCGCGCACCGCGGCCATCGCCTGACGCAACGCGGGGAGGTGGTACGTCATGGTAACAGACAGCGCCAGGAGATCCGGTTTGGAGCCGAGCACCTCCCGCACCAGGTGCTCCGTGGGGACGCTGGCTCCGAGGAAGCGCACGTCGAAGCCCGCCATCTCCAGGAAGTCACTGGCCATGCGCGCCCCCAGCTCGTGCAGCTCGCCCTCCACGCACGAGACCATCACCAGGCGGCCATTGGGTGGATCCCTGGGCAGGTGACGGTAGAGGTGCGACAGGGCCAGCTGGGAGATGGCGGTGGCCATGTGCTCCTGCGCCACCGAGATGTGGTTCTCCTGCCACAACCGGCCGATCTCCCACTGGGCCTTCTGGATGACCTCCAGGTGCAGGGTGGGCAGGGGAACTCCCCGGAGGACGCCCTCGTCCACGAGGAGGCGCAGGGCCTCTCGGCGGTTTCCCGCGAGTTGGGCGGACAAGTAGGAGTCCTTGAGCGCTTCAAGGGTGTCGGTCGTCGTCACGGAGGGATGAGCGCGTGCTGGGGTGTGGGGAAACAGTATCCGGGTGGGTGCACTCCTTAGAGGCGGAAGTCTCTGGACGCCACGGGAAGTCAACACGTCCACGGGCAGGCGTAGGCCCACGTGCATTGGCCGCTCACTCAACCCCTCGGAGAGCGGGGGAGGGAGCGCAGGAGCGGTAAAAAGGTGAGGGTCGGAAGAGGGCGGTGACACTTCGTCCGGGGGCCGGTGTTCCCATGACGCAGGAGACACCATGCGTCCCCCCTATCGCACCCCCGATTGGTTGCTCGAACGGATCGCCCTCGGAGAGCTCCCCCCCGAGATGCTCGCCGCCGCCAGGGTCCGTCTCCTCGAGGAGCCGGACGGCGCCGCCCGGCTCGCCGCGCTCGAGGCCGACACCGCCGCCATCCTCGCCCGGCTCCCACCCTCGGAAGTAGCCCGACGGGTGGAGTCCCGGGTCCGCGTCCAGCGGGCTCGCGGGGAGCGTCCCTCCCGCTCCTTTCTTCCCGCCTTCGCCCTCGTGCCGGCGCTCGCGGTCGCGGGCCTCGCCGTCCTCGCGCGGCCCCAGGTCTCCGCCCCGGTGGGCCCCGCGGTGGAGCTGGAGGAGACGCGGTTGAAGGGCCTGGGGGCCCGGCTCACCGTCCACCGCCAGCACGCCGACGCCGCCGAGGAGCTCGCGGATGGGGCGCTCGCGGCTCCCGGGGACGTGGTGCAGCTGGCCTACGTGGCCGCGGGCCAGGCGCATGGCGTCATCCTCTCCGTGGACGGACGGGGCACCATCACCCTGCATGCCCCCGAGTCCGGTACCGCCTCGGTGCCGCTCGCGCCCTCCGGCACCCACGTGCTGCCCGGCGCCTACGCCCTGGACGACGCGCCCGGCTTCGAGCGCTTCTTCCTCGTCACCGCCGAGGCCCCCTTCGCCCTGGACGAGGTGCTCGCCGCCGCCCGCTCGCTCGCCACCCATCCGGAGGCGCGAACCTCGCGCTTGCCCCTGCCTTCGCGGTACATGCAGACATCCTTCCTGTTGGAGAAGTCCTCGCCATGAGCGTTTCCAGAGCCTTCGTCCTCCTCGGCCTGCTGCTCGCCGCTCCGGCCCTCGCCGAGACGGGCACGGTGCGGCGGCTCGCGCTCCTCGTGGGCGTCAACGACGGCGGCCCCGAGCGCGTGCGCCTGCGCTACGCCGTGTCGGACGCGAAGTCCTTCGACAAGGTGCTGGGCGAGCTGGGCGGAGTCGCCGCCGGGGACCGGCGCCTGCTGGTGGAGTCGGGGCGCTCGGAGTTGCTGACGGCGCTCGGGGAGCTGCGCTCGCGCGCCGAGGCCGCCCGGGCGTCCGGGGCCTCGCGCGTGGAGGTGCTCGTCTATTACTCGGGCCACTCGGACGAGGAGGGGCTGCTGCTCAAGGGCGAGCGCCTGGACTATGGCGAGCTGCGCCGCGCCCTGAATGCCCTGCCCGCGGACGTGCGCATCGCCGTGCTGGACAGCTGCGCCTCGGGTGCCTTCGCCCGCACCAAGGGGGGCACCCGCCGGCCCGCCTTCCTCGTGGACTCGGGCAACAAGGTGCGGGGCCACGCCATCCTCACCTCCTCCAGCGAGGACGAGGCCTCGCAGGAGTCCGACAGGCTGGGCGGCTCGTACTTCACCCACCACCTGATCTCCGGCCTGCGCGGCGCGGCCGACTCCACCCGCGACGGGCGCGTCACCCTCAACGAGGCCTACCAGTTCGCCTTCCACGAGACGCTGGCCCGCACCGAGAAGACGCGCGGCGGCGCCCAGCACCCGGCCTATGACATCGAGCTGGCCGGCTCGGGGGACCTGGTGATGACGGACCTGCGGGCCACGTCGGCGGGGCTGTACCTGGCGGAGGCGCTGGAGGGCCGGCTCTTCGTGCGCGACGAGGCGGGCAACCTGGTGGTGGAGCTGCAGAAGCTGCCGGGCCGGCCCACGGAGCTGGGACTGGCGCCCGGGCGCTACCACGTGCGGCGCGAGCTGGACAACAGGGCCTCCGAGGCCACCTTCTCGCTCGTGGAGGGCCAGCGCACCCCGCTGTCTCCCGCGAGCTTCACGAGCGTGCCGCTGGAGGCCACCGTGTCACGCGGGAACGTCGGTGGGGCGATGGGTGTCGAGGCGGCCCTGGCTCCGGTGGAGGCGGGGAGTCCGGCCGGGCGGCCGCGCACGCGGCTGGCGACGGCGCTGAGCGTGATTCCGTCGCTGAGCACCAATACGCTTCGTGCACCGGGCCAGGCGGTGGAGAACCAGTTCGCGCTCGGCATGGTGAACGGGGGCGCGGCGGTGCGGGGCGCGGCGCTGTCGCTGCTGGCCAACTGGTACGACGAGGAGGCCCACGGTGCGCTGCTGTCCACGGGCATGAACATGGTGAAGGGCCGCTCGAGCGGAGTGCAGGCCTCCTCGGTGGCGAACATCGCGCTCGGCCCGGTGGATGGAATGCAGGCGACGGCGGGCGTGAACGTGGCGCGCGGGGACGTGGAGTGGGGGCAGCTGGCGGGGGTCATGAACGTGGCGCGCGGGGACGTGGGGCTGGGGCAGCTGGCGGGGGGAGCGAACGTGGCGACGGGCTCGGTGTGGGGCGTGCAGCTGTCGGGCGTCGGGAACGTGACGGGCGGGAGCTTCGGAGGCTTTCAGGGCTCGGGAGGCTTCAACGTGGCGCGGGGTGAATTCGAGGGCTTCCAGGGCGCCGGGGTCTTCAACGTGGCGGGCGGCGCGGTGCGGGGCGCGCAATGGTCGGCGGCGTTCAATCGCGCGGGCAACGTGTCGGGCATGCAGCTGTCGCTGCTGAACGTGGGCGGGGACGTGTCGGGCCTGCAGCTGGGGCTCGTCAACGTGGCCCGGGTGGTGCGGGGCGTGCAGTTCGGCCTGGTGAACGTCTCCGAGGAGGTGAAGGGCGTGCCCTTCGGACTGCTCTCCTTCGAGAAGAAGGGGCAGTTCCACGTGGAGTTCTACGGGAGCGACATCCACCTCACCAACATCGGCGTGAAGTTCGGCGGCAAGTACGTGTACACGACGCTGCTGGGCGGCATCGGGCCGGACGATCGGATGGAGCGCTTCAGCCTGGGCCTCGGGCTGGGCGTCCACCTGCCGCTGTGGGGCGATCGCATGTGGCTGGATGGGGACGTGGCGGGCAGCACGATGCGTCGAGTGAGGGACCCCTTCGGGGGCAGCGACAACCTGCTGGCCCAGGCGCGCCTGATGCTCGGGGTGCAGCTCTTCGAGCGCTTCGCCCTCTTCGGTGGGCCCACCTACAACGTCTACTTCGCCTTCAGCGAGGCGGACCGGTACAAGCTCACCTCGTTGCCGGTGCAGGAGGATCGGATCGACACCTCCTCCTCGGTGCAGTTCTGGCCCGGCGTGCAGATTGGCATCCGGCTCTGAGCAGGTCGGGGCCACACGCGAAGCGCCAACGGCTCGTCCTCATGTCATTTCTCCCGGTGACGCCAGCGTGCATCCGAGCCCGTTCTCCAACCCGTGGCCCACCGTGTGGACAGAGGGTTCAACCCGGGTTCACCCGGTACCCTCACCCCGTCCCTCTCCCGGAGGGCGAGGGGAAATGGGCCTCGGAAGAACGGAACGCGCGTGTTGTTGGGCGCGGGAGGAGTCGGGTAACTCTCCGCCATGAGCATGTGCACGGTGGTGGGGTTGCTGGGAGGCCTGTTCCTCGTCGGATGGGTGGCGCTGGCCATCTTCTTCTGGCGCAGGGAGAAAGAGGCCAGCCGACGTCACAAGGAGCAGCTGCGTCTGCTCGGGACCGGGGAGATCCTCTCCCGCGCGTTGAGCTGGGGCTCCTCGAACCGCCATCCGGACCACCCCGCGGTGAAGGAGTTCCGCGCCCTGCTCGAGCAGCACCGCTACGCGGAGATGCTCGAGGGCTGGCGCGCGCTCACCACCTCCCTGTACGCCCTGGAGGAGCACGTGTCGGCCAGGAGCTCCCTGCTCTACGACAGCGATTCCTTCCGCGTGCTGCGGGACTACGTGGAGGTGCTCCACGAGCGGCAGCAGCGCGGGGAGTAGCGTCAGACCAGGGAGCCCTGCGTGGGGGCCGTGGGCAGGACGAGCGTGACGGTGGTGCCCACGCCCTCGTCGCTCTGGAGGGAGATGGAGCCGCCGTGGTCCTCGATGACGCGGTGGCAGATGGCCAGGGACAGGCCCTTCCCGGTCCACTGCTGCTTGGTGGTGAAGAAGGGGTTGAAGATGCGCTCCAGGTGCTCGCGGGGGATGCCCCGGCCCGTGTCCCGCATCTCCACCTTCACCAGCTGCGCGTCCACCACGTGGGTGGCCAGCGTGAGGGTACGCTCCGGCCTGTCCCTCAGGGCGTTGAGCGCGTTGACCAGCAGCCGGCTGAAGACGTCGCCCAGCGCCTGCGTATCGGCGAGCACCTTCACCTCTCCGGAGAGGAAGTGGCGGTCCACGCGCACCCCCGCCTGGGTCAGCTCCGGGCCTCGCGCCTCCAGGACGCGGTTGAGCACCCGGTGCAGGTCCACCGGGCTGCGCCCCGATTGCTGGCGCTCGGAGAGCAACTGCAGCTCGCGGACGATGGTGGCGATGCGCTGGGCCTGGTTGTGGACGGTGTTGAGCATCCGCCGGGACGGGTCCTCCTCCGGTAGGTCCATCAACATGAGCTGCACGTTGCCCAGGATGGCGGCGAGCGGGTTGTTCATCTCGTGGGCCATGCCGGCCGCCAGGTCTCCCATGGCCGCCAGGCGTTGGCTGCGCGAGAGCTGGGCCTGCGTCTGCTTCAGCTCGCGGGTGCGCTCCTCCACCTGGGCCGCGAGCTGCTCGTTGAAGCCCAGCAGCTCGCGGTGGGCCGTCTCCAGCGCCTGGCCCATGTCGTTGAAGGCGTGCGCCAGGTCTCCCAGCTCGTCCCGGCGCTTGAGGGAGATGCGGTGGCCGAGGTTGCCCCGGGCCAGCTCGCGCGCGCCCTCGGCCAGCCGGGCGATGGGGCGTGCCAGGGCGCGGGCCAGCAGAGGCGACAGCACCAGCACGCCCAGCAGGGTGAGTCCCAGCACCTCGAAGGTACTCCGGGCCAGGGCCTGCAGCGGAGCGAGCGCGGCCTCGCGCGGGCGGGCCACCACCGCCACCCAGCCCAGCTCCGGCACCGGGCTGAAGGCCGCCAGCCACGTTTGTCCGTCCTCCTCGTAGTGGCCCTGTCCCGGCTGCCTCGCGCCCCGTGCCTCCGGCAGCCTCGCGGAGAAGTCCTCCTGGAGGGGCGTGTGCTCCGCCCTTCCATCCAGCAGCAGCCGGCCCCGGTCATCCAGCAGGAAGACGCGCTCGTGGCTCTCGCCGCCGGTGGTCAGCCGCTGGGAGAGCTCCTCCAGGCCCAGCTCGGCGGCGAGCCCTCCGCCGTGGGAGCCGGACTCGCGCGCCGCCACCACCACCGCGGGCCGGTGGCGCACGGCGGTGAGGTAGGGCGCGGAGATGGTGTACGCGCGGCCCGCGGGCACCCGGGAGAGCAGCTCCGCCGCCCGCCGCTGGAAGTCCTCCACCTCCGCGGCGGTGACGGTGTCGTGGCGGCGGAACTGCGGCTCCTGCCGCGCGAAGGGCTCCGGGTCGTCCACGAAGACGCTGGCCAGCAGGTGCGCCTGGGCATCGAAGAGTCCCACCTGCGTGATGCGGTCTCGCCGCAGGAAGACGCGGGTGAGGAACTCCTGGGCCGCGGCGGGGCCGAGCGTGGTGGGGTCCTGGTGGAGCAGCGCCGCCTCGAGCTCCGTGGCCAGCGAGAGGACATGGGTGGCGGCATGCTCCGCCTCGGCGAGCGCGGTGCGCCGGTGCTGCTCGTCCACCGACGCCGCGAGGGCCCGCTCCGCGCCCCGCCATGCCAGCAGTCCCGTGGCCACGGTGGGCACCGCGGCGAAGGCGATGAGCAGCAGCAGCAGCCGGGAGCGGATTCTCATGGACTCGGGCTCACTTCACCGGCGCCGGGCAGCTCGCCTGCAGGCTGATGCAGGCCGAGCCCGACTTGCTGTTGTCCGTGACATCGGTGGCGGTGACCAGCAGACAGTCGTGGGGCGTCTTGCCCGCCAGCTCGCTGATGATGACGTTCGGCTCGGTGGTGGTGCCCGCGCTGAAGGCCTGCGTGGTGATGGGGGAGATGTTGCCGAACGGCGTCACCGTGAGCCGGGCCGTCCCCGTGTACGAGGTGACGACGTTGCCCCACGTGTCGAGCGCCCGCAGGGTGAGCTTCCACCGGTCCCTCTCCACGATGCAGTCCGGCGCCTGGACGTCGAAGCGGACGAGGGCGCCGGGGTGGATGTCGAAGGTGCCGGCCTGCTGCCCCTGGAGGTCTCCGGAGACGACGGTCACCCGCGTGCCGGGGTGGGACTGCGTCACGGTGAGGTCCACGTCGGCCTGGCCCTGGAAGCCGCTGAAGGTGGAGGGCGTGACGCGGCTGCCGTCGATGTTCTCGGCGCCGAGCTTCAGGGTGTACACGTCCCGGGTGGTGTTGCCATGGGCGTCCACCGCGCGGATGCGCACCCGGAAGGGCACGCCCGCCTTCTGCGCGCCCGGCGTGTCCTCCACCACGAAGCGCCGCGTGGCGCCAGGGCGCACGGCGAAGCCTCCGGTGGAGGTGCGCAGCTCTCCGGGCTCCTCGGGCGTGCCCTCGACGAGCTCCAGGTGGGTCTCCTCCACGGCGGTGGTCAGTGTCACCGGGAGTTGGATGGAGCCCGTGAAGATGCCGGTGGTGGTGGGGCTCAGCGCGCCCTCGGGGACGCCGGCGGCGGAGAGCGTCACGGACATGGACGTCTCCGAGGGGTTGCCGAAGCGGTCCAGTGCCTTGATGGTGAGTTCGAAGGGCTCGCCCGCGCGCTGGGGCCCCTGCACGGGCGACACCTCCAGGCGCGTGGGCCGGCCTCCGAGAATGGAGAACTCCTGCGAGGCGCCGGTCACGCCGGCCACGCTTCGGTAGGTGGCCACCACCTTCACCGTCTGCACCCGGGTGAACTCGGCGTCGAAGGCGGCCTTGCCCTCCTCGAGCACCACGCTGCTCAGCGAGAAGCCCGGATCGAAGGGGTCGGATTTCAGCAGCACCTCCTCGGTGTCGTGCGTGCGGTTGCCCCACTCATCGAGCGCCTGGATGACGAAGTGCTCGGCGATGCCCACCTGCAGGGGGCCGGAGCCGGAGCGCTGAACCTCCAGGCGGCGGACGGGTCCGGGCTTCACCTCGATGCCCACCGCATGGGGCTCCAGCTCGGTGAGGGTGTCCTGGTTGATCGCCCTCACCGACAGGAGCACCTCCGCCGCGCTGCGCGTGTCCTTGTAGAGCAGGGACAGGGTCCCCGCTTCCTGCATGGTGAGGGAGAGGGTCGGGTGGTACGCGTCGGACGTGTCGACGGCCAGGCCGCCGCCGGGAGAGGTGGTACGCAGGTCGAGCTGGAGGCCCTTGGCCGGGAGCGAGGCCGGGCCTCCGCTGGAGTCCAGCACCTCCACGCCGAGCGGCACGGGCTGTCCGGCCACCAGGGGCGAGAGGGGCACCCGGGTGAAGCGCACCGCGGTGGGGGGGCCGAACCGTCCCACCGCCACCGTCTGGGTAATGGAATCGAGCTGGCCGCTGTTGGACTTGAGCGTGTGGTAGCCCGGCGTGGTGTCCTTGTACATGAGGTCCACCCCCGACTCTCCGGGCGCGAGCGTCACCACCAGCTCGGCCTCGGCCGTCTGCTCCTGGCCCAACAGGGCGACGAGGCCGGTCTTCGAGTCGCTGGCGATGCTCAGGGTGCGCGGGGTGGAGGTGGGGGTGGGCAGGCCATCGTCGTCCCTCAGCTCGAGGCGGATGGCCTCCGTCCACTGCTCGGGGTGGGCCCAGCGTATCGAGGTGACGAAGACGAGGCGCTGCACGTCCCGGTCGATGACCGTGAAGGCGCCGGGCAGGGTGGCGGAGCGGCCCTGGGCATCGGTGACGGTGATGTCGTGTTGGCCCGGGGGAAGGGTGGCCGGAGCGGTGGCCTCGAGCGAGTCGCGGGAGACGAATTGCACGCCATAGGCGCGCTCGGGGCCGATGCGCACCTCGAAGCGGTTCTCCAGCGAGGGGGGCTCCTTCGTCGAGCCCAGGTCCACCGACAGATCCGGCGCGAAGGCACCGCTGAGCGTCAGGCGCTCGGGGGCGCCGAAGGGCCCGCTCTCGGGAGACACCTTCTCCAGGCGCGGCGTGTCGGAGCGGGTGCCGCAGGAGAGCACGCAGACCAGGAGCCATGCGAGCGGGAGCGGGCCGGGCGAGCGCCGGAGCCAAGAGCCTTCCACGGTACGGGAGCGCATCCGTGTCTCCTTTCGTCAGAGCGGGAACCGGTAGCCGAGTGAAGTGGAGAGCCCGCCGATGGGGCCCTGGAAGGTATTGCCCGCGGGGAGCCGGGCGAGGCCATAGCGCCCCTGCAGCACGAGCTCACCCGGTCCGTACGCCCAGGTGAGTCCGAGCCGCGCGTGCCCACCGAGCACGGGGGTGAGCAGGCGCTGGGCGCCGCCCTGATCCAGGCTGAGGCGCCAGGTGATGCTGACGAGGTGCGCGTCGAGCCCGGCGCCGGCATAGGCGGAGAGCGGGCCCCCGAGGGGCACGAGCCAACGCGCACCGGCGGACAGGGTGGTGGTGAGGGCGGTGCCGGACAGCTCGAAGGACTCGTGCGCCGTGCTCTCGCCGCTCAGGGAGAAGCCTCCATGGGCCACCTGGAGCGAGGCGCTGGCGGCGAGCCGCTCGCCGAACGCGTAGGGCCGTACGTCTCCCTCCAGCTCCAGGGCGGGCTGCACCAGCCGGCCGAGGTTGCTCTGCGCGCCGAGCCGCACGGTGAAGCCCCGGGGCGTGCGCGAGCCGAGGGTGAGCCGGGCATCCCCCCGGGCCTCGCCGGCCGCGGCGAGCAGGGTGGCCACGCCGCCCTCGCATCGGGAGGGCGCATGGAAGCGGGTGACGAACTCGCCCCCGCCGAGCGACGCCACGCGCTCGAAGTGTCCGTGCTCGGCCTGGGTGCCCGCCGCGCTCAGGGTGATGGGCACGCCGTCCAGAGGGTTGCCGTTGGCGTCCTCGACGAGGAGGTGCACCTGTGCGCTGTCCTGGCCGTCGCAGAGCACCGCGCGCTCCTCGGGGCGCACGCGCAGGCGGGCGGGGGGGCCGGGGACGAGCCGCACGGTGGCGCGGGCGAGCTCCTCCCCCCAGCGGGCCTCGACGCGCGCCTCGCCGGCCTTGCGGCCCGCCACCAGCTCGACGGTGGCCTGGCCCTCGCGCATTCTCACGGAGGCGGGCACCGTGCCGAGCGTGGTGGAGAGGGACACCTCCGTCCCTTCCGGAACGAGGGCGCCTTTCGCGTCGCGGGCGGTGAGGTGGAGCTCGAGCCGCGTCGCGCCATCCGCGGGCAGCTCGTGCGTGCTCGGCTCCAGGGTGAGCCGTGGAGGAGGGCGCAGCGTCAGGGCGAGCGAGGCCGGGGGCGCGCCATCGAGGAGGGCGTCGAGCCGCGCCTCTCCTCCGCCGACGGGAGCTCGGTAGCGCGCCAGATAGGTGCCATCTCCGCGATCCTGCAGGGGGGCCACCTCGCCGCGCGTGGCCTGGAGCCGGACGGGTTGACCGGGCAGCGCGCGTCCCCGCTCGTCATGGACGCTCACGGTGACGTCCGTGCCCGAGCGCCCATCCGCGAGCAACTCGCGCGTGACGGCCTCCAGGGTGAGCACGGGCTTCACGCCGGGCCTCAGTTCCACGCGGACGGAGGAGGACTCCCCACCCCCCGACTGGGCGGTGAGCACCGCCTCGCCCGGGGAGGCCCGGGGGAGGGGAACGAAGGTGCCCACGTGGACACCGGGTGCCACGCGCTGGGGCTCGAAGGTGCCTCCGCTCCGCGAGAAGGACGGCGGGGTGTCCAGCGGCGCACCCTGACCGTCGATGCCGAAAGTCCAGACGCGCACGCCGTGCACGCCGTCTGCCTCGAGGGAGGACTCCGCGCTGATCAGCAGCACCACGGGCCGGGACGACACGGGGAGCGGCAGGGCCTTGTGCCGTGCCGGCTGGCCGGGCTCCGTGGTCGTCACGGTGGCCTGGGTGTGGGTGGGGCCGAGGAGCACGGACACCTCGGCCTGTCCCTGGGCGTTGGCGCGCACGGGGCCGTAGAGGGTGTCTCCGATGCGGACCTCCACGCGGCCCAGGGGCGGGAGCCCGGTGAGTGGCAACACCTGGCGGCGCTGCACCTCGAGCACCACGGTGGCCAGGGCGCCCGAGGAGGGGGACACCGCGGCGCAGAGGATGGGCGCGAGGGTCTCGGCGCGCGGCGGGGCGAAGGTGGCCTCGAGCGTGTCGGAGGCGGAGCGCCGCGTGGAGAGGAGCCGGCCCGTGCTGCACGCGAGGCGCGCGTCGGCGGGCAGCCCGGAAAGGGTGAGGGTGGAGCGGGTGTCGCGTCCGGAGAGGAGCTGGCGTGGTGAGGCCTCCAGCCGGGGAGACGGCACCGCGTGGGCGGAGCCGGCGAGCAGGAGGTACGGCAGGGCCAGCAGTCCGAGGAGCCCCCGGGCCGCGCGCATGACATGGGGTGTGATGACCACTCGCCCCATCATGACGGAAGCCCCCCTGCCGGTGAACCCGGAGGGAGGCAGGAGGCTCCTTCCGGGAGGATGTGGGACGGGGGGACTACCGGCCCTCGACGACCTTCTTGACACGTAGCACGGTGGCGGCGCCACCAGGGCCCGCCTTGGGCACCGTGTCCACCGTGGCTTCCACCTTGAGTCCGGCGCCGCGGCCCTGGACGGACTCGAGGAGGGTGGCGCGCCGATCCTCGGGCAGGCCGAGC
Source organism: Archangium violaceum (assembly GCF_016859125.1). Lineage (NCBI taxonomy): Bacteria > Pseudomonadati > Myxococcota > Myxococcia > Myxococcales > Archangiaceae > Archangium > Archangium violaceum. The sequence continues at coordinate 2,706,536 of NZ_CP069338.1, read as the reverse complement.
GCGGAGAGGTCCACATCGGTGATCTGAATGCCCTCCGCGCCGGGCTGGTCCACCGGGGTGGCGATATAGGACGGGCAGGGCGCGGTGATGCAGCGCACCCCGCTGTCCTTCACCAGGTACACCACGGGCTTCGCGGCGGCGGTGTCCCGGGCGCCGGTGTCGGCGCCGTCGGTCGGGAGGGCCTGCCCCCGCTTCCCGGCGGCGTCGGCCGAGGCGGAGGAGGACGGGGCGGGCTTGGAGGTGGGAGGCGTTTCCATCAGGGGCGCGGGCTGGGTGGTGGGTGCGGAGGTGGACTCGGTGGGCCGGGGCTCGGGGGTGGTGCGGTTGCTGCAGCCGGCGAGCAGGCCGAGCGCGAGGGCGGCGGAGAGGAGGGGATGACTCGAGGTCATGGTTCGGGCTCCGGAAGGGACGCGGCGGTCTCGCCGCCTCCCGGGGTGATACCACTTCCTGTTCCTGGCGGGGCGCATGCCCGGGTTATTCGGAGGCGAAGGCGCCGAGCTCCTCGCCGAGCTCCTCCGCGCGCAGCTGCTCCTCGGGCTCGAAGACGAGGGCGGCCGAGTTGACGCAATAGCGCAGCCCGGTGGGCGGCGGCCCGTCATCGAAGACGTGGCCGAGGTGGGCGCCGCAGCGGCTGCACGACGCCTCGGTCCGGGTGTGCAGGAAGGTGCGGTCATCGTGGTGGGCGATGTGGCTGGACTTGATGGGCGCCCAGAAGCTGGGCCAGCCTGTGCCCGAGTCGAACTTCGTCTTCGAGGAGAAGAGGGTGCAGCCGCAGCCGGCGCAGCTGTAGATGCCCCGGCCGTGGTGATTCCAGAAGGCGCCGGTGAATGGGGGCTCCGTGCCCTTCTGCCGCATGATCCGGTACTGCTCCGGGGTGAGCTGCTCCCGCCACTCGTCGTCGGTCTTGTAGAACCTGTCGTGCATGGCGCCTCCGCGTCCTGCCCGCCCTAAGTTATGGGGGCGGGGCTGGCTGGAAGCAGCGACCGGTCGGCTGGTCGGTAGGATGAAGTGCTACCTGTATGCCCGTGCGCGGGGAGGCAGTTCAAGTCCCCGTCTCCCCGTATACTGGTCGAGTCGGCATGACCGCAGACGTCAGGTTCGTTGACGGCTTGGCCCCCCCGGGCTACATCCGCCTCGGGCGGCCATGGAGCCGCCGTTCTTTCCCGTAACCCCCCGGTTCTTCAAGGACCCCGAGATGGAATTCCGCATCGCCGCCGACGAGCTGAAGAAGGCCCTCTACCGCGCCCAGGGCATCGTGGAGCGCAAGACGACGATGCCCATCCTGGCCAACGTGCTGGTCACGGCGCACAAGTCGGGGGTGACCGTCACGGCGTTCGACCTGGAGATCGGCATCGTCTCCGAGCACCCGGCCGAGGTGGTGAAGCCGGGCGCCGTCACGCTGAGCGCCAAGTACGTCTTCGACATCGTCCAGAACCTGCCGGACGCCCACGTCACGCTCAAGAAGCTGGCGAACAACTACGTGGAGATCTCGAGCGGCTCGGCGCACTTCAAGATCGTCGGCACCGCGCCCGAGGAGTACCCGAAGCTGCCGCGCGAGGAGAGCGCCCCGCTGGTGCAGGTGATGGGCAACACGCTGCTGGAGATGATCAAGAAGACGCAGTTCGCCATCTCCACGGACGAGACGCGCTACATCCTCAACGGCGTCTTCTTCGAGCCGCAGGCCGGCGGCAAGGTGCGGATGGTGGCCACGGACGGTCACCGCCTCTCGCTCATCGAGCGCGAGCTGCAGGGGGACTTCAAGCTCAAGGGTGGTGTCATCATCCCGCGCAAGGGCCTCTTGGAGCTCAAGAGGCTCCTGGACGAGGCGCCGGACGCGGAGTGCCACCTGGGGTTCGCGGAGAACTCGGCGCTCTTCAAGAAGACGGGCCTGACGATGGTGATGCGGCTCATCGACGGGCAGTTCCCCGAGTACCAGCGCGTCATCCCCAAGGAGGGGGAGAAGGCGGTGCTGGTGCCCAAGACGCGGCTGCTCGAGGGCCTCAAGCGCATCGCGCTGCTGAGCGCGGACAAGAGCTACGCGGTGCGCGTGGGCCTGGCGGAGAACCAGCTGCTCATCACCGCGAACAACCCGGACCTGGGTGAGGCCAAGGACGCGCTGGACATCGCCTACCGGGGCACCCCCATCACCATCGGCTTCAACGCGCGCTACCTCATCGACGTGCTGACGGTGACGGACACGGACGAGGTGGCCTTCGAGCTGGGTGACGAGCACAGCCCGGGCGTGCTGCACGCGCCGGGGGACCGCAGCTTCACGGCCGTCGTGATGCCGATGCGCGTCTGAGCGAAGTCGTCGCACCCATGAGCAGCTCCCAGCCTTCCGCCGTCGCGCCGCCCGCCCCGGTGCCAGGCCCCCGCGACACGGGGCTGGACCGTGCGCGGGCGGTGGCCGTCATCGCGATGGTGATGGGCCACACGCTGGACGCGGTGCTGTCGGACGCGGCGCGCGGGGGCCCGGGCATGCGGGCGTACTGGTCCATGCGGGCCGTGACGGCGCCGCTGTTCCTCTTCGTGGCCGGGTGGGCCTTCGCGACGACGGTGCGGCGCACGGGCGCGCATGGCCCCCGCGTGCTGCGCCGGTACCTGCCGCGCGTGGGGTTGCTGCTCGGCTGGGGCTACCTGTTACGTTGGCCCGGTTGGGGGCTGCCAGCGCTGTTCGCCGGGGAGCTGGCGGTGTGGCGGCACTTCCTGGCCTTCGATGCGCTGCATGGCGTGGCGGGGGCGCTGCTGCTGGGCGCGGGCGTGCTGGCGTTGCTGAAGGGGCGGGCGGCGCGGATGGCCGCGCTGGCCTTCCTGGCGGTGCTCTTCCCCTGCGTGAGCGCGGGGTTGCGCGCGGTGGTGGAGGCGGGCGGGTGGCCGCTGGCGCTGGAGCAGGCGCTGGTGGGCAGGACATCCAGCTTCCCGCTCTTCCCGTGGTCGGCGTACTTCTTCCTGGGCGGCTTCACGGGGTTGGGGCTCGCGGGTGTGAGGCGCGTGCCGCACTGGTTGTGCCTCATGGGCCCGGGCGCCGTGCTGCTCGCGCTGATGACGCTGTGGGGCGGGGACCCCGGGAGGGGTGCTCCCACGCTGGTGCTGTGGCGGGTGGGCCTGCTGACCGTGGTGGCGGGGCTGGCCATGCTGCTGCCCTCGCGGCTGGACGGGCTGCTGGGCCCGGTGGGCCGCGCGTCGCTCTGGGTCTACGTGGTGCACCTGCCCATCGTGTACGGCTGGTCCACCTTCCCGAGCCTCGCGGGCTGGTTGGGGCACTCACAGGACGTACTGCCCGCGCTGGGCCTGGCGCTCTCTGTACTGGCGGTGTCGCTGGGGCTCGCACTGCCAGCGAAGAAGCTCTACGGCCGTTGGCGCCGGAGGGCCTCGGCTCCCGATGTGTCCGCCGCGTCGGCGCTCGCCTCCAAGCCCCCCGTCTCGGGCTGAGCCTCCGTCTTCCCGTATACTGAAGCGACAGCCGCGCCACCCCGCTTCAGAAGAGGCTTCCGGAGTCATGTCGTCGCATCGGTTCGCCATGTTCCTGGCGGTGGTCCTCGTTTGCTGGGGAGGCGACGTGGCGCGCGCGGGGGAGCCCCCGGGGCGCATCGGCTTCCGGAGCTACGGCACGGATGCCGGCATCGAGAACCAGGACATGTCCTGGGTCTTCCAGGATGGGGAAGGGTTCGTGTGGGTCTGCGCGGCGGACGCGATGTACCGCTTCGACGGTGAGCGCTTCGAGCGCTTCGGGCTGGAGGCCGGCCTGCCCTCGCCGATCGTGAACGACGCGACGCTCGACGCCGAGGGGCGGTTGCTCCTGGTGACCCGGGGCGGCGTGGTCCGCTGGGACGGCAGCCACTTCGTCTCCGTGCCGATGAACGGTGTCTCCTCGCGGGTGCTGCGGCTCCGTCTGGACGCCCGGAAGCGGATGCTCGTGGGCAGCGAGGACGGTCTGTTCGTGGAGTCGGAGCCGGGACGCTTCGTCCTGTCGCCCGGGTGGCCGGGTGGCGCGGCCCAGGTGCTCTGGGTGGATGCCTCGGGTGCGCTCCAGGTGGGCTCGGAGTCGCGCCTGCTGACCCGGGATGTCCACGGGGTCTGGAGGAGCCGCCGGCTGCCGGGGCCCGAGCTGCGCAACATCCTCTCCATCGCGCGGGACGGACAGGGTCGCCTGTGGCTGAGCGGTGATGGGTGGCTCCTCGTGCAGTCCCGCGAGGGAGGGGTGCTCGAGGAGCGCTCCCATCTGCTCGCGGGGGGGCTGGGCGCGGGGCACCGGTTGCGCGTGGGGCGGCGCGGGCAGCTCCTCGTACCGAACAACCGGGGCCTCATCGTGGTGGAGGGGGAGCGCTCGGGGTTCCTCCGGCTGGGCCTCACGGAGCGCTCGGCGCGGATGTGGGACGTCCTGGAGGACGAGCAGGGGACGCTCTGGGTCGCCAGCCTGGGCGTGCACCGCTCCGTGGGGCGTGGCCTGTGGACCGTGCACGACTCGGCCACGGGGCTGCCGTCGAGCATGATCTGGGGCCTGGACCGTGGTCCCGATGGGACGCTGTGGGTGGGCAGCGATGTGGGGCTGTCACGCGGCACGCCCGAGGGGTGGGTGCCCGTCGGGCTGAGCGGCTATTCACTCAAGGCCGTGGTGGTGGCCCCGGACGGCGCCGTGTGGGCCGCGGGCAACCCGGTGGGACTTCATCGCTACGAGCCCTGGAGCGGACGAGCGCGGACGTTCGCCGAGGCGGACGGCTACCCGGCGCGCTACACCTTCGACCTGCACTGGGAGCCGGATGGCACGCTGTGGGCGGCCACCACCAGCGGGCTGATCCGCGGGGTCCGCATCGGCGAGGTGTGGTCCTTCCAGATGGTGCTGGCCAGCAAGGGGATGTCCTTCTTCGGCGTGGAGCGGGACGCGGCGGGACGGCTGTGGGCCGCGGGCGACGGGCTCCACGTGCGCGAGAAGGGGGTGTTCCGGCGCCTGGGCACCGCCGAGGGGCTGCGCAACGACCGGGTGCGCTACCTGGCGATCCGGCGGGATGGCCGTGTGTGCGTGTCCTATGACGACCCCCTGGGCCTGAGCTGCTTCACGTACCGGGACGGGCGCCTCGTCGACGGCGTCCACCTGGACCGGAACACGGGGCTCCACAACGGCATGGTCTACTTCGTGGGGGAGGACTCGGTGGGCCGGTTGTGGGTGGGGACGGGGGCCGGGGTGCACGTCGTGAGCGCGGACGGCGTGTTCGAGCAGTTCGGCGCGAGCGGGGGCGCCCCGGGCGACGACTGCAGTGGCAACTCCTTCCATGCGGACCCCGATGGGCTGGTGTGGGTGGGCACCTCGAGTGGCCTCGGCCGCTTCGAGGGGGCGGGCTACTTCGGCCCGGCCGAGCCTCCGCGCGTGGTGTTGCTGGACACCGTGCTCGGCTCCCGCTCCTTCCCCCGGCCACCGCCGGAGGGCCTCGAGTCCACCCTTGGCGAGTCGACGCTGGACGTCCGGCTCGCGGACCTGGGCGCGTTCGACGAGCGGCGCGTGGAGCACGAGGTTCGCCTGGTGGGGCTGGACGACTGGCACCCCACCGCGGGCCGCTCGGTGCGCTACAGCGCCCTCTCCCCGGGGAGCTACCGCCTGGAGGTACGCGCGCGCAACGGACGGGGCCCGTGGGGGCCCGTGGTGGGGTTCTCCCTGGTGGTGCATCCGCCGTGGTGGGCGGCCTGGTGGGCGCGGGGCCTGGGGGTGCTGCTGCTGGGGGCGTGCGTGGCCGGCGTGGTGCGCTGGCGCGGGCTCGCCCTGAAGCGCGAGAACGTGGAGCTGGAGCGCCAGGTGCGGGCCCGCACCGCCGAGCTCGAGCGGGCCCGCGAGAAGGTCATCCAGGCGGAGAAGCTCTCCGCCATGGGTCAGCTCCTGGCGCGGCTCTCGCACGAAATCAACAACCCGCTCACCGCCATCCACAACAACCTGCCTCCGGTGCGCGAGTACTTCGAGCAGCTGGAAGAGGTGCTGCGGCTGTGTCGCGAGCGGCTCGCCGCCCACCCCGAGGACGCCGGGGTCGTCGAGCGGCTGTGGAAGGAGTTGGACATCGACTTCGTGCTCCAGGACACGCCCGAGGCGCTGGAGGCGATGCGGCACGCCACGGAGCGCATCCGCTCCATCCAGGAGGACCTGCGCGCGTTCCTGCGCGGGGATCGCCCACGCCTCGAGCTGGATGATCTCAACACGTTGGTCCACGAGACGGCCGAGCTGGTCCGCCGCTCGTTGCCCCGCGGCGCGAGGATCGACGTCCGGTGTGGCGAGGTGCCCCGCTTCCCCTTCCACAAGGGCCAGCTGGGACAGGTGCTGCTGAACCTGATGCGCAATGCCTTCGACGCCATGGGCAACGAGGGCCAGGTGCGGGTGAGCACGGACGTGCGCGACGGCATGGTCGAGCTCGTGGTGGCCGATGACGGTCCGGGTATTCCTCCGGAGGTGAGGGAGCGCATCTTCGAGCCCTTCTTCTCCACGAAGGACGTGGGGAAGGGCTCGGGGCTGGGGCTGGCCATCTGCCAGCAGATCGTCACGGAGAACCACGGGGGGACGCTCGTGCTGGACACGTCCGTGGCGCGGGGCGCCTGCTTCCGGGTGCGGCTGCCGCTGGCCACGTCCAGGCACGCGGTGGCGGCCTGAGGGACTTTCGCCTGCCATGAGCCGGGCGGTGGGACCAGGGATGGAATGCCCGGTTGCTTTCACTTCCAGTGAAGTCGGACGGCCTGGGAAGACCCGAGTTGTTCTCTTCCCATCAACCTGCCGGTCCGCCATGGACCGACTTTCTCGGGGGAGGCGCGAGCCATTATAGGAAGAGCCGGCGCCCGGCCACACGCGTCCCCCCTGCGTCCGAATGGCGGAACCGGAGTGCCACGGAGTCACGTACACCATGACCGTTGTCGCCGCGCGTCCAGAAGCCCTGGTAACCCCCGGGCAGGCGAGCGTCCTGCTCGTCGATGATGACGCCGCCAACCTCGCCGCCGTGGAGGCCATCCTCGCCCCCCTGGGCCAGCGCCTGGTGAAGGCGGGCTCCGGACAGGAGGCGCTCCGGCGCGTGCTCGAGACGGACTTCGCCGCCGTCCTCATGGATGTGCGGTTGGGGGACATGAGCGGCGTCGAGGTGACGGCGCTGTTGCGCCAGCGGGTGCGCAACCAGCGGACCCCCGTCCTGCTCATGACGGCCGGGGACGGCGACGAGCGCGAGGTGCTCGAGGCCTACGCCCACGGGGCGGTGGACTACCTGCGCAAGCCGCTCGTGGCCCCGGTGCTGCGCGCCAAGGTGGCCGTGTTCGTGGAGCTCCACCTCGCCCGCGAGCGGATGCGGCTCCAGGAGGAGTCCCTGCGCGCCCGCGAGCGCGAGACCCTGGAGGGCTCCCACCGGGAGATGCTCCACCACCTGCTCATGCAGGCGCCAGCGGCCATCGCCATCACCCGCGGGCCCGACTTCGTCTTCGAGTTCGCCAATCCCCTCTATTCGGAGGTGCTGGGCCGCCCCATGCAGTTGGGCAAGCCCCTGCGCGAGGTGCTCCCCGAGGTCCTCTCCCAGCCGGAGGTCATGGCGGCCCTCCAGGGCGTGATGGAGACGGGCGAGTCCTTCCAGGCCAACGAGTTCCCCATCGCGCTGGACCGGAAGGGCAACGGGAAGCCGGAGGAGTATTTCTTCAACCTCATCTATCAGGCGGTGCGCGACGCGGACGGGCGCCCCACGGGCCTGCTCACCTTCGCCGTCGACGTGACCGAGCATGTCCTGGCGCGGCGCCGCAGCGAGCGCCTCGCCGAGGAGCTCCGCCTCCAGACGGGGGCACTGCGCACCAGCGAGGAGCGGCTGCGGCTGGCCGTCACCTCCACCGCGCTCGGCACGTGGGACCTCGACCTCCTCACCGGGGCGCTCCGGTGGGATGCGCGCTGCAAGGAGCTCTTCGGCCTGCCGCCCGAGGAGGACGTCACCTACGAGCGCTTCCTCTCCCTGCTGCACCCGGAGGATCGCCAGCCCACCGACGACGCCGTGCAGCGCAGCTTCGACCCGGGGGGCCGTGGCGGCTACGACATCGAGTACCGCACCGTGGGTCCGTACGACGGCGTCGTGCGGTGGCTGCGCGCCACGGGCCGGACCTACTTCGAGCAGGGCCGCGCGGTGCGCTTCATCGGCACGGTGCAGGACATCACCGAGCGCAAACGCTCCGAGGCGGAGCGCCTCGAGTTGCTCGCGCGTGAGCGCCGTCGGGCCGAGCTGCTCAAGGAGCTGGCGCAGACGGCGGTGGCCCTCAACTCGGCGGACAGCCTGGATGCCATGCTCGCCCTCACCACCGAGCGGGTCCGGGCGCTCGTCGGTGCCCACCAATCCGTCATCAGCCTGACGGAAGATGGCAACTGGACGCAGGCCATCAACGCCGTCTCGCTCTCGGACAAATACGCGGCCTGGCGCGACTACGGCGAGAAGACGGACGGCAGCGGCATCTACGCCCTGGTCTGCCGGACGAACCAGCCCCTGCGCATGACCCAGGCGCAGCTCGAGGCCCACCCGATGTGGAAGGGCTTCGGCCGGCACGCGGCCACGCACCCGCCCATGCGCGGCTGGCTCGCCGTGCCGCTGGTGGGCCGCGATGGCAGGAACCTCGGCCTCATCCAGCTCTCCGACAAGCTCGAGGGAGACTTCACGGAGGAGGACGAGCTCATCGTGGTGCAGCTCGCGCAGCTGGCGAGCGTGGCCGTGGAGAACCAGCGGCTGTACCAGCTGGCCCAGACGCAGCGCAGGAACCTCTTCGAGGCGCTGATGCAGCTGCCCGCCTCGTTCGCCGTCCTGCGCGGTCCCGAGCTCGTCCACGAGATGGGCAACCGCGTCTACCAGCAGCTCACGGGCGGGCGCCCCCTGCTGGGGATTCCCGTGCGCCAGGCCGTGCCCGAGCTCAAGGGACAGGGCTTCTTCGAGATGCTCGACAACGTGTACCGCACGGGCGTGCCCATCCAGAAGCAGGAGGTCCCCACCCGCTGGCACCGGACCGCCGGCGCGCCCCTGGAAGACGGCTTCTTCAACATCGCCTACCAGCCGCTGCGGGACGCGGAGGGGAAGGTGGAGGGCATCGTCGCCGCCGCCTTCGAGGTCACCGAGCAGGTGCTCGCCCGCAACAAGCTCGAGGCGCTGGCCGCGGAGCTGCGCGAGAGCGAGCAGCAGTTCCGCTTCCTGGCCGATTCCATCCCCCATCTCGTGTGGATCGCCGACCCGGAGGGGGTGGTGACCTGGACCAACGAGCGCTGGACCGACTTCACCGGCATCACCACCGAGCAGATGCGTGGCTGGGGATGGAAGGCCGTGCACGACCCGGCCGATGTCGAGCGGGTGGTGTCCACCTGGCGCAGGGCGCTCTCCGAGGGGGTGTCCTGGGAGGAGCAGTTCCGGTTGCGGCACAAGGGCGGCGGGTTCCGGTGGTTCCTCGCGCGCGCCATCCCCGTGCGGGACACCGAGGGCCGCATCGTCCGGTGGTTCGGCACCAACACGGACATCGACGAGGAGCGGCGCACCGTCGAGAACCTCCGGCGCGCGGAGGAGGAGATCCGCCAGCTCAACGCCAGCCTGGAGCAGCGCGTGCGCGAGCGCACCACCCAGCTCCAGGAGGCCAACAAGGAGCTGGAGTCCTTCAGCTACTCGGTCTCCCACGATCTGCGCGCCCCGCTGCGCCACATCACCGGCTTCGCCCAGCTCCTGGACCGGCGCGCGGGTGCCTCCCTGGACGACGTGTCCCGCGGCCACCTCAAGACGATCCTCACCGCCGCGCAGCAGGGGGGGCAGCTCGTCGATGACCTGCTCGCCTTCTCCCGGATGGGCCGGGCCGAGCTGCGTCAGACCCGGGTGGACCTCAGCGCGCTCGTGCAGGAGATCCGCCGGGAGCTGCTCACGGAGGCGAATGGGCGCGAGGTCGAATGGCGGGTGGGCGAGCTGCCTTGGGTGGAGGCGGACCCATCCCTCCTCCGGCAGGTGTTACGCAACCTGCTCGGCAACGCATTGAAGTACACCCGGCCCCGGCCCCAGGCGCTCATCGAGGTGGGGGCGAGGGAGGAGGCGGGCGAGGTGGAGATCTGGGTGCGCGACAACGGCGTGGGCTTCGAGATGCAGTACGTGGACAAGCTCTTCGGCGTCTTCCAGCGCCTGCATACCGTGGAACAATTCGAGGGGACGGGCATCGGACTGGCCAACGTGAGGCGCATCATCTCGCGGCACGGAGGCCGGACCTGGGCCGAGGGAGCCGTGGACCAGGGCGCCACCTTCCATTTCACGCTACCCCGGGCCACGCCCTCCTGACATGCCGCAGCGGCAAGGACGATCATCCCCGTGACCGAGCTCAAGAGAATCCTCCTGGTCGAGGACAACGCCAACGACGTGGCCCTCACCCTGGCCGCCCTGGAGGAGGCACACCTGGCCAACGAGGTCGTGGTGGTGCGTGATGGGCAGCAGGCGCTCGACTTCCTGCGGCGGCGCGGGTCCTACGCCGACCGGCCGGATGGGCACCCCGCCGTGGTGTTGCTGGATTTGAAGCTACCCAAGGTGGATGGGCTCGAGGTGCTCGCCCAGGTGAAGAACGACCCCGAGTTGAAGCCCATCCCCATCGTGATGCTCACCTCCTCGCGCGAGGAGCAGGACCTGACGCGCAGCTACGGGCTGGGCGTCAACGCCTACGTGGTGAAGCCGGTGGCCTTCCCTGACTTCGTCGAGGCCCTCAAGGACCTCGGGCTCTTCTGGGCCGTGGTGAACCAGCCGCCCCCGGGGGCCCTGCCTCGCGGAGGTGCGCGATGAGCGCCACCCGCGGAGCCCTGGAGGTCCTTCCGTCCCACCCCAGCGGGGAACCGCTGTCCCTCCTCCTGCTGGAGGACAGCCCTCTGGACGCGGAGCTCATCATCGCCCAGTTCGAGGAGGGAGGACTCTCCATCCAGGCGGAGCGCGTGGACAGCCAGGCGGACTTCACGCGGGCGCTGGCGCGGTGCCGCTTCGACATCATCCTCTCGGACTACAACATCCCCGGCTTCGATGGGCTGAGCGCCCTGGCGGCCGCGAGGCTCGCCTGTCCGGACACGCCCTTCCTCTTCGTCTCCGGCGCGCTGGGAGAGGAGCGCGCCATCGAGCTGCTCAAGCGCGGGGCGACGGACTACGTCCTCAAGGACCGGCTGGAGCGCCTGGTGCCGTGCGTGAAGCGCGCCCTGCGCGAGGCCGAGGGGGAGCTGCGGCGCAAGCGCACCGAGGAGGCCCTGCGCAAGTCGGAGGAGCGCTACGAGCTCGCCCTGCGCGCCACGTCCGATGCCATCTGGGATTGGGACATGGAGACGGACACGCTGCTCTGGCACGGAGGGGCCGTCGGGCAGGTATTCGGTTACTCCCCGGAGGAGCTGGGGCCGGATGTGGAGGGCTGGTCGCGGCTCATCCACCCCGAGGATCGCGAGCGGGTGCTGGCCAGCCTCGAGCGCGCCAGGGAGTCGCGGGAGGAGCACTGGCAGGGGGAGTACCGCTTCCTGTTCAAGGACGGGACGTGGGCGCACGTGGTGGACCGGGGCTACATCGTCCGGGACGCGGGAGGAAAGCCCGTGCGCATGGTGGGGGCGATGCAGGACATCTCCGAGCGCAAGCGCGCCGAGGAGGAGCGCCAGCGTCTTCTCGAGGAAGCCCACCAGCGTGCCGAGTTCGAGCAGCAGCTCATCGGCATCGTCAGCCATGACCTGCGCAACCCGCTGAGCGCCATCCTCACCGCGGCGGCGCTGATGCTGCGGCGGGAGGACACGCAGCCGTGGCAGGCCAAGACGGCGGCCCGCATCGTGTCCGCGGCGGAGCGTGCCCACCGGATGATTCGCGACCTGCTCGACTTCACCCAGGCGCGCATGGGGGGAGGCATCCCCGTGCGGCCCGTGCCTTGCGACGCCCACGAGCTCACGCAGCACGTGGTGGACGAGGCCCGGACGGCCCACCCCGAGCGCGACATCCAGGTGTCTCGCGGCGGCGATGGCCAGGGGCACTGGGACTCGGATCGCATCGCGCAGGTGCTCGCCAACATCCTCGGCAACGCGCTGAAGTACAGCCCCGAGGGTTCACCCGTGTGGGTCGAATCCCTGGGCGTCGGGGCGCATGTGGTGCTCCGCGTGCGCAACGCGGGCGAGCCCATCGCGCCGGAGCTGTTGCCCCGCCTCTTCGAGCCGCTCACGCGAGGCAGCGGGCGGCTGGAGCGCTCGGACCGGAGCATCGGCCTGGGGCTGTACATCGTCCGTCAGCTCGTGCTGGCGCACGGAGGCACCGTGGAGGTCGAGTCCACGGCCGCCGAGGGCACCACCTTCACCGTCCGGCTGCCCCGCATGCCTCCCGCGGCGAGCGTGGAGACGTCCGGGGCCGAGCCACGGGGCGGGTAGTCGAGGGAGCGTCGGAGCCGCGCTCCAACCAGCGCGGGACGGGCAGCCGCTTGGAGCGCGGGAAGGCGGGGTTGAAGAGCTTGCTCGCGTAGGGGTTGCCGGAGTCGCACAGCACGGTGACGACGGTATGCCCCGGCCCCATCTTCCTGGCGAGCCGGATGGCCCCGGCGACATTGACGGCGCTGGAGCCGCCGAGACACAGGCCCTCGTGCTCGAGCAGTTAAGAGGACGGGGAGGGCCTCCTCGTCGGAAATCTGGAGGAACTCGTCGATGGGGGCGCCCTCGAGGTTGGCGGTGATGCGGCCCTGGCCGATGCCCTCGGTGATGGAGGAGCCCTCGGCCTTGAGCTCGCCGCGGGTGTTCCAGTTGTGGCTGTCCACGAACAGTGAGCTGACCACGGTTACGTTATCAGTAGGGTTGAGATGCCGACTTCTACGGTGAGGTCACAAGTTCAAGATCCATTGGACTTCACCTGGGCCAGCGACGAGTGGCGCCTTTCGGTTATGGGGGGCGGGCTCACTGTCGTGTTGTCGCACTGCGGTGAGCGCCTCATGCCCCGCGCTCGTCGGCAAACCCATCAAACTCATCGATACCGGGGTTCAGCGAATACCAAGGGGACGACCTGGGCTTCTCCGATGCGGCCAAGGTCGGTTTCCGACGCCTGACTCCTTCGATGGGGCGGGGGGGCGGAATTTCAAGTTGGTTCTGTTGCACGTCTGCGAGGACTTCCTCCACGCACTTGCTCAGTCGCTCTGCGTGCGATGGACTGAGCGCCCAATCTCCTTTCTGGGCTGGGATCAAGCAGGGAGGTTGCAGCGAGTCATCTCTAGATACCTGGGTTTCTGTGTGCGCGCTTGAGCGCGTAGCTCTAGGGGATCGCGCTGTTCGGCATGGGTAATGCGGAAGCGGCGATGCCGGAACGTTTAAACCCCAATCTGGAGTGGGAGAGAGTATCCCTCGCGGGAAGAGGGTAGGTGCTGATGGTGGTTGACTCCAAACGCGGCGGTGGTAGAAGCCGCGCCCCCTCGACTGGGCGAAGTCGCAACGGCGGCGGAGAACCCGGGCGGGCAGAAAGACGGAATACGGAGTCAGCAACACGAAGTTGACTCCAAACGCGGTGGTGGTAGAAGCCGCGCCCCCTCGGACGGGAAGGCGAAGCCGCACTGGCGGCGGAGAACCCGAACGGGCTGAAGAAGGAATACGGAGTCGGTGGTACGGAGTTGACTCTCAACGCGGCGGTGGTAGAAGCCGCGCCCCCTCGACAAAGCGGAAGTCACCTCGGTGACGGAGCTTGGCGGGAGGGAGCAAGAGAGTCAGCGAAGGCGGTTGACTCCAGGTGCGGCGATGATAGAAGCCGCGCCCCCTCGGACGGGAAGCGAGGCCGCAACGGCGGCCGGGAGCGCCGGACGAGCGAAGTGAAAGAGGAAATAGAAAGTCAGCGAGCGAAGTTGACTCTCAACGCGGCGGTGGTAGAAGCCGCCTCCCCACGAAACGGCGGAAGTCGCGCAGGCGACAAAGCCGGGACGGGGCGGAAGAAAGAGTCGACGAAGCGAGTTGACACGAGACGCGGAAGTGAAGTAGATTCCGCGCCCCCTCGACAGGAAGAAACAAGGCGCCCCGGCGCGGTGTTGACTCCTCACGAGGCGAAGCGGTGAACGGGGCGGCA